>NZ_JAFREM010000001.1 GCF_017377575.1 Candidatus Enterococcus moelleringii
GAGGCCTTTCGCAGTACGCTGGGTAATCAAGAGATGGCGGATTTTATCAATAGCAACAATTTTTCCGCCCTGCGTCCGGCTTACGGAATTAATATCCTGGATTTCCACTTGTTCGAAAAAGATGGGCCAGCGATTCGCAAGTTCGGCATACTGGATTTGGACACCTTTAAGTTAATGCGCTCCCACAATGGGGAGGAAATTATTATTCTTTGCTTCATGAGTTTAAAGAATAAGAATATTGACCGAAATAGCGCAGCCTATCTTTGGCAGCAGTTTTTCAAGACTGGTGAAGTGCCCGATGACGCCCCGGATTATTTGAAGGAAGCTCAGAAGAAAACCGATTTTTATTCGTTAGCAGAGGAGGAACAGAAATTGATTATGGATATGAATAAAGCGAAGATGGTGAATGATGCGGTGATTTCTACGGTGGATAGAAAGGCTAGAGAAGAAGGAAAAATAGAGGTAGCTTTAAACATGCTGGAGGAAAATGAACCCATTGATAAAATTTTAAAATACACAGGTCTGACTGTTGAGCAGATCGAAGAGATACAGGATCGTTTACTGTAGCAACTAAGAGACCCTTTATGAACTAATATCTTCTTTTTCGTACTGTTAAGGAGGTTTGAGTGGTTATGGATACGAACAAGGCGAAGAAAAAATTGCGGAATAAATAATATTAGGATAAAAGAGCATCTGGTAGTTTTCGTTCAGGGTAACTTACTGAACAGAAAATTCTGATGTTCTTTTTTCTTGAGAACTCCTGCCCGGCTTCACATTAGCAATGACTTTTCAATCTTTTATGGCCGCTTCCCTCTCGGCTCTTTATCTTTTGGTACGAATATTGTAGAATGGAGAACGATTCAGCATTTATTCAGAGCTGGTTGCGATTGATAAACCAGTATTTGTTCGATTCTATAAATCAAGTACAGAAAGAGGTGACCTCGTGAATTTTTACAATTGGATAAAGATCATGATCCCACCGTTTCCCGGCCAAGGATGTTTTTTTCCCAGATTTTAACTAATTAGGAGCATTTACATGGAGAAAAACATCGCATCAACCGAAAACAAAAAAATTAATCTAGCCTTGCTGGTTTGTCTTGTGGGCTTTCCACAAATTAGCGAGACTATTTATACACCTTCTTTAACCGAAATTGCCAGCAGCTATCACATCACGCTGAACCTGGCGCAAATGACGTTGAGTATCTATTTCCTGGCCTTTGCTTTGGGCGTGTTCTTTTGGGGAATTAGTTCGGATTATATCGGACGTCGCAAAGCGATGAACTTTGGCATCGGGATTTATATCCTTGGTTCTTTTCTTTGCTTCAGTTCCAGCAGCGTGGCGCTGCTATTTGTCGGGAGGTTCATCCAGGCGTTTGGTGCGAGTACCGGTTCAGTTACCACTCAAACGATTTTGCGGGATAACTATCAAGGGACGGAGCGGCATCAGCTGTTCGCCAAAATTTCGGCAGCCTTGGCTTTTTCACCAGCCATTGGACCTTTGATTGGCGGCTTCTTGGGACAATATCAAGGATTCCGTGCAGTCTTTCTGTTTTTAGTCTTGATGGGCTTGGTGTTGCTGTTTTGGAGTTTGAAAAGTTTGCCGGAAACTGGTGCCATTAAGTCTGGTGCGTTTGCGGCGAAAAGAATCTTGATGATTGGCAGAAGTATGTTAACGGATCGTTATACGATTGCTTTTGGCATGCTGATTGGGATTTTTAACGGGATTCTTTTCAGTTATCATGCCGAAGCGCCGACTATTTTTATCCAGCAATTTGGTTTTAGCCAAAGTCAGTATGGCTTTATGGGCTGCGTGGTTGCTTTGGCGGCTATTTTAGGCGCATGGCTTTCTAATCGAGCACTGAAGCAAAAATCACCGAATAAAATTATCGAGCAAGGGATTAGATTGGCCTTGCTGGGTACGCTGCTGTTAAGTGGCATTTCGTTCTTAGCTTTGCCTTTATCCTTGCAGGTGATCTTTTATACCCTTGGGATTTTTGTTGTCTTGGCAGGAATAGGAATGGCTTTGCCCAATTGCTTAAGCTTGGCGTTGGCGAAGTTTTCTGACGCGGCTGGTACAGCGGGGGCATTTTTGAGCTTAGGGTATTACATCATCGTGAGTATCTGTACCTTTTTGATCGGCCTGCTTCACACGGGTTCAATTATGGTCTTTCCCCTGTTTTGTATCGTCCTGCTATCGCTAGCCTTTGGTTGCATTCGAGTGGCAAAATAATCATTAGAATAAAAAACTCATCTGACAGAAGTTTTATATCTGTTAGATGAGTTTTTCTTCTACTGTTGTATGTTAGAAAAAGAACCAAAAATCTATTTGCTTTTGTTGGGTAAAATGAATACTAGCGGGGATAATCCTGACTAGGATTCGAGTTAATCCTTGTTATAGTGGAAGCGACACGCTGCAATTTCAATGTATTGGTCAGTATATTTATAGATTAATCTATGTTCGCTGTTAATTCTTCTAGACCAGTAACCACTCCATTGAAATTTTAAGGGCTCTGGTTTACCAATTCCTTCATAAGGTGTTTCCATTATATTTTCTATAAGTTTTTTTATGCGCTTCACTTTCGTAACATCATTTTTCTTCCAATAATTTAGATCTTCAATTGCTTTTGGCGACCATCTAAGCTCCATATTAGAGATCCTCTAACGATAAGGTTGTATAGTTACCTTCTTCCAGTTGTTTTATGGATGCATCTAGATGTTCTCTATTAGATTCGCTTGACAAGAGATACATGGTTTCCATAAGATTCTCATAATCTGATAATGACATAACGACAATATCCTTTTTGTTTTGTGAGGTAACAATTAGGGAATCCGAATCATCATTGACTTGTTCCATATAACCTTTCAGATTTTTTCTGAAGTTTGTGTAACTTACTGCTTCCATAATAAAACCCCGCTTTCCACATTTATTGTACAACTTCAAGTACACAAATTCAAGTGAACGTGCTGTTTATAAAATAGTTGCTTTTTTGAAATTCGAGGTAAGGCTTCCATTCTTGTACTAATCATTGATAAAAAATCGAAATCAGCTAGGTGATTTTTTTCCCGTTGAACTTTTTTCGATGGTTAGAAACGATAACACTCATTTGTTCCGTCCAGTTCAGGAAGATTATCTAGACTTTCGCCCGGCTTTTTCTAGAAACTTGTTCCAGCTGCCATAATGCTTGTCTGATGCCGCCTGTTCAAACTTTGCATTAACCAGTGAACGCTCCAATTCCACGGCTTGTTTTTGGATGAGTGAAAACAGCGGCTCGTTGCTGAACTAATTCGATCAGTTGTTCGTCGCTAATAAATAGACAATATCGCTGTGACTCAAGATCGGCGCTTTCGGAAAAATTTGCCTTCTTTTGCCTATCATAAGTTACAAGCACATTTTGAAGTCGGTTATGCTGCCGTGATATACTAATGGGGAAAAATTCTCTAGCCACTGAAGGTAGAGAAAATGGTATTTAATCAACATTTATTTACTAGACACAGGATGTCTAACATAGAAATCGCGGCATTTCTCGCTTTGTGTCGTGTTTTTATGTCTGGATATCCAGTAATCTGAATTTGAAAGGAGGGCGACTGAGTGGATCAAGCAAAGATTGGCAAATTTTTTAAAGTTCTTCGTATGGAGAAGCAGCTGACGCAGGAACAGTTTGCTGAAATTATGTCGGTATCTAATCGAACGGTTTCGAGATGGGAGACCGGGGCTAATATGCCTGATCTAGATGTTCTTATTCAAATTGCCGATTACTACGAAGTGGAAATTGCAGAAATTATTGATGGAGAAAGGAAGAGCGAGAAAATGAATGAAGAATTAAAAGAAACCACACTCAAGGTGGCGGATTACAGTAATGAGGAAAGAAAAAAGCTGACGAAAAGAATGCATATTCTGTTTTTATTGGGCGCAATCGCCTCTGCTTTGTTTATTATTCTTGACCTGATGGGTGTTGCTGATACTGGTTTTACAGAAACGATTGCTAGTTTTGCTCTAGGCTTTTCGTTTGGCATGTTGGTTGTTGGCGTAATAGTCACCAGTCAATATATGATAAAAATCCGCAAGTTTAAACAGAGATTGTTGAATCGGTGAACGCACATCGGACTGTAACGCAGCCATCACCCAGATCAGTAAGTGAGCTGGGTGATGGCTGTATTAATGAAAAACTGGTTTGTCTTCGGTCCGAATTATTTTACGATAGGAATGGTTTTTTCAACACAAACTCCTTGTTCAAACATTAAAAACTAAAGGGTTTGACTTGTTTCACAACATCCAAAATAGTTCCATCTCTTGATTCAACAACCGCAATCACCTTATCTTCCCAATCAAGCTTATCTGGTACGCCCACCAGTTCATAGGCTTTTTCCTTCAGTTCTTGGATGGTTACATGGGGAATTCCCGCCTCATCCAGGTTTGCGATTAAATCTTGTCTTAACGGGTTCACCGCAATGCCATAATCGGTGACAAGAACATCGACGCAATCCCCTGGTGTCGCCACGGTTACTACTTCATCACAGACTGTTGCCATGCGGCCGCGGGTTAATGGGGTAACAATGATGCAGCATTTACTGCCGGCGGCTGTGTCGGGATGCCCACCGGGAGCGCCCCGAAGAACACCATCAGAGCCTGTGATGACATTTACGTTAAAGCTGGTGTCAATTTCCAGCGCTGAAAGAACCACAAAGTCCAAATTATTTACATAGGCACCTTTATTAGCAGGGTTTGCATACTCGCTTAGATCAATTTCGTGATGATTAGGATGCTTGAAAATATGATTAATCGCCCCTTGATCAAAATCCTGCGTATCTAAAATGTGGTCAACTAAGCCTTTGTCTTGCAGTTCGCAAATGGCGCTGCTGGTTCCACCTAAAGCAAAGCTCATTCGAATGTTGCGATCCACCATGTATTTTTCCAAGAAACGATTCACAGCTAGTGACGGTCCGCCTACTCCCGTTTGGAATGAAAAACCGTCCTTGAAATAAGGTGTCGCAGCAATTACTTTCGCCACATTTTCAGCCATCATCAGTTCCCTAGGATTATCAGTCATGCGGGCTTCTTTGGTGGAAATTTTCGCCGCATCGCCAATATTGTCCACTACACATACACAATCCACGTCGATGGCAGAAATCGAGGATGGCAGGTTAGGAAAGCCTACTAACGTATCGGTAATCACTACCGTATGATCGGCGTAATGGGAGTCATGCACCGCAAAGCCCATTGATCCGCAATTGTTTTTACCGCCTACTCCCTTGGCATTGCCAAAAATATCTGAAGTGGAGGCTGCGAGAAAGGCAATATCAATATGAACCTCCCCTGCTTCTACAGCTCTCGGTCTTCCGCCGTGGCTGCGAATGATTGCAGGGCTCGCCAGCTTTCCAGCAGAGATCACTTCCCCGATCTTCCCACGGACGCCAGAGGTTTGAACCCCAATTATTTTTCCTTCTTCAATGTAAGTGGCGATGACTTCCTGGGCATTCCCTAAGGATGTAGCTGCCACAGTAATATCTTTTAGTCCCATTTCTTCAACTAAGACTTTGGCCACCATACTTGCAACATAATCCCCATCACGAAATTCAGTATGGAAAGAAAACGTCATGCCGTCATGGGCACCGCATCGTTCGCAGGCCTCGCGAATACTTTGGCAAAGTTTGGTTTCCTGCGGCTTCACCTGGCGTTTGCTTTTCGGTGAATCCTTTTTGACGTATTTTCCATCCATATAATATTTACCTTGATAAACTTCTTTGCCGTTTTTCAGCAGTTCATCTAGAATGTCTCGATTTACAGCATTTTTCATTGCTTCTTTCCCCCTCTTATAGGTCACCTTGGTAGACGCCGGTTGCTTTAGCTAAATCCAGTACCCGTCGTGCATCTTCAAAAAATGGAATATCCACCATTTTTCCGTCAACGGTATAAACACCTACCCCTGAATCGGCTTGTTCATTAAAGGAACGGATTAACTTTTCGGCATAGGCAATTTCTTTAGCCGTCGGAGCAAAGGTGTCATGGACAAATTGAATCTGCTTAGGATTCACGATACTCTTGCCATCAAAGCCCATTCTTCTATTTTGTATTACTTCTGCTTTGAAGGTTTCCATGTCATCAATATTCGGGAACATGGTATCAAAACACTGGACGCCGGCTGCTCGAGCGGCTAACAGCATTTGACCGCGGGCCGTCAGCATCTCAATGCCGTCTTTTTCAATTTGAACATGCATGCTTTTGCGGAAATCACCGCCGGATATGGCACAGCCAAACATGCGATCCGATGCGGTAACAATTTCGTAGGCATTCATGATGCCCAGCGGACTTTCTAGGGCAGCCATCAGCAACGTACGGCCCACTTCAACCCCGAATTCCTTTTCCGCTTTTTCTACATGTTCTTCAACCAGTTTTACATCTACGGCACTTTCACATTTGGCTATCCGAATACCGTCTGCTCCGCCAGCCACCACACAGCGAATATCTTCTTCCCAATGAGGGGTATCCAGACCGTTGATTCGCACCAACACTTCTGTCTTACCATAATCGATATTTTTCAAGGCTTGGTATAAAGAAAAACGGGCGGCATCCTTTTGGTTTTCTGCCACAGCATCTTCTAAATCTAAAATAATGCTGTCGCTCCCGTAAATATAGGCATCTTTGATTAAGCCTGGCTTTTGGGCATTCATAAACATCATGGTTCTGCGCAAACGGAATTTTTGCGGTGCTGGTCGTTGTCCCATTTATAATACCTCCCAAGAAACGTTTTTATGTGAAGCATCCCCACTGCGAAATACCGCGCACTCTACTCTGGCTTTAAGCGTGCACTCCAGCGCACCTTTATCAATCACAATTACTGCCGCATCCTTCACCTGCAAGTTCTCTAAAGTTTCCAAGACTACTTTTTGAATTTGCCGACCATATTGGTTCATTACACTACTTTGGATCGTCAGCTCTAATCCATTAGTTGAAGGTTCAATCGTTACCTGTGCATCACTGGACTCCAGCGTTCCGGCCACGGCGCTTTTTTTAATTTCCATCTGCTCTCATTCCTTCCTTGTCTTTACACTCTTAAGTAAACAGCAATCTCCCCATCCTGTAAAAGTCCGATTTTTCCTAGTAAGACATTCCCAAAATGAATCGATAGATGGTCTCTATTTTTCCAGCTTTACTGTATAATCAAAGCAAAGAGAGCGTTTATTATCTACTTTCTCAACCATATCCAAAAGGAATGGTCTGAAGTATTTTTGATACTGTCTAAGAATAATACAATCAAATTTAGGAGGGAGAGTTGTTCTATGGATGAGAGAGACTTTGAAGTCTTGCTGGCTTTAGATAAGACCCGAAACATTACCCATGCGGCTAAATTATTGTATGTTTCTCAATCCTCACTTTCAAAAAGGATCAATGCAATTGAGAGTGAACTTCAGATAAAAATCCTCATTCGCTCACGAAAAGGCGTCTATTTTACGCCAGAGGGGGAAGAAGTTTTAACGAGCATTCGTCAAGTTTCCAAGGAGCTTCAGACTATGCGGGAGAAGCTTGATTTATCCAAAAATATAGTATCAGGGCATTTAAAGGCTGGAATTTCATTAAACTTTTCCCTATTCAAACTGCCGGAAGTCTTATCAGAATACAGAAAACAGTTTCCTCATGTAAACATGCATGTCATAACGGACCATAGCCGGAAATTGTACAACCAATTACTGGAAGGAACGATTGATATTGCGGTGGTTCGGGGCGATTATCCTTGGAAGGGTGAGAAAATATTGCTGGACCGGGAAAATATTTGCGCCATCAAGAGTAAGAATAATCAGGGAAAGTCCTTTAGCGAGCTGCCTTATATAGGAAGAAAAACCGATCTGGCCTTTGAAAGAGAGCTGCTGCAATGGATGCATGAAAATGGTTATTCCGATCAAAGTAACGGACTTTATGTCGATAACATCACCACCTGTGTCGAGATGGTTAAGCTGGATGGCGGTTGGGCAATCGTGCCGGAAATCTGCTTGAAAGACTTCGAAGGAGATATTGTCCCGCTAAAATTTGCCAACGGTGAGCCCTTCGTTCGTCCCACCTATCTAATGTTTTCAGATATTGTACTGGAATTACCACAAATAAAAGCCTTTATCGACCAGCTTCGCAGCGGCCCGCTATAAATTTCAAGGAGGAACTTATGACCGAATATTCAGTCAGCACCATTTATGCTTCGGACAAAATTGCCCAGGAAGAGGTCAACCGTCTGCTTAAGCAAGAAGGCATTCGCAGAGATGACAATCTTGATTATACGTGCGGAATTTATGACTCAAACAATAAACTTGTTGGCACAGGTAGTTGCTTCAAAAGTACTCTGCGCTGTTTGGCAATCGACAAGGAGTACCAAGGCGAAGGATTAATGAATCTGCTGGTGACCCATCTAATTGATTACCAGCAAGGCCGGGGAAATGCTCACCTGTTTGTCTATACAAAAACCGAATCTGTGCGCTTTTTTACTGATCTAGGCTTTTTTGAAATTGCCAGAGTCGGCGAAACATTAGTTTTTATGGAGAATCGGCCCAATGGATTCCGCAAATACTTGAACAATTTGGAGAAAGGCTCTGCCCAGCATTCCAACATTGCCAGTGTAGTAATCAATGCCAATCCATTTACTTTGGGCCATCGTCATTTGATTGAAGAAGCTAGCCGGAGCAGCGATCTTCTTCACTTGTTCATGGTTAGCGAGGATGCCAGCCTGTTCCCCTTTTCGGTCAGGAAAAAGCTGATTCAAGAAGGAACCGCTGATTTCAGCAACATTATTTATCACGAAACTGGCCCTTATATGATCAGCACCTCCACGTTTCCCAGCTATTTCTTAAAAGATGACCAAACGGTGATTGAGACGCAGGCTTTATTGGATATCGAAATATTCACGAAAATAGCCGAAGAACTAGCGATTACCAGCCGTTTTGTAGGGGAAGAACCCTTCAGTACCGTGACAAATATTTACAATACTGTGATGAAAAACCGATTACCCTTTTCTGGAATATCCTGTTTTGAAATCCCGCGTTTTACTATCGATGGCGAGATCATTAGTGCTTCAAAAATTAGACAACTCATTCAAAGGGATCAATTGAACTTGGTGAAAGAACTAGTACCTTCCAGCACCTTTGAGTTTTTACATTCTGCCGAAGGAAAAGAAATTATCGCAAGAATACGGGATAGTGACAATGTTATCCATTATTAGAAGGTTGAGCTCACACAAAATGCATGGTGGTTGAATTTTTATGAACTGCTTTATTTTGTCTTTAGAATCTTAGTCGCGAATTCAAAGGAAGAACCAAAAATTGCCTTTAAATCCTAGGCAATTTTTGGTTCTTTAACCCTTTTCTTCGAAGGTAAGAGGATATGCCTCTCCTAAACTCCATACAGTTTAGGAAGACTATCTAATCTCTAGCCCTGCTTGTTCTAAAAACTGATTCCTGTTGCCATAGCGGATAGCCGCTCTTTGACTCTGTTTGAACTCTCTGGCACTAGGTGTGTGACCTAATTCAAGGGTTCGTTTGCGGACTTTTTCAATTAAATATTCGTCACTGACGAGTTACACTGATTTGCGCTTTCGCGGCTCTAAACCCGCTTGTTCTAAAAATTTATTCCAACTGCCAAAGTGGGCTACCGCTTGTGAATGGTAATCGAACTCTTTAGTCTTCGGCGTTTGGCCCAGTGCTGCGGCTTGTTCTTGGATTGCTTCAATCAGCTCTTCACCGCTAAGTTGCCGTTTTCTTTTGCGTTTCGTTTTATTTCTTGGCTCTAAGCCAGCACTTTCTAAAAATCGGTTCCAACTGCCATAGCGATACGTGGCTAATGCGGCATGTTCAAATTCTGTATTAATCGGTGAACGGCCCAATTCTGCGGCTTGTTTTTGGACCAAGGAAAACAGCATCTCCTCACTGATGGGTCCGAGTTTTCGTGGCGGTAACTCTAGGCCGGCACTGTTTATAAATTGCTTCCAATTACCAAAGCGTCTGGATGCAGGGGCACGATGTCTAAACTCTTCCCTAGTCGGTGTACGACCTAGTTCTGCGGCTTGTTGCTGAACTAATTCGATCAGCTCTTCGTCACTAATAAATAGACGGTATCGCTGAGGATCAAGACCCGCGTTTTCTAAAAACTGGTTCCAGCTGCCAAAACGCCAAGCCGCAATCCCACCATATTCAAACTCGTGAATACTCGGCGGAGAGCCTAATTGAGCTGCATGTTCTTGAACTTTTTGAAACAACTCTTCGTCAGTGATTGGGTTTTTCGATCCAGTCGGTTCCAAGCCGGCTAGTTTCAAAAACTTTACCCAGCCGCCAAAACGTTTGATCACAAGCTCATTATTTGTGAACTCAGCGAAAACCGGTGTACGGCCCAGCTCTGCGGCTAGTTTTTGAACCTGTTCAATCAGCTCTTCGTCACTGAAATGTATGACGATACGCTCTAGTTCTAACTCTGCACTTTGCAAAAAGGCTTCCCAGCTGCCATACATGATTCTGGCCAGTTCACCATACTTAAATTCTTTTTTCAACGGCGTTCGTTCTAGTTCAGCCGCCTGCTCTTGGACTAACTTGATCAACTCTTCCTTGCTTATCTCTTGTTCACTCTCGTCAAAGCCTAAGCCTACATGCTGCAAAAACTTGAGCCACGTACCATAGCGATAAACTGCCGCCGTGCTATGCTGAAATTCATTTCGAGTTGGTATACAGGCTAATTCTGCTGTTTTTTCCTGAAACGCTTTGATTAATTCTTCATCACTAATAATTGGTTTGCGTCGGCCTGGCTCTAAGCCGGCATAGTTCAAAAATTTCTTCCAACCGCCATAACGCTTGGCGGCAATATCACTATATCTAAACTCTTTCATAATCGGCGTTCGACCCAGCTCTTCAGCCCGTTCACGAACCCAATCGGTCAGCTGTTCACCGGTTATCCAATCACTAGGTTTGGTGCGGACCCCCGATTTGAGCGGTTTTAACCCGACCGTCTTCAGAAAATTAGTCCAGGTACCATAGCGATAAATAGCTATACCCTCATATTCAAATTCCCTTCTTGCTGGTGAGCGCTTTAATTTTAAGGCTAGTTTAACGACTGAATTCTTTAACTCTTCATCGGTGATCGCATCCTTATGTTCCCCCACCGCTCTTGGCTCTAATTTGGCACTGGATAGAAACTGTCCCCAGCCGCCAAATCGACTGATGGCAAGTGGACTATACTTGAACTCTCGGATGATTGGTGACCGACCTAATTCAGCCGCTTTTTCTTGTACTAGTTTGATTAACTCTTCATTGCTAATCGAATGCATAGGCACGCTGGATTTTCCCGGATCTAGACCGGCTTCTATAAGAAATTTTTTCCATGTACCTATTCGGCCTCTTGCTATATGAGCATATTCGAATTCATCTACCGTAGGAGGGCGGCCCAATTCAGCGGCTTTTTCCTGCACTCGTTTCACCAGCTCTTCATTGGTTATCGCGATTTTGTATCTTTTCGCTTTCGTTAAGCCAGCACTTTTTAAAAATTCCTCCCAGCTGTCAAAGCGATAGCTGACTAATGAAGCATATTCAAACTCATCTTTTAAAGGGGTGTGGCCTAATTCGTCCGCTCTTTTTTGCACAGATTGGATTAACTCTTCATTGGTGATTGTGCTTCTGCGCATCGCAAGTGAGGCTGGCTCCAGACCTGCACGCTGTAAAAAGTTACCCCAGTTACCGAATCTGGTCTGTATTAATATGCCATGCTCAAATTCTTTTTTGAAAGGTGTACGACCTAGTTCAGCTGCCTGCTTCCGGATTAATGCGATTAACTCTTCGTTGGTAATGCTCTTTTTATGTAGCGTCAGCTCCAAGCCAGCATTTTTTATAAATGCTCCCCAGCTGCCAAACCGATTCTTGGCTAAAAAATGATGCTGGAACTCCTGTGTTTTCGGCACTCGGCCTAGTTTTTTGGTCTCCAGCTTGATTAATTCGATCAGCTCTTGGTTGGTGATCGCTTTTTGGCTCCGTTTATTTTCCGCTGGCTTTAGCCCGGCACTTTTTAAGAAGATGCTCCATTTACCAAATCGTAGTTTTGCAAGAAAACCCTGCTGGAACTCGATCATTCCTGGGGTTCGGCCTAATTCACCCGCTCTTTCTTGGACTAATTTGATCAGCTCTTCATTGGTTATTTCTTTTTTGCGGCTAGTCGGCTTTAGACCGGCGCTTGCCAAAAAGCCCTCCCAACTTCCAAATCTTTTGTAGGCTAAATCTCCATACTGAAACGCTCTTTTTGTTGGGGTCCGACCTAACTTGGCGGCCTCCTGCTGGATTAGTGCGATTAACTCTTCGTTGCTTGGTTTGTCTTTATTGGGATTTCTGCTCACCTATTCACGCTCCTTGCTGCGTAAGTATTGTCGTTGTAAGTTTTCTATTTGTCAGATAGATAGTTGTTCGTTTCATTAGAAAGGACTCATTGAATCGGCCGCCGTCCTTTGAAGGCGGATACACGAACGTTTCAAGATATTTTCTCATTCATAAAGCGAAGTGTTCGAGCCTTTTTTACCTCTGGAGGAGATTAAGGAATCTTCAATTATTATACTGAATAGCTGGAGTTGAGAAAATAGTAAAATACATGATTGCTCTATTTTCTTGAAATTTATCCTCATTTGATAAAAAATATAGCTTCGGTAGTTAAGATCGTAACGAAGAAAAGCTTATTCTCAATAGGCAAAAAAACAGCCAAGAAGCGCGCAATTGCGTTTCTTGGCTGTATCTCTGTTAGATTAGTATACTTGAACACCGAAGTCTGGTGTGTAGTATTGAGTTGAACCGTATTTCACGTCTTCGCCTGGTTGAGAGGCATGGATATAGCCGTCTCCGCCGGTTGAGATTGCTACATGGTAAGTCGCTCCTTGGTCGCCCCAGAATAATAGGTCCCCTTGGCGTGCTTGGTCAACAGAAATCTGGGTACCGGCTGATTCTTGCGGTACCGTCCAAGCGCCGATGTCTTCACCGGTTACTTGTTTGTATACATATTGAGTGAAGCCTGAGCAGTCAAAGCCATCTGGCGTTCTGCCGCCCCATTCGTAAGGCGTACCCAAATATTTTTCTGCTTCTTGAACAATCGCTTCACCAGTTGCATTGGTTTGCCCTTGGTCAGTTGCTGGTTGCTCTGGCGCAGGTGTTGTTTCAGTCGGAGCTGGAGCCGGTGTTTCTGGCTGCGGCGTTTCCGCTGGTGTCTCCGGTTGAACAACTTCTGGCGTTGTTGGTGCTGGCGCTTTATCGGCCGTATCGTCAGCTGCTGGTGTTTCGATTGGATCTGCGGCTGGCGTGTCTGCTTCTTTATTTTCTTCCGGTGCTGGTTTTACAACATCCGGTGTTACTGTATTATCAACGACCGGTGCTGGATCTGGCTGAGCCGGTGTTTCTGGCACTGCTGGTGTGTCCACGACAACAGGTGCTTCCGGTGTTGCCGTATCTTCCACGACTGGTGCTGCTTCTGGTTCAGCTGGTGCTACCGTGTAAACAACGGGTGCAGGCGCTGGTGTTGGTGTAACGGCTTCTGCTCCTGTGCCTACGATCACCGTTTGACCTGAATAGATCACGTTGTCTTGCAGGCCATTCCATTCTGAAAATTGCTGCGGCGTGATGCCGAAGTTTTCAGTGATGGATGCTACAGTGTCCCCTGATTGAACCACGTATTGGGTTACTTGTTCAGGTGCTTGGGCCACTGGTGCTGCCGCTGCAACGGGTGCAGGTGTTTGTTGAACAGCTGGTGTCGCTGCCACTGCCGTTTGGTCATATTTGATTAACTCATTTTCTTCGATCGTGTTAATTAGCGCTTGGGCATAATCCGGCTGTTGATTGAAACGGCCTTCTAATGCTTTGGCAGCTGTTTGGTAATCGCCGGCATTGCTCTTCCAGCTATTAGCGAAATACAAGTCTTGACCATCTTTTTCAGTGGTCTTCATGATTTCTACGTAGTCTTGGGCTGCTTCTTTGTAGGAATTGTAGATCTTTAATTCTTTCTTGGAAGTAACAGAAGCCCCGTTTGAAAAGTCTTCTTTGTCCAGCATAGCTGATTGGCCTTGATATTGGCCTTCGAAACCGAACAAGTTATTGTATGGTGCTTGCGCGAAACTATTTTGTCCCCAATTACTTTCTACAATTGCTTGAGCCATCATTACTGAGGCGAATAAGTCATTTTTGTCTGCTAAAGGTTCAACAACCTTAGCAATTTCGTTGATAAACGCTGCTTTGTCAACATTGGATGCGGAGACTGTATTGTCGTTACTTACAGCTTCTACTTGATTCACTCCAAATAACGGCGCTGCCACCGAACAAGTTACTAATGCGGTTCCGACTACTGCCGACCCCTTTTTCAAGTATTGATAATTATTAGTAAACCGTCGCTTTTGCTGGCGCAGTTCTCTACGAGTGAGTACTTTCTTCTCCATTAACACCTCTCCATTCATATAAATATTCCTACGTTTCCAATTATAGCATATTTGGTGAAACAAGGTTACCAAAAGCTTAGATTTTTTTCAACTTTTCTGAGTATAATTGTCAATTCCTGGCAGTTTCATGAATTAATTCTTCAGCCAAAACGATGTTTTATTCTTCAAATTAATAAATCATAAAGTTAACGGATTAATTCTTTTTAGGACTTCTCCATCGAATTTTTACCTCCAAACGTTTACAATAGACATAGATGGGAGGTTATTATGTCAACACTTAAAGAAAAAGTGAAGCAGCTTCCGGAAACTCCAGGAATTTATTACATGAAAAATACGCAAAAACAAGTGATCTATGTGGGAAAAGCAAAAAAACTTAAGCAGCGAGTGAGTTCCTATTTCGTAAATAGTAAAGCACATGCCAACAAGACAAAGCAAATGATCCGCTTGATCGCTGATTTTGATTTCCAGCTGGTGGACACCGAATTCGATGCGTTGGTTTTGGAATGTGAAACGATCCATGAGCTGCGTCCGCCTTATAATCGCTTGATGAATCACTATGAAGAATACGGCTATTTCCAGTTCTTAGATCAGCCGCCTTATTTTCGCGTCCTAGATGATTGGTCGGATAACGGCTTTGTCATAGGCCCCTTCTATCGCAAAAGTAAAATGATTGATTTCAAGGATACGATGAACAGTGTCTATCATTTGGATGGACCTTTGCGTTACGCAAAAGGGATTGTCGCAGATTATCAGGATGTTCAGCCTGAGGAAGAATTTCTTCAGCGCTTGGAGGAGATCAAGCAAACCTTGCTGGGGCGTTCTACCCAGGTGCTGAATCGGATCGAAGAACGGGTGGAAGCAGCCAGCGATCGCAAGGATTTCGAAACAGCCCAACGCTGGTGGGGCAATTATTTATTAGTGGAACGCTTTTTGCGACGTAATCGCCAGCTGCTGCAGGCTACTAATGATTCGGTTTTTGTGGGGATTTTGCCGGAAGATAAAAAGTACTACTGCTACTTGTACGCCAAAGGTCAATTGATTGGACGAACAGTCTATCAAAGAAAGCCGCAGCCGGATCAAGCTTATCGTCGATTATTGAAGCAGGTGCCTGCTAAAAAGTGGCAAAGCTTGCAGGAAAAAAAGTATTTGGATAAGCAGGATGTCGATCTTTTCCCGATTTTCTTCAATTATTTACAGCGCCATGGTCAAGTACTGCGTTTTTCTTGGCCGGAGGAGTGAAAAGAATTTGTATTCGCTTTCGAAGATTGCTACAATAAACTCACAACACCTCAGATTGGAGCCCTTACATGCAGATTGAACAGATTCTAAAGCCTGAACAATGGGTGGTCACCATGTCTACCCATATCTCTTATGAACATTTGCCCCAATATATCGGCAATGCCTTCGCGGAGCTGTCAAATTATCTTCTAAAAAACGATGCTCAGCTAGTGGGGACGCCTTTTATTTCTTATATGAATTTAGACGAAAATGGTCAGGCCAAGGATGAGCTGCAGTTTGTCGAAATTGGTTTTCCAGTGGAGCGTCTGCTGCCGTCAACACCTAAATTCCAAGCGTATCTGCAGGAACCTTACCATGCGGTACGCACTGTTTTTATCGGAGATTATGATGTCCTGACGGAGCCTTACCAGGAATTATTGAAGGCAATTAAAGAAATTAATGGCGTCTTTGGTCAACGCAGCTATGAGTATTTCCTGACGGATACCAGCGTGCCTTTAGAGCAGCAGGAAACCATGATTGAATTAGCCTATATGCCGAAGGATCGGGAACGAGATTCAGAATAGAAAAACCAGCTTATCCTTTTGATAGGAGAAGCTGGTTTTTGTTTTATAAAGAAATCGGCCGATTATCCCCTTCATGAACGACCTCACGAAAATCTGCTAAACCAACCTGTAAGCCGCGAATTAAAATCTCGGCAGTACCGATGTTGGTAGCAAGTGGAATCTCATACACGTCACTAAGACGAATCAAGGCGTTTACGTCCGGTTCATGCGGCTGAGCCGCCAGAGGATCACGGAGAAAAAGTACCATGTCCATCTGATCTTCCGAAATCATCGCACCGATTTGCTGGTCGCCGCCTAATGGGCCTGACTTGAAGCGATGCACCTTCAGCTGTGTAGCCTCCATAATCCGAGTTCCAGTCGTACCTGTGGCATACAGCTCATGCTCCTGCAAAATTACTTCATAAGCAGTTACCAGTTTTACCATCAAATCCTTCTTACGGTCGTGGGCAATCAAAGCAATCTTCACGTAATCTCTCCTTTCAAATTTAAAACGTCTCTCCCCAGGTATCAAACACTAAATCATCGCCATCCGTATGGGCAATCGTCACACTGGCGTTAGCAAAAGGCGCGCCTTCGCGGGTCTTCCCTAAAGGAATTCCCTGCAACGTTTTTAGCAAAGTCCGCAGCACGATGCCATGACTGACAATTAACACCGTTCCGTCAGGGTACTGCTTACGCAAATCTTGTAATACTTCGTTGGTACGTTCCAGCAAGCTGTCATAGGTTTCCGCACCAATTGATTCAGCATCAAATAAATCTGGCCGATTCATGTAATTGTCAATTTGCGGATGGTCCGAGACACTGTCAATCTCTACCCCTTCCCACTCACCAAGATTCAACTCAATTAAGCGGCTGTCAGTGGTTAACACGCTCGGGTCCAGCAGATTGTGATGAGCCAAAAGAATCTCAGCTGTGGTTTGCGCTCGTTGCTGGGTGGATGAAACCACCAGATCAAAAGGCACATCCTTCAACTGTTCAGCTAAACGCTCGGTAGCTTCCGCCCCTTCTTTGGTTAACGGCGAATCCACCGTTGCTCCATTGAAACGACGCTGGCGATTGATTTCCGTTTCCCCGTGACGCACAAAGTAAAATGTAGTCATTAACCTTATCCCTCTATTCATTGATATATCTTTGTAATTGCAGAAATTCCGTTCCTTTTCAGTATACCGAACTTTTAGACCAATTGAAAATAAGTTAGAGAATTTGAAAAAAATACTTTATTAAACTCGATCGTAATATACTGGGATCTAATAACAATGATTTCGAAAAACACCCACATCCTGAATTTCTTTCGAATTATACGAACAATTTGAAGGCTAAATATTTCAGTCGGTAATTCTTAGAACACGAAGATGATTACTAATAATTATATGCCAAAAAAAGAATCCAGATAGAAAATGAAATCTATCTGGATTCTTCTAGTTTTATAATTTAAAGGAGTAGACGCCTTGCGGATAACACTAATTATAAGCAAAATGTCCATTCATTGTTTTCTCATTTTGTATTATTTTGCTTATTTACGTCTGCAATAAAACTTGTTACTTTTTCAGCAGATTCTTTTGATTCCTCAGTTAACTCGCCATCACTTGTTAGAATTGGTGTATCCAGTATTGATTTTATAGCAGAGGCAACAGAAGCACTCATAGCAATCTTTTCTTTGGCTGTTTGATTATACTTACTAAAGTCAGTTCCCTCAGTCTCAACGATATAACTCATCGTAGAATTAAGAGGTGTTAGAAGATTATCTAACTTGCTAAGTAATTTGTAAAACATCTTAGATCGCTGAGCAATACCCGTACACAAATCAGTTACGATGAGTAACTCTTCTTCAATCTTTTTAGCTTCAGCTAAATTAGCATATGCCTTGTCAAGATTTGCTGAAGCTTTGGCATCGAGAGCAAAACCTAAAACAGCCAGCGCTGGTCCCGCTACAAGGCCACCCAAGACCATTGATCCACCTGCGATACCTAATCCACCAGAAGCAATGGCACCGCCTCCAAAGAAAGCTAATGTTGCATTGGTTGCGGCTGCACCACTTAAAGTAGCAATAGCAGTACCAGTAGACGCTGCTCCTAAAGCCATTGCTGCATTATACGCTCCAAAGGCTGTTAGTGCTCCGCCAAGTGTGCCACCGGCAAGTCCTCCAAGCATTGAAGTCGCCATCGTACCTAACTCTTTCATCTCAGCAATACTTTGTTCATCCAAAGAGAAGACTTTTAATTCATCTAATCCCACCGAATTTTCCAACTCGACGTTCTTTATCTGGCTGAAAGTTTCTACAAAGGTTGAGATATTCCCATCAAGTATGTTTAGTTTCTTTCTTCCTAAGCTTTCTAAAGAATTACTTGAAGCTTTTCGGGCCTTTTCTGCTTTTGTTTTTGCTTCTTCATAGAGATTTTGAGCATGAGAATTTAGTTCTTTTGCTTTTTTGTTCTGAGCAACAGAATGTGCTCCTTTTCCAACTCCGGCGGCTGCGGCTGCGGCTGCAGCGGCTCCTAAAAATAAAGGTAATGGCATAATAAAAACTTCCTTTCTACATTTTTAAATTTTATAAAACAAAAGGTTTTTCATCATCAATCATTTGTTCGAATTCATCCATTGTTTCAAATTGAACATTCCCATTAAGCTGTTTAGTTATTGAATTAACATTGGATATAAAGCCGTCCACATCACCTATTTGCAATGAATCTTTAATACCTGAGAAAGCACTATCAAAAACTTGTTTGTGGCTACTCAAATATTCATTGATTATCTCATTCATCTCTTTACGATATGCGCGCATCGCTTTTATGGCTTCCTCGCATTCAGCCTCAATTCTTTGCCGATCTTCTTTTGCAAGCTTTGCTTCATTTAAACAGACGACAAAATCATGATACATCGAACTGGATAATGTGTAGCCAACCATACCTCCAATTAATGCTCCTACAACAGGTATCGGTATCATAACTTGTCCCACTGTGGCGAACATGGTTGACGAAAGCATACCTGTCCCTTTTTCACCTAATTCTGTTATACATTCAGTTCCATCGATTTCACCCTGAATATATTTGGATAATGTTTTTGTAGTTTCTAAAGCTACATTTACGACTTGAGTAGGCAAACCAGTATGCGATAAGGTTCGGATAAATTCTTTTTGCGAGTTTTGCATACCACCTTTTAGGCAACTCCCTGCAAAAGCAACTGTGTAAGAATAAGCTCCTGCTTTAGTCGCGTCTTTTGTGACATCAACAACTGCAGAGCTCGCGTTTTTTTCTCCTTTTGCAACGGCGATCATATTGGTCAATCCTGAAACGGAACCGCCTACAATCGCACCCACCTTGGCTTGTTCCAAACCAGCACGGTGGCCTAGCTTAACTATATCCTTTCCAGTAGATAACTTTGGATGTAGTCTAGCTTGTATGCTATCATCAGTACTCACAGTACTTTTTTCTAAACTATTATCAATCTTATTCAGCTTTTTTATTTCGGCTTCATGTTTTTTTGCAAGCGCTGTATTTCCCTTGCCCTTGGCGTTAATAAGTTGTTGCTCCTTTTTCTCAAGTTGAACCTGAATTTCTTCTTTAAGTCCATCATAACGATCTGAAGCGACCTTTATTTTCACATCATTCTCAAAGTATTTTTCATATTTGCGAGACTTCAATTTGCCTAAAGTTTCTTCTGGCGTTTTCCCTACAAATTTCATCTGAGATTCAGTGCCTGCTATAACCTTACCATTCATATCTAATTCTACAGTATCAGCTAAAGGGTCATTAACTCTTCCTATATCATCTGTCCTAGACATGCTACCTTTTTTTCCAGCTATCTTCTTTTCAGCATTTTGTCGGGCAACTTCTTTCACTTCTGCAGAATAGCCAGCTTGTTGTTTGATATTTTGTTCTCGATAATGCGGATCTGAATTTAACTTACCCTCTGAGATACCTTTTAAGCTTTGATGTAGTTGCTTACCAGTCTCATTATCAACTCCACTATAAGCTACTCCATGCTCTTTGACCGCAGAACCAAACCGTTGTACTGTGTCATTTCCCGCCCCAGCTAGCCCCGCCCTTAAGATCTCACTTTTTTTGTCTTTCTTTTCTTGAGAATTTACTTGTTTATCATCTTCGCTTCTCTCCATAAACTCCTACACCCCTCCATATTCAAATAATAATATTCATCCAGACTCAATTTATCTGAAAAATATTTATAACTCTCATCTACACGACACAATTCTGGCCTATTATCATAAATGGTGCAAAGATTACTTGATTCATCAAAGTATTTACAACAACCATTTTTTTCTGCCAAGTATGATAGATAGGAGATCGAACCCACTTTTCTACAACACAATCCGCATTTGATACAAGAAAAAGTCAAGATATTTCACCTTCGATCAGATTAATGTTTACGTTTCCAATTAATGCATGAGTCTTTGTCTTTATGAACTAATAAACAAAATAAAGCAAATCGCTAGTTTTTTTAATCATCTTTCATCACTTTATTTCCAGTGTCTATGTTTTCCCATTTGCCTGATAAATTTTTACAAACTTGAATATTTATAATTATACCAAATGTTCTGATAAAAATTCTGAATTTTTCCAAAAAAACCAAAATATTTGTAACATGGTCTAATTAGATACAATAGATAGTTCAAGATTAGAACAATTCTCTCTTTCCACAATCAAAATGAAAGGTGCTGAAAAGGCTAATCTGTTGCCTTTCCAGCACCTTTCGCATTATGCTCCTTAAATAAGAGATAGTAAGAAATTACCCTGCTATGAACTTTTGATACTGAGATTATGAAACACTATTCTTCCCCAATCTATTTCAAACCAACAATACTTTACCTAGACCATTCAAAACTTACCCATGTTGATTCGCATATTCCTGTTCTTGCTCCTGCATCCGTTGGCGTTCCTTTTCATTGTACCAAGGAGAAATCGTGAAGGCCAATACATCGTTTATCAAATACACCGAACTGTTGATAAACATCGCCAAGCTGGCTGAGCCGTGTCGGAAGGAAATAAACCACAGAACCATCTGAGCCAATCCTGAAGCTAACCACCAGAAATACTGATTGTTGTAACGCAAGAAGCTGATAATGCCTGCGGATAAACTAATCGCAAATGCAATCGCATCAATCCAAGGACGGGGATCATCGGTAAAGCGTTGAATCAGCGTGCCGGAAATAAAGTACACAATCACTGTTCCGACAATCGCAACGATCCAGCTCTTGCCGGTAAACTGGCGAATCTTGCTGGCCATGTTGCTGTTCCATTCTTTACTCAAAAGGACCGGAATATCCAAAGTTACCATGTAAGCAATTTGTTCGCCGATGCTCAAATAATTCTTAGCAGAAAAACCGACTACAATAAAACAAATCGCTGATAAAATACCCAACACACCATTGACAGACTTGGCTGCGCTAATCGATAAAATACATAAAACACCTAAATTAGTCCCAATAAAAGCCACGATCGACAGCCAAGTAATCGGACTGTTCACCAGCGTCATAATCTGACAGCCTAAGCTGAAATAGAATAAGTAATAATTTTGTTGCGGCCAGCCTTTTAGTTGATGACCTAAAAAATGCAAATAAGAACCCATGAAAAAACCTCCAATTTATTTTTGTGCTGGAGCTATCCTAACTTATTTTTTTCGATAGGTTAACTGATACGTTTGGTTCCCCTTACTTACTAGTTTCGAGGTGTTTTTTTTGTTTAATTTGACGAAAAAAGTTACGATTATTTTAGAGCAAAATTCAGAAAGAAGGATGTCAAAATGAAACAAGCACCAGAAATCAAAATTAAAGTCACCGATGTTACTGAACGATTGGAGGAAGGCTATCTGCTGTTAACCGAATTGCGTAAGGAAGCTGACGCACCAGTGGTGAAGGCTCATCTGCTAAATCAGGAAATCACAGCGATTTATGGCCAAGAGGCGGCGAAGATTTTCTATGATCCTCGCAATTTCAAACGAGAAGGTGCGATGCCGAAGCTGGTGTTGAAAACCTTGTTCGGTGAAGACGGCGTTCAAACCTTGGATGGACAAGACCACACTCACCGCAAAACGATTTTCATGGATCTGATGAGTCCGAAACGGATGGAGGAATACCATCGCATTCTTGATCGTCGCCTGACTGAGAAGCTGGATCAGCAGCATGGGGAATTCACTTTATTTGATGTGGCAAAGGATGTTTTGTTCCGTTCAATCTGTGAATGGTCCGGCATTAATTTAGCGGATTACAGCCCAGAGGAAATCGAAGAACTCACCGACTATCAAATTTCTATGATCAGCTCAGCGATTACCAGTCCTACTGCCCACCTTAAAGGGGTTAAAAATCGTGAGAAATCCGAAAAATGGGCGCAAGGATTGATTGAGCAGGCCCGGACCCATCCGGTGGCGGGCAAAGAAGACGTGGCACTTTATGCCTTTGCTAACGCGACAGATAACAATGGCGACTTGCTGCCGATTGATACTGCGGCGGTGGAGTTGTTAAATATTGTCCGCCCAACTGTTGCGTTAACTGTTTGGATTGCCTTAATGGGTCACGCATTGTTCAGCCGTCCAGATATTTATCAACGTCTGAAAGCAGAATTTAGTGAATTGCAGGATTCCTTTATTCAAGAAATGCGCCGTTATTACCCATTCTTCCCGATGCTGCCAGCCTTTGCGGTTCGAGATGTAGGAGTTGACGGCTACTTGATTCCGAAAGACAGCTGGGTAGTACTGGATATTTATGGCACCAACCACGATGAACGCACGATTGAAACACCGGATGTTTTTCGTTTGAAACGCTATGTTGGCAAGGAAAAACATATCTCCTATGATGAAGAATATGAAATGATCGCCCAAGGCGGTGGGAAATTCAACGAGATGCATCGTTGTGCTGGCGAATGGATTACCTTGCACACGATGCGAGTATTCTCTGATCAGTTGGTTAATAAATATAGTTTCTCCGTACCGGAGCAGGATTGGGAAATTCCGATGGACAGCTTCCCAACCTTCCCTAACAGTAAAGCCCTGCTGTTTAAGGATTAAATTGTGTTTTCAGTGCCTTTTTCTTTGTGAAGCTAGACAGCCATAAGCCTGTTGTGATAAGCTATATACTTGTGAAAAATAATCTTTTCAAGTGAAAAGCAAAATAAAAAAGCTGGGAGTTTTACCAGCAATATAGAAAAAAGGGCGAATGGACATGTCAACGACAGAAAACAAAGTTCCAATACACGAAACGCTGCTGGTTGGTGCCTTGTTGGCAGTTTCTGCTGGTGGGCTAGATGCGTATTCGTATTTAATTCACGGGAAGGTCTTTGCCGGGCTGCAAACCGGAAATCTGATACTGCTGGGAATTCATTCATTTTCAGCTGATGGTCCCGGTATTAGCCGCTACATCATTTCAATTAGCGCTTTTATGCTGGGAACCATCCTAGTGCGGCTTTTTCAGCAGCATCATCCTAATCAGCACACGCCAAGACAGCAGCTGTTTATTCTAGGCTGGGAATTATTTTTTATCTTTCTGGTGTCGATTTTTTCTTCTCGGCTAGCCGATCATTGGTCCAGTGCCGTCTTGTCGATGGTAGCCGCGGCACAGCTGCAGGAATTTCGTAAGCTGAAGGGCGACCCCTTCACTTCTTTGATGATGACAGGGAATTTCCGGACATTGGCAGCCAACGTAGCTGATGGTCTGTTTCTAAAGGATCGCCAAGCTTGGGGAAAAGCCGTTGATATCGGTGTGATTTTAGTGAGCTTCTTCGTTGGGGCTGCCTTGACCGGTATCTTGACGCCTCACCTGCAGGATCTGACTATATTGGTTTCCGGCGGCTGGCTGGTGTTGGCGATGCTGGTATTGGTAATCTATAGTAAAAGAACCAATAGCTGACAAAGAGAGAATGGAACATCGTCAAATGTGAGGATGTTCCATTCTCTTTCGTATTTCTCTTAGTTAAATTCCGGTTAGAAAAACAAGTGACATTGAAAGCGGAATCACGTATAATGGTACCACGGGGTTTGATGAGGAGCGAAAAAGATGGAAAAAAGACAACCAAAAATTAACAGTACTGAGTTCGCTATGAGCACAGCCGCGGCCTTCAGCATGATACTAATGAGCATTTTATTGATTTCTCGGATCGTAACCGATCATGAAGCGATGGATATTTTGAGCTTAATCACCGGAGCAATTGGAGCGTTTTGCTACGGAAAATTTATTATTAAAAAACAACTAGTTTGGCTGATTATATCAGGCGTCTTCTTTGCAGGCTGTATATTTTTCTTTATGAAGTATATTATGTAAGTGAATGGAAAGCAAAACGAGAGATGAACAGGATAAACTGTTCACCTCTCGTTTTTTAGTTCTCTAATAATGTAGTCCCGTATGAATTATCAATCGCGCACAACCAACGACCATCTACTTGCTTGAAAACATAGGTAGCTCTGCGTTCCATTGAAAATTCCGAGTTTTCCACCGCTGCTTCGCTGGCTTCTAAAAAGGTTTGGGCCAACACTAAGACCGTATCGCCGGCAATTAAGTAGACCATTTCCCCTTCAATCGGTTTGATGGAGTTGTCAAAGTAAGCCGCGATTTTGATAAAGGCCTGTTTGATTTGTTCCCGGCCATGGGCTTCCATCCCTGGCTTGACCACTAGCACTGCGTCTTCGGTATAGAACTCTACCAGTTCGTCGAATTTTTCTGCTTGAATGAGACGATCGCAGGTGTCAATAATCTGCTTGATCTCTCTTTCAGTTTGATTTTGTTCCTGCATAGTATCGCCTCCATTAGATTTTTATCGATTATATCATAAAAAAGAGCGGATTTCTCCGCCCTAATTTCATAAGCTATTCAGCTACTGTCTCACCTGTCCAGACATTCATGCCGCCCAGTACATTGACTGTTTGATAACCGCGAGCTTCTAAAATAGCTGCGGCTTGGCGGCTGCGGTTGCCGCTGGTACAAATCAAGTAGACCTTCTCAGCTTGATCTCCATCAAAGGTATCAATTTGGGATAAAGGCAGGCTTTGCGCTTGGGCAATATGCCGCGCTTCAAAGTCTCCGCGATCGCGAACGTCTACTAGAGTAATTGTATTTTGAGCCAATGTTTCTTCTAATTGATCAGTTGTCATTTGTTCCATCTTTTTGCTCCTTTAAGAAACGTGATACAATACATAATAACGCTTTTAACTGACACGTCAAGGAGGTTTTACTATGTTGCAGGATTTGGCACGTTTGGTAGACTACCTAACCACTTTTCCTGAGAATCATGCATTTGAATCAGAGACCCTATTAATCGCGGGCAACAGTATCCCCGAATTAACAGAGGCTGCCGCACATTTTTGCCAGCAGCACCCGACGATTACACAAATTATTTTCGCCGGCGGCATCGGTCACGGGACACAGCGTTTGGTCGACAGCATTAAGTCGCGAGGGCCGGAAATGAGTTTGCCGGATTGGGAAAATAAATCTGAAGCTGAAATTACAGCAGCCTTATTCGAAATTTACTACCCGGATCACGGATTAACTTTTCACCTGGACACGCAATCGACAAATACTGGGGAAAATGCACGTTTTTCTCGGGACTTATTTACTACAGCTGAACGACCGCAAAGTTTTTGGCTGGTGCAGGACCCATTGCTGCAGCTGAGAAGTCAGGTGACTTTAGTTCAGGAGTGGGCGCTACCATCTGAGGCGATTCAGCCCGTACCTTTTGAGCAGCCCGTGCTAATCGGCTATGATGAGGCACCCCATTTTGCCAACTCGTCGATGGATCAATGGTGGAGTAATGAGTATTTTCTTTCTTTAGTGATTGGCGAAGTTCGCCGGTTGCAGGACAATGAAGAAGGTTACGGACCAAAGGGTGCTGGCTTCATCCCACATGTAGATGTGCCGGAAGAAATAGTTGCAAGCTATCAGCGTTGTCAACGACTGCTTCAAGAAGATGTGCGCAAGGTCTAACTTCAAACAAAAAACGACCCCTGAATGAAAATTCTCAGGGGTCTGTATCTGTTTCTAAAAGGCCGGAATATTGGCACCTTCTGAACTATTCTTAATGTAATCAGCTACTTCTTCAGTCGTCATCGCTTTTTTCAAAACATCAATTTTTTCACTGTCTTTTTCATCTTCACGGGTAACCAGTTGCAATGCGTAGTGTTTACTTGCAGCTTCATCCTCTAACAAAATAGCATCCTTAGTAGTCAGATCAATCGGTTTTAAATAAGCCGGATAGCAAAAGACCATTGCGATATCCTTTTCATCGTAGGCTTTTGCCAAGTTCAACAAATCGACACTTTCAAAAGTCAGGTTTTTCGGATTTTCAACCACGTCCGCAACCGTACCGTCAAAGCCCACGCCTTCCTTCAGCTTAAGCACACCGTTAGCATTTAAGATAGCTAACGCCCGACCTTCATTAGTTGGATCGCTGGGAATCCCCACCTTCGCACCTTCCGGTAGATCCGTTGCATCATCATATTCCTTCGAGTAGAATCCGCCCGCAAAATAATAAATCGGTTGAACCGCTACTAGATTGGCATCCTTTTCTTGATTGAACATCTTCATAAAAGGCTCGTGCTGAGCAAAGTTGGCATCCGCCTCTTCGTGCTGCACCGCATCGTTGTAAGCCACATTGTCGCTGACTTCCATGATGTTAATAGTGTAACCCTCTTTTTCAGCTTCTTTTTTGGCGATTTCTAGAATGTCCTTGGAGGACTCCAATTGAACCCCCACGGTGATTTCTTTGTTTTCCTTGCTTGCTGCGGAATCATTTCCTCCACATGCTGCTAAAGTAAGTGTCGCTACTACTGCCAAGCTGGCTAAAAAGATCTTTTTCATTTTGTTCCTCCACTACTATATTTTTATAAATTATTTCCGTTTATCCAATTTTTGTGCTGTAAAGTTCCCCAGCATTTGCAAAATGAAGACCAGTGCGATCATAATCACGATGGCGACATACATAATGCCGTACTCATACCGCTGATAACCGACGCGAACGGCAAAGTCACCAATCCCGCCGCCACCAACAACGCCCATCACGGTTGAATAAGAAACCATGCTGACGGTGGTAGTGGTGTAGGCCAACACTAAACCGCTGCGGGCCTCAACCAATAGAAAATTCCAGATATATTGCAGCCTGGAGGTTCCCAAAGAGTTGGCTAGAAAATAAATTTCCTCCGGCACATCCAGTAAAACCTGCTCCACCAGACGGGCGAAAATCGCGGTCGCCACAATGCTTAAGGGAACCGATGATGGAATCGGACCAAAGGCTTTTCCTAAAACGGATCGCGTCACTGGAATTAAGGCGATTACGAATAATAAATAAGGAAACGAGCGTACCACCGTGACCACAAAATTTAACAGCCAATAAAGAGCTGGATGACTCCCCTTGACTTTGGGATTGGCTAAAAACAAACCTAATCCCAACGGCAATCCCACCAACAAACAAATAATCATGGAAATCGTCATCATAATTCCGGTTTCCTTTAGGCCGATTAAGAGTGACGGCCAGTATTCAACAAAACTTTGCGAAAAGGTCATGCTTGCAGACTCCTTTCCACTTTTTCTAAGTAAGAAAGTTTTTTATCTAAAAACTGTTTAGGATTATTTTGGAACTCTCCCACCAGCTGACCATTTTCCATCACTAAAATCCGTTCACACAGACTCTTTACCGTTTCCAATTCATGGCTGACAAAGAAAATAGTTGGACGCAGCTCCTGGTGAGTCTTATGAAGCAGCCGCACCACACTTTCGGTATTTTCTTCATCCAGCGAGCTGGTCGCCTCGTCACACAGCAGCCACTTCGGATCTCGGCTTAAGGCCCGGGCAATCGACACCCGCTGCTTTTCCCCACCAGAAAGCTGAGCCGGATAAGCATCCGCTTTGTGGCTCATCCCGACAAATTCTAATAAATCCCGAACTTTTTCCGGCTGTTTTTCTTTTAACAGTTTCAAAGGCAAAGCCACATTGTCAAATACTTTCAGGTTCTCCAGCAGATTGTAGTTCTGGAAAATCATCCCCATTTTCTGCTGCTGATGGCGGATAGCTGTTTTGGATAATGTCTGCTGATCGATTCCGTCAATCATGATTTGTCCCTCACTGGGCTGCTCCATCAAGTTCAACAGCCGCAGCAATGTTGTTTTTCCCGATCCACTTTTGCCGACAATGCCGACAATTTCTCCTGGCTCCACCGAGAATTGGATATTTTTCAAGGCTTGCGTCTTACTATAGAACTTCGACACATTTTTCAACTCAAGCATAGCTGCCTCCTAGAATAAAGTAACACAATATAACAACTGTTTTATCTGTACTAATAATGAAGATTTAATCGTCTAAAAACACGAAAGATTACTGATCAGTAATCGCGGGAGAAAACTCTCTATCTATATAATCACTTAAAACGAAATGGATTTCAAGCTTTTTGTTTAAATCGTCAAATATTTCTGTTTTTATACCTGTATCATTTTTAACGATAGCTGTCATTCAAAAGATAACGATTTGATTTTATATTTCTAACTCCGGCAACTGGTTGCAAAAATTGATAATAAATATTTTGCCGCATCGTTGTGTTTATAATTTTCTCAAAGACACTCCTAAAAACACAAAAAAACCAGACATAAAAAAGCTGCCTGGCAAGTCGTTTATTCCTATTGATTGATTGGCATTAGATGGAAATGAATCCGACGACCTTTTGCCAAAGATTGCTGACGAAATTCGTGGCCTGCTGCCACAGCCCGCCGAAATCTGGCGAAGACATGAAGGATTGCAAGTTTGAAATCATTTGATCCTTGTATGTATATAAGATGAACAGTAAAAACAAGACCCCGGCGATGCGCCACAGAAACGAGCCAACTTTCACGACGAAGTACACTAATAAGCCAATAAATACTAAAGCGATGATCTGATCCATGTCGATCCCTCCTATAAAATTCATTATCCATCATTTCAGGATTTTTTGCATGGGTCTTGGGTCCGATATGTTTACCGGACTTTGGGGATACTTGTATTTTAGGTAAAACGCGTGAAGGTTTTGCGAAGCCTTCTTTAAATAGGATATAAATCTGGTTTTAATTTGCTGCCTGTGAGAAAATGTTTTCAAAGAAAGGGTGATCAATATGTACAATCGGATGGCTGAAGAGACAGATTACCCGGTAATGGTGGCGTTGTGGGAGCGTTCCGTGCGGGCGACCCATGATTTTCTGGCAGAGCCGGATCTATTGGCATTGAAGAAAGCTATGCCTGACTACTTCGTTGATTTGGATATGAAGCTGTGGTACGACTACGATCAGATTGTCGGCTTTAGCGGTACGGCTGAAGAAAAGCTGGAGATGCTTTTTGTGGAGCCGCGGCATCGGCAAAAGGGTATGGGCAGCAAAATTATCAAACAGCTGATTCAAGAAGACGGGATTCACACAGTGGACGTGAACACACAAAACATCGCTGGCTTGAATTTTTACTTGAAGCAGGGCTTTGTTGTGACGGGGGAAAGTCCGCTGGATGGACAAGGACGACCATATCCCTTAACCCACCTAACCCTAAGAAAATAGCAAGAAAAGGCCATCAGTTTATTAGTACCCTCTCACCTAGATTCTTTGGCAGCTCTTAGCGGATTATCGGTAACCTCAAACACTGCCGCGTTATCATAAAGATAACAATCGTAAAGTGAGGGGAAATTATGCCAATTGCTACTGATAACAATTTAGAAGAGTTAAGTCCCTTTGAATTAAGTTTATTTTTAGAGAAAAAAATCCATGAAAACAATGACGGTAAAAACCTATTAAATGCCGGTCGCGGTAATCCTAACTGGACCGCACCTACCCCACGGGAGGCTTTCTTTTTACTAGGACAATTTGCGACCCAAGAAACGCTGCATGACAGCGGTGAACTAACAGCTGGTATGATTACCGCCAAAGCCGGCCGCAGTCAACGCTTTGTTGAATTTTTACAGCAGCACCCAGGAAAAGGCGCCGACTTTTTGAAAAAGATTTGGTTTTCTGACAACAATTATCTAGGTCTAACCAAGGATGATTGGCTGACAGAAATGCTGGATCACATCATTGGCGACAATTATCCCAACCCAGTGCGTTGTCTGACCGCCTGCGAAGGACCGATTAAAGCCTATTTGAATCAAGAGCTGTTTGCCAATTCAGCGATTCCCTTTGATATTTTCGCTGTCGAAGGCGGAACGGCGGGAATCTGCTACATATTTGATACTTTAATAAATAATTTTCTGCTGCACCGAGGAGATAAGATTGCCTTGATGCTACCGACCTTTGCGCCTTATTTGGAAATTCCTGAGTTGCCGCAATACGATTTTGACGTAGTAAAGATCCAGGCTAAGCAAACGGTGCTGGACGGCAAATCCAGCTATCAATTTCCTGACAGCGAGATTAACAAATTGCGGGATAAAAGTATTAAGGCGGTATTTGTAGTGAATCCAAGCAACCCGACTGCCAATGCGATTTGTTCTTCAACCGTTGATTTGATTAAGGAAATTGTCACCAACGACCATAAGAACTTGATGATCTTAACCGATGACGTTTATGGCACTTTTGTTCCCGAGTTTACTTCTTTGTTTGCGGAGCTGCCTTACAACACGGCGTGCATCTATTCTTATTCTAAATATTTTGGTGCAACCGGCTGGCGTGTGGGTACGATTGCCGTTGCGAAAGCCTCGGTTTTCGACCAATTAATTGCTGAACTGCCGGAAGAATATCAAGCCAGATTAGCTGAACGGTACGCTTCTGTTTCTAGCGATCCAAGTGAGATTTCTTTCATCGATCGAATCGTAGCGGATAGTCGCGACGTAGCTTTGAACCACGCAGCCGGACTTTCTTCTCCACAGCAAGTGATGATGACCTTGTTCAGTTTGTATTCTCTATTGGATGAAGGACAGGCCTACAAGGATGAAGTCATGGCGATTTGTCACGAGCGGGAAAAATTATTGTTCCACACGCTGGGCTTAGAAGAACCCTTAGCTTCTTTGGATACCGCTTATTATTGCGAAATCAATTATGAGGATTGGGTCCAAAAACGCTACGGCAAAGAATTCACCGCTTATTTGAAAAAATCGTGGACTGTAACCAAAATTTTAACTATCCTGGCGGAAAAAGAACAACTAATGCTGTTGAAAGCCAACGCCTTTGGCAGCGGCGAGTGGGCTGTGCGGGTTTCGCTAGCCAATCTATCCACCAGCCAATACGCTGAAGTGGGCAAACGGATCATCCATTTAACCGAATCGATTCGTGACGAATGGTTGAAAGAAACCAAATAATGACGTTCAAAGCAGGCACTTAGTTGTCTGCTTTTTTGCGTTCTAATCTATTTCTCAAAATTGGATGAGGAAAAACAAAGCCAATTGGCTGTTTTCAGGCTTGCTTCTTTGCTGTATTCTTGAAAAAAATGTGAAAGGAGTCATTTTATGAAAAAAGCAGTAACTATCGCCGGTTCAGATGCGACTGGCGGGGCTGGTTTGGAAGCAGATTTAAAAACCTTCCAGGAATTCGGTGTTTTTGGCTTGGCTGCGATCACTTCGATTGTCACCATGAATCCAGAAACAGGCAGTCATGCAATGAGTCCTTTAGATACCGGACTGATCAAAAGTCAAATCGATTCAGTCTTCGCTGGACCCATCGATACGATTAAAACCGGCTTGCTGCCTAGCAAGGAAGTCATTGAATTAGTCAGCCAGACCTTGAGCCAACGAACAGAAAAAATTGTGGTTGATCCCGTGCTGGGCGGAAAAAGCACCGTTGATTTTATCCAAGCAGAACCGGTTCAGGCAATGCGGCAGCACTTATTGCCACTGGCTTTTATTACCACGCCAAATTTACGCGAGGCAGGAATTTTATCTAAGCTGGGAGAACTGACCAGCAAGGAGGACATGAAAAAAGCGGCAGCGATTATTCATTCCTTCGGCGCCAAACATGTGGTGATCAAAGGCGGGGCGCGATTAGGGCTGGAACAAGCCTATGATCTGCATTACGACGGGGAGAATTTTACCTTCTACCCTCACCCATTAATTGATACGCCCTACAATCATGGGGCCGGCTGTACCTTTGCGGCCGCTATCACGGCAGCTTTAGCTAAAAATTACTCGCCGGAACAAGCCATTGACCTAGCGATTCGCTTTGTGGAAGCAGCGATTAAAGGCGGCAGCTTGATTAATCCTTTCACCGGACATGTCTGGCACGGCGCCTATAACCAAGCAGAAAAACGATTGGAGCTGAAGAACGATGAACAGTGCTAACAAAACACGAACGATTGTCTTAATTGCCCTTTTTACGGCTTTGACAATTGCCGGTACTATGATTAAAATCCCTTTACCAACTGGAGCCTTTATCCACTTTGGCAATGCCGTGGTCTTATTAGCGGTTTTATTAACCGGCTATTGGCAAGGTTCCTTGGCGGGCGGAATGGGCTTTTTCATTTTTGATATGTTGAATGGTTTTGCTAATGAGGCCCCCTACTTTTTATTGGAAAGCTTTGCGGTAGGCGCGGCCGCTTATCTAGGCTTCATGATTTTCAAAAAGCAGCCGAAAGCTGTTTGGCAAATTGTAATCATCGGCATCCTGGCGGGAATTGCCAAGTTTATCATGTCGGTGATCAAAGCAACAGTAATGAGTATGATCGCCGGCGCTCAACTGAGACCTGCATTCTTTGCTGCCCTGGCTACCATGCCAGCGACAGTCATCAACATTTTTTCTACTATTATAATAGTCAGTCTGATGTATTTTCCTTTGCGTAAAGCCATGCAAACCATTTTCCATAATCAGCCAAATTACTCCAAGTCGTAAAATCAATGATTTTACGACTTCTTTTTATGGTAAGATTAAAAGAAAACGGAGGCCAAGCTATGAAGTGCGGGATTTTTGATATGGACGGAACACTGATTAATTCTGAGAAGAAATATTTTGCTTGCTGGCAGAGCTTCATGCAGTGCGAAGGCTACGCCTTGACTACTGATTTTTATCGCGGGGTTTTAGGTACACCGATTGACGCTATTAAGCCATTATTTCTGGCAGAATATGGAAGCGATTTCCCCTTTGACACTTTGCTGGAACAGATCTTGCGTCGGCGAGAATGCTTCGTTGCTAATGCACGTTTTGAATTGAATCCAGGAGCACTAACCTTTCTGAAGGCTTGCCAAACTGCCGGAATCACTTGCGGTTTAGCCACCTCCTCTCCTGCTGCCGAAGCTAAGTCCATTTTAGAAGCTTTAGAGGTGTGGGATTATTTTACATTCACCGCTTTTGGCGACGAGGTCTCCAAAGGCAAACCCGACCCCGAAATTTTTCACTTGGCGGCGGAACGCTCTGGCCATCCCAAAGCTGAGATCGTCGTTTTTGAAGACTCCACGAATGGGTTATTGGCTGCCGCCGGTGCTGATTTGGCAGTTTATCACTTAAATGATTTTATCCCGCTTGCTGAAGAAATCAATCAGATTCCCCTTGGCAGCTACCAAGACTTTGATCAACTCTTAGCGGCCTGTCAGGGTCATCCTGAATTATTAACAACAAATTAATGGTTAGCTTTCCCTTTTTGGGTATTTTATACTACAATAGAGTGAAGGTAAAAAGCGCAAAGTGAGGTTAAAATCGTGCTAACGGAAGAACGAAGAACGAAAATATTGAATAAAATCGAAGAGAATCAGTTTATTTCTGTTAATGAATTGGCTAGAATATTTGCCGTTCATGAAACAACCATTCGGCGGGACTTAGATGAGCTGGAGGAACAGGGCTTGGTTTCTCGCATTCACGGCGGGGTGGTACCGGTTAGTATCAAACGGGATGAACCGGATTTTGAAGATCGAGCGACTGAGTGTCTCGATGAAAAGAACCGCATCGGTGAGTTTGCGGCGACTTTGGTGAAGGATGGCGAATGTATTATTTTAGATTCAGGAACTACCACCCTTCAGCTTGCGAAGGCTTTGAACGAAGGCGGCCACTATCAGACTTTGACAGTGGTGACGAATGACGTAAATATTGCATCAGTGCTGCGGCAAAACCGCCGGATCACCACCATTGTTACTGGCGGCACTTTGTTTCATGACAGCTTTATGCTGAATGGTCAGATCACCAATGAAACCTTGGAGAAGCTGGATGTTGACAAGGTATTTTTAGCAACTCCCGCCTTGAACATTGATAAAGGCTTGACGCATTTCAACGAACTGCTAGTGCCAGCCAAGGTGAACATGATTAAAGCAGCCAAGATCCGAATCGTGGTAACTGACCACACGAAAATCGGTCATCGTGCGCTTTACACCTTTCTGCCCATTAATAAGATGGACATCCTGGTTACAGATGTTGGACTAGACCTGACAATTGAAGAACAGCTGCTGGAGAATGGCTTAAAGAAAATTTTCAAAGTTTAAAAAACTAGAATTCGCTGGGGAATGTTTCCTGTTTGCGAGTTCTAGTTTTTGTTTTTTATGCACTTATTTTGTTTGCGATATTATTAGCTCTAATTTCACAAAGTAGGATACCAATTAATTCCGGCCTTTTTCGCCTGGCTAAATAGTTGGCGGTAACTTAGCTGGTACTCCTGCCCCTCCTTGATGAAGTGAGTCCCACACTGACGAAACTCAAAGGCCACCTGATGAGCGATACATTCTTCTCGCAACGCCAAAATCCAGTTATAGTTTAACGGCCGGGCTTGCTTATGGTACTCTCCACCAGCGACTACCAATTCGATGTCGCTTAAATAGCGGCTCAAGCAGATAGGTTCCAGTAACGGCTGACAGGCGATGGTTTTATGCTTGATCGGAAGCGTTTGAAAATAGTTCAAGCGCTGATCGGCCATTTGCTGGTTCTCTACCGACACCCCGATACTGACGTTGTCGTAGCCGTCACCCCAATCGGCCGGCATCACCTCTTCAAAGCGCTGAATTCGTTTGGTTAGAAAGAAAAAGTTTAGATCAGAGCGTTCCTTGATCATTTCCCAGCATTCTGGACGCCAGGCATCCGCCTCCTCCACTAAGAAATCACTGGAGAAGCACACGAACACCTGCTGCTGGGGCTTCATTTTGTAGTCCTGCTTCGTTCGCTTAATCGGTGCATCGAATTGCGGCGTCTTCGCAATAATCCCAGTGTCCTGCTTACGCTTTTTATCCCCTTCATGAATAAAGCAATAACGGCAACCATCACTGACTCGATGACAGCCCCGCCAAGGATTCCAAATGGCCACCCTACTACTCCCCTTCCCTGCTCAACACCGCCAAATCCGCCGGTTCGTAAACATTCGGTCCTGCTTGCGCCTTCTTGTATTTCCAACAGGCAATCGCTTCGGGCAGTTTGCGCCCCTGATTTGCCGTAAAAAATGCGCGAATATAGGTATTGTACTCAAACTGCTGCCCAATCGTTGTCGGTCGCTTCTTCTTTTCTTCCAAAATTGCTTGATAAGCCAACAATGCCTCTTGATAGGTTTTGCCGGTATTCGCTTTTAACCAATTTTGAAAAGCAACATTGAAAGAAAATTGCTGGCCTAAATGCTTCTTGAAAAAAGCTCGATGAATTTCTGAACAAACCAGATCGGCTTCAATTGGTGTATTTAGTGCGATCGCCACCCGGGTGTTCTTTCGCGTCGTTTTCTTGGTGATTTTTCTTTCACCGGTGGCTAGATAGTGACTGATACGCTGAGTCAGTTCCTGTTTGCTGCCGGTTGTTTGCAGCTGTTCCTGCCGACAAAAACTGACTAGTTCTTCCTTTAAATAGTAAAACTGATGAAAAGTATCCTCCGTTAATTGGTTGGTTAATTCCGATCGCTTCATCTGCTGCCTCCAGTTTTTTTTAATTATACCACAAAAAGAACACGCGTTCGCCTCTGTTTTGACTACCTATAAATAATTTTTCCACTGTTTCTATTATCTCCCCTTCTCAATGTGATATAATTTAAAAAATATGAATGGTTGTGAGGGGGATTTTTATGAATAAGGAGCAAGTGTTAAATTTTTTAAGTGAAGGAAATTTTTGGCATGAGGTAACTGAGCATGAAGCGGTCTATAATATGGAAGAACTGGACGCGGTGGATCTTCCCTATCCGGAAGCCGATGCGAAAAATCTGTTTGTACGGGATGACAAAAAACGCAATTATTATCTGATCAGTGTCAAAGGCGACAAACGGGTTGACCTGAAAGAATTCAAGGCGAAACACGAAACCCGCCGCTTATCCTTTGCCTCAGCGGATGACTTAATGAAGGTGATGGGATTAATTCCAGGAGCAGTATCGCCTTTTGGTATGTTAAATGATGCGGAGTGTATCGTACAATTTTACATCGACGAGGACTTCATGCAAGATCCTGGTCTGATTGGTGTTCATCCCAATGATAATACAGCAACCGTCTGGGTAAAAACCAAAGACTTGGTGGCGATTATCAAAGAGCATGGCAATCAGGTGCATGTTACCCAAATTTAATGTTGGATCGAAGCTGCGACTTTTGATGGTCGCAGCTTTTTTATTTTGGTAAAAATAAACCCGTGTGTTGAACCAATTTTTTCAGCAATTTCTAATAATCGGACTTAAGTCCTATAGTCCCCTTATACTATGTCATGTATAGTATAAGGTGTAGAGGGGTGATGCGCATGAATAGCCAATTGAAAAAAGGGCTGATTGAGTATTGCGTTCTAGCCGCACTGTCTCCTCAAGACTCTTACGGCTACGAAATTGTTAAACAAATCAGTCATCAAATTGAAATTACCGAATCCACGCTTTATCCGATTTTAAAACGGCTGGAAACCAGCCAACGCGTGACTACCTACTCAAAAATCCACAATGGGCGGTTACGGAAATATTATCATCTAACCGACGCGGGATTTGAAAGTATCCAGCAATTTTTACAGGATTGGACTCAGGTAGAGGCCATCCAACAATACATTAAAGGAAGTGTCGAAAATGCAGCGAGTTGAGTTTATTAAAGAATTGAGCAATTATTTAGCCTATGAGGTCCGACCAAGTGAAGTACAGCGTTTGATTGAGTATTACGATGAAATGATTATGGATTTGATGGAGGACGGCTATTCCGAGGAAGAAGCGGTGGCCAAAATGGGGGATCCGCAAGCCTTGGCCTATGAAGCAGCGGGAATTCCGCAAGAAATCAAAGTGCCTAGACGTTTTAGTCCGATCATTTTACTGTTATTGCTCATTGGTTTCCCGCTTTGGGGCAGCCTGGCGCTTGCAGCGTTTCTATTGATTCTTAGTTTTTATATTGTCGTTTGGTGTATTCCTTTTTCCTTTGCCTGCTTAGGCGGCGGACTTTTACTAGGCGGACTTCTTGCAACCTTAACTAGTCCATTAGCGATTATGGATTCTTTCTTCATCGGTGTGACCCAATTAGGTGTCGGCATGCTGCTGTTTGGTCTTGGACTGTTGATTATGTGGGGCACTTACCGCTGCAGCGCCTTGTTTATTAATTGCCACCGCTGGATGACCCGCAAAGTTCGTCAATTGGTATTCCAAAGAAAGGTGGTCAATGTATGAGATCCAAATATATCATGCCAAAAATCGGCAGCTGGCTAGTGTTGTTTGGGATTATTTTCACTATGATCGGTTTTGCTCTTTCCGGCTTTTCACTGGAAAACTATGACGATCACGAACGCCGCTGGTTCAATGTGGTCGATGTTTATTCTGAATAAACGAAACGACCCTGGCACTTTCAGCAGCAAATAGTATAAATATCCACTGGAATCAGTCAACTGATTCCAGTTTTTTTGGCTTGCTTGTAAGCAACAGCTTCCCGATTCATTTGCTTAACATTTTTTCTAAGAATCTGAATCGATTATTTTTTATTTTACTTAGTGGTGATTTTCTTTTTCGGTATAATAAAAATAAAAACAACCAATACAGGAGGAACAATGGATTTTAATAGTTTTATCGACAAAAAATATGGGGTAACTGGGGCAAAAATGCCGAAAAGATCCAAACTTGATATCTGTCTCAGTTATATCCCCCCTGCTATTCGCAATTCATTGTTTATCTCAAAAGAACCGACTTTGTGGAATAAAGCGAGTTATGCGAAATACGGGGTTATCCTCTCAGAAGGTATCGAAGGCACCTATGAGCCATCAGAAATTATCGTCGCGGAAAAGCTGGGCCCCGGGAAAACGAAACAAATCAAAAAAAACGTCTCCTACTCCGAAATGACTGAAGGTGAGCGTCAAGGCTATTTATCCTTCTTAAGTGATATTGTTCAAGAAGACGCCGGCTACTTGCGTTACCTTATTTATGCTTTAGAGCGCAACGTATTTTTGAATCGAAACATTGTATCGACTGTCAGAACGTTGACAATACTCAGCAATCCTAAAAAATTTCCAGCATATAGTTACGAGTGTTCTCAGCTGATGGCTGTCGCAGCGCTGAAATCGAAAGATCCAAAGGTGCTCAAGCTCTTACCGCTTTATAAGATTCATCCTGAACTGATGTTTCTATTGAAGATCACTTGCCAACAAGCGTTTTCCGCGGCAGATTTGATCTATTTGGCAAATTCGGCGGGCTATGAGTTGGAAGAACACCAGATGAGAAATCTAGAGAGCTTTGAAGAAAATTTGGAAAAAGCGATCACGGAGACTTATGGCAGCTCGACTATCCAGTTCAAGCTGGATAAATCATTGAACACAGATGAAGCAATCGTCATTTCGCTGCTGAATCCTTCATTGCCAATCACTGAGTTTAAATTCATCAACCTGCTGAGTGATCCTAAATTCAAATCAGCCATTCTTCCATTATTCAATCAAGCTGCGCTTCAGCCTTGTGCTGCTGAAAATAAGAGACGCCGAAACCAATTGATGCGTATGCTGGAGGGCCGACCTAAAAACATCGACATTCCCAACGATGGCTTGTCCGTACAGCAACGCTTAGACAAAATTCGCGGTGTCTATAAAATAGACGTCGTTTCCGAAGAAGCGTTAGGTATCGATTGCTGCATCCGTGAACGCTATGAACAGGCCGAAAAGCACCTGCTGCGGGCCGTGCGAAAAAGGAGCTCGTCTGTTAAACCGTACCAATGCTTGGCGCATATGTATCAAAAACAAAATCGTTACGTTGATGCTTTAGACATTCTAAACCTGGGACTAACCCGATTACCAAAGCATTCGATATTAGCCAATCAATTGAAATACGTCCATCGTTTAATAAGAGCAGAAAAACACCAAAATAATAAGCTGGAAAAAAAGAGACCGGCTAGCGCGCAAAAAAAGTGATGAAGGTTCCCATTCATCACTTTTTTTCTATCAGCTTTTGGCTTGTTCTAATACCCGCATCACTGCCAAGGTGTGGGCCATTTTTTCGTCAGCAAAGTCTGTATCATGCTCGTGGATTGCTTGGGCCATCCGTTGGAATTCTTCATACATACGATGAGGATGGGCATTTGCCTCCAGCTCGTATTGTTGCCCATTTCTCAGCTTCACCACGCCCGAAATCAAGGTGCTGCTTGGGCTGTTGATAATAATTTCCCCCAATTCCCCTTGTATCTGGACGTAGCTTTCAGCACCGGTGTCCTTAGAACCAATGCAGATTGCCTTGGCTTGATCGTAATCCATTACCACCACGCCTGAGGTATCCACTTCCCGCTGGATATTTGGATAATAATTGACCGTTTTGGGAGCGCCAAACAGTCCCACCACCAAGTGCAAGTTGTAAATGTTGATGTCCATCAAGGCTCCACCACCAGCACTTGGGTCAAAAGCTGGCAGTATTTCCCCTTTTTGGAAGGCATCATACCGAGAAGAATATTGGGAATAATTGCCGGAAATCATATGAACTGTACCGATTTCTGGCAGATACTCCTTAATCTTCTGGAAATTCCCCAAATACTGATTGGTAATCGCCTCAAAAATCAGCAAATCTCTTTCCTTTGCTAAAGCCTCCAGCTCAAGCGCCTCTTCCAATTCTAAGGTGAAGGGCTTCTCGCAAATCACATGCTTATCCGCCAGTAAAGCTTCCTTGGCATACTGAAAATGCAAGTGATTAGGTAGCGCAACGTAGATGGTATCCACATCTCCGGCCTGCAGCAACTCTTGATAATCGGTGAACACCGCTCCGATATTATGGGCCGCCTGCAGCTCTTTGGTTTTCGCCAAACTGCGCTCCGAAGAAAGAATCGCCGCTAATTCAATTTGCGGCAGCTCCGGTGACAAACTCAAAAACTCTTTGGCAATCATCCCTGCCCCAACAATTCCTAATTTCATTTCGTTTCCTCCTATTGGTTTGCTTCCATCGCTGCAATTCCAGCTTCTAAAATCTCCACTTGCAGAATTGTTTCTTCATCTTTGACAATTTTTTCCTTGCCGTTGATGATAGCTTGATAGACCCCTTCATAAATCCGGCTGTAATCCCCTACTTCAGAGACCACCTTTTCTTCATGGTAAACATTGTCTTCATCCAAGTAAGTGAGGATGCCATAGTGCTCCGGCAAATCGATGCCAAAGTCGGCATTTTCTGGCATGTGGAATAATTTCAAATGTTCCTCTTGACGGTCTTTGGTATGTTTAACAAACGAACCCTTCTTACCATAAACCACAAAGCTTGGGCGTTCTTTTAGACGGAAATAGCTGGATTTGACAGATACCTTCAACTTGCCGTAGTAAAAATCCAGATCGAAGTAATCGTTCATGCGATCTTGGCCTAATAACTGGCGGACATCATAGCGAATATTGTCCGGCTCGCCAAAGTAACTTAAGACTTGATCGATGGTGTGGCAGCCGTGACCGTACAGATAGCTGTCATCTCGCGAAAAATGCTCGGCACTTTCAGGAACTTCTGGTCGAAAATAATCGTAATGCATTTCTACTTCCAACAAATCCCCCAGTTTGCCGCTTTCAATCACCTTTTGTACCGTTAAGAAATCAGAGTCAAAGCGGCGATTTTGGTAACATTGCAGGAATAAACTTTTTTCCTTCGCTAAGGCGAACAATTCCTTGGCCTCGTCAGACGTTTCAGTAAATGGCTTTTCCAACAGGACGTTTTTGCCGGCTTCCAGCGCCTGTTTGGCGTATTGATAATGGAATTTCAACGGTGTCGTGATCACCACTAATTGAATTTCTGAGTCAGTCAAAATATCCGCTAAATCAGTGGTATAATTAGTCCCATCAAGAGGTGTCCAGGCTTGACGACCAGAGGGGGAATAGATGGTTTTCACCTTGATCTTCTCTCCTAATTTGGTAGAAAATGGCAGGTGGTAACGATTGGTACTTTTTCCATTGCCTAAATATGCGATGGTTAACATGAACAATCAGCTCGCTTTCTTATTATTACCTTGATTATAACCAGTTTCGCCAGCAAATACATAAAAGCGCGCCACTTAGCAACTCATGTTCAGCCTTTTTCGCTTTACCGCCTAATTCATGAACATCATGTTCATCAAAAAACACACTAAGAAAGGAACCAACGCTATGTTAATTATCGAACGCTTGAAGCAGCAGGAAAATTTCAGTATGGCGGAAAAGCGCATCGCCGCATATATTTTAGAACACTTAACCGATATTCCTACCATTTTTATTCAGGACTTGGCGGAGAAGACTTTTTCTTCCCACTCCACGATTGTCCGTTTAGCCCAGAAGCTGGGCTATTCCGGCTTTCGGGAATTCAAGGATGCGATTGCGGAAGTAGTTTATGCCCAGCTGCATTCCTCTGATGAGGTCAATGCCAATTTCCCTTTCCATCCTTTAGACACACCTGGTAAGATTGCGAAAAAAATGGCCGATTTAACCATTAGCACGATTCGCCGCTCGCTGATCCAACTAGATGAAGATCAGTTAACCGCCGCTGTCGATGCACTGATGCAAGCCGAGCGAATTTTTCTATTTGCCCGCGGGGATACCCAGCTGCGAGCTCGCAGCTTTCAAAACAAATTAATCAAAATCAACAAATTTGCCATCCAAGCCGAAGAATACGTGGATACCGAATGGAATGCCGTCAGCATCACCGAAAAAGACTGTGCTTTCATCATGTCCTACAGTGGTATTTTGCATCCCTATAATAAAATCATGCAATACTTAAAGGAAAAAGGCGTTCCTATTATCTTTTTGACTGGCAATCCCGATTCGTCGATGGTGCCTTTCGCTACCCATTTATTGCTGATGATGCAGGAAGAGTACGATTTTGCTAAAATCGCAACTTTCTCATCTCAAGCGGCCTTTGAGTATGTCTTGAACACTATCTATTCGGTGATGTACACCAAAGATTACGAAACCAACCTCCGCAACCTGAAGGGAAATCAAGAATTGATGAAGACTGGCCTTTTGGCTGATGAAGAAGAATAAAAAATGACCCGTCTAGTTAGTTGATAACTGGGCGGGCCATTGTTTTGTTCTATTCTAGTTGATTACAACAAATGATTACTGACCATTTAATTTCCAATCACTCACTACTCATTCCTTTGAAACCCTTCAGCTAATAGCTCGACGGTTTCCGCCAAACGAGGTCCTGGCAAAGCATTTTCCAAACTCATGGAGACAATTCGATCATTTTTAACCGCCTCCATCTGAGACAAGGCTGGATCAGCTTTGATGGCGGCGATTTTTTCTTCAAGCTCCGGTTGATCATAATCATGAACTAAAATGACATCCGGTTGCCGCGCGAGAACTTCTTCGCTGCTGACGGTAATCCAATCTTTGTCGGTTTGATCCTCAAAAAGATTCACTCCGCCAGCGGCTTCGATTAGACGTGATTCAAAATTGCTGCCGCTAGCCGTAAATATTCCACTGTCGCCACTGTCATACACCAAGACTTTAACAGGTTCTGCAGCTGCATTATCTTCTACCGCCTGCAAACGATCCTGTTGTTCCTGGACAAAGCTTTCAGCCTGATCCTCTACTTGAAAAATCTTGCCGATATCCGCGATTTCTTGATAGACCTCATCAATGGTTTTGGCACTATTTTGATAAACGGTGATGCCGTTCTCCTCCAGCTCCTGCAAATCAAGTCCTTCAGAACCGAATTCCCAGTCAATGCCGTAAATAAAATCAGCACCGCTGGACAATACCGCTTCCCGAGTTGCTGAACCATGATTCAGTTCTGGAATTTTTTCGTAATCCTCTTTATACTCTGGCAACGGCCCGCGGCTGTGATTGTTCAAGGTACTCCCCACCACTTTATCTGATAAGCCCAACTCACAAAATAGTTCAGTTGTGTTGGGACCCATCGTTATGACATTTTCGGGAACTCCGGATATCGTAATGGTACGATCATAGTTAGTTACCGTTTGTTGATTTTCGTTACTGGTATTGGTTTGGTCGGCATTGGAATCGCTGCAGCCAGCCAAGGTCATCAGCAGCATTGATGCAAGAAGGAACTTTTTCACGTAAACACTCCTTTATTTTGAGCCCGCCATAAGATAATTTTTTGGCAAGTAAGTAATCGTTGGTCGTTTTAAAATTGGATGAAGCTGGATTTCGGCATTTACTTGAAAAACCTGCTTTAAAATCGCCGGAGTTAAAACTTCTGTCGGCGTGCCGCTGGTTAAAATCTCCCCTTCTTCCATAATATACAAATAATCGCAGTACATAGCAGCGATGTTCAAATCATGAATCGCCGAAACAACTGTCAGCGGCAGTCGATTTAACAATTCGAAGATTTCCAGCTGGTAATGAATATCCAAGTGATTGGTAGGTTCATCTAAAATCAACAAATCAGTATTTTGAGCTAAGGCACGAGCAATCAGCACCCGCTGCTTTTCGCCGCCTGATAAGTGCTGGAAATTTCGTTGAGCTAAATGAGTAATTCCCAACTGCTCCAAAGCTTTGGCTACCAATTCGGCATCTTCCGAGGTTTCGTTGTCGAAAAACCGTTTTGCCGGATAGCGCCCCATTTGCACAATTTCCTCCACCCGAAAGTCAAAGGGCAGCTCGTTTTCCTGACCGACTGCAGCCATTTTTTGGGCACTTTCTTTATAGGACATCACCTTTAGCGGCGTATCATCGATCTTGATTTCACCGCTTTCCGGTTTCAGCGCTCGATAAATGACCTTTAACAAAGTTGATTTTCCGCTGCCATTGGGTCCGATAATACCGACAAACTGCTGATTTTCCGCCAGCAGCGACAAGTCCGTCAGTACCGGCTGTTTTTCATAGCTGCAGCACAGGTCTTCAACCGATAATTTCATGGGTTCCCTCCTAATGTTTTCTATTTTTCTTTAACAGCAGAATAAAGAAGGGACCACCTAAAATAGAGGTCAGAATCCCCAGTGGCAATTCTTCAGGAGCCAATACCATACGAGCCACCACATCCGTCCAAACTACCAAAATTCCGCCGATTAAACTCGCAACCGGCAAGACCTTGCGATGATCACCGCCAACTAACAGCCGAGCAAAATGGGGACAAATTAACCCAATAAAACCGATGGTTCCGCTGACAGCGATGGTAGTGCCGGCTAGTAAAGAAGTAACAATTAACAGGATCTTTTGAAAGGTCCGTACAGAAATACCTAAAGTTGCGGCTGTTTCTTCCCCCATTACCAGCAGATTCAGCAGCCGATAATTCAGCGTTAGAAAAATTCCGCAAACTAACATCATGATCGTTGGCAGCCCTAAAAAGCTCCATTTTGTATTAGCCAAACTGCCAGACATCCAAAATTCCGCATTATGTAGACCTAAAGCATTGGGGGCACTTAAGACAATTACCCGGGTGATACCTTGAAAAATCATCGCAACCACCACACCTGAAAGCAGCAGCTGGGTAATCACGATTTTATTTTGCACCCGACTGAGGGTATAAACCAGCAGTAAAGAAAAAGCTGCACCTAAAAAAGCTGATAGCGACAAGGCATAGGTTCCTAAGAAGCCAAAGACCCCGAACAACATGCCTAAGGTGCCGAACATTTCCGCCCCCGAAGACACTCCTAATAAGAAGGGATCGGCCAGCTGATTGCGCACCAATGCTTGCATCGCCACTCCGGAAATCGCCAAGGAAGCGCCCACCACAAATCCCAGCAGGACTCGAGGCAATCTCAAATTCCAGACAATGTTCTGCTGCAGCAACGTGCCGCTAGTGGGATAAAGACCTTGAGTCAGCCGATTGAGTACCACGTCTAATGTGACATTTGCGGGTACATTTACTGCTCCTAAACCAGTAGCCACCACTAGCGAAGTGAGAGCCAGTAGAATTAAGACAATTAACAATGGTTTCAACTTAGCCCGCCGGCGGATGCCGGCTTTGAACCAAGCAACCGATCGAGGGATATCAATTCGATGGAGCATTTACAATCACGTCCTTACCAACAGCTTTTCTAAATATAAAGTGAACCAGGTTGCTGCCACGAAGGAGAAGGTTAACACTGGCAAACCAGCAATTCCCAACACCGTTGGCAAAGCAAAATCTAGGCAGACAGTCAAAACGCCGCCTACTCCCAGCAGCAAACCACTCAGCTGAGGATTTCTTTTAGTCAAAAATAGATCCAATGCTAAAAAAGTTAAGATACAGTTATAGCTGTATAATCCAAGTGACAAAGTATCCAGATTGCCTCCCAATATAAAAGCCCCAACTAGACTAAAAGCTATCGCGCCAATCGCCAAGCAGCCCCAGCGGACACTTGCCACAAAAATCGCGGCTAAAATCAATAGCGAACTGATGGAATTATCTAGTAAAAAGATTTCTCCCACACCTTTAATCAAAATATCTGGAAAAACCAAACTGCCATCGCCAATTGCTGCTTGAGGCAGCTGAGCGATCCGACTAGTAGTAATCCAGCGACTGCTGAAGCTGAGGAGCAAAAAGAACCAAGTGGTTAAAATAAAAGGAAACGTTAACCCCGGCAAATCTTGCTGGCTGAATAGATGATTAATGACCAGCGTGATCAGTACACACATGGCACTTCCCACTAATGTAATCGGCCAAGCCGCTAAACCCTCCACGAATGTGCCTGCTGCAATCCCCACCAAAACCGGACTGAAGCCAATTAATCCCCCTTCAATTTGGGCATGATCCACCTGCAGCATATGGGCCGTAAAGTTCGCAACGAGACACCCGCACAAAGCCAGCGCGGCAATTTGCAAATCCGCTACCACTAAGGCCAGAAAAATTAAGGCGCCGCTAATTGGATGTTCAATTAACACGACTTGCGAAAAACTAGGAAGAACTCCTTTCAGCCACGCCATTTTCGTTTCTTTTGTCATTTCCATCTCCTGATCCCTCCTAATATTTCCGTGTATGCAGGATTCGCTCTTGGCAAAAAGCCTGATTATAATGTAGGTAGCATTGCTGAATGAGCTGCTCCAATTCTTGGGTGTTGTCGCCTAAGGCCCGCAGGCTGTAGCCGTTAATCGGCAGCATCGACAGCCCAAAGCGCAAGTCAGGGAACTTATCCTGCAAAACTTGATGCAGCTGGCTGATGTATTCCTGATCAATTTCCGGATGAACCCCTAGTAAAGAAGCTACCTTTTTAAGTCCCTCCAGCATCCCAATCCCAGAAAGATCTTGGCTGGCTGGCTGTAGCAGCACTCGATCCATTACCGCCAAACGCTGATCCACAAACAACTTCGTCAGCAAATTCACTTCCCGATACGTAAAGCCTCGTTCCGACGAATCCCAGCCGGGGGTCACAATTTCTGATGAAAAATAGCGAGCGTCTTCAGCCAGATATACCCATTGCTCCTGACAATAGACACTGTTTTCGTAAGGAATTATCGGATCCGGCAGATTGATGCACTCCCCTTGGTTTCCGATGGTAATGCGGTTAATCTGCCGCACATAATCCTTGGGTGTCTGATAAATTTTCGTAGCCGATTGAGTCGTCAAATACAAACTCGCTTCAGGAGCAACCTCCACCGTCAGCGCATAGCGATCCCCGTCTAAATAACCGCCGCCAGGATTTAAAATGAAGTAGGTCACCTGGCCGCTGTCGTCTAAGTACTGCGGGCGCATCACCTTCAGCGCCCCTTGATAAAAAATATGTCCTGGTACCGTGCGGTTGTCCCGCTGCTTGACGGATAATTCTAAAGTTCCTGTCATCATCTCCATGGCTATACTCCAATGAAGGCGTGCTTTTTGATCCAAGCCACCACTTCATCCAAGCCGGTACCGTCCTGTAAATTGGTGAAGATCGTTGGTTTTTCTAAGCGGTATTGTTTGGCGTCACTAGCCATAATACTCAAGTCGGCATGAACAAACGGTGCCAAATCGATTTTGTTAATCACAAATAAATCTGATTTGATCATCCCTTGACCACCTTTGCGGGGAATTTTTTCTCCTTGCGCCACATCAATGATATAAATCGACAAATCCACCAATTCTGGACTAAAGGTTGCTGCTAAATTATCGCCGCCGCTTTCCACGAAAATTACTTCCAAGTCCGGAAATTTCTCCTCCAGCTCTTCAATCGCTGCGGTGTTCATGGAAGTGTCCTCACGAATTGCCGTATGGGGACACCCGCCCGTTTCCACTCCAATGATTCGAGCCGGATCAAGAATGCCGGTATTAATCAGGTATTTCGCATCCTCTTTCGTGTAAATATCGTTGGTCACCACGGCGATCTCTACATCGTTTTGAATTTGACGCACGATTTGTTCGATAAGAAAGGTCTTGCCAGCACCAACTGGTCCGCCTACTCCAATTTTGATTGTATCCATTAAGCTCCTCCTAAAATTATCTAAGACATAAAATTACGGGCAAACAGAAATTCATGCTGCATCTGGGCGATTTCGATTCCCGGAGCGGTTGCCCCGAAATGATCGATAGGCAGCTCACAAACTCTTTCTGTCATTTCAGGAATTTGCTGGGACAGCCCATAAATAATTTTTTGCCCAGCTACTTGTCCAATCGGCACACCCCGCACCGCGTTTTGTACCATTGAAATGGTGGTGTTTAGTAAATACACTGATAAGGTTTCCTTTAGCTCAGCTTGTGAACAATAGGCCAACAAACCAAAAACGATGGCTGGATGAGGCGCCAGCTGCTGCTCCTTTAGTTGCGCCTGATAATTCAACAGCAACGGATGCTCCAGCAAGCTTTTGCCAATATTCAAAAATTGCTGCCCCATCTTTTGATTCGCCTGTCGCATTTCGCTAGGCAAAAGAAGAGCATTTAATTCAGTATTGATTTCCAATATATCTGCTAAGCTTTCCCGCTCTAGCGCTTCAAAGGCGCGACAAATCGCCATCGCATCCGTCGTTAAAACCTGGTTATTGAGAAATTGAATCAGCCATTCTTCAAAGGCATCAGCAGTTTGGATCCGCTGCTGATGCAAATAGGTTTCAAAGCCATAGGAATGGCTGAAAGACCCAATGGGAAAATTGGAATCGTTCATTTGAAATAAAAACAGGTTAGTGGTCATGGCTGTGCCCTATGTGCCGGAAGGGATGAGGCATTTTGATCTGTTGGCGTTCAAAGGCGATTCCCTTGTCCCCCAGCAACTTTTCAATTAAGTAATCGAATTGAACCACCATCGTGTCGTCGATAAATTGCGCCGGCAGATGACGATTCCCCAGCTCGTGAGCGATCACACCCATTTGATTGATGGACTCCGGTGAAATCACCAGCACGTCTTCTGGCAAAACGTCCACTACTACTAGCGAATCTTCAGTTTCAGCCAAAATGTCTCCTACATGCAAGTGTTTGCCGGGAGCCAGGCGAACGCTAACCTCGCCGCCAGACGTGTTCAAGTGATGAACACGTTTGGCTAAAGCTTCGTTTTCCAAGGCTACCCAATCTTTAGTTTTGCTTTCGGCAGCCGGATAGCTGTTAATGTTGCCGATAATTTCTTTTACGATCATGGAAATCTCTCCTATTTTTTATGATTGAGTTAGAATAAAAAGTATTTTTGCGCCATCGGAAGAACTTCAGCGGCCTCACTAGTAACAATTTCACCGTCTACTTTTACTTCATAAGTTTGCGGATCCACCGTGATTTCAGGTGTCGCATCATTGAACTTCATGTCCTTTTTGGTCAGCTTGCGTACCCCTCTAACTGGCAGTGTTTCTTTTTTCAGCTGATATTTTTCTTTGACATTGTTGTCCTGAGCTGCTTGAGAAACAAAGGTAAATGAGCTTTTCTCCAAAGCAGTCCCGATGCTGCCAAACATTTCCCGATAAAAGACTGGCTGCGGTGTTGGGATGGAGGCATTAGGATCGCCCATCTGAGCTACCGCGATCATGCCGTTTTTAATGATTTTAGTAGGTTTTACTCCGAAAAAGGCTGGGTCCCACAAGACTAAATCCGCAATTTTTCCAACTTCTACCGAACCGACATAGTCAGAAATACCGTGAGTGATCGCCGGGTTGATGGTGTATTTTGCGATATAACGCTTCACCCGGAAATTATCGTTGTTCTCGCCTTCTTCCAAAGACCCCCGTTGTTTTTTCATTTTGTCGGCAGTTTGCCAAGTACGGGTTACCACTTCACCAACCCGGCCCATCGCTTGAGAATCTGAGCTCATCATACTGAAAATCCCCATATCATGAAGTACGTCTTCGGCGGCAATGGTTTCTTTCCGAATCCGGGAGTCAGCGAAGGCTAAGTCTTCAGGAATATCCGGGTTCAGGTGATGACAAACCATCAGCATATCTAAATGTTCGTCCACCGTATTAACGGTGTAAGGCATCGTCGGGTTAGTAGAAGAAGGCAATACATTCGGCTGCCCCGCGATTTTAATAATATCTGGTGCGTGTCCGCCCCCGGCACCCTCCGTATGATAGGTATGAATCACCCGATCTCCAAAGGCTTCAATCGTCCGTTCCACAAAGCCGGTTTCATTCAAGGTATCCGTGTGAATCGCCACTTGCACATCGTATTTGTCGGCCACTTCCAGAGATTGCTGAATCGCTGAAAAAGTGGTTCCCCAGTCTTCATGGATCTTCAAGCCAATTGCTCCAGCTTCGATTTGTTCAGCCAAAGGAGCTTCAATCGCTGCTTGACCTTTTCCTAGGAAACCTAAGTTGACTGGCAGACCGTCTGCTGCCTGCATCATCCGTTCCAAGTTCCAAGCACCAGGTGTTACTGTTGTCGCATTAGTTCCTTCGGCAGGACCTGTTCCCCCACCGATCATCGTAGTGATTCCGTTGTGTAGAGCCGAATCTACCTGCTGCGGGGAGATAAAGTGAATATGCGTATCAATTCCGCCAGCGGTAATAATTTTATTTTCTCCAGCAATAATTTCAGTCGCTGCACCAATCGGAACGTCGATATTGTCCATAATTAATGGATTTCCAGCTTTGCCGATTGCCAAGATTTTGCCGTCTTTTATGGCTATATCGGCCTTAATTACGCCGCTGTAATCGACAATCGTGGCATTGGTGATCACTAAATCCGGTGCGCCGCCATCGCGAGTTACTAGCGGGTCCATCCCCATGCCTTCACGGATAACTTTCCCGCCGCCGAAGACAACTTCATCGCCATAAGTAGTGTAGTCTTTTTCAATTTCCACGAACAAATCAGTATCGGCTAAACGAATTTTATCGCCAACTGTGGGTCCGTATAATTCTGCATATTGTTTGCGAGAGATTTCTAAGCTCATTTAGTTTGCCTCCTTGTCTAATGGGCCATTGGTTTTTTCGTTTAAGCCGTAGACTTCACGTTTTCCTGCCAGAGCGACCAGCTCCACGGTCTTTTCATCCTGTGGTTCAAAACGAACCGCGACTCCGGCTGGAATATTCAAACGAAATCCGTATGCTGCATCCCGATCAAAGCGCAGTGCACTGTTTACTTCATAAAAATGATAATGGGAACCGATTTGGACCGGACGATCCCCTGTATTAGTCACGGTTACTTCCCGCGTTTCTCGACCGACATTGCATTGAATCGGCTCGGTACCTACGATAATTTCTCCTGGTTTCATGGAATTCCTCCTAGTTCATCCTATTATAGTAATTTTAGCTGTTAAAATTTCTTAGCGGATTGGGTTATGAACGGTCACCAGTTTCGTGCCGTCTGGGAAAGTGGCTTCCACTTGGATGTCGTGAATCATATCAGGAATACCCTCCATCACATCGTCAACCGACAAGATTGTAGCCCCATAAGTCATTAACTCAGCGACACTTCTACCGTCACGGGCCCCTTCCATTACTTCATAAGTAATCAAAGCGACTGCTTCGGGATGGTTCAGCTTCAATCCTCGATCTTTTCTGCGCCGGGCAACATCAGCGGCGACAACGATCATTAATTTCTCCTGTTCACGTGCTACTAGATTCATCTGGTTCCTCCTTGGAAAACTTTTTTTGAAATATTCTGTAAATTTAGAATGAGTTTATCATTGAATTCTCATGATTTCTAGTATCCGCGGTAATGTAATGTGAGGTTTAATGACATTCGTTGCTGTAAAGGCGGTTCTTTTGCACCAAAATGAAAAAGCATCTGTCATGAAATGGTAGGAAAATAGGAGTTTCGAACATTCGTAGTAACTTTTTATCACATAGATACGTATGACTAACCCTTAACGCAGCAAAAAAGAAGTCATCGATCAAGATGACTTCCGCTAAGACTACTATTTGATTCTAAAGCGACAGCTGCTTCGTGCTCACTGCCTCAACAAAATGCTGATCGTGTTCGATCACCAGCATGGTCGGACGTACTTTTTGAAGCAGTTGGATGATTTGCTGCTGATTAAAGACATCCAAATAGTTTAATGGTTCATCCCAAAAATATAGATTAGCCGGCTGTGACAAGGATTTGGCTAATTCCACCTTTTTACGCTGACCCATGCTCATGTCCTCAATCCGATTCTCAAACACGTTGCGCTCCATCCCCAGCTTATGCAGATTGCTGAGAAACATCGGATAATCCAGGCCCTCCTGTAAAGCAAAGTCTTGCAGCGTTCCTTGATTGTCTTCGTAACGCTGACGCACATAACTGATCTTGAGTCCCTGGGGCAGAAAAATTTCTCCTTTGGCTGTTCCAGAAAAAGTTCCCAGTAAAGTTTGAACCAGTGCGCTTTTTCCGCTGCCATTCTTTCCTGTAACCGTCAGACACTCACCGCGCTTCAGTTCAAATCCGATGTCTTTGAAAAGAACGTGGTCATCATAAGCTAAACTCAAATTTTCTACTCGAATAACCCGCTGATGATGACTGGGTTCAAAACGCATCGTCAAGCCATCGATGGTTTCGATATTTTTCAGCAATTGTTCCTTCTCAGTAATTTGGCCTTCCACCCGCTGCAAAATGGCTTTCGAGCGTTTCATCATTCTAGCCGCATCCGCCCCAATAGCTCCTGGGCTGACACGACGATATTCAGTGTCGATGAAGCCTTTCGATTTATTGAGCTTGTCGGTTTCCCGTGACGCTGACCAGGCCGCCTTTTCACGGGCCGTTTGCTGGAGTCGATTAATTTCCTTTTTCAGCTTAAGATTCTGCGCCTGTTCAAAGGCATCTTGTCGTGCCTTCTGCTCCTCATAAGTAGAAAAGTTGCCTTGATACAAAACCAGCTGGCTTTTTTCAATCGCCAGAATGTGATCCACCGTCTCATCTAAGAAATTACGATCATGGCTGACTAAAATATAGCCCTGCTTCTTTTTCTGCAAATATTTAGCAACCTGTTGGCGCCCTGAAATGTCTAGATGATTGGTAGGTTCATCTATTAATGGAAAGTTCCCTTCATCAGTAAACAAGCAAGCCAGTAGTACCTTCGTCTGTTCCCCACCAGATAAGGTATTAAAGGGACGCCACAAAATATCCGGATTACAGTCTAATAAATTCAGCTCCCGTTCCAGCTGCCAAAGTTCCTGATCCCCTTGTTCCTGCAACGCATCATAAGTCAATTGAGTTGGATCAATAATTTGATAAGGAAAATACACGAATGGCAAATCATGCAGAATCCTTCCTTGATAAGGCAATTGACCTTGCAACAGCTTCAGCAAAGTCGTCTTCCCTCGTCCATTACGGCCGATGAGTCCCAGCTTCCACTGAGCATCAATGAGCAGCTGGGCATCATCAAATAAATTTGTGCCTAGCTGATCGTAGCCAAAAGTCAGGTGATTAATAGTAATATTTGTCATAATGGATAGCACCTCGCAGTGACTTCTTCCCAGAAGCCAAAAAACCGCCAGTTATTTTCGACAACTGGTGGTTGAGTTGATTCCTATTAAGACAAAATTTCCCAAGACAAATAAACACGTTCTTGGTCATTTTCGTTAAGGATTCCTCACTATTTCACCAATTGTTCGAAAATCTGCACACTGCTCCCTTGGTCAATCCATGGTACAGTCTGAATGCAGCTTCTACTTAGTTGGTGAATGTTCGCATGTGGGTCCCCTCGCTTTCTGTCCTTTAACTATAGCAAGAAAACGATTGCAGGTCAAAGTGTTTATTGAACTGAAAGTTGAAGTGGGTAACTAACGGAGGAGAAGAGCCACCCCGAAAAAAACCTTTAAACGTCTTTTAATAGTTTTTGATCACTCGCACTAAAATCCGTTATCTTTCATTACTGAATATCCATGTTTTAGATAACGCTTTACGAAATAAATATTGCACATTTTTTTGCTTCGATAGAGAATACTCTTTAGATGAAACCAGACAAATGCTGTTGATAAAGCTCGACGACTTTTAAAAGACTCTTTATTCATCTCTGCTGAAAATTATATAAAAACGAATATCGAATAATTAATCGATGCTTATATACTTTGCCCTTAGGATTTTTTAATCAGCAAAAAAAGGCACCTGATCTGCTAACCAGCTGCCTTTTTTCAATAATTTCTGTTTTACATTTTGCGGTATTCTTCCATCTTTTCTTGGAAGTATTCTTCTGTTTTACCATAGGTTGTATAAGTAATTGCATTCGCTCCTGCTTCAATGGTTGCCAGAATCTGTTCATCGGTTCGCCCACCAGAAGCCATAATCGGGAATTCTGGGAACTTTTCTCTGATCCAGCGCACGAGATTGGTTGTTTCTTGTCCTCCAGCGACGTTGAATATGTCCACCCCGTTGTCAATCAGCTCCTGCAGATTCCGTTTATCATTTACTACCGTGTAAATAATTGGAATATCGACATTTTCATTAACCGTTTGAATAGTTTCCAAGTCACACGGACCATTTAAAACCACGCCAAAAGCACCGTGCTCCTCCGCAAACGTCCCTAAACGGGAAGAACGTACGCCAGAAGTCAATCCTCCACCAATTCCGGCTAAGATCGGGACCTGCGCAACTGTCGAAATTGCTGACAAAATTCGCGTATTGGGTGTCCAAGGATAAACAGCTAAAATAGCATCCGCGTCATTATTGGCAATCACTGCCACATCCATTGAATAAATAATGCTCTTGATCAACTTACCGTAAATTTGGATACCGGTGGACTTTTCAATCACTTTCGGCAGCTTGATAATACTTTGTCTAAGTTCCGAATATAACTCTGGGACATAAATATCGGTGTTCTTTTCATTTTTTTCCATTGAAAGTTCCCCCATTCTAATGAATTGATAGTACAAAAGGGCAAAAAACGACCAGCCAAACCAAGACTGGTCAACAGCGCAATGAATGCGTCGGTTTCTTCCCTCATTTTACCCGAAGATTAGTAAGTCGTTGTCTTTTTATGGTAAAGATTGATCAAAAGACTACGACTTTGGAATAAAGCTTTCCCGCACCATCAGCTTGGAAGGAAAGGTCATCACGACATGCTCCTGACGGATTCCTTCAATCCGTTCATTGGCTAAGCGAACAGCAGCTCGTCCAATGGATTGGGCATTAATTTTTACGGTAGTTAAGTTCGGCGTTAAAAATTCAGAAATTTCAATATCATCAAAGCTGGCAATCACTACATCCTTACCGATTTCTTTGCCAGCAGACTGTAGCGAGCGATAAACTCCTACTGATAACGGATCACTGCCGACTAAAATCGCTGTAGGAAACGAATCACATTCCGCTAACAACTCGTCAGCCATGCGTTTGCCTTCCAACGGCTCCCATTGCCCTACCTTGTAGCAAACCTCGGCTTCTAACCCATGCTCCTGCATAAACTGCTTATAAGTGCGCAGTCGTTTTTCGTTTTCGTTAAATTCTTTGTTCCCCTGTTCATCGACATCAATATTGTAGCCGCCGATATAGGCGATTCGACGATGCCCAGCTTCTAGAAACAGTGATAAGATTCGTTGCGTCATGCGTTTGAAATCAGCGTAGACTAGATCCACTTCCTGGGTGATATCGGGATTGTCCACCACAACGATGTTTTTATTTTGCTTCATCAGTTCCTGCAAGGATTTTTCTTTGACAGTGCCGACGACAATTACTGCTCCCAGATGATCGAAATCCTTCCACTCTCGCGGATTTTCAGATAAATTGTACACGCGATTTAAGCCTAGGTGCAGCTTACGAGCCTCTTCTTCGATCCCTGTTCGCAGCTGATTGAAGTAAGGGTCATCTAATTCGCTTTGGCGGCTAATGGTTGAAATGACACCGATTGAAGGTAATTTCTTTTTCTGATACTTGCGTTTATTAATGTCATAGTCAAGCGCTTCCACTGCCTGATAAATTCGTTCTCTGGTGGCGTCTGAGACCGACAACGTCTTATCATTATTCAGCAAGCGGGAAACGGTGCCGGGGCTGACATTCGCCCGCCGTGCAACATCGCGAATTCCTACCATAGTACCCTCTTCCTTAAAACTAATGATATCATTTTTACATAAACACTAACGAACTCTTCTATTTAACAATAATACAGCGACCACAAGTTGTCAAAGGTCAGTTATTCGTTGAAGAGGTTTGGGTTGTTTTTAAGGCTTTTTTGCGAAAAAAGTTGGTTTGATTCACCACAATTGCCGCCAGCATAATCGCAATAATGGCAAATAACAATTGGAACGGTACGAATAGGCTGTCTGAGCCGCCTAAGGTTTGTAATAAACTTAAGCCGAATGGTGCAATAAAATTCCCTAAATTACAGCCGATCAAAATAACTGATGTAGCAAAATTCATCTTGCTGGCGGAAGCGTAATTGTTTAGCGAGTTGTAGATGAATGGGAAAATCAAGCTGCCTGGAATGCCGCTGATAAAGTAGCCCACCAAGAGCAAGTTAAAGTTATTTTCCGAACGACCAATCAATAGAGTTGCTAGGGCTAACAAAGCTAAACCAAGGTATAAGCATTTTCTGCCTAACAAACGATTGACATGACCAAAGGCAGCTCCGGTTGCGATTCCGATAATCGGCATTACCGCTAAAAAGTTGGAGGCATTGTAGTCCGCTCCTCGCATGGTGACTACCATAGCCGGGAAACGAACACCGATCGCCATGAAGGTCATTACTAAGAATGAAGCAAAAATTGCTAATAAGTATACCTGTGGACGAACGTAGGCTCTAGTGTCGGACGACTGATCGTTACTTTCTTCCTGCGTGGCTTGAATTTCCGGTACTGCAATGGTGAACAGAACTAAAATGGGAAAAGCCAGCAAGTATACACCAAAGGAGAATTTCCAACCAAATGCCAATAACGCACCGGCTAATAAAGTCATGGCTGCACTACCGATATTTTCAGCAGCTCCGCGGTAGCCTAATAAAGTGGCCCGTTTGTTGGGCACTTCGCGATATAGCAGATTAATAACTGAAACGGCCAAGGAGTTGAATAGGCCAAATCCGGCCCCCAACAAAAAGCGGCTGACTAAAATAATCGGATAATTCGTTAGCACTAATGGCGCTGCTCCACCGATACCAACTAGGATCAAACCTAGTTGGATGGTTTTTTTCACGCCAATTTTTTGGGCAATAAAGCTGGACAGAACAACGAACAAGACAACCGCCAGTGCCGGAACGGTAGCTACCAACTCGCCTTGAGTGGTGGTCATTCCCAGGCTTTGACGCATTTGCGGCAACGCCCCGTTAATCGCAGTAGCACTCGTCAGCAGCAGTGAAATGGACAAAATCGCTAAGGGGGTAAGGATCGAATTCTTTTTCATTTTAGTTAGTCTCCTTTTATTGTTTCTTCAAATGGATCAGCTTCGTTTGGAAATCGCCGTAGAAATCTGGGAAGTATACGCCTAGGTTCATAAGTTCATCGCCGGCATAGGTTTCGCCAGTTTCCATATCGGTATAAATGGTTTCCGGCTCTAATCCTGCCAAGCGAACTTCATGGAACAACGGCTGAGCTTCACCTAATACGCGGGTGATAAATACCATCGCTTCAGATTTTGCTTCATCGACAAACATCCAAGCGGCGGTATTGCCTTCAAAAGGACTTGCCAGGCGGATAAAAGTACCGAATTGTACTAATGGCCGAACCGCTTGATAGAAAGTAATTTGTTCCTTGATCTCCACTTTTTCTTCTTCACTTAACAAGGTTAAGTCCAACTCGTAGCCGAACACGCCGCACATTGCCACATCTCCCCGAGTCTTCAACGAGGTTACCCGCCCTGTTTGGTGATTTGGCACCGCTGAAACATGGGCGGTACTGTTGGAAATGGGATAGGCAATACTTGTGCCGTACTGAATTTTCAAACGTTCCACGGCATCCGTGTTATCGCTAGCCCAAGATTGCGGCATATAATGTAAGAAACCCGCGTCAAAGCGCCCGCCGCCACCTGAGCAGCCTTCCCATAAAATATTGCTGTATTTGGTAGTTAAGTTTTCCAGTAATTCGTACACACCCAACATGTAACGATGGGCTGTCTCCCCTTGATTTTCTGGTGCCAAGGCGATGGAATAAGCGTCAGACATGCTGCGATTCATATCCCATTTAATGTAGTCAATCGGCACACTGTCTAAAATGCTTTCGATTTGCTGCTGAATATTTTCCCGCACTTCTTTGCGTCCCATATCTAGTAAATGCTGATCACGAGAAGAAGATGGCGTTCGACCTGGTTCTTGCATCAAATAATCCGGATGTTCCTGGTAAAGCTTGGAATCTATCGAAATCATTTCCGGCTCAAACCACAATCCGAACTTTAAGCCTTTGCCGTGAACATAATCAGCGATGCCCTTTAAACCATTAGCCAATTTCCCTTCAAATTCAAACCAATCCCCTAAAGAGGAGTTGTCGGATGTTCGAGCGCCGAACCAGCCGTCATCTAAGACAAACATTTCGATTCCCAGGTCAGCAGCTTCATCGACAATCTGTTCGATTTTTTTACTAGTGAAGTCAAAATAAGTCGCTTCCCAGTTGTTCACTAAGATCGGACGCTCTTGATCCCGATGTTCGCCGCGAGCGACCCGTTCTCTCAACAAACAATGATACGTATCGCTCATTTTGTTCAAGCCTTGATCAGAATAAACTAGTAATACTTCTGGCGTTTGGAAAGCTTCCCCTTGCGTCAATTCCCAAGAAAAATTGTAAGGATTAATCCCGACTAACACCCGTAATTGATCAATTTGATCTTTTTCAATTTCAAAGCGATGATTGCCGGAGTAAACAAATTGCATCCCCATCACCTCGCCGCTGAATTCGTTGGCATCCTGTCCCATTAATGCGACAAAGCTGTTCATGTGATGACTTGAGGCGCCGCGGCGGCTTTCAAAGACCTTCGTGCCATTCGTTAAGGTTTCACGAGCGACATGCCTTTCTCTTACGTGGGCACCTGGTAAGGATAAAACATCCGTGAAGCGGCCTGAATTGGTTAAGTCCAGCTGCATCGAAGCAATTTTTTCGATCGAAATTTTCCCGCCGGTTTCGTTTCGCACCTTCGTTGAACGAGCAACCACCCCACGATCGCGATAGATGGTATACAGTAAATCCAAATAAATCGCTTGATCCCGATCCTTCAAGGTTACGATCAAGGTGCTGGCTTCGTCCTCAGCTTCAATGTAGGCTGCCGGAAGTCCTTCTAAGGCTGGTTTTCCTGCAACCACTTGATACGAATCATAACGAAAATCATGCAGATTTGAGCCGTTTTCCCGTTTGATGATGGAAGCTGGAATGCGGTAATCCATCGATCCATGACTGGAAAATTCCTGTGGCAAGGTATCTTTGGAATACTCTCTCAACGCTTGTCCGGGAACATTGCCAGAAAAGCCGCGATCACGGCGCAGGTATTGTTTGTGGTTGCTGTAGCGGCTGATTCGTTTTCCAAAATAAATATGGCTCAAAACATTTTCATCTTCCACTTGCAGGATGTAAGAGATTTCATTGTTGTGTAAATGGAATACTCCGGTTTCTTTTTCGACAGTAATTAATGATTTGCTCACTTTAATTTCCTCCTATAAGTCTAGTAAACACTAAACCGTTTTCTTCTACTTGTTTACGTTATAGTGTTTACTAAACATATAAGTCAAGCATTTTTGTAAAAAAAGTTTTTTATCCTGCAATTTTATTGAGTTTCACCCCATAATTCCCATTTTTATAGGCTGCTTTTAGTGTATACTTAAAGAAGCAAAGAGAAATAAAGGGGTGAGCCGATGCTATTAGAAATCAACCACATTGCCAAAATTAAACGGGCAACCGTTGAAATAAATGATATTACTGTGATTACCGGCCAAAACAACTCTGGAAAAAGTACGTTTGGCAAGCTAATCCACGCCATTTACGCGGCGATTGATTTATATCAAAATAATTACTTATTCGCTTTAAAATACACGTCGATTCTGGAAGAATTGGAGAATTTGAACCGCTGGGTGGACGGCAAACGGGCTTCAGAAGTGAAGCTGCTGTATAAAGATTTGCAGTCAGCCCTTTATCAGCAAAAGCGGAAAGAGGATTCGGCACAAGAGGAAGCTTTGCTGCAAGATGCTTATCTGACTGAAGAGATTGACGTATTGTTGAACAATATCCAGCAGGAAATGACTTTAAAACCCTACTTTCCTAATCGTAAAACAATTGCTAAAATGGTGGAAAATATTAGCGAGCTGCAGAAACAGCCGATTGCTGATCATGCTGTTTTTGCTAAGCTGCTTGAGCGTCTGTTGAACCTAGAATTTCCAGCATCGCTGATTTCTAAGTTTTCGCTGACTAAATCAGCCAGGGTTACCCTTAAGGAAGACAATGGTGATCTCGTTCAGCTGAGCTTCAAGAACAATCACTTGGACACAGCGGGCTGCACGACTGATTTGACAAAAAAATACAAAAAAGCAATTTACTTAGATGATCCTTTTTTATTGGATGCTTTGCCTGATACCAGCGAACGTCGGACATACGGCGGTGCCCCTTCAGAACAAATGAAGCAAGCCAACGAGTCAAACTATCGCCTGAGGCTGATCGAACAGATGAAAAAAGGAGAGGTCTCTCGTCAGGTTCGAGGTGAACGGATTGCAAACTTTCTATCTGAAGTGCTTGTCGGCGAACTGGTTCACAAACAAGCGGGCTATTATTACTTTAGCAAGGAATTCCCTAACGGCATCCCCTTCAGCGCGATGTCTTCTGGGATGAAGCCTTTTGCTATGCTGCAAATTTTACTGCAAAATGGTCTATTGGCCAGCTGTGAGTATTTGATTTTTGATGAACCAGAGACGCATCTGCATCCTCAATGGCAAATCAAGTTCGCAGAATTGATCGTCCTATTGGCTGAGGCGTACTCCCTAAAAATTTTGGTTACTTCCCATAGCCCCTACTTTATTGAGGCTTTGGATATTTTTTCTGCCAAATTAGACACTAAATTTTATTGTGCTGAGCCCGATAGGCATGATGCACGGTTAAGTGTGTTGCGGGAGGTTACTGGGAATTTGGAACCTATTTATAAGGAGCTTTATCAGCCGCTTTGTGAGTTAGAGGAGTTAAGAATTAAACAGAAAAAAACGCGAGGATAACTTTTTCCTTCTATTATATAGGTAAAACCGAGGGAGGTCCCTCGGTTTTTTTGTCGGCTGTTTGGACCGTTGCTTTTTATGAGAAACTTGCGGCTAAAAATGGTCTGTCAAGAAACTGGCTATCTATCCTTAAAAAATGTACTTTTCCTCAACTTATCAAAACAATTCCTTTAAATTTACAAATTCACAACGATATCTCCTCACTTTTTTCTTGATTGCTCACTAATTTGTCTTATTGAGAGCAGCTTCACTTTAAAATACTTGTCAAACGAGCATTTTATAGCTAAAATTGTTTAATAAAGGATAGCAAAAGAATTACATTATTGTTCTTAACACCGTCTTTATCATCGGAATATACTTATTTTTGTCGCAACTTTCGATTTTAGTGAATGTCCGGCTTTTTCTCATATTTTTTGCGAATTTTTGATGAAATTTAGATTAAAAAAAGGTAAAATATGAATGAGTACTCTCGCCTTTAAAGAAAGGAGAAGCCCGTGAAAGCCTTATTAAGTACAGCGATTTATCGCAAGATTACCTTATTGGAATTTTTGGACAATTTTTCCACCTGGTGTCCAACAAAAGATGTGACAAGTTTTTTGAACTGCTCGGCAAAGACCTTACTGAGCGATATTGATTACATAAATGAATTTTGGGGCGAGTATGTCTACGTTGAATATTCCAAGTTCCAAGGGGTTCGTTTAAACAATTTAGCTTCTAACAAAATGGCCAATGTCTACAGTACCATCTTTCAGGAGTGTGACGAATTTCAATTTATTGAAAAGCTGCTCCACACCCCCAACGAAGATGCCGATTATTGGATCAATGAATTGTTTATGAGTGAAGCTTCTTTTTACCGTATGGTGAATGCGGTTGAAGCTTTTCTGGAAAAACGGGGATTGGTCTTAGAGCGGGGACCTTTTCGAATCACTGCACCCGATGAACGCTGGGTTCGCTTTTTCTATCAACAATACTATACCGAAGCCTATGGGATCAATGATTGGCCTTTTGACATTGATCAGCGGGGGACCTTCTGCTACGTCATGCGAGCCTCCACAGATTTTGATGTTTCCTTGGATGATCGCGAAATTCAGAATGCCTCTTTTTTACTGATGGTCACCTTGATTCGCATGAACCAGGGATTCACTTTATCAGACCAGCTTTACCAGGAAAGTGATGACACGATTGACAAGGTGATTGAATACAGCGAAGAAATTGTAGCTGATTTGCTAGATGGCAGTCCCTATTCCCTCCCTAGAAAATGGTACAAAGAAGTTGCTCGCACGGTTTTTCACGAGTTTTACAGCTGGGACAACGAACAGCAGGTCATTCGGATCCACAAAAAGGTCAACAATTTTCTAGATAAGTTAACACGAGCGGTAGAGTTTCCGCTGCTGGAGGAAGATCGCAATAAGATCACTCAGCAAATGATGTCCTGGTATGTCCAGTATAATTTTTATCCCTTCAAGCGAATTATTCTGTACGATAAGCAGCGGAAGTTTGCCCACGAGGTTCATCATATGTACCCGGTATTTTCCACGTTGGTGACTTTGTACCTGGAAGATATAGACAAACGCAATCCTACCTTATGGATTAATGTGCGCTTGTACGACATAATGGCTCTTTTAATGAAGGAATGGACGCAGTTGCCGATCCAATTGGAGAAGATGCGCAAGCAGGTTTCAGTGATTTTAGTCAGCAATTTAGGCAAAAAGCATGCGGAAATGATGCGGGACTTCTTGTACGCTCAATATGGCGACAAGCTGAAGCTGGATGTTTTTGAATCCACGGTGCTATTTTCCGGTCCAGAGGATTTTGAAATCCTAAACGACTATGACCTGGTCATTAGCAACAATCCAATTGACAGCTATCAAAAGGATAACTGTTTGATCGTAAATAATTTCATCTCGGCCTCTGATTGCGACACGTTAGAGGACTATATTTCTCAGATCCAGCAAAAGTCGTCCTTAGACTTTATTCGCGACATCGGGTATTCCTATTTAAGACGGGCAAAACAAATTTACTCTTATCCTTACATGCCTGCCCAAAAGGTGTCGAATTAAATCAGAAAAGCTTTTTAGTTTTGAATACCTCGTGCTATCCTTAATAGGCAAAAAAGCGCGAAACCCGCTTCTTTTTTACAAAGTGGTTTTCGCGTTTTTATTATGCGGCAAAGACAATTAGATTTAGGTCATCATTAATACAAGTTTGCAAGGTAATGCGTTCGCCACCGCCTGTACCAGTAACTTGATCCCAGTAATCGGCGCCATCTAATCCGTAGGCACTATCGTCTACTGTTACAATATTTTGGACTGTGTAGGCTGTGACCTGACCGGATGCATCCGATACTTCAATCACTGAACCGATACCTAATGAGAATAATACGTTAAAGGCTCCAGGGTTGTGACCGATAATATGGCTGTTCATTCCGTCATTTCCGGATTGTACCGGTGCGCCACCCCAAGTTGCGGCCACTCCGTGATTGGCATCAATAACGGCTTGTCCTGATCCTTGTCCAGCATTGCTGTAAGGAATGAAAGAGCCGGCAATTTGCAGCATGTTCGGTTGCCACTGGGAAACCGGTGCTGGTGCGGGTGTTTCTTCTACTACTGCTGGCGCTTCGACAACCGTTTCTTCTACTACTGGTGCGGGCGCAGGTTCTTCAACAATTGGCTCAGTTACTTGGCTGTTAACTACTTCTGCACTTTCCGGTGTAGTTGCTTCGGGAGCTTCATTACTTGGCGCAGCTTCCTCAGCTGCTTCATTTTCATCAGATGATGCTGTTGCTTCTTTAGTTTCTGTAATTTCAGATGAAAGAGTTGTTTCCTCTGCTTTTTCAGACTGTTCTGTCTTGGCAGCTGTCGATGAAGTGCTTGTTTGAGCTGCAGTATCTGTAAACACTTCTGGTAACATAACCAGATTTCCGAACAAAGTCAGTGACGTGATCGCCGCGATAACGGCTATAATTTTTTGGATGGTCATTTTATACCCCTCCTATTAGTTTGCAAGGTCTTCTTCCTTGTGCTTTAATCATAAGGGGTATTGCTGTTTTTGTGAAAATTGCTGTTCCATCAATAACGCTTAAAACGACCGAATAAGTTAATTATGATTGATTTAACAACATTTTTAATTCTCTTGCATAATTTTAGTTAGAACAGAAAAAAGTGATCGAGCATTTATTATTTTTAATCAATTTCCAGATACTTGTTTTTTTATAAAAATCTTTCGATCCAAGTCGAATCTCTTGTGTTTTTTTAAATCAGTGAATTTAAAGCAGCTATTCTGATCCGCTTGCGAAAAATAACGTTTGTTCTTTTAAAGATCAAAACCGGCCATGTAAGCTTTATTTGGCTTACATGGCCGGCTTGATTAAGCATTGATGACTCGCAGCATTTTGGCTATTTCCTCTGCTGACATCGTACTTTTCGATTTTTCGATCTTTAAGTTTTTGCCCGTTAGAATGTAGGCTGGCAAAATACGAATTCCCTGATAATACCATTCTTGATGTCGGAGCTTGTAAGTCGAACCGCTGGGCAGTGCATTCCTTTTAGTAGCTTCCTTAGCAATCTTATTGAATGCCTTACGAGCAACATCACCCATCAGCATGATCACTTCTACATTGGGAAACAAGTCCAGTTCAGCTTTTAACAATGGCAGGAAATGTTCGATGGTTTCATTAGGAATCGTGCTGGTTGTTTTAGGCAGCTTCACAGCATTGGTAATATAGATTCCTAAGTCTAATATGTCATCAACGGTTTGTACCTTAGCTCCAGCTTGCTGAAAAATTGCCAAAGTCGATTGTAAATACTCCGGTTTATCCGCTAAACTGTAAAAATCCTCCAGCGGATGATCCGCTACTACCTCACTGATCATGACTGCTTTGATTTTCTGTGGATCAATTACTTGGGTAGGAAAATAGTCGAAAAGTTGGGCAGCTTCCTCCGGGTAGTGTTCTTCGACAAAGTTTTTCAGTTGATCCATCATTTTTGATTCCTCCTTAATTGTTGGTAAGCTTGCTGATGAGCGGCGGCAACCTGATCCTGCAACTTCGCAGGCTTCACTTTTTTTAACGCCGGACCTAATGATAAACAAAATGAAATTAACCAGTCATCGATGGGCAGCTGCACACTTACTCGAACCAGCTCTCCTATTTGTTTGACGACTTCGGCTCCAAAAATATCAACTAATCGATGTTTAACTGTTTGATCAGCTGTCAGTTCCACGGTAACTTTTTGGCTATAGCTTTCACTAGCCTGAGAAAAGTACTCTTCTATAGAAGAAACACGTTCGAAGTTCTCGTCCACTGCCTGGAATTGCAGGATACGAGACAGCCGAAACAGCCGCAGATCGGACTTATTGCGGCAAAAGCCAAATAAATACCACTGATTTTGCTGGAAAACCAATTTCATCGGTTCGATGCTGCGCCAACCTTCTTCTCCCCTGCCATTAATATAGTAGATTTTCAACACTTACTTGTTTAGGATCGCTTGTTTAAACTGCTTGAAAACGTTATTGGCTTGCGTTTGATCCGCTCCCCAGCGAGTGAAATTCACCCACAAAGGATCAGCCGATTCATCTTTCCGCAAGCTAGCCAGCTTTGCCTGAACTGACTTGGTTTCCGCAAATCCTGTGGCTGCTAAGCTGGTCAGTGCCATCATCAATTCTGTTTGTTCTTGTTGGGTAATAAATGTCCGGTCCAGCAGAAAATCTTCCATTAAAGAAACGCCGCCATTTCGTCCTATGGTAGTATATATTGGCATCCCCGCTTGACTTAACTGATCCAAGTCGCGATAAATCGTCCGCAAAGAAACCCCAAACTCTTCAGCTAAATGAACAGCGGTGGTTTTGCGATGTCTTAGTAGATAAAATAGTAATTGGATGGTTCGATTTGTTTTCATGAATGATCACCTACATTTATTGTATCAAAAAACCCTGACAGATTCCGTCAGGGTTTGTGCTTTTTAGGCGTTTAATTCAAAATGATGATGCCGTAGTTCAATGCCATAGCGAAGGTTACCCATAAAAAGTAAGGTCCCATCAGCCACATGGCTACTGGTTTGTGACGCAGATAGTACAATTGCTGGATGACTAGTAAAATCCAAAGGGCCGTAATATCAATCACTGAAAGCAGGTTGCTTTGCAGTCCGAAAAATAGCGGCGACCAGATAAAGTTCAAAATAAATTGTACTACGAACAATGGAATCATGGTACGGCGTTCTTCTCTGACTGGATGTGTCCAAATTAGATAGAAAGTAATCCCCATCAAGATGTATAAAATAGTCCAGACCGGGCCAAACAACCAACCTGGAGGAGCAAATGATGGCAATTCCAATTGTTGGTAATAGCTTTGGGCATTTCCCGCGGAAAGTCCTGAAAGCATACCTAATAGCGTGACACCGATTGTACACAGCCAAAAACGAAAGTCTTTCAAAATGTTCATCATAATCTCTTCCCTCCTTCCATGAATTTACTCTACCACGATTTATTTTATCAGGCGATAAATACGCTCAAAGCTTGATTTTCCTAAGTTTTGAGAGGTCTGAGGCAGCCTTTTAGATAACCTGTGTTATAATTATAGGTATATCAAAGAAAGCGGGTGTCTGCATGTTTTACTTAGACGAAACCGAAGAAAACGAAAAGAAAACCAATGAAATTCCTGATATTTACCGTAAAAAACTGTTGGATCAACGGACGGTTCTTATTTATGGAGAAATTACCCAAGAATTAGCTAAAGACATTACGTCACAATTATTGCTGCTGTCAGCTTTAAGCGACGATCCGATTACCATTTATGTCAACAGCCCTGGCGGCCACGTAGAATCTGGTGACACCATTCATGATGTGATCAAATTTATCAAACCAACGGTTAACATGATCGGAACTGGCTGGGTAGCAAGTGCTGGGATTACCATTTTCTTAGCAGCTGAAAAAGAACATCGCTACAGTCTGCCAAATACTCGCTACATGATTCACCAACCAGCTGGCGGCGTCAGCGGACAAACCACGGAAATTCAAATCGAGGCCAAAGAAATCATCCGCATGAGAAAACGCATCAATCAATTGATTGCAGATGCAACTGGTCAAACCGTGGAAAAAGTCGAACAAGATACCGATCGCAACTTCTGGATGTCGGTAGATGAAGCCAAAGATTACGGGATTGTCGGCAAAATCATCGCTACTTCAGATGAAATCGGCAAATAATGACTTGTTTCGCTAAACTTTTTAGTATATTCTTTAATTAAGCTGCACTTTGTGTCGCTTTGACGATGAATTGAATATTTTTTGCGGGGGGACGCGTAGCGTTGAGAAGGTAAAACCTGACCCTTAGAACCTGTTGGTTAACACCGTCGGAGGGAAGCAAGTCTAGCATAAAATGGATGGGCGTCCTCTAATTTTGAGGACGTCCTTTTTGCGTATAAAAAAGGAGGAGTTTTTAATGATGAAAAAAGCATTAACGATCGCCGGCTCTGATTGCAGCGGCGGCGCAGGGATTCAAGCCGATTTGAAAACCTTTTCGGCCCATGGCGTTTTTGGTATGTCGGTAGTTACTTCAGTGGTGGCTGAAAATACCGTGCGAGTGCTTTCTTATCAGGATATGACCCCGCAAATTATTCAGGAGCAAGTTGACGCCGTGTTCGAGGACATCAAACCCGATGCGGTGAAAATTGGGATGCTTTCTACGGTGGAAACGATGCGGGCGGTTGCCGAAAGCTTGAAAAAATGGCAGCCGGAAAAAGTCGTGCTAGATCCGGTGATGTATGCCAAAAACGGCTGCGCCTTGATGGACCCCACCTCCATCGATACTTTGATTGAAGAAGTTCTGCCGCTGGCCAGCTTGATTACCCCGAACGTACCTGAAGCCGAAAAAATCAGCGGGCTGACGATTCAGTCATTAGAGGATATGAAAGCTGCTGCGGTAAAAATTTACGAACTTTGCGGAGCTGCGACTTTAGTTAAGGGTGGACATAAAGTTGGGAAAGCGACTGATGTGTTGTATGATGGCAAGGATTTTTCTGAATACAGCAGCGAACGAATCGATACTAAAAATACTCACGGTACCGGTTGTACCTTCTCTTCGGCTATTGCTTCCCAGCTGGCCTTGGGCAAAGATATGGATCAAGCCGTAGCCGAAGCGAAAGATTATGTGACCACTGCCATTCGTCATTCGCTGCCATTAGGGAATGGACACGGCCCGACAAATCATTTTTATGACTTGTATCAATCTGGTTTAAAAGAATAGTCACTCCACAGCACGAGAGGAAACTTTCGTGCTGTTTTGGGTTCATTATAATAGAAGAAAAAGTTGCGGGATGAATGGAACGTTCGCTGTGAAGTTATTCGAAGCTTTGTTGAAGCGACCAACCAACAAAATGTAGCTGGAATTATCGAAATGATGGCGGAAATTTGCGAATTTCGTAGCTGATAAAACCAGCATCCGAATTCGTGCTCTCGATTACGAGATTCGCTTCTGCCAAGAATTGATCGAAATTGGCTTGTTCAGTTAAATCTGGCAAATAAATTTTCAGCTTACTCATTTCACAAGCCAGCAGCAATTTGCCCTCCGGTTTGAGAATTCTTTCGATTTCGACGAAGGATTCTTTCAACTTTTGCCAGTGGAAGTGAGTTTGAAAAGCACAAACAAGATCAAAATTCTCGTTAGAAAAATCGGTGTTTTCGATATTTTGGACTTGAAAGCTGGCGGATTCATCCACGAATCTTTTACGTGATTGCTTGATCGCCTCTTCAGAAATATCAATACCCTGCAATTTCGCAGCTGGAAAACGATTGAGTAAATATTGCGAAGACAGCCCGTTGCCTATCCCAATGTCTAAAATGTCTAGATTCGCTTTGACTGGAATGCCGTTAAGCGCCCATTTGACCATAGGAAAGTAAGCATTATTCCAGGTTTTCATCATCAGCTTACCGATTATGCCTTGAGGATTTTTCGATTGGCTGATTAAATGCTTAAATATGAAGTACAGAACACCGATGGTTATAACCGCGATTATCAGTATGGTCATTGCTCACCTTTTTCTAGTTCATTTTTGACTTGAGCGGTCAACAATTTTAGAACGTCCTCTCCAGTTAACTCTTGAAGAGTGTTTTTTTCTTTACCAAAAATACCGTATAAAAACAACTGGACGAGATCCTGACTCAAGTTGTGATGAGCTAAGTCGGAATCAATGGCTAATCCACTAGAATTTAGCGCCCTCAGCAAAAATAAGACCGAACGTTTATCAATACTTTTAGGTAATTCTCCTAATTGATAACCTAAATCGATAAATTCTTCATATATTTTTTCCTTATAATCATTCATCGCCTGGTTAATTAAACCTGCTAGTTTTGGATCTGCCAACGACTCAGAACTGAAATATTTATCGATAGATTTCAGTTTATCTTTATTACATGCTCTAAATATTTCAGTTAGCTTTTCCTTATAAGATAGATTCGACGAATAAATCTCCTCAGCCGCTTTGGAAACATCTTCCATTAATACCGCAATCACTTCTTTTACTAACTCTTCTTTATTGGCAAAATTATTATAGATCGTCACCTGGGAAACTTCGGCCAGTTTAGCAATTTCCTTGATACTCACCTTAGAAAAACCTTTTTCGCCAAAAAGTTCCAATGCAGCTAGAATAATTACTGTCTTATTTTCCTTCATAAAGCATCGCTCCTTCTCCTCACTAATACTATACTATCTATATGCCTATTTCAACTATAAATGAAATATCACCTGTAATATTTCATTTTTTGAAACATGATATACTAATAGAAAAACATGGAGGTTTGCTATGGAGAATATCAAAGGGACTTGTTTATGTGGAAAAAATCAGGTAATTATCAAACGTTACGGGAATTTTGTTTACAGCTGTCACTGCGATATGTGCCGCAAAATGACTGCCGGCCCCGTCATGGCAGTCGATCCGGAAAAAAGTGACAACGTAGAACTGCAGCTAGACACTGAATCCGTTACTTATTATCAATCTAGCGAAGCAGTCGAACGGGCATTCTGCTCAACTTGTGGGACCTATCTATTCTGGCATCATTTAGAACGGGATCATTATTGTTTCAATGCCCAGCTGTTTCCAGACATCATTGCCGATGCCCAATTTGGACTTCAGGTCTTTTATGATCGAAAACCAGCCTATTATGACTTCGCCAACGAAACCAAGAAATTAGATAGCCAGTGGCAGGAAGTGGAATAAATTTCCACATCGAAAAACAGAGTCATCCGCGTAATATGCAGATGACTCTGTTTTTATCTGTTATTGGTACCTTTAACTCTTATTCCTTACTATACAACTCACGAAATTGCTGCACATGTTCTCTGATTTCATTGAAAGCTTCCTCTTTAGTGATACTTCCCCGCTCATAGCTTGTCAGCAGCAACATCATTGGCGCGTAAAAGTGCAGGGCTGCTGTTTTAGCATTTCCTTCTTTAATCAGCCCCGAGTCCATCATCGTCTGAAAAAGTTTTGTTTGAAAAGCAATCGGTTCCGCATAATAGCGCTGATAAAGCAGCTGGGCGATCTGTGGATTTTGAAATTGTTCGATGATTAGCAAGTGACGAAACCTGACCTCAATCTCATCTTCCAGATAAAAAAGGAACAGTTCTTCACTAATGAGGTCTAGATGGGAAAGGTTGATATGGCGAAAAAAATCGTCCACTTGCTCAGGATTTTTGGGAATCTTCAAGTAGTGCTCCCGCTCTAAATAGCGTTCCTTCATCATCACAAAAATCGCATCCAAAATACTTTGTTTATTATCATAATGGTTATAAATGGAACCTGCATTGATCCCAACCGCGTTGGCAATCATCTCCACCGAAACCCCTTGAAATCCATGAATAGAAAATAAGGTTAATGATTCTTCTAAAATCTTATCAGATGTATGCAGAAAAATTCTCCTTTCCGGTAAAAATGAATTTTAGCTACATTATGTCTAAGCTTGATCTTCTTGTCAATAAATATGAAAACGATTCTCAAATTATTTCGTTGCTTCAAATTTTTTATTCCTTTAGACTGAAGTTAAGGACGTCGACATCCTAATAAAAATTAGGAGGCACAACTTATGCAACATCTGCACTTTCGCGGCGATCACTATTCGATCGGCTACACCTGGGGCAGCACGCTAAAGAAAAATAATATCCGATTGTTGGACTTAATCCCTTTTGCGAGTTCCCAAGAACGAAATCAATTTGCGGCAAAATGTCTGCCAATTTACCAGCAGTACTTTCCTGAGATTCTAACTGAAATTAAGGGAATCGCTGACGGGCAAGGGATTTTTGAACGGCCTTTGCAAGCTGTTTTATTTGGCATGTACTGCTTAATGCCAGGTGCACATTGCTCCAGCTTTATTGTTAGAAATAAAAAGGGCAGTATCCTCGGCCGCAATAGCGACTTTTTGACGGCCACGGAGGACCTTTGCCTGAATACCTATTACCAACTTGAAGCTGATGATCACTATAATTTCCTCGGCAATACCACCGCGTTTGTCGAAATGGAAGATGGGATTAATGAACATGGCCTGGCGTTAGCCCTCACTTCAGTGGCACCATGCAGAGTTCAACCTGGTCTGAATGTTGGCATGCTGCTGCGGCTGATTTTAGAACGCTGCAAAACAATAGGCGAGGCGGTCCAACTAATTCAAGAAATACCGATTGCAGGATCTGGAACTTTAGTCGTTGGCGATGCCAAAAAACAAGGGATTTTGGTTGAATTAAGTCCTGATAAAACAATCGTAAAGTATTTAAGTCAATCAACTGACTATTTGATCGCTACTAATATGTTTCATACACCGGAAATGTTGGAGTTGAATCGCTTGCCGGAGGATACTTGGCATGCTGAAGAAAGGTATGACACGATCCAGATTTGTTTAAGTAAGCATGCCCCGGAAATGAATGTCGAGCTAGCACAAAATTTACTCTCGCAAGTAAGTAATTATAATCGCAACTTAGGAAGAGATACTGTTTGGTCCTGTGTTTACGATTTAGGCTCCTCCGATGTTTATCGAGCAGCAGGTAATCCAGCTCGAAATAAATTCCAGAAAGAACCGGATTACTTTTAAAATAAAACTGCCTCTTCACGTTTATCTTGTGAAGAGGCAGTTTTTGATTGATCAAAGAATTAGTCGTTTAAGTTGTAGCGCAGTTTCATATGATTAGAACCAAAAGTCACCATATTTCCCAGTAATTTGGTGGCTTTCTCCAGCGAAACCTTCGCCAGTTCTTCGTTGACTTCTTCTAAATAAGCCTGCAGATTTTCCTGGTTCATTGCCGCAAAATCAGCCTTGGCTTGGATTCCGCGAAACGCAGACATTACTTCCAGTTCAAAGGAATTACGAAAATCAGCATACATATTGTAGTTGCTGTCACCAATCAAAGCCGTGGTACAGCTTAACCAGTACATTTTCGTCATATCAAAGGTACCGTCTGCATCCCGGTAGCTGGCAGGCGTATCATTGACATTCGCATAAAACGGCACCACCGCGTTAAAGGTATTGGCCCCGTAAGCCAGCCAGTGAACACCGGCTACCTCATCAGGAACATGATTGCGTAATTCTAGAATATGAACGTTGTGATTGCGGTTAATTCCGATTGGCCGGAATAATTTTTTTTGATCCTCTGTGCCATTGCCGTAAGGATCATAAACCGTGTTCTCAAAATGAGAACTCAGCACCCATTTGACATCTTCGACAGAAATTTTACGATTTGCGTAACAAATAAACGGCAACTCTTGGTCCATCGGATCTTTTTCCACATCCGGTGTGAAATACTTTTGACCATACCAAGCCCTTGGATTATTGTAAACAGTATCTTTGATCGTTGCGCTGCCAAAGATATGACGCAAGTTAAACCCATTAAAATCTGGATTCAATTGATGCTCCTCGATCATGTCTGGCAGATCTGCAGAACACAAGGTATCGTCAGAATTAAAATTGTAGTCATCGATATTCATGCGGTTCGGCGCTACTACATAGGCATCATCCGGAATGCGAATCGCTGCCCAGTGATGTCCGCCGATAGTTTCCAGCCACCACACTTCCTTTTTATCGGAAAAAGCAATTCCATTTGATTCATAAGTTCCAAATTCCTCAAGCAAAGCCCCTAGCCGTTCTACCCCTTCACGAGCGCTATAAATATAAGGCAAGACCAAAGTTACAAAATCTTCTTCGCCAATACCGCCCTCAACATAAGGATCAATCCCAAGAATCCGCGCGTTAGTAGTAATTGTTTCAGTAGCTGACATAGCGACATTTTCACTGTTGATTCCTGCGGCAGGCCAAATTCCATCCGTCAAAATTGCATTGGGCATCGAGGTGTAACGCAGCGGATTGTCAGGTAAATCGATCTTAACTTTACTGATAACCGATTGGTAGTTTCGCGGCTGTTTATCCGGCGTAACTACCACAAACCGTTGCGGATCTAGTGCTTCATGACCATCGTCATTGCGGGCGATAATCGTGGAGCCGTCAATCGAAGCATCCTTTCCAACTAAAATAGTCGTACAAGAACCTGTTCTTCTTTGCATGTGAAACACTCTCCCCTTATTCATCTACCTCTACTATAGCACCAAGAAACTAAAGTTCAACCTGATATTTAGTGATATATTACCTGTTTGTAAAATAATTATTTTGATAAAAATTTTTTTCTTCGATAAAATGAAGTTGCATTCCTATCTAAGACGCTTAATTCAAAAAACAGCAAACGATTCTTGATGCGTTACCATCCATTTTTGACGTAACTCCGGCGTATTCGTTTGCGATACTAGGATTTACAATAATAAAAAAACGCTTGAAGCCTCTGACCGAAGTCAAAGATTCCAAACGTTCATTTTGTCAGCTGGCGTTGGCCTTTTCTAAAGGCTGTGTTAACGAACCAACTAACTGGCTGGTTTCTTCCAGACCTTTTTCTTTTAGCGTTTGAACAATTTTCGAACCAACTACTACTCCATCGCAGCACTCATTAAAACGTTCAACATGTGCTCGTTCCGAAACACCAAAGCCGGCTAAAACGGGAATTTTGCTTTCTTTCGTAATAGCTGCTAAATGCTCATCCAAATTGTCGCGATAATCCTTACCGGTTCCTGTTGTTCCGTTAATCGTTACCGCGTACACAAATCCTTCTGCTGCTTCTAACAACGTTTTGATCCGTTCCTGTGGACTAGTTAAAGAAATCAACTGCAGCAAAGCCAAATCTGACGCATCAAAGGTTGGCAAAACCAAATCGCGATGTTCATAAGGTAAATCCGGGATGATAAAGCCCTTTACATCGGTATTCTCTAAATCTTTAGCCAGCTTTTCCAACCCATAATGGAAAAAGGAATTGCTGTAGCCCATAAAAATCAACGGAACAGGTGAATCAAATTTTTGCAGCAGCTCAATTAATTTTTTCAAAGTGACTTTGTTAGCTAATGCTCGCAAACCGGCTTCTTGAATAATCGGACCGTCAGCAACTGGATCAGAAAATGGAACACCAATTTCAATCGCTGTGGCACCATTTTTCGCCAGCATAATAATTTCTTCCGGCAAAGCTTCTAAACCTTGAGCACCCGCCATAATATAGGGAACAAACAATTTTTGCTTTTCGGCTTTTTTCTTTAAATAGGTAGTTAAAGTTTTCATTTTGCTGCCTCCATCCGATCCTTGATTTGCTGAACATCTTTGTCGCCTCGTCCTGACAAGCAGAGAACGATGATTTGATCTTTTTCCATTTGCGGCGCCAGCTTCATCACATGAGCAATCGCGTGAGAGCTTTCCAAAGCTGGAATAATTCCCTCTGCTCGTGACAATAAATGGAAGGCTTCCACCGCTTCATCGTCATCGATGGTGACATATTCTGCCCGCTCGATGCTGTATAAGTACGAATGCTCCGGTCCAACGCCTGGATAATCCAAGCCAGCTGAAATCGAGTACGCTTCAATCACCTGTCCATCATCATCCAGCAACAAATGCATCCGCGCGCCATGCAATACACCAATGTCGCCCTGAGTAATCGGTGCCGCGTGTTCATCGGTGTGCAACCCTTTCCCAGCAGCCTCCACTCCGATCAAGCGAACCCCTTCATCTTCTACAAAAGGATAAAATAATCCCATCGAATTACTGCCGCCGCCGACACAGGCTAAAGCCACATCTGGCAAGCGTCCTTCGGCTTCCAAAATTTGACGGCGCGCTTCACTGCCGATCACACTTTGATAGTCCCGCACAATTTCTGGAAACGGATGCGGACCTAAAACAGAACCCATCACATAATGGGTATCTTCAACGTTAGCAACCCAGTATCTCAGCGCCTCATTCACGGCATCCTTCAAGGTTTTACTTCCAGAAACGACACTTTCCACCTTCGCGCCTAAAAGCTCCATCCGGAAAACGTTCAATTCTTGACGTTTTACATCAACTTCTCCCATGAAGACGATACATTCCATGCCGAACAATGCCGCCGCTGTAGCAGTTGCCACACCATGTTGACCCGCACCAGTTTCGGCAACAATTTTATTTTTGCCCATACGTTTCGCCAGCAGTACTTGGCCGATAGCGTTGTTTATTTTATGAGCACCGGTATGGTTCAAGTCTTCCCGTTTCAGATAAATTTTAGCGCCGCCTAGTTTTTCGGTTAAACGTTCGGCGAAAAACAACGGATTTTCCCGGCCTACATATTGGGTTAAATAATAAGCCAATTCTTTCTGGAATTCTGGGTCCTGTTTTGAGCTTTTGTAGGTTTCGGTTAATTCTTGAACGGCGTACATCAAAGTTTCCGGGACAAATTGTCCACCGAATTCGCCGTAAAAGCCTTTAGTTGTTGGTTGCTGATACATGTGTTTCCTCCTTGGCTGCCTGGCAAAAGGCAGTAATTTTTTTCAAATCTTTTTGACCGTCAGTTTCCACCCCACTGGAGACATCCACAGCCAGTGGTTGGAAATAACGGATGGCACTTGCGACATTTTCCGGGGTAAGTCCACCGGCGATAAATAATTTTTCTTGCGGTAGTTTAGCGGGATCGACTGCCTCCCAGTCAAAAACTGTTCCGTTGCCGCCCATATATTTAGCAGGGGGCGCGTCCAGTAACAAATATTCCTCTACTCCCGCTTCAGGTACTCCCGCTTCAGGTAAGGCTGTTGATTTGCGAATACTGACTGCTCGGATGATCGGTACGCTGACCGTTTCTGTTAACGGTTCTCCGTGTACTTGGACAAAATCCAGATCGGCTGCTTTTATAATAGCTTCAACTTCTTGCGACATTGGTGAAACGAACACGCCGACTTTTTTAACCGCATCCGGCACGTTTTCCGTGATGGCCCTCACCTGTTCTGGTGTCACCTGCCGCGGACTTTCCGCAAAGACAAAGCCTAAATAATCGGCGCCGCTCTTCACTGCGGTTTCCACTGCTTCAATAGTAGACAAACCGCAAATTTTAATCTTGCTCATTACCGTTTCACCCGCAGTTCCTTAATGGTTTCTGCTAAATTATCTGCCCGCATTAAGGTTTCTCCCACTAACACTGCTTGATAATCTTTGGCGATCCGTTGAACATCTTCGACCGTTTTAAATCCTGATTCACTGATGTACACACGATCATTGGCTGGCTGAGCCAACGCTTCGCTAGTAGCGATCGTAACCTCAAATGTTGTTAAGTCTCGATTATTCACGCCAATAATTTTTGCTCCAATGCGGTGAGCCACGTCCAACTCCTGTTGGTTGTGGGTTTCTACTAAAACTTCCAAGCCGATTTTTTTAGCCGCTTGATACAGCTCAGCTAAACGCTCCTCCGTCAAAGCCGCCACAATCAACAAAACTATACTGGCGCCGGCATTTTTCGCTCGAACCAGCTGGCGTTCATCAATGATAAAATCCTTGCATAAGACGGGCAGCTTGACCACCTGACACACGGCCTGCAAATCATCGATCGTTCCTTTGAAGAACACTTCGTCGGTTAGAACTGAAATTGCCGTGACTCCGCTGGCTTCATAAGTTTTTGCTTGGGCTAATATATCTACGTCGGTGCGAATATCGCCTTTTGATGGAGAAGCCCGCTTGATTTCACCGATTAAATGGATGTTTTCCGGTGCATTCTTAACTGTTTGATAAAAGGAAGGTCGACTAGTCTCGTTTTCCACTTCGACTTCTGGCAGCTGTGCTACCTCTTCGGCTTTTTTCTCTAAAATCGTTGCTAGAAAATCCACTATGCCACCGCCCTTTGTTCACGAATTAATTTTTGCAGGCAATCCATGGCTGCCCCTGATTTTAATGATTGTTTTGCTTCCATAATTCCTGCTTCTAAGGATGCAGCCTTGCCGCTGGCCAAAAATCCTAAACCGGCATTCAATAAAACTGTGTCGTAATAAACGGATGCTTCATTTTGCAGAACTGATAATAAAATATCCCGGTTCTGTTGCGCTTCGCCGCCGACGATTGCTGATAAAGGCGCACGCTCAAAGCCATATTCTTCTGGCGTGAAGGAGAAATTCGAAACTTTGCCATCTTGATAAACCGCACAATTAGTAGTACCTGCCAAGTTGGCTTCGTCCATCCCGTGGGCTCCGTGAACCACAATCGCTTTTTTCCGTCCCATTTTGCCTAACGTTTCAGCGGTTTCGCTGATAGAATCGCCAGCAAAGGTGCCCATCAATTGATTGTCTAAACGGTAAGGATTAATGATTGGCCCGATCAGGTTGAAAATTGTTGGTGTTGCCAAGTCGCGGCGGATGCCCATCACGTATTTCATCGCCGGATGCATCGCTGGTGAGAATAAGAAGGCAATCCCCACTTCCCGCAGTAAGTAATCAATTTTTTCCGGTGAAACCGTTAAGCTGATACCTAAGCTTTCTAAAACATCAGCACTGCCGGAACGACTGGAAACACTGCGATTGCCATGTTTCGCCATCGGTATCCCGCCACCGGCTAAAACGAAAGCAGCTGTGGTACTAATGTTGAAGCTGTTAGAATGATCTCCGCCAGTTCCGCAATTATCCATTACACCTTTTGGCGGCGTCAGCATCTTTTCCGCTTTCCCCTGCATAATCGTCGCTAAGCCGGTTAATTCTTCAGAAGTTACTCCTTTTAATTTCAGAGCGATTAGTAACGCACTAATTTGCGTATCGCTTAATTTACCTTCAAATATATTGCTGGAAATTTGGATCATTTCATTGGTCGTTAAATTTTGACCTTGATAGACTTTTTCAAATAATGGTTGCATGTGTATTCCCTACTTCCTTAATAAATTGATCGATCAATTGCTGGCCCTTTTCGGTGCCGATTGATTCGGGGTGGAACTGCAATCCGTAGACCGGATACTTTTTATGTTGAACAGCCATGATACAGCCGTCGCATTCAGCGACAATTTCCAATGCTTCTGGAAAACTTTCTTTTTCAATCATCAATGAGTGATAACGCATCACCTGCAGCGGCGTCTGAATTTCTTTGAAGCATCCTTTTGCTTTAAAGAAAATCGTGGACTGTTTACCGTGCATAATCGTTGGAGCCAAAACCACTTTGCCGCCGAAAACTTCGCCGATGGCTTGGTGCCCTAAGCAAATGCCTAAAATCGGTTTGTCGCGATAAAAGCGGCGAATGACTTCTTCCATCAAACCCGCATCGGCTGGTTTGCCTGGTCCCGGCGAAAGGACAATTCCGTCAGCCTCTTCAGCTAGCTGGAATAATTCTGGCGCGTCATTGCGTACAACGACTAAATCATCCTCACTGCCGAATTGGTGAACCAGGTTATACGTAAAGGAATCATAATTATCAATTAATAAGATCATTTTCCTACCTCCAATAATGCTTTGGCTTTCTGCATGGTTTCTAAGTATTCGCTGGTGGGATCAGAATCATAAACCACTCCGCCACCGGCTTGTACGTGGGCTTTTTTGTCCTTGACCACCATGGTACGGATGGCAATGGCGAAATCCGCTTGGTTGTCACAGGATAGATAGCCAACTGCTCCGGCATAGATGGAACGCTTGACCGGCTCCCATTCGTAAATCCGGGTCATCGCCCGAATCTTCGGTGCTCCGCTGACGGTTCCCGCCGGTAATGTTGCTTTCAGGGCATCCATCGCGGTTTGATCCTTCCGCAGCTTGCCTTCTACTAAGGAAACAATATGCATTACGAACCGATAACGCTCAATTGTCATGAACAATGGAACATGCACACTGCCGATTTCTGAAACCTTGCCGATATCATTTCGACCAAGGTCGATTAACATCTGATGCTCTGCGATTTCTTTTTCATCGGTTAACAGCTCTTCAGCCAAACCGTCATCTTCAATTTCATTTAAGCCCCGGCGTCGTGTGCCGGCAATTGGATTAGTTGTCACCGTGTCACCCTTCACCCGCACCAGACTTTCCGGCGAGCTGCCGATCACTGTTACCTCAGGAAAAGGCAGGTAGTACAAGTAAGCCGATGGATTCGTCACTCGCAAATGGCGATAGTAATGAAACGGCTCAACTGGAAAATCAGCACTCAATCGTTGGGAAGGAACGACTTGGAATAAATCTCCTTCGCGAATGTATTGCTTGGCTTGTTCCACCACTGCTTCATATTCCGCTTGCGTAAAGTTGCTGGTGAAGCTCAGCTTGATCGGCTCCAGCGGCTGATTTTCTTCCTTCTGCAACGTGAAGATTTCCGCTTCGATTTTTGCCACCCGCTCTTTTAAAACTTCTTCGCCGCACTGACTGTAAAGATCGCTGGCCACAATATTTAAGGTTTGCTGCTGATGATCATAAATCACGAAAGTTTCAAATAAGTAAAACTGCATATCCGGCAACCCTAGTGCATCCTCAGGAATCGTTCCAAGGTCTTCATATAAAGCCGCAATGTCATAACCGACATAGCCAATCGCTCCACCTTCAAATGGAAGTCCCTCCATTGGTTCATCCTTCAACACATACCGCTCTAACTCCTTCAATGGATCGGCACAAGCATAATGGGTATCGTCAAAATAAAACTCATTGTCCAAAAACTGAATATGATGAACCGGATTAAAAGCGATTAACGAGTAACGATTCGTCTCTGAATCCCGCGGAATACTTTCCAATAAGCATTTCGACTCGCCAGTTAAGCGAAAATACAACGAAACCGGTGTGACACAATCAGCGCTCAATTTTTTTAAAATTTTCATTATGTTCATCCTTTCCAAAGAAAAAAGCCCCCAAGCCAGACTCGTGTCCAGCTTGAGGGCGCATTATGCACGGTACCACCTCAATGTATGCTTTATAAAAAGCATCTCTCCATCGATTGTCTATCAACAATCTTCCTCTATAACGGGAGTGCCCGTCATCCCCTACTATGATTCAAGGATGCTCCAACAAGTCCATTCATCAGGTGAAAAATGCTTCATTCTCATCACTAGAAGCTTTCTGTAATTTTTTCTTGCCCTGACTACTTCTCTTGTTTCTGATTTCATTCAATAAAAAAAGCCCCCAAGTCGGACTGGTGTCCAACTTGAGGGCGGTTATTCCACGGTGCCACCTCAATATATGCTTAAAAAGCATGTCTCTATCAGCTGTCTATCAACAGCCTTTCTCTATAACGGGAGTGCCCGGAAGCTCCTACTTAGGTTCAAAGCCTCAGTCCAAAAGTCCATTCGCATCATTTCCCTTACTGATTCACAGCCCCATCAGCTCTCTGAAAAGAAAAAATCATGTTACTACTCTTTTGTATGACATCTATTTTTTAATAGAATACGCCTGTTTATGAGAAGAGTCAAGTGTTTTATGATAAAATATTCAGCTTTTTTTAATACAAACGCTCAGGCATCATACTTTCCAAGAAACCCCAGACACCATTGCTGATTCGCAGCTCCTCACAATCAAAACGAGAAAGCTCTTGGCGAATCAAATTCTCTTGACCATTCAATACTTTTGGCAGCCAGTTAGGGTCCAGCAGCAAGGCTTTACCCAACGCTACTGCATCTGCTTGAGCCAAGATAGCTTCCGCATCTTTTCCTACCCGAACGTCCCCGACACCGATCAACGGCAAACGCCCATTAATCTTTTCGTAGACATAAGCCATCATGGATTTTTCCTGGTAGTCTTCGCTCACCGATACTTTATCGGCTTGATTCAAGGAAATGTGCAAATAATCCAGCCCCATTTCGGCCAACTGACCCACTAAATACAGCGTATCCGCAAAACGAATCCCTGGATTTTCGTATTCTTCTGGTGAAAAACGATAGCCGACAATAAAATTCTCCACGCCTGATTCATCCACCGCCGAAGTCACCGCTTGAACCACTTCTTTAATGAAGCGAAAACGTTTCTCCAAACTGCCGCCCCACTCATCTTCCCGGCGATTGGAATGAGGAGAGAAAAACTGCTGAAGCAAATACGTATTAGCGCCATGCAATTCCACGCCATCAAAACCAGCAGCAATCGCTCGTTTGGTTGCCGCTTTGAAATTGCTGATTAAGGCAACAATTTCTTCACTTTCCAACGCTCGCGGAGTTTCCGCATCTGGCCGTTCCGCTGCCACTGCACTAGCCGATACCGGCTGAGTACCCCGCAGCACCTGACTGTTAGTCATCCGGCCGCCATGGAAAATCTGTAAAATCGCCTTGGTACCGTTTTTCTTAATCCCGGCTGCTAATTTGGCTAAACCAGGAATGAATTTGTCGTCGTAAACACCTAATTCCCCTTCCCAGCCTTTGCCGTCTGGTTGAACATTGGCTGCTCCAGTAATCACTGCGCCAATTTCTCCAGCTCGCATGCTGTAATAGTCAATCTCATCTTGAGTGACTACTCCATCATAAAAGCTCATTTTGGTAGTCATCGGTGCCATCATGATTCGGTTCTTTAATGTTAACCCGCGTTTGAAGGTTAGTTTTTCATTGATCGTTGACATTGAATCAGCTCCTTTTTGATTAGAATAACACGCTAGCTCGGGCTAAGGAATTGATTTTTCTAAAAACCGAGAAAAATCATTCCTATTCTCGTACGCACACCATCTTGCTAAACTGCTCAAGTGTTTTATTTGTTGTAGTCTATTCATTTCTTTCTGCATTTATATAACTGCGAAAAGCAAGACTGGCAAAAAAGCAACCCTGAATTCAGGATTGCTTCAACTAGCTATTTCTTTAATAAAATATTTGGATCTAACGTGCCGCTTTCATTCTTCAAGGAGAATGTGCTCAGGCGTTCGTTGAAGTCGATAACGACCTCGTTGCCTAAGAAAACTTTTTCTTCATCAGAAATGTAGACGTTAAACTGATCGTTTTCTAATTTTTCTTGGAATTGTCCGGTTGGTTCGTCGGCTGGAATAATTTGGAACTTATCCCCTACCGCACAAGAACCGCCCACAGTTGAAAATTGGTTAGAGCCATCGTTTAAAGCCAGGATAAACCCGCTATTAGAATCGAGTTTGTTGGTTAATGCATCCACTGCTTGATCACGAATTGTAAGTTTCATAGTTATCTCCTCCTCTTCTTCTGAATTATAACGCGAGAAAAAAGGAGACCAAAACAATCTGCTCACAAAATTATTGCATTACCCAACGTTCCAATGCTTCTTTTACGCCGTCTTCTGCGTTGGAAGCAACTTCGTATTTAGCCACTGCTTTGACTTCAGGTGTGCCATTGCCCATTGCTACCGATACACCGGCGTATTTTAACATAGACAAATCATTTTCTGCATCGCCAATAGCCATTACTTCTTCTTGCTTGATACCTAAATGATCTGCCAATTCTTTTACCGCTGAACCTTTGCTGGCATCTTTGTTTAAAATTTCCAAATAATACGGAGAGCTGGTTACCAAGGTATACTCTTCAAATAAATGCTTCGGAATTTTTTCGATAGCAGCTTTTAAAATTTCCGGCTCATCAATCATCATTAATTTTACTGCTGACACTTCATCAGCGATTTCTTCTGGTGTCCGATATTTCAATGGCAGATTTACCATGTGTGCTTCATTGACTGAGTAACGGCTGATATCACGATTCGAGGTATAAATTGCATCACGATCGACAGTATGAATGTGCACACCGATTTTACGTGCCAGCATGTCAAAATACAAATAATCGTCTCGGGTTAACCCATGTTGAGATACGACATCCCAAGTGTTGGTGTTTAACACTAAACTACCATTATAAGAAATGACATAGTCATCTGCAGATAATAAATCCAAGGTATCTAATTGTTCCAACGCCCCTGATAAAGGCCGACCAGTACAAATGACAATGTACGCGCCAGTTTTCCGGGCTTTTTTAACACTTTCTACAACGGCTGGCGAAAGCTCGCCCCGTTCATTTAATAAGGTTCCGTCCATATCAATGGCAACTAATTTTACTGACATATTTTCCTCCTAATGCATCTGCATCTTAAAAGTTTCTTCCATTTACCAGTTAAACACAACACCGAACCTACTGCAAGAATTTCTTAATCCAGCAACGAATCTTTACCCAATGTTCCAAAAAAAGGCAAAGAAAAAACACCGCGTAAGCAGTGTTTAGTCGACATATGAAGTGTCTGTTTTATTTAGCCAAGCGTAACCTAGACCCATCACTAATCCGCCGCCGACAAAGTTGCCGATCAACGTGAAGAACAGGTTGTGTAAAACACTGGCTGCATTCATGCCTTCAATGGTTCCATGAGAAGCAAAGTAAGCAAGTGAAAATGCTGGGAAGTTAGCAATAACGTGCTCAAATCCTAAGAAAGCAAAGATGAAAATGATGAAAATAATTGCCATAATTTTAGCTGCATCATCCTTCATACGCATGCTGGCTAAAACGGCAATGTTAACAACGATATTGGCGAACATACCTTCAACCAAAATTTGAAGCGTTGATTTACTTAATTTATCAGCAATCCCGGTAAACATATAGTTGCCTGGTTCTAAGTGACCAAAAGGTGCAGTTAGTGACAACAAGTAGCCGCAAAGAACGCCGCCGATTAAGTTGAAAAAGATACACGTGAATAATAATTTTGCTGCAAAGCTTAATGAAACCTTTTTGCGGTAAACACCGACAGTCATATACAGCATGTTAGAAGTGCCAAGCTCCGCGTTCATAAAGATGATCATTACCAATGACCAGCTGAACATAAAGGCATAGCTCATTTTTTCCAAACCTGGGATGGCTTGCTGCGTACGAATCGCAATGTAAAAGGCAATCGCTGTTCCTAAAGCTAAGAACAAGCAAGCCAACATTGAACGGACGGCATAACGAGGCAGGCTGCCCTCAAATAATTCTTTTTTCTTCTTGATTGACTTGTCTAATTGACTCATTAATGGGAAATATTTCACAGCTGGTTGAGTTGTTGCATTATTTTTTGAATTTTCCATCGTATCCTCATCTATTTCCATTGTTAGATTTGTTTTCATTTGTTTCCTTCCTTCTCCTATACTAGGGCCATAACTGAACATATAATACATGATTTGCATCATGTTTTCAACATGTTTTTCATTAATCTTTTATCATGTAGGTCTTTTAACAAATTAATAAAAGGGTTATCATTAAGAAAACGAGTCAGGAGGAAATGGTATGGTCAAACAAATCTTAAAAGCAGAGGTAGAATCTTTAGGCGGATTACAGCTGAAATGCTCAGCACGAGGGTTTGAATTTTTAATCGACGAACCGGAAAATGTTGGCGGTACCAATCAGGCGATGAATCCACTGGAAGCCTTGCTTTGTTCTTTAGGCGCCTGCAAGATGATGGTGGCCCGCTTCTTCTATCAGCCCCATAAAATCCAGCTGAAATCGATGAAGGTAGAAATTCTAGGGGAAATCGACTCCGATCGTCTGAAAGGCCAGCCCGATATAAAGGTGGGATTCTCAAAAATCACTACGAACTATACGATTGTCGCTGAAAACACGCAAGAAGAAATTGATGACTTTATTGCCTTCATTGAGCGCACCTGCCCGGTTAAGGACACTATCGTCAACACCCCGGATATGGAAACTAATCTTTCCTTTGAAAAATATACCGTTAACTAATTGTCCATCGCCTCATTCCCATAGCATTGAAAGGTGATTCTTATGTTCGAATTTTTTGGTACTACTAGGATGATTTTTGTTTTTTCATTGATTGCTTTAGCAGCAGCAGGATTTTTCATAATGAAGGGAGCAGTTAAATCCTTCGCAGGAAGACGAGTAATACAACTGTCTTTCCTTCTAGTAGGCATCGTAGTAGAATTAGTGATCCTATACCTAATTTTGTTCATTTTACTTTTTGGTTACAACTGCTAAATCTTCTCAGCAAATAGAACCTCAACACCTTTATTAGCGTGTTGAGGTTCTTTGCATTTTATTGAATTGGCGGCAAGACTGCCACTATACTTTTACTTAACGCAATATGAAGCGGTGAAGCTTCTTGATTAGTCTGCTTGACTTGATCCTTTGTACGAACTGAGGTGGCTGCTAGAGCAATCAAGCTGTCTCCTCTGAACAAATCAACGAAGTATTTAGTTGAAATCGCGTCAGGAACCTCTGAATTGAAGCTTAGAGATGTAATCAGCTTGGTTCTTAATGTATCACCAATCGTAAAGCCAGTTTTCAAATCAGTTAATTCTGGCCGATCGTTTTCCTTGGCTTGGTCGTATTCCGTCAGATCATAGGCTTCGATAATCGCATTTAATTTTTCAGCGTAGCGTTTATCGGTCGCATAACGGCCTTGCAAATGTTCCGTCGCATCTTTATAAGATTCTGTTTCAGATTTCCAAGTTGGCTTGTAGAAATCCTCATTACCCGAAATCCCTTCTTTGATTAATTTCGCGTAATCCTCTAATGATTCTTTGTAAGACGGATATTTACGGAATTCAGCGGTAATTTGGAAACTGCTGCCGACTGCATCCTGTTCCAAGGTACGGAAGGATACACTGGTATCCTGATATTTACCCTTAATGCCGAAAAGGTTGAAGTTTGGTTCAGAAGCCAAGGCACTGTTGCCTGAGCCGCTTTCCAAAATCGCCTGTGCCAGCATAACAGAAGAGTAAATGCCGTTCTTTTGACCGACTTCTCTGGACATTTCGCCAATTTTTTCGATAAATTGGTCAGTGGTTTGGTTTTTGTTGAAAACAAACGGCTGATCACTGCTGTATTCCCCAAAAGCATTCGCTAAAGAAGAGGTCGCTTGTGGCAAGCCGGCAATGTTCACTCGTACCGCAAAGGTTGGCATAAAGCCGCTAAGACTGCCGATTTTAACTACATCACCTGGCTGCGGCGCATGAATATATTGGCCGTTGCCGATATAAATCGCTACGTGAGTGGTCACACTAGTTGGTGCTCCCCAGAATAATAAATCCCCTGGTTGCGCATCACTAACAGGAATTTGGGTACCAGAATATTGCTGATCGCCAGTCCATCCACCAATGTAATGACCAGTAGCGGCTGCGTACACTGCATAAGCTAATCCGGAACAGTCAAACGCGTTCGGACCTTTGGCACCCCAAACATAAGGCTTGCCTAGATGGCGATACGCCTCTTGAACAATTGCATTTTGCACATCGTTACCAATAATTGGTGCAGTTTCGTTGGAAGGTATCCGCACATCACTGCTCTCAGGATCAGGCTGTCTTGGCTGCTCAGGTGTTGCAGGTGCTGGAGCAGGTGTCGACTCTGACGTATTATCACTATCGTTTGATGGCGTTTTATCATCAGTTTGCTGCCCACTGCCTTGGTCTTCCGTCGGTTTTTCCGGAGCAGGTTTTGCTTCAACTATCAGTTGAACCTCAACATCAGCTTCCGGCATATTAAATGAATCGGTTGCTAGGTTGCTGCTTTTGATAACCTCACCGGTAGCACGATTCACAATTTTTACTTCTTTAATTCTTGTTTTATTGTTGTCCTTCAAGCTGACTGTGTATTTTACCAAGCCATCTTTTTCAATCTCAGAAATACGATCAAAATGAAGCTGGTTGCCAGCACTATCAGTATAGACGGCTTGCGTTAACGGATTTCCCGCAACAAACAAGCTGTATGTTTTAATTTCAGGTTCCGGTTCCGGCTCCGGCTCCGGTGTTGGTTCAGGCGTCGGTTCTGGTTCTGGTATTGGTTCTGGCGTTGGCTCCGGTTGCGGTGCTGGTTCCGGTGCTGGCACAGTGGAAGAATCCGTAGTCTGCTCAGATGACTGAACGGTAGATTCCTGTGTTTCTGCTGCCATAACTTGTTGGGTTGACAGAACGGTAGGCGCAATAAGTACCCCTAAAGTCAATAAAGTTGTTAGCTTTTTATACTGCAATATCTATCCCTCGCTTCTATTAGTCATCAAAAATAATTTTTATCTTTATTATAACATGAACTATTTTAGATGTCTAAAGGATACCTCACCAAACTTTCACCTTATTCTCAATTAACTCCTCATTATTGTTGTTAATTCCTTCTAGAAATAATTCCCTTCATCAGCTCAGCACTGGAACGCTCGTAATAATGGGCCATTCTCACCCGTTGGCCATTTGACAGCGTCCAAATTTTATTTTCGTAAAAATCAACGTTTTCCCGCTGACCGTCCATTAGTTCTTTGGCATAGCCTAAAACTAGACGGATGGCTTCTTTAGTAGCATCATCGCTCTTAAAGTAGATGGTATAGCTGCGCAAGTATTCCTTTAAATCGCTGTTTTGCGATGCTTTCCAGTCTTCGATAAAATCCTCCAATGCGGTAATTACATCCCCGTTTTCAATGTCCCATAATAAAATATCTGTGTCTTCTGCTTGATGATCCATACTTTTCTTCCTCCCGCTAATTTTAATGTGATTTTTCCTGTAGAAAAATTAATTCGCTTTCTCCACACATACCATCTGGCTAACTTACAAAGACATATTTTAGATGGATTTTTGACTCTTGCTTTGTTGCCCAAAGTTGGACTTGCGTCCTAAACATTTGTATTCCCTTACACCTATTATAAAGAAACTCAGCTGAGATGTCCTGCTACAATGCAAAAAAGTGTAAATTCTCATAATATAGACCACCTTAAAGGTAAACCTCAATTGTTTAAAGTATACCTTAAATCGATTTTTTATCATTTAGGCTCGCCTTAATGCTTTTTTCTGACTTTTATTTGCGCTATACTAGCAACTAATGCCAAATAAAGGATGTACAATCTATGACACATTTAATTAATAAAATACAGAAACTTTTTAGAAGCAGTGAACGGACAGCAGTGGGAATTCTAGCGGGGATCATGGGGCTTTTGTCTAACTTTCTGCTCTTTGCTGCTAAGCTGTTTATCGGAACACTTTCCGGAAGTGTCTCCATCACCGCAGACGCCATGAACAATCTATCAGACACCGCCTCTTCGTTTATTACCTTAGCCGGTTTCAAAATCGCCGGAAAACCGGCCGATAAGGATCATCCCTACGGACACGAACGTTTCGAATATGTCAGCGGCTTTGTGATTTCAATCTTGGTCACCTATGTAGGGATTCGCTTTTTAGACAGCTCACTTATCAAAATTTTCAATCCTGCCAGCGTGCAGCTTTCTTCTATTGTATATATCGTTTTGGTTCTCTCTATTTTGATGAAGGTCGTTCAGGGCGGTATTTACCGCAGCTTAGGTAAAAAAATCCAATCAAATACGCTCCAGGCTACCGCCCAAGACAGCTTCAACGATGTCTACACCACCATTGCCGTTTTGTTTTCAGCGATTATTGAATGGTTAACCGGCTGGCGAATTGACGGCTACATTGGTTTTCTAATTGCTTTATACATTATTTATACCGGAGTGAAGATGATCAAAGAATTTATCGACGAGTTGATGGGTGTACGGGCACCCGAGGATGAAATTGGTGAAATTCGAGCCCATTTGGATAAGTTTCCGGATATTATCGGTTATCATGACTTGTTGATTCACAGCTACGGGCCCAATAGCGTATTTGCCTCCGTTCATATTGAAGTAGATCAGGATTGGAGCCTGATTCATGCCCATGATGTGATTGATACGATCGAACAGGAAGTGAAAACAAATACTGGTGTGGACTTGGTTTGCCACGTGGATCCTTATCCGTTGGATGATCCAGATTTTCAGCGAGTCGCACCAAAACTGAAGCAAATCCTGCGGGATATCCACCCTCAGCTGCGTTTTCACGATTTGCGGATTGATTCTACCATCGAGCCAGAAGTGATTTACTTTGATCTAGTCGTTCCAGAAGGATTGAAATTGTCCAATGATGAATTAGGCGAATTAATTACTCATAATTATATTCAAGAAAATACGCCAGCAACCATGTCAATCATTTTTGACCGAACTTATCTGCTATAAAAAAAGACGCCGAGATTGGCGTCTTTTTTGCTTAAAATGACCGGTAAACATACTGGTTCTTCGGTGTTTCAATCGGTTGGATCTTTTCAACCGCTAGTGCTGGCAGCTGTCGTTTGAAGGGTTCGAAGTAATCCAATTCAATCGTTCCTTCTACATGCAGCCATTGATTGTTAGTCACCTGTGCATTTTCCGGCAGCCGCATCATCAAGCCGAACACACCTGAGTCGGCAACACAGTGGATAATGCCAAAGCGGAACAGAAAATTATAGGTTTGGTCCTTTGTGGTCTGGTAATCAAACCCATCATAAGAAAGCTTTTTACCTACAAAAGTATTGGGGTAGTTGTAAATCAGCTCCATCACTTCCAGATAGTTCTCATCGATGACCTGCAGTACATCATTTTCCTGGTATTTAGCCAGTAATTCATCCATCTGCTTATCGTAATCATCTTTATTGTAATAAATGCTGGTGTCCGGCTTCAAATATTGGGTATTCATCTCAGGATCCCCTACCGATTCTTTACTTACCGGAAAACTGAAACCTTTTGCCTCAACAATCGTCGTGTCTAAGCTAATCGTCGGAAAGAGTGTGCCGGCGATCAACGGCAGACTTAGCAGCAGATATGCCGCCAGTTTCTGGGAACGTTTCGTCAACCCGTGTTCGTGACCATGATGATGGTGATCGTTTTCTTTTCCTTCACTTTTTTCCACCCAAAGCTTTAATTGGACCAAGGACAGCAGCAAAGACAAGGCCATCGTCAAATAAACTAGATAAATGTAGTGGACATTGATATATTGGTTCAGCTTGCCTGATACCTGCAAATACATCATCCATTCGAAATAGCCGGATAAAATTAAAAAGCGGAACATATGCTACCTCCTAAATCAAATATGCGTAACAGGCGACAACCACTGTGATAATCGCCATCAGCTGCAAAATGAATTTGCCGTGAAAGACTCGTTTCATCATCATCAAATTTTTGATATCCACCATCGGACCGAAAACTAAAAAGGCCACTACTGAATTGACGCCAAACAACGACAGCAACGAAGAACCCACAAAGGCATCTGCCTCTGAACACAGCGACATAGTGAATGCCAATACCAGCATCACTAAAATGGATACCAATCGTGATGAAGTCAGCTGCAGCAGTACCTGAGTTGGTAAATAAACCTGCATGCTGGCTGCAATCAGGCCGCCAATAATCAAATAGCGCCCGGTATCAAAGAATTCATCGATGGCATGGGCTAATACTTCAAAAACACGTCCACCTTTTTTTGGATGCGAAGAATGTTCATGATGGTGATGACCTGCTTCCACCAGCTCTTCCTTTAAAATCGGCAGCTTGTTAAAGTAAGCAATCCACGAACCGATGACTAAAGCTACCAGTAGGCTCCCTCCCACCCGCAGCAACGCAAAGCGAGCACTGTTACCCAGGGCAACAAAGGTCGCAAACAGTACAATCGGATTTATAATCGGAGCCGTCACCATAAAAGCAAAGGCGGTATACTCCGGTACCCCCTTTTTCATAAACTGGGTAACAATTGGTACAATCCCACATTCACAGGAGGGAAAGAAAAACCCCAAGCCTGAACCAACTAAAATGGCGAGAAATTTGTTTTTCGGCAGGATGCGCTGGACACGCTCCGCTGTTAAGTAAACCTGCAGGGCTCCTGAAATAATGCAGCCCAGTAAAACAAACGGAACCGCCTCTACAATTATTGAAAGAAAGATCGTACTCATTTGTAAGATCGAATGGGGAATAAACGTCAGCATCCCTTAACCTCCTGTACTAATATCGATCATTACTATACTCCTGCGCAAAAAAAGACACAAGCTCTTTTAAAAAACAAGCGAGTGTCTTAAGATTTTTTTATTTGACCGCCTAATAAATAACGTTTGGTATTTATTTAGACTTTTTTTACGCTGTACATTACAGCAGAGATAAATTTTTCTAAACAAAGAAAAAAGCTGCCCATTACGGACAGCTTAGCATGCTTATTTGACTGCGTCTTTTAACTGTTTGCCGGCTTTGAAAGCTGGTGATTTGCTTGCAGCGATAGTAATTTCTTCACCAGTTTGAGGGTTGCGGCCTTTACGGGCAGCGCGTTCACGTACTTCAAAGTTACCGAAGCCGATGATTTGAACCTTTTCGCCGTCTTTCAATGCATCTTGAATGCTGTCGAATAAAGTGTCAACTGCTGCAGTTGCGTCCTTTTTCGTCAATCCAGTTTTTTCTGCTACTTTTTCTACTAAGCTTTGCTTGTTCATCATAGGTATAGCCTCCATCATTCTTTTAGTTATTCCAATCATAATTCTATTCGTTATTGACCAGAAAGGCAACTGTTATCTCTCGTTTTCCCGAATTTTTTTTGGCGCTTTTCTTTTTTTTTTAATCTGAAAACAAAAATAAAATAATTATTCCTAAGATTTTTTTAAGCCTGTCGTTTTTTGAATTCTATTACAACTTTTTCTTTATAATGATTATCATCTGCCTATTGGTAAATGATTAAAGGTGAAGATTTTCATAGTATATATATTGCTTTTGTTGTTTTAGACAAATCATACATGAATGCAAATTAGAGGGTGGGGACATGGACTTAAGACAATTAACAAAACAAGAAACACTTCGCAGGCTTCGTCTAGTAGAAGCCCTATACTATTCTGAAAATGCATTGACGAATGAGCAATTAATGGATGTAGGAAACTGCTCTTTGCCCGTCTTGCTTAAAGATATCAAAGAATTGAATGAAAAAAAATTACCCATTACTATTTTGAAGTTTAAAAGCTTGTACTTTTTAAAATTTGAATCTTCCACTACCATTGATTCAGTCTATTCTTACATTCTTTCTACTTCAATAGAATATCGGCTGATTGAGCAATTGTTTTTTCAACGGCAAGAAAAAATCGCCAAACTCGCTGATCATTTTGGTTGCAGTCTCGCAAATGTCCAGCGGAACTTGAAGTTTATTGAAAACACACTTCCTGTTTGGAATATTCACTTGAGGTATCGGCCGCTTCGTATCGAAGGCGATGAGGTAATGATTCGCTATTTTTATTATCTTTTTTTCAAAGAGCGGCGATTTCCATTGCAAGACTATGGTTTTTCCGAAAAGCTGGTGGAGCTAATCGATCGATACATTCGGGCTTTTTTATCGGAAAATCAGGTGGGCAACAGTATGCATACTCATTTTTATTTGATGCACAGCTTTCTGATCTGCCTGCACCGCAGAAAATTGAATTATTGTTTAGACGAGCCGCTTCCCCATGATCACTTTTTCAGGCTGCCTGAAAAAGCTGAACATTCAGATCTGGTGAACCAACTGCTGCTTGAATGCCGTTTGAACTATAGCCCAGATTTGATCATGGAGGCATTATGGCCACTTTTTTCTGATAACTTAGTCTTAACTTGTAAACAACAATTTCATCAGCGAACAACCAATTACAAACTGGCTGACTTTTACGACCTACATACACAACTGATGAAATCGATTAACTTAGCTTTAGGCAACACCTTAACGGATACTGAAATCCAAGAGGGCTTGCGACATTTGGGTAATGATGTTTTAGTTTATTACCCAAATGAAGAAGGAATAACGATCTTGGCAAAGCCTCAAAAATATGCATTGAAGCTGCTTAAAAAGAGCTATTCACGGGCAATAAACCGTTTAAGCAGGATCATCCATACTTTTCTTAAAACAAATTATTTGCTCTATTCAGAAGAACAGATCGAGCTGTATCTTTCCAGCTTAATTATCTCGATTGACGGCTTATTGGAAAGACTGACTGAAATGGAGCAGCCGATACGTGTTTTATTGATATCAGATGCTTCGGCAAACCAAGAACGCTTCTGGCGTTCGATGTTGACGTCTTTGGTTCACGCCCCGTTACACTTCAGCTTTTTTAGTTTCCCTTACATTAATCAACGGGATTTGAATCAAACAACTAAAAAATACGACTTGATTATTACCGATGTTACTATGCTTGAGCTTGATAGTTCTTGTCCTGTGATTGCTGTAAATTCCTATCCGACACCCCAGGATGTCGCTGCGATTCAAATATTTTTTGACGAATTTGATGCCCTGCCAACTGAGAGAAAGGAAATGAACCATGAACCTGCGTTGTCTTCTTAAACGTGATAATCAGCGTAAGCTTTTGTTAATTGAAACGTTATACTATGCCAAGTACCCCATGACCGGCGATCAGTTGAGACAAATTGTAGACTGTACAGTTCCGATATTAATATCAGATATTCGATCCATCAACAGTACCATGGAGTATTATGAAATATCCCGGGAAAACGGCTTGTACTCCTTGGAAGTGGCGGATAATGCGACGATTGATGCTTTGTTCTCAACCATGATACGCGACTCCCTGCCCTTTAAAATATTAGAACTGATCTTTTTTGAAGAGTATGAGACGTTACAGGAAATTTCTGCTGACCTGTATTGCAGCCTCTCATCTGTCCAAAAGCATATGACAATTTTGATGGACGTTTTAAAAAAGTGGCAACTAACGATCCATCGCCGGCCCTTTCGAATTGCTGGTAATGAAAAAAATATACGCCAGCTCTTCTTTTTGCTTTTCTCCGAAAAAAAGGTCCAAAAGAACGAACTGCGTTATTCGACAGAATTTTTTGACCGGGGGGAAGCTGTGATCCGTTCGATGATCAAAAATAACCAGCTGGAATGCTCATATACTCAGTACAATCGCTTGTGCATGATGTTTTTTATCAGTTTAGAACGAGTGAAGCATGGACATTTCTTCTCTAAACGATTTTTAGGCTCAAAGCACCTTTTACCGCCTGATTGGATTACCAGTTATCAGTTCGCGGAATCCTTACTGGAAGAAGTAGGAATGGAATACACTGATGATGTAATGAGGGAATCCTTCTGGTTGCTGTACGCCGATTTATTCTTGTTGGGAGAAGCCCAGAAAAAAAAGGCCTTGGAAAGTAATTACGCCCTCGCCTACAGTTACAGCAAGCACCAGGAGTTAGTAGAGGAATTCAATGATTTGCTAGTTGTACCGTTAAGGGATGAACAAAAGAATCGCTTGACCTCTATTTTGATCAACCAGCATCTGTTTTTGGCTGAAACACCTGAATATATCAGTGTCCTGCGAGACGGGAAACGGGATTATATTAACTTGCTGGAAAACTTCCATGCTCATTGTGTACACGACATCCGGTCACTTGTTCAGAATTTTACTCAAAAGCATCGCATCTTTGAGTCAGATGAATTTATCAATAATTATGTGTACCAAATTATTGCCGCAGTCCCCGAATGTTTAACTGGAATGAAGCAGTTAACTGAGCCAGTGAACATCTTAATTGTAGCCTCTGATTCTACCACGCAGGAACAGCTGTTGACTCAGCTGATTTATTCTTCGGTTCGCGGTGATTATTTTATTTCACATATCACCATGAGTCAATTAGATTCGGTCGATATCGCAACAGTCTTCAGCCGCTATGATTTAGTAATTTGCACATTAACTCTTGACCTGCCCCACTGCCCTACCCCCATACTGGCAGTAGAATTATGTCCAAGTATTTACACCCTCAACAAGCTGCAGCGTTGGGTGGAAGACATTTATCAGAAGAAAAAGAGAGCAAGAAAAGCTTCGCAAGTCAGCTAAGCGTTAAAGCAAAAAGAAGGTAGAATGTTTGCGAGACATTCTACCTTCTTTTTGTGATCACTTCACATGCATGAGTTACTTTCATCGTTCTTAGGGCTTTTTAATATTACTATTAGCAGCCAATAAACGCTGCAATTCCTTTTCCATCGAGGCTTTTTCCTGTGTGAGACTGTAAACCATTCGGTCGAACTTTTCAGGATTATTCTTCTTGCGGATCAAATTTAATTGCAGCAGGCAATAGCCTAACAGCAAGATCGACAGCACTGCAACTAACAAAATCTCTGCCCCAGCTGTATAATGAAACATCGCATAAAAAAGCATACCTAAACCAATCACCAAGCCAAGAAAACCAAGCTTTGATTGCCGACCGCCGCCAAAGAGAATCCGGCGCAGCATTGATCCGTCCCGCAGCTCTTCATAACGGGTAATTCGTGCTTCGATAAAACTAATTTGTTCTTTTATTATATCCGTTGGACTTTTTTTTGACATACAAAAACTCCTTTGCTCTATTTTATTATCACTAGTTTAACCAGATTTCGCAACGGAAAACTTTTCATTAAAAGAGAATCTTATCTTTTTTAATGCTGTGACTGATTGTAAGTTATTGACCAGTCCTTCACAAAGATAGCAAAATAACAAAACCTTTTTACTTTCTTAACACATTTTAATTGATTTTCGGCGGATCTACTTATACAATAGACTAGTAAACGCTTACAAACTATAACGAGGAGTGATTGCTATGAAAATTGGAATCCCAAAGGAAATTAAAAACAACGAGAACCGGGTAGCCCTGCCGCCATCTGGGGTCTTTGACCTGACCAGTCGCGGACATCAAGTATTGGTAGAAACCAATGCTGGACTAGGCTCGGCGATTGTTGATGAAGAATATGAAGAAGCTGGTGCTGTTATTGTTCAAACAGCCGAAGAAGCCTGGGCTGCTGACATGGTGATGAAAGTTAAAGAACCGTTGAAAGAAGAATACAAATACTTCAGAGAGGACCTGCTTTTGTTCACCTATTTACATTTAGCAGCCAATAAGGAATTAGCTGAAGCCTTAGTCGAAAGCGGTGTTACCGCGATCGCTTATGAAAATGTTCAGCCTGCCAACAACACTCTGCCGTTATTAGCACCGATGAGTGAAATCGCTGGCCGAATGGCTGCCCAAATCGGCGCCAATTATTTGGAACGGGTAAACGGCGGTAAAGGTATTCTCCTAGCAGGAGTTCCAGGCGTACGACGCGGAAATGTGGTAGTCATTGGTGGTGGAACTGTTGGGGCGAATGCGGCGAAAATTGCATTAGGCCTTGGAGCGAATGTCACTATTCTGGATGTAAGTGTGCCGCGTTTGAAGGAATTAGATACCGTTTTTGATAATAAAGTCCAAACTATGCTATCCAACCGCTACAATATTCAAGAAGCGCTGAAAACCGCTGACTTAGTGATTGGCGCCGTGCTGATCCCGGGCCACAAAGCACCAACATTGGTTTCAACAGAAATGGTAGCTGGTATGCCGGATCTTTCGGTGATTGTCGATGTGGCGATTGACCAAGGTGGTATTTTTGAAACTGTCGATCATGTAACCACTCATGATGATCCAACTTATGTCAAAGAAGGCGTGGTTCACTATGCCGTGGCCAACATGCCAGGCGCTGTTCCGCAAACGGCGACTTATGCCTTGAGCAACAGCACCTTAGCCTATGCAAATCTATTAGCTAATCATCCGCTGGAAGATCTGCTGAAATCAAACTTAGCTTTGCATCGTGGAGTAAATACTTACAAAGGGAAAATGACTTTAGAGGCCGTTGCCAATGATTTGTCTATGGATTATACGCCGCTGGATGATGTATTAAGCTAAATTCTATTTTTATGAGTCGGACATTTTTGTCTGGCTCTTTTTTTCTTTCCCCCTCCCCTTGCCTAAGTGAGTTATAATAAAAGAAAGGGGTGGGAAATATGACTATGAAATTTAAAGAATTTGCTTATGAGCGGCCGGATTTTGCGACCTATAGCCGATCATTTAAAGAACAACTGAACCATTTTATCGAAGCCGAAGCTTTCGAAAATGCGAAAGCGGCTCTTAATAAACTAAATTCATTACGCACGGACATTGATACGATGGCAAAATTAGCCTATATTCGTCATTCCGTTGACACGAGAGACAGCTTTTATGCTGAGGAGAATGCGTATTGGGATGAGCATCAACCTTTGTTTGATCAAGTCCATCATGAATTTTATCAAGCATTGCTGACTTCGCCTTTTCAAGAAGAGTTGAAGCAGCGGTTTCCCGAAACTTTGTTTTTACTAGCAAGAGATCAGATACAGCTATTGGATGATCAAGTGGTTCAGCTGAAACAGCAGGAAAACGAATGGATTAGCAAATATACCCAATTGATTGCTTCGGCTCAGCTGCTTTTTGAAGGAAGAAAATATACACTATCTGAGATTTCGGCATGCTTCACTGTCAAAGATCGCTTTACCCGTCGCAAAGCGCAAAAAATTTATCAAAGTTTTTTTGCCAAAAATGAAGCACGCTTTGATGACATCTTTGATCATTTGGTTAAGCTGAGAACCGCTATTGCCCAGCAGCTAGGTTTTGATAATTATGTGGCTTATGGGGATATCGCCATGAACCGCTGGAGCTATGACCGCGAGCAAATTCAGGCGTTTCGTCAATTTATTATAGATGAAGTCGTACCTAAAAACCAAGAATTGTACAAACGCCAAGCCGAACGGTTGAACTTGTCTGAGTTAGCCTATTATGACTTGCCTCTGGTATTTCCTGACGGCAATGCCAAACCACAAGGCAAAGAATGCGAATTGGTAGAAAAGGCTCGGAAGATGTATCATCAGCTTTCTGAAGAAACTGGTACTTTTTTTGACATGCTGACAGAGCAGCAGCTGATGGACTTAACTAGTCGGGCCGGCAAACAAAGCGGCGGCTATTGTGAATTTATCGATGGCTATCATATGCCGTTTATTTTCGCCAATTTTAATGGGACTTCTGATGATGTGGATGTGTTGACCCACGAGACGGGGCACGCTTTTCAGACCTATCTTTCTCGTTGGGTGGAGGAACCGGAATTAGTCTTTCCGACGTCGGATACTGCGGAAATTCATTCCATGAGTATGGAATTTTTGACTTGGCCGTGGATGGATCAGTTTTTCGGTAGCGCCAGTGATAAATATCGTTTTGCTCATTTGAGCAGTGCCCTGCAATTTTTGCCATATGGGGCTTTGGTGGATCACTTTCAAGAAGAAGTTTACTCGCATCCTGAATGGACGCCGGCCCAGCGCAAAGCCTGTTGGCGAAAATTGGAAAAACAATACTGTCCTGAACGAGATTATCGTCAATCCTCGGATTTGGATCGGGGCACTTATTGGTATCGGCAAGGACATATTTTTGAAGTTCCCTTCTATTATATAGACTACACTTTGGCTCAAGTTTGTGCCTTCCAATTTTGGCAGCGGGCAATTGTGGAAAAAGATCCTCACGTTTGGGAGGATTATCTGGCGATTTGTAAAGTTGGCGGAACGAAGAATTTCCTGGAGACTGTCGAGTTAGGCAATTTGGCCTCGCCTTTTGATACTGAGGCAATGAAAAAGGTGATTCAGTCAGTTGCGGATTATTTAGCTGAGGTGCCAGAAGAGAGTTTGCATAATTAAGACTTAGTGGACAGCAGGAGTGACAATTTCCTGCTGTTTTTTGTTTGCTATTAGTGGAGTGTTGGGATTTGCACAGCTATTCCTTTTGCGATATTAATATCTAATTCATTATCTTAAATGATTTTCTTGGAGAAACAGTTAATCTTTGTGAAGAGAATTTTTGATTAAGAGGTGTTTGATATGAGGAAAAAATGGTGTCTACTGTTAAAAAGCATCCTAGAAGATCATCCTTTGTTGGGACTAGTCGTCGTTTCACTGTTCTTGCTGGTGCCGCAAATGATATCGCGAAATATGATTGTCGGCTCGGACTCCATTTTCCATTTTAATCGTTTTTATGATACGGCGATGCAGTTGGAAGAAGGAAACTTTCAATATTTCAGCAGTATGTACGGCTTCCAACAATCTGGTAGGATCGTGAACGCTCTTTATAGTCCTTACCTCGCTTACCTTCAAGGCGGTTTGCTGCTGATAGCTAAGACATGGTTCAATTATCAGCTATTATCGAACTTCCTACTATATATATTATCCGGTTGCTCTATGTACCTTTTGCTGAAAAAGCTGAAAGTAAAAACGAAGATTGCATTTGCGATGGCAGTGATTTATTTGAGTACTTTTGCGGTGCAATATTGGATTACCCGCCAAGGCTTCAGCAGCTGGGGCGCTGCCCTTTTGCCGATCTGTTTGACGCCGATTATTTCTATGACTGAAAAAAATGATGTAAAACTAGATTTGGGATTTTATACTGCTTTGATGTTTCAAACTCATTTTCTGTCAGCTCTCTTTTTAGTCATGATCTATCTTCCCTTTTATCTACGAGCTTTTGTTAGATCTGCCCAAAAAGTGCAGTTTGTCCTGAAAACCGGATTGGCGATTGGTTGCTTTGCCCTGCTCACTTTAAATATATGGCACGCTCTTTTTCAAGTCTATTCCGGCAATGAGATTCTTGCTCCCTTCATTAACCAAAGCATGGCCGAGAGTACTTTGACTTATTCCAGCTTCTATTGCCTTTTTACCCCGTTTTTCTTGTTCATCATTATCGTAAAAGTTTTAATAGTTGCCTGCAAAGTGAAAAATTTGTCGCCGTTTTTGAAGATGACAATTTGGACTAGCGTGTTTTTTTTGATTTTGGGATCAAATCTGATTCCTTGGACTTTTTTATTGGAAAGAAAAATCAAAATCGTCCAGCTGATACAGTTTCCGTTTCGTTTTGTTATTCCAGCGACAGTTTTGATTTTGGTTGCCTTGGCTCTTCTCTTGAACGATTATCATTTTGATAAACTAAAAATTTTTAAGCTGAAGCCAATGGTGGTATTGGCGATTACTCAAACGGTGATTTTGCAGATAGTTTTGCTGGGAAATTGGGCAAAATCGGATGAGTATATTTTTTCGTTGATTAATACGACAATCGCTGATGTTCCTGCCCATCAAGTAAAGGACGCCTTTTATTCCCACGATTTAAATTTGGCCTTACATTATATTCAAAAATCAACTCCCGACTATTTGCCGGTGCATAGTGAGTTTGACGGCAGTCGGTATAAGCTCTACCAAAAACAAATTATCGCTAAAGAACTTTCGTTTGAGAAAAGTGTGGAGGGTGATTGTTTAGTCGTTACTTGGGATGGCGGAAAACGGGAAAAAATTCAGGTGCCGGTTTTCGGTTACGAGGACACTGTCCTGAGATTGAATGGAAACGTACTGGATAAAAAAGATGTTGGCTATAGTGAAATTGGAGTAGTCACTATTCCGCAGAAATTGGACAATAATCGTTTAGAGCTTAGGTATCTTCCTCCTAAATTCTTTAATTGGTCGTTAGGTATTTCTTTGCTGAGTTGTGCCTTTTCTCTAGTGATAGTTGTTTTAGGCAGAATAAAGGACGCGATTAGTCAAAATGTGGGCGATCTAACTGGACATGTGTATCCTTTGAAGCGATGAGCGCGCAAAAACCGGAAGGAAGTTTGTTTTCTTTCCGGTTTCGGGCTATTTAATTAAAAGCAATAATTCCCATGTAGTTCAGGATCGTCATGACGAAGCAGCAGATGGTGATGAGCAGCGAAATGGTTAAAAAGGATTGGATAACTCTGTGGATTGTTTTGATTAACCGATTTTCAGCAGGGACATAGAAATTTCGAGTGTAAATGAAAATCATCCACATAACCGCAATAATCATCGTCAGTTGCAACAAGACATCAACTGATAAAACTGTTAAGCCGTTTTCAATTACTAACCCTGTGCGCGGCAAAGACAAAACCGCCCATGCGGAAGCGGCTAGGCAAACAATAAATAGAAATATTGCTTGCTGAATCAGTGGATTCAAGGTAGCATCGTCTTTGATTTTCTTCATAAGCTTCTCATCTCCTTTGATCATATAATCCAGTGACAGGTCAAAAAGAAGACTCAGCTCAATCAACATAAAAATGTCAGGGAAGCTTTTCTCGTTTTCCCAGTTGGAAATAGTCTGCCGAGAAATGTGAAGTTTGTCGGCCACTTGCTGCTGGGTCAAATTCAATTCTTTTCTACGTGCTTTTAGAATATCTCCTATCATGGCTCTTCCCTCCCTACACTTAAAGTATAAGTGATCGGGCGATTATTGCTAGCAATTTTTCTTTGCATTGTTGGTGTGGCGGGGATGAAGAAGTTTGGAGAGATATGTTGGAGGTGGTTGAATTCCATTCTTTTAGATTAAAACCAAAAAGGATTTGTAAGAATAGGGAAGATTCCAACTTCATTTACATTCCACTCTTTTAGATTAAGACAAGGAACAACTTTCAAACTCGCAAGCAGAATTAAATATTTACATTCCATTCTTTTAGATTAAGACCATCAGCTGATTGTGATAGTCTTCATTGGATGCCTATTTACATTCCATTCTTTTAGATTAAGACCCAAAGTGAGCTATTCGGGAAGTCACAGAGGTGGATTTACATTCCATTCTTTTAGATTAAGACTGTTGATGCAAAATCAGCACAAGGAGGAAATTACAAATTTACATTCCATTCTTTTAGATTAAGACAGAATACATGAGTTTTTCATAAAAGGATTCATTTTGATTTACATTCCACTGTTTTAGATTAAGACAGTATCTTTAAAATCAATAGGCAACGAGTATTTGACATTTACATTCCACTGTTTTAGATTAAGACGAATTAGTGACAGCACAGGCCGGCAAGTCGTACCAGATTTACATTCCACTGTTTTAGATTAAGACGTTATTGATACGAATACTAAGACAATCAAGATCAATATTTACATTCCACTGTTTTAGATTAAGACAAAAGTCGTTCTTTCAGCTTACGAACAAATAAAAGCATTTACATTCCACTGTTTTAGATTAAGACTATGTTCGTCACAATACTGACCCCGATCAATCAAGATTTACATTCCACTGTTTTAGATTAAGACACACCTTGATTATTTGATACTCCGATATTCTTGATCATTTACATTCCACTGTTTTAGATTAAGACGACTTCTGCCTGTTGCAAGTCCAGTGTGCTAACTGTATTTACATTCCACTGTTTTAGATTAAGACTCTAATCAATCCTTTCTCTTGCGAGATCCTTTAAGATTTACATTCCACTGTTTTAGATTAAGACCCTGATCATCACTATCTGCCTTGCTTGCTACTGCAATTTACATTCCACTGTTTTAGATTAAGACCAGTGGGAGTCTTTGAGAATGCAGCGAAGCTAGGAAATTTACATTCCACTGTTTTAGATTAAGACTGTAGCCGGGCATGAGGGAGCCTCACTGGGATCAGCATTTACATTCCACTGTTTTAGATTAAGACCTGCTGCGAACCCTTCTTTGTTTGAATCAATCAATATTTACATTCCACTGTTTTAGATTAAGACCTATTTTCAAAAGAAAAAGAAGCTTATTCAAAAACGCATTTACATTCCACTGTTTTAGATTAAGACTGTGATATTGCCTCCTCTGAGACGTTAACAATTCGCATTTACATTCCACTGTTTTAGATTAAGACGAGTCGTTGAATAAGATGCCTCAGTCGTTTCAGATATTTACATTCCACTGTTTTAGATTAAGACTTGTTCACTACTTCAGATAAAACACGCCTTGCATCGAATTTACATTCCACTGTTTTAGATTAAGACCGTGATGACTTCTTTTCTTATTGCCAGCTGATGATTCATTTACATTCCACTGTTTTAGATTAAGACGTGTTATGATCCCAGTTTGGGAACGACTGTTGGATGTATTTACATTCCACTGTTTTAGATTAAGACAAATGCTGGATGTCTCGACAAGAAAAGCAAGAGCAATTTACATTCCACTGTTTTAGATTAAGACGTAGCGTCCCTTTTTGCGCATAATTCGTCAGCGTTATTTACATTCCACTGTTTTAGATTAAGACAGTACTATCACAGAAAGTAATATCGATGATTTTCTAATTTACATTCCACTGTTTTAGATTAAGACTTAATCCTATAATTGTTTATCGTCCGATTAATCGCCATTTACATTCCACTGTTTTAGATTAAGACAACAATTCTTCAAGGGTTACGGTCACATCAAGCGAATTTACATTCCACTGTTTTAGATTAAGACGAGTACGTTGCGCTACTACCGATATAATATAAATAATTTACATTCCACTGTTTTAGATTAAGACCTCATTGTCTAATGTAAGTACTTCTTTTTCTACCTGATTTACATTCCACTGTTTTAGATTAAGACTTAAAAATATCACGTTATACGCCACCTCTAAGGAGGATTTACATTCCACTGTTTTAGATTAAGACACTAGTTCTACCTGTTACGGTAAGCATCTTGAACTGATTTACATTCCACTGTTTTAGATTAAGACAACACTAAGGATAGGTCTATTAGATGTACCTCTTTAATTTACATTCCACTCTTTTAGATTAAGACCGAGATAGCCGCTTTTATATTGATGAGATAGTAAGGAATTTACATTCCACTCTTTTAGATTAAGACCGTGGCGCGGATGGGTAACACGAGAGTCCGTAAGGTATTTACATTCCACTCTTTTAGATTAAGACCGATAAGCCGCTCTCTACGCTGATCTAATGTATCTGTATTTACATTCCACTCTTTTAGATTAAGACCAAGAAACAACGTAAGACTGCAAAAGGTGTGAACTTATTTACATTCCACTTTTTTAGATTAAGACGAAGCCTTTTGCTACAGTTGATGACTTAGCCGAATTGATTTACATTCCACTTTTTTAGATTAAGACAATTTTATGTGCTGTATCAAGGAGTTGAGTTTAAAAATTTACATTCCACTTTTTTAGATTAAGACTGACAATCCGGAAACGTTAGCAGCTGCTATCAAGCATTTACATTCCACTTTTTTAGATTAAGACATTGGCCATCATGACCCAAACCAAGCAGCTTCGCCCATTTACATTCCACTTTTTTAGATTAAGACGAGAGCGTCAATTACACAACGAAAAGGAATCTTGAAATTTACATTCCACTCTTTTAGATTAAGACGGCGGCTTGACCTTGCAGCCGTACCGTCCAGCAGAAATTTACATTCCACTCTTTTAGATTAAGACATCGGCTCATAAATGACTTTGAGATTCGCAACGCGCATTTACATTCCACTCTTTTAGATTAAGACCGTGAGCGACTTGAACAGTATCGAGGCGCGTGTACATTTACATTCCACTCTTTTAGATTAAGACTGGTCTCACTAGATATTAGCAGCGACGCAGTAAGAGTATTTACATTCCACTCTTTTAGATTAAGACGCGGCGGCCTTGCTTGCCCTCCACCAGCTTGTAGCGATTTACATTCCACTCTTTTAGATTAAGACCGCGTCATATCAACGTTCTGTCGGCGTGTCATGTACATTTACATTCCACTCTTTTAGATTAAGACATTGTATTATCTACATCTAAATTAATCTTGTCTTGATTTACATTCCACTCTTTTAGATTAAGACCGACACTAGCCAGAATAGCGCATTGCTTGCTTTTTAATTTACATTCCACTCTTTTAGATTAAGACAGTTGAAAACGAGATGGACGCACAAAAAGCGCAATATTTACATTCCACTCTTTTAGATTAAGACTGAAATCGTGCACTTCATCAAAACAACCAAAATGAATTTACATTCCACTCTTTTAGATTAAGACGTTTACGATAATGAAACAGGTAAATATCTTTTTGAAAATTTACATTCCACTCTTTTAGATTAAGACAGCACCCTCTAATGATCAATTCTCAGACGTTATGTAATTTACATTCCACTCTTTTAGATTAAGACGTCGAAAAAGGCCGCTGGCTGATAGACGTCGAGCTGATTTACATTCCACTCTTT
>NZ_JAFREM010000010.1 GCF_017377575.1 Candidatus Enterococcus moelleringii
GAATTATGATTATTTATGTAATTACATAAAGGAGGAGAAAGAATGACAACTTACACGATTGACCAACTTGCGCAAATGATTGACCACACCAACCTGAAGCCTTATGCCGCCCCCGAGGATATGAAGCAGCTTTGTGACGAAGCGAAGGCTTACCACTTTAAAATGGTAGCGATTAACCAGGTGCAGTCTAAGCGGTGTCAGGAGTATTTAGCAGGCAGCCATATCGAAATTGGGGCGGCCATCAGCTTTCCGTTAGGCCAAACAACCATAGATGCGAAGGTTTTTGAAACGAAAAATGCGATTGAATGCGGGGCAACTGAGATTGATTACGTCATTAACATAACCGAAGTTAAAGGGAAAAATTGGGCGTATCTAAAAGAAGAGATGCAGCAAATTGTTGCAGTCTGTCGGGAAAAAGGCGTGGTTTCCAAAGTGATTTTTGAAAATGCCTACTTAGAAGATGAAGAAAAAATCGAATTGTGTAGAATTGCGAAAGAAGTCGAGCCGGATTTCATCAAGACTTCCACCGGCTTTGCGCCAAGCGGAGCCACCTTTGACGATGTGAAACTAATGAAGGAACATGTGGGCGATAAAGTGAAGGTGAAAGCCGCTGGCGGGATTCGTGATGCGGAAACCTTCAAGAAAATGATCGCCTGCGGGGCAGAACGAATCGGCTCCAGTTCAGGCATGACCATCATCGACGCGTTAAAAGCAGAAGCGGTGGATGGAGAAATTACGATATAAGTTTGACCCAGCATGTCTGCAATTCGGCATGCTGTTTTTTTAGTTCTCACTCAACTTAATTCCAGGCTTCAAGAATATGTTGACACGATTCCTTAAGAAACGTATGCTTTCATTAGCTAAATACCGCTTGTTACTATGACCTAGCGGATGGAAAATGGGAGGAACTATCATGTTATCATTTGAAAACGATTATTCAGAGGGCGCTCACGAGAAGGTGCTGCAGCTTTTAATGGAAACAAATATGGTGCAGGAATCAGGCTATGGCTCGGATTCATACACTCAGCAAGCGATTGAAAAAATTAAGGAGCGGCTGGACTGCCCGGAAGCTGAGATTAAATTTTTAGTTGGCGGTACGCAAACCAACCAGATCGTCATCACAACTTTGTTGAAGAATTACGAAGGTGTTCTGGCAGCTGATACTGGTCACGTCAGCACCCACGAAGCTGGGGCCATCGAAGCTGGCGGCCACAAAGTCTTGACCTTGCCTCACACTTTAGGCAAAATCGACGCAAGCCAAGTAAAGGATTACTTGGAAACCTACTATGCTGATCCGGTTTACCAGCATATGGTAGCACCGGGAATGGTCTATATTTCTCAACCAACCGAATACGGCACGTTGTATTCTTTAGAAGAACTGACCGCCCTTTCGGCTGTTTGTCGTGAATACGAAATTCCATTATATATGGATGGTGCACGTTTAGGCTACGGTTTGATGAGTAAAGAAAATGATGTGGCGCTGGTAGATATCGCGCAGTTGTGTGATGTATTCTACATTGGAGCGACTAAAATTGGGGCCTTGTGTGGAGAAGCTTTGGTTTTCACGAAAAAGAATATGCCGAAGCATTTTCTTTCTTCAATTAAACAGCATGGTGGATTGTTGGCAAAGGGCCGCTTGCTAGGCGTGCAGTTTTTAGCTTTGTTCAGCGACAATTTGTATTTTGATATTAGCCAAAATGCCATCGACATGGCGGAGTTGTTGAAGACAGGCTTTAAGGAAAAAGGTTATAAAACTTTGATTGACTCACCAACTAACCAGCAGTTTTTCATTATCGATAATGCTAAGCTGGAGGAACTGTCAGAAAAAGTCAAATTCTCTTTCTGGGAAAAATATGATGATCAGCATTCCGTAGTGCGTTTTGCGACTTCTTGGGCAACGACTGAAGAAGCCGTAGCGGAGTTGTTGGAGATGATTTAAAAAAGATACCCAAGACAGGAAAAATTTCTTATCTTGGGTATTTGTATTGACTTATTTCTTACTCGCCACGACATCCTCAACCAGCTGATCAATCACTGGATCTTGCAGATAATTTTTTAATGTGACTACCTGCATATTCGGGTGAGACTTGCGGGTTCGTTCTTCCAAATCTTGATGGACGACTACGATATCGCTATCGGTCGGCACATCCTCAATCCGATAATTCTTCACTTCCACATCTTCCACACCAGCCTTTTTCAGCTTGTTTTTGAAGGTAGTGGCTCCCATTGCGCTGCTGCCCATACCAGCATCACAAGCGAAAGAAATTTTAGCAAAGCTAGTTGCAGCTTGTGGATTCAATAGACTTTTGCCTTCTGATTTCATCGATTTTGATTTTTCCGCAGCTTCCGCAAAAGCATCTTCTTCATCTGAAGTTTTGTCCGCTTTCAAAATGACCGAAGTAACTAAGAAGGAAACCAGTGTCGCAGTTGCTACCCCAGCAATCACGCCAACAAAATTTCCGCGAGGGGTTAAGGCCAGGTAAGAGAAAATCGAACCCGGACTAGGTCCAGCTACCAAACCAGCACCGAACAATTGGAAAGTGATCGTTCCGGTCATTCCCCCGGCAATCATTGCAAGAATCGTAATCGGTTTCATCAGTACATAAGGGAAATACAATTCGTGAATCCCGCCAAAGAAGTGGATAATAATCGCGCCTGGAGCTGTCTTTTTGGCTGCTTTTTTGCCAAAGAAAGAGTAGGCCAATAACAATCCTAAACCAGGTCCAGGGTTTGAAGCTACCATGAAGTAAATGGATTTGCCGGCTTCAAGGGTTTGCTGCATCCCTAATGGATAGTAGACACCTTGGTCGATCACGTTATTCAGGAACAAGACTTTTGCTGGTTCATTGATCAGTGACAATAATGGCAAGAATCCAGTTGAAACTAAGGCTTCAATCGCATTGGTGACAAATTGATTGGCCCCTTGAATCGTTGGTCCAATTAATAAGTAAGACAAGATCATTAACAAGAAGCCGATAATTCCGATGGAGAAATTGTTAACCACCATTTCAAAGCCGGCGGGAATTTTACCGTCTAAGAATTTGTCGGTTTTCTTCATAATCCAGCCGCCTAAAGGTCCTACAATCATCGCACCCATGAACATCGGGATGTCTGCACCAATGATTAGACCCATTGTTCCTAATGCCCCAAGAACCGCTCCCCGCTGACCGCCGATCATCCGTCCGCCGGTGTAAGCTAATAATAATGGCAATAAGTAACTAACTGTCGGCCCGACAAGTTCATTTAAGGACTCATTGGGGAACCAGCCACTTGGAATAAATAGCGCTGTCGCAATCCCCCATGCAATGAAGGCGCCAATATTTGGCAAAACCATATTGGTCAAAAAGCCACCAAAAGCTTGAACCCGTGCTCTGGTCGACACTTGCTTCTTTTCATTCGAAATTTCCATCTTTTTTCCTCCTGATTCGTTTCAGTCGTTCGTTCTCTACCCGTTTAATAAAGCCAACAACTCTTCTTCTGTTTGTACTTGCAATAAATCTTCATACAATTCTACGTCGCTTAAAATTTCCGCCAATTCCGCCATTAATTCTAAATGGCCATCTGGTGTATTAGAGGCCAAGACGAAAAACAGCTCCACAGGCTCCTCTTTGGGAAAAAGCACTGGTTCCTGCAGCCGCAGAAAACTCATACCCACTCCTTGACTGCCGAATTCTGGTCGTGCGTGGGGCATCGCCACTTTCGGTAGAATAATAATGTAATTCCCGTTGTCCAGTACATTTTGAATCATCGCTTCGATATATTCTTCAGTAATTGTTCCTTTTTCTAATAAGGGCTGAGCTGCAAGTTTTGTCGCAGCCTGCCAGTTGGATACTTTTTGTTGGAAATGACTGTTGCCTTCAAGGTAATCTTTAAGCATGCTCTTCACCTTCAATCAAATAGTGTTTGTCTTCTTTTACTTTATTATAAAGCGGGTTCAACTTGACTGCCAACTCTCCTTCAATCTCCGAAATTTGAGAAAATGCAGCTAGTGGCCCTTTTTCTTCTATTAATTGTTGCAATTCTAGTGCTTCCTCGTCGTCTGCATTTTTATAAAGATAGGCGGCCACGATGACCTTCAAGCCATTTTGATAAGGCAAATTCATTTCTGCTAATGCCTTAACTGGTGCTACTAATCGATCTTGGCTGTTCAATTTCCGGATTGGTGAGCGGCCAACTCGGTGGACACTATCTGCCAGCATTGGATTACCGTGCCGTTTCAATGTTTTCGCGATAAAGGTATCCAATTCAGCTTCGCTGCTTTGGTACTTTTGCTGGAAATAGGCTTTGTTTTCCGTTAAAAATCCGTGGACAATTTTGACTAGCGTCAAATCTTGCATCGCTTCCTGCACGGTTTCGTAGTCGAACAGAGACCCTAAATAGGCAAACGCCGCATGAGCCGCATTGACAATGTACAGCTTTCGCTCGATAAACGGCTGCATATCCTCAACAAACGTCACTCCTTGCAGGTTTACGCCGGTTTCCGGATTCCACTGACTTTGACTGATCACCCACTCATAATAAGGTTCTACCACGGCCACACTTTTGCCAGCTATTTCTTTGGCTAACGCCTGCCGGTCGATTGCCGTATCCACAAATGAGGCATATTGGTCAAACAGCTGCCGCTGGGATTCAGTTAATTCCTGATAAACATGTTCCTTCAGCAGTGAACTGGCATTGATGATATTTTCGTTCGCCAAAATATTGATGGGTGCCTGTTTTTCAGTAAAACGAGTGGTTAACGCTTTGGCAATCGTTGGTGCGATTCGTACTAAGTTGTTTGCGCCCACTGAAGTTGTCAGTAAATCCGCCGTTTGAATTTCCGGCAGCACTTGATCCGTCTGATTCAACGAATGGAGTGCCCGAACGTGGTCAATAAATACGGTAGATTGCTGCTCCTCTAAAAACTCAATCGGATAGCCGTGATCCTGATTCAGCTGGTCAATCACCGGCTGGGCTGTGTCCACATAACAAAGTTCGAAGCCATTGTTATGCAGCACCTGCCCGATAAAGCCGCGGCCGATATTCCCGGCACCAAAATGTACTGCTTTCATCTGATCACCTACTCCAAATTGGCATGATAGCGCCACAAGCCATGCATGTCGATATTTTTTTCTTCTATTAAGGTTAAGGCAATTGCATCCCCTAAGAGTAATAAGCTTTGTTCAAATAAACTGGTCATTGGTTGAACCGATGGGATTTCGCCGTCTAGATTCAATTTTGTTTGGACCGGAATTCTAACGAAAATATCGGCATACTCCTTCATGGAGCTGTTAGGATTTGAGCCAATATGGGCAACTTTTGCATCAAAAGTTTTAGCTTTTCTAGCAATTGCCAAAGGAAAGGCACTTTCGCCGCTGCCAGATCCGACAATCAGTAAATCTTTGTCAGTGATGGCGGGTTCCGTGATCTGGCCTACAACCACCGTTTGAATGCCGATGTGAGCTAGACGTTTGGCGATGGCTTCTAATGAAAGCAGCACCCGACCGACGCCGACGAAAAAGACTTTTTCGGCCTGTTGAATTGCGGCGATCAGTTGATCGACTTGCGCCTCATCAATGCCAGCTAAAGTGGATTCAATTTCTTTGACCATTTTTTGTTCCGATGTTCTAAAGGACATGTGCATTCACCTCACCCAATCCTTGCCGGACTGCTTCTTCTACTTTTTGCTTGTTTTCTGTTAAGGTATTGCCTTTAATGAACAAACTGGTACTGCCTAAAACTAAATTATTGGCGCCGGCTTCCACTAATTGCGGAATACTGTCTAATGACACCCGACCGTCTACCTGCAGCTGAACTGCTGGGTTCACTTCGGCAATTTTTGCCTGTAAATCGCGAATTTTCTTCGTCGCATACGGCACTTGTTTTTCATTTTTATTAGTAGCAAAGCCTGGATTAATCAGCATCAGGCAAACCAAATCAATTTCCGGCAGCACATAATCCAATACGGTTAATGAAGTCGATGGGTTCAAAGCCACACCGACTTTAGTGCCAGCTTGTTTGATTAATTGAATGTAACGATCCACATGCAAGCTGGTTTCGTGATGGAAGGTAATGCTTTCCACGCCGATTTTCAGCATTTCTTGGATAAAAAACTCGTTGTCATTGGCCATAATGTGAATATCAAAATTCATGCTGGTCACTTCCCGCATCCGTTTGATGGTTTCCAAGCCTAAAGGCATGCTGGGACTAAAGGTACCATCGATGACATCAATGTGCAGCGTGTCTAAGCCTAATTCCTCCAGCTCCTTCATGCCATTTTCCAAATTGACTAAATCGGCGCACATGATCGAAGGGGACAATTTCACTTGCTTTTCCATAATTGCAACTCCTAACTTCTTGTCGTAAAGTTTTTAATCAGAAATGCTCCGCCCGCGCGTTGGTTAACAGCGATGCCTCCCTTGATTACACCCTCATTGTAAACGCTCTTAAGGCATAAGTCAACACAAACATGCAAATATTTGCGCGTTTCATGCCTGTTTATGCCGCAAAGATAAAAACAAATTGACACAAAACCGCATACATGGGAAAATTAAAGCAAAGAAAAACAAAGGAGCAGCGTATGTTAAAAGAGGAACGGCAACAGAAAATCATCGACATTTTAAATATTGAACAAAAAGTCATTGCCAGCGATTTAAGCCACCGGTTTCAAGTTTCGGAAGACACGATTCGTCGCGATTTAAAGGAATTGGACAGTCAAGGATTGCTGAAGCGGGTCCACAGCGGCGCCTTGCGGGTAGGACCACCAGTCACTGATTTTACTTATCGCGAGACTGTCGACAGCGAAAGAAAAAAGGCACTTGCCCATAAGGCACTGCCTTTTTTAAAAGAAGATTCCGTGATTATTATTGATGGCAGCACCACTAATTTGGCTTTAGTGAAGGAAATTCCCAACGATTTTCGGGCAACTATCATTACTAACAGTCCGCCGATTGCCGTTGAGTTGGCCCAGCACGCCAACATTGAAGTGATCAACATTGGTGGTATTTTCTACAAACAGTCTATGATTAACTTAGGTGTAGAAACCTACAAAAGCCTGCAAAAAGTTCGTGCCGATTTGTACGTGATGGGCATCTACAATGTCGACATTGATGCCGGAACCAGCGTGCCAACCTTGCAGGAAGCCGAAATCAAGCAGCAAATGACCCGTGTTTCTACGGAAGTTCTGGGGATGATTACCAACGACAAATTCGGCACCGTCAGCAACGCCATCGTCGGTCCGGTGGATGAATTGAGTTTTCTGATTTCAGAGGATATTCCGGAGAAGGTGCGGAAGGAATACAATAAGCAGAAGCTGTTGTTAATTGATTGATTGAAGTTGGATAAACATGAAAAATCCCTCTTTGAGCGAGACTTCCAAGTGGTTTGGGGGTCGCTGTGGAGAGGGATTTTTTTATGTGCGGTTATTCTTTTTCAGGATCGATGTTCATTTTTTTCATGTATTCCTCAAATGGTATAGCCATTTCTGGATTCTTTCTATACTCTTCACTCCCCAACTCAGCAGCATGAAGATCATAGATATCCTCAAAAGATTCAAATAACTGATCTTTTAATAGATCACCCAAATCTTCACCTTTTATTTTAGCCACTTCCTCCAAGAAAGCTTTCTCTTCCTCGGTTACTTCAATTATTAATTTCGGCATACGCTCGCCTCCTATTCAATCATATTTTAACGCATAGTAAGCTAGTGTCAAAGCCGATTTTAAGAAGATCACTGATAATTTATGACCAGAAAGATATAAAAAACCTACCAAACGAAATCTCTCATCCCATTTGATAGGTTATCACTCATTCACTATTCATATTATTTAGCCGCTAACACGCTCACCGTCTTCAACAATTCTCTAGGACTTTCTACTACATAATCAGGAATCACCGTTTCATCAACCGCTTCATGTTCCCTGTAGTTTGCCCAAACGGTTTTCCAGCCAGCAGATTGAGCACCGATTATATCATTCAGAAAATTATCACCAATGTAGTAAATATTTTCTTTCGCGACAGGCAGTTTGTCTTCCAAAGCTTTAAAAATACTAATGTTCGGCTTGGAAATTCCTACTTCTTCTGAAACCAACATGTTTCCTGGAGAAATCCAGTGACTCAGCTCCAACTTTTGGATTTTATGCGTTTGTTTTTCTTTGGTGCCGTTGGTGATAATTCCCACAATTTTTTTTTGGCTGACGAGGTTATCGAAAAGTTGTTTCACCTCTGGGAATAGTTGAATTTCTTTTTGGAATTTCTCGAAATCCAGCTGAAAATTTAAAGCTTGCTGGTCATCAATAACGATAGCATAATCCTGCAATGCCCGTCGGATCCGATGGATTTGCATGCTTCGCAATTTGCTTTGGTCAAAACCGTCACGGAAGGTTTCGTCGCCGTATTCTCTGGTAAGTTTATATAAATGGGAACAATCGACTGTGGCACTTTCGGGAATGCGCTGATTTTCAAAGGCTCGCTGAAAAGCCTGCTGCTGATCATAAATTGTGTCATCAATATCAAAAATGAAGGCTTTGTTCATGATTTAGGTCCTTTCTAGATAAAAGAAAAAGTACTGCACCGGTTTGTCAGATGCAGTACTTTTATAGGCTATTTGACGTTATTTTTAATTCGTGTTGTCACACCATTTAAATTGTAGCATTCTGCGTAGTCGCGAATTGGACGCTTGATGTGATCGACTACATAGCGTTGACCGTCAATGTTATGGGCCTTCAAGTTAGCATACATTTTTTCGATTTCTGCTTTGACTTCGTCATCATTGAAGGTATAGTGTCCGGCAATATCAAGGATTTCTGCCTGCAGCTGTGCATCATCTTGTTCCATGATTTGCTCAACTGTCAGCTCTTTTTGTTCGCCTACCATCCATTTTCTCCAGCGTTCGCTCTTGATAGCATGCTCTAACAATACTTCGCGGGTATTGGACACATCTTCGACTAATCCATATTCCACTAATTTAGCTTCAACAGCAGCCAAGTTCAAGTAGGCCCGCGTTTCTTCCGTGCCATATTGAGGGGCTACGTTGGTTGCAGTAATTTGTGAAGGGATGTGTTCCAGCAACGTAACATCATCTAAGTAATCGCCGTTGTGTTCCTTCAAGCCAACACCATATGATTTTGCCATTTGAGCCAAGTCATAGGCATTTTTGAAATTGAAGGTGCCGACTTGTTCGGTCTTACGGGTTAAGGTTCCAGTTTGACCGACGATGAAGGTTGGCATTGGCAAACCACGTTTTTCCAATTCTTCCTTCAAACGTAAAATGAAGGTTTCGTAGGTTTCAGTTGAAGTCAACCCGCCATTGGTTTCTTCGGTCCCCACTTCGTAACCAATTTCTGGTAAATTCCGAGCTTTACGTTCTTGCTCACAAAATTCAATTAAATCCACCGTTCGAGTTAACACTGTGTCTAGCGGAATGACTTTACCTACTTCAAAGGGATCTTTGGTTGGGTCGATCATCAGTAAATCAAAGCCGGCTTCAATATCTGCCACATAAGATTTTTTGCCTAATTCCATCGCTTTTTCCGTTGGTAAATGGTCGTTACGTTCTTTATCTCGTTGCCAAGGACCGCCATGATCTCGGCATAAGTAATATAAATTGTCATAACCAATTTCAGCCGCTACTTCTTCCACTGCTTTGGCAAAGGTGAATTGATTCCAGCCATTTACATAGCCGCCGCCTAATTCGTCTGCGTCCACCTGGTTACGACTGGCAATAAACATTACTGGATAATCATCGTCTTGTGATAACTCCAAGGTAGCCTGCACACAGTTTTTGGACATTGGTCCGATCCCCAGCAGGGTAGCGCTTTCTCCGGTAGCCTGTAAATCTAGCAGTCCCTCTACGACTTTTTTGATAGGTAATTTTTCCATGTTTAGTACATCTCCATTTCCTAACTTTTTTGATAACAGTTCCTTATCACACTTAAAGTATAGGATGGATCGCCGCCGCTGAATATTACATTTCCCTGCAACAAGTCTGTGCATCAACACGGGACTTGTTGCAGTAGATAATTACTTGTTGCAGGGAGATTTTCTTGCTGTAAAAGCCAATTAAATCAACGAAAGAAGCAGCTGCTTAACATTGGTATTGTTGTCGATTAGATAATCAGGTAAAAATTCTTCAGACTCTGTTGGATGGTTCCGTCGATTTACCCAAATAGCTTTCCATCCAGCCCTTTTCGCACCAATGATATCGTTAAAATAAGAGTCGCCGATGTAGTAAGTAGTTTCTTTCTCTAGTTGCATCACCTGCTCCACTTGCTGAAACACCCGAATATCCGGTTTGGCAATTCCCAGATCACCGGAGACAAAAATATACTCTTTGGGTACCCATTTCTCCAACTGCAAACAGTTGACTTTTTTCCATTGATGTTCAGCTGGCCCATTGGTGATAATGCCAATTTGAACCTGTTGCTCCACGCAAAAATCCAAGGCTTCATTCATGCGCGGATCCAGCTGCAATTTACTTTGATACTGTTGATAGATTTCCTGGAATTTGATCGCTTGTTCATCCATTATCTGCTGGTCGAAGTGTTCCATCGCCTTTTTTATACGATAAATCTGCATCTCCAACTTAGTGATTGTGCCGTCTTCTGATTGTTGGAACACTTCATCGCTATAAATGCGGCTGTACTTAAACAGCTCCTCCAGCGGAATCGACGGGTCATTGAATACTGCATCAAAAGCTTGTTGAAAAGGCGTTAATTGGTCATATAAAGTATCATCCACATCAAAAATAATCGTAGTCATTGTATCTCCTCCTATGTAAGAAAGGTTGAAGCTGGTTCACTTCAATCTTCTTCATTTTACCTTAAAACACGCGTGGTTACGACCTGAGCAAAAAAACAGCACTTGCCCCATGATAAAAACCGACTCCTAAAATAGGAGTCGGCTCATATTCTTTCATCTATTTTACTACTTCTACTTGCTCTGTTGCTTCTTCTTTTTTGGCTTTCGGCTTTTCTTCTACCAAGCTTGGTTTGGTGAAATGAAGAATGGCCGCCGATACTGCCGCGCCAGCAATAATCGCAATCGCATACCACACCTTGCCATTGACTACTGGTAAAATAATGAATCCCCCATGGGGAACTAAAGCCTCCACGCCTGCGGCCATACCAATCGCACCGCCAACCGCACTACCTACAATAATGGCTGGCAGCACTCGTTTGATATCTTTTGCAGCAAAAGGAATCGCCCCTTCTGTGATCCCGATTAAGGCCATGAAGAAAGCCGAAATCCCTAAATCTTTATCTTCAGAAGTATATTTCTTGCGGTCGATGAAGGTAGACATCGCCATTGCCAATGGAGGAATCGCACAGGCAATCCGGTGAGCACCGTTTGGTCCATAAACGCCTTCAGCCATTAAAGCTAAAGTAAAGGCAGTCGCTGTTTTATTAATCGGACCACCCATATCGATAGCCGTCATTGCGCCAATAATTACACCAAGCAGAATCGCACTGCCGCCTTGCATTTGGCCTAGAACTTGAACTAACCAATCCATCGCTGCACCGATCGGAATTGAAATCACGTAGATATAGAACATCCCTAAAACAAAAGTGGAGACTACTGGTACGATTAAAATTGGCATAATCGTACGAATAGTTGCTGGAACTTTCCAAGTTTTACACCAACGAACAAAGTAGCCGGCTGCCACACCCATGATCATGGCTCCAAGGAAACCAGTCTTAACTTGACCCTCACCAATTGGATTATTGGCAACAAATCCTAAAATCATCCCTGGGACCAAGCCTGGCTTGCCTGCTAATGAATTGGCAATATAACCAGATAATAGCGGAATCATCATGGCAAACCCAGCTGCTCCCAGATCGTTTAAATTCTGCATGAAGGGACTGGTAATTTCCATCCCTGCGTCAGTGGCTGTCCCCGTCGCTAGTGCGACAGCTAAGAAAATACCTCCGACTACTACTGATGGCAGCATGAAGGAAACACCGGTGTTAAAGGCTTTTTGAACGTCTTTAAAGAACTTGTTTTCTTTCTTCATTTTTTGTCACTCCTACTTGATTTTATTGTTTTTATCAGCACGAATACCATTCAGCTTTTTATAATTTTTCAGCTTGATCGATATATTTTGCCGGATACTTAATCATTTCTCCTGGCTCTACCGACAATGATTTTCCTGAATCAATTTTTTCTTCAAAACGTTCGGCATCCTCTACGTCGATAGCAACGGCTAGAATCAATACATCGGCTTGATCGATGGTATCTTGCTCTAGTTCGTTCTCGATCCCCATACTTCCTTGGGTTTCTACTTGAACCTCATATCCCCGTTTTTTGCATTCCTTTTCGATTGCCTCTTGTGCCATATACGTATGTGCGATCCCTGTTGGACACGCGGTAACTGCTACTACTTTCATGTTGTTTTCCTCCTTAGATTGAAATTGCATTTAATTGTTCAAATATTTTGTTTTTATCCGTTTCCGTTAATAACTTGGCTCTAAATTCGTCGTCTAATAATTTTTTGCTTAATTGGGAAATAAACTTAAGATGCAGCTTGCCTTCACTAGTTTCTGGAACACCAATTAAAAAGACTAAACGGACCATTTCTTCCGTTTTGGTCGTCCATTGAAAAGCTTCCTTGGTTCGTAAGAAAGCTATAAATGGATGAATCACCGCTTCGGTTTTCCCATGTGGGATGGCAATGTCATACCCAATCGCAGTCGGAACTTCTGCTTCCCGGCGTTTGACTGCTTCATACAGCTCATCGGCTTCCTCCACATAACCGACAAATTCGGAATTTTCCACAATAAACTGCAGAACAGCGTCTTGATTATCTAGTTCGCTATCTAAATAAATCAGATCCGTGGAGATGACGCCCTTATTGCTCTCCTGAATTTTTTCCATACTAATCACTCCCGAGTTTTTTGTACAACTCATCTTTCGAGGTTGCTTCACGTATTTGTTTTAGTTGATCACTGTTGTCGATAATGTTGTAAATATCTGATAAGATGTTTCTCGTTTGGAAGGTGTCTTGTTTGGCAATACAAATCAGAAAAACAATATCTACGTAATACTTGTTCCACTTAAATTTTTTGCTGTTTTTCACTACCACGATCGTTGTTTGATTAACGTAAAGCGAATTCCCATGAGGGACCGCTGTACCTGTTGGAAGATCTGTGCCACCTAACGCTTCTCTTTCAAGAACTGTCTCAGAAAAGGCAGGTTTAATACTTTTCTGCTTGAGGAGTACCTCGCCTATTTGAGTAATCAGCTCTTCCTTAGAAGTAAAATCGGAATTAACATACAGCGCATCCATAGGAACAAATTTCTTTAGATGATGGGAACGAGCTAATTTGACAATTTTATTAATTTTGTTCGGTCGGTACCCAGAATTCTTAATCCGTTCGATATCTTGACTGCTGAGAAACGGTGAAACCAAGATCACATCTTTTCCTGGAATCTCCACTTTGATCGTAGAGATGATCAAATCATATTGGTCAACATCTGTATGCGCCAGCTCTGGCACCGAGGCAATCTCAAAGCTGTCTAATGAAGGCAGTACATTTTTAATGCGATTAATTAATAATTCCGAGGTGGCAATTCCCATTTGGCATACAATTAATATCTTGCGGTTCATTCTAGCCCGTTCGATCGCTGCTTGGAAATACATGGTCAAAAAAGCAATCTCATCTTCATTAAAGCTGAAGCCCAGCTCCTGCTCGTATTCACTTAAAACCACCCAAATCACATTAAAGGTAAGGGAAAATTCATTTTTGATTTGTGATGTAAAGGGATTTTCCGTCTTATTATTGGATTTCAACCGATAAATCATCGGCGGAATATGATTTTTCAACTGTTCCTCCAACTTCTGGTCACTGGAAAAATTAATGTTTAAGGCTTCAGACACCTTAGCCAGCAGCTGATCCACAATCACTTCATCAATCTCATCTTCAGGTAGCGGCTCAAACCGATTAGAAACCAAATGCAGTGATAAATATTGCACGTCTTCATTGGTATAAGAGAACCCCAACCGTAAAGCAGCTTTATGGAGCATTCGGACAGCACTTTCCTCGAAAAACACATTGGATTCCAGCGGACTAGCACTTCTCTGTTCCTCCATATGCTTATTCTGAGAGATGCGGTAAACTAAAATGATGAAGATGTTCAGGATATTTTGAACATAATAATCAGAAATCGCATTCACATTTTCCCGGACATAAGTGTACAAAATATTGGAACACACACTAATCAAACTATCTCCATAATAAGGATTCAGCAGCTTAATTTTTTCCGCAAAGTCATCGTTTGAATAAATATCCGAATTACTTAATAAATAGCGATTAAATTGCAGCAGCGCTTTTTGAATATCTTCCTCAGAACCCACTAAAGAAGTTCCGTGAATATCGCTGCATAATTTAATCTCAGAACCTACATTCAGGATCTTCATAATGAACTCAAAATCCTTGATAATAGAAGATTTGCTGACCATAAAATTGTCTGACAAATAATTAAAACTTACGAGTTTTTCTTCAAACAGCAGCTGATTCATGATTTGAATTCGGCGGTTAAAAGTATCGTAAACATCACTTCCTTCGCTGTTTTCTTTAGTTGTTTCAACTTCTTTTAATCCTCTTAACGCAATGCCAACACCACGCTTTTTTTCCAGGTATTTACCTGAACTTTGAACATATTCTTCAATAATCTGCAGTTCGATATGGGTGGTTCGCTTGGAAACGCCCAGCTTGCCGGCAAAATATTCTACGGTCTGAAAGTCATTTTCTTGTGTTAATAACTCCAGCAGTTCTTTTTGTCTTCTTGTGAGCATAATGATACACACTTCCTAACTATCTTGAATAAAGGCCTTCATCTCTGATAGCGTTATCATGATCATGGCTTAATTATACGGGCTGAATAAAAACTTGAATATTACAATTCCTTGCAACAAGTCCCTACAACATCCTGTTCACTTGTTGCAAAAAGCAATTGCTTCATTTACGACATGTTGCAAAGGCTCCAAGTACCTCTTTACAAACATGTACTTTTTATTATAGAAGTAACAGATGCAAATTTGGTGCTTTATTGAGAATAATCTATCTGAAATTTTCTTTCAGCCTTGGAATTGCTGATTTAAGGTTATTTCAAAAAAATTGAGCCTACCATTGATGAACCCTACCTCCAACACAAGAAAACCAGCCAACATCATCAATTTATTTCTCATTAATTTCCATTTGTAATTAACACTTGTGACATATGTAACAATGTTTATCTTTATCATCAGAAAACTTTTACACATCTTAAGAAAACGCTTGATTTCCGTCATGTAGTTTTGTATTATATTTGAAAACATATAACTTACATAGAACTGACTCAAAAGAATTTATGGAAAAGTTCGGACTCGGTCGCCTAATGCGCCGCTCAAGCGTGGACTGTCTGTCTTCGAAAAATGACTGCCCGAAGTCTCTAGCTCAGTTCTTAGTATCAGTAAATTTTCCCACTTAAGTGTTCATACCCACCAAACTAAGTAAAAATAAACCAGCACAAATAAGGCTTTGTTAAGTACTTCTAACCGCAAGCCAAGTTTAGAACACCTTTACCAACAAATCATTTTAAATAATGCAAACAGACGAGGAGCAGTGAACTATGACAACCGCAAAATACGTATTATCTTCCAGACAGATCAACACCATGAAAAGAGCATCTCTCGAAAAACGCGTTCAGGATTTCCATTCGGAATCAGGTAACGATGTCTATACCATCCAAGCAGCTTTAGCCGTGATGATTCGCAACGCCCTATCGACAGAGGACTTTTCTTTCTTGGCGGAGGAGTTAATCCGTAATATATTTTTGACTAGTAAGGCTGTCCACGAGATTCGCTTGTCCTGCGTCTATTTCCGTGATTACTTCGATGCTGATCAGTGGAAAAAGGTCAAAAACCGTTTATTTGCCAGTGAAGCCGAGTTCGAGCAGCTGACGAAAAGTACAGAGCTTTACATAGAAAAACTGCGTCCGCGCCTGATTTCCAAGGCCCGACCCACCGAAAAGAAAACCAACATGATCTCTTATTTTAAGGATGGAAACGGCAAAAGACACAGCTGGAGTCTAAGCAACGTGAACCCTGATATCACCAAGGAGGAGCACTACGCCTTGATGTCTATTTTGGGTACGCTGAATATCTTCCACAAAGACGGTGTTCAGCGTTTTGCGGAGCCTATTTATGCTGATTTCACAGTTTACGAACCCAGTTTTGATCGTCGGGATGAAGAAGCGGCGGCAGAATTGATGGCAAAAGCTGGACAGCTGTTGCCGCTTGATGCATCGTTATCTGCTGCGGTTGAATCTAATGAAGCTGCTATCGATACTCAAATTGAAAACGCAACCGGGGAAGAAGACACTATTGTAGCAGAATCGGCAGAAATCATTGATGGCCCTCCCAGCAAAACCTTATCCGAAGAAGAAGCGCAAGCTTTAAATGATTTCTATACCGCTGGCTTTGATTCTTCCTCCGTTACTGATGAAGAACGCGAAGTAATCGCCTTTAAAGCCGCCTTAGACAAACGGCCGATGCGGGAGATTCAGCTGGAAATGGAAAAAGAGAAGGAACGGGAGCGTAAAAAAGCGGAAGCAGCCGATGCGCCCGCTAAAGGCAAGAAGAATTTGACCAAAAAGGAACGAAAGAAACTAGCCCAAGAGCGAGCAGATAAAATACAGCGGAATAAACAGAATAAACGCGGAATCTTAAGCCAGATCAATAAACGTGGCGGGAAAAAGCGGAAGTAAGCTGCAGAAATCGTCGGGGCGAGCAAAAAGTCGACAACCTCACTCGTCTCGCGGGGCTGTCGACTAAAAATATAGTTTGATTTATCATTTTTTTCCGTCCAGTGTCGGGGATAGTTAACTAAATTCCTTCACGAAACGCTTGATTGTTTCAACCTTATCCAGTTTTTCCCAGGGGAAGGCACTGAGGTTGTTAAAGTGGCCGTAGACAGAGGTTTGTTTGAACAATGGCGTCTTCAGCTGCAATGTGTCAATCATACCTCTCGGTGACAGGTCGAAGGTTTTCAGCACAGCGATTTTCAGCAGCTCTTCAGGTAGACAGCTGGTGCCGAAGGTCTTGATGTCAATCGCCACCGGTTCTTGATAGCCAATCGCATAAGATAGCGCGATCTGGCATCGCTGGCAAAATCCCGCTGCGACAATATTTTTGGCGATATAGCGGGCCATGTAAGCTCCCGAGCGATCCACCTTGGTGCCGTCTTTTCCTGAAAAAGCTCCGCCGCCGTGGGGAATGACACCGCCATAGGTATCGACAATAATTTTCCGGCCGGTAAGCCCAGTATCGCCGAAGGGTCCGCCGATGACAAAACGACCAGTGGGATTAATCAAATAGCGGGTTTTTTCATTCAGCAATTTGGCTGGCAAAACAGGCGCAATGATTTTTTCTCTGACCTGGTTCCGCAGCTCTTCAACGGTAATTTCTTCAATGTGCTGCGTAGAAAGAACCACATCAGAAATCTGAATCGCCTGCTGTTTTTCATTATAAAGAATCGTCACCTGCGCTTTGCCGTCCGGCAATAAGAAGGGCAACTCGCTGCTTTGTCTGGCTGTATCTAATTTTCGCGTCAAAGCATGGGCCAAATGAATCGGAAGCGGCATAAAGTCCACCGTTTCGTTACAGGCATAGCCGTAGACACTTCCTTGATCGCCAGCACCGATTGAGCCCGCGGCTTGATCTACGCCTTGGCTGATGTCTGGTGACTGCTGATGAAGATTGGTGAGAACAATACAGTTTTTGGCATCAATCCCGATTACATTACTGGTATAACCTACTTCCTGCAGAAGTGTTCTTGCTACCGCTTCTATGTCTACTTGTGCACTGCTGGTTACTTCGCCGGCAATGACTAGCAGGTTATTGGAAATCATGCATTCAACGGCGACACGGGATTCCGGATCGCCGGTCAAAAAAGCGTCCAAAATGCGATCGGAAATTTGATCGCACAATTTATCAGGATGCCCTTTTGTAACGGATTCAGAAGTTAAATAGTTCATCTTATTTGCTCCTTTTATTCATCGAAGGTGTCAATGATTCCGATAATGGCGGCGTCGATGGGTGCGTCATGCTTTTTGGTGGCCATTCGAGCCGAGCTTCCTCTGACGACTAATACAAACTCGCCCCGTCCAGCACCTACTAGATCAATGGCGACAATTTCCTCCAGTTTTTCTTGGGTATTTCGCTGGATCAATTCCACAATCATCAATTTATAGCCAGTTAAGGCTGCTTCTTTTTTAGTGGAAACTACATTTCCTACAACTTTTCCAATATACATAGACTCATCTTCTTTCTAAAATAGTTGGCTCGTCCGCGATTTTGGTGGAGTATTCGCGACGTAACTTATCCGTCACAGTTCTCCTCTCCTTCTTGTCCTTAATAATAAATAGAAGCGTTTCTATTCATTATTGAGGACAAGAACTGTCCTCAATTTTTTTATAGCTGAGGTAAAATATTTTCTACATCTGTATGCGGGCGTGGAATCACATGAACAGAAACTACTTCTCCCACGTTAGCCGCTGCCGCAGAGCCAGCGTCGACTGCTGATTTTACTGCGCCGACATCGCCTCTAACCAAGACAGTTACTAGCCCTGATCCGATTTGTTGGTAGCCGACTAATTGAACATTGGCTGATTTCACCATTGCGTCAGCCGCCTCAACTGCTCCGATAAATCCTCGTGTTTCTACCATTCCTAATGCATCATTCATTGTTCTTCCTCCTTGAGCTTACTTCGACTTTTTCTTGGTCGTTTTTTTCCCGCTTGGTTTTTTCTCGGGTTGTTTTTTTGCTTCCGTCTTCGACTTTTCAGCCGTGACTTCTTTTTTGGTTTCGGTTTGTTTTGGTTCGGGTTTGGCAGACTCGCTTGGTTTCTTATCGGCTGCTGCCTCGGAATCATTTGGTTTTGATTCCTCAGGTTTTACTTCTTCTGCTTTCGTTTCCTCTACCTTTGCTTCCTCGGTTTTCGGTTCCTCAGCTTTTGCTTCTTCTACTTTTGCTTCTTCCTTTTCTTCCGGCTTTTCCGGCTCAAAAAAGATATTTTCGATGGGGCGTGGAATGACTTTGCTGGAAATAAGGCTGTTTTCTTGAGCAGCGAGGTGTTTGCCGCAATCGACTGCCGCATTAACTGCCCCCACGTCACCAAAGACCTTGACTACAATCCAGCCGTTGCCTTTGGTTTTGGTTAGTTCTCCTAAGCGGACATTGGCCGCCTTCACCATTGCATCGGCAATTTCGATCGCTACGACGAGGCCGCGGACTTCCACCATTCCTAAAGATTCTCTGTTCAATTCATCTCCTCCTTTCCAAAATCAATTTCTCCTAGCTCTTTTAGCAGCTGATAGTTAAGATAGCGCTGCTTGGCTACCGTAAATAGTCGTTTGACTCGCTCCTGAGTAAAATCAGGATGCTGAAATCTTGGTTGTTTTTGTAAAAACGCGTTAAAGGCTTTGGCATCTGGCGGCTTACTGTACAGCTTCATTTGCCCATCACAGTAGGTATAAAGCGGCCAGTACCCACAGGCCACAGCTTCTTTGCTGCTTTCAACCGCCGAAAAATTGGTATTATTCATGATACAAGGACTGTAAGCAATCACGATCGAGGTCCCAGGGTACGCTTCAGCTTCCTGAAATACCTTCTGAACATGGGCCGGATGCGAAAACAACGAAACCTGTGCTACGAAAATTTCCTCATACTGCATGGCATAATACCCAAAATCCTTTTTCATGCGGCGATTGCCTTTAGAAGCAAATTTTACTTTGGCCCCTAACGGCGTTCCTTTTGACAGTTGGTTTCCAGTATTGGCATAGCCCTCATTGTCTAAAATCAGAACGTTGCAATCTTCGCCGCGGGAAATGAGATGGTCCAATCCCCCAAAGTCGATATCATAAGCCCAGCCATCGCCACCGACAATCCAGTGGGTTCTTTTGACTAAATAGGCCTTCATTTCGACAATCCGCTGCAGCTTTTGATCCTTAGAATCAGCGACCAGAGTTAAAAATTGTTGAATCGCAATCAGATCTCTTCCCGCCAGCTTCAGCAGGTCTTCAGCGAATTTACGAATGACAATTCCCTGCTGTTTGTCGACAGACACTTCCTCCAGCAGCTGATACACTTGCTTATGGCGAAGCTTAAAGCCTTGCTCCATCCCTAATCCAAAGGCACTATTGTTTTCAAACAAGGAGCTGGACCAAATCGGGCCGGTTTGCTGCTTGGTTTGATAAAAGGCGGAAAAAGGTGCACTAGCTGACCAAATCGATGAACAACCAGTGGCGTTAGCAATACTTAACCGTTCCCCAAACAATTGGGTCAGTAATTTTACATAAGGTGTTTCGCCGCAGCCGGCACACGCACCGGAATATTTCAATAACGGCTCTACAAATTGAGTTTCCCGTACATTTCGTTTGGTTGGAGCAACACTTTCGTTTAGGTTCCCAGATTCCGCTGCTTCCCATTGTTTCTGCTTATCCTTCCGTTCAGCTTGAGGAAGACGTTGTAAACTTAACGCATTTTCAGCTTTGGCCGGACAAGCTTCGACACATAATTGGCAGCCGGTACATTTCTCAGGATTAAGCAAAACTTGATAATCCAGCTTGGGCTTCCCTTTAAAATCCCCCTGCGCTTCTTTAGCCTCTGTCACAAACGGGCGAATCGCTCCGTGAGGACAAACCAGCGAACACAGGTTGCACTGACGACAAGCGTCCTTTTGCCAGCAAGGAATTTCCTCCGCCGGCGGCACCAGCATATCTCGGCTGCCCCCTAACGGAATTGAGCCATCCGCCATCCCGTTGACTAACAGGTCGCAAGTAGAAATCGTGTCGCCTGAACGTTTTTGCACCGGCAAGGAAATCGCCTGTTGAAACTTGTTCAGTTTTCGATTGGCTGGTAAGGGTTCATCCACCAAGTTTGACCATGTAGAATCAATGGTAAGCTCCTCACTTGTGGCTAACACTTGAGCCATCGCCGCAAACACAGACTGGCGATATTCTGAATCTTCCATATAACTATGCTGCTGCACAAGTTCGCGATAACTTTCCTGCACTGAATCAATCGCTAAAAAGTCAGTCTTCTCTAACAAACTCGCCATCATCAATGGTCCGATTTTAGGGCCCAGTTGATACTGGCGGGCAATTCGATTGGCATCCGTTACAAACACTTTGATGTTTTTGTCAGCCATCACCCGCTTCACCTGATTAGTCAGATGCTGCGGCAGGTTTTCTGTTCGATAACTGGTATTTAAAAGTAAGGTTCCCCCATCCTTCAACGATTCGAGGGCCTGATATTCATTTAAGTAACTCAGCTCATGGCACATTAGAAAATCGACTGGCACCTCTTCGTCAACACCGCGGATCTTCTCTTTAGCAAAGAAAAGGCGGGCTGAGGTAAGTCCGCGAGACTTAGTAGCGGGATAGACGAAATCAGCCTTCACATCAAAATTGGTTTCTTGACTAATCAGCTGAACAAAATCCTTGGCACTGGAAACCGTACCGTCGGAGCCAACACCGAGAATTTCAATCCCGATCACTTCTGCTTCACGAGTTCTTTTACTGGGTGTTAATGAAAGCTTGGTCACATCATCGGTAATTCCGATGGTGAATTCGGACTTTCTCCCGGTTTTCTTCAATTCAGCAAACACCGCCAACAGTTGAGCCACGGTGGTCTTTTTACCACCTAACCCATAACGGCCGCCAATTACTTCGATGGCGGGATCATGGGCAGCAATCACTCGTTGAACATCCAGCAATAAAGGTTCCCCAGAAGCGCCAGGCTCCTTGGTACGATCCAAAACCGCCAGTTGTTTCACTGTAGCAGGCAAGGCGTCAATAAATTTATTTTTCGGAAACGGTCGATACACATGAACCGTTAGTAGTCCCACCTTTTCATTCCGAGCTAAGCACTCATCCACGGCGGCTTCCGCAATTTCTCTGGCAGAACCCATCAGAACCATCACTGACTCAGCCTGAGGATCACCATAATAATTAACGGAAGAACAGTCGGTTCCAAAAAGCGGGTTCAGCTGCTGGATCGTTTCCTCAATGATTCCTTCAATTGAAAGATAGAAAAGATTGGCGGCTTCCCGTTGCTGAAAATACAACTCCGGTCCTTGGGCGGTCCCGCTGACCTTAGGTGAAAAATTGGAAACGCCCTGACTTTTGAACAATGTCAAGGCCTCCTGATCCACCTGCTGGGCCAGCTCACTATAAGTCGGTAATTGAATTTTCCGCAATTCATGGCTGGTATCAAAGCCGTCGAAAAAGTGCACGACTGGCAAGCGGCCTCGAATAGCGGTTAAGTGAGCAGCCGCCGAAAACAGAGCGGCTTCTTGCACACTGCTGGCCGAAAGCATTACCGCGCCGGTTTGACGCAGGGCCATCACATCGCTATGATCCCCGTGAATATTCAAGGTACTGGTGGAAACCGAGCGGGCCGCCACCTGAAAGACGCCCGGCAAAAGCTCCCCTACCATTTTGTATAAGGTAGGAACCATTAACAACAATCCTTGTGAGGAAGTATAGGTAGTGGTCAACACACCTGACTTTAAAAGTCCGTGCATCGAGCCCGCCACATTGGCCTCCGAATCCATCACTAGCGTTTCCACCGTTTCCCCCAACGCATTTACTTTCTGCTGCTGGGACCAGGCTTCCACCACTTCGCTCATTTTGGAAGAAGGGGTGATCGGGAAAAGGCTGACTGCCTCTGAAAAAGCATAGGAACTGTAAGCGGCTGCTTGATTGCCGTCCATGACTTGTTTCATTTCCCGTTCCTCCTTTCCATTTATTTACCCACCAATTTTACAAGGCACTCCGATTCCTTCGACTAATTCCTGTAAAATCGTCATGCGATTGGTGGACGGTGTATCAATATCGGCTGCCAAATACGTCATATCCAAATGGCCATACTTGTTGGAACCATAGGGATGATACGGCAGCAAATTGATTCTGGTTGCCTTCAAATGCTTGGCGATTAATGCAATCGCCGCAATGTCCTCGGGACTATCGTTAAAATCCGGAATCACTGGGATTCTCACCACCAGCTCGACTCCTGGAAATTCAGCGATCACCTGAGCGGCTTTCAAAATTAAATCATTAGGCTGGCCGATATATTTCTGATGCTTCACGCTATTTAAATGTTTAATATCCAACAACACTAAATCGGTATAGGGCAGTAGTTTTTCCAATACTTCTTTTCGCGCATAACCAGTCGTTTCAACCGCGGTATGCCACCCCTGTTCCTTGCAGGCAGCCAAAAGTGCTGCGGCCATTTCCGGCTGAGCCAATGCTTCGCCGCCGGATAAGGTAATGCCGCCGTTGGATTTCCGGTAATGAACCTCGTCTTTTCTCAGCTCGACAATCAAGTCGTTAACCGTCATTTCTTTTCCGGTCATCGTCAAGGCCTCGCTAAAGCAAACATCGGTACATTTGCCGCAATTGATACATTTGTCCCGGTCAATCGTTACCTCCGGCGTGTAAGAAATCGCACCTTGAGGACAAACCGGCGCACACATACCGCAGCTGATACAGTTTTTCTGAATCAGCATCAGCTGCTTGCTGAAGACCTGACTTTCGGGATTACAACACCATTCGCAACGCAGCGGACAGCCTTTGAAAAAGACAATCGTCCGAATGCCGGGCCCGTCATGAACCGAAAAGCGCTGGATATCAAAAATCATGCCGGTCTTTTCTTTTGTCGCATTCATACATCCACCTCAGTCGTATTGCCTAGAATACTTGTTCCGTCCGGGCAATAATATCTTCTTGAATTGATTTATCCAGTGAAACAAAGTGTGCACTGTAGCCGGCTACCCGAACCACCAAGTTTTTGTATTTGTCTGGATTCTTTTGAGCATCTACCAGTTTTTCACGACTGATTACGTTAAATTGTACGTGCATGCCTTTTTGTTCAAAGTAACCGCGAACCAACGCTGACAAGTTGTTCAAGCCTTCTTCACCCTGCAAAGCAGATGGATGGAATTTTTGGTTCAGCAAAGTACCATTTGAAGCAATGTGGTGATCCAATTTCGCTACTGAATTCATAGCAGCTGTCGGGCCATTTTGGTCGCGACCAGAAGTTGGTGATACCCCATCAGCTAAAGGTTCGCCTTCATAACGTCCATCCGCCGAAGCTTTGGTTTCCATTCCGCAAGAAACGTTGGCAGAAACTGGGTACAAGCCTGGTTGGAAGGTGCCCCCACGTGGGTTAGTATATTTTTGGACTTCTTCACAATAAATCAAAGCCACTTCGCGAACGATATCATCGACTTCATCGATGTCATTCCCAAATTTTGGTGCGCCGTTGATTAACAATTGACGAATGTATTCGCCGTCTTTGTTCGTCGCTGCAGCTGCAACCGGTGTTGGATTTTGTTGTTCTGCTAATAGATCCTTCAACAGATCCACCAATTTTTCGCTAGTCAGGTTGGTCAAATCAACATTGGTTAATTTATCAGCTGGCGCAGCTTGACTGATGGACGCACCTTTGCCAAAGTTGCTGTCTAAAACTTGTTTTAATTCTGGTAAAGTCAGCTTGCCTTCTTCAAAGACCACTTTCTTGATCGCCATCAATGAATCCCCAGCGTTGGCAATCCCAACCCCTTGAGGTCCAGTGAAGTTGTAATGTGCGCCGCCTTCTTGCAATGATTTGCCTTTTTTAATACAGCAATCTACCATTGAAGATAAGAAAGGCAATGGTGTTCTTTGGCCGTGAGCCACATCCACTGAGTTATCGGCATTGATTAACAGCTTAACGAAATATTCCATTTGTTTTTTGAAGGCTGCTTCCAGTTGTTCGTAGCTGGTATAAGAAGCGGCATCGCCGGTTTGCAAACCAACTTTTTTGCCGTCTGCGTAGCCGTTGTTCAAAGTAAGTTCCAATACTTTTGGAATGTTGAAGAACGCTGCATCATGCCAGCCTTCGGTTTTTCCGCCTACTTGCGGTTCCACACAGCCGATAATGCCGTAATCCCGCGCATCTTGTAAGCTGATGCCGCGATTTTCCAACGCTGGAATGATTACTTCATCGCTGTAGTATGCTGGCATCCCTAAGCCCATGCGAGAAACATCGCCGGCTTTATGCAGCAGCGCTTCTGGCGTTTTATTCCAAACGCGAATCGAAAGTGATGGCTGCGGTAATTTGGTATGAGCAGTTGCTTCTAAACAAGCGAATGACAATGGATTGGTGGCATCAATTCCGCGGCCGTTTTGTCCACCAACAATTAAGTTTTGGAACATTGGGTAACCACCAAAGGCTTTAGTTGAGCCTTCATCACGAATTTTGTTGACGTCATTGAATTTCACCCATAGGCAATCCAATAATTCTTGAGCGCAATCTTCGGAAATACGTCCACCTTCCACGTCTTTTTTGTAGAATGGGTAAACATATTGGTCAAAACGCATTGGTGAAATTGAATGACCGTTAGATTCAATTTGAATTACCGCTTGAATAATCCAGAAGGACTGCAGGGCTTCATAGAAACTTTCTGCTGGGTATTCTGGTACGCGACGCAGATTTTCGGAAATTTTAGCTAATTCGTTTTTGCGTTGGCTGTCGCTAGTCCGGTTCGCTTCTTCAGCAGCCAAACTTGCTAAACGATTGGCATAATTAATTACCGCATTTGTCGAAATAATCACGGCTTCCAAGAAATGTGATTTAGTCACGGCTTCTGGATCGCCATAGTCTAAGGAATCTAATTCTTGTTGTGCTTCATCTTTGATGCCCTTCAAGCCGATTTCCAATACTTTGCCGTAGTCCACCGAAATATGACCCACGCCGTTAAAGTAGTAATTACCAACTGTGAACACGCCAGCATTCATAGCATCTTTGGTTTCTGGGAACATTAATTCAGTCGCTAATTCGTTAGTGGTGCGGCCTTTCCAATATTTGAAGGCTTCGGAAAGCTCCCGTTTTACTTCTTCAGAAATTCTGAACAAGTCGCCGGTTCTTTTTTCGATGCGATCAAATTCATCCTCTAACCATTGATTCGAAAACTCAGGGAAAATTTGCGTTCCCCGCGGTGATTTGGTTAAGTTTCCGACAATTAACTCGTCAGGGCGAATCACTAAACTCATGTTGCCGAGAATTTTTTCCAAGGCTTTTGCGCGACGGATAATTACTGGTTGGTTTTCGGTTTCTTTATAAGATTCTGTAATCAATAGCACCCTTTCAGACTCAATTCTTGGGTCCACCGAATACAAATCATCAATTAACTTATCAATACGTTTACTTTTTTCTACCATTTTAAAACTCCTCTCAATTTTCAGTATCTACTTCTTGGTATATAGAGATAGATAGATTTCCTTTAGTGCTTCCTCCGTTACTGCGCGTGGATTGGTTTTCGTGCAGTCGTCCTGTAAAGCAAAGGCCGCGATGGTTTCACCCGCCTGCTGATAAACCGACTCAGAAATTCCAAAGCAGCTAAAGCTCTTTTCCATCTCTAAGGCTTCATTTAATAATTCAATTGCTAAAATCAAATTGGCTGTGCCTTCTTCGGTTGTAGCCGCCGGCAAACCTAAAAGCTTAGCTAGCCGACAATATTTCTGACCATTTTCTGATTGGGCATTGTAGGCAATCACCGCTGGCAAAAGCAGCGCATTGATACGACCATGGGGCAAATGATGAATCCCGCCAATCGCGTGGGCCAAGCTGTGATTGATCCCTAAGGAACTGTTGGTAAAGGCCATACCCGCTAAGGCTGAGGCCTCGTGCATTTTTTGTCGCGCCGATAAGTTATCCGGATGCTGAAAAACTTCGATCAGTTTTTCAAAAACCAGCTGCACCGTTTTTTCGGCTAAGGCATCGGTGAAGGTACTGGCATTGGTTGAAACATAGGCTTCCAGGGCATGGGTCAGTACGTCCATCCCGGTATCGGCCGTAATTTTAGCCGGTACGGTTTTCACCAAATCAACATCCAAAATCGCTACCTCTGGCACTAGCCGTTGATCAACATAGGGCTTTTTATCGTTACTGTTAGTAATCACCGTAAAGGATGTTACCTCGCTGCCGGTTCCGCTGGTTGACGGAATCGCGATGAAATCCGGCTTTTGATAAGCGGCAGACAATTTGTAGTTGGCTAAAATCATACCCTTAGCTGCATCAATCGCTGAACCGCCGCCGATGGCAATCAGGCAGTCCGGTTGAAATTGATTCATCTGCCAAACTCCTTCACCGATCGTTTCTACTGTGGGATCCGGTGTGATGGCATCAAAGAGTAAAAAGGCTTTATCGGTTTGATGGAACTGTGAACTGATCTGATCGACAAATCCCAGCTGCACCATCATCGGGTCCGCCACAATCATGGCCCGTTGATAAGGGCTTTGACTGAAATACTCCCTTAGCGACGTATCAAAAATGACCTTTGAGGCAATCGTAAAATCTTTCATTCTTGACTCCTTTCTAAGAAGTTTCAGACAGTTTCTTCAAGGCTGCTTCAATTAATTTACGCACATCGTTGTCCGAAATATCCACGGTGCTTGCGCCGATAGAAATCGCTGCTTGAGCTGTATCCTCTGAGCCTCGCAAACTTTCCATCGATTTCACGCCGTAAGCGGCTTTTCTAATGTTGATTAAATGAAGCGGCGTGATGTTATCCGAGGTTGAGCTGCCACCTACTGCGCCACAGCCTAAAGTTAAAGCCGGTTCAAGATTGGTGGTGCCGCCGATTCCTCCCAACGCACCAGGTGTGTTGATCAACATTCTAGAAACGGGTTTATGCAAAGCAAATTCTTTAATGACCTCTTCGTCTTGGGAATGGATACATAAGGTATGCCCTCTGCCTTCCACATTTAGCAATTCAATCGAACGGTTGCAGGCATCCAGCCAATTTTCTTCAATGTAAAAGGCAATCACTGGGCAAAGCTTTTCTTTGCAGTAAGGATTGCTTGGTGCTACCGTTTCTTGCGGTGAGACTAAAATCGTCGTATTCTCAGGAACAATAATATCGGCCATCTTCGCCACCTGAACCGCCGTTTTCCCAACAATCTGCGGATTCATCGTCCCGTTGCCGCGTAAAATGAAACCGGCTAATTTGTCGCTTTCAGATTCAGAAAGGAAATAAGCTTGGTGCTTCTTCAATTCAACAATCACTTGTTCTGCGATCACTCGCTCTACCACAATTGATTGCTCCGACGCACAAATCACGCCGTTATCAAAAGTTTTACTGGCAATAATATCAGCAACGGCTTGTTCCACATTGGCTGTTCGTTCGATGAAGGCTGGACCATTTCCCGGACCCACACCAATGGCCGGATTGCCGGAACTGTACGCCGCCCGAACCATTGCTTCGCCGCCGGTTGCTAGAATCAAGGCGGTGTCGCGATGCTTCATCAGCTCTTCGGTGCCTTTGGCAGTTAAAGTCGTTAGCGCACCGATAATTCCATTAGGCGCTCCCGCTTCTGAAGCTGCTTGACGCAAAATTTTGACCGTTTCTAAAATCGCATTTTTCGCCCCGGGATGAGGTGAAATGACAATGCCGTTGCCGGCTTTGACCGCGATTAAGGCTTTGTAGATGGTGGTGGAGGTTGGATTCGTTGAGGGAATCAACCCGGCGATTACGCCCATCGGTACCGCCACATCCATGATCCGTTTGTCCTTGTCATCTTTCAAAATTCCAACGGTCTTCAGATCCTTAATACTGGACCAAACCACGTCGCTAGCAAATTTATTTTTTAAGGTTTTGTCTGTCACATTGCCAAAGCCGGTTTCTTCGTTGGCTAGCTTGGCTAGGTAAGCCGCATTTTCGCTGGTCTTCTTAACCATCGCTTCCACGATGGCGTCGATTTGCTCCTGCGACATTTCAGCTAATTTCTTTTGGGCCTTTTTAGCGGCTTCGATCACGAATCTTGCTTCTTGGATCGATTGTAAATCTTTATCGTATTCCACTAGTTATGTCTCCCTTCTCCTTGATGCTCGTTAAGAAATTCTCGTGCTAAGTCCGTCATTTTTTGAGAAGAACTTAAGTAAGCTAGCGGGTCTTGCTTTACATCCTTCAAGGTTAAAACTTTGGTTGAGGAATGTACTTGCGGTGTTTCCATTTGTTTGATTATTCGGCTCTTTTTAGTAATAAAATCTTCAAAGGCTTCCTTCCAGTCTTGCAAGGTCAGGCTTTGGACACCCAGCGTCTTCAGCTTGGCTTCATGATCATAGTAAAGCTGCTGCATCGCTGGATTTTGATTGATTTCTCGAAAGGCAGCAAATTCATTGTCGGTCAGCCAGCAGTGATTTGCGGCCATGACCGGCTTTGCCATCAGCAATCCTTGATTCACCAAGGTAAGCGGCAAATTATCAGCAACGCCTAAGGCCAGCTTGGCTAGACTATTGCGGGTCAAGTAGGGAATTAAAATCAAGTCTACCTGAGCTAAATCCGCCAGCACAGTTGCATCAGCTGTTTGAATTAACCCACCTAGCTGCTCCCATTTCGAGGAATCGAAAAATTCTTGGTAGGCCTTGGAAAATACAAACTGGTACTGACAGTGACTTTGGTGCTTCTCCAATAAAGAAAAGATATGCTCTTCCTTTTGATTGCTGCCAAATCCCACCACCAACACGTGATACTGTCTTTCCGTCAATTCAGCCAATACTTTCTTCAGCAAAAGCTCTAATTCTTCGGCATTCATCGGCCTCACCTCAATTATCTTTGACGATTTCGACAAAGGTATTTTTATTGGCTAATCCGGCCGCATTCGCTTCATCAGTGTCAAGATGACATTCCAGTCGGTAGCGATCGCTGATTCGCACAAGCGTGTTGTAAAAAACTGCTTGGCGTTCACCGACTGTCTTGATCGCCACGGCATCCCCTTGAACAACCTCAAAACGTTGTGCATCTTCTGGGGTCATGTGAATGTGGCGTTTGGCGATAATCACGTTTTGTTTCAGCTGAACCGAGCCTATAGGTCCCACAATTAAAGCCGAACCGGCATTGGTTAAATCTCCAGATTCATTGGTGGGAGCCTTGATGCCTAACTGGAAGGAATCCGAACGGGAGATTTCCAGCTGCGATTCGCTGCGAACCGGACCTAACACCCGAACGTTGTGAATCGTACCTTTAAGACCCACCACGGTAACCGTCTGCGCTGCCGCAAATTGCCCAGGCTGCGACAAATAGTTTTTACGAGTCAGCTCAAAGCCTTTTCCAAACAACGTCTCAAGATCCTGCTGACAAAGATGAATATGCCGATTAGAAATCCCCACGGGAATCTTCTTTTCTGCCGACTGTTCCTGCTTCTGGTTTATCTGACTCAACAGCTGCTGGGCAACTGCTAGTAATTGTTCATCAGAAAATTTCGTGCGATTCATCTATTTTCGCCCCTGTCTAATATAGAGTAGGTGTAGATGAAGAAGGAGCATCTCCGCCCAGTGCTTCCAGTGAAGCCAAACCAACTTCTTGTGCACTAAGCAATGCTTGCTTCACAGCGCCAGAGTCGCCAGTAATGGTAACAATAATTTCATTCGAGCGAGCCGTTCCGCTGTTAGGACTTGCAAAGGTAACGATGGAAACGTTGGCTGTCTTCACCGCTGTATCGGCCATTAGCAAACCAATCGCAGCCGGTGCACCAACAATAATCCCAAATGATTTTCCAACCGGTGCGGTAAAGCCCATTTCCAAGGCTTGACTTGCCCGTGCGGTATAATGCAATTCAATATGTCCAGCGTCATTGCCGTACACATTGCCAAAGTTTTTCTCAACGGCTGACAACGTAATTTCAACTGCTCGACGTGCATCAGACACATCTTCTGCTGCAAAGATAATGGTAGCTCCATGTCCAGCACCGCCCTTTGTATCCCGAGCCATTTCGATTTTAACGATTTCAGTATTTGTCGCTTTCACTGCTTCATCGGCGGACATGATATGCGGCGCGCCGCCGGTACGGGCACTTAAGAACCCAATCGAGCGATATTTACGATCCAAGCCTAAATGTTCATGCAGCTGAGGATCAATATTGGCGATCACCATGCCGATGGTATCTCCCATAGCTGTTCCCACAAATTCAGTTAAATGGACTTCTCTGCTGGTTCTTGCTGGCGCCGAGTTGGTATTGTTTACCCGTTTCTGCGCTTCAGATAGTACTCTTTCTAGTAATTCTTCGTTCATTGTATTTCCTCCTATTATTTTGTATTAAGTTGGACTGTCATCCTAAACTGATTATTTTGGCAAGATAACTGATTCGATATCTGAATGTGGTCTAGGGATTACATGCGTAGACACGACTTCACCCACTCCGTTTGCCGCAGATGCTCCAGCATCAACCGCCGCCTTGACTGCCCCGACGTCTCCTCTAACAAGCATAGTGACTAATCCTGATCCAATTTTTTCTGATCCCACCAGCTGCACATTGGCTGCCTTAACCATTGCATCCGCGGCTTCAACCGATGCGATAAATCCCCGCGTTTCGATCATTCCTAAAGCTTCCTGACCCATAATGTACCCTCCTATAGCGTTTTTTATTCACAAGTAAATTTTAACGAGAAAACGTTTCCTTTTATTTGCTGGAGACGACCAATTATTGGCGGCAGATGACTAGCAAAAATATAACTATTTTGACTTTATATAATAGAAATGACCTGCCCATGAACCTTCCCAAGTCATACATTTCATTAAATAAATTTGATATAATGAAGGAAATCGTGCAAATGTATTCTGGGGAGGATAACTATGGATTCGAGGGAAAAGTTACACTTAACTGACGTAATCGATATCGATCTTTTGCAAAATGTACAAGACAAGCTGTCTAAGCTGGTAAATGTATCCGTTGTCACTGTTGATTCTGAGGGAAATCCAGTGGGCGATTTAAACAACTTCACGCCCTTTTGTGATTTGGTGCGTTCGTCAAACGTAGGAGCCCAGCAATGCATCGCCTGTGATGCCCAAGCCGAAAAGAAATCATTTTTAGAAAATCGCTCCATTACATATGATTGCCATTTAGGCCTGAAGGATTGCTGCGTGCCGATTATCGTGGATGGTGAGCTTTTGGGGGCCGTACTAGGGGCGCAGGTCTTAATCAAAGACCCCAACAGTGAGGAAGATCCTCGTAAAAAATTTAATGTACCTGAATTAGCCGCTCAGCTTGAGGTCACTGAAAGCAAACTGCAAGAAGCCATTGATCAACTAGCCATTGTTGAGGAAAGCTATTTGCAGGATTGTGTGGATCTGTATGAATTAATTGCCAATTACTTAAAAGAAATGGGCTTAAAATCCATCGCTCAAAAGCAGTTCGTCCAAGAGTACCAAGAAAAACTAGCCTACGAAAAGCGCCTGAAAAGTGCCGAGCTGAAAACCATCGAGGCTCAGATCAATCCGCACTTTCTCTTTAATACCTTAAATACGATTGCCCGCATTGCCATGAAGGAAAACGCCGAGGACACTGAAGAGATGATTTACAACTTGTCCGACCTGTTACGCTACAACTTGCGGCAAACGGAAGAATTCCCAACCTTGGAAAGTGAGTTAGCTAACATCAAGCGTTATCTGTACATTCAAAAAACCCGTTATCAAGATCGTTTAAATTATACGATTGACGTACCAGATGAACTGCTGCAATGCTGCATCCCAAACATGATCATGCAGCCGATCGTTGAAAATGCCATCATTCACGGGATTGAACCGCTGTTAAAAGGCGGCCAGGTGGCGGTGTCCGTTACTAAAGAAGATGACTCGATTATTGTGGATGTCAGTGATACCGGCGTAGGGATGTCGGAATTTATCAAATCAACCATTTTGGATTATTCAGCCAGTAAAAAGCATCCGGGATTAGGCGTGAACAACTCCCATCTGCGTTTGAAGGATTATTTTGGCGAAGGGTATGGGCTGGTGCTGGAGAAAAAAGAAGGGTTTGCTACGACGGTTAAGATTATTTTTCCCGCTTTTACGGATATTCGACAGCTTAAAACGAAGGAGCGTGCCTAAATGAAATACAAGTTGCTCATTGTCGAGGATGAGAATTTCGAAAAAGAAGCCTTAGAAATGATCGTCAAAAAGACATACAGTGAAATCAGTATTGTCGGCATCGCCAGCAGCGGCAAGGAAGCCATCAAAAAAGCCAAAGTGTTTAAACCAGATATTATTCTGATGGATATTGGCATCCCCGAGCTGGACGGCCTTTCGGCTCAACGGCAGATTTTAGAATTTTTGCCGGACGTTCGCACGATTATCCTAACTGCCTACTCAGATTTTCAACACGCCCAGGACGCCATTAACTGCCGAGTGGTGGACTACTTAGTCAAGCCGATCCGAACCAAGAAACTCACCCAGTCCATTGATCGGGTGCTGGCTGATTTACAAAAAAATCCCGTCCATACCTCGTTCATCCAAGAAACTACCAAAATTTCCCAGAACGAGTTTATCCAACAGGCCTTGGTATACATTGAAAATCATTACCTGGAAAATATTCAGGTGGCTGAGCTGGCTAAATTGCTCTATCTTAATCCCCAGTACTTCAGCCGCTTGTTCAAAAAAGAAATGAACATCAGCTTCAGCGAATTTTTGCTGCTTTATCGTTTAGAAAAATCAAAGGATTTGTTGATCGAAACCGACCTGCCGATTTACGCCATCGCCAGCAATTCCGGCTTTACCGATTCTTCCTATTATTGCAAGACCTTCAAAAAATACGTCCACATCAGTCCGTTGAAGTTCCGCAATCAACAAAGAAAAGGGGACCTTGCTTCTCCAAGCTAATTTTAATGCTGCCAAAAAACCGCCTGAGTCTGTCGCAGATTCAGGCGGTTCAATTTTTATTGGCTTATTTCAATATCCGCCGTATCCACTTCAAATTCTCCTCATTATACGGGGGAAAAATAAACGGCGTATCCATTTTCTTCGATGACAAAATACTGCGAGCGTTAGAGAAGGTTTCAAAGCTGTATTTGCCGTGATAAGAACCAATCCCGGACATTCCGACACCGCCAAAAGGCATTTTGTCAGAAACTAGATGCATAATTGTGTTGTTGATGCACAAGCCGCCGGAGCTGGTCCGATCGATAATGTATTCCTGCTCCTTCTGGTCCTGAGAAAAAATGTACATCGCCAATGGTTTCGGCATTTGATTGATTTTTTCGATGGTGGCATCCAGATTCGTATAAGAAATAATCGGCAAAATCGGGCCGAAAATTTCTTCCTGCATGGCTGCGGAATTCCAAGAATTTTCCAACAGCGTCGGCTCAATATAGCGATCATCCGGATTGACCTCGCCGCCGAACAGCCACTCATCCTGGCAGGCTTCCAGCAAATCCATCAGCCGCTCAAAATGTTTCCGGTTCACAATGCGAGCATAGCTGTCGCTGCGGGCAATTCGGGTGCCATAAAATTCCTCCAGCACTTTGCGGGCCTCATGAATAAAGGCATCCTTCACCTGCTGATGCACCACTACGTAATCGGGAGCAACGCAAGTCTGACCGGCATTAATCGTTTTACCCCAAATGATTCGTTTGGCAGCCAGCCGGATATCGGCGTCTTTGGTGACAATTGCTGGACTTTTGCCGCCAAGTTCTAAAGTTACCGGCGTCAGATGCTCGGCGGCAGCCTGCATCACAATTTTGCCGACTTTTTCGCTGCCGGTGAAAAAGATGTAATCAAAAGGACAGCTTAATAAAGCATTGTTGGTATCCACGCCGCCTTCCACCACCGAAACATATTGTTGATCAAAGGTGTTTTTAATCATGCTGGACACCACTCGGGAAAAATTCGGTGTCAGCTCAGAAGGCTTAACCACCGCACAATTCCCCGCCGCCAGTGCGCCAATCAGCGGTTCAATCAACAGCTGGAAGGGATAATTAAACGGTCCGATCACCAATACCGTGCCATAGGGTTCATAATGAATACGGCTAGATGAAGGCCACAAGAAAAAAGGCGTACTCACCCGCTGATCCTTCGCCCACTTAGGAACTTTTTTGATCATGCTGCTAAGACTTTTTAATACAAAACCGATCTCAGTCGCATAGGATTCCTGGGGATGCTTGCCTAAATCCCGCTGGAGCGCCTCCATTAATTGCGTTTCATAATCGATAATGCTTTGTTTTAATCGTTTTAATTGCTCCACCCGGAACCTTGGATCTTTGGTTTGATGGGTGGCGAAAAACTGCTGATGCTGAGCCAGCAGCTGATGGGCATCTTCTTTGGTCCATTCTTGTACCAAGGTTATCCTCTCCTTCAGAGTATCATTTATCCTTACTATAGAGGAAATAGGCTAGAATGAACATTTTTTCGCTTAAATCAGCAATTTATTGACAATTTCTCTAAAACATCGCCGTAATCTCCTGCTGAATCAACGCCAACCAATCCTTCGCTTCCGACATAAACAACCCTGTCATGGAAACCACCAGCTGCTTTTGCGGATTCACATAAATCGTATTACCGCCATCCCCAAGCGCCGCAAACGAACGCTCATCATCCAACGCCCACCACAAATAACCGTATTTCAGCCCCAACTTTTTCCAAGCACTCTGCTCTCTGGTACTTTCTTTAATCCATTTCTCAGGAACCAGCTGCTGTCCTTCCCAAACGCCGCCATTCAAATAAAGCTGTCCGATTTTCGCCAACTCTCGCGCAGTTAAGCTCAGTCCCCAGCCAGCCGTATGCACACCAGTCGGTCCGGCCACCCACCCCCTCACACCAGTTGTTTGATAAAAGGCCATCTGTTCCTCCTTGTCACGAAAAGTAATCGTCTCCTCCATCTGAATCCCCATCGGATCAAACAAATTTTCCCGCGCAAAATCCAGCACTGATTGCCCCGTAGCTTTCACCAAAATCCCCGACAAAATGTCTGGCCCAATTAAAGGCGCATACTTAAACTCGCCCACACGACCTCTGCCCCCGATTGCCTCCAAAGAAAACTTCACCCAATCAGGACTAGTAAAATATTGGGGATACGGATTAAGCATTCGTTTGTAAGGCACCGTCATCGTCAGCAAGTGCCGCAGCGTAATCGCCGAAAGCATCTTTTCTTTTTTAGGAAACGAATATTCCGGGAAAAAGTCCAACACCTTTTGATCCAAACTCGTGATATATCCCTTTTCCAACGCGATCCCAATCAAGGCTGAGACGATACTTTTCGTCACCGAAAAAATGTGCACCGCCGTATCTGCTTCGCATCCGTTGAAATACTTTTCGTAAACAATCGTACCCTCTTGACTAACAGTTATCCCCGCCGTATTCCCATACTCCCGCTGAATTTTCGCTTCCAAAGCGACAAATTTTTCGTTTTCCATTGTGCATCCCTCCATTACTTACTATCAGGTTAAGCGTTCCAGTAAGGGCAAAGTCAACCAAAAAAACCTCAGAGAAATTGCTCTCCAAGGCTCCCCACATTAAGTTAATTCATCTCTTAACGCATCAATAATATTTTCCTTTCTCAACTGGCTCACGGCGTACAGCATGGTAATAATCACGATCAGAAAAACACTCAAGATGCTAATGGCCAGACTGCTCCAAGGGAAAATAAAAGAAATTTCTCCGCCTCCCATGACGATCCCTTGATAAATCAACCACGACGCACCCGCCGCAATCGGCACACCCACCAGTAAGGACTGCATGCCATAAAAGAAGCATTCGAAAATCATCATCTTGTTAAAATCACGGTCTGCCATTCCCACCGAACGCAGCATCGCCAACTCCCGCCGCCGCAGTTTGATGTTGGTGGAAATCGTGTTGAAAACATTCGCCACCGCAATCAAGGAGATCATCACTACAAAGACATAGGTGAACACATCCACTACAAAAAGTATATTGCGATTTTGGTCAAACATTTCCTTGGTGTTGTAAAGGTTATAGGCCGCGGAGTGTCCTGTGCCTTCAATGATCTCTTTCATTTCCTTGACTGACTGGGCCGGGTTATTCGACAAGAAGGTCAGGCCTAAATTCTCCTTGATTCCCGGCGGCGAAAACTGTTCCTTCAATTTATAAGGTGCCACAATCATAAAGACAAAAGGCTTGTTTTCACCGGGCTGACTTGGCAGCGTGTCTAACGGAATCGTATCCACAAAGGTGATCGCGATATCCTGCGTCTTACCAGTTACAGGCTCACTTTCCAGTTCGGGGGTAACTGAGAAATTCTGCTCGCCGGCTTTGAACATGTCGATCAATTCACTCTTTTCCTTCGCTTCACCCTCCCCTTGGACCTTGGCAACCGCCGTCATTTTGCTAGGATTTTCCAAATATTCGTCGGCAGGCAAATCCAAAGCCGCAAGAAATTTTTCGTATTCACTGTCTTCAATAAACTGGATGTCCAGTGGCAAGGTTATCTCTTCATCTGATTGATCATAACCTGCTTGTGCTCGGTAATCTTTTGAAAAAGCGCTGATCGGCACAGTAGTGGAATAAGTAGAAATTGCCTGATAGGAACTATCGGTAACTCCATCCACCTGTTGGAATTTCTCGTACAGCTGAAACAGCTCCGCTTCCGGCAGGTCAGTGGTGGCAAAGATGATATCAAAATCTGTATCCACTACGGAAGTTTCCGCCGCTTGCTTCAAGTGACTGCCGAAAGACTGCGCGGAGACGAACAGAATCACACTTAGCGCCAAGGACAAGACAATACTACGGTAACGTTTCTTGTTTCGTTTGAAATTTTTCAAAGCCAAGGTGCCTTCCAAGCCATAAATGCGTTGCGCCAGCCTTGACGTTTTGACTTTTTTCGCTTCAATCTTGACCTCATTGGTTTGCCGAATGCTTTCCATCACCGGCGTGTTCGCGGCTTTCCGCGCCGGAATATAGGCCGAAATCAGAATCGTAACTAGACTCACCAAAGCCGCAAGAGCCAAAACCGGCAGCGAGATGTTCAAGGTCAGGGGAACGCTGTTATAAAGAATGTTGCTGAAATTTTTCGCTACTACTGAAATCACCAAACGAATACTGCCTAAGCCGGCCAAAATTCCTAAGGGTATACCGATTACCCCGATGCAAATCCCTTCAAACAACACCGAATTCCGCAACTGCCGAGGAGTTGCCCCAACAGAAGAAAGAATGCCGAATTGCTGGGTCCGTTCATTTAACGAAATCACAAAAGAATTGTAAATCAGAAAAATCGATCCCACCATCACCAAAATTACCAGGATGCCGCCTACCGCATAAAGCAGCGCATTAAAAATCTTGTCATTGGAGGCACCCATAAAACGCAACATATTTTCGTTAAATACATAGGCGTGTTTGCCAGCCTTTTCTTCTCCGTAGGCATTTGCTTTGCGAGGATTTTTCAAGGTAACAAAAACACTGCGGGTTTTCGATTAATCCGTGGCTGCAGTGATCAAGGTATAGCCCGGCGCCGTAGATTCCTCAAAGCTGGGTCGCTGACAAATTCCGACGATCCGATACGTTTTTTCCGTAGTCGGCACTACCGCTTCACCTTCCGAAAGGTATGGATCATGCTGTCCCAGAATTTTGTTGCCCTCAATCCGATCACCCACAGCTAAAGTTAACGTGTCGCCAATTGCATAATTGACCCCGCCGTTTGCGGCAAGATGCGCCGGCAGCAAAACCTCCTGACTATTTTTCGGCAACCGGCCGGCTGTAATCTTTAGCGGCAGCTGGTCAAAAGCTTCCTGGCCAAAACCAGCAACAAACAAATAAGGCTTGTCCGGATTGTTCCCGTTTTCTAGCGTGGCATAACCCAGGTTTTGAAATTCTGTGGTACTGACAGCCTCTTCGTCCTGCGCCCGCGCCGCCGCAAATTTTTCATCAACGTCTAAAAATTCCACATGCCAATCGCCGTACTTCACCATCGAACCTTCCACCATATAATTCTGCAAAGAAATCGCAAATGTCGCCACCGCCGTAATCATCGCCGCCGACAAGATCACCCCAATAATAGTGACCAGCGTACGGGTGCGGTTTTGCTTCATATTTTCCAGCGTGACTTTATTGAAGATGTTCATGATTGCATCACCCGCTCATCACGAACCACCTTGCCATCGGAAATACCGATAATCCGATCCGCCTGTAACGCAATGTTTTCATCATGGGTCACCACAATCAAGGTTTGACCATATTTCCGGTTGCTCAGCTTCAATAAGTTAATAATTTCATGTCCATTGCGGCTGTCCAAACTCCCAGTCGGCTCATCGGCTAACATCACAGCTGGCGCATTCATCAAGGCCCGCCCCACCGAAACCCGCTGCTGCTGACCGCCTGAAAGCTGATTGGGCAAATGATTTTGCCGCTTTTCCAAACCTAATAAATCCAGCAATTCCCGTAAGCGTTCCTGATTTACTTCCCGTTTGTCCATCAGGATCGGCAAGGTGATGTTTTCCACCACATTCAGAGTAGGAATTAAATTGTGAAACTGGTAAATCAACCCCACCTGCCGCCGCCGGAAAATCGCCAGCTTTTCATTGTTTTGGGCATAGACATCCTGTCCATCCAGATACACCTTGCCGCTGGTGGGCACATCCACGCCGCCAATCACATGCAAAAGTGTCGATTTCCCCGAACCCGAGGAGCCGATGATGGCGGTGAATTCGCTTTTTTCGATCGTCAACGAGACATCATCCAAGGCGACCACCCGACTTTCCCCTTTGCCGTAGATCTTGCTGAGGTTTTCAATTTTTAATAGCTCCATTTTACGAGACTCCCTTCTTCTTGACTCACCTCTATCATAGAGCCTTCAGCTTGCAGCCAGGTGACTTTCAGGTGAGAGATCCGTCACTTGGGAAAACGAATCGTAAAAAGCGCGCCGCCTTGGGGAACATTCTTGGCCGTAATCGAGCCGCCTTGCCGGACAATGATCATTTTACTAAGAGCTAATCCAATGCCGAAACCAGTGGCGTTGGCGCTCTTCCCTCGATAAAACCGTTCAAATAAATGAGGCAAATCGACTGGATCGAAGCCTGGACCGCTATCTTGAATCTCCAGCTGGGTAAACAGCGGATTGTCAGTGCAATGAATAGTTATCTCTCCCTTTTCACCAGCACTTTCCATGCCATTTTTCAAAATATTTTGCAGCGCCTCCGCCAACCAGCCCATATCTCCAATGATCACAGCTCCCTCAGGCACCTCTAGCTGCACCGTCAAATCACGCAGCTCCATCGGAATCGCCAACGGTCGCAACGCAGTTTGAAGCAAAGCCTCAACCTCCACTGGGTCGTTTTGAAACTCCACTACCCCAGCATCCAAACGAGAAATTTTCAATAATGCTGTCAGCAGCCAATCCATCCGCACCAGCAGTTCTTCCGTTTCCCGCACAAAAGCTTTACGTCCTGCTTCCTCAGAAGAATTCTCCAACAATGACAAAGTAAGATTCGCCGAAGTCAAAGGTGTCCGAAGCTGATGGGCCACATCCGCCAGCGAATCTGCCAAGTGTGCCTTCTCCTTTTTCAAGGCCTCATTTTGTTCCCGGATACGCTGAGTCATTTTGACAATCTCACTTTGTAAAATCGACAGCTCCCCTTCGTCCAATTCTTCAATAAATAAACGCTCCTCATTATGCAGCACCAAATCAATTTGACTGGATATCCGGTTTATACTTTGGTACCTCTTTTGAGTAAACAGAAAAAAGACCGCACCAAAAATCGCGGCCGAAACTAGCAGTAAAAGGCCCGTCGCCAGACTAAGCATGAAGCCAACAACACTAAATAAGACAACTAAGACCAAAAATAAAAGCGAAAACTGCCGAAACTCCCTATTGCGAAACATGGTCTGTGCCTCCCAACCGATACCCCGTTCCCCGAACCGTCAAAATAATCGTCGGCTGGCTGGGATCATCCTCGATCTTTTCCCGCAGCCGCTTGATATAAACCGTCAGGGTATTGTCATTAACAAACTCCCCGGCGGCATCCCACAACTCATCCAGCAAGCGCGCCCGCGGAATAATACTCTTAGGATTATTAACAAATACCAGCAGCAGCCGATATTCCAAAGCCGAAAGAAACACCTCGCTGCCGGCCTTTTTCACCACACCGTTGGCGGTATCTACCTGCAGCCCCTGAATCTCAAAAACCGCCTGCCCGCCGCTGCTCTTCCGCAACGCATTCTTGATCCGAGCCACCAGCTCCCGCGGACGAAAAGGCTTCGTCACATAATCTTCCGCTCCCATGTTCAAGCCAGTCACCACACTCGCCTCATCATCAGAAGCCGTCAAAAAAATCACCGGGATATTCTGTGCCGCCTTCACCTCGGTGCAAACCGCAAAACCATTACCATCCGGCAAAGAAATATCAATCAGTGCCAAATCAAAGCGATTGTCTGCGATCAATTCCAAAGCTTCACTCCGCGTCGCCCCATGAGTCACCGTGTATCCCTCTCCCCGCAACAGCACATTCAAATTCTTAGCAATCGCTGCATCATCTTCAACCAGTAAAATTTGCGTCATCGGTCACCCCTCCACTCTCTATCTATTTATAAAAAATAGTTTCCTATATAATGCTCACTTAAGTATACCACGCTGAAAATTTACGCTTCAAAACTCTTCAGTCACATTTGCTTGCATACAAAAAAGCACCACAAGACTTCATTGGCAAAATCTTCCAACAAAAATCTGCGATGCTTTTACATGACCGTAATCAGTTTTACGGCGAACCGATAGAACAAAGACATTCCCACTACTGTATTTTTCCGCGAATACAGCTGAAAAAACTCATTTTGAGTCATCAGATTCAAAAAAAGTGTAGCCCGAGTTTTTCCGATACCTTTATTTACCGGTTCATATCTAATATACGACAAAAAAGACGAATTGTTTTAATTTTTCCGAAAAATTTTTATCTTCAATTTATGAGAAAAAAATGTTGCGTTAGCTCACCCTCCTAATTTTGCTAAGAGATCTATCCTTAAGCTAACAAAACGAAACTCATTTAGTTGCCAGCCACTCAATCTACCGATAAACTATTGATAAAATAGAACAAAGAAAGAAGCGTGCCAAATGAAATCAATATTACTGATCGGTCAGTCCAACATGGCTGGACGAGGCTTTATCGAAGACGTCCCCCTTATTCACCACGAAAATATCCATATGCTGCGTAATGGCCGCTGGCAGATGATGGCCGAACCGATTCATTTTGATCGGGAAATTGCCGGAATCGGACCAGCAGCATCCTTTGCCTTGGAGTGGGTAAAAGCTCACTCTGGTGAATCATTGGGACTGATTCCTTGTGCGGAAGGTGGAAGCGCAATGGATGAATGGGCGCCGGATAGCGTGCTGACTCGCCACGCTCTAAACGAAGCAAAATTTGCGATGGAGAGCAGCGAACTCATCGGAATCTTATGGCACCAAGGTGAAAATGACAGTCTGAACCAGCTGTACAAAACCTATGCAGCCAAATTGAAAACACTATTCGATCATCTGAGGAAAGAGTTAGACGCCCAAGAAATCCCCATCATCATCGGCGGCTTAGGCGATTTTCTAGGCAAAAGCGGTTTTGGGGCCAGTGCCGTTGAACACGGGGAAATCAATCAGCTGCTGCAGCAGACCGCGGAACAAGAAGATAACTGCTATTTTGTGACCGCCCAAAATCTCACGGCCAATCCAGACGGCATCCATCTTGACGCTGTCTCCCAACGAAAATTCGGCCTGCGATATTACCAAGCCTTCTCCCAGGAAAAATCAGTTTTCGAACCTTTATCGGAAGAAGACAATCGGCTGGAACAGTTGAAGACAGAACCAACTGCCGCCATTCGGATGTATTTGTTAACAAAAGAATTTGCGTTGGGGAAACTGACCGAAGAAGAATTTTTCACAATTTATTCAGAAATTATGCAGGGAAATTAACGTAAAGCGGTGGAGAGCAAAAAAACTCCACCGCTTTTCAGAATGTTTTTTACTCACAGAATATCATCGTGAGACCCGGTGCGAGTTAAGGTTAAAACCAACTCAACTTCATTTATCTTATAGATCAATAGTCAATCTTGTTGAATATGTAATTCACGGTATCCTTGACAGTTCCCCCTTGCTGATTTCTGCATGCCTCCTTGCAAAAACACATCAGACTCATACGTGGCACATTTCTCGATAATTTAACTCTCCCATCACAAAAATAAATACCCACTATTCTCTTTTAGATAAATCCGCAAAACAAACTTTGCTATACTATAGATAGCAAAATCTGTCACAAAGGAGCGTTTAAAATGAGTGAGATTAGAGAGTTGTCCGCAGAAGATTTAGCCGCCCATACGGAAATCGCCTTCCACGCCTACCCTAGCTTTAAAGATTTTTCGCCAGAAGGCAAACTACGGTTTACGAATCGCATGCAAACGATGCGAGTGCAGGACCCGCAAATTAAATTTTATGGTTTATTTGAAGAAGACAAGCTAATTGCCCAAATGCGCCTGCTGCCCTTTGAAATGAATCTTTTTGGCAAAATGACTTTAACCGCTGGTTTAGGTTCTTTAGGTGTACATTTGTTTCATAAAAAACAAGGTATTGGTCACAAAATGCTGGCTTATTTCGAAGACTACTTTCGTGAAAAAAACATCCCACTCGCTATGCTTCTCCCCTTCGAACCAAGTTTTTATCATCAGGCGGAGTATGGCTACGGTACAAAGCTGAACCATTACTGCCTGGCAACTCCAGCCTTGCCGAAATACAAAGCGCCTTGTCATTTGGTTTATTTAACATCGAAGGACGAAAGTAAATTACGGAATTTTCACGAAAAAATAGTCCAACAAACTCATGGCATGGCAAAGAGATATAACTATGAATGGCAGGACATCTTTACTGATCCTGAGAACATCCTCGTTGCCAGCCTGAATGAAGCGGCCGAAATTGAAGGTTATCTAGTATTTCAGTTTAAAAATACGAAGGCTGATAATTATACTCGTAATCAAATTGTTGTTAAGGAAATGCTTTATCAGAATCCCTTGGTTCTACGAAAACTCTTGGGCTTTTTACGCAATCAAGATGATCAAGCACAATCCGTTCAATTCAAAACGTTTGAGCCAGGTTTCCATTTTCTGTTTGACAATCCGTTAAATGATTCCAGGAACTTTCTTGATTTCGGCTATTTGGAAACCAACCAACAGTATATTGGCAACATGTACAAAATCCTAGACATCCCAGCTATCGTCCAGCAAACGCAGCATCGCAATTACAATAGCGCAGATTTGTCGGTTGCCTTCACAATTTCCGATGGTTATCGTAAAAAAACCGCGGAATATCAGCTGCTAATTGAACAGGGAAAGGCCAGACTTTTAGACTCTTCCAAGACCGCGGAGATTTCAGTTGCGCTATCCTTGGCTGATTTTACTTCAGCTTTTGTGGGGGCCGTTAGTTTTAATGATTTATATCGAATGGGGCAGCTGCAGACAGAACAGCCACAGGTACTGCTGAAATTGGATCAAGCCTTTTACCTGGAAACTCCGCCAGTCGGTTGGAGTGACTATTAATCACAACAAATTTTATATTCATCTAATAACAGTCAACTTGGCAGATCAAAGCAGCAACTTTTGCTCAATCGCCAAAACAGAGAGCGACTCAGAAGTTGAGCCGCTCTCTGTTTGTGTTTAAATTGTCATTGATTGAACAAATTCTTCTTTGATTTTGTATGCATTTTATTTTCAGGTCGTTAATTCCACTGGAGCTTTTTTTACTTTCTTCTACTGCAGATCTTCGTTCCCGTTCTATCAACTATCTCCCTTAATCAAACTTCCATTCTACCGACTATTCATCTGACTTTTTTAATTTCAAAAAAAAATATTGTTTAGCAAGAAAGGAATACCTGCTATTCCATTTAAGTATATTTTGCCTTCAATAAAGCTTTACATTATTAGTAAAGAAACTGTAAATTCTCCAACTTTTGTAATAGCGAACTCAGTTTTTCTTGCTGATTATTTAAGTGTTAAAAATAACGAAGAAGGCGTTTACAAAACGGAATCTTACGCTATACTTGAACTATAGCAGTTGCATGATGGCAATAACTAACCAAAAAAGGTTTGTGTTGTGATCATCGAGGGTTATATCTGGAAAGGAGATGAACTAATCTAAAATTAAATGCATTGGGAGGAGAAAGGATGGAAATTAGAACGCTGCAAACATTTCAAGTAGTTGCCGAGGAGCTTAACTTAACTCGGGCAGCCATGAAATTGAATTATTCACAACCGACTGTTACAAAACATCTGAAAAGCTTGGAAGAGGATTTAGGAACGCAGCTTTTAGAAAAACGCAATGGTCATTATGTACTAACCTACGCTGGGGAAGAACTGTATAAGCGAGTCATCACCATTTTGAAAGAGGTGAATATGATCAAAGGAATTCCAGCCGATTACGGCGCACGATCCTTTGTGAAGGTACAAGGTCATGATTATTATTGCTACCGCTATTTGATACCTGCTATTCGCCAAATCAGCCGCAACGATCCCACAATATCCTTTAAGGTGAAGGGATCATCTAATGAGGAAACCATCAGTCAGCTATTAAAACAAGAGATCGATATAGGCATTGTATCCGGCAACATTGCTTCTTCCGACTTGAAGTATGAAGTCATTGATTATGAGAGTGTCGCATTGTGTATTCATTCAAAATACTATCGAAGCTCTTATCAGTTAGAAGATTACTTTGATCGATACCCCATCGTCATCGATCAATCAGAATACTACAACTACCAAAACTTATTCAAGCAATCCTTGAATACGCCGCAAATTATTGATACCACCAGTGATGAAGTAGTCCAAGAAGCCGTCATTAATAATGCGATGCTTGGTATCGTACGCACCGGACGGCTTCAGTCCTACATTGATTCGGGAGAGCTGAAGGTGATTAAAGAACTAACCATGCATGAACCGGTCAACGTGGTCATTAATAAAGCAAGTGTCCAACGTGAAACCATCGATCAGCTTTATAATGCCATTAAACAGCAATCCAGTTCCTTTAAATCCACGACTCATGTTCACTGGGTTTAACCCATTTCAAAAGAGCACTCCGACATGCTCTAAATAGATGAAAACAAAAATAGCCGCTTTGTCTTTAGACAAAAAGCGGCTATTCGTTTGCATGCTAGCCACTTTTTTACTCCCGAAAAAGTGAATTAGAATATCGTCAATGTTCCTGACTTGGATGACAGCATCCTTACAGTTGCGGGTACAGCGTTGGCTTTTCACCAACTTCCATTGTAATCTTCCGATTAAATATTCTAATCTATTCAATTGAGTTCAGTATAGCATATCTTTGATAGAAACAGCTGATTTGTTCAAGATTTTTAGCCCTCAGCAACTATTCGATTTCTGTTAGATGGGCTCTTCAAATCTCTTAGAGTCAGATCAGCCAGGTACATTTCTCATCAGGTTAATAGTTGTGAAAAACCTACACTTTCTCGATCTTTAAAATAGGAGATCTCAGCGAATTTTCTAAAAGCCGCAACGCAGCTTCTTGGTATTTATAGGCTAATACTCCCAATGACGCCATAATATAGTCATGATCAATTAGCACTTGAACTTTACCTGTAGGCAGCAGCTGCGAAGAGCCGCTCTCTTTTTTGAGGATTTCCTGTAAAATCTCTGGGCCTTTTTCCAATCGTGTCAGGGCGCCCCCAGTTCCAATCACATACTTGATATTGGACAAATCTTTCCCTTGGGCTAAGGTACCGCGACCTGATGGACCATATACGTAGCGGATTTTACCAGCATGACGATCAATTGCCGTTTCAACCGCAATTTTTGTTAAGCGGCTGACGAATTCCCGTTCTGCCTCATTTTTAGGAATCGCATGATACTCTTCACGCATTTTCGCTAGATCATAGCCTTCCTTCGCCAGCTCTGCTTCCCCGACGATGTCAATCACATTTTCCATATTAACATACAGGCCTAAGTCACCTTCAACCGTTCTTTTAGCAACTGGCTCTGGTGCGATTTGGATTTTGGCAATTGCTTCGGTACCTTCTGTAACCGAGTGGACATCGGTAGTTGCTCCGCCGACATCAATTACTAGTACATCGCCGATTTGTTCGTAAAGCAACTTACTCAAATTCATCACCGCAGCCGGCGTTGGGGTGATGGATTCATTGACAATATCAAAAATGTGTTCCATTCCGGGTGCATGAATAATATGCTTCTCAAAGGCTTCTTGAATCACTTTGCGGGCCGGCTCAACATTCAATTCATCAATTTTTGGAAAAACATTTTCTACTATATATAATTCTTGAGATTGATCTTCGAAAATCAAGCGGATTTCTTCATCGTTTTCAATATTTCCCGCATAGATCACTGGAATTTTCAAATCCAAAGCCGCAATTTTCTCAGCATTCTCTAGCGCAGTTTCCCGTTCGCCGTAATCCACTCCGCCAGCAAGCAGGATAATATTAGGATTTTGATCAGCCATTTTTTTCAAGTCCGTCCGGCGCAATTTTCCGGCTGTGACCATATGAACGATGGCTCCTGCTCCTAAGGCTGCTTCCTTAGCCGCTCGAACTGTCATATCAAAAACCAGACCATGAACCGTCATTTTCAGACCACCAGCGGCACTCGACGTTGCAAACATTTCTTTGTAGGTAATTTTATCCGTTGCTAATTGCTTTCGCAGATCGTCAATGCTGTTTTCCAACCCGATCCGAACATCGCCTTCTAATACCGTTGTTGCAGCCTGTCCTTGACCAATAAAGACAGGCTGATTTGTATGAATTTGATGAAAAGCATTGACGACAGTCGTAGTTGACCCAATTTCGGCCACTAAGATGTCAATTTCCATTAGCTCTCTTCTCTTTCCATCTTTTTCCTACCTTCAACAAGTGCAGTGGCAACGTTGGCACCATTGCTTCCGCGACCGAAACCGGCATCCATCCCATTTTGAACAGCTACTTCAGGAACAACCTGGGTTCCTCCTGCCATGATCATAATCTTCTCACGGATCCCTTTTTCAACAGCCAGATCATTAATGCGCTTCATGTTTTTATAGTGAATGTCATCATGACTGATAATGGTTGAAGCTAAGATCGCGTCCGCATTCAATTCAATCGCCGCATCGACGATTTTTTCTACCGGTACGCTAGTTCCTAGATAATGAACTTCCATCCCGTATTTTTCAATACCGCCATGTTTGATATCAATGATTTCACGCAGCCCAACTGAGTGTTCATCTTCTCCGATTGTACCTGCCACTAGAACGAATTTTTTCCGTTTGACCTCTTCGCGAATTTCGTCATCAGACATGACTTTTGGTTCTTCAGGAATCACCAAAGTATCCTTTTCAATCGCAAATGGCACGCGTGCTTTCAATTCAATCCGGGTACCTTCAGCCGCTTGCATGATTTCACGGTTGATGACTTCGCAATCCTGCAAGCCCATCTTTTTACCCATTTCCAAAGCAGCAAATTCTGCTACACGGCGTGATTCCGGAATCATCATGGTAATCAGGATAATCCCATCACCCATCCATTCGGCTTCTGGTTTGATTAAACCAGCTTCTCGCAATTCTTTGGTTTCTTCCAAACGCAGATTAACATTATCATTTTCATCTAGCTCATCAATAAAGATGATCTTTTCCGGTTCTTCTAAGGTTGAACCGCCGATTAATTTTGCTGGATCCTCCACTGCATCCGGATCATATTGAGCCACATTGTTGTAGCCATAGTGAGCTGTCACTGGTGCAAAATAATCTTCATCCCGTTCATAAACAGTACCTTCACCCACTCCGCCATTGATTTTACGGGAAATACCGTCACCATTTCGTTCAGGATAATTGCCAGAGTCTACAAAGAAAGCATCTTCCACTGATTGGAAGTAGCCACCTGCAGCAACCATTCCTTCGAAAAATAGAACGGCCCGCTCTTTGATTTCCCGCGCCATCTCTCTTAACGGGCCATCGTCTAAAAGCTTAACCATATCTCCAAAGCCATCTAAGCCTTGGAAGACTTGCTTGGCAGTATCTACTGCTTCAACATTGTAAATATGCCACGGCACATTTCGTCCTTCATCAGGAGTAATCGTGGACTGAATATCCGCACTAGTAAGTTGTGAAATCAGCAAGTTCAGCACATGAGTGACTGTAGCTTCACGAGTGGAAGCTTCCATATATTTGGTGTTTTGCTGAGCTCTGATTCGGTATTCACTGAAGAATTCCCGCAAAGCAACTGCATAAGGCAAATCCAAGTACATCGATGGAGCCGGTGGTGCAGTTGGCGGCACGGTAGATAGACAGATGTTAGCCTTGTCCATCCCAACCTTATAAGAAAATACCGAGTTAATCGCATGCTGTACCATCAACTCTGGCATCACCTTCCAAGCTTCCCGAGCAGTCGCATTGGCATTATGAGCGCCGTCAATCTGAGCGATACCAGCCCAAGCCATTACTTTTTTCGATTCACAGGCATCAATAAACGAGCGCACCATGTTGATGTTGCGATACAATACATTATATTGTGGATCCTGATGGGCCCCGTTCACCCCTTCTTCGGCGAACATAACCGCTACCTCTGGTCCTGCGATTCCTGAAACATAGCTATGATAATTGATTGGACGTCCAACTTCTTCTTCGATAGCATCTAAGGCTTTACGCTGCGCCCGCACCTGTTTGCGTGTAATGGGAATCCCGCCAATCCCTTGCGGAGTTCCTTCAATCAATCCATCAAAATGCGATTGACCGGCAGTCCGAATAACCATCAGATGGTCCGCGCCATGCCAAGCAGCCATTCTCATTCTGCGAATATCATCTTCAAAACGGCCCGAAGCAATTTCGGTCGTAATCGATGAGGTTCCTTGAGGATCGATATTGTCGAAATATTTCGCTGATGGCAATGGAACGTATTGCTTCAAGGATTCTGACATATCATGATACTCAAATTTGTGCAGCTGATAACGAGGCACCGGCGTACGCCAAGTCCATCCGCGACGCTTTGGATGATAATGTTCTAAATCGTCTAAAATTTCATGAATGTCCAATTTTTTATTCTTCTCAAGCTTCAGTTCTTTCCCCATCACTTACTTGCCTCCTTTGAAAATCGTATTTGCTTGGTCCCAATATTCGCCTTCAGCCAGCTTCAAGCCAGCCTCCCGAATCTCCAAACCATTTTCTTGTGCGATTCGATAAACAATATGTCCAGCACCCTTGCCCATTAATTCATGAGCTAATACTTGATTAACAATTTCTGTGGCTTCAATCGATGAAAAACCCATTCTCAGCAGAATCGACCGTTCAATAGAAGGCGAGGTATACTTTTTCCCCAGCTCCAGCATCGGTTCTACCACTTGTTCTGCCAGCTGCCAGAAACGATCTTTTAATTCTTCATCCGATAAGTTTGCCAACGGCTTTCTTGCCTCTTCAAATGTTACTTGATTTTCTTCAACACTCATCTTATTCACCCCTACCATTCAATTTTGCTATAATTTTTTCAACTTCTGCTACCGTACTATTGATTTCTGCGGCTAAAAATTCTAATTCCATTTGACTCAAAGGCATTGTGGCTTCCTTCAAAGAATTTTTGACTAACGAGTTTCTCAATCGTTGCAAATCAATATCTCGAACCGTGATTTTCTCAGGAGATGCCGGTAAAACAATTGATTTTCCAGGCACTTCATCTTTTGGATCGCCAAAATACAACTCAATTCCATTTTCTCTAGCAAAGGACAGCTGCGGCTGGACACTTTTCCCGGCCCCTGTATACTCAGTTTCCTGTACTAAAATAATTTGATCTTCCGGCATTTCCTGCGCCAAAACAAAAGCAGCCGCCAAAGAAGTGTTGCCGGCGGGTCCTTTTTCCAGACCTTCTAAATTAGCCAGCGCTTCAGTAATAAAGAAGACTTCCCCTTGACGAATCATGACATAGCGATCCATATATCTTAATGGTCGAGCGGCCGAACGAGGAACGTCCGAACGATCCGGCCAAGTAGAAAACGGAACCCCAAAACCAGTATGACCAGTGGTAAAAGATTTGCGATTAAAATCTGTATCAGAAGCCATATGAAGACCACTTAAATCAACGCTGGCACCTACCACTTTACAAGTGGTGTTGCCGGCTTGCCGCATTCCGCGGGCAGTTCCTGTTAAATTGCCCCCACCAGCGTTCGTTGCGACTACTACATCCGGTTGTTGACCTACTTCAGCCTCAAATTGTTTGACGATTTCATAGCCTAAGGTCTCTACGCCAGCAATCCCAAACGGTGTATATAAAGACGCATTAAAATAGCCGGTCTCTTCAATCAACTGTAAAAATTGGTAAAATAATTCTGGTCCAACGGTCAACTGGACTACTTCAGCACCTAAAGCTTCACACTTGCGGGCTTTTTCAACAATCTCCGGCTGACCGAGGCCTTTAGAATCAAAGCACTCTTGAACAACGATACAATTTAACCCTAACTTCGCAGCATGACAAGCAACTGCCGCCCCATAATTGCCGCTGGTTGCAGTGACCACTCCTTTATAACCCAGCTTTTTCGCATGATACACCGAAACAGCTGCCCGGCGGTCTTTGAAACTGCCGGAAGCATTCGCCGCCTCGTCTTTCACGAAAATTCTCGCTCCTTTACCGGGTTGAGCATATTTTCTAGCTAGCCGAGTGAAATTTTTCAGCTCTACAATCGGCGTATTCCCCACGCCTACTGAACGTTGAATTTCAATCATTTCTTCCATTGAATAAGCAGCTTCTGACATCATTTTTTCATAGTCAAAGGCGATGCCCTCTAATTCAAAATCATCGTAATTAATTCTTAGAGAATCTTCCATGATTTTTCCACGACGCGCCATTACCGCTTGATAACTGTTTTCTTTATCCGTCACTACCGCTCACCTCCGAACAATTCTGCTTGCAGCATCTTATCAATCTCTACGATTTCTGGCACGAAATCGCCGAAGCTGTGATAAAAGGTCGGGTTCCCTTGAACCAACGTTCCTTTAGCGATTCGTTTAGTTACCGTTTCTATTTCGACTTCGTCACCTATCTCGGCATCTTCTAACAAAAAGCCCTTAACCCACATTTCCAGGGGAACCTCTCGAGTATCATCAGGTACTTGTGGTGCACGTTGGTCTGGTGTCAATATAATCGTATGGATTTGAACCCATTCACCCTTTTTTAACATGATAATTTTTCTCTCCCCGCTTGTTTTATTTGACAATTTTTGCTTCTTCCTGAATTTGATCCCGGAAATCCCCTAAGATTGCATGAGGGATCGGCAAATCGATCATGGTCACCAAACCAGGTCTAGCATTAATCGTTTGCGGAATCATGTTGACACACATAGCGATAGTTCCCACGCCGCCTTCGATTTCCGGCGAATTAACCATATTGACCATAGGGTTGCCATCAATAATCACGTAATCTCCCGTATTTACTCCAACTTGTTCCGGCTCAATCTGTTGTGGATGATCCATTTCAATCAGTTCCTTGCCATCCTTGATTCCACTGGCTTTCATTGATACACCTGCGACGGAACCGGCTTTTGCTTCACCATATGGCGCCACACGATCCTCATCAGTAATAATAGGGTCCATCGATTGTGTCACTTCATCCAATTCAACACCTAAAGCTGCGGAAATCATCCCTACCGACTCAGCAAAGCCGACATGCCCAGCTAAAGTACCATCCGCTTTTCCTTGTTCAAATTCTTCAACCGAAATACCAATACCCTGCTCTTCCATAACCGCTTTGCCAAATGGTGACAATGAATTCACGCGTCTAGAAGTGATGTGATTGATATCTTCGCAAGCACCTGTCATCACCAAGACCAACACGTCCATAATCAACCCTGGATTAATCCCTGTTCCCAAAACTGAAACGCCATTCGCTCTGGCCAAATCGTCAATCTTTTTCGCCAGCTCAGGATTTTGTGCCTGCGGGAAAGCCATTTCTTCTGCGCTAGTAATGACATTCATTTTATTTTCAACAATCAATTTAATTTTATCGAAAGCTTTAGCTGTGAAAGAGTCGGTACATAATAAAACGACATCTGCTGCTTTTTCTTGAATTACTTCTTCAACTGTTCCGATTTTAATATTTTCGTTTTCAGGGTATTCTTCGCCTAAGATTTCGAATATAGGTTTGCCCACCTTCGCGCCAATATCAATGGCACCGACAACATCGACCCCTTTTTTCTTCATTAACATTTTGGCCATTCCTGAACCCATAGCACCCATACCCCAGACAATTACTTTTACGTTTTTCAAATTCCTTACCTCCTAATATATTTTAGTGAATCATTAACAGCTCGTTGACACCTATTCACCAGTGGGGGTTTTAAGCCCTTTACGCCGAGTGTTATTCCAAACCGTTGAACCGATAAATAAAGCAATAAATACTGGTGCGCCCGTCGTCAAGGCTCCTCGTTGCGTTGGATCAAGAACCATTCCGGTGGCTACCAAAATACACAATACAATCAACAAAATTGGAATAAATGGAAACAGCGGAATTTTAAATTTGAGATCCGCGATTTTCTTTCCTTTGCCTAAGAAAACTTTTCGATATTTAAGGGCACAAACACCGGTGATGGCATAAACAACTAACTCAGCAGCTCCAATAAAGGAGGTCATGAATAGATAAACCACATCCGGCGATACAAAGCTGGCCGTTACTGCGAAAAGAGTGAAGCAAGTCGTAACTAATAAGGCGTTCATGGGAACTTTTTTCTTGTTTGTTTTCTTTACAAATGATGGCGCTTGTTCAAAGTGACCAAGAGACCATAATGTACGAACCGCTGCAAAAACATGGGCATTTGCCGATGATAAAGCCGAAGTAACGATTACCAGATTCACAATCAGTTCTGCTGAGCCGATCCCCAGCTCACGGAATACATACGCAAAAGGACTCCCCAACAAATCTGCCTGACGCCATGGTAAAACGGCAATCAGGATAAACAAGGTGACTGCGTAACTGATAATAATACTAAGCGAGCTCACCTTAATTGCCTTTGGTAAAACGACTTCCGGATTTTCACTTTCTCCAGCAGCTGTAGCAAACATATCAGCGCCGCTATAAGCAAAAACGGCGGTCATCATTGACATCATGATAGGTCTCATTCCAGTTGGGAATAATCCGCCATCATTAGTAAAGTTGGCTAAACCAACGGCTTCTCCGCCAACAAGACCAGTAATGATGCCAATCCCAACTAAAGCAAAAACAACAATCAAAATGACTTTTATACTACTGAAGAAAAAGGAAGAGGAACCATAATCTTCACTCGATCTTGAATTCAAGAAGAACAACAGCATCGCAAAGCCGATAATCCACACTAGCGAAGGAACTTGTGGGATAATGTTCCCCATGATAATGGACGATGCCACGATCTGTGTGGGCACAGTGATCGCCAATTGCAGCCATTTAATCCAACCAACAGTAAAACCTGCCCCATAGCCTAGAAATTTAGAAGCGTAAGCCTGCACATTTCCGGACACCGGCATTTCCACCAGCATTTCCCCCATACAAAGCATCATCAAGACCATGATCAACGCCCCGAAGCCATAGGCGATGAAGGTCCCGCCAGGTCCAGCTTGCTGAACAACATAACCGGTTCCTAGAAACAGCCCGGTCCCAATCGTCCCCCCAACACTTAGCATCGCAATATGGTGAGTTTTCATGCCTCGATTCAATGACTCAGAACTATCCGTATTCAATTGAACTTCTTCATTTTTATTACTCATGATTTCATATCCTCCTGAGATTTTTTTGCTTCATTAACGCTTAAAGTTAGCGTATAAATTCTTTTTTTACATATCTGCTTGTAAACGAACTTAATAAGGAGCCGTAGGATAAGGAAAACTCAACTTCCTTTCCAACTTGATAATCATCTCCGGTATTGCTCATGTCTAAAATCAGGTGATCCGAGCTGGCACCCAAAATTTCAATGCGTTCATCCAGTGGTGTAATGTCATCGGGATTCACATCCTGTCTGCCAATAGCCGCAACACCTCTCTTCATATTTCCTTTATCAACGTACTCTGGACGATTACCAAAAGCATCTACCCCAATTTCACCAATCGGGTAAGAAGGCTTCGTTTTTAATTCGACTAATTCAGCCTTCAATGTAAACACATTTTGGTGCATTTGCGGGTAAGTTTCCCCATAGGCGGTTTCCCTGCCTAAAACAAAGGTTTCACCAATCCGTAAATTATTAATTCCTTCAGGCAAGTAGTCGGTTGAACTGTCTAATAGATACAAGGAACTGGAGTTGCCCCCGGACACCATTTCCAGTGTTAAGTTATATTTTTGCTGCAGCTGTTTTTTCAATTCCACTAGTTGTCCTAAATTTTGGTGATTCGGTATAATCGCTCCATAACAAGTTAAATTGACGCTTAATCCTTTGATCCAAATGTTTGATAGTTTCATAATTTCTGCAGTATCTGCAAGTAATTCTTGTTGATCAAAATACCCTTCTCTCAAATCACCCAAATCAACCATCAACACAATTTCATGAATTTTGTTCTGCTCTTTTGCGGCTTGATTTAAGCATTTGACGGTCTCCAGCTCCGAATTAAAGCTAATGTCCGCGTACCGAACGATCTCTTCAGCTTCACTTTGCATTGGAATACGAATCAGAATTTTTTTCTTTGGTGAAGCTTGATAGCTGATCAAGTTCTCAATCCGCGAATCGCCAAAATAGTCAATTTCTGGAAATTTGTCATAAACAGCGATCATTTCCGGATGAGCTTCAAATACTTTCGTCACCGCAGTAATCGAGAGCTCAGAGGCCGCTAATTTTGCGGCAATAAAGGCGATGTTTTTTTCAAGTTTTTCTAGATTCACAACAATCCTTGGGTTTTTCACTTTTCTCCTCCTTCTTACAAAAATTGTTAAGCGCTTTCTGTAATTAGAATAACCAACAAGAGGCCTTAGAAGTATTTCGAAATGGCATAGTTGCTATTCAAAAAGAGAAGGGCAGTGACTAAGCGATGCCCTATAAATAAGATAGAGACGATTTACTAGACTTAAGGAAAAGAGGCGCAGTTATGAATAGCATACAAACCACTTTCAATTTAGATAATGAACCCCAGCTTGATACTTTTTTAAAGGATTTCTCTTTTGCAGCAAACGTTGAATTGATCGTAGTTAAGAGCCATCCGCATTCTTCAAAATCACCTATTTGCTACAACAAAGAAGGAGAAGCACGTACATTGGATTCAGATTCCTATCCGCAGCAATACTCAGCTGTCCAAACCATCGTGGAACGGCTCGCTGATTGCCAGCAAACTTGTTACTTGGACAACCTGCCCTTCACCATTTTGGAACTCAAATTCAATGAGCGGCTCGCCGGCTATATTTTTATGATCCATGATTTAACTATCCCGCTTAAATGGTTGGCTATTCATGAAACTGCAACAGATGCTTTTTTGTTGCAGCAACGCCAACGCCTCGAAAAGCTGACCGACTTTTTTGTGATGTCCTCAAAAGAGGCCCTTAAAGATAGAAATAGTCCCAATTGTTTGACTATTACCCGAAAAAAAACAAACGAAAAAGACCACACGCTAAGTAATGAAGTGATCTATGCGCAAAACTATATCAACGAGCATTTGAATCACAGTCTCTATTTGGAGGATGTTGCTCAGCAAGTCTATTTAAGCAAATATTACTTTTGCAAGCTCTTCAAGAAAGAGGTGGGTATGAGCTTTGTCAATTACCTCAAACTGCAAAGAATCCAACGTGCTAAAGAACTGCTGGCTTATTCCGATTTAAAAATTGAAACCATCAGCAAAGAGGTTGGCTTTTCACAGCCCAGCTACTTTTGCAAAATTTTTAAAGGCTTGGTCTCCGTTTCACCGGCTTACTACCGGAAAAGCTTTCGGAAAAATAAAATTGCGTAATTGTTTCTGAAGGAAATTTTTAAGGATACAAGGAAGGTCTTACGCTAGCACGACTTACCAACGCAAAAAAAGAGAGGAATACGGTTTTAATAAAAAAACTCTTCGCCAACTGCATTAGTAGTGCAGCTGACGGAGAGTTTCACATTTATCTATTCAATTAATTCGTTACCTTTTAAAACTGTCCAACCACGTTCATGCTTGTAGTTTAATGGTTCCTTTTAAAAAAAAGAAGTTCCGAGGCTGAATCTCTTCTTATCACTCCAACCCTTGCCGCAACTGGCGATAAACAATCAAACCATAAATCACATACGTCACTAAAAAGATTAGATTTACTAGGGGAATCACTTCAAGTGACCACAGCCTGGCTTCTGGAATCGGAGTAGTGAAAAATGACCCGCGAATAATCTCCAACACGAGAATCCAGGAAATGACGTTACCGGCAAACAAAGCTGGCAATAATGGAACAAAAAAGTAAAGCAACACTTGATTACGCAGTATTTTTCTTCTTTGCGACTGAGCTTCTCCCAAGTGATCCAGTAAAATATCCTGCTGGCTCACCATCCGACGATCGCTTAATAGCTGTACTGCTAAAATTGTCGCACCAGTAATACAAAAAATAATTCCCAACAACGTAATCGGCAAAATCATGGGGAGCCCATCCGAGCCTTCATTTTCGATCTTGCGGCCGAATACATAATCATCTTTAGTTACTAACAAGGAATTATTCACGGTTGACATCATTCCGCTGCCCGTCAATAAGGTAGTCAAATTTGGCGTCTGCTGAATCACTTCACTTAATCCTGTCTGATCGGCAAATGATTTGATCTGCGCTGCATACAAACTATACAAAACAGACGTGTTTGCTACCGCGCTGTCCGGCACTATCAAAATAAACCCGTTACCGTTGCCATAATCTGTGTATTGGTTGAAATCTTCCGTATAAACACCAGCCAGTTCTAATTGCCCTGCTAACTTCAACGGGTGCTGTTTGCCGTAAGCTGATAATGCCGGCTCTAAATAGTCCAAACAGTGAATAAAATAACCCAAATCCATTATTTTAATCGGTTGTAATCCCAGCATTTTCCGCAAGGCTTGATAGTCACTCAGCTTCATATAAGTATCGTATTGGCTTTCCTTTATCTCCATATCAACCACCTGATAATCGGCAATTTCCTGCTGGCGAATAGCTGAAAAATCAGTCTGCTGATTGTGATAAAGATTGTAAGCGTAGCTTTCCTGTATTTTCGCCACCTCAGACAAAATCGGATCGTAATCCCGCATACCAGCTGCAACGCCTTGATGCAGTACCACCACATCAAAGGCGACAAACTGCTGGCGTTTTTCGGCTACTTTACTAATACCTGAGGCCATTGCTAAACTGCACAATCCCAACATAAATAACACACCTAAAGCCTGCAAAGTCCGCTTCAAGCTGTGCATTTTCGCTGCAAATGTCCGATACAAAATCAAGCGATGCTTGCTATACAGAAAACTCTGGTGCTTTTCTATCCAAAAAACAACTACGCCTGACAAGCTTTCGAAAAACAAAAAGACAAACAATGTGCAACCTGCTAGTCCCAACAAAATATCATAAGCATTTACAAATGGACGTTGCACAAGACAATACACTCCGGCCGCAAAACTCACCACCGCTGCTGCAAACAAAAACAACTGAACATAGCTGGAGGTCACCACATTTTTACCAACGGTGGATTCTAGATAAATTAATTCCTTCAAAGTCAGCTTTTTCAACTGGCGACGATTCAGCAGCAACGCCACCACAAAAATCAGCAGCACATAGACAATTGTCAGTTGCGTCCCTTCTCTAGACAAACACAAAGAAAAGTGATAATTCTGGCCTAAAATCACCATCGTCGCTGCCTTAAGAATTTCCGCAAAAAATACTCCACAAGGAATGCCTAATACCAGTGCTCCGATACCCAGCAAGCTATTTTCCATCAGAATCATCTGGGAAATTTGGCGATTGCTGATTCCTACTAACATGTAGGTGCCCAGCTTGCGCCCGCGTTTGGTCAGCATAAATTTCAGCATGTAGTTCACCAGCCAGCCGATAATCACCACAATCAAAAAAGAAACAAAGAACGTCAGCGGCTTCATCCCCGCCATTTGCATCGTAACAATCGGCGTCATCTCTGGGGAGAAAATCAAACTGTTAAACCCATACAACAAGACAATCGCCAGCAGCAACGTCACAAAATAAATCAAATAGTCGGCTACTTGGCGTTTAGCATTTAGAAAGGATAAATGACGCAGCATCTAAACCCCTCCAATCACTGACAACACACCCAGAATTTCTTGGTAAAAATCCGGCCGCGAACGCCCGCCGGCATGCAGCTCATTAAATAACCGGCCATCTTCTAAAAAGAAAATCTTCTTACAGTAACTAGCTACAAAAGGATCGTGGGTCACTACTAAAATAGTGGTCTGCAGCAACTGATTTAATTCCTGCAGCGTCTTCATCAAGGTTTGAGAAGATTTACTGTCTAACGCGCCGGTCGGTTCATCCGCCACCACCAATTTTGGGTTGGCAATCAATGCCCGAGCACAAGCCGCCCGCTGCTTTTGTCCCCCTGAAACCTCTGACGGATATTTTTCCAATACATCCTCAATTCCCAACTGCTCCGCCAGTTCTTGCACTCTTCGTTGAATTTCCTTGTGAGGCCTTTTCTGAACGATTAACGGCAGCGCGATATTTTCTGTCAGCTTCAAGGTATCCAGCAAATTGTAATCTTGAAAAATAAAACCTAAATTTTCCTGACGAAATGCAGTGATCGCTTTTTTGCTCAAGGTTCTTAAGTCCGTCTGATTCAAAATAATTTGTCCCGCTGAAACCTCGTCAATCGTCGCAATACAATTCAGCAGCGTACTTTTTCCTGAGCCAGAACTTCCCATGATCCCGATAAAATCTCCCGGCAGCACATCGAAGCTGACCCCGTCTAAAGCCTTGGTCAAATTATTTTGGCTGGTGCCGTAATATTTTTCCACCTGCCTGACTCTTACTAATGGCTCCATCGCCCTCACTCCCTTACTACCTCCAGTATCAAGGAAAATACCGGCCGATTGTAGCACTTCTTGTTGCAAAAATCTGTCATTTTTGACAGAATTTACCCTCTTTGCAATTGCGGAAACTCGATCATTACTTCGGTATACTCCCCTAAAACCGAATCAATCGACAGACCCAGCCCCAGTTTGTCACATAAGCGCTTGCACAAATACAGTCCAATCCCCGAAGATTTTTCATGAATACGGCCTTTTTTTCCAGTAAAACCTTTATCAAAAATCCGAGGCAGCTCCTCTTGGCTAATCCCTAAGCCGTTATCACGGATGACTAAACAAGTCCCCGACGCCGTTTTTCTAGCATAAAAACAAAGATCCGGATTATCGCTGCGATATTGTATACTGTTGTTGATGATTTGCGTTAGGATAAAAAGTACCCACTTTCTATCCATCCAAACAACTTCTTCATCCACTTCTACCTGAATCCGAAAGCCATGACCGATTAACTGCCGCTGGCTTTTCTGAATCGCCTCGTGAACTACCGTAGCCAGCGAAACCTCCTGCAGCAAATAGTCCTTATTCGCCTCACCACTGCGAGCATAAAATAACGCCTGCTCTACGTAATAATCCACCAAACGCCATTCCTCCAGCAGCTCCTGCTTTTGCTGATCCGCCAACGACAAATTCTCCAGCATCAGCTGACTCGCCGCAATCGGCGTCTTCACATCATGTACCCACTGCTCGATGTATTCCTGATATTCCTCAAAGCTCCGACGGTAATCCGAAACCTGCTGGGTCATGGAGCGATTCGCTTCCCGCAGAAGATCAAAATAACACTGCTCCAAAGCTGATCGAGGTTTTCCCGCAATTTCCGCCAACAGATTCTTTTGATCTAAGGCCGCCATCGTCTCTTTCAATTTCCTGATTCGTTGCCGCTGACGAAAAAACTGCCAGCCGTAATAGAAAAGCAATACCAGCAACCAAATACCAAAGATCAAAAATAAATAATCTCCAGCAACTCCAATAAACCGCAAAAAAATCGCCAAGGCCACGCCGCCAAAACCATTCAATACCAGCGATAAATAATGATCATCTAAAAATTGTTTAATTGTCATATCAAATACCCCTGTCGATATTTGGTTTGGATGAAGTTAGACAGGCCGATTTGCAGAAGCTTTTTCCGCAGCCGAGTCACATGCAAGCTCAAAGCATTGTCATCGATATATAGCTGATTGTTCCATAAATAATCAATCAAATCACCGCGACTGACGATCGTCTCCTTGTGCAAAAACAAAAAATGCAAAATCTGCAATTCATTCTTCGTCAGCTCCACCGTTTGCTGGGCAAAGGTTGCCGTCGATTTAGCCAATGACATTGTGACTCCTTTATAAACAAGTTCACTGCTTGTATCATTACTGCCTGCCCGTTTCAATAACGCCTTGATTTTCAGCAACAAAAGTGAAATGTTGTAAGGCTTGGTTATGTAATCATCGCCGCCTAACATCATCCCCTGAATCTCGTCCTCCACCGCCGAACGACTGGTCACAAAAATAATCGGCACATCCGACTCCGCCCGAATCTCGCTGCAAATCGTAAAGCCGCTTGTTGTTTGCTCCTTTAAATTCACATCCAGCAACACCAAATCAATCGCCGCTTCATTAATTTGCAGAGGGATTTTTGCATACTCCTCCACCACTTCCACATCGTACTGATTGTTCCGCAAAATCAATGCCAGCTCCCGCTCAATCACCGGATCATCTTCCACAATTAAAATTTTCGCCATTCCCGTCACCTGCTTCCTGTACTAACTGTCTTAATTAACTATAGCCTATTTGCAAAGACCGATACAACCGGCTAAAGGCGGAAAACTAATAATTTTGATTGATAGATATGATGACAAAATTCACTGAAGGAAAAGTTCCCTTCGATATAGCCTTTCCAAAACGTAAAAAAGCATCGCTAGATTTAGCTAAAATAGTAGAAACAATCCCTAAAACAAAGATTTCTTCACAGGAAGATTTAGAAAAGTGGCTGGAACCAAACAAAAAAGCCTGAAAAATTCAGACTTTTCATTCACTACTTATCATCATGCCAAATTAATCCGCGTCCCTTTATCGGCCAACTCATCCGCTAAATCATTCAGTCTATCACCCGAATGGCCCTTAACCTTAACAAAACGCACAGTCATATCTTGTGTCAATTCATCAAACAAAGCAACATAAGCTTGAGCGATTGGTGCATTGGCTGCCCATTGTTTCTCCGCCCAAGAAGCAATTCCCTGGTAATCGTAATAAATTTTGATTTTATCGACCTTATTGGCTTTCGCCCATTTCACAGCTTCGATGCAGGCGAAAACTTCCCCGGCGATTTGGTAGCTGGATACATATTTCGGATCATTGCCGCCAAAAGACAACTCTTCAATAATTTGATCGCCCTTCAAAATAACCACACCCGAACCATATTGCTGGCGGCCTTTGTTAAATGATCCGTCAACATAAGCCTGGTATTCATTTGGAAGCGTCGGCGTGTCTTCAGTACTCATATTGACAAAATTCTCTGCCTCTTCCCGCGTTGGAAAAGACTTAAAAATTGATCCCTTAAAACCGCTGACTTGTTTTTGCGCCTCGCTCCAAGTCGTATATACACCCGGCTTGCGCCCGATTCTGATTCCGTAAAACTTTGCCACTGATTCGTGCTCCTATCTGATTGTAAAATTTGTCCTTCTCATTATAGCTTACCTGTCAGATTTTTACAGTTATCTTTTTCAAAAAAAGCTCGCCAAAAAAGCCTGAAAAAAATTCAGACTTTTGCTTGATTGTTACGCTGGTGCTTCTTAGCAGCTGTTTCGTCGATTTTTATAATTAACTCTATCCCGTTGTCGAAATCTTCAATCAACAAATCAATTACCTTTTCCTCTAGACCGCGAAGCTTGGACTTGCCTTTTGACCAATTGTCTATTGTCCGTTCGTTAACGCCCATTAACTCCGACAAGCTAAGGTGTTGATCGTTAGCTTGTCGCGTGACAATTTTTATTTGATCAGCGTATTTACGACTTTCTTCTTTTCTAGCTGCTTCTTCCTTACAGTCAATGTTCTCCTTTTGTTCCTGCAAGCGTTCCTCTAAAATGGGACTTAATTTTAGCAGGTGTTAGTAAAGCTTCCAAACGCTCAGCGTATATGCCCAGTTCATTGGCAAGTTCTTCGAAGGTCCAGTTCATATTATTGGATACAGCAAGCAATTCTTTAGTCTTATCTTTATACGAAATGTTCTGCCAGAATCCCAAGTTTAAAGCTTCTGGATTAATTAACATTCGCATCAGCTCCTTTATTGACTTAACAAGAGTTACTATCGTTAGAAAATCCGGCACCGCCCAGCCTAAAAACTCATACGAATGATACGGCCTCATCAACTTACCTGAAATCTTGATTGTCATTCTCTTACCTCCGATTATACGCAAACTGCCAGTGTTTGCAACTTTGAATCCAGAAGGCTTTTATCCATTTCCTTCTATTATAAAGATACGCAAAAAGGAGAGACTTATTTCCGTCCACCCAAAAAAAAGCAATGAACTGATAGAATCACCCATCAACTCATTGCTTCCTATCTAATTTACAAAACACCAAAATATTTCAAAATAATCGTCAAAACCATCATCGTGATGATTAACGCCGCCGCATGTTTACCTTGGTTCTTTTTCAAAATGCGGTAAACGATAAAGGTAACCAGCAAGCTAAGGAAAGATGGCATAATCTTATCCAGCATTTCTTGAACGGCGATTACATTTCCGCCGACATCGCCAGTAACGTTAGACTTAACTGCAATTTCCAGCGGAGTGACTACCTTGATGACACTGGCAATCAATGAGCCTACCACCATCAACCCCACAACATTGGCCATAGTTGAAATACGATGAATAATATCACTGTTTTGATTTTCATTCAGAAATTCAATCCCTTTACGGTAGCCGTAGATCACCGCAAAATATCGGCCAACAATATTGACTACGTTATACATGATAAACATGAAGATTGGTCCGATAATACTGCCGCTTAAGGCGAATGATGCCCCGATACTTCCCACAATCGGTACCCAGGTAAACTTCACTAAGCTGTCCCCTAAACCGGCTAATGGTCCCATCAACCCAGTTTTCAGCGGATTGATCCCCTCTTTTTCGTCTGGTCCAGTGGCTTCCTCCATGGCAGCAGTCAATCCAAGAATCGCCGCATCGCCATTGACATGGGAATTGTAGAAAACCGTGTGGCGCAGCATAGCCTGCCGCAAGTCTTCCTTGTCAGGATAAATCTTTTCCAATGCCGGTGAAATAGCTCGCAGAAAACCGACTCCTTGCAGCGTTTCATAATTCAACGGAATTCTCATAGTATTTAAGCGTAAGAACATGACCCAAAGATCTTTTTGCGTTAATTTTTGCTCCATTATAAATCATACTCCTCATCATCAAAATTTTGCGCTTCAACTGTTACCACTTCTGATTTCCGAGTAGCTAAATCGTACAAGTAGGCAATGACTAAGGCAATCAAGGTGATTGGCAAAACAGCAAGCTCCAAATAAGAAGCTAAAACAAACCCAAAGATCAAGAATACCCACATTTCCACCCGTTTAATCATGGACATCATCAACAGGGCAATACCCACTGCCGGGATGATTTTCCCCGCTGTCGACAAGCCATCAATTACAAAGGCTGGCAAGGAATCCACCACATTTTGAATCGCCCCTGCACCAAACTGCAAAGCGATGAAGGTTGGTACTGCTCTAGCTGCACCAGTCAAAATAGCTGGCGGATAGATCAACCATTTAGTCCCCTTCACATCTGCATCATCTGCTAAACGATGTGCCCAAGCATTTAATGAAACATTGATGGTTTCGATTAACACTAATAATTGTTGTGCCAACAAAGCAGTCGGTACCGCCAGCGTCACCGCTGTTGCAACGGTTGCTTCAATACTGGAATCACCACGACTCATAATAGCTAAAGATGTACTAATCAATGTTCCGGTGATAATATCCGGCGCCATATAAGCACCTACGTTACCAATACCCATCCACATAATTTCCAACGTCGCCCCGATAGCTAGTCCAGCCTGCAAATCTCCCAGAATCATACCGATAATCGGTGCGATCAATAACGGTCTTCTAAATAATTTATAGCTGACATCATCGATCCCAATAAAGAAGGCAGCGATAGTAATGATTAAAGTTGTCATGCTTACAACACCTCTTTCATCTTCACGATGTTCTCACTAGGTACCATTTGAATTTCAACGTCAATCCCGCTTGCAATCAATCTTTCAAAGGAAGTTCGTTCCTCCGGCGTTAACGATACTGCTTTTGTTACTTGCGAGCGTTCCGCATTTCCCCGCATCCCGCCGACATTCAATTTATCAAATTTATATCCCGCATCTACTAAGGTTTCCACATCAAAGGGTGAAGCAAACAATAGCATCGTATTTCTGGTAATCGGATTTTTCTCAATGATTTTCAAGAATTTTTCTGGTGGAAAAATGTGCAGCTTGATATTTGGCGGCGAACTCATTTTCAACACGTTAGACTGAATTTTATCTTTTGACACTTGCTCATTTAAAATAATTACTTGTTCAATCTTATGAACATTTACCCAAGTTGTTACGACTTGACCATGGATCAAACGATCATCAATTCTACAAAATTTCACACTCATCTTCTTCTGCTCCTTCTTTAAACAATTTAGTTACGTTATTAAATCCAACTTGATAAGAACTTTCTAACGATTCCGCAATCTCGTCTAAGCTGCGGCCTCGATTGGTTAATAAATCCAGCAGCATCGGTAAATTCAATCCACTTAAAACCAGTACGTTCTCCTGCGTCAAAACCAAACGACCGCTGACATTAGAAGGCGTTCCGCCCAAAATATCCACTAAAACAACTACTCCGTTGCTGCAATCCAATTGAGCTATTTGGCCTTCCATCTCTTGAATTGCATCATCTAACGTAAAATCCATCGAAACGGTTAAAGCACCACAATTTTCCTGCTTCCCAACAATCATCTCAGCACTTTCCAGCGCATACTTGGCAAACTCCCCATGACTTGCCACTAATAAAGCTACTTCCTGACTCATGTTTCTACCCCTCTTCCAAATAGAACGTTTTCATTTCTTCAATTTGATCTCTGCTTAAACCAAGATGTTGGACAAAGTAATCATCCACTGTTGCGTATAGTTCATAAATGCGATCAATGCTGGCTTTGATAAACTCTCTACGGGTTTCAATCATCGCCATTAGATAGGCTAAATAATCTTCATTGTCGGTCAACTCACGATACAATAAATACTTATAATGGTTTCTTTCTTCTCTAATAATGCCAGTAAGAATATAATCCTGAATAATTTCTTCTTCCTTCACCCCCAGTAACAACAGCAAGAACATAGAACCCAGACCTGTTCGATCTTTGCCACCACGGCAATGATGAATCAGCGGAGCATTGTCCGTTTCAGCACAAGCCAGCAAAAATTTGCTGTAGGCTTTTTGCGCAGCTTCTGAAGTAACCAGCTCACGATAATCCTCAATCACATTTTCCCCGCGACCATTGATGTACTTGGCCTCAACCTTACCCTCTTCTAATTGCCGAACCAATTTCGCATTTTCCTCATGCAAATCAATCGCATTGGCCGCCGCCTCCGAGAAACTCGACTGGGGATCAGCATGAACATTCACTTTAACCGTCCCGATTTCTCGATTTGGATTAAGGGTCCGCTCATGTTCCGAACGATAATCAACAATTGTTTTAAGACCCATACGCTCCAGCAGCTTAACATCCGCTTCTGTCAGCTTAGATAATTGATCGCCGCGAAAAAGTAATCCCCATTTAGTCAAACGACCATCCGCTGTCTCATATCCACCCATATCTCTAACATTAATGGCTTCTTCTAACTGCACCACCCGTTCACCAAATAAATTGGTCTCAAAATCTTCACCTCTGATAAAAAAATAATACGGACCTTCCGAAGTCGGCAAGTCTAACTGAAATAGACCGGTTTCATTTTCAGCAGCCAGCTTCGTCAAGGCTTGCTTATTAGGACTATTGCCTACGAATAATTGATATTTTCGGCCGGGCTTGTTTAAGTGCCTAATTTCAATTTTATCGCTTTCTCTCTTAACTTCAATACCAGAAATCGTATACGGTTGATTGTAAATACACAATTTTTTTCTCCTCCTTTATTTCTTACTGTTATCATACATCGTGATAATTATTATTGCAATATAAATTTACGGTAATTATTACCGCTAAGAGACCTAAAAAGGCGCTCCTCTCGTGAAGAAGCGTCAAAATGATAGCGTTTTATTTGATTTATTCAACAAAAAAACTTGAAAATGATTTTCTCAACCCACATAATTTTCCAAAACTTTTTTTAATCATCCCCCACAACTTCACGGGTAGAAAAGGTATGGGCTTTAAAATCAGGATCTTTCAACAAATAGGTGGTGATCACATCAATCAAATAGACATTGGAAAATTGCGAATTGGAAAATTTTTCGTTATCAACAAAACGGGTATTGTAGACGTGAAAGCTTAAATCACTCAGCTGAGAAACCGGATTCTCGGAAAAACTGGTGATGGAAACAATTTTTGATCCTCTTTTTTTGGCACGTTCCAGTGTTTCAATAATCGAATCTGTAGTCCCCGAACTGGAAATCGCAAAATACAAATCCTCTGGTTCAGCAATGCTAGCCTGCATCAGCATCCATAACGGATCGGAATAGCTAACTGCCGGCAGCCCCATCCGCATCAAACGAATGCCAAATGTTTCCGCCGTGACACCTGAACTGCTAATCCCAATCAACACAATTTTTTTCGCTTGCTTTACGATTCGAATGAACTCGTCCATTTTTTCTTGATCGAACAAACGCTGCGTATTTTTGATTACATTTTGATAATATAAAAAAACATCATCTGCTACCCCTTGAGAAGGCAAAGTTTCTTCTGGTTCAATTTGAGCGGTGATATAAAGCTTCATATCAGAATAATTTTCACACCCGATTTTTTTAACAAAGCGGGTAATCGACGCATTGGAAGTACCGGTGTTTTTTGCCAGTTCACTAATTTTCATATTACGAATTTCATGACTAAAACGCAGGATGTAATCTGCTATCTTACGTTCCTGCCTTGAAAAATTCAAATAATCCTTTTGAATGGTCATCAATATATCCAAAGCCTTCAACTCCCTTTGATTTCTATTATTATCTTATCGGTAAATAGGTGAAAAGTACAGATTTAATCGTTCGATGTGTTTTTCCTTTTTTACCGGCTGAGGCCTGATGAATTTGAAACTGCTACCTACTATAATAGTAGAAAAACGAGCCCAGAAAAGGCGTATTCACCTTAAAAATAACTGAAAAATCTCTAACCAATCTTCAATTTATCGGTTTGCGCCCTGGGTTATAATAAATCCACCAACCCACAGGAGGCTGCAATGATACGAAAAGAACTGAGACGATTGTTTTGGAAATTTGCGGGAGTATATGTAATAGGTTTCTTATTACTATCCACGTTATCATTTATTTTGCTTAATACTAAATGGTTCCCTATCTTTCCACGCTCTAATGAGAGCATAGCTTACAATTTTATTCGTGCCTTTGACAAAATTCCAATCGTACTTTTGTATCTTCCTTTTCTGAAAAAAGAAATGTATAACAGCACAATTAACAGTCTCTTGGAGCTCCAAGATCTAACACTTGCTGAATATGTTGAGCGCTGTCAGCTAGATAAAAGCTATGTTAAACGAAAAAAAGGCAAACTGGTAATCCGATTCGCCAAGCAAGGGGAAGTATTAGACTTCATGGAAAATCATTTGCCCTCAGAACTTTTGGAAGACCCGTAGTTTCATGAATTGCAACACAAATAAGCGGCACCAAATCTGGCTGCCGCTTATTTATTTTCTAGCTTTTAACCTACTTAATATCAAAAATAAATTGCACCAAATAGCCGCCTTCGAAATCCTTATAATAACGAATCGAATGAATCTTGCCTAAGCAGTCGCTGTCGATTTCCTCTTGTAGAGCAGCTTTGTAAAAATCACCTTTAAAGCTTTTCTTGATGTATTTTTCCGGCATCTTCACCAGGTGGGTGCGCTTGTTTCCATCTTCAGTCATTTGCCGTTCAAATTCTTCCAACGGCTGATCCTCCACCGATTCAAATAAATCGCCGATGGATAGCTGAAAATTATCCATCGCAGCAGGTAGAACATCCCCGAAAAAAATAAGTCCTGGAATATTTTTTTGATTGATTTTTTTGTAGTTCATTACTTGCTCCCTCTCTTTTACTCATACCGTAATTTTATGCTAAGATGTTTCCTTTGTATAGGTTAGATTGAGCAAAAATCCAAAACTTCTTTTACCCTTCATAAAAATTTTGTATGATTAGATTAGAAAACATCGATCAAACGAGGCAATTGTCTCTTTTTTGAAAGGGAAAGGTGATGCTCATGTCTAAAAAAAGAAAAGAAAGAACTTCTACTGTCCTGACTTTTCTTGGGGTAATTGTGATGATCTTGGTAACCACTAAATTCGATGCAATGCCGACAGAATTTAACAGCACGGCTGTCTTTTGCGGATTGGGACTCATGCTGGGCACCTTGCTTCATTACTTCAAGCAAGAAGACAAAAGAAGCAGCGACGTAGAAGGCGAAGAACCTGAAATAGACTAGTACACAAAAGCAATCCTCCTAGATAAACGTCTCTATCTAAGAGGATTGCTTATTAATTAATTTGCAGTTCCTGACATCATTTTCCGCTGCACAAATTTCACACACTCCACAATCGGAATAATCGCAAAGGAACTTCCCACAACAATTCCCCATTGGAACAGATCCAGATGAGCAACCTTGAAGATATCATTCAATCCAGGGATCACGATAATCATCATCATTAAGGCAAAGGACAATAAAATGGCCCAGTTGAAGGCTTTATTTTTAAATGGTCCGACTTTGAACAACGATTGATGCACCGATTTGACATTAAAAGCATGGAATAGCTGCATCAGCCCTAAAGTCGCAAAGGCCATGGTCAATGCATCGCTGTGAACAGCATCATAACCGCTATGCACCGGCCATTGAATCGCCGACCAATAAACAAACAACACCGTAGCCGCTTCTAAAATCCCTTGGTAAATAATGCTGCTGAAGACACCGCCTGAGAATAAATTAGAGTTCCGGCCTCGTGGTTTGTTTGCCATCAAGTTATTTTCCGCTGGCTCCATCCCCAAGGCAATCGCTGGAAATGTATCGGTTACTAAATTGATCCACAACAAATGAATCGGCAATAACGTATCCCAGCCCAATAAAGTAGCAATAAATAACGTCAGAACCTCACCCAAATTGGCAGCCAATAAATACTGCACTGACTTTTGAATATTGGAAAATACTTTTCGTCCTTCTTCGACTGCAACAACAATAGTAGCAAAGTTGTCATCTGCAAGGACCATGTCCGAAGCACCTTTGGATACTTCCGTTCCGGTAATTCCCATGCCGACACCAATATCCGCCTGTTTTAAAGCCGGGGCATCGTTGACCCCATCACCAGTCATAGCAACTACTTTACCTTCTTGCTGCCAAGCCTTCACAATCCGAACCTTATGCTCAGGTGAAACCCGGGCATAAACCGAATAGTTGGTGACTTTCTTAGCAAATTCAGCTTCTGACATTTGCGCCAATTCCGCTCCAGTTAATACGGCAGCATCATCGCCAGGTTGAATAATTCCCAAGCGCCCGGCGATTGCTTCGGCGGTATCCCGATGATCTCCAGTAATCATAATTGGACGAATTCCGGCTTGTTTAGCGATGTGAACCGCTTCTGCAGCTTCCGCTCTTTCAGGATCGATCATTCCCACCAACCCAGCAAAGACTAGTTCATTTTCAATCACTGCTGATTCTAAATTAGCCGGCAGCTGATCCACATATTTATAGGCCATCCCTAAAATACGCAAAGCTTCCTTCGCCATTGAGCGATTTTTGCTTAAAATATCATTTTGACTAGCTTTATCGAAAATTTTTTCTTGGTTATTGGTCAAAATTTTATTACAACGACTAAGTAATACATCCGGCGCCCCTTTGACGGCGATCAAATAACGGCCATCGGCTTGTTGATGAATGGTACTCATCAACTTCCGCTCAGAATCAAAAGGTAAATCGGCCACTCGCGGGCTTTGAGCCAACTGATCAGCTAAACCAAACTGTTGATCGTTCCCAAATTGGACCAAAGCAGTTTCAGTTGGGTCTCCAATCAAACTGCCGTCTTGGGCAACTTTTGTATCATTGGCAAAGTTCATCACCTTCAAGGTCATGTCGTCTGCATTCAGTTTTTGATTTTTTTCAAAGAACTGTCCGTTGGAGTAAATCTTCTCTACGGTCATTTGATTCAAGGTTAAAGTTCCAGTTTTATCAGAACAAATAATATCTGTTGAACCTAGCGTTTCTACTGCAGGTAGTTTCCGGATCACCGAATTTCGTTTCGCCATCACCTGCGTACCTAAAGCTAAAATGATCGTCACAATTGCTGGCAAACCTTCAGGAATTGCCGCAACCGCCAATGATACTGAAGTTAGTAACATCTCTAATGGATCGGTTCCATTTAGCATGATTCCTACAAAGAACATAATGACCGCGATCACAATAATCGCAGCTGTCAAAAACTTGCCTAAATGATTCAAGTTGTTTTTCAGCGGTGTTTCCGTTTCATCGGCTTGTGCTAACATATCAGCAATTTTTCCAACTTCAGTGTTCATACCAGTGTTGACGATGACCCCTTTGCCCCGTCCGTAGGTGACATTGCTATTGGAATACGCCATGTTGATCCGGTCACCGATTCCGACATCTTCACCTTCGATTACTGTCAGGTCTTTTTCCACTGGTACGGATTCCCCGGTCAAAGCTGCTTCTTCAATTTTTAAAGAGCTGACTTCAATCAAACGCATATCTGCTGGTACTACATCTCCGGCTTCCAGCAAAATAATATCACCTGGAACCAGATCAGTACTTTTCACGGTTTTAGTATGGCCGTCTCTCAAGATATTCGCATTTGGTGTCGACATGTCCTTTAGAGCTTCGATCGCTGCTTCAGCTTTAGATTCTTGAACGACTCCCATGATGGCATTGATGATCACCACCAATAAAATAATAATAGCATCCACTGGTTCATGGGGCGCTGAAATCACTGCCGCCACTAACAAAACTAAAATCATCAAATCCTTAAACTGTTCGGCAAATTTTTGAATCATCGATTTCTTTTTGCCGGCGTCAAGTTCATTGTACCCGTATTCTGCCAGCCGTGCTTTGGCTTCCACCTCGGTTAAGCCTTCGGGATTACTGGCTAGTTTTCTCAACACTTCTGCTTCAGTCTGACTATAAAAAGCTTCGCTTAATTGCGTCTTTTTCTCTGCATTTTCCACGATAACTGGCTTTTCCTTTACTACGTCTACCATTAGTTCCCTCCTATGTCGTTAAAAAGGTATTCATTTTTCTTTGGAAAAATGAGTTTGTTTCTCTCCACGGATACCATTCTGCTAGACTGCTCATTATCTGTTTCTGGTCATAATTTTTTTCTGATCTCGAACGATTAACTACTGCCAAAAGCAGAACTGGCACCTATTTCGTTAATAAGGTATTCATTTTTCCTCGGAAAAATGAGTTTGATTCTCATAGCGGATACCATTCTGCTAAACTGCTCGGTGTGATTTATAGTCCTAATTTTTTTATTCTGATCGCTAATGTTCAATCACTACCAAAAGCAGAACTGGCACCTATATCGTTAATAAGGTATTCATTTTTCTACAGAAAAATGAGTTTGATCCTCTCCACGGATACCATTCTGCTAGACCTCTCGTTACCTATTCCGGATCACGAATTTTTATCTGTTCTCTAACAATTAATCACTACCAAAAGCAGAACTGGCAAAAATAAGTGAGACCCATGTACACATTCGTACATAGGTCTCACTTTTTAAGACAGCACCAGAAATTGCTTTCGGGAATGATGGTGCTGCCACAGATTCTTCTGCAAGTTACTCCCCCATGTTGGGTCGTTTTTCAGTTCTTTAAAATCGTTTGTTACTTATTCAAAATGTGAATCGCAAAGCCGCCAAATTCACCGTCTAGATAAACATTTTTCAACTTGCCATCTTCATTATAAGCAGCCGTATCCATGTTGAACGTCAGACCTTTGCCTTTCAACTCCTCTACAGCATTTTCTAAATCCGGTGTGCGCATTGCAATGTGGCCGTTTTTTCCTAAGAAGGGACTTCTCATACACTCGAAGTAATCGCCGGCGAATTCGGATTTTTGTCCGTGGCGGGGTGTTAAGTTAAAGATACTGCTTAACAAAGTTGCCAATTCTTCGGCTACCATCGCATTTTCAGTATTGATTCCGATATGTTCTAATTCAAATTTGTTTGACATTTTAGCACCTCTTATTCAGATTTTTTTACATAGGGAACATGATTAATGCGCCAACAGTTAGGGCGATTAATCGGATGAAGTATTGCGGTATGGTAAAGACCCAGAACTCTTTGGCCGAGTACTTCCCATATCCTAAGATCATGGCCGGCATTCCGTCGATTGGCAGGAAGTGGCCACACCAGCCGGAAATTACGATCGCACAAGCTGCAGCTGTTGGATCTAGACCTAAGCTGGTACATACGGCAATCGCTAGCGGCGTAAATACATACACCGTACCAATAGTTGAACCGGTTAAAGTAGCCAAAAGACTAGTTAAAATACAGAATCCGAAAATCATGATGAACGGATTCACGTTAGTACCCAACACGCCGGCAACAGTTTCACCAACTAGATTCGTTAACCCAGTACTTCCCAAAGCATCCGCCACACCAATAACACCGGCTGACATCAGGATGATTGGTGCACTTAGCGCATCTCTGATTTCAGTGAAATCAAGAACGCCTGTGATTAGAATAACAGCAACTGATAGACCGGCCATCGCATAACCAGCATCACCGATACGGCTTTGCAGCAGCATACCGACAACCGCAAAGATAAAGGCTCCATAAGTTACATTTTGTTTCCATTGCGGCAACAACGAAGCAGTCTCACCTTCAGCGGGACTGACATCTTCCGTGTCATCATCTTTAATCGGATGATCCGGCAAGAATTTGTACTGAATCAGACAATTTAATAGGAAACCCATCGATAAGAAAAAGTTGACAATAGCAAATTTAAACACAGAAACATTAATTGCTTGACCTGCCGCTCCCAAAACAGCGGTTACAATTCCATACTGTAACGCGGTGTTAAAAGGAATCAGCGGATGATTCGCCGCAAATCCAGCAGTCATAATAACCTTGGATGGCGGAAGTTTTTTACTGTAAGGCAAGGTTGAAAGCAAACCAATTGTCAATACATAGTAAGCAGTTGAACCTGTTCCGAACAAGCTGCAGCCTAACATAACAATTAAGATAATCAGTACGTAGGATTTAAATCCACCCTTATTGGTCATCGAAAACATTGCCTTTTTGAAGACCACAATGAAATTGGTTTTCTGGAGGGCCGCAATAATTGCCATAAATTCTGCCAGCATAACAATAGTAGAATTGGAGAACCCGGCAAAGGCTCCCGAAATGTCGGTAATACCAAAAATAACTAATAATAGACAGGCAAACAATGGCGGCGCACCGAACGGTAGTTTATCAATCATTATTAAAACAATCATCAAAGCGGTGATTGCTAAAGCAATAATCATTTGAATAGTCATAATATCCCCCTAGAGCTTTATTTTTACATCCCTTTTTTAAGTAGATAGAACAGCCGAAGCTATTCTATCCACCCGGTAACACAGTCTTACTTCATGCCTTTGGCTTTGTTTTCCTCTAGCACTTTTTTGATCGCTTCAATGCCTTCTTCCGGCACTTGGTTGAATGGTGCGCGGCAAGGTCCCACATTGTGTCCCAACAAACGAGTCGCTGTTTTCACGATGGTGTTTGGATTGCCGTATTTGAAGCAAGCACGGAAGCTTTGAATACTTTCATTGGCTTGTTTCGCTTCTTCAATTTTGCCTTCCATAAATAAGTCGTAAATTGAAGCCATTGTTTGTGGATATACGTTAGCGCAGCCAGCAATACCCCCAGTTCCGCCAGCTAGCAATGTCCAAATAATCAGCTGGTCGTTACCTGACAAGGTGTAAAATTTGCCGTTGGTTTTCTTTTTACCCGCATCGATATAGCCTAGAATATTGGCGAAGTTTCCGCTAGAATCTTTCGCGCCAATAATATTTTCAATTTCTGCTAATCGTCCCACTGTTGCTGGTGCCAGCGCATTGCCAGTACGTGCTGGGATATTGTACAAAACAATTGGCATATCCACTGCTTCCGCAACTGTTTTGTAATGAGTGTACAATTCTTCTTGGCTGGCTGCCGCAAAGCTAGGTGTAATAATTGATAATACATCTGCGCCAGCTGCTTGAGCCATTTTGCTTTGCTCAATTGTTTCTTTAGTTGAGATGGTTCCAGTTCCAGCATAGATTGGCACGCGACCGTTAGCTTGATCTACTACCGTTTCCACCACTAATTTCTTTTCTTCTGCCGTTAAAATGTAACCTTCACCATTAGTACCGAATGGGAAAATCCCGTGAATCCCGTTTTCGATCATCCGGTCTACTTGGGCCCGCAGCTCTTCTACGTTAATCGTTTCGTCCTCATGCATTGGTGTTAAAATCGGGGTAATAATTCCTTTTAATTCTGTCTGTTTCATTCAAATCGCTCCTCTTTTTTTGTTTTTTACTTACACTTGTCGAATAGTGGTTTATTTATACCCCTTCACCAGAGGTTGGGTTGTACAAGCCTTCTGCTTCACGTTTTTCACCAAACAGATCTTCCACTGTAAAGCGGACATATTTGACGCAAAGACGATTTTTGTAGGCATAAACTAGATGCAAGATGCCTTGGCTATCTTGATACAGGGTTGGATATTCGTGCTGCGAGTTATTGGTTTTATTTTCAATCCCGATGTAACCTTCTGCTGGTTCAAACACTCGACCGATAGGCCAGGTTTTACCAAAATCCTCCGTTACCGAAACAGCTACTGGGTTACGCAATCCCGGCCAAGCGACTTTACCGAATTCAGCATTGTTAGCTGCATTTACGTTGTAGGCTAAAGCGATTTCACCCGATTGCAACTTAATGGCACTGACACTGGCATTGTTATTTGGTAAGACTGTAGCTTGAGGTACGCTCCAGCTGTCACCGAAATCAAGGGACTCACTTGAGTACACATGATCGGCAAAGCGGCTGCGCATGAAGGCCACCAGATGTCCTTCTTCGACTTCCACCACGTTGGCGTGAACTCGACCTCTGCTGTCTGGCATCCGTACTGCTTTCCAGGTTTGACCTTGGTCATCGGATACTTGGAATTCTGTCGGGTCATTAGTTAAACCATCCGGCGAGTCTTCACACAACCAGGTGCTGAAAATCCAGCGGCCATTGCTTAAGATTTGAATCGCTTGGCGGGAGAAGGTGCCTTCGTTAGCGAATAATACTTCCGGTTCGCCCCAAGTTGCCTCTTCATCACTTGATTTTTGAACCATGATGATAGAGGTAAATTGCATATTGTCTTTACCTTCTTGACGACTTACTTGCGAAGTATAAATTAACCAAATTTGGCCATCCGGTGCTCTAAAGAAGGCAGGATTTTGTTCACTGCGGTCTTCGCCTTTGGAAACAGTCACTGGTACTGACCACACTTGGGTCTCAGGATCTAGTTTTGATACTACGATGGAGATGTCGCCGCTGCCTTCAAAGCTGCCGGCAAACCAGGCGCATAACATGCCGCCGTCGTTGGTTTCAATTAACGTTGGTGCGTGGGCGGTGTTGTTACCGCCGGTTGGAATAAGTCCAAAATCGACGTTCAAAAATTCATCACGATAGACGACACCGTTTGGTTCTGATGCCCGTACACTAGGTAATTTTGTAGCCATTTTTTTGAAATCCCCCTATATCAATTTTTATTCTTCATTAAGCGCTTGCTTAATAATTGCAAATGGGTCCCATTTGGCTGCCAAGCTCCCCACTGCCAGCTTCAATCAGCAGCGGGAAAACTAGCAAATTTATTTTAAGAATTTTCAGCTAAACGAATCGCGTAATCAATCGCGTTTTCCAAGCTTAACTCGCTGGCAGTCCATTTTCCAGCTTGGTCAAAAGCCGTACCGTGATCTACGGAAGTTCGGATAATCGGCAAGTTCAAGGTGATATTGACACCCTTCACTGCTTCCCAGCTAGCCGTTTTCTGATCATAGACAAAGCCTAAAAGCTTCAATGGAATGTGGCCTTGATCATGGTACATAGCAACAACGATATCGTACATGCCGCCATTAGCTTTAGAAAAGACAGTGTCCGCTGGCAGTGTGCCGTCAGCGTTAATCCCTTCTGCCTTGGCAGCCTCAACTGCTGGATTGATTTCATCAATTTCTTCCCGACCGAACAGACCATTTTCCCCACAGTGCGGATTCAATCCTGCTACTGCAATCCGCGGATTTTTGATCCCTAAGTTTTTACAAGCTGTATCAGCAATCCGAATCACATCTAACACGCGTTCTTTAGTCGCACGATCGCAGGCTTCCCGCAATGAAACGTGGGTTGAAACATGCACTACCCGCAAGTTGCCGTCAGCCAACATCATGGTATATTTATCAGTTCCTGTTAAATCAGCATAAATTTCCGTGTGACCCGCGTAATGATGACCCGCCGCATTCATAGCTTCTTTGTTCAAAGGATTCGTCACAGTAGCATCCACTTCTTTAGCTAACGCTAGTTCAATCACTTTTTTCACGTATTGGAAAGCCGCATTTCCGCCGACCTTGGATACTTCACCAATTGGCAAGTCCTTCATGTCTACAACTTTCAAATCGATGAGATCAATCGTGCCCAGCTCGTATTTACCTTCAATTGGCTTTTCGATCGGGTTCACCGTTACATCCAATTCTGAATGCTCCGCTAAATAATGATCCAGGACACTTTTGTCTCCTATTAATAATGGATGGCAACGATCATATAAATCTGCTTTTAGAAAAGCTTTCAATGAGATTTCCGGTCCGATTCCAGCAGGATCTCCCATAGTAATACCGACGATTTTTTTCATTGCTTCAAGACTCCTTCTATTTACATAACTTCCAAATAAATGTTGCGGGCATCCTCTGGAGTTACTTCCCGTTTGTTGTTAACTAATAGGCGAGTAACTTCCATCCCAGCTGCCACTAATCCGTCTAGATCTTCCTCTGGTACGTTGAAGGTTTTTAAGCTAGTTGGGATTTCTAAAATTTTGACAATTTCTTCTAATTTACTGATCATGTAGGCTGATTTTTCATCCACTGCTAGATCCTTATCGCCATCCTTAACTACTCGGTCGTAAGCAACAGCTAGTAAATCTTTGATTGCTGGTTCGTTAAATTTCATTACCGGTGTCAACAGCATCGCATTTGATACCCCGTGGGCAATGTGATATTTGCCGCCTAATGGATAAGACAGCGCGTGAACCGCGGTTGTTCCTGAAGAAGTAATCGCAACTCCAGCGTAGAAGGAACCTAACAGCATGTGGCTCTTGGCATCCAAGGCTTCAGGATTGGTACATGCTTCAATAATGTTGTTCATGATCAAGTCCAGCGCTTCTAAGGCGAAGGTGTTGCTGATAGGGTTCGCTTTGGCTGAAGTGAAGCATTCAATCGCGTGACATAAAGCGTCGACGCCAGTTGCTGCAGCGATTGGTTTCGGCAAGTTTTTAATCATGCGGCTGTCTAAAATCACATAGTCCGCAATCATTTCTGGATTCACGATCCCGATTTTCAAGTCTTTCTCCGGCACACCCACGATACTGTTAGGGGTTGCTTCTGCTCCAGTTCCCGCGGTGGTTGGAATCATTAAGCTGGTGATTTGTTTTTTCGCCAACAATGGATCATCCAACAGGTCTTTCACTGTGTATTCGTCAGTAGCTAGGATCGATGATAATTTCGCTACGTCCATGACGCTGCCGCCGCCGATAGCGATGATGAAGTCGGCGTTTTCTTTCTTGAATTCATCCACCATGGCTTGGGCTTCATGATAATTCGGCTCAGCCGGAATGTCTGAGATAATTGTGTAATCAATGCCAGCCTTTTCAATAATTGCTTTCGGTAAATCTACTAAACCAGTAGCTAAGATTCCTTTATCAGTGAAAATGACGATTTTACTGGCTTGAGTAATAATTCCTTCTAGTTGTTCAATAGCATGTTCCCCGGCGTTGATGTTCTTAGGCATTTTTAAACTGTAATCTGTTAACATGTTGTTCCTCCTATTTGGTATTTAATTGACTGATTTCTTCAAATAATTCTTCGTTGCCGAAACCACCTGATTTCGTAATCACCTGTCTTTTTTTCTGCTTCCATTCAATGGTGGAGAGTACCACCCCTGGACTGATTTCAGCGATGGGTTCAATGGTGTTAACCCCCAGCACCTTCATCGATTGAAACAATGTATCTCCTCCGGTAAAGAGGAAGGTATTCTCTGAATGCTTTGACCACAAGGCTTGGGTTAAAATCCCTAACGATTGACCAATTCGAAATCGATATTCCGTAGAGGGCAAATTGTTTTCCTTGCTGTAAGCCGTGATGCCTTTGGTTGTTTCTTCATTTAATGTTTCAAAAATCAGCAATGGATGCTTCTCCATTAAGGTTAGATACCTGTTTAAATCCTTCTGTCCGTCCGAGCTTTCCCAATAGCCCGTTCTCAGCAGTTGTTGCGGAGTTAGCGAAATGCGGGGAAATTGTTTGTTTTCCGCATGTTCGATCTGCTTTTTGGTAATCGGATTGACGCTGCCGCAAATCACGACTAACGGATCTTTTAAAGAATAGCTGATCGGCCGTTCATTAGGAAAGAGCTGCTTGGCTAGCACCTTAGCAAAGCCGGCACAACCGATGGACATTCCCAGCAGGTTCGCTTGCTCTAATGCTTCTAGTTGTTGAATCAAGGTGTCGTCGGTTTCAGCATCAAACACCAGCAGACCGTGGGCATCCGACGGAATTGTGTTCCCTTGGATTAACTGCGCCTCAATCTGGGCTTCCTGTTTTAAACGCCGCAGTACATTGCTTTCCGTGACTGGCTCATAAGGATCATCGGCAAAGACACTTTCTGTCACCAGCACTTGATCGATGTACAAATTTCCATCTATCAGCACCCGATTCATTTCAGGATAAGCTGGCAGAAACGGAATCACCGTTTGCTGACTCACATCCTGCACCGCTTTAATCTCAGCACTGATGTTTCCTCTTAAGGCTGAATCCACCTTTTTATATATATGAGGAATTTTCACTTTTTGAGCGCTTACAATAATAGCTTTAATTTGCTGGTAAGCCATCTCAAAACTCAGATATCGGCTTTCGGTATTCATCACCAGGACTTCCACATCTTCATCCACGTCACGATAATCTAAATTCGTATCCGTTGAGACTAAGGTTTTGATCCCTTGATTGGAAAACTGAACCCCCGTATCAAGCGCTCCTGTAAAGTCATCTGCAATGACCAATAGTTTTAACATTCGTTCACCACCTTGTTGATAGTTTCATTTTAGGCCTATCACTGCTCTTTGGATATTTAAAAAAAGAAAAAAGCGTTTAATTTTGAAACGATTTGTGAATCAACCTACTTTTAAGAAGCTATACCAGCTATAATTGTTCCTATATGAAACACCAGGAGGAAAAATATGACTGCGACTGTTAAGATATTGGGCATTGCCCCCTACGAAGAGTTGAACAATTCTATGAATATTGTCAGTAAACAATTTAGCGATGTGCAATCAGATATTTACACTGCCGATCTGGAAGAAGGTCAGCGACTGGCTGCCCAGCTGTACCAGGACGACTATGATGTCATTATCTCTCGCGGCGGGACCGCTGATTTAATCCGCCGTTCAGTATCCATTCCGGTAATTGATGTTTCCATTTCCATTTACGATATTCTCGGAGCAATCCGCTTAGCTGAGAACTATACGGAAAATTTTGCCATAGTGGGGTATTCCAGTATTACCGAGAAGGCCCATTTGCTGTGCGACATTTTAGGCTACACCATTAAAATCATTACGCTGGATGACACGGTAGAAGCCGGTAAAATTTTGGACACTTTGGCCCAAGAGCACTACGGGATGATTTTATGCGATGCTATCACCAATCGACTGGCGCTGACGAAGTCCTTAAACACCATCTTGATTACTTCTGGTTTTGAAAGTATCAAGCATGCCTATCAAGAGGCATTAACGATTGCTCAATATTTAAAAAAAGTGAAGCTGGAAAAAGCCGTGCTTGAGCAAAGCATCAATAGCCAACAACAGGAATGCTTAGTCTTTGATGAACATTTTCAAGTCCAATTTTCGAATTTGGAGACTGTTTTGCAGGAAACAATTTTGAAATACTTGAGCTCGAAAAAAGAGTTAGAACCGGAAAATCAATTTTATCCTACTATTAAGAACAAAATCTATAGCCTCCATACAAAACGTTTCATAGTCGATGAGGCTACTTACTATAGTTGCGTGGTGAAAATTTCCACTCCGCCCGTTATTAATAATCGACTAGGCATCCTGTATCAAAATAGAGCCGAAGTGGCGGAAGCTTTTAAAACGAAATTATTGTTCACCAAATTTATCCAAGAAAGCACCAAAGAAGAGCTGCAAAAGGTCAAAAACTATTATAGAGCCATCCTGATTTTCGGCGAAACCGGAACTGCTAAATCCAACATCGCCTACCAGGCCTACTTAAATCAGGAAAGTCATAACAATAATTTGATCTCCATTGATGCTAAGTTTATTGATGAAAAAATGTGGAAGTTTCTGGTGAACCCTTCAAACGGGCCTTTAGTAGATGCCAATAATACCCTTTTGTTCGAGCACGTGGAGCATCTTTCTCTAGTGGATGTGGAACGCCTGATTGCTATTGTAAAAAACACCAAGCTTTTGCAAAGAAACCAGCTGCTGTTCACCTACGACACGAACCATTCCAGTGAACAGACAATATATAACCGTCTGTTGGTGGAGCTGAATTGCGCCAATATCTACGCACCATCGATTAAGGAACGCAAAAACGAACTCAGTGCCATGACCACGCTGCTGTTAAACAAAATCAATATCGAATGCAACAAAGAAATCATGGGCTTTGACCCCAATGCCATCAAGGAATTTTTAGCCTATGACTGGCCGGGGAATCTTAATCAGCTGCAATCCGCCATTAAGGAGCTAGTGATCAATGCCACTACCCATTACATTTCTGAGCATCAAGTGTCGGTGCTGCTGAAAAAAGAACGTCTGGTACAAAACTTCTCCAGCAACAAGCTGGCGTCCTTCACCTTTCAAAATACGATTGAACAGCCGACGTTGTTTGATTATACAAAGGAAATCATTATGAACATTCTGGAGCAAAATGGCGGGAACCAAACCAAAGCCGCCCAGCAGCTGGGGATTAGCCGGACCACCCTTTGGCGCTATTTGAAGGAGGATTAACGGAAGAGCAAGTATAAAAAAGCCTTGAAATCCTCCGAATGGAAGCCCTCAAGACATCTTAGCTCTTTTGATTGATTTTACGAAAAACTGATCTTTAACACTTTCTGCACCGTAAGTTCACAAATCCATCATATTTTTCTACTATTATAAAAGTACCAACAAACAACCCTAACACTTTTTCATTTTTAACTCCTTGCTAGCCGGCCACCCACCGGCTAGCTATTTTTTTGCCAGTCATGCTTTTCATAGTTTGTCATGAGCGAGAGAAATCGTAAAAATTATCATCTGGATAACTACACGTGACGTTTAGCATGATGGTATGCGCAACGACAATATAATTCATTTTTCACGCTCTTGGAAAAATGAATTCCTTAAAAAGAGTTAGCTGCCAGTCATGCTTTTCGCAGTTTGTTATGAGAGAGAGAAATCATGAAACTTAGCATCTGGATAACTGTACGTGACGTTTAGCATGATGGTATGCGCAACGACAATATAATTCATTTTTCACGCTCTTGGAAAAATGATTACCTTAAAAGGAGTTATCCGCCAGTCATGCTCTTTCAAATAATCAATTATCGCAAATACAAAGTTCTTTTCAAATATCTCCTAAATGTTTCATCGTGAGGAGACATACCCGCACTTTCCAAAAAGTAAGTCCATCTACCAAAGCGTTCAACTGCCAAGTCACCATGTTCGAACTGTTTTTTGGTGGGTGCTTTACCTAGCTCAGCTGATTGTTTGATAACTAAATCAATCAACTCTTCATCGCTGATCTTACTTATGGCTTTGCGGTCTCTTAAACCCGCAACCTGCAAAAAATGACGCCAGCTGCCATAGCGTTTCATGGCCAATGAACTATAGCCAAACTCCTTTGTGGTTGGTGATCTACCTAGCTCTGCAGCCTTTTTTTGAACAAGCATTATCAGATGTTCGTCACTGACAGTGTCCTCTGGATAATCAAGCTTTAGGCCAGCAGCTTGTAAAAAACTTTTCCAGCTGCCATAACGACTGACTGCCAGATCAGCATATTCAAATTCACTCTCCATCAAGGGACGACGCATTTTTCTTCCTTTTTTCCGAGCCAAATGGATCAGCTCTATATTGCTTAGTGCTTCTTGTGAAGAATCGTTTTCCATTTATCAAGTCTCCTTACTATATTTTTAGTGGATTACGTTTAAATAAATATGTAGTTGCATTTGCTATAATCTCATAATCTTCCGGCCTATCATTTGTGAGAATTGCCTGATAATTCTTCTTGCGCCATTGGGTAATCTAGCACCCCTGCATTCAACAAATGACTCAGAAAATTCTAAAAACCACCTCATGGAAACGAATACAAATGTCTATGTAAAAGTCATGTACATTGTTAATAAACAGATATTCAGCTAATGATTTTTAACATTTCCTCCGCTTAAAAGAGATTAAGTAATCCTCATTTATTATACTTCATTGCTTAATTTATGGAAATAGCAAAATACATGGTTACTCCTCGTTTTTTGAAACTTCTCGTCATTGGATAGTAAAGCTGTGGTTAACTTAATTAGGAAACTGGACGCATACTTTTACTGCGTTTTGCAAAGCTAGTTTCTTTAGGGAAGATATTAAATAACCATTCAAAAAATGAGTTTTAATGATTTCAACGAAACAGTATATTACAGATCTTCTCAAACAAAAACAAATACCAACTTAAACAATAAGGAAGGATTCTACCTGGCATTTATGTCAGGAGAATCCTTCTTTTTTTGATTACTTAGCCAAAAAGACGGTCGCATGATTCCCGATGTAATCGTTATTTTTAAGTACATTCAACCTAAAAAAACGTGATCATATCAACTTTTATACCCTTTTATCTCCCAAAATCGAAAATTGTCAAAACACTCTCAAAATTATTTTAAGTAAAATTCACTATACGATTTATTCAACTTTAGGTATTTTTTCCTTTTTCTGATCTGTTATCTTTTAGTCGCCGGCCGAAAAAAAATTATTCAGGTTTAAATCGAACAAGAAGGCGAAGACAAACAAAAGAAAGTGAACTTCAGCAACGTCATCACTAACCAAATCCGTATCGTGAAAACTGCCGAATAAAGAAACTCACCTATTTATTCTAGGGAAAACGCAAAGCAGAATCAACGGAAACTAAACCCGCAGCACCTGTCGCACGCAACTTGTCCCCTGTAAAATCCCGAAAAGAACGGGTAGATCGACTGCGAGCCTTTCACGAAGTCAACAAGAAGAATTAAAAAGGGAACAAGAAAAAGCATTAAGTCCCTGCCCTAATCTCTTGTGTCGGAAAGGTGATAATGCCTAATTTACCAGTATTTATGACGATAGCTGAACTCTGTTATTAAGGAGGGAAGCCGGACATGGTTAAACCAACTTCCTCACACACAACCATCGCCTTAAATGATGCTGCTGAAGCTACTTGCGCGACGTGCCTTCATTGTAAGTATGGGTCACCTACTTATAATCTTTCAGGTTAGAGCAGGCTGCTTGAATGCCTATAACTATTATTAGCTTTTTTAAAATTGAACAAACGAGGCGAAATACATCAATAAGGGCAATCGTTGCCATCTTACATATTTCCCCGCAAAAAAAATGACTTCTCGTGAGAAAAGTCATTCTGCTGTTTCATAGTTATAAAATTCCAGCAACTTAGGAGACATCCGGTAGCCGTAACCCCAGACCGTTTCGATCAGGTCGTCTTGAAAACCTGCGCCTTTTAGCTTTGCCTTCAAACGTTTGATCAATACGGAAATCTGGGTGAGGCGTGAATTGTTTGGTTCAGACTTCCATAAATAATTGCACAGCGACTCCCGCGAAACCAAACCACCCTCGCTGCTTAACAAACACTTAAAGGTGCTCAGCTCTCTTTTGGTCAATCTGCTTTGAAATTCTTCCAAAGATTGCGGCGAGCTTACTTTTGGAGAAGAAATAAAATGATCGTTGTCTTCATTTTCTTGGAACCGTATTAAGTTTTTGACTAAATGTTCCCGTAAAATATCCAATGATTGCCCTTGATAAATCCAGGTGTCAAGCCCCATTTCAGTGAGTTCTGTTTTTTCCGTAGTTGATGGTTCATGAATAAACTTCCGAATCAAAAGACTATCCTCTGGCTCAGCAAATATCAACAACTTCTTAACTTCCTGATTGGTTAATGTTTCACTGAAAATAATTGCCTGATAACTTTGGACTATTTGAAAATAATTTGGTTTATTCCGCAACTGCGTTAGCATGTTAATGGAACAAAATACTTCATAGTTCAAGTGCTGCAAGTCCTCCTGCAACTTTTGTTCTGCCAATAAATTTTTAGTTAAAATCAAAATTGGACGCATATATCTTTCCCCCTTTGAAGAAAAGCAGCATTTCGCCCTTTTCCTATTCCATGAATAACTTTAATGATTTTTATGTTCTAGTTTAAAACTTTAAAAAGATTTGACCGGAATGTTCCGAATAATCCAGTCAAAACCCTACTTTTCACAACAATCATAAATTACTATGGCGAATAAATCAATAGTCTAACCAACAATATAACCCAAATGTTATATATATCCCTTTTTTTGTAAACATTTCTGATAAAACAGATACATTTATTTTTAACGTAAACAAAAACAGGAACTAAGCTGAGTCAAAAAGTGAAGGATTCTTGGAAATATTCTCTTGAATTTTATTTGAAATAAAAGCCAGGATAGTGAAACTAGGTGTTAAGAAGAGCCTTTTTCTTAAACCGTGTATAGGGGGAGACAATTCGTGATTAAACGGCAACAAAAAAACGCGCTGCTTCTGGAAAACAGCACGTTTTTGAATGGATCTTAGATGATACTTGATGATGATTGAAACTATATATGCTAGGCGGTCTTCGTTTCTATATCTAAACACCTTAAGTTAGATTGGATTTTATTAAAGCCCCTATCTCACTTAAGCTCCACAAAAGCTTAGTGAATTGACGGATTTCGCCAACAAAATATTTTATACCTATAGCGCTTTATGTGAATGGTTAAAGTTAAATCGTAGAATGCTTAATTAGTCCATCAAAAGAAAACCCAGTCATCACTAATGCTCAAACCATCACTGATCCAATTCCTCAACTAAAGCATCTACAGATAATTCTTCAAAAGACCCCACCAATCGGTCAACGTCTTTAAGTTTGTCTCTGGGATCAATTCCGACTGCAAAAATACCTGCTGCCTTCAGGCCATCGATTCCCGCTTGCGCATCTTCAAAGCCGATGACTTCATGAACCTCAAAGCCGAGAGCTTCAGCTGCTTTCAAGAAGATTTCCGGGTCGGGTTTGCCCTTTGTTAGCGTCGTCGGATCAACAACGGCGTCAAAGAAGTGAGCAATCGCCAGCTTTTCCAGAATGATTGGGGCATTTTTTGAGGCGGAAGCTAAACTGCAAGGAATCTTTTCAGCGGATGCCGCTTTTAGAAAGTCTTGAACTCCTGGCAACAGATCTGCCGGCGACAATTGTTCCAGCAATCGAACATAATGAGCATTTTTTTCAGCTGCTAATTGTTCTTTTTCTTCTGAAGTGAAATCCGACGCTTGTCCACCCCGTTTAAGTATTTTTTCCAGCGAGTCCATGCGGCTGATCCCTTTTAGCTGTTCATTAAAAGTCTGGTCAATCGAGATTCCCAGCTTTTCTCCTAAGGCTTGCCACGCTTCAAAATGCAATTGGGCGGTATCCGTCAACACACCATCTAAATCAAAAATAAATCCAGTCATCATGTTTTTCTCCTTAAAAAAAGTCAGGCGAGAATTGCTTCCCCCTGACCTTATATTCTTATTGTTTTGTATCCCAATAGCCGCAGAAGGGATCGATTGGGTTGATTCCCTTAAAAGGTGATTTGCCGACTAATTTTTCCACTAGAACTTTTGGGTTAAACTCGTTGGCGGTATAGGCATTAATATAGGTCTTAATCATCGGCACATCCTGCAAATGGTACGGGTTGGCGATCGAAATGAACATGGTGGGTATTTCCTCCACAAACCATGGCACGTCCACGCCCATTGGTGCAAGCCAATTAATTCGCACCGTTGTTTGGTTGCTGGCGGTTTTGATATTGGCAAAATAAAGAACTAAATCAAACTGAGCTGTGAGTTCTTCGACAGGTGCCTTGGTTAATAAGTCGCCGTGAAGTTCTTTTTGGAAAATGGTAGGCTCAAAGCCTTCTGCTCGCAAATGCTGGATAAAGCTCTGGCTGACCGGCGGCTTGCCGCTGGCACTAACTACATCGCCTAAAACAATCACTAATACTTTTTTGTAGTCCGCTGACGTTAGCGGCAGCAGATTTTGCGTATCCTTAACTAAGGTAATGGATTCATCCGCCAACTCATAAGCCCAGCGGCGATGCTGATCACAACGCAATACGCTCAGGGCATCCTTATCTGGTACTAACTGCTCTTTGTCCAGTAATCCTAAAGAAGCTTTCGTTGCCAAAATCCGCAGGACGGCCTCTTCCAAACGTTCCGCTGAAATGATACCTGAATGGTAACCCTCCAAAACAGAAGCGTAATCCTCCGCCAAATTGCGAGTGAACAGCAGCATGTCACATCCTGCCGCGATCGCTTGCGGCAGCAACTCTTTGCGTTTGCCACAGCTGGAAAAACCCGCCATATTAGTAGCATCGGTGACGATCAATCCGTTAAAGTTCAATTCTTTTCGCAGCAAATCCTGCAACAACTCCGGCGAAAGTGATCCTGGAAGAATTTCATTATCGCTAATCCCGGGGCGCAGTTTTCGAGAATACGCTGGCTGCATAATATGTCCGGCCATCACCGTTTTCGCTCCAGCTTCAATCAACTCCCGATAAACCACCCCATAGGTTTGATCCCATTCATCGGTCGATAGGCTGTTTACCGAGGTTAGCAAATGCTGGTCCCGATCATCTACCCCATCACCTGGAAAATGCTTGATGGAAACCGCCACACCTTCTTCCTGGCAGCCGCGAATATATTGCAGCGCCAAGTCCTTCACCCGTGAGACATCCGAGCCAAAGGTCCGAACATTGGTAATCGGATTGGCAAAATTCAAATTGATATCAACAACTGGCGCGAAGGCCCAATTGCATCCCACTGCCGCGCCTTCTGCTCCAGCAATTTTGCCTAAGCGATAAGCATGCTTTTCATCTTCAGCCGCGGCAACTTGAATCGCCCGACCAAAAAAAGTGCCGTCTTTGCCAATCCCATCGCCGCCGGCTTCCAAATTAGCCGCCAACAATAATGGGACCTTGCTGTTTTCTTGGATCAAGCGATGAATTTCCTGGATTTGCTGGCTGTCGCCGGGACGATACATCATGGCGCCCGGGGTATAGTCAGCAATCACTTGCTTAATTTCATCGGTATCTTTGTAATCACCGTGTAAGCAGAAGAGTTGCCCGATCTTTTCTTCCAAAGACAGCTGCTGCACGATCTGCTGAACCTTTTCACTTTGTTTCTCCGTCAAATCAAATGGCTTTGCTTTCAAATCAATCATTAGTATCCTCTTTATCTATTATTATTCTGCAACAGTTTCCTTTAAATCAACTTTTGTTTTTTCTTCGGTGGTGTCACGGTACAAGAATAGGGTTGCCACAAACGAAAGAATCATGGCTACACCCATCGCGATCACACTCATCCAAATACCATTGAAATCGCCAGACGCTGGATTCAAATAGCAAGGGAAAGAGAAAATCCCTTGTCCTCCCATTTGATAGAATTTTACGCCTAAAGCCATGGCCAATGCTCCGCCAACACCAGAAGAAACACAGCTGATAATGAACGGTTTTTTCAGCGGTAATGTCACCCCATAAATGGCTGGTTCGGTAATCCCGAAGATCGCTGGGAAAATCGCAGCCGTAGCAGTATTTTTAATCCGTTTGTTTTTCGTGCGAATCACAATGGCGATCAAAATTGCCAACTGAGTAAATGATGCGGTACAGGTTGCGGCAAAAATTGTGTCGTATCCTAGTGTCGCCAAATTGTTGATTACAATTGGAATCATCCCTTGGTGAATCCCGAACATAACGAAAATCTGCCAGAATCCGCCTACAAATGCCCCAAACAAAATCGGACTAAAGCCGTACAATACTTCGACAAATGCGCCGATAATAGTTGAAGCCCAAGTAGCCAATGGACCAATTACGATGAAAATAATCGGCACGGAAATCAACAACGTCATTAATGGGACAAAGAAATTTTTCACGGCAGCTGGCGCGATTTTCTTCACCTGTTTCTCCACAATCGAAGCAAACCAAACCGCCAGGATTGCCGGAATCACGGTGGAAGAATAGTTGGTTAGCACTACCGGAATTTTCAAAAAGGTCAAGAAAACATTAGACTCGATGATACTTCCGGCAAACAAGGTATCCAACGGTGTGTCGGTAATCGAATTAATAATTGCTGGGTAAATCATAGACGCCCCAATTGCCATCCCGGTAAACTCGTTAAGCTTGAATTTTTTAGCAGCAGTGTAGGCTAAGAAAATCGGGAAAAAGTAAAACAAGGAATCCCCCACAGCATTCAGCATGACATAGGTGCCGTCGGTTTCAGTTAACAAGCCAGAAACAGCCAAAATTGCCAGCAACCCTTTGATAATCCCACAGGCTGTCAGTAAGCCTAACAGCGGCATGAAAATTCCCGAAACCGTGTCAACAAACCGATTAAACAGCGATTTTGATTCACTGGTTTCCGGCTCTTCTTCCACCGGTTGACCTTCCAGATCCAGTCGTTTCATTACTTCTGTATAGACTGCCTCCACCCGCATACCAATAACCACTTGATATTGACCGCCTTGTTGAATCACATCAACGATGCCGTCGGTTTGCTTCAGTAAATCCGTATTGGCTTTGTCTTCATTCTTCAACACAAAGCGTAAGCGGGTAAAACAATGGGTCAGTGAACGAACGTTGTCTTTACCACCCACGTGTTGAATGATCATCTTTGCCAAGTTCTTGTTATCTGCCATCATAAGTCCTCCTTCAATTGAATACGTTCTCATTATATGAAGGATCAACCGGACAAACATTCCGATTTTTGAGATAGATTTAGGCAATTATTGACTTTTTATCGAATTTACTGTCAAAAAAGCCAGCATAACCGTTCTTTTTTGATGTTAGCTGGCTGAAAACTGCTTGCGATACTGGCTGGGCGTCATGCCATGCACCTCTTTAAAAGCTTTGACAAATGCTTTGTGATCGGCAAAACCGCTGATGTAGGCAACTTCCGTTAGGGTCGCACCGGTGTGGTGCATTTCTCCTATAGCCTTATTCAAGCGGACCTTTTTCAAATAATCTTTAAAAGAAATACCGATATACTCTTTGAAGTTGCGGGAAAAGAAGTCGGGATTCAAGTGAACCACCTCAGCTACTTCAGACAAGGTAATCGGTTCGGTAAAGTGTTCATTGATATAGCCGATCACGGTTTTGTAGCGTTGGGCATATTTAGATTGCTGCAGGGCGGTTTGGTGGTCTTGCAGGCAATGGGAAAAAAGCAAATACGCACATTCGCTGGCTTTTCTTTGAAGTAAAAATGTTACCCATTGGTCCTGTGAAAGATAGAGATCTCTTAAATCAATCAGCAGCTGCTGTATTTTTGCCAGCACTTGGTCGGCCTTTTCCAAAGTAAAACTGAAGTGATCCAGCTGAGGCACCTGCCGCTTGAGAAATTCGTAGGAGACAATCAGGCTCACTCCTTGATAGAGATGATTGCGCTCCAATAAAAACTCGTGGCTTTCCTCGCTGTTAATCAGCAGCACTTCACCGTCCTTCAATGTGTGCGTCGTTCCTTCTTTCCAAATCGTCAGATCGTCTCCTAAAACTAGGACGATTTCGATACTCCGATGCCAGTGTAAAGAAAGGGGCTCTTGGATCAGACCTCTTTCTGAAAAAATCCGGTGAGGAATCACTTTAATGGGATAATTCTTTTTCATCTGGTGAATTTCGTATTTACCCTTCACACAATCAGCCTCCTGTATCTTTCTATTATACGTGAACAATGGTGCTAGATAGATAGGACACCCAAAAATGCAGTAGCTTTTGTTTAATTGGAGGTATACAAAAAAACGTAGCTTTCGGCCAAAAGCTACGTTTTTTTGTCGTGCCTTAGCACGTATTATCATCATATCGGGTACCTATTAATTATAATAACATAACGAATCAGAAATTTTCAACACCTAATTTCAACGTGAACAAACACAAGCAACGCTTAAATCTCCAACTGACATCCAACCATTTTTTCTCGTGGCGTACATTTCGTTTTGTAGCTGCAGGTATCACACAGCGTTCGCTTCTCTACTTCAAATAACAGCACCGATTCGTTGACCGGCTGCTCTGATAAATTGACCATTACTTCTCTGTTTCGGCAGTTCAGGCCAGATTTTCTAGCTTGCTCGGCTTGCAAAGATTTAGGGATGGTATACTTTTTGCCAGCCTTAACGAGATAATTACCGGTTTCGATGAAATCCATGTTGACCTTGTGCTCTATGCAGGCTTGATAAATTGCTTGAACCCATTCAAAATGCAGCGGACGGGCACCGTCGTAGTTCTCGCCACCGACGATCACATGCTCCAGCTGACCTTGTGATAAATAATCAGCTATCTCGATGGATTCAATCAGCGGCGCGCACATGATTCCTTTGTGTTTTGCTGGAAAAGATAACAGCTGAGGGATTCGTTCATCGGCAGTTTTCTGATTTTCCACCGAGACATTCAGCCAAACATTTTCCCAGCCCTCGCCCCAATCTTTCGGCAGACATTCCTGGCCTCGGTGGATTCGCTTGGTTAGAATAAAAAAGAAAACGTCAGAACGTTGGCGAATAATATCCCAGACTTCTTCCCGCCATTCGTCGGCTTCCGCCAGAAAAAAATCAGAGGTCATGCAGACGCGAATGGTTGATCCGCTGGGAACATAATAACGACCTGCGCGATCCTTTTTTAACGGCCAGTCGAACATCTGCTGGACCCGATAAATGTCCGAGCCTTTTTTGTTTCGCTGCTTGTCCAAGGTGTACATATAACAATTTTTGCAGCCGGGACTGACTTTTTTACAGCCATGCCACGGATTCCAGATATCACTCATTTTTATCCCTCTTTATTTCGCTGGTTGCTGATCGTATTTATTTCGAAGCTGATAGGTTTTGGCTGGCAGCTCTTTGGCAAAGGACATAAACTCTGCCTGTACATTTGTTAAGTAGTAGCCGATCACGGTCTCACGATGTTCACTAAATTGCGAGGTCAATACCGGACTGTTTTCAAAGCAGCGGTCGATGATAGCTGGATCATCGGTGAAATTCACCGTCCCGCTGACACGCACGTAGCTCATGGTGCTTTGATCACAAACGCAGATTTGCACACAGGGATGCGCCTGCATTTCTTTATAAGAAGTATAATAAACAACGGTATCAAAATACAAGACACCGTCTTCTTCAAATTTGAATTCCAATGGTCGGATCTGTGGGTTTCCGTCCAGTCCTAGGGTCGTTCCATATTGCAGAGGGAATTTCTTGAACACAGCGGTCACAACCGAGAGGCCATCCTCATAGTTGAGACCTTTGAAAAAAGCGAAATGATCCTCCAATTTTGTCTCCTCCTTGTAGTCAGCTTCAAATTGGTGCAACTAGGTCTTTTTGTTTTTTGTTGTATAACGATGGACCTTGCCAGGCCGTTCCTTTTGCACGCCGCGGGCATACTTGATTTCAGGATAACCAAAGCCGATGATCAGCTTCATATAGTGATCCTTGGGAATTCCCAGCATCGCTCTTGCCTCTGGTGCCAGCTCCTGCAAAACATCGGAAGAATAGGACATAATCACCGTTCCTAGACCATAGGCATTTGCGATCAGTTCAAAATAAGCGCTGGCAATGTTGCAGTCTACTTTAGCATCTTCGCCCCACTTTCCGGTGCCTTTTTTATGAGCGATAAACAAATGCGGGGCACCGCAAAACAGCAGATCATCTTTTCTGACCGTTTTTTCCGACTGCTTCATTTTAGTATAGTAAAAATCATCAAAGCTTGAGGTGTATTCATGGCGAGCGGCGGCCTGTTCCATGCCTGGATAGGCGGCGTTCCAAATTTTTTCTACTCTCTTTTTATCGTCAATAATCGTGTACTCGACGCTGTTGCTATTGCCACCGGTGGGTGCTGCTTGCAGCGCACGCAAAATCCGTTCTAAAATCTCGGGGTTCACATTCTTTTTCTGATACCTTCTGCAAGAGCGGCGATTGACAATCAAGCGCTCCATGTATTCCCCCATTTCGGCCGGGGCTGGAGGCAGTGACTCCTCTGGCTGCTTATTAAAAATAGAAATGGCGCCGGTGGGACAAACCGCTAAACAATGCTGACAGCGCCAGCAGCCCCGCCAACCAAATCGTGGGAAGTCGGACATTTGAGGATGCCGCTCCTCATCTAAGCTCAAAACCATCCCAGAACACACGTTGACGCATTTCCCGCAGCCGATGCATTTCGAAAAATCCACGTTAAAACGGGCTGCTGCTTTTTTACTTTCCATGAGTTGCCTCCTTCATTTAATTTTATGAATACAGCAGTCGCTGATAAATCTCGTAATCCTCATCCTTGAAAACATTGAAGACAATTTTCTTGAGCTGATGATTTTCAGTCAGGAAGTTTTTCACCGTTTCCACGGCAATTTCAGCCGCCCGCTTTTGCGGAAAACCGAATACACCGGTTGAAATACAGCAAAAAACCAGACTTTCCATTTTGCTTTCGACCGCTAATTCCAAACAAGCACGGTAAGACGAGGTCAAATCAGCTTCATTTTGTTTTGTTAATCTTCTAGTAACAATCGGCCCTACCGTATGCAAAATGAAGCTGCAGGGAAGATTGAAGCCTGGCGATAGCTTCGCTTGACCAGTAGGTTCCTCATGCCCTTGCCGATTCATCAGCTCATCCATGAACAGCCGCAAGCCAACGCCGGCTTTAGATCCGATAACATTATCGATACAGGCATGCAAGGGTTGAAAGCAGCCCAGCATTTGACTATTGGCGGCATTAACAATTCCGTCGGCTTTTATCCGAGTGATGTCCCCTTGCCAAAGAATCAGGTGATCATTACTAGGAACTGATGGTAAATCCGCGACCTTCACAATGCCGGCCGATTCATTTTCTGCTCGCAAGTAAACATCCTGAATTGCCAGAAATTCTTCACTAACCGGCTCCGGCAGTCTCATATTTAGTAATGCCCGCAGCAGCTCCTTTTGCTCCAGCTCATCTGAAGGCATAATGGCATTTTTATAAACCGCTTGTTCATCCAGCAAATATTGAATCAACCAAATCCGTCGCTCACGATGACTCACACCAAAAACCTCCTTTTGGGTATTCCCACCAGCTCGTTGATCACCACGTCAGCATCGCCAGCTATCCCAATTGAACGATCACGAATTTCCTTTGGGATATGAACTTCAGCTTTATTCAGGCAAATATAATAGGCCTGGGGATTGGCGTGGACTTTTTTCCAAAAATTGTATTTGATGATGATGGGTGTGTTGAAGCCCACTCCGATCTCAAGATAGATTATGGGACCTGCTGCATGTTTTTCTATGAATTGATTGTAGCGCTTAGCCGCGTCATGCCAGCCGGCGTCCTCCACGAAACGGTCATCGGCTCGCAGATTCATTGCAAACGGCAGTCCATCCTCGCCATAAGGGACTAATTCAGAAGGAATAGCCAGCTTCAGCTGCGACCAGTCAATGGCAGAAGTATGCTTGGTGTAGCCGCCATCAAGAGAAGGCGCCAGCAGATCGTTGTCCGCGTCGATTCGCCATCCCTGTGACAAAATCATCTGCTTCACCTGGTGATAATTGTCGTAGGTCTTTTTCGGCTGACCGGAGCCCGCTTGCCAAAGACCATAATCCCCTTGGGTGTAAAACAAACGCTTCTTATCAAAACCAGCTTTATGAAAGCAGTGGTCCACATTGGTGGTTAACACAAAGTAGTTCTTTTTTTCTACCAGCTTTAAAAGATTCCGGTAAACATCTCCCGGACAATCCAGGTAACGATTCACCCAAATGTAGCGCGACCAATAGCCCCAATACTCCTCCAGTGTATCGTAAGGATAAAAGCCGCCGCTATACATATCCTGAAAATCATACAGCCCTGCAAAATCAGTGAAATAACGGGCGAATGGTTCCCCGCTGTACCGATAACCAGCCGCGGTGGACAAGCCGGCACCCGCTCCAATCACCACACTATCTACCCCTTCAATCAGCGCCTTCACTCGCTCTAACCCGTTGAGCGCATCATTGCTTTTCTTTACTTTATTACTCCTGAACATGGTCTGCCTCCCGTTTGTTTTCTTATTCTTACTATAGCTGAGGAAACAAGCCTTGGTAAGTACGCACAAATCTATTACTTAGTTACTAAAAAGTAACCCATCGACACACCAAAATTCGTATGCTATATTCTAAATAAATGCAGCAGTCAATTTGAAACTAATGGAGAGTGAAGCTTTTGAAAAAATTAGATGAACTACCTGAATGTCCTGTAGCCACAACCGTCTCCCTGATTGGCAGTAAATGGAAGTTGCTGATTCTGCGCAATCTTATCCAACGTCCTTGGCGTTTTAATGAATTGAAAAAGGATCTCGAAGGCATTAGTCAAAAAGTTCTCACCGATAGTCTCCGCTCCATGGAAGCCGATGGTCTCATCACCCGAACGGTTTACCCAGAAGTCCCGATTCGGGTGGAGTATGCCTTAAGTCCTTTAGGCGAATCAATCCAGCCCATCTTCAAATCCTTGGAGGTTTGGGGCAACAATTATAAAGAGACTTTAATGTGAAAAAGGAGCAGTGAGAACGTCTCATTGCTCCTTTTTAGATTATCCGTAGCCGGCAAACTAGCCTCTTCTATCTCAACTTATTCCGAAATCCGCAATTCTTTAAAGAATCCTTTGATAAAATCTTTTTATTCATAACTCGCTTGTAAAAATGTCTTCATATCCATCGGTGCGTGACCGGTAATTTTCTCAAAATCAGTAGAAACGCCATTTAACATTCCCAGTGCGCCGCCGTGATACATGGAGGCTAATTCATTTCCATCGCCATCGCCTTTGTAAATCTCAGCGAATTCAGCTAAGGTCACCGGTTGGTAGCCGATCGGTTTGCCGGTCACTTCACTCATCACAGCCCCTAATTCTTCCATCGAATAGTTTTGCTCTTGGCTTAACAAGTAGGATTGTCCGGCATTTCTTAACGCCGGTTGAACCGCTAATTTCGCGATGGCTTCGGCACTATCATCTAACGAAATGAAGGACAACTGCGCTTCGCCAATAGGATAAATGATGTTTTGGCGCTCAATCAGTTCTGGTAAATAAGGAACTAACGGATCAGCATACAATGCATTTTTTACGACGGCATAATCAAATCCTGAACCCGCCAAACGTCTGGGCGCATAACCATAATAAGGCGACATGACAAAAGGATTTTTTTCTTGATCGGCAAAGAAACTGACGAAAATAATCTCTTTGACGTGAGCCTGTTCCATCGCCTTTAAGGTATTTTCCAGTTCCCTCACCCGTTCCAAAACGTCGTAGGTCTTGCTGGGGATATAGATTAACAGATCAATACTTTTTAACGCTTCAACCATACTGTCGATCGTCGAATAATCCCCCGGCCTTACTGCAATACCCGCTTTTTTCAAATCTTCCGCTTTAGAAAGCGAATGGACCACTGCCACGATATCCTGCACATCCACTAATTCAGCTAACTCCTTAACCACGCGACTCCCTAAGTTTCCTGTAGCTCCTGTAACAGCATATTTCATATTTTTCACGCCTTTCTTTTTCTATCAATTTTCTCAGTTCTCAGAAACAGCACTCCCGTGAATACCCTCCCTAGTATCATAAACCTTAAAACAAAAAATATCGAACCATCCCCCATCGGCTTTAGTACGGATCAACGGGTGCGTTCGAACGATATTTTTCGCTAGTATTCATTCAGATTTTTTACTTCTTATTTTATCGACTCATAGTAATCTTTGGCAACTTTCTCATAGTCTTCGCCATCTAGATCAACTTTAGCATTTAGTTCAATCAATGTGTCTGTGTCTAAGTTTTCGTCGATGGTATTAATGATTTCAGCGGCTTCTGGATTGGCTTCTAACATATCTTGACGAGCTACTGGCACTAGATTGTAAGGCGGCCAAAATTGTTTGTCATCTTCTAAAACAGTAAATTCTTCCTTATCAGAAAGCTGTCCTTCGGTAGTATAAGCCGGTGTTGCATCGGCTTCATCGTTTTTCAAGACTTGATATTTCAAGCTGTTGTCATACACAGTAGAAGATTCAAAATTGAATTCGCCGTAGGATTCAGCAAGTCCTTTCAGACCATCCGCCCGTTCGTCAAATTCTCCTTGAGAAGCAAAACGGACCTTGTCGGCATTTGCCTGCAAATCGCTGATAGTCGCGATCCCATATTCTTCCGCCACACTAGTTTTAATAGCAATTCCTTGACCATCATTTCCTGGTGCGTAGTCCAAAACGGTTAACACGCCGTCTTCTTCATAAGCATCTTTGACGGTTTCGTACACTTTATCAGGGTCGGTTTCTAATGGTAATTCAAAAATACTCAGCAACGCTGTTCCAGTGTATTCAGGGTAAATATCTACCTCACCGTCTTCGATGGATTGGGGAATGACGGAGCTGGCGATGTTTTGTACCCGCTCGACGGTGTAGCCGTTATCCTCTAAGGCGTTGGCGTAAATTTCGCTGACCACTAAGCTTTCAGTAAAATCCTTTGAACCGACTTTAATGCTTTCGGCCGTTTCCTCGCTGCTGCCGGTTGTACTTCCTGAATCTCCTCCACAGGCTGCTAGTGTCACTAGTGCCAAAGCTGCTAAACCACTTACGATTATTTTTTTCAATTGTATTTGCTCCCTTCGTTTCTATGTTTTAATACTAACCAGTAAAAATTCATTTGGGAAGTAGGCACTTTTTTATTAGTCACTTACCTTTTTGTAACTACCTGATAAAAAAGTGCCTACTAGTTTTTCCAGAGGTGGTTGGTTATGATTAAATGGCATAGAAAAGAAGGTGTAAAGATGGAGCCGGTTGAAGTATTCTTGCAGTTTTCGGCGTCGGCCTTAAAGGTGACGATTTTAAAAAGCTTCTATTGTAATAGAAACATTTCTCTGCAGGACTTTCAAATGATCTATCATAAAATGCCCCATCAAGCCACCGCCTGTCTGTGGGAGCTTTGCAACGAAGGCTTGATCCAAAGAAATGACCTGGCCTTTCAATTAACCGAGTTAGGCCAAGAATATGTCGCAATTTTAGAAGAATTGGCGCTGTGGCAGGAAAAACAGCAGCTTAATGGAGGGATTTTCCGTGATTCAAGAAATAATGACTTATTTTCAAAATAGTATGAACCAATATATTGGCCTTCTGATGACGCATTTACTCATCAGCTTCAAGGCCTTGTTCTGGGCAACCATCATCGGCCTGCCCCTAGGCTATCTCAGCTTTCGAGTGAAAATTCTAGCTGAGCTGTTCCAAACCGGTTCTCAATTGCTGCGGATTATTCCCAGCTTAGCGGTGTTGTTCATTTTGATTCCTTTAGTAGGTGTCGGTGAATTTCCGGCTTTAATCGCTTTGACTTTTCTAGCCATCCCAGCAATTTTAATCAATACAGCTTTGGGATTCCACGAGGTTCCGGTGATCACGAAAGAAGTCGCGCGGGGAATCGGCATGAACCAAAAGCAACTGTTCCGACGAATCGAGGTGCCTTTGGCGATGCCGTATATTTTAAATGGCTTGAAGCTGGCGCTGGTTGAAATTCTAGCTAGTGCTACGTTGGCAACCTACATCGGGGCGGGCGGTCTTGGAACCTTAATCTTTACCGGCCTAGGCCTGTATCGAATGGATTTGTTGTTGATCGGCGGCGGAACGGTGACTTTATTGTCACTGATCAGTATCGCTCTCTTTGATTTCATCATTAGAAAGGTGCAAAAAAATCATGTCTAACACAGCTGTCTCTTTTAAAAACGTCCGAAAAAGCTTTAACGGTGCCACTAATCACGCGATCGATAACTTGAGTTTTGATATTCCGGAAGGTGAATTCGTGACGATTCTAGGCACCTCCGGCTCTGGAAAAACCACCACCTTAAAAATGGTCAACCGCTTGATCGAGCCCGATGCCGGCGAAATCACGGTTTACAATCAGTCGGTAGAAGCCTTTGATGTCAATCAGCTGCGGCGCAAAATCGGATACGTCGTCCAGCAAATTGGCCTTTTCCCGCATTATACAATTGAAAAGAATATCGGGGCCGTGCCGGAACTGCTGGGCTGGGAGAAAGCTCGGATTACGCAACGGGTGCAGGAATTAATGGAACTGGTACAATTACCTTATGAAGAATACGCCACCCGTTTCCCCCGCCAGCTTTCCGGTGGGCAGCAGCAAAGAGTCGGCGTGGCACGAGCTCTTGCGGCCAATCCAGATATTATGTTGTTGGATGAACCTTTTGGCGCGGTGGACGCCATAACTCGAAAAGAGCTGCAGGCCCAAATAAAAAATCTGCACCAGCGTTTAGAAAAGAAGACCTTTCTTTTTGTCACCCACGATATTAATGAAGCTTTTGCGTTAGGAACCAAGGTAATGATTATGCGGGAGGGAAATTTGGATCAATTTGATACCCCGGAAAACATTATTCGCCAGCCGAAAACCGCGTTTGTGAAGCAGCTACTGGATACAGTGTATGCTGAAGAAGAAATTTGGAGGAAGTATCGATGATTGATTATTGGATAGATTATCATGAACGGTTAACCACAGCATTGCTGCAACACTTGCAGCTAGTTTCTATTTCGCTGGCAATTGCTCTGGTGCTGGCAATCCTGATCGTTGCCGTTTTCAGCAGCCGAACCAATTGGCTCACCAGCTTGATCTATTTCTTTTCGGCGCTGTACTCGATTCCCAGCTATGCCTTTTTCGCCTTGTTGATCCCTTTATCCGGACTAGGAACTACCACTGCTGTGATTGTTCTAAGTTTGTACAGCGAGTATATTTTACTCCGAACCTTCACGACCGGGATTCAGCAGATCGATCCGATGGTGGTGGAAGCCGCCCAAGGAATGGGGATGACCTCGCAACAGGTTTTCCGGAAGATTCAATTGCCCTTAGCCGCAAAATCGATCTTCAGCGGGATTCGTCAGGCGTTGACAGCGATTATCGGGATTGCCACCATCGCGGCAACGATTAATGCTGGTGGCTTAGGTACCGTATTGTTTGATGGGCTGCGAACTCAGAGTATGGTAAAGCTGCTTTGGGGAACCCTGCTGACGGTTTTATTGTGTATTGCCAGCAGTCTGGTATTTAAAATTATTGAAAAAGTTGCGTTGCGAAAACTAGGATTGGAGGAAGTTTAAATGAAAGCCATTGTAGTCTATGAAGCCGGCGGGCCGGAAAAATTAGTTTACACCGAGGTGCCTACGCCTAAAGTTAAACCCGGCTGGTCCTTGATTCAGGTAAAGGGCTTCGGGATCAATCATTCCGAAATATTTACCCGCCAAGGACTCTCGCCTTCCGTTCAGTTTCCCCGGATTTTAGGAATTGAAGCTGTGGGTGTCATCGCGGAAACTTCTGATGAAACGAAACTGCCGGTGGGACAAAAAGTCATCTCGATTATGGGAGAAATGGGTCGGGATTTTGACGGCGGCTATGGGGAATATGTATTGCTGCCAAATGAACAGATCTATCCGGTAACGACAGACTTATCTTGGGAAGAACTAACGGCTGTGCCAGAAACTTTTTATACCGCCTTTGGTTCTATGCTGCGTTTAAAAATCAATGCTGCCGATAAGGTGTTGGTTCGCGGCGGGACTAGCGGAGTGGGGATTGCCTTTTTGAAATTGCTGCGAGGAAAGTTTGCAACGATCGAAGTTGATGGAACTAGCCGCAATTTAGAAAAAGTTGATGCTTTGCTGGCGGCTGGCTTTTCGGATGTTGTAATTGACCGCGATGGTCAGCTGCAAACTGAGAAGAAATACGACAAAATTTTGGAGCTGGTTGGTCCAGCGACGATAAAAGATAGCTTCACTCATATTTTACCTGAGGGAATTGTTTGCAGCACTGGGCAACTTGGTGGAAAGTGGTATTTAGAAGAGTTTGATCCAATTATCGATTCCAACGGCGGCTATTTGACGGGCTTTTACTCTAATGACGTCAGCAGTGCACAAATAAATCAGCTTTTGGATTATCTTGCTGCGTACCAAATTAACGTGAAGCCTGAGAAAATCTTCTCCTTGAAGGACACACAAAAAGCCCACGAATACTTAGAAAGCAGTCGCAGCTTCGGAAAAGTCGTTGTGATGAATGACTAAAAACTTGGCCCTAAAGGTTGGCATGCCGCTGACCTTCAGAGCCAAGTTTTTCACATCATATTTTCTTTAATATAAGCGGTACTTCTCGACGATTTTTTTCCATGGCTAAATGTTCTGTCATTCTAAAGATCATTAATTATTGCCTAAATGATAGCTTTCTGTATTTGCTAACTTTAAGAACACATTTATCCGAAAAAGGCCAGCAACACACCAGCTGCTACTGCAGATCCAATCACTCCGGCAACATTAGGACCCATTGCGTGCATCAATAAGTAATTTGATGAATTATACTTTATTCCCTCTTTTTGTGCTACTCGTGCTGCCATCGGAACAGCAGAAACGCCCGCTGCGCCAATTAGCGGGTTTATTTTTCCATTTGTTAAGCGATACATGATTTTCCCCATAATCACTCCAGCAGCAGTTCCAATTGAAAAAGCAAACAACCCCATTGCAATGATTTTTAAAGTTGTGAGGGAGAGAAAGATATCCCCGCCTGCTTTTGCACCTACTGTTACTCCAAGAATGATAGTGATTATATACATGAACGCATTTTGCAAAGTTTCTGTCAGTTTGGGAACTTGGCCGCTCTCGCGAATTAAATTCCCCAGCATCAGCATACCCACTAAGGCAGCCGCTGATGGAATAATAATACTGACAAAAATAGTTGTGATAATTGGAAATACTACCTTTTCTTTTTTTCCTACTGGCCGCAATTGTTTCATCACCGTTGTACGTTCTTTTTCGGTTGTTAATATTTTCATTATTGGTGGCTGAATAATTGGCACTAGTGCCATGTATGAATATGCTGCTAAAGCGATAATTGGTAGGATATGCGACGCAAGTTTAGAAGTCAAATAAATTGCGGTAGGACCATCTGCTCCTCCAATTATTCCTACAGATGCTGCCTCTTGAGGTGTCATTCCCAATGCTAAAGCACCAAAAAAAGCTGCAAAAATTCCGAATTGTGCTGCCCCTCCCAGTAGTAACGTTTTGGGATTTGCGATCAAAGGTCCGAAATCCGTAGAGGCCCCTAAACAAAGAAAAATTAAAGGTGGATAAATCCCTAAATTTGTTCCTTGATAAAGGTAATAAAGCAAGCCACCCGGTTGGCCTCCACTAGGTTCCATCATTAAACCTGCAAGCGGCAAATTCACCAAAATGATTCCAAAAGCAATTGGAATCATTAGATATGGCTCGTATCCCTTGGCAATCGCCAAAAATAAAAATATACACCCTATTCCAATCATAATCACTTCTTTATAACTCATGTTTAGAAGACCCGAACTTTGAATTAACTCTGTTAAAACGGCTACCATTTTTGTCCTCCTACATAATAATTAACGTTTGTTCTGAATCAACCAGATCCTGATTTTTTACAAGTATTTTTTTTATTTGTCCATCTTTACTGGCGACTATTTCATTCTCCATCTTCATCGCTTCTAAAATAACCAAATTGTCACCTTGCTTCACAAACTGTCCTTCTTTTACTAATACGTTAAGAATCGTTCCAGACATAGGTGCCGAAATCACAACATCTGTTTCCGAACTAGAATCCATGACCGTGCTCGAAGTCTTTGAAGAGTATTCGTCTTCACTAATATTCCTTACCTTCACCTGATAAATAGTATCGTCTATCTCAATCTCGTATATTTTCATATAGCCCTCCACCAGCTTCTTACTATATATAGTGATTTAGTTCCTTATAATTTTTTGTACTTCTTCTACTTTGAATCGATCAGCACCATTCTCTTCATGTGCAAGCACTAAAGCCATAGCTATAGCTGCTCGTTCTCTGGCGCTATCTTCACGATTATCTACTCCAATAGCACAAGCTGTCTTATCAGAAGTCGTTGCTGACTCGTTCAATACAGTTTTTCCAATCAATTTATGCGTAATCTCAATTAATAACCATAACCCAGCTAAAACTAAAAATACGATGGTCATTGCCACAACTGTTACACTAAGACCATCGAACAAACTAAATGCTTCCATAACTGATTCTCCCTTAGTTCTTATATCTAGCAAAGATACATGTCACACCATTCTTTTGGTCTATCCCTTGTGATGGTGGATTTGCCGCATATTTCCGTTCTAAAAATTCTCTTCCAATCTGAGGAAAAAGAGCATAAGTTAAAAGATCTTCTTCACACCTAGCAAGATCTCCAAGTTCTTTTGTCAGCTCTTCAATTTAAGGTTTAAGATAGTCAGCCGGACGACCAGAAACCACTTCACTATCTTCTACAATCGTTTTTCTAAAGCTGGCAGAAATATCAATTGGTGATTTGCCGTATTTCCCAAGAAGATAATCTTTCACCTCACTAGGTACTACCTTATATCGTTCATTAGTTAAAACATTAAAAACCGCTTGTGTTCCAACCATTTGACTCATTGGCGTTACTAATGGAGGATAGCCTAGATCCTCCCGAACCTTCGCAATTTCAAGTAGAACTTCTTCGAATTTATTTTCAGCTCCGGATTCTTTCAATTGAGCTAACAGATTGGATAGCATACCCCCAGGAACTTGATACAGCAGCGTTTCAGGATCGACAAACATCATCAGGGCATCTAGTCCCCCGGATTCCAAATACTTGTCACGAATAACTTTGAAGTGTGAGGCGATTTGTTTTAGAGCCTTAACATCCAGATCAACATTAAATCCTAGCTCTCTAAGAATGATACTCAGAGACTCAGTCGCCGGCTGACTTGTTCCTTCAGCAAAGGGGGATATTGCACAATCAATGATATCGGCCCCCGCTTCGACGGCTGCTAAATACGTCATCTGAGAAATGCCGCTTGTTGAGTGAGTGTGAACCGCTATTGGAATAGCTACTACCTTTTTAATTTCGCCTATCAGCTGTGTAGCCACACTGGGTGTTAGTATTCCAGACATATCCTTTATACAGATTGAATCTGCACCAAGCTCGAATAATTCTTTTGCTAAATTAGTAAAGTAATCAACCGTATGAACCTCGCTGATTGTGTAGCAGATTGCAAGCTGAGCATGAGCCCCATATTTTTTTACTGCCTTTAGCGCAGACGTTATATTTCTTGTATCATTCAATGCATCAAAGATACGAAAAATATCAATGCCGTTTTCAACGGCATTCTTCACGAACAAATCCACAATATCGTCTGCGTAATGTCGGTACCCTACTAAGTTTTGTCCTCTTAGCAGCATTTGAAGCGGTACGTCCGGTGCTTTTTCTTTAATTATTCGCAGACGTTTCCAAGGATCTTCATTGAGAAATCTTATACAAGAATCAAAGGTTGCTCCACCCCAGCATTCAAGTGAATGATACCCTGCCTTATTCATTACCTCGACAATTGGCAAAATATCTGATAGCTTCATTCTTGTCGCCATTAAGCTTTGTTGTCCGTCACGCAAGACGGTCTCTGTAATTGACACTTTCCTTTGCAAAACAACACCATCCTTATTCTAGATAATTAAAAAACTCAAAGACATCGTTGATGGCCTTGAGTTTTCACTTTTACGTTAAGAAACTACGCAGTAAACTGGTGTAGAATGATAGTGAACAGAACCATGCCGATCATTGCAAACGGGAAAGTAGCACCATAGCCTGTCGCTGCATCGTCTGAATCAAGTACATCGATCAGTGTACCCATACCAGTTGTATTGGTCATACCCCCGCAAATGGCTCCAGATAATAATACCCAGTTCATCTTGAACACATATCTTCCAACTAAGAAACCGGACATAAGTGCTACAGCTGCTGTGATGAATCCGACAACAACGAAGGTCAGTCCAGAACCGGTAATAGATTCAACCACTCCAAAGCCATAACGTAATCCGACAATAGCTAAGAAAATTTCTAAGCAAAGCGTTCGCAAAACCTGTAGTACCTTGTCTTCCATGCGGAAATTAATGAATCTGATTTTTCCAATTGAGCCTAGAACCAACCCGCCCAGTAAGGCACCACCAGTCATCCCTAAACTAAATGTTCCGAAACTACCTAGAGGTATTTCAATACTTCCAATGATTAAGCCCACCAACGCAGCTAATGCGAACCCAGTAACATCAAATAGAACATTTTTTGAAAACTTGTTTGTTTTCTCTGTTTCATCCGCATCACCATCTGACATAATTTTGGCAAACTCTTCTTTTTCATCTTTAAGATTGATTCTAAAAATCTTATGAATAAAACTCATGGATAGAATCACTACGATTGATCCAATCGGAAACGAGATCGAGTGTCCGATTCCGACATCAGCTGACGCTTTTTCCACAAAAGTTTTTTGCTGACTTTGAGTCAGTGTTTGGGTATTTTCAATCGTCAGATTTTCTTGAGAATTATCATTTAATACATCAAGAATCATCTGTTTTTCTTTCGTTGGTAAGGTTTCATAATTCTTGGCATCTTCAGTCGTAGTAGCCTGCACCGTTTCAAGTGCTGCAGCTAATGAAGGCGAACTTGTCATTGCCCCTGAATACGTTCCAGAAACTTTAAAGATATCCTTTTGCGGCAGAGACTCTGTTAAAACGAAACTTGTAGCTGCACCCATAAAAGTGATCAGAAATCCTAAAATAACGAATTGAAAGCCATATTTTTTAATCACTTTCTTGATGCTATTGGAAGCCAGAAGTCCGATAGCAGTCACAAATAGAACTAGAAATGTATTGAACAGCAGATGATCAATAACTCCTTTTTCAATAAAAGCCTGTGCTGCCGCGTATTCATCCGAGCTTTCACTAAAACTGTGGGCATACTTTAGAACAAAATACCCAATAAAAAGTCCAGCAAATAAGACCCCTGATCCTCCGAAACAGAAGCTCTTGATTCTAATTCGGCCAAAGAGCATTCCTAAAAAGATTGCTGCAAAAATCAAAACGAATGGATTAAAAACAAATTCTGTCAAATTAAAAAACATGATTCTCCCCCCAGTTAATCCAGCACCCCTAATTTTCGAAGCTTCTCATCGATATCAGGTTTGGTAATATGTCCCTTTTCAATTTCAATCGCTCTATTTGCTTCATATTTCAACTTCTTCTCAGTTCCACTAACAATTTCGTCGATATGGTCGGGTGGAATAATGACTACTCCATTGTCATCTGCGACAACATAATCTCCCGGCATTACAACAACTCCACCACAGCTGATGGGATAATTGATTTCACCAGGGCCGTCTTTGTCTCCAACCGCCGGTGTTACAGCTTTAGTAAAGATAGGGTATTGCTTTTCTTTCAATTCTTCAATGTCTCGAATGGCTCCGTCAATCACAAAGCCGCCAATTTTTTTCTTGAAGGCTGCACTAGACATCAGGTCTCCCATGATTGAATAGTTTTCAGTACCGCCAGTATCGACAATGATGATGTCGCCTTCTTTTGCAATATCTATTGCTTTGTGCAACATTAAATTGTCTGCTGGTCTAAGCTTCACCGTAATGGCCGGACCTGCTAATTTCACCCCGCTAGAAACCGCTTTAATTTTTGAATCTAAGGTATTAAATTTATTAAGTCCGTCACTAAGAGGCGGCGTCCCAAAATCCATTAATTTTTGAAAGATTGACGTATCCTTCGGACGGTTGATGTCTTCCCCAATTCTGAAACCAATTCTACCTTTACTCATACGTTTCTCCTTTATATGTATCTCACTTCCCAGTTTTAGGAAGTGAGATAATTTTATTGTTTTAAACTAGTTCCTCTGAAACTACCGCATAGAAATTTGCGAAGCTCTCAGCATACTTATACGTGTTGTTCCCAGATAAACGACGGGCATGATTGCCTCGCATAAATGCTCGTTGTTTGTAATACTCAATTAAGTGGTGCTGCCCTGCAAAACACTCCATTGCTTTGACTTTTTTGTCGTATACTTCAGTAATGTCGATGAACTGATCCGGCACGTATCCGCTTATTTCTGTCTGATGAGGCTCAAACCCAAACATTCTCATTTGTTTTGTAACTGGATGACCCTCAGTCAAAATACCTGCAGAGTTTGACATAATACTAGCTCGCCATACAAGATCATGGATGTTGTTATGATCCGGATTTAAGATATCATTTTTATCATGAGTGATGATAATATCCGGTTGCATTTTTCGAATGGTTTCTACTACTCTGTTTTCCAATTCTTGAGTAATATCAATTGGATAGTCTACCAAATCCCAATATTCCATGTCAGTGACACCCAGAATTTCAGCCGCAGCTGCGGTTTCTTTCTTTCTTACTTCTTTTACTGAATCATAGGTAGCGTTCTCTTTTTTCCATAAACCATTTGACTCTCCACGAACACCAAAAGTCATAACGACAACTTTAACATTGGCACCATTTGCAGCATACTTTGCAATTGTTCCACCTGATCGCCAAACATAGTCAGCGGCATGTGCACTAAATACTAATAAATTTTTTCCCTTAATCATCGATTTTTCTCCTTTACTCTGCTAATAATTTTGAAGGATTTTCTACAATCATTTTTCTAATGTCTGCTTCGGTAAAGCCTTCTTCATTGATCAAACGCTCAGCAAATTCTAAAAGCCCTTCATCTGGGTAAACATTGTTAGATTGACCTAAATCTGTAGCAAGAATCACTTTATCTGGTGTCAATTCACGAATTTGGCGAGCTGTTTCAGCAAAATCAACCTTTCCTGATTTCCACGTCACATAACAATGTTCCATGTATGCACCAAATTCAGCCAGTTTTTTCTGATCTTCTACACTGTAATAAGTTGTCGGAAAATCTACATGAGTGATAATTATTTTCTTAACCCCACGTTTTTGTGCTTCCTCAACAAGCGCGAAGGTTTCTTCATGGGATAAATGGCCAGTAGCTAAAATGATGTTGTACTTAGCAATTGTGTCGATTACTTTAATAGTGTCGTCTGTCAACTTTCCATCTTTCAGAATAGTGATCGTTGGAATTTCAATATTTTCATCCTTAAGATCTTTAACAATTTTGGCCCAGTAAGGAAGTTTTTTATTAGGATCACCAGTCATAACATGGGAAATCTCGTTTTCTGAGTCCGTAGTTGGGAACCATACAATTTTTGCTCCCGATCTGGCCGCCATTTCAACCGCAATTGAATTAATACCGCCGACTGATTGATTTAATGCAATGGCACCAATGCAATTACATTCTGGAGTTACCTTATTTACTAAATATCCTCGTTGTGCAGTGTTGAAATAATGTGACTTTAACACATAACCAGCCATTCCAGATTCTTTGATTCGTTCAGCCATTTCCAAATCGTCGAACTTTCGCGGCATAATATCTGGACCTGAATGTACGTGTAAATCATATGCACCTTTTAAAATATTACTCATATTGCTTCTCCTCCTGTTGATCAATATTGTTGAACAATTTTGTTGACAAACAAATTGTAACCGCTGCCGGATAAGATGTCAACAAGAAATTAAAAAAAAGACATTCAAGATTGAAATGTCTTCCTCCAAAGTCTGTATTATTCATGGTTGAGTCGGTACTTTAATGATTTAAATAATCGTTATAGTCTAGAAGTGTATCTCTAACACTGAAGATGTGTTCCTTAGCTCTTTGAGAAGCAAGTGCTCCATCTCTAGATTTGACTGCTTCCAATAAGTTTTTATGCTCGATTAACGTAGCTTCTTTTCGTCCAGGAATCAATATTGTTTTAAAGTTGTATTTTGATAGTTGGTTTTTCAAATCTCTTATAATGCCAATAGCCACAGTATTATCGCATTTACTATAAACTACTTCGTGAAAACTTTGATTTAAACCAGAATGATTTTGTAAATTATTTTCTTCAATATTTTCGACCATTTGCTTATATATCTCACTCATCTTTTTAATCTCATCGTCACTTAAAAGCGGAGTAACTTTTTGAAAAACATACCCCTCAAGCTCAGCTCTGACTTCCAACAAGTTAATGATATCCTTAGTATTTAGTGCCGTGACCTTTGCACCTTTGTGAGGCACAATAGAAACCAAATTGTCCTTTTCCAATAAAGAAAGCACATTTCTGATCGTGTTTCTACTAGTCTCGAATCGATTCGCTAGGTCATTTTCTATTAATTTTTCATTCGGGCTGTACACACCCTCATTTATGTCTTTTTTTAGTTGGTTCAATATTGTAGTGGTTTTGCTTTCACGCATAATTTCACCCCATTTATCGTTCTTTCACAAAATATTTTATTTCGACTTTGCCACCCTTAACTCACGCTTTAGTTACACAATTATACTATAATCTATTTGAGTTAAATTTTACCACATATTTCAAAAAAAATTCTGATCAAATAAATAGTATTAGCACCGCCACTTAGTTATGAAACAAAAATCATGCTAAAACAGCCGGTACTTTTCTATTCTAAGAGGCCAGTATTGATGTAAAAAATGAAGAGTACCGATCTAAAAAGCCCCCGGATACTAAGAAAGGCTGAGCAAACTCTCATAGCTTTTGAGTATTAAGACTAAACTAGTTTGTGAAGTTAGACATCCTCAATATTAATTTAATCATTTTTCTGATTGTGAATAACTTCTACTTTCTTTATTTTTTAGAAAGCAGCCGCAGCTTCGGTAAAGTGGTTGTGATGAATGACTAAAAACTTGGCCCTAAAGGTTGGCATGCCGCTAACCTTCAGAGCCATTTTTACATCATATTTTCTTTGATATAGGCGGTGCCCCATTCACTCATTGAGTCGATAATCGGGCGTAATGATTCCCCGACTTCACTCAAGGAGTACTCTACCCGCGGTGGAACCTCCGCATAGGCTTTGCGGACAACAATTCCGTCTTTTTCCATCTTACGCAAATTTTCGGTTAACACCTTTTGACTAATACCATCCACTGCCTTATGAATCATATTAAACCGTTGTGTTCCCTTCAACAATTCCCGCATAATCAACAATTTCCATTTGTTGCCAATCAAATCCACCGTCGTAGCCACTGGGCAAAACGGTAGTTCTTCTTTCGTCAGCATTTACTCCACTCCCTAGGTTTCAAAAAGTATGTAACTTAGTTTATGATAGCAAGTTTTGGGGTGGAATACAATCAGGTTAAAAGATTTTCCGATGACGACAAAGGTCTTGTTTTTTCGATTATGTTTAGCGCGATTGGGGATTGTTTTTGGATTCATAACCATCTTTACTGATCATTCCAGAATTGACCGATGAAACAACAAATGCACTGCTGAACGTTTCTAAAGATTTGGTAGTAACACCTCAGTATAAATAGAGAGCTGCATCACGCCTCCTCCCGGGTCAGCTTGTAGATCCACTTGCCAAAATTGGCCTTTAAAAAGACCGGCACACATTTGAAGAGCTGGTCGGAATTCAAAGCAAACACAACCACTGCTGGAGAAGCTTTAAAATAAAAGGCCAGCATATAAGACAGGGGAATAACAATCATCCAACTGCATATCAGGTTCATCTTAATAATAAACATCGGATTGCCGCCGCCGCGAATAATTCCTTCGCTGGTGGGCATCTGATAGCCCATCCCCACATAAATCACACTCAAAATAATCAAAAACTGATTGGCCATCTCCTGCGTTTCCGGCGACAGATCATAAAGACCCAAAATCGGAATCCGAATGAAAAACAGCACGATGCCACCAACCACACCAATCGCAAAAAACATTTTCTGCAGCTTTTTGGAATAGGCAATTACCTGTTCTAAATTCCCGCTGCCGATTTCTTTCCCGATAATAATTGCCCCGGCCGACGCCGCCCCTACTGCTCCACCTTTCACTAGCAAAAACAAAACCGAAGCCACACTATTGGCCGCAATCGCCGCCGAACTCATATAGCCTAAGATCGAAGTTTGCAGTCCAGTACTCAAGCCCCACAGTCCCGAAATACCCACCATTGGCACAACTAGACGGAAATAATCCTTTCTCAGCACCGAATCAAAGGTCAAATAATCCTTCAATTTGCTTTGCAGCGTTTTATCCCGCAATTTCAAATAAATAATTAATAATAGCAATTCCACAATGCGGGCAATCAGCGTTCCCACTGCAGCCCCCTGGGCACCCATTTCCGGCGCACCAAATTTCCCAAAAATCAGCGTGTAGTTAATGCAGATATTTAAAAAGAAGGCGATAATTGATAACTGAAAGCCGATTTTGACAATTTCGACACTCCTTAAAGAAGCCAATAAAATCATGGTAATCGCCAAAAAGAAATAAGAGAAGCGGACAATCATTAAATAGTCAATCCCTTGATTAATAATCGCTGGCGAAGTGGTAAAAATCCGCATCACCTGCTCAGGAAACAACGAAACCGCCGTGAACAGCAGCAACGCAACCCCTAGTGTGATCTTAATCGCAATCGCCACTACTTTTTTTATCGGTTCAATGCGGCCGGTTCCCCAATATTGACTGCTGATCATCACCACGCCTTCACTTAAGGCGTTTAGAATTTGCTGGTAGAAAAACTGCACCTGATTAATCGCCGCAACCCCAGATAGCGCGATTTCACTATAGGCGCCAATCATCATATTATCGGTGAGGTTAACACTCAAGGTCACCACATTTTGCAGCACAAATAGTATATATAAGGAGAAAAAACGTTTAGAGAATTTCATAAGCCCCTCCCTTTTTTATCGAGTATAGCATTTTCGCCGCCACGATTAAAAGAGCTGCCGGCGATTGATTCGCCAGCAGCTGTGTGTTTTATGCTTTTCCGATGGACCCAAACTCTTCCATCTTGTTTTTGACCACTTGACTGATGGCTTGTTCACCGGGTTCGATCAATTGTCTTGGTTCGTGGGAATCGGGAAATTGCGCCATACTTTGACGAACGGCTTCGATCCAGGCCATATTCATTTCAGTATTGATATTGACCTTGGCATGTCCCTTGCTGATGGCTTTTTTCAATTGGTCTAAAGGAATGCCGCTGGCTCCATGCAGGACTAACGGAACTTCGATGGCCGCTGCGATAGCTTCCATTTCCTTAAAGCCAAGCTTTGGTTCGCCTACGTATTTTCCATGAACCGAACCAAGCGCAGCCGCTAAGGCATCAACCCCGGATTCTTCCACCAGCCGAACTGATTCGTTGAAATCCGCATAATTAATTCCACTGACTAAACCGTCTTCATTTCCGCCAACTGTGCCAATCTCTGCTTCGACAGTCACACCGTTTTTATGTGCATGCTCTACCACACGTTTCGTATCTGCGATATTTTTATCAATCGGATCGTGGCTGCCGTCATACATCACCGAGCTGTAACCTGCATCAATCGCCGCAAAACAGCGAGAAATGGTTTGCCCGTGATCCAAATGCATCACGACAGGAACTGTGATCTCCAGCTCATCGCCAATGTTGCTGACTAAATCAGCAATCGTCTTGAAGCCCCCCAGGAAATCCACCATGCGATCAGAAGAAGCGATAATCACGGGGGACTTTGCTTCTTCGGCTGCCGATAGAATCGCCTTCACCCAGGGAATTCCATTGAGATTGAAGTGGCCGACTGCGTAACCCTCTGCTCGAGCTTTAGGCAGCACATCATTCAAAGTTACAAATTTCATTTTTTACGCCTCTCTTTAAGCAAATTTTACTTACGGTCTAAAATCCATTCATGGGCTTTTTCATTATGGAACTGCCAAACACGAGTTGGTCCCGCCATGACATTTAAATAGTAGGAAGTATAGCCGTCTGGCACCCCTACAGGATGGTAACCTTTTGGCACAACGACCACATTTTTATTTTCTACTGACATGGTTTCGTCCAATGAACGATCCTCGGTGTACACCCGTTGGAAGACAAATCCTTGTGATGGATTCATTTCATGATAATAGGTTTCCTCCAAGAAGGACTCATTTGGCAAATCGTCCTGGTCATGCTTATGGGGTGGATAGCTGGAGAAATTCCCACCTTCAGTATAAACCTCCACCACGAGCAAGCTGTTAGCCGTATCAACATCATCCGGTAAAATATTGTGAACCAAGCGTTTGTTTTGGTATTTGCCCCGTTGTTCCGTAGAATTATCCGCTGCCTTGATTACCTTGGTTGGTAACTGGTTTTCGGAAGGCGAATAGCAAAGCGCTACCCGCACATTATCGGTTTCAGCGGTAATACTGAACTGGCGATCATTGGAAATGTAAACACTATCCGTTGGAATTTTTTCAAAAACTGATTCTCTTGTTCCCAGGTTTTGATAAGCTTCTCCTTCAACCACAACCGTAATTTTACCGGTCAAAGCAACTACACAAGCTTCTTGTTTGCCCAGCTGTTCCTGATAATTGGCACCCTTTTCAAATTCCAGCACTTGAAATTCAATGTAGGTCAACCCCGAATTTTCTTGGCGAATATTTTGCAGCTGAGTCACTCCTTGAGCTAATTCGACTGCTTGCGGTGTATGTTTTAATGATTTAGACATGCATAAAGCTCCTTTCATACTTCTTTTAGATACTACCAACACTACCTAATATATCTGGTTTTGTCAATCGTTTATGGTTACTTTTTGTATATTTTTTGGATATATTCTGGATTTAAGCGTAACTTCAGTCTAAATAACTGGTGGCTGCATTATTGGCCCAGGCGTAACCCAGTCCCATCACCAATCCGCCGCCTATATAATTACCAATCAAGGCGAAAAATAAATTATGAGTAACAGCACTCACAGTAAAGGCCTCCATCCCGCCGGAAGCAAAATACGCTAAAGAAAAAGCTGGAAAGTTGGCAATCACGTGCTCATAGCCTAAAAAGGCAAAAATAAAAATGACAAAAACAATCGTTATCACTTTCCCAGCATCATCCTTCATGCGCATGCTGATTAAAACGGCAGTATTGACGACAATATTGGCAAAAACACCTTCAATCACGATCTGTACCGTCCCCTTGTCCAGCTTTCCGGCAATCGATTCAAACAGATAGCTGTCCGCCGGCAACCCTTGAAAGGCCCCGGTTTGAGCCAACAAGAAGCCCACCAACACACCACCGACTAAATTGAAGAAAATACAAAGTCCTAATATTTTCAGAGCTTTGATTACCTTCAGCCGTTTCTGATAAACCCCGACGGTCAGGTACATCATATTGGATGTCCCCAGCTCTGCGTTCATATAAACAATCATCACCAGCGCCCAGCTGAACATAAAGGAATACAAAATTTTCCCTAAACCAGGGGCAATTTCTTCCCCCTTGATCGCTATCGCAAAAGCCACCGCTGTGCCTAATGCCAAAAACATACAGGCCATTATCGCCCGAAAAATATAACGTAATTTAAAATGGTCAAACAAATCCAGCTTCTTTTGGATCGAAGCATCGATGGTTTGCATCAGCATCGAATTCGAATTCACAACATTCCTCCTGCTCACTAAAATTTATTTTCAATATCCGACAAAACTACCATTATTTTGTCCACTCTGTATCCACTTTGGTTAATTATTGATTAACTTCAAAAAATATGCTAGTATCGTTACTATAAAGAGAAGGAAAAGTCTAGTGGTAATAAGT
>NZ_JAFREM010000011.1 GCF_017377575.1 Candidatus Enterococcus moelleringii
GAGCCATCGGGATCAACAACGGAGTCATCGGAATCAATAATCCCAAGTTCACCGAGTGGAACAGGGACCTTGCCTTCAACGGGGCAAGGCACCCCTTCTAATCGGAGTCTGCTGCCGCAGACGGGTGAGCAAGTGGTTTACATGTTTCTAAGTGGTTTGTTATTAGTACTGATTTCTTTATTCTTTTTGAAAAAACGGCGGGAGGAGGAGCTGGAATGACCCAAAAAGAAAGACGACAGCATCTGTTTCGAGTGTTTCTTAAGAGTAAGCTGCTTTTTGCCTGCTTCTCTCTTGTTTTAAGTTTGTTATTGATTGTCGGCAGCACCTATGCTTGGATTACTTCAGCTGATGAGCGGGTAAATCGGTCAGATGTGAATGAGCGAAGATTATCGGCAATTATCGAGGAAGATTTCAACCGAGTCTATCGTTGGGCACCAGGAACAACGAAAGAAAAAAACGTTCGAGTTCGGAACACAGGCGAGATGCCAGCGATCGTTCGTCTGTCGCTAAAGGAATTCTTAGTTATCTTCGAGACGGTAACCAACGATAATCACGATCATACGACCCGAAACGGCAATGGAAATCTAAAGGTTTACGGCCAACCTACTACATCGATTAAAGTAGAGGATCCTTCTACTTGGGTGTCTGGAAATACGTATGGAATAAATGGTTCTACGTTTTACAAAGCCAGCAATAGCACTCTGACGAATCAAACCTATCAATATGATGCCTTAAATACTCGTAACGCTGCATTGGTTGGATTTGAGTTGGAATTTATGGCAGGAAAAGTATTTGATGCAACTAATCCACCACTAGCTGGTACGACGGAGTATTGGTATTACGAGAATGGCTATTTCTATTACTCAGAGGTATTACCACCAAAGGGTGTAACGCCCAATTTGTTGGATAGTGTGTCTTTAAGTGATGAGTATGCTAATCAATACAAAGGTGCTTTATACAAGCTAGTATCAGAGATGGATGCTCATGATCTGACGCGAGAATTATTTTCTGACTGGTCCATTCCGGAGAATGGAACAAATGCTATTTTCAAAATGTATGACAAAAAAATTGATCAACGAGATTAACGAAGGAGGAACAAGATGAAACGACCGAAGAATCCGGTACGCCGGGCTGTTTATATTGTTGTTACGTTAGGCTTGCTCCTTTTGTTAGTTGGCGGCAGTTATTTTGTCTACGCAGCAATGACAGCGGAGGATCGGAAAGATAATGATTTTCAAGTAGGACAGGTAGAGACAGAGCTAGTCGAAGAAGATTTTGTACAATCTACTGAAATTTCGAAAGATGTGACTGTCGATAAGAAAATATCTGTTAGGAACCACGGGACGATCAATCAGTTTATTCGGGTGATGGTCTTGCCAGAGGTAAAAGCAGATGTTGCGGATGAGCCGAGTAATAAAGAAGTGATGTCATTAGTGATTGGTAAAGATTTGATCTTGGTGAATTTGAATACAACGGATTGGCAAGACGGTGAAGATGGGTATTACTACTATATTAAAGAAGCAGTAAAACCGAATGATCCGACAACAGCTCTGTTCGATGGAATCAAATTATCCAATAGTATCAGTGACAAATATGACGGAGCGGAGTTTTCATTGTCGATGAAGGTAGAGACGATCAACTGCAATACGACAGCGTATCGTCAAGCTTGGTGGCATGGAGATACACCGACGAGCGCACCATTAAGTATTATTGATACTGCGTTACAAAGTAAGACAGACAACTAGGGATACAGCGTGAGCTGTATCCTTTCAAAAAAAAGCAACACTCATGAGATGAGTGTTTTACCGAGTGGAACATTGATTTGATAAGTGTTGAAAAGGAGTCGAGAAGAATGAAATGGGTCAAGAAAAAACACACAAAGAAGCTTTTAGTACTAGGAGTTCTTTGCTTACTAGCAGGCGGTTTGTTTGCCGGATTTAAATGGATGACTGATTCCGAAAAGGTCGAGAATATTCAAGCATCAACTGTTGTCCCAGGCAAGGATGGGGATTTTCGATTAACGGCGACTAATAAATGGGATAATACGGGAAGATTGAACTACGCCGATTTGGAATGGGCTCCGATAGCTGATCTGTCACAAGAAGGTTACCGATTGTTTCAGTCAAGTGACAGTGGGAATACGTGGACGAATCAGTCCTTGAATTATGGTAAGCAGATTAGGGTGCTGAATGTTTATCCGGACAGACAGCAGTCTAACACCTTATATACATGGATGAACAGTTTAAATTTAAAGGATGAGGATGGAAATAATTTAATTGATGTTTATCCTGTAGCCATAAGCACTTTCAATCAAAACCCGAATCAATATTTGAAAAATCAGCTTACTGGAGATTATAACATGGATGTCATTATGTTTGGTAGCTGGGACGATAATTATGCTAGAGATATCTCAGACCTTGGGGCACAGGCCACTCAAGAATTTATTGCATCAGGTCGGGGAGTACTGTTTGGACACGACACGGTATATAGTGCTCCAAACCAGAATCCTAAAAAGAACTGGTGGAAATACTTCCATGAACAAATGGATTATTTAGGAGTCGGGCATGATCCTAATATGCAATATCCCAATGGAAATGGTAATTATCCGATGATTAGAACCGATTATTGGTCGGGTTCTACGAAGGTAAAGATAACCAATGATGGGTACTTAATGAAATATCCCTTTGAGATGGAAAATGGGTTGGAATTGACCATTCCCTATTCTCATAATATTGAATTACAAAGAAAAAATGTAGGAACAGTATGGGCTGAATTCACGAGTCCTTTTACAGGTGATTATCCTCGTCCGCCATTCGACAATGCTACTTGGCGTGGTGGTTGGTATCTAAAGACGAATAACAATGTAGCCATGATCCAAACGGGTCATAGTAATGGTCGTTCGACAAGGGATGAGAATAGAATAATCGCTAACGTTCTTTATAATCTGGCGCAAGTTTCTCTGCAAAACAATGCACAAGACTACTCAGTTTCAGACCGTCAAGCTCCCGATGCGCCAGATTTGGATATTCGTTGCGGGGATAGCGATAACTTAAATGTTCGAGTCGATGCAAAAGATAATGGAGATCTTTATCAATGGTACGTAGAGGCGAGTACAAAAGAAAATGGTGTACTTAAATCAGATACTGTGGAAGAAGAAATCAGCAGTAATATCGCTGGGTATTTTTATCGGGTAGTAGCGGATCCAGCAAGTGAACGTGATTTTATAGATGTGGTAAATGATAAAAAAGATAACTATGGGCGATTTGCTGAATCTCAATTTGATTCGTATGTTGCGCCTAATACTGATTCCCTGGATTATCTAACAACCGGTTCTTTTACAATCAATGAAAAACAGGATTCAGGGAAGTATTTACAGGTAGTTGCAGCAGATCGGATGAGTAATGTAAGTAAAGTGACGACGGTACAAATCAAAGATCTGGCTCAGCACATTGATTTTGAAACTGAACGAACCGTTGATGAAGCGAAGTTAGTCGATATGACTTTGAGTTCAGAAACGGATCAAACCATGAAAGAAATAGAAATTCAGGTTCCTAAAAATACGGAGATTAAAGATTTGGGAACGTCAGCGATGACTCTGCCAAATACATGGTCTTATACCCAAAATGGCGCAAATGCCGGATACGATTCTATCACTTTTGATATGCAAGCCAACAATAGCAAAGCGGTTATTCAACCATTTTTGGAAGATCTGCGTTTTACTATCAAGAGTTCACCGAATACTTCAGGAAAGATTCAAATCATTTTGAAGAAGAATGAAGAATCGGTCAAGGATAATTGCTGGAATGCAGCGATTCCGCAAAAAATATCCTTAACTGCTTACAAGGAAGACGGCACCGCTTTGCCAGATGGGGATATTCTATACGATCAACAGCTGCGTATCGGACAAGGCATTACTGTTTCTCCAATTAGTTTGGATTTTTATGAATTCTTGGAAATGAGAGAGACGAACGATACTCCTAGAGTATTAGGATTAGATTATACAGTCTCTAATACGTATCAGGAAGGCAAAATAATCTATTCATTACGTAAAGCTACGCTGCATGTTCGGCAAGTGATAGTCGATTCATCGGATGAAATTGTTGTGCCTAGTGAAGGATATGTAAAAATAGAAAGCAATTTGTACAACAATGGCAATCCGGCAGTTGATACTGCTTATCAAGCAGATAAAATTGTTACATCTGGAAAGCAGGCGGATACGCCAGCATTTAGCGATTTTGTTTTGTCCACTAAGCATTTAAGCAGTGGAGACGATCAAGTCCTGTTTAGCCCAGTTGTACCAGCCTTTTATAGTTATTTAGGTCATTATGTATCGACGGATGCGGCTAGTCAACAGACTAATCCTTCTATCACAGCCGGATCTGCACCGATTACACGAAGCGACATCGATGCATCGAGGGAATTTTGGATTACGCTTTATATTAAACCAAATGTGGATGCTCAAGGTGATTCTAAAACACCGCAGCCTTACAGCTGGGATTATCAAAAGAATGATTTAGGAACAATCAAAACAAAATAAACGAAAGAGGCGAGGCAGATAGTGGTCTATCTATTGTTATTAGTATTAGGCCTAGTTGTATTAGTCCAAAGCTATTTATTGTTCTCGCTGATGCGAAGTCAACGGGACATACATGTGAAGGTCAACCGACTGCTTAGAAAGCAAAAGCGGTCGGCGCCACCTTTGCGAAAAACTCCGACAGAGAGAGGAAGGACACGATGAATCTAGGCTATGCACGGGGGTATCAGATTACCCAACAATTGGACGCGCTGGAGGATTATCCGGTGGATGAACTCTTTTCTGACGGGCATCAAGAGATCGAAGCAATGACCTCAGACACCAGTGAATTTCAAGCGCTGCTGAACTTTGCCCAACCGGGGGATTGTTTGGTGATTACCTCCTGGGAAGTGGTTTCTCGGGATTACCGACAGCTGCTGCTGTGTCTGGATAAGCTGGAGGCTTTGGAGGTTAAGCTGGAGGTCTTGAACCTCCCGCCGTTGACCATTGCTGAGTGGCGCCAAATTTTTCTTTGGTCGTTGCGCAACGATCGACTTCTCCATCCTTTTCTGGTGAAGGCGGGAAAAGAACGGGACCGCAGCAAGGATGCCTATTCCTTGTTTAGTAAAGAACCGGAGGCCAAGAAGCTGTATCGGGAGATCATCTGGCTGTTAGTCGAAAAGCGGACCATCCGCCAGGTTTCCCAACAAAAACGGGTACCGCTGGAAACTGTCTACCGGATTCAACAGGATTTGAAGCAGCTTCAGCTGGCGATTGTCCTGGTGGTGTGTTTCCTGTTAGCAATCTTTAGTATCAAGCTGGCTGAATCTTACTTCGATCAGCTATGGATTCAGGTGATTATTTGTATTGTCGTTACGCTAGTAATTTTGTGGAATGTACTGGTGGACATCGAAGAACCGGAAGCCCTGGGCAAACCGGCAGTAAAAGAAAAAAAGATTCCGAAAACTTAAAGAGAAGGTGATGAAGTATGCAACATGCGTTAATTCTTACCATGAATATACTGACAGAAGAAGAGCTAGTCAAAAAGCTGCAGCGAATGAACTATGAAACCTTATGCTCCAGCGACGTACTCAAACGTCTAAAAAGTCCCACGATCGGAGCTTTTCTGGGGTACTTCCATTTGGTTCTGTTGAGCGAAAACTTATCCAACAGCGAAGTTGAAGAAATTCTATCCCTGTTAAATCGCTATCCAATGTTAGTCGTTCGAATTACGGAGGACTATCCCAGTGAAGAAGAGCAGAGCTATTGGAAGGAGCTTGGCCTGGCCGATTGGTTGGTTCGGCAAGACGGCTTTGAAGACACTCGCGAGCGGTTGAGCGTCCTGCGCAAGCAGCTACCACAGGAAAGCCAAATTCTGGCATTTCCAACTGAGAGCTTGACGACGGTACCCACCAATTTCGAAAAGCTGTTTAAGAGCTTCTCGAAAACAGAAAAGAAAGTCTTTGAATATCTATTGAAGGCTTACCCGGAACAGGAGGTCTCCTCCCGTCAAGATATGTGCAATCACCTGTGGAGTGATGGTAGCACATCATCCAATATGAGTCAGCTCTCCTGCTTGATCAATAAGCTGAAGCGTAAATGTAAACAACATGGCATCACCGGCGATATGATCTCGACGTACTGGGGCCGCGGCTACAGGCTGAGTGATGACTTTTACCAGCAATGGGTTCAAGGAACGCCTGAGAATTCTCAGCTTTATTATTCGGCAACCAATTAAATCAGATCGCATCGCTCAATCAAAGGAATGGTTGAGCGATTTTAACGATAAGGGGATGGTTACAATTAAGAAGGTATACATAGTATGTTTGAGTTTTGTAATTTTTTTTGGGTTTAGTCTGGAGGTTCAGGCTGATCCAAAGGAAGATACTCAGCAGACGATCGTGGAACTGCAGGAACGACTAAGCAAGCTGAACGATGAAATCTCGACTTCAGTGGTTCAGCAGGAAGATCAAGAAAAGCAGATCGCAACCTTGGATCAAGAACTCATTGAACAGGAAAAGAAAGTGACTGAGATGAACGACAAATTGACAGTGCTGGAAAAAGAAATCCAAGAGCGAGTAAGAGCGATCCAGCTGACCGATGCCAATCAGAAGGCAGCTTTTTTTAAGGTGGACGGCTGGTCGAAAATGTTAGGATCGGTTAAAGGTGTTGAAAAGGTTCAGAAGGCGGACGCAGCTCGGGCCAAGGAATATACTGATTTAGTGGAGGCTATTTCTAAACAGCAGAAGGCCTTAGAGAAGAAACGGCAGGAGTATCAGGCAGCGCAGGATTTATTGAAGACGACGATTGAGAAGCAGAATGCTAGTAAGGCCGAGTTGGAGAAAGAGCTGAAGGATAATGAAGCTTTGTTGGCGCAAATTCAGGAAGAAGAACGGCAACAAGAACTTGCCTTGAAAGCTCAGCAGGAGGCCCTTTTGCAACAAGTCGTATTAGGTCAAAACTTTACTACAGATGAAGAGGCTTCGAAAAAGGCTCAAGATATTATCCTGTCAGCAAAGCAATACCTTGGAGTTCCTTATGTTTGGGGTGGAACGACTCCAGCTGGTTTTGATTGTAGTGGATTGATGCAGTGGGTCTTTGCCCAGAATGGGATTGGGATTCCACGAGTGAGTCAGGCACAACAGGCTTCTATTAAAGAAATTCCTATTAGTGAAGTGCAACCGGGGGACTTAGTATTTTGGGGACGGCCTGCTCATCATGTGGCGTTGTATATTGGGGAAGGGTATTTTATTCAAGCACCACAACCTGGAGATGTCGTGAAGATTACCCATAATAGCTGGTATCCGTTTGAGAGTGCGGGAAGAGTGCTGAATTAATTAAATAAGTAGAGCCGAAAGTATTGTAAAAGATACTTTCGGCTTTTTTGTGCGCTCTTCAGACGATCGATGGTTTTAACCAACCTATCGTCAGTTTGCGATTATAGCAAAAATTGTAAACCTGTGCTTGAGGATGTTGTTGATTGTTATTGAAAAATGATGAAAATAAAATTTACAAACCTTTTGCTAAAAACTTATTTAAAAATTGTGTATGTGCTATATAATTAAAGTTGTTGAAGGATGCAAATTTATAGTGTTTTCTTTTTTTACGAACAATTGATAGAGAAAAGAACGAAAGGATTTGATAAAGGTTGATTTCTTGGTCTAGTAAAGACCAAGAGTGAGAGAGGATAATAGTTGAGCTTTTTAATATTTTGGCGTCCTACTCTAGTATTATTATAGATTACGATAAAAAAATACGCAATATATTTTAAGAAAATAACCAAAATGAATATTATTCCAAAAATGATTGAAAATTGGATCGCGCGACGGTTCGTAAAAAGACCATAGAATAAGCTATTTTATTTACCGTCAAAAATACCGTCGATTATATAGAAAGGAAGTGTACACATGCGTCGTGGAGAAAACATTTATCGCCGCAAGGACAGGAGATGGGAGGGTCGTTATGCGGTTGGAAAAAAGGAAAATGGAAAAACAAAGTACAAATCCGTATATGGCAAAACTTTGCAGGAAGTTAGAGAGAAGCTCTATCCGCTAAAGGTGAAATATCAGATTATTTTGCATGTTCAAGGGGAAGCCACAATTTCCTTTTACGAGTGGGGGTATCAATGGCTGGAGGAGGTCCAATCAGGCGTTAAACAGTCCACTCACGCCAACTACAAATACAAGCTCACTCAGTATGTTCTTTCCGTTCTTGGAAACTATGCACTGAACGAATTGGATGAACAGGCCGGAGAAGAACTGCTGAAAAGCTTGAAGGGGCGGGGGTTTTCGCCGTCTATGATCCAAGCGGTGTTCCGTATTACTAAGCAATGTGTGAATTTAGCTATTCGGAAAAAACTAATCAAGGAGAATCCTTTTAAGGCCATTCAGCTGCCTAAGGTTGAACAGGTTAAGAACCAGGCGTTGACTAAGCAGGAACAAAAGCGTTTGGAAATTGCTGCGACAGAGGACGAAAAAGGACGTGGCATTCCGGTCTTACTAGCGCTACATGCTGGTTTGCGGATTGGCGAAATTGCCGCGTTGACTTGGAAGGACTTAGACTTTGAGAATAACCTGATCCATGTTCGTTCCACCTATCAACGGGTTTTCAGCTTGTTAGAGGGGCAGAAAACGGAGCTGGTTTTCACCAGTTCTAAGACTTCTTCATCGGTTCGCTCGATTCCTATGAGTAAGCTCTTGAAGGAAGTATTGTTAAAAAGAAAGCAGGCATCAATCGGTGAATTTGTGGTGGCTAACAAGAATAAGCCTTTGGAACCGCGGCTTTTGACGTATCATTTCCATCAGATTCGTCAGATGGCTAATTTGCCTGAGACACATTTTCATCAGCTGCGTCATACGTTTGCGACGCGTTGCTTGGAATGCAAAGGGGACATCATGAGTGTCAGTGCTATGTTGGGGCACAGCTCTACTCAGATGACCTTGGACCGCTACGCAGGTTCTGTGATGGAGCAGCGTATCCAAGTAGTCGAACAAATGGCTCACTCAATCGCATAAAACGTTTTCAAAAATTGCTTTTTGCATTTTTGGGGTGTTTTTTTTTGTTTTTTTCTAAGAAAACGCTTACCTAAGGTGGTGTAACCCAATTTTAGAATGAATGACTGATTTTTGCGGCTGAGACCTCTTTTTTCTCCCAAATCCTCTTTTAGTTTATAAAAATAACACTCATTAAAGATCGCTCTAATTGTATAAACCGTCAGCTGCCGTCAAGAGGCGGCTTTTTTTGTTGTTATGACGGTCTTTTCATGGTTTTTCGTAGTCTTTACTAGACCAGGAAAACCAGATGAGAGGTTTTACCATCAATAAAAGTATAACACGCAAGTGGGAAATTCGTAAAAAAGACTAGGTTGTTAGAGGAGGAAGCTGAATGTTTGGATTTGGCAAACAGAAGAAGGAGACATTTCAAGATCCGCAAGAAGAGTATTACTACGACGAATACGATGAAGGTTACGAAGAGGATTACGGGTACGATGCCTATCCTGAAGAGGACTACGATCGACCCGTTGACAATCATAATGACTATGATCGCGGCGAACGAAGAGGGCGCAGAAAGCCGGCACCCGCTGCAGAGGAACGCTACGAAGAACGGTATGACAGCCGCTATGACGATGGAAAAGCGTTGCGTCCGGAAGAAGAACCTGCTCCACGGGACGAATCGCCTTTACAACAAGAGGTCGAACGCCTAGAAGAGACAGTGGCTCAATTGAAGGGTCAGCTTGAGGTGAAGCAAACTGAAATGTCCCATATGGCGACGACTTTAACCGAGAAGAATCAAGCGCTGGAAGAGCAAAACGCTGAAAAAGCCCAACAGCTGGAGGAGCTGCAAGCGAAGATGCACCAAGAGCTGCAGGAATTGCAGACAACGACCGACCAGCTGCTGCAGGAAGTCCAAACAAAGAAAGATCAAGAGCTTCAAGGCATGCGAGCAGAAAAAGATCAAACCATCACTCAATTGCAGCAGGAAGTTGAACGGCTAAAGGTCCAGCTGAAAGAAACGCAAACAACGCAAGCTGATGCGCTGATTCAAGCCCAACGGAAAATCGACGATCTGAATCGAACAAAGGTTGAAAATGACGAAATGAAGGCTGAGTTAACCAACATTTTGATCGAAACCAAAAAACAGGAACGGGCGATTTTGGAACGAGCAGAATATGAGGCCAAAGGGATTCGCAGCCAAGCAGAACAGGAAGCTCATCAAGTCATGCACGATGCTTCGTTGGAGCTACGGGTGATGAAGCAGGAAATCAGAAATTATCGCAAACGGATTCGCTCGGTACAGGAAGAAACGACTCAGGTCTTTGTTCGCCTGTTAGCCAATAGCGACACGCTGTTGGAAGATGAGTAGCGGAAAGGGAAGAGTTGTATGAAGCAAGCCAATAGTCAAATCGCTCTGTATCCGACACCTGCTCCGTTGATGCAAGAAGAACTGATTACACAGCCTTTATTAGAGGAAATCGAACGGGCCTGTGAGTATTTGTATGCGCCCCATGGCACCTTGAATGAGGACCAGCGCAAGAAAATTTATCAGCACTTTGAGCAGTTGTTTCAACTCATGAACAGCAGCTATCACTTTGAATTACTGTTGGTACCGGGAACCTTCAACTGGAAAGCTTTTTGGCAATCTTTGCACCAGTTTTTCCCGCAGTTTGCCTGGATCAAAGCTCAAACCGATCAGCCGAAGTATGGCAAACAAGTTTATCGCTTTGATTTTGTACCGTTGGTTTACCGCAAGGAAGGTTTTCCCTTTGCCATTCATTTGGAAGACAGCTTGGTCCAGCAATTTCCGCTAACCGGAGAAGAAGCTATCGAACGGGCAGAACAGCTGCTGCTGGAGCTGGCAGGACAACATTTTTCAGAGGGCATTGTGAAAGAGGTCGTAAAAGACCCGCAGCCTGCGAAAAAGCCGGAAACTAGTTCGGCACCGATTGAACAAGCTGAAACGAAAGCCCAAGCGGTGGAGGTATCCGTTGGTGAACGAGTCCAACAGGAAGAGGTTCGTCAAGAAAGCCAAAGCAAGGCGCGCCTCAGGGCCGTGAATCAAAAGCTGGAAATGGTGATTGAAAAATTAGAGCTTTCTATGCTATATAGCGGCATTCAGTACTTCGACCAGGAGCACCGCGAAGAAGGCGATTGGGATAAGCGCATCAAGATTAGCTTGCGAGAATATACCTATTTATTGCAGAAGGCTAGATTTCTGGAACAGATGTGGAACCTCAACGGCGAGCTGATTAATAAAACGGAAAAAATGACCGTCACCGGTAACAAGCTGGTCTACGAACGAGATCAAGTTAAACAAATTAAAGACAATCTTTCGGCTAGAGATATTCATTTTGTGCTCTACGAATGCCAAGTAATTGAGTCGCGAGCAAAGGTTCACGCTCGACCTTGGTTCAGAAAGCCCTATGTGAAGTTGATGAAGATGGATTACGACAATCTATTAAGCAAAGCAGCTTACTTTGATCTTTTGCAGGGTGAAAGTGCGATTTTGGAAAAAATCGTGCGGGAACACCAGGATGCACCGGTTAAAGAAGCCCGGGAGGTTGGCTGAGGTCAGCCGTTCAATCGACTGCTTTTAGCAAAACTCGGGCTGACTTTTGTCGTGTGTTACTGCATATTTTTCGGCATTTTCCGGGGTTATCACTGGATGTATCCCAAGTATTCCGTCAGCGGCGAATCGATGAATCCGACATTTTGGGAAGAAGAAGTGGTGCAAGTTAAAGCCCATCATAAACCGGAACGCTTCGATGTAGTCGTCCTGCATCCACCGAATGATCGGGAGGATTTGTATTTGAAGCGGGTCATTGGTTTGCCAGGAGAGCGGATCGATTACTGGGAAGGTCAACTACTAGTCAACAATCAGCTAGTGGATGATGCGTTTGCCGGTGAAACGGAGAATTTTATGTGGGATCTGGTGTACCACCAGCCGATTCCAGCAGGCTATTACTTTGTATTAGGGGACAATCGCGCAATTTCAAAGGACAGCCGGATTTTTGGCTTGGTTCCAGAAAAACAAATTTTAGGCATCGTCAAAGAGGGGAACAGCAGGGAATGAAGACATTGCAAGAAAAAATCGAATGGTACACCTTTTGGTACTGGGTTTACTGGCTCTTCTCTTTTGTGATTTTACTAGGTGTGTTGGTGTTAGGTATCTTTTTCTACTTTACCGATTTCCAGGAAGTGGTGACGGTCAGTCAATTGTTTCTATTATTACTGCTGATGGTGTTAGCTGTGTATTTGCGCATGACCGCGCTGCATTACCACTCGATACTTTTGAAGCTGAAGCAGGCCGCTGCCCGACCAAGAAGACCGCGAGGACGGCCGCCGCAGGAAAGGCGGAAACCAAATGAAGGGTAAGGCACTCTTGCTTGTTGGCTGTCTGCTTCTAACTGGTTGTCAGGCGCAAGTGAAACAATCGGTTTCGGCGGAGACGAAAGAATCGCTCGCGGTGCAACAGGAATCTGTGGAGAGTCAACCATCGGTATCAAGTGAAGCTACACCACCAAGTGAGGCCAGCAGTCAGCCAATTGAACAAAGCTCCGTGCAGGAATCTTCTATTAAAGAAGAAGTTGGCTCGACTGTCGAAAGTACAGAAGTGAGTCCTGAAACGGCTGTCTCCAGTTCTGCCGGCGAAACAACTGAAGAGTCAAAGCCAGCAGAAGCACCTGCTGAAGCAGTTAAGCAGGTTATTTCACCGCCAATTACAGCAGAAAAGGTTGAAGAGAACTACCAATTCTCGGTGGTAAAAAATCAGACTACCGAAGAATTCATTCAAGCCATTGGCAAAGATGCCCAGCAGATTGCCTGGGACGAAGGACTCTATGCTTCTGTGATGATCGCTCAAGCGATTCTGGAAACTGGTTCAGGAAATAGCCAATTGGCAAGACCCCCGCATCATAATTTGTTTGGTATTAAAGGGAGTTATCAAGGGAAACAAGTGAACTTCAATACCCGAGAAGACAAGGGAAACGGCCAGTTGTATACGATCAACTCGTCTTTCCGTCAATATCCCAGCTACAAAGAATCGCTGGAGGATTATGCGGCACTGCTGAAGAACGGACTTTCCGGCAATCCGGGATTTTACCAAGCAACGTGGAAAGAATCAGCCGCAACTTATCAAGATGCCACGAAGGCACTCACTGGCAAGTATGCCACGGATACGTCTTATGACAAGAAGTTGAATGCCTTGATTGAGACGTATGAGTTAACAAGATATGACCAAGAAACTGAACCGGAGGTAACTGAAGAGAGCAGCGTTGCTTCCGAGCCAAAACAGGAAAGTTCGGAACAACCGGCTTCATCTGAAACTACCGAGTCTTCTATAGAAGAAACTGGAAAATCACGCGTATACGAAACCCGTGTACCGGTTCAACAAATCGCTGATTTTGCCCAGCGCCAGGCCAGAAATGTAAAAGGAACAGAAACTGTCAAATGAAAGAAGGGGAGCTATGACCAGAGAAAGAGAAGAACGGCCTCGGCGCTATGAAGAAGCACCACCAAGGTATTCTCAAAGACCTGACTCACAGCGCCCACCAGCCCAACGACTACGAAGAGAACGAATGCCAACGGATGGGCGGTATCAGGAACGACCGGTAAGGCGCCCGTATCGGGAAGAGGATGCGTACGACGAACGGCGCCGACCTAGATCTGATTGGGAAGAGGATGTTTACGGCGAGCCACCTCGTAGGCCTAGACCGCCAAGGGAAGGGCAGCGACCAACGAATCGCCGAATGCCACCGCCGAGAAATCCGGAATATGGAGGCAATCGTCATTACGATGAGCGTAGCTATGGCAATGGTCGACCTCGGCCGCAGGGGATGCGGCCACCGACTGCTGGGCCTGTCGTTGCGGAAGATCAGAAAACAAGCGGAAAGAAACGAATTTTTCTCTTTCTTTACAACCTGATCTTTTACAGCTTTACCATCGGCATCTTAATGACTGCATTGATGTTTGCCTTTAGTGAACAGACAGATGCCTCGATTTTAGGTTATCGCTTCTATCAAGTTCTAACTGATTCGATGGCACCTGTCGAGGGAGCGCCAGATGGCGGCTTCTATTCAGGGGATGTGGTGATCGTCAAGATGATGGACGGATCTGAAGTGCAGCCGGGAGACATCGTGACCTACCAGCTGGGTGGCGGCAAGAGCTACCTGACTCACCGGATGGTGGAGCGCTTAACTGAACTAAATGGCGAACCGGGCGATTACATCGTCACTAAAGGGGATGCCAACAACAGTAACGATCCACCGATCAAAGCGGAACGAGTGCATGGGAAAGTAATTTTCGTTGTACCGAATGTGGGCACGTTGTTAACTTTTGTACGCAACAGTTTCTGGTTGTGCTTAGTCTGTGCACTGTCACTGTTCGGGTTCTTCTTAGTATTAAAAGCTTACTTCTTGGAACCAAACGAGGCCAAGAAACAAGCAAAAAAAGGGGTATGATCATTTGCTCGTCAAATGTTTATATAAAAAAAGGAAAAAGGATGTATAGGAGGAAAAGAAATGAAGAACAATAAGAGAAAGAAAAAGATGTTGGCCGCAGCTGCGGTACTGGCATTAATTGCCGCAATGTCGGGAACGTTTGCCTGGCTTACTGCTCAGGACCAAGCGATTAACAGGGCAGCTAGTGCAGTAGTAAAAGACGACAGCGTAACAATCAGTGAAAAATTTACACCAATCCCACTGATGGCTGGAACATCAACAGAGAAGGAAGTAAAAGTTAAAAATACAGGGACAGCTGACGTATTTGTCCGTGTATCTTATGAAGAAGTACTGAAGCATTTGGCCGATAAAGGAAATGTCACTTATGGTGCTGACAATAGTCAAACGGATGGAACAAATCCGAAATATACCGATGTTCCTAATGATCCAGGATTGGACAAGCACATGCCGGTTGAATTTGACTGGGCGAAGTCAGTAGCTGAAGGCTTTGTCGTGTCTGAAGGAACGGTCACTGGTAAAGGGACCGATCCAAATGTTCTTTTGCTGATAACAGGGCAAAGAATCGTTAATCCATTAGATCCTGCAGATATAAACCATCAGTTTACAGGTCAATTAGTGCATCGTTATCGTACAGATACAACGACGCCTGCCAATAACAAATATCAAATTATGTCTTTTGATTCACTTGTATTGGATAGCGACAACGGAAGTACTGATCCAAAAGATTGGGACTTCACAGTTGGCGGTGTGAAATTCGGTTATTACAAGGACGGATACAAGCATTCACTGGCTAACTGGGCAACTTCTAAATTAGCACCAACTGGACAAGCTGCACCAACTGGACGTGCTGTTTTAGGTGAGACAGGTAATCGCCATAATGTAGAATTCGATTACACCGCAGCGACTTTAGGAACTACACTTCCAAGTGTAACTCCTGTCACTGGTGATACAAAAGGCCAACTACCTGAGGCAGGCGAAGAGAAGAGTGTTCAAGCTGACCAAGTCGACCCTATTGGTAAAGGAATTAAAGTGAAATACAGTGCGGATATTACTGATACAACGACAATGGATTCTGACAAATGGGTCTACAACCCAGAAGATGGCTGGTTCTATTACACTACACCAGTAAAAGCACCTATTGCAGGGTCAACTAGTGAAACGAAACCTTTGATTGAACGCCTGATCTTTGATGGTTCAATGGGTAAAGAGTACAACAATGCTTCATACGACTTAGTAGTTAAGATGGAAGCTATTTTTGCCGATCGTGAAGCATTAACAGGAACCGAGGGCTGGACGATGGATACTACTGCCGGCAGCGACTCTCTGAAGATTGTTGATAAATTAGCGCCAGTAACACCTTAATACAATTGATTACCGAGAACACCACAGCCATGACAGAAGGAGGCGTGTATGACGATTCGCAAATTCATTCGTATGCTAACACTGTTCATGAGTTTGATTGCTGGTTTTGGCTTTTGTCTAACCAGTGAGGCCGCCAATACGCTTCCTCCAGGCATGGTGATTGGCGATTCCAATGGGATTTACGCCAGCGACGAGGGAGAGTACGGGATTGACCTGGATAATCTCTTGCCTGGCGAAACTCATGAAAAAGAAATAACCATCCGCAGCTTGGATTTAGAAGAGCCGTTCTCACTTGGGCTGCTGGTGGAGCCGATTTCCTCTGAGGGGCCGATTGCCTGGGAAGATCATATTGAGATGACCTTAACCTTGGATGGTGAAGAGATTTACCAAGGTCCCTTGTTGGGAGACGGTAGTTTTGATTGGACGAAAACTCCGCTAGAGTTGGGTGTGTGCAAGTATGGCACAGACAAGTTATTGAAGGCGACCTTTATCACGGATCGTACGTTGAGTATGGATCAATTCAGAGAAGCCAGTGAATTAACCTTTTACTGGACCTTTGTGGGGACGAAGGATCAACAGCCGACAACACCGTCTGAGTCTGAGCCGCCAACATCTTCTACATCAGAGGAACCTGTAACGCCTGGCGAACCGCAGCGCCCGAACCTGCCAGATGCTGGTGGAACGGGAATCCTGGAACGGCTAGCCAAACGCCTGCCGCAAACTGGTGAAGAAGTGCGGGATGCCTTGTACAAAGTTTTAGCTGGATTATTGATGGTACTCATTGCTCTATTTCTATGGAAGAAACAACGAGAGGAGGAGAAGGAGTGAGTCTGCGAAAGAAACTGCGTCATTTGCTCCGAATATTTTTCAAAAGTAAGCTGCTCTTTGCCTTCTTCTCCCTTTCGTTGAGTTTACTTCTGGTAGTTGGTAGTACCTATGCTTGGATTACTGATAGTGATCAGCGGCTGAACCGGAGTGAGAAGCAGACAAGTAAATTGCAGGTGCGATTAGATGGTGACTTTAATCAGGTGATGTATTGGGCACCGGGAACTACGAAGCAAAAGCCGATTCGAGTAGCTAATTACGGCAAAGTGCCGGCGATGGTCCGTATCTCTTTTGAAGAATTTTTCGTTGGCTTTGAAACCGATGTGCAGGACAACCACGGCGATGGGAATGGGAATGGCGATCTAGTTGTTTATGCAAGCCCAGAGTTACCAGCCATTACTCGCGATACATCAACTTGGGTAGTTGGGAAAACCTATGAAGCCAATGCCAATAAGTATTATAAGGCGAACAAGGTTTTGCTTAATGAAGCCTATGCGTATAAAGGCACTCGAGCAGAACCATTGCCAGCTGTTCAATTGAATTTTATTTCAAACAAGTTTTTTGATTCAACCAATCAGCCAGGAAACACCGAAAAGGATTACTGGTATTACGAGGACGGATTTTTCTATTATTCAGAGATCTTAGAGCCAAACGATACGACAACCGATTTATTGGCCAGTGTCACTTTGAGTTCAGATTATGCCAATCAATACAAGGGTGGTTTGTATCACTTGGTACCTACCATGGATGCCCATGATATTGGGAAGTCACTGTTAACCAACTGGACGTTGGATCCTAGTAAATTCGTTCATGACATGTACAAAGACAAGCTGCATTAGAGAGGGTGGTTATGATGAGAAAGAGAAAATTAACGAGTATCTGGCGTAGCCGCCTGATCTTTTTATTGCCGATCGTATTTATTGGTTTATGTGTCGGTAGTTTAGTGGTCTATGCGGCGATGACTTTGCAGGAACAAAAGGAAAATCAATTCCAAGTTGGGAATGTGGAGACGAAGATAGAAGAAGTCTTTACCAAGCCAACAACGATCAAACCAACAGTTGCTGTACCGAAAGAAGTCAAAATCAAAAATACCGGAACGATTAAGCAATTTGTCCGGGTAATGATTCAGCCAGAAATTGTCAGCAGTATCACCAGCGGTAGTAATAAGCTGATCCTGTCATCGAAAATCGGCGAAGAAGTCGGATTGGATATTACTGGAGATTGGGTGAGCGGGAATGATGGCTACTATTATTACACCAAAGCAGTCGAGCCTACTAAGGAAACCGCGGTGCTATTTAATGAAGTGACCTTGAAAGGTGGATTGGATCGTTTTTACACAGGTGGGACTTTCCAAATTGTTTTGAAGGTGGAAGCCATCCACTGTCATGGATCAAAAGCTGATGGGACAGGCGCTTTCCAAGAAGCCTGGTGGCAAGGGAAAAAGCCAACCGCAGCACCATTGACAACAATCAATACAGCGCTAATGAGCGCAGTGGAAGAATAGCAGTAAAAATTCAAAAATCTATGAGGTGAGGGTTTGAACAAATCCAACCTTGATTTGATGGATTTTTAGAAAGGAAAACGGTGAAAGAATGTGAAAAAGATTTCCTTAAAGAAGAAATACCTTGTTGGGCTGCTTTTGGTCTTAGGGATAGCAGTTGTTGGTGGCAGCTTACTTTGGTCATCGAATCAGAAAAGTGAGCCTCCTAAGAAGAAAGTCTCGGCCCATCCAACGAATGAAATCGTGATTAATAAAGATACCACGAATAAATATACCGTAGGGAAAGATGCGACAGGGAAAGTGGAAGATACGATTCCAGCTGATTATGTGCAGCGGGATAAGTTTTATTATCGGTTCCGGAAGGATAAGATTGATGCTTATATAGAGCCGTATTTTGGTTACGGAAATTCGTATACACTGACTTATTTTGAAAATAGAATTCCTATTGATGAAAAACACGATGCGATTGTAACTTACGGGTATAGACCCGGGTTACCTATTTTTGCTGGATCTGCTGCAGTAATGGTGGATAAAAGTGGGACTGTTGTTACAGATAATACAGGTTTACCAAAAGCAGTACGCTCAAGTCCGATAGCTCCTTGGCCCCCCCAGTTTGGTGCCAGATATACACATCAAGCAGGTCCTGGAGGATTAGTAAACTATCCAGATGGAAACTTCGGTTTAATTACCGGTCCCTATGACGAAGCAGCAGTATATACAACACGATTTAATAACGAGTTTAATGTTACGACACCGACTACTTCTATACCACTTACTGGTTCAAGTCTACCTGTCATGACTCCTTATGGTGGATATATGGAAGGGGATATTGCTTATCTACAAGTTCATAATCGAAGTGATAATGCCTCTACTGCTAGATTAGTAAAAGTTAACCTAGTTACCCAAACGGTTGAAGGAATAGAAACTTATAAAATACTACCCTCATCAAGCTTCCTAGGAAACTACGTATTAGGGAATGAATCGCAACTAAATTTTGGCGGGTATGATTATGCAAAACAGTTCATGAAAACATCTGATGGTGGAACAATAGGTGCGGTTCATTATAGATCAAATCCAGAAAATACATTCTTAATCGTTGTTTACAAATGGGATGCTCAAGGAGAGATAGAATATTGGACACGTGGCCCACATGAAACCTATGCCAAAGAAAGGTTCACACCTTGTTTAAGTATATCAGATGAAAACTATTATTATTTTTGGAAAAATGGTTCGCATGATTCTGACTCTAGATTGTGTCGTATTGATTTAAAAAATCCTGGAGAAACGAATTCAGATAAATCGCTGAAAGATATAGAGGTAGTCAAAATACTTCCCAAAACTTCCTTAATGCAATTACAAAAAGAAAATGCAACGGATACCTATTTCTTTCAAGGGTATGTTAGTGAGTTGACTGACGAATTAAGAGCTGTAGGTATAGACAATCCTGGTGTAATTATGGGTCAGTTAGATAAAAATTTTAATGTCATTAGCGGTCAAACAGTAGAAGCAAACGGATATACATGGTTCACAAAATTTGATTTTGATCCGGATAATCCAACATCAATTTCTGTTGAAGGTTCTTCATCAGCTAATAACTTTATGGATAAAAAATATCAAGATTATTATAATCGGAGTAATGCTAATTATGGTACAGCGGCTAAAGAATATTATCAATACGCCTTCTGGGGCGACATGACTGCCTTCAAAAACTATGCTCCAGCGATCAAAGTAGAAGACAATATCCAAATCAATATCAATCAATTTTCTGAGAAAAATGCTTTTGAACAAGAATTGCTTTCGAAAGTTTCTGTTACCGATACCTTCGACTTAGGGACGGGAATAAACGGAGGAAATCTGACCCAAGATTCTTTGGACAAACGAATCAATCGCAACCCGAATGATTTGTCTTTAGACATTGATTGGGAAGCGTTAGGAATCGATCGGACGAAACCAGGTCCGCATCAAACGACCTTTTTCGTAACCGATTCTACTAAGTTAGAAACATCTACCTCCAAGTGGGTGGATCTAACAACCAATCAAACGGTGATTGAGAATAAATTTGCCTTGGATGCACAAAACTTTTCGATCCCGTTAACCGACGTTGGAACCATCACCGATGCGGATGTTTTCAAGAAGCTGGCTAAAACAACCGCTTGGAACATGACCGATCACACGGTGGATGAAGATAGTTCGACTGGGAAGCTATCGCCAAAAGTAACAGTGAATGCCGAACAACTAGCGGCTGTTCAAAATGCTAAAGTAGCTAAGCCGTATCCAGTGGATGTGACTTATGCCGCAGATGGAACGACGTCTGTGACGAACCGAGTTTGGGTCTTTGTCACAACGAAGAATACCAAAGTAGATACCAATACAGGTATTGTCATTTATGCAAACGACTATTCATTGCCAGTTTACTTGGCAGCTCAAGAAACGTTACAGGATGTTTATACTCATTCTGATGTGAAGGTCTATGACTATTACGATTCAACTCATGAGAGTGATCCTGAATTACCAACTTTGGCCGATAAGGATACGATTACTGGCTTAGGAGTTACCAATCTGAACGTCATTACAGGGGCCACGACTGCCTCGGTGGTGCAGCCGGAAATTACTTATACCGGCAATAGTCAGACTACCTCGACTACAGTGGACGTCACGATTATCACCGCCTTTACCTTGCATGCACGACAGGTAATCGTGGATGGATCGGATGAACTGGTGGTGCCAACTAAGGGCTATCTGCAGCTGGAAAATACAGCTGATCGAGTGGTCAACTTGGAAGTGGATTCCGCTAAAGAGGACAGCTTGCCAAATTACCGGACCGCGGACGTTGAAGTCGATAATAAGGGCGGCAATAATACCGTCGATTTCAAAGTGGTCGTGCCGGAATATTACGAATATCTGGGCTATGTAGTGACCGACGCGGATACACCGCATCAATCCAGCAGCTTAACTGGAACGAGCGTCTATCGTTATGATTTCACTTCTGGTGACTATGAAAAATGGCTGACGGTTTACCTGAAGCCGAAGTTCGGTTCCGAAGGGGCTCCTAACATGTATGGTTGGGACTATGAAGAAAATGACCTGGGAGAAATCGAACCAGATGGGCCATAGAAAGGATTCTTTCATTGATTTATTTACTACTGTTACTGTTGGGGTTGGTTATACTAGCTCACAGCTTCCTAATTATTTCCCTCATGAAAGCCAACCAACGACTGGAGGGGCGGATTCGCTCCTTAAGTCGGGTCGTTGGCAAGAAACCACGACCAGTAAACCAGGCTCAAGGACACGCAAGAAAGGGGCCAGTAAAATCTAGAAATCAAGGACGGTAAGAGTATGAGATTAGGCTATGCACGCGGCAACAATCTAACCCAGCAATTGGATCTTTTAGAGGACTATCCAGTGGATGAACTCTTTTCTGATGGCAATCAGGATGAAGAGGCCATTACCTCGTCGGCCAGCGAATTTCAGGCGCTTTTGAAGTTCGCCCAAGCCGGGGATATGATGGTGATTGCCTCGTGGGAAGTGGTTTCCCGTGACTATCGTCAGCTGCTGATGTGCTTGGATCGGCTGGAAGAGTTGGAGGTAGGTTTAGATGTCGTGAATCTGCCAGCCTTGACGATTGAGGAGTGGCGCCAGATTTTCTTGTGGTCGCTGCGGAATGATCGATTGCTTCATCCGTTTTTGGTGAAGGTCGGAAAAGAAAGAGAACGCAGTAAAGATGCCTACTGGCTATTTAGCAGAGAACCGGAAGCGCGGAAGCTGTACCGGGAAATCATTTTGCTGTTAATCGAAAAGCAAACCATTCGGCAGGTGGCCCAGCAAAAGCGGGTGCCTTTGGAGACGGTGTACCGGATTCAACAGGAATTGAAGCAGCTTCAACTGGCGATTGTGCTGGTGGTGTGCTTTTTGTTAGCGATTTTTAGTATCAAACTGGCCGAATCTTATTTTGACCAGCTGTGGATTCAGGTAACGATTTGTGTGGTGGTAACTGGGGTCATTTTATGGAATGTATTGATCGACAGCGACGAGCCGGATACCCAGTCAAAGCCAGCACCAAAAGAGAAGAAAACCTAAAGAGAGGGTGACGAAGTATGCAACACGCATTAATTTTAACCAAAAATATTTTACCTGAGGAGTCCCTCGTAAAGAAATTGCAGCGAATGAGCTATGAAACTTTGTGCTCCACGGACCTGTTAAGCCGCTTGGCTCATCCGTCCACCAGTGCTGTGCTGTCCTATTTCCAATGGGTGCTGTTAAGTGAAAGCTTGTGTAATCACGAGGTCGAGAGTATTCTTCAGCAGTTAACCGGCTATCCGTTGATTATGGTCCGAGTGACGGAGAACTATCCCAATGAAGAAGACCAAGCCTTCTGGAAAGAACGTGGTCTATCAGACTGGTTGGAAAAAGATGCCGGTTTTGAAGAAACACGGGAAAAATTAAGCGCCCTGCAGCAACAGCGCCAGCAGGAGATCGAGTCTGGCAATCGGATTCTATCTTTCCCGACAGGCGAATCTGCAGCGAATGGGTCTACGACGCTGGAGGATTTGTATGATCGTTTTTCCAAAACGGAAAAGCGGGTGTTTGAATATCTGGTGAAGGCTTATTCAGAACAAGGTGTGTCGTCTCGCAAAGAATTGTGTGAACACTTATGGCGCGAGGGTGACACGCCATCCAATATGAGTCAGCTGTCTTGTTTGATTAATAAACTGAAACGTAAGTGCGAAATGCAGGGAATCCAAGGTGAGATAGTGACGACCTTATGGGGCCGCGGGTACATGCTAAGTGATGAGTTTTACCAACGATGGATTCAAGGTTCGCAAATGTTTGATATGCAGCGTTACTATTCCGTTAATAACTAAGCGTCATCGCTCAATCCAATTGTCGATTGGGCGTTTTTATCGACAAGGAGGCGTCAATGATTAAAAAGTTATACATAGTCTTGTTAGTCTGTGTCGGGTTGTTCAGTTTTGGACTGACTGCTCAGGCTGATCCAAAAGAAGAAGCGGAACAGACCGTGACCGCCTTGCAGGAGCGACTGAGCCAGCTGAATGACGAAATCTCAACTTCGGTAGTCCAACAGGCGGAACAAGAAAAGCAGATCATAGCCTTGGATCAAGAACTGGTGGAACAGGAAAAGAAAGTTGCGGATATGAATAGTCAACTGAGTCAGTTGGAAAAAGAAATCCAAGAACGAGTCCGTGCGATTCAGCTGACAGACGCCAATCAAAAAGCAGCTTTCTTTCAAGTAGATGGCTGGTCGAAAATGCTGGGTTCGGTTAAGGGTGTTGAAAAGGTTCAAAAGGCGGACGCAGCCCGGGCCAAGGAATATACTGAGTTGGTAGAAGCAATTACCAAACAACAGAAAGCCTTAGAGAAGAAACGGCAGGAGTATCAAGCAGCGCAGGATTTGTTAACGACGACAATTGAGAAGCAGACCGCCAGTAAAGCAGAGCTGGAGAAAGAACTGGCCGATAATCAGGAGTTATTAACACGAATTCAGGAAGAAGAGCGACAACAAGAGCAAGCCTTGAAAGCCCAACAGGAGGCTCTTTTACAACAAGTCATAGTAGGCCAAACTTTCGCAACGGATGAAGAGGTTTCTGAGAAGGCCCAGGATATTATTTTGTCAGCGAAGCAATACCTTGGAGTTCCTTACGTTTGGGGTGGAACGACACCATCTGGTTTTGACTGTAGTGGATTGATGCAGTGGGTCTTTGCCCAAAATGGCATTGGGATTCCAAGAGTCAGTCAGGCACAGCAAGCATCTGTTAAGGAAATTCCGATTAGTGAAGTGCAGCCAGGAGATCTGGTATTTTGGGGACGACCGGCTCATCATGTAGCGTTGTATATTGGGGATGGGTACTTTATTCAGGCTCCTCAGCCTGGGGACGTGGTGAAAATTACCCATAATAGTTGGTATCCGTTTGAGAGTGCGGGACGGGTTTTGCAATAAATAATAATATTTCACACTGATTTATGGGGTTTTTAAGTGTACCGTTTAATGAACCTTTGGGATATGTTATACTTTTAATAGTAGTTTTTTGTTCGGATGGACAGTCGATGGGACAACCCAGCTGTTCGAATACGTATGACTTAACCCAAGTAGTGAGGTGTCTACAATGATTGAAATGAGAAATGTGAGTAAGTTTATCACTGAACCCCGCAGAGTGAATATTAATGGAACCATTAAAATAAAAAAGCAGCAGCTGCCGATTTTGAGTCGGGTCAATCTGCTGATACCGTCTGGTGAGTTTGTCTATATTACCGGTGCATCTGGCGCTGGTAAATCCACCTTGTTGAAGCTTTTGTACAAGGATATGGTGCCGGAGCAAGGAGAAATTTACGTGAATCAATACCGGCTTAGCCAAATGAAACGCAAAGAGCTTCCTTATTTGCGTCGGGAAATTGGTGTCGTCTTCCAGGACTTCCGCCTGTTGCCGCAAATGACGGTGGAGGAAAATCTGGTGTATGCACTGGATATTGTCAAGACGCCGCCAGAGCAGATCCCGCGTAAGGTCAATCAAGTACTGCGTTTAGTGGGATTAACCCATAAACGTCATGCGACGAAGCTCTCAGGCGGTGAAGCGCAGCGGGCAGCGATTGCTCGGGCGATTATCAATCAGCCGCGAATTTTGTTAGCCGATGAACCAACTGGGAACTTGGATGCAAAGAACGCGATGCAGGTACTAGACCTGTTGGAGCGCATCCATCGTAAAGGCGTAACGGTGGTTATGACAACCCATAACCAATCGTTGGTTCGCCGCTTTCCGCACCGAGTGATCCACTTGGCTAACGGAAAAGTCGTCCATGATAGCCGCCCAGCGAAACGACTGGTTCGGAAGAAGACCCGGGCTAAGGCGTATAGTAGATAGAAATATTCGCACCTCTCAGCTTTGAGAGGTGTTTTTTGAGATAACACGAATTAAAAAGGAAAAGGGGATTTTGTTATGGCGACTACCAATGAAAGCTTGCTGCAAATCACAATTGATGAGGAGTTATTAAACAAAGCCGAAAAGGTGTTCAATGAGCTGGGTTTAACTATGACTGATGCTATTATCATGTTCCTGCAAGAAACAGTTGCTCGCCAAGCACTGCCTTTTCAGCTTGACCAGGAGGATATGGATACGTTAAAGGCTCTAAAGGACGCTGAAACTGGGAACCTTCACGGCGGCTTTGATTCAATCGATTCTTTAATAGAAGATTTAGATAGTTGATCCGCACCTCTTGCATTGAGAGGTGTTTTTGTTTTGCAGTATAATAGAAGTGAGGTGATCAAAATGGACACAACAATTCAAGCAGCAGTAGAAAAAATCCAACAAGCTAAAAGTATAACCTTTTTGACCGGGGCGGGAGTTTCGACGCCTTCTGGAGTGCCGGATTACCGGTCGTTGATGGGAGTCTATCAAGGGATCGATGCACCGGAATATTTATTAAGCATCGATTGCTTAGATCGGGAGCCGGATAAGTTTTATCGGTTTGTGAAGACCCTGTATCATCCGACAGCCAAACCGAATGTGATTCATAAGAAAATGGCAAAGCTGGAGAGTAGGAAGCCAGTCTGGATCGTGTCACAAAATATTGACGGACTGCACCAAGCGGCCGGCAGCCAGCAGCTGGTGAATTTCCACGGTTCGCTGTACGATTGCTACTGTCGCAAATGTGGTCAGGCGGTGCCTTGGCAGGAGTATCTGGTAAGTGATCATCACGAGAATTGTGGTGGACAGATTCGGCCGGGGATTGTTTTGTACGGCGAAGGCTTTACCGAGGATACCCTCAGTCAGGCGATTCACGCAGTAAATGTTTCAGATTTGGTAGTAATCGTTGGAACGAGCTTTCAAGTCCATCCGTTTTGTGATTTAATTTATGAGAAGAAGGAATCAGCTGCCGTATTGGCGATCAACCAGACGCCGATTTATATTCCTGGGAAGTATGAGTTTGTGGAAGCAGAAGGCAGTGCTGTTTTTGAACAAGTATAGGAGGCGCGTGATGGAAATGGAACGTACAGAAAAAGAAAAAATGATTGCCGGGGAACTATATTTTGCCGGGGATGCGGAATTATCAGCTGACCGTAAAGATGCTCGGGTGAAGCTGCGGGCGATTAATAATGAAACAGATTCAGCGAAGCGCTCGCTGTTAGTAAAGGATACTTTCGGTAAGACCGGCGAACGTGTTCATGTGGAACCGTCGATTTCCTTTGATTATGGCTACAATATTTTCGTAGGAGAAAACTTCTACTGCAACTTTAACAATATTTTCTTGGATATTTGTCCAATTACGATTGGCGACAACTGTATGTTTGGCCCGAATTGTCAGCTTTATGCGGCCACTCATCCCCTTGAGCCAGTCAAGCGCAACAGTGGGCTGGAATACGGCAAACCGATCACGATTGGCGACAATGCCTGGTTTGGCGGCGGAGTCGTGGTTACTCCTGGCGTGACTTTAGGTAATAATGTCGTCGTAGCAGCCGGTGCAGTGGTTACAAAATCTTTCCCAGACAACGTGGTGCTTGGCGGAAATCCGGCTCGCATCATTAAAACGATCGATGTCGATGGCGAAGGTGATCAGCTAGCTGAAGCCCGCCGTCAAATCGATGCCATTGACCAACAACTAGTCGTGCTGCTGGAAAAACGGCTGCAGGCTGTTACCGAAGTCACTGCTTACAAAAAGGAACATCAAAAAGACGTGTTGGATCAAAGTCGGGAAACGGAAGTGTTGGAAAGAGTCGCTAGCCGGGTTCAAAATCCATTGTTCAAGGAGACGATTGGTGCCACTTTTGAGGATATCATGAAGCAATCCCGAAACTTCCAATCCAAAGAATTGAGTGAGTAAATATGAAGGATGGAATCAAACGTAGACGAGAGATTCTAAAGATCTTAAAAAGTAACAAAAGCCCCGTCAGTGCCACAAAATTTGCGGAACGTTTTGGCGTAAGCCGCCAGAGTATCGTGGGGGATGTCGCTTTGTTGCGGGCAGCCGGTGAGAATATCATCGCAATGCCCCGCGGCTATGTGCTGGAGCGTTCTTCTGCCCGTATCACCAGCAAAATTGCGGTGCAGCACGATCGAGATCAGGCCGAAGAAGAATTACGCACAATTGTGGAAGCCGGCGGTGAGATCGTTGATGTGATTGTGGAACATCCTTTATATGGTGAGCTGGTGGGTGGTCTGCACATCCGTACGCAAAAGGATGTCGATAGCTTCATAAAAAACTATCACTCGTCGAAGGCCGTTTTCTTATCAGAGCTAACCGATGGGATTCATTTGCATACAATTGCCTATGATACTAAGAGAGACTTGGCGAAGATTACTCAGGCGTTGTCTGAAAAAGGGATTATGTACGAGGAAAAAGAATAGGTTTGCCAAAACACGAAAACTGTATAGTTTAAAAGGAAATGCTTTCATGTCGAAAGCATTTTTTTTGTTTCGTCTCAATGTTTGCGTTTACATCTCATTAATTTTAAGGTATACTCGTCTTGAGGATAAGACGTTATAACGTCTTATCTAGTAGGGGTCGTGTTTCTGTCTTAATGAATAGGAAGGAGATAACACTTATGGGGACAACAGAGGCTTTGGCTAAACATTTACTAGAATTTATGGGAGGTGCTAATAACGTTGTTTCAGTGACGCATTGTGCTACAAGACTGCGTCCGAAATTGAGAGATCGATCTGCTGTAGATGTGGGGAAAATTGAGGCACTTGATGGCGTAACAGGGATAGTAGACAAGGATTCAGGGATTCAGGTAGTCATCGGTACAACTGTTGGGGAAGTTTATGAAGCATTTATAGGTGAATTGGACGTAAACCATTCAGAGAGCAATGACAAAAATTTAGAAACAACTGAGAGTAAAGAAAAGCATTTATTGAATGATTTTGTTGGACTAGTTGTAAGTATATTTTCGCCATTGCTACCATTGCTTGCCGGATCAGGTTTGCTTCGAGGATTCACAATTTTAGCAAATGAATTAGGGTGGTTATCTACAGAAAGCACAACCAATTTGATGCTTACTTTAGCAGCTACTTCAGTATTTTACTTTTTACCGTTATTAGTTGCTGTTACTTCTGCCAATCGTTTTAAAACCAGTCCTTTCATTGCAATCGCCGTTATGGGGGCATTGATTATGCCGGATTTCATATCTTTAATACAGGGTGATGGCGGAAACATGATCTCATTTTTAGGTATTTCCATTCCTGTATTTAATTATACTAGCCAAGTGATACCAGCAATCTTAACCATATGGGTTCAATCAAAAATGGAACACTTTATGAAAAAGAAATTACCAAATAGTCTACACATGATCGTTATTCCTACAATTTTATTGCTATTATTAGTGCCGATAGCAGCTGGTATTTTTGGACCATTAGGAAATTACTTGAGCATTGGTATCGCTAATGCTGTTGGCTGGTTAGCAAATATTAATCAGATTGTTACAGGAGCTGTCATTGGAGGAATTTGGAATATCTTAATTATGTTTGGTGTTCATTGGGCTCCAAATACGATGGTTATCATTCCAGAAATAGCTAGAACAGGATCTTCTGCGTTTATCGCGTATGGAGCAAATGCTAATTTTGGAATGGCCGGAGCAGCTTTTGCCATCTTCTTGCGATCCCGCAATCAAAAACTGAAAAACTTTTCATTAACTGCTATAACATCAGTTTTTCTTTCTGGAATTGTAGAGCCGGCGATTTACGGGCTAGGTGTAAAATTCAAAACGCCATTAATTGCAGGATGCATAGGAGCAGCGCTTGGCGGAGCCTTTATGGGAGCTTTTGATGTAGTAGGGAATGCCTTTGTTTTTGGTGGTTTGACCACAATACCAGCTTTTGCTGGACCAACGTTGTGGGCCTATATCGTGGGATTAGCCATTTCCTTTTTAGGTGGATTGATACTAACCATTGTTTTAGGAGTTAAGGACCCAGAAGCAGAGATGTCGAATATAAAAAAATAGGAGTAAGAGAGGAAGATAATTATGTCATTACAAACAAAAATTCAAGGTGTTTTAGGTTTAGCAGCAATTGGAGACGCGATGGGAGCTGCCACAGAGAATCTATCATTTGACCAAATTCGCAAGCATTTCGGAGGAAAAGTCACTGATTTACAAAAACCAGGTGAAACAGCATTTGCTCTAGGAAATGAAGCTGGGCAAGTAACGGATGATTTCTCACAAGTCTATTTTATGTCTAAAGCAATTTTAAAAAATGAAGGGGTACTCGATAAAGAGACCGTTATAAAGGCAATTCTTGACTGGTCAGATGTTTCTTGGTACTTTGATCGATTCGCAGGACCTACTACGAGAAGTGCAGTAGCGATGTATAAAGATCCTGAGCTAAAAATGAAAGCTTTGCCTGGCGCAGTGACGGTAGATTATGCTTCCAAAGCAACAAATGGGGCGGCTATGAAGATTGCACCAGCAGGTATTCTAAATCCAGATAATGTAGCTGGAGCTATTGAAGCAGCAATTACTATTACTAGAGTGACTCATGATAATTCTTTAGCCATTTCGGGAGCTTGCGCTATTGCGGCAGCAACGAGTGCCTCATTGGCACCGCACTCAACTGTAGAAGAAGCATTGGCAGCTGGCTACTATGGAGCTATTCGCGGAGAAACCTTAGCCAAAGAGATTTCTCGTGAGGTGGCAGGGCCTGGTGTTGTAGAGCGCATTCAACTAGCGTATAATATTGTAGACGGCGTAGGAACAAAAGAAGAAAAATTACGTCGGCTTTCAAAGATCGTTGGTAGTGGACTCCACATTTCTGAAGCTGTTCCGTGTGCTTTTGGGATTGTGGCTTTAAATAAGGATAGCGCTTTAGATGCAGTAATTGATGCGGTAAACATTGGGTATGATACAGATACAATTGCTACGATTGTTGGAACAATGGTTGGAGCATTTGTTGATCTAAGCGATCCGGAGTTTCTTTCTCTATTTAAAACCGTCCAACAAGCCAATGATTTTGACTTAGTAGAATTATCAAATTCATTAGCAGATGTGGTGAGGTTTCATGAAAGGGAACAGTGTTAAATATCTATCTATTTATGAGGAATTGAAACAAGATATTGTCGATGGGAAATATCCTGTGGGTGATTTATTTCCAGCTGAACCTGATTTACAAAAGCGCTTTAATGTAAGTCGTATAACTGTGCGAAATGCAGTGAAACTTTTGGTAGATGAAGGCTATGTTCAGCGTATCCATGGGGTTGGTACGATCGTATTGAGCCGAAAAGAATCTCTTCAATTACAGACACTACTCAGCTTTTCGGAAGAAAATAGTGACCGTAATGTACATGCATCTCTGCACTCTTTTAAAGATTCTATGGTTGCCGATCCAATGGTTTGCTCCCAATTGGAATTACCTAAAGGGGCTACTGTCAGCTGTCACGAGCGGCTACGATGGATAGGGGATGTACCGATTGGTTTCCAACGTGTGTATTGTCCGTCCTTCATTACTTTGTATGCTGAAGAACTAGAAGGGCCAAATGTTTCTTTATACAAGTTGTTACGGGAAAAGGGTTTTGTAGTAACTAACGCTAAAGAAACTATAGAGTCGATAGAGGCAGACAAGCGTTTGGCTGAAGTATTGCAAGTAGAAGAAAATAAACCATTGCTGTATGTTCAACGAGTGACCAGAGACCAACGAGATCGACTGATTGAGTATGCTGAGATTTTTTATCGCGGAGATCGCTATCGATACAATGTGCAATTACAGGTACCAAGATAATTATCGTAAAAACTGAACAATTAAGACAAGGGTTTCTCAAGCTACTGCTTTGAGAGATCCTTTTTTTAGCAAAATAGTACAATTCAAAAACAAAATCGTAGGATGCAAAATAAACCTTTGACGTATATGATAGACTAGTAATAGGAGTGAAAGCGATTTATATAGATAATCTGTATTACTCGCAAAAGAGCTCCGTTTGTTTATCAAGCATCTTGTGAATTACATAACATGAATGGAGGAAGAACAATGGTAAATCGTATGATCCTGAACGAAACATCCTATTTTGGTAAAGGGGCAATCAATGATATTGTGCCGGAATTCAAAAAACGCAACTTCAAAAAGGCGATCGTCATCACGGATAAAGGGTTAATCGAACACAAAGTAGCCACCCGAGTGACTGATCTGCTGGATGAAGCGGGCGTTGACTACGAAGTATACGACGGTGTCGTGCCGAATCCAACGGTTCAAAATGTGAAGGACGGCGTGGCAGCAGTCAAAGCTTCCGGAGCAGAATGCATGATCGCCATCGGCGGCGGCTCACCGATTGATGTAGCTAAAGCGATCGGAATTATCGTGACTAATCCAGAATATGCCGATGTTTTAAGTTTAGAAGGACCGGTTGAAACCAAGAATCCATGTATGCCAATTTTAGCAGTGCCGACCACTTCAGGAACCGCAGCTGAAGTAACCATTAACTACGTAATTACTGATGAAGTCAATCATCGTAAGTTCGTTTGTGTCGATCCTCATGATATTCCAGTCGTAGCCTTTGTCGACAGCGAAATGATGATGGGCATGCCAAAAGCGTTGGCTGCTGCAACTGGGATGGATGCGATGACTCACGCGATTGAAGGCCTGATAACTAAAGGTGCTTGGGAACTAACCGATATGCTTCATCTAAAAGCAATCGAAATCGTGGGTCGTTCTTTGAGAGATTCCGTAGCTGAAAAACTGGAAGCCAGAGAAGAAATGGCATTAGGCCAATACATTGCTGGTATGGGCTTCTCTAACGTTGGGTTAGGATTAGTTCACGGTATGGCGCATCCGTTAAGTGCTTGGTACGATATTCCTCATGGCGTTGCCTGTGCATCGTTGTTGCCAACAGTGATGAAATTCAATAAAGAATATACCGGTGAAAAATATCGGGATATTGCACGGGTGTTAAATGTAGAAGGTGCTGACACCATGAGTATTGAAGATGCGCGCGATGCAGCTTGCGATGCCATCGACCTGTTAAGTAAGGATGTGGGTATTCCGCCAACTATTTCTGAATTAGGCGTGAAAGCTGAAGATATTCCGAAGATTGCGGAAGATGCGTTCCGGGATGTTTGTTCACCAGGAAATCCGCGGGATGCGACAGTTGAAGAAATTATCGAGCTGTATCAAAGCTTGATGTAGATAGAGGGAAGGCTAGTTCTGTGAAGGGACTAGTCTTTTTTTTAGTCATTTCTGCTGTGTTCAGCAGAGTATTATAGGAAGGAAAAAGTTTTGAATGCTTCGTACGAACTCGAAGAACGGTTGGAAAGCTAGCGCTGCTAACCGTTCTTCGAGCTTTTATTTAGCCTTTTTCCACCAATCGACTGGATCAATCAAAAATAAATAGGCAGCTAAATAGTTGCTATATCGGCCTTTTCAGCAGAGATTGAAAAAAAGTTCACTTATATTAAAAAAATTCATTGACTGAACTTTAGTTTAGTTGTATACTTCATTCATAGGCAAGATGAAAAAAAGTTCATCGGATAGCAATTATTTTAGTAAGACTTCGAAGTTGAATAGGTTAAGCAAGTTGCAGTAGGAAAAGATTAAGTTTGTAAAAAATTTGGAGGCGACGAAATGGAAACGGTATCAGGTGTGTTAATGTTAGTTCTTGTATTATGTGGGATGTCTTTATTTTCTTTTAAAGCACCGCGGGGTAGAAAAGCGTTAGGCGCTCTGTCTGGGGCAGCGTGTGCAACGTTTTTACCAGAAGCATTTTTACGGTATGCAGTCGGCGGAGTATTCAATATTGAATATATCTCAAACATAGGTGAAGTCATGGGTGGTCTCGGAGGTTTAGCCGCGGGTGCATTAGTACCGCTGGCATTTGGCATCAGTCCAGTATTTTCAATCATTATGGGAATTTCATTAATCAAGGTTAGTTTGTTACCAGCATTTATTACAGCGTATCTATTATCTTTCCTTATTCGTCAAATCGAAAAACGAGTGACTGAAGGAATTGATTTACTAGTGATCATCTTGGTTATTCCATTAAGTGCAGCGTTAATCGCCGGTTTGATTCAACCAGTTGTCCTAAGTGTCTTAGGAGTGATCGGCGGAACCATCTTAAATGCAGTCGAAGGCAATCCTTATGTCATGGCAGCAATCTTAGGAGCAATTATCCCGATCGTCGGTATGACACCGCTAAGTTCAATGGTTCTAACTGCGCTAATCGGATTGACGGGCGTTCCAATGGCTATCGGCGCGATGACCTGCTACGGCAGCTCATTAGTCAATGCTGTACTATTCAAACGCATGAAGCTAGGCAGCAAATCTACACCGTTAGCAGTTGCAATTGAACCATTAACTCAGATCGATATCATTAGTTCAAATCCGATTCCGGTTTATATGACTAATTTAGTCTCAGGTATCATTAGCGGAATCATTGTTACCTTCTTCGGATTAACTGTTCCGGTAACAGGAATGGCTACACCATGGGCCGGCTTATTGGTTACCCTTGGCAATAATCCAATTCAAACGACACTGCTTGTTGTAGTCTTGATCACTGTTGTCAGCATTATCTGCGGATTACTTGGAGCTATCGTATTCAGAAATTACAAAGCTGTCGAAATTGACAATGCCAAAAAATTGGGAACGCCAGAAACCATGGTAACTGAGCTGGAAAATTAGCCATAAATAAAGGAGAGTTATATATATGAATGCAGTATTAACGATGGACAAACCGAAGAAAATAAAGAGTGCGATGAATTATAAAAGTTGTTTTGATGTGATTGGTCCGATTATGATTGGGCCATCAAGTTCTCATACAGCGGGTGCATTAGCTATTGGAGCAGCAGCTCGCAAATTATTTGGTGGTACACCGAATAAGATTTCTATTAAATATTACGAATCCTTTGCAGATACGCATAAGGGACACGGAACCGATTTTGCCATTATCGGTGGGGTTTTAGGTTTTAAAGCCAACGATGCGGGAGTTATTAATTCGATTGCAATAGCAGAAGAGCAAGGAATCGAGATTGAATTTCATGAAATGTGTGAAGAAAGTCCGGTACAACACGCCAATACAGCTTGTGTGACCTTGAGTGACGACACTCATGAAATCCATTTAACCGGCATCTCTGTCGGCGGTGGAACAATTGAAGTGAAATATATTGAACTAGAAGGCTTTGGCGTTGAATTGCACGGACCGTTGCCGATCTTGATTGTCATCAATGAAGATGAGCGGGCTATGCAAAAATTCAAAGAATCTGATCTTACCATCAATTCAGTTTCTCGCTATGTAAATCACGATGCGGCATTGTTCGCTTTTGATCTAGATACGACACCAATGGAATCTGTAAAAGACGAGCTGTTTTCGTTGGATGATTCATCACAAATAATTTTATTGTAGGGAGAATTTAAAGATGTATTATTCGATTGCAGAATTTATTGAAGAAGCTGAAAACAGCGGGAAAAGTATTTCGGATTTAATGATTGAGCTGGAAATGGAACGCAGTCAAAAAAGCCGTGAAGAGCTTTTGGATCTGATGGAGCAAAATTTAATCGTGATGGATGCAGCCGTTAAACGTTCGCAAGAAGGCGACGGCGTCTTCTCACCAACTGGTTTAACCGGCGGCGATGCGGTTCGTCTGAAAAATTATCGGGCAAAAGGGAAAACGCTATCAGGTGATCTGATGGTCTCAGCCGTTCAAGCGGCTTTAGGGACAAATGAAGTCAATGCGTCGATGGGTGTTGTTTGTGCGACACCGACAGCTGGAGCCAGCGGGACACTTCCAGGGGTATTGATGGCGATTAGAGATACCTTGAACTTAACGACGGAACAACAAGTCCGCTTTTTATTTACTAGTTCGTTGTTCGGAATGGTCACCGCCAATAATGCCATGATTGCTGGGGCAATCGGTGGATGCCAAGCAGAAGTGGGCAGTGCGTCAGCGATGGCAGCCGCCGCTGCAGTCGAAATGGCCGGTGGAACACCGCAGCAATCCTCTGAAGCTTTTGCTATTGCGTTGGGCAATTTGCTGGGACTGGTCTGTGATCCAGTGGCTGGTTTAGTGGAAATTCCTTGTGTGAAGCGAAATGCTATTGGGGCGGGCAATGCTTTGATCGCGGCAGATATGGCTTTAGCAGGAATCGTCAATAAAATTCCGGCAGATGAAGTGCTGGAGGCTATGAATAAAGTCGGACGCCAATTACCACGATCACTCCGGGAAACAGGACTAGGTGGATTAGCCGATACGGAAACCGGGCGACGAATGAAAAAAGAAGTGTTTAGTCAAGTGAAATTCACATTTCACTAAAAAATAGGGTGTTAAGAAGGTAGGACTATGTTAGATATTAAAAGAATTCGTCAGAATGCAGAAGAAGTAAAAACCAAAATGATTTCTCGTGGTGTTGAACCAGAAGTGATCGATTCGTTTTTGGACTTAGATGAGCAGCGTCGTGAATTATTAGTGAAGGTTGAAGAATTGAAGCAGTATCGGAATACCGTTTCTACGAAGATTGCTGAGATGAAGCGGGCGGGCACTGATGCTTCTGCTCAAGTGGCTGAAATGAAGGAATTAGGCGAGCAGATTAAGCAGATGGATAAAGAAATTGCGGCGGTTGAAGCAGCGTCTAAAGATATCGCAGAAAACTTACCTAACCTGCCTCACGACAGCGTACCGGTTGGCGAAGATGAAGACGATAATGTGGAAGTCCGCAAATGGGGAAATCCAGCAGACTTTGCTTTCGAAGCAAAACCGCATTGGGCAATTGGGGAAGACTTAGACATCTTAGATTTCGAAAGAGGCAGTAAAGTGTCTGGAAGCCGATTCCTTTATTACAAAGGCTTAGGCGCTCGACTGGAACGGGCTGTTTACAACTTCATGCTGGATCAACATGTGGATGAGCATGGCTATACCGAGATGATTACGCCATATCTGGTAAACAGCCAATCAATGTTTGGCACCGGGCAGTTTCCTAAATTCAAAGAAGATGTTTTTCAAATTGATGATAGAGACCTCACCTTGATTCCGACGGCAGAGGTACCATTAACCAATTATTATAGTCAGGAAATTTTGGATAAGGCGGATTTGCCGATTTACTTTACGGCGATGAGCCCATCATTTAGATCAGAAGCAGGAAGTGCCGGTAGAGACACTCGCGGTTTGATCCGGCTGCATCAATTTCATAAAGTTGAAATGGTGAAATTCAGCGATGCCGAAAATTCTTATGACGAATTGGAAAAAATGGTCACAAACGCCGAAAGCCTGTTGCAAAAACTGAACTTGCCTTACCGGATTGTGACTCTCTCAACCGGAGATATGGGCTTTTCAGCTGCGAAAACCTATGATATCGAAGTCTGGATTCCAGCCCAAGATACCTATCGTGAAATCAGCTCCTGTTCAAATTGTGAAGATTTTCAAGCCCGTCGCGGGATGATTCGTTACCGTGATGAGAATGATAAAGTTCAATACGCGCATACGTTAAATGGCTCGGGCTTAGCAGTTGGCCGTACAGTAGCCGCTATTTTAGAAAATTACCAAAATGAAGATGGTTCGGTAACCGTTCCTCTTGCATTAGTTCCATATATGGGCGGAACGACTGAAATTAAGTAAGCAATAATGCTGCAAAAAAGAGATCAAACTCAAATGTGTGAATATTTGAGTACCCCTTTCTATTGTGACGTTTTAGTCGATGAAACAATAGCAAAAGGGGGCTCTTTTTGGTACACTCAACTATGTGAAATATAAAAACACGGAGATATATTGGCAGCGCTGACTTTCTGTTAGATCTTCGGGTTGTTATGAGTCGTTCTGACCTAATTAGATAGCGAAGAACAACAATCATTTTAAATAAATTCAGGAAATGGAGGGCTTATTTTGGAACCCTATTTACGTTTAAGTGAAGTTGATAAGCAAATACTACAATCTTATACCATGATGTTGGATGGTTTAGGAAATTTTATGGGGAACTCATGCGAAATTATTCTCCACAGTTTAGAATATCTGGAAAATTCCGCGATTAAGGTGATTAATGGGCACTTCAGCAATCGGAAACAAGGAGCACCTATTACCAATTTAGCGCTAAAAATGCTGGATCAATTAAATGATAGTGAGGATTATTCAGCTATGCCGTACTTTAATAAGAATATAGACGGTGTGAATTTGAAATCCTCCACAATCCCGATATTTGGGGAGAACAATCGCATTATCGGCTTAATTTGTATTAACATGCACTTAGAGCAGCCATTGTACGAATTTTTACATGATCTTTTACCGGCTACTCATCCAGTTGAAGCTTCTAACGATTCGAATAATTCAGAGCATTTTTCTGATAATATTGATGACTTAATCATGACGGCTTTAGCAAAAGCGAAGCAATCCGTTAAAGCAGATCCAAAAATCTCGAATTTGAATCAAAATAAGGAAATCGTCATTCGGTTGTACGATCAAGGTATTTTCAATTTGAAGGATTCAGTGATCAAAATTGCGAACTCTTTGGATATCTCAAAAAATACGATTTACCTGCATATCCGCAATCACAAAAAAGAAAACAAAACAGAGTAAAATCGAATCATTTCCATTCCAGCAATTTGTGAAGCAGCCCTTCATGAATTGTTTTTTTATTTTGTGGGAACTTTTTGGTGGTTTATTTGCTCTAATAGAGTGTAGTAAGAAAAAAGGTGGTGAGTTTTAATTGTTGAAAGAAATATGGCTGGTGAAAAAGGCGCAGCAAGGCGATGGAGAAGCTTTTGTCCAACTAACGAAACAGTACGAAAAAATTCTTTATGGCGTAGCCAGACGGTATCTGAAAGATGAGGATGTGGCCGACGTATTACAAGACACACTCTTGATTGCATTTAAGAACATACATAGTTTGAAGCAGCCAAAATATTTCAATACTTGGCTTACCAAAATTTTGATTAATGAATGCAATAAACTCCTCAAAAAGAATAAGCAATACTCCTATCAAACGCTGGAGGAAAATGCTGATCTGGCTGAACGAACATCGGTAGATACTTTGGAATTAGAGGAGCTGATTTCTGAACTAAATCCAATCTACAAGACGCCGATTCTGCTCTATTACTACAGTGGATTTTCCTACAAAGAAATCAGCCGCATTATCGATGAGCCTCTAGGTACAGTGAAATCACGCATTTCTAGAGGGAAGGCGTTACTGCAAAAAGAATACCGGAAAGGAGAGTAGCGGGATGGATCACGAATTTGAAAAAAAGCTCCAAATGCTAAAGCATGAAGAAATTGAAATACCTGATGAAGTAAGGAATAAGTTGGATAGAACTTACCAAAAAATAGAGATGAACAAACTGAAAAAGCGACGTTTTCGAAAAAACAGGGTAGGAATCGTGCTGGCTGCGGTTGTGCTTTTGATCCTGATTGGCTTTTCGCCCATCGCCAAAGCCGTGGATAACTACATCAAGTTCGGCCAATTCACCTCCAAGACTTTAAAGGACGAGGGATTTGTCGCAAAACCGGCTGAGACAGTTAAAAGCAGTGGGATAAAAATAGTCTTAGAAGAAGCTTATCTGGATCAAAAACAATTAGGACTGCATTTTATGGTTATGATCCCGAAAGATTCTGACTTGAATTCTGATCAGATCGATTTTTACAGTCTCGGTTTTTCAATTAAGAATAGTGAAGACCGTGTTCTTTTTTCTAATGTCTCGGCAGAGGGTTCTTTTGAGGGAACGGCTACTGGCAACCAACATTTTGACCAAAAGAATCATACCTTGGAAATTACTTATCTATTGAATAACTATCAAGAAGAGTTTGCAGACTCTGGTGATTTGTCGATTGAAATCACGAGAATTTCGGGTGTCGTTCAAGGCAAGACAGAAGTGGGAGCTGGGTTTAGTAAAGTAAAATCGGTCGCAACTGAAGGGACTTGGACGCTGCCTTTAAAGACAAACAGTATAAAAGAATTTAAGCCTTTGGATTACTCGGGAGTACTTAATGATAACGATCAGAAGGTAACAGGCGAAGCTTTCCCAACCATGTTCAAAGTTGTGACCGAACCTTTTGAAGCAGCTAAAAATACCTTAGATATCGAACTGGTTTCGAGGGATCAGAGCTCTGTTAAAACGTATCTTCTGTCAAGCAGCTCAATAGAAGATGGTTTATTGGTTTGGTATTTCGATTATCCTTGCTATGATCAAAATAGTGAAGTAACACTGCGGATTGATGGACAGGATGTAGCAGTGTTAACGAGAAAATGAAGCCAAAAAAATACTGGAAATCAGAATTCCCTGATTTCCAGTCGCTGTTTATTCGATTACCAATACGCCTTCATCTAAAGTGAACGGTGATTGTTCGTTGATGTGGTCGTAGAACATGATGCCATTGATGTGATCAATTTCGTGTTGAACGACGATTGCGTTGTAGTTTTTCAAACGAACCTTTTGTTTGTTGCCTTCAGCATCATAGTAAGAAACCGTGATGCGAGCGGCACGTACAACATAACCTGGCACTTCCCGGTCAACCGATAGACAGCCTTCGCCTTCACCAAGGCTGGCTTGTTGAACTGAGTGGCTCAAAACTTTCGGGTTATACATGACGGTGCTGAGGCCTGATTCTGGTTTTTCAGGATCAAGACTAGGCACATGAACAGCAATAATTCGTTTTGAAATATCTAATTGGGGAGCAGCTAATCCGACGCCTCCGCGCAGCTGCAATTCTTCAGCTTTAACCGGATCTTGACTATTTTTAAGAAATTCCATCATTTCTTCCCCAAGCTTTACGTCCTCTTCCGTTGGCGGAATCGGCACTTCTTTTGCGACAGCGCGCAGGGTGGGATGTCCTTCCCGTATAATATCATCCATTGTGATCATTAAAAAGGTCTCCTCTCAAAAGGACTCATACATCAAGATAGTTTATCACAAAAGCGGCCCCAAGCAAATGGACTGCTTAAATATTGTGATTTTTTAAAGAATCCTTCAACAGGCGAAAAACCAGGATTTCTTTGCGCCAAATCTTGCTTTTTTGTCCAGAATCTAGTAAAGTGTTAAGGTACGCTATGCGTACATCGCCTACTACTTGGTTGGGCGCTTCACCAACGCTTTACTCAGTTGTAGGGAAAAAAAGAGAAAGAGGTGAAATACATGGCTTTATCACAAGAACGCAAAAACGAAATCATCAAAGATTTTGCTCGCCATGAAGGAGATACTGGTTCTCCAGAAGTACAAATCGCTGTACTTACAGAAGAAATCAATCATTTGAATGAGCATGCACGTGTCCACAAGAAAGACCACCATTCTTACCGTGGTTTAATGAAAAAAGTTGGTCATCGTCGTAACTTGTTAGCTTACTTACGTAAGAATGACGTACACCGTTACCGTGAATTAATCCAACGTTTAGGACTACGTCGTTAATTTTTGTCAAAAAAGCGAGGTTCCTAGGAATCTCGCTTTTTTGCCAGTTATGCTTTTCGCAGGATATAACAGTTTGAATTGCTATCAGGAATTTAGCAATAAAACGAACAAGCAGTTTAGCATAATGGTAAGCGTGCGAAAATCGCGTGAATTTTTACGTTAGAAAAATTCACCCATAACTATGAGTTAGCTGCTAGTTATGCTTTTGCCATTCGTATAGCACGATAGAATGCTTGCGAAGAAAATCATTCATCAACAATGAGCTAGCTGTCAGATGGTATCTGAGGCTGGATCACAAAAAAATCAACCCCCTCCCGCAGTCTGCCGTCACTCTACTAACCAAATGCAAGAAGCGAAGTCCTTCGCTGTTTCCATTTGTTTAGTAGCGTCGCAACTGTCAGAGGGAAAAAGGAGAAATTATGTCAGAAAAACAAGTTTTCAAAACCACTTGGGGCGGACGTCCCTTGCAAGTCGAAGTTGGCCAAATGGCGAAACAAGCAAATGGTGCAGTCTTGGTTCGTTATGGTGACACAGTTGTATTAAGTGCCGCAGTTGCTTCAAAGGATGCGCGGGACACCGACTTCTTCCCATTAACTATCAACTACGAAGAAAAAATGTACGCAGTTGGTAAAATCCCTGGCGGTTTCATCAAACGTGAAGGACGCCCAAGTACAGAAGCGACTTTGACTGCTCGTTTAATCGACCGTCCAATTCGCCCAATGTTCGCGGATGGCTTCCGTAATGAAGTTCAAGTAACCAACGTTGTCATGAGTGTTGAACAAGGCTGTTCACCTGCAATGGCTGCTATGTTTGGTTCATCTTTAGCTTTGGCTATTTCAGATATTCCATTTGATGGCCCAATTGCTGGAGTAGACGTAGGTCGCGTTGATGGCGAATACGTATTGAACCCAACAACAGAACAAAATGAAGTTTCCGATATCAACTTAACGGTTGCTGGTACGAAGAAAGCTATTAACATGGTTGAATCAGGTGCTGCCGAAGTTTCTGAAGAAGATATGTTAGGTGCTTTGATGTTTGGTTTTGAAGCCATTAAAGAAATGGTTGCTTTCCAAGAAGAAATCACTGCTGCTGTTGGCAAACCTAAAATGGAAGTTAAATTGTTGCAAGTAGACGCTGACTTGAAGAAAGAAATCTTTGGCAGCTACTACGAAACAATGAAAACTGCTGTTATGACTGAAGAAAAATTGGCTCGTGAAGACGAGATCGAAAAAGTTAAAGAGACCGTTAAAGAAGTGTATGCAGAGAAATTTGCGGAACACGAAGATGCGGATCAATTAACTAAAGAAGTAAAACAAATCGCCGAAGATCTTGAAAAAGATGTGGTTCGCGAATTAATCACAATTGATAAAATCCGTCCTGATGGCCGTCAATTAGATGAAATCCGTGCATTGGATTCTGAAGTTGGTGTATTGCCACGGGTTCACGGTTCTGGCCTATTTACCCGGGGACAAACACAAGCTTTGTCAGTATGTACGTTAGCACCATTAGGCGAACATCAAATCATTGATGGTTTGGGACTTGAAGATTCTAAACGTTTCATCCATCATTACAATTTCCCACAATTCTCAGTGGGTTCAACTGGCCGTGCCTTTGGTCCTGGCCGCCGTGAAATTGGACATGGAGCTTTGGGTGAACGTGCCTTGTCACAAATTATCCCTAGTGAAGAAGACTTCCCTTACACAATCCGTCTAGTTGCGGAAGTATTGGAATCAAACGGTTCATCTTCTCAAGCAAGTATCTGTGCTGGAACATTGGCATTAATGGATGCTGGTGTGCCGATTAAAGCACCAGTTGCCGGTATTGCAATGGGCTTGGTATCTGATGGCGAAAACTACACCATCTTAACTGATATCCAAGGACTAGAAGATCACCTAGGCGACATGGACTTTAAAGTAGCCGGAACAAAAGACGGCATCACTGCGTTGCAAATGGATATTAAAATCCAAGGGATCACTGAACAAATCCTAACAGAAGCTTTGACCCAAGCGAAAAAAGCTCGTATGGAAATTCTAGAAAACTTAACCAACACATTGGCTGAACCTCGTAAAGAATTAAGCCCATATGCTCCTAAGATTGAAATGATCAAAATCGACCCTGATAAGATCAAAACCGTTATCGGTAAAGGCGGCGACACGATCAATGGTATCATTGATGAAACCGGCGTGAAGATCGATATCGACCAAGAAGGTCAAGTGAGCATTGCGTCATCTGATGCTGAAATGATCCAAAAAGCCATCAAGATCATCGAAGAATTAACCAAAGAAGTCAAAGTCGGCGAAGTTTACTTAGGTAAAGTTGTCCGCATTGAAAAATTCGGTGCCTTCGTTAACTTGATTAAAGGCAAGGATGCCTTGGTACACATCTCTCAACTTGCGAACGAACGTGTGAAACAAGTAGAAGATGTTGTGAAGATGGGTGACGAAGTCTTAGTCAAAGTAACTGAGATCGACCGTCAAGGCCGCGTCAACGCTTCTCGCAAAGCAATGTTAAAAGATGATGAAGCGAAGAAGGAAGAAAAATAATTTTTTCAAATTCATTCACATATCCTTTGACAAAAGACAAAACTACGCCCATAATACGGATATGTTTTAGGGGAGTAGCGACATAGAGTCTCTATGCTTTTAGATCAACAACTAGTGTACTAACACTGGTCTAAAAGATAATTTGCCAGACCTAAACGACAGTATAATGCTGTTGTTTAGGTCTGTTTTTTTGCCAGTTCTGCTTTTCGCAGTTTGCTCAAAGCGAACCATCTAACCTAAAGGTATAGATAGTATTCGTTCCAAACTGTTTAGCAGAATGATATGCGTATGACGATCAGACTCATTTTTTCGGTTTTTGAAAAAATGAATACCTTATTTGGAACTAGCTGCCACCAGCCCTGCACCATACAAAGGTATCTAGAAACTTGATCGTACTGCCCAGCAAATATTAAACTCACCCAAAACACCCAGCAACATCTCCTCATTTTTCCCAACCGAAAAATGAGTTTCCATAGATTGAGTCATCTGTAAGAGGAGAGTGTAGGAATTGGAAAAGAAGAGTCATGTTAAAAAATTATCGGTCGCGGGGCTTTTAGTCGCGATGGGCGTGGTGTACGGCGATATCGGAACTAGTCCGCTGTACGTTATGAAGGCTATCTTAATGGAAAATGGCGGCCTTTCTTCTGTTACGAATGACTTTGTTATCGGAGTCGTTTCTCTGGTTTTCTGGACAGTCATGCTGCTGACCACCGTAAAATACGTAATTATCGCCCTGAATGCCGACAACCACGGTGAAGGCGGGATTTTCTCTTTATATACATTAGTCCGTAAAGGCGGGAAGTATTTAATTATCCCAGCCATGATCGGCGGGGCTGCCTTGCTGGCTGATGGTGTGTTGACGCCGGCCGTAACCGTCACGACAGCGATTGAAGGGCTGCGAGGTATCCCTGATTTTTACGATCGCTTTGGTAATAATCAAAACATTATCGTGATTATCACGCTGGTTATTTTGCTGTTTCTTTTCTTGATTCAGCGATTTGGGACGGATTTCGTCGGAAAAGCCTTCGGACCGATCATGCTGTTGTGGTTCACTTTCCTTGGTGTCATGGGATTGATCAATATCCCTTACGACTGGTCAGTGATCCGCGCGTTGAATCCTTATTACGCGATTCATTTATTGTTCAGCCCGGAAAATAAGATGGGTGTCTTTATCTTAGGGAGTATCTTCCTAGCGACCACTGGGGCTGAAGCGTTGTACTCAGATATGGGGCATGTGGGTAAAAAGAATATTCGTTTTAGCTGGCCCTATATTTTCAGCTGTTTGATGCTAAACTATGCTGGCCAAGCTGCCTGGATTATTCACGCTAAAGGCAACCCGGCCTATGAAAATATGGAAAACTTGAATCCTTTCTTCCAAATTTTACCGGATGGCTGGATCGTTTTCGGCGTAATATTTGCGACTATCGCAGCAGTTATTGCTTCTCAAGCCTTGATCTCCGGATCATTTACGCTGGTTTCCGAAGCGATCAAATTGAAGCTTCTGCCAAGATTACGGATTTTTTATCCCGGCAGTTCGATTGGGCAAATGTACATTCCGGCCGTGAACTTTATTTTGTGGGCGGCCTGTTCGCTGGTAGTGGTGACCTTTAGAACCTCTAGCCACATGGAGGCAGCTTACGGTCTGTCGATTACCGTGACGATGCTGATGACGACGTATTTGTTGTATCATTACATGATCCAGCAAAAGGTTTCTAAATTCTTGGCTTATTTAATGGTGATTTTCTTCGGCTTCCTGGAAACCTTTTTCTTTATTTCCAGCGTGACCAAGTTCTTCCACGGCGGGTTCGTGGCAGTTGGCATGGCGCTGGTGATTTTAGGACTGATGTACATTTGGCACCGCAGCAATCGAATTCAGGAAAATACCAGTCAAGAAGTCGATTTCCGAGATTACATGGGACAGCTGCAGGAGTTGCATGAAGACGATCGCATCCCTTATTACCAAACTAACGTGGTCTTTTTGGTACCTAAGCTGAAAGGCGACCAAATTCCCCAACAGTTCATTTATTCAATTTTGGACAAACGTTTGAAACGGGCGAAGGTCTACTGGTTCGTGAATGTAGAAGTAACCGATGAGCCCTATACCGAAGAATTCTCGGTAGATATGATGGGAACTGACTTTATCGTGAAGGTGAAATTGTACCTTGGCTTCCGGATGTCACAGGACGTTAACGTGTACTTACGCCAAATCATTCAGGATTTAATGAAGCAAGGCCGTTTGCCTGAACAGCCGCAGCATTATTCTTTAACTCCTGGCCGCCAAGTAGGAGACTTCCGTTTCGTGTTGATTCAAGAAGAATTGTCCATGATGACGGAAATTGCCAAATGGGACCGCCAAGTCATGCAGGCACGACTAGCAATCAAACGGCTAGCCGTCTCGCCAGAGCGCTGGTTTGGTTTAGAATACAGCGAAGTGGTCTATGAGACTGTTCCATTGATTGTGGGGCAGGCCCGGAAGACTAGGTTAACAGAAAGAAACTAGCCGCAAACCACTCTGTGAAAACTTTTTAAATTAAACGAATGAGAACTTCTCCTTCCTCTAAACACTAGAGTGAGGAGGAGTTCTCTTTTTTACAATTTTATCAAACGGATCGTTGTTACAATGAAATAGAAGAAAGGGATGTTTATCATCTTAAGGTATAAACATTCAACATTCTGAGGAGTTGTTGAGGGATGGCCACTGGCAATCTTTATTGGAGAGTATCAGATAGGCCAGTACCATCCTTTACAACAGACCTCGAATTTTTCAATAGTTAAATGTAAGCGCGAACATTAGGTGCGGCAGGCAAATGAAAACTGAAAGAAGAAAAAAGTTGAGAAAATACCTGCACTTATTTAGCCTAAAAAATTTAGAAATAGAACTTTTCGCAATCGTATTTTCGCCCTGGCGGATTCACATGGCTGGTAAATTATCCTGCTAATCGGCGGTTACATTAGGGCTTCCGGATGTAAGAAAAGTTGTTCATGTCGGCTATTCTGCCACAATGGATATTATTTAAGGATACACCAGTGGCCTGGACTGCAGCCGGGTTGCTGAAAAATAAAAATACTTAAGGGATTTACTAGTAAATGAACCAAAAGAACCATGAAAATTGTCAGACAAGGTTTCCTCCAACAAGCGGAACGACCGAGCTAAGTACCTCAGCTCATTCGTATAGAAGTGGCTTGGGCTGCTTTAAGGAAGCCATGATCTGTACGAAATAGTTCGCCTGTTTTCCGCAGGTGGACAATCCAAGATACGAGGAGGAAAAACGGTGAAAAATATCAAAATAAAAGCCGCGGTATTGTCTCAGTCATTTGTAGTAATGGCGATCATGATTGCTTCCACAGTATTGGCAAATATTGCCCAGAGTTTTCCAGATGCTAGTTTGACGGCGATTCAGATGGTGATGACCTTTGGCATGGTGGCCTCTTTCCCAGCGACGCTATTGGCCGGCGTGTTAGGCAATCATTTGAACAAAAAGCACATTGTATTGTTTGCTCTTGCCATTATGTTAGTTGGCGGTCTGCTGCCAGTATTCCTACATGATAAGCTGATGTATATCTATGCTTCCAGCTTATTGATCGGGGTAGGACAAGGAACCTTGATGACCACTATCAGTAATATCTCGACTGAATTGTTCGAAGGGGAAGAACGCAGTCAGATGTACGGTATGCAGACGGCCTTCCAGAATGGCGGGTCAGTAGTAATGATGATGGTTGCAGGTATGTTGGCCAAAAATTCCTGGTCTAAAGGATATTGGACTTTCGGCATTATCTTGATCACAATGGTTATCGTATTGTTATGGCTGCCATCTGAAGCAGTTGCTCCTAAGCGAGAAGCTGCTGCCGCTCAAGATGCACCGAAAGCTAAAGTACCTGTCTCCGTGTACATGATTGGTTTGTTAATCTGTCTGTTTTGTATCGGCTATGCCACCTTCTCATTGAATGCTTCATTATATATTGCGTCAATGGGCTTAGGGGATTCAGCGACGGTTGCGTTGGCAATGTCATTAAGTACCGGAGCCGGAGTTGTCGGAGGCTTTGTTTTCCCAGCCTTCTTCAAGGTAATCAATCGCTTCGTCCTGTCCTTTGCCTGTGCAGTGACAGCAGTTGGGTATTTGCTGCTGGTGATTTCGCCAAGTATCGTGACGGTCTTCTTAGCAGCAATCACGGCTGGTATCGGATTCTCGTTGTCGATTCCTTTAGGGATTCAAGCAATCTCAGAAACTGCAACACCAGAACAGATGTCTAGTTCTATGGGCAGCTACATGGCCTTCACCTCAGTTGGTGCAGCAGCCTCGCCTTTAATTATTAATGCTTTGGCTGGAATGATTCCGAATGCTGATGACAGTACCGTTTTTTTAACCAGTGTTGTTTTCTTAGCCATCTTGACCGTGATTACCATTGTTTGGAGTATTAAAACCAGTACCGCTAAAAATGCTAGTGAACCACCTGTACCAGAATAGATTAGGAGGAGAAAAAATTGACAAAAATTTTAGACATTCACACTCACGTAGGAGACATTTTCCACGAAAACCGCAGCATCACCTTCAAAACCAACATTGAAAAAGGCGATTATGAAGATCCATTTATTGAAGTTGAGCGTTCAGGCTACACCAAACCATTGATCGTGAAGGACCAAAAAGACCATCAACGCTTGATTGATGCCGGCCAATATCGCTGTTGGGAATGTACCATGGAAAACTTTGCCAACGACATGACCGAAGATCAAGTGGATTATGCTTGCTTACTGCCAGTGCTGCCTAACACCAGCTTTGAGGAGTATTTAGCTGTTTCTAAATTGGATGATCGTTTTATTCCATTTACTTGCCCAGACTTTAGTTTAGAAATTCCTGAATTAGAGAAGAAATTGGAGCTGGATATTAAACGCGGAGCAAAAGGCTTAAAAATCCATCCGATTTTACAAAATGTCAGCTTGGAAGATCCAAAAGTAGAAGCTGCGGTGGAGGTTTTCGGTAAAGCGAATATCCCGACCATTTTCCACGTAGGGATCACCGCTTACTATGGACCAGATAAGGATTATCCAACGAATCCAGACTTTGGTGATCCGCAATACTTCTATGATTTTGCGCCGCGTTTCAGCAAATATCCATTGATTGCTGCTCACTGCTGCTTATTGGCTGAAGACTTTGCGAAAAATACTAAAGGCTTAGATAACGTGTACACCGATACTACGATGTGTTCAGCTGAATTGATGCAAAAAGGGGTGCAGTACATCGGCGAAGATAAAATCCTGTTCGGCACTGACTATCCATTTGGTACCTTCAAGTATTCGATTCAAGAAGTGAAGCGGGCTTTTGCTGATGATGAACGAATTATGAACAAAGTATTTTATGAAAATGCTGCGAAGATTCTGCATTTAGAAGACTAAATTAGACAAGGAGAACGACAATGAAAATTATTGATTTCCATACTCATGTGGGAGATATTTTTCATGAGAATAGAAGCATTACCTTTAAAACCAATTACAAAAAAGGGGATTACGTGGATCCATTTATTCCTTTTGAAGAATCCGGCTACAATATGCCGTTCTTCCCAGAGAGCCCGGAAGCACTGCAGCAGCTGATTGATGCTGGTCAGTATCGGGTTTGGGAATGTACTATGGAAAACTTTGGTCGTGACATGACAGAAAACAATATCGCTTATGCTTGTCTTTTGCCAGTGTTGCCAAATACCAGCTTTGAAGAGTATTTAGCTGTATCCAAATTAGACAATCGCTTCATTCCGTTTACTTGTGCTAATTTTGATTTGGACATACCAGAAATGGAACAAAAACTGCTTTCGGACATTAAAAAAGGCGCCAAAGCTTTGAAGGTTCATCCAATTTTACAAAATATCAGCTTGGAAAATCCTAAAGTTGAAGCAGCCGTAGACCTGTTCGGAAAAGCTGACCTGCCAATTATTTTCCATGTGGGAATTGGGCAATATTATGGACCAGATACCAATTATCCGCAAAATCCAGAATTTGGCGATCCGCAATATTTTTACGATTTTGCGCCGCGCTTTAAGAACTACGACCTGATTGCCGCTCACTGCTGCGGCTGGCCAGAAGATTTTGCCAAGAATACCAAAGGCTTAGACAACGTGTATACCGATACCACCTTCTGTAATGCCGACCTGATTAAAAAAGGGGTTGAGCTTTTAGGGGAAGATCGTGTCTTGTTTGGAACGGATTATCCTTTCGGCAACTTCAAATATTCGATCCAAGAAGTCAAAACGGCCTTAGCCGACAATCCGCAAGCGATGGAGAAGGTCTTTTACCACAATGCAGCGAAGCTATTGAAATTAAAGGATTAAGCATTGGTGACAGTGCTTCCTAATATAATGAAAGAAAGAAGGATTATGATGAGTGAACAAGCAGTTAGAAAAGTAGTGGAAAATTATATCGAAGGAACCTTTACCGCAAATACCGACATGCTGAAGGGGGTCTTTCATCCTGATGCGATCATGACCGGCTATATGGGACCAGACTTAATGATTGCTAATCCAACACCTTTTATTGAAGACGTGGGTTCAAAGCCTGCAATGAAGGAAAGCGGCGATCCGTATAAAGCAGAAATTACCAATTTGCAAGTGACTGGTAATATCGCAGAAGCGACTGTCTACGAAACCGGATTTTTCGGCGATGGTAAGCTGGAGGATCATTTCCATCTATTAAAGGATGCCAACGGCGATTGGAAAATCATCTCTAAATGCTTTACCACTTTATAAAGTAAGAATAAAGGAAGCAGGAACTGGGTCAGTACCGACCAGTTCTTGCTTCCTGTATGCAATTATAAATAATCCGATTTTTTTACAAAGTCTAAATAAAGCAGTGAAAAAACAGCCCTGTTTTAACCGCTTTCCGTGATAAAATGAAGGTATCCTAAAGTTTTAAAAAGGAGCGATATGGAGCATGAAATTCATGAACAAACAAAATTTTTCTGTGATTTCAACCCCCTTTCAGCCTTTCATCAGTGAAAATAAAGCGATCGAAAACTACCGGGAGGAAATGATTTGCTGGAACCCGGAAATTTTAAAACGTGAGGGCATTGTTTATCAGTTTACGGTTAAAGACGCCCCATGTCGGGTCATGCTTTTTCCTGATGCCTGTGTGAACTTTCTTTTTGAGTGCACACCAGATGCCCCCAAGTCCTGGATGTCAGGCCTGTGCACCGAACCGCTGGAATTATCCCTGGCTGCAAATACAACTTATTTTGGAATAAAACCCTTCTCAAATATTGGATTAAAGTATCGAAATGGTCATGCCTCAGATTACGTGAATAAGACCTCCACTGTCGAGGAAGTCTTTTCTCTGACAGATGATCTGGCATTAATGATCAGCCAAGCCGCCGATTTTGAAGAACGCAAAAAGACGTTCTTTCGTCACACCGCCGAATTAATTCATCATGAGCGAGATACATTGTCGACTGAATGTCTATCGATTCTGTTATGCGACAATAGTGAGGAGTTTTCTCTAAATCGAGTAGAACAGGAGATGGGGTATACGAAGCGCTATAGCGAACAGCTTTTCAAAACAGAGATCGGCATTCCGCCTAAAAAATACAGTCGCGTGATTCGTTTTCAAAATTGCTTGAAGGAGTTAAACGAAATGTCTATTGCCGGGAATCTAGCCGATGTAGCCATCAAACTAGGCTACTATGACCAAGCCCACCTAATTCGCGATTTCAAAAGCTTCACGAATTATCCGCCGATGAAATTAGTCAAAGAATTGAGAGCAGTCAGCTGTTGAAAGAGTAATTGTGTTGTCTATAAATAGTACCAGAGCAGTTCATTTCAAAAATTTTGAAATGAACTGCTCTTTTTGTTGGGCTTTTACATCCTTTATACTAAGAGCAGGAGGAAGACCTATGGATAATCGATTACCAAATTTATATAGTTTACTAGCAAAACAAACATCAAGTTTTCAGATTAGCGAGTTGGCCGCTCGCTTTCAGGTTAGTACCCGAACTATTTACAATGACATAGACAAATTGAATGAACTGCTAAAAACAGTAGATGCAACAGAAATAATGATTGAGAAAGGTCACATTCTTTATGTGAATGAAACGCCTGTTGATATTGAAAAAATTCTGTTCAAGGACAGTGACTTTATCAACAGCGATAAACGGGTTAGAAAAATCCGAATCTTAGAATCAGTTTTGCTTCTGCCAGACAATTTTAGTTCAGAGGACTTGTTGCAGCGCACATTGGTTTCTAAAAACACTTTGCTAAACGATTTGCGCTCGGTTCGTAAAGAACTGGTGAAGAATGAGATTGTTTTAGAAACAATTCCCTTTAAAGGTTACAAAGTAATCGGAGAGGAAGCGAAAATCCGTAATCTTTTGGTTGCTACACTAGAACAAGATCCTTTGCTATTTGAGAGTACTGGTTTTGAGAAGGAAAAAGCAAGCTTAGCTGAAATTGATCGACTAATTGAAGAAGTCAATGAAATGATCGGTATCCAATTAAGTGATCAGTCTTTTCAAAAGGTCAAATTGCATTTCTGGGTGACTATGAAACGATTAGAAGTACAAAAATCGATTCAGTTGCTGGAAGAAAAAGATATTTACAACAAGGAAGAACAAATTCTGCTAACTAGGAAAGAACAAGTTTCCAAACTGTTCAGTCTAGCAATCAGTGAAGAAGAACTGCTCTACTTAGCCAATAAGTTATCTGAAGCATCAATTACTAAGAATCAGGAGTTAATGACGGATAAGTGGCTGACTTTTAATTTGATTATTGAACAATTTATTACCGCAGTTGATCAAGATTTTTCGGAAATTGATTTTACTATCGATCAAAAGCTTTATGAAGGCTTGCTGAACCATTTACGGCCAGCCTACAAAAGAACCCTTGCTAAAGAAACGATTGAAAATCCGATGTATGATTACGTGCTGGATAATTATTACTTGCTGCATAGTTCAATCTGCAAGCATATCTTGCTAATAGAAAAGGAATTAAAAGTAGAATTTTCTGATCAGGAAATCAGCTTCTTTACCTTATTCTTTGCGGCTTCCTTAGAACGAAAAAAGTTCTTTGTGCCTAAAAAAACTAAAATAGTAATTATCTGTAACGCTGGAATCAGTACTTCCGAAATTCTGAAAAGTAAAATCAAAAATACTTTTCAGGTAGAGGTAGTGGGCACTTTTGGCGCTAGAGAAGGCATCAAATGGTTGTCAGATCATAAAGTTGATCTAGTTGTCACCACTATTCCTTTAGAATTAAAAAGTGTGCCAGTTGTTCAAGTAAATCCCTATTTATCGGATGAAGATCGTGAGAGCATTCATCGATTTGTAAAACCCATTTTCCATGAGGTGAATGTGGATCATTTGCTAGCCATTGTAAAAAAGTATACAGACTTGAATATTCAGGAAGCTAAAAGCTTATCGAATGAACTTACTACTTATTTGAATTTATCCCAATCCCGAGAGAAGAAGGAGTATCAGCCTATGCTTAAGGAAATACTGACCCCAGAGTTGATTGATCTCAATTATTCAGCCAAAAATCGTGACGAAGCAGTTAAAAGAAGCGGAGAGCTTTTAGTTAACAAAGGTTTGGCGACTAGTGCTTATATCGATGGCATGATTGAGAATGTAGAAGTAAATGGTACTTATATTGTTATAGCACCAGGCATTGCAATGCCTCATGCACGTCCAGAAGAGGGTGCGTTGGATGTTGGCTTTAGCATTGTTACGTTGAAGGAACCGGTTGTTTTTGGGCACCCCAAGAATGATCCGGTGAAGATTGTTATTGGTTTATGCGCAATTGATCATCAGACGCATTTAAAGGCTCTAGCAGAACTAGTTGAAATTTTATCGTCAGAAGAAAATATTGAGTGTTTTATTAATGCTAAAGACAAAAAAGAGATTATGGATATTGTAGAAGGAGGAAAATAAAATGTTAAAAATCGTAACCGTTTGTGGAGCTGGAGTAGGAAGCAGTATGATGATGCGTTTATTCACTCAGCAAATTTTAGATGACGAGAAAATTGAAGCAACAGTGGATGCGGCTGATATTGGGTCAGTGGATCCGAACAGCTATGATATTTTGATTACCACATCTGACTTTGCGGATACATTACGGGATTCTTCGGCAAAAATCATCCGCATCGATAACATGATGGATAAAGAGTATTTGAAAGAGCAGCTATTGTTAACTATTAAAGATTAGGGAGGGCAAAGGGGATGTCTGTATTTCTATATATTGTCAATAATGTACTGAGTCAGGCTGTCTTTATTATAGGGATGGTAGTTGTTGTCGGAATGATCGCGCAGAAAAAGACGTGGGATCAAATTTTACCAAGCGCGATTAAGACAATGATTGGTTTTACAATGATCAATGTTGGTGGTCAAACTTTAGGTGGCGCACTACTGCCTTTGCAGCAAATGATCTCAAAGATTTTTAACATGCAGAGTTTTTCAGCGGACATTGGAGCCGCACAAGCCGAAAGTCTTGCAGATATTGGGACAGAAATGGCTTTGATTTTTGCTTTTGGTTTCTTAATCAACCTACTGTTAGCTAGATTTACCCGATTCAAATATGTCCATCTATCAGCCCATGTATCCTTTTTCTTTGCAGGACTAATTGCAGCTTTGTTGAAATTCGGAACTACGTTGCCATTTACCGGGATTGTTGCAATTGGATCAATTTTACTGGGATTGTACATGACCTTTTCATGTGCCTATGTGGCAGTTTGTATCAAGGGAGTCAAAGGAGGAGAAGGCTTCACCTTGGCTCACTCAAGTTCGTCAGGTCTACTAGTAGCTACACTGTTAGCCAAAGCTTTCGGAAACAAGGAACATGATTTGGAAGAGATGGAAATACCAAAGAAACTGAACTTCTTGCGTGAAATGACTATCGCTTTAACAATCGTTATGACAGTTCTTTTTCTATTAATTAGTATTATAGCATCGCCTAGCTGGACGATGGAAAATATCACTGGCGGACAAGATGTTATTGTTTTTTCTTTATTGCGTGGCGTAGAGTTCGGAATGTGGATTACTGTAATCATTACCGGGGTACGAATGATGCTTTCGGAAATTATCCCAGCCTTTCACGGAATTGCCAATAAAATTATTCCTAATTCTAAACCTGGTTTAGATATTCCACTACTGTTTCCAAATTATCCGACTTCGGTTATTGTTGGGTTCCTATGCAGTTTAGTTTCTGGCTTAGCAGGTATGCTTATTTTAGGAGCATTGAATTATCCAGTAGTTGTTTTTCCAGCATTGATTCCTACCTTCTTCACAGGAGCAGCAACGGCGATTTTCGGAAATGCCCATGGTGGACGTAGAGGGGCGATTATGGGTTCATTGGCGAATGGTTTCATTTTGATCTTTGGTCAAGCCTTCTTATTACCGATGGTCGGTAGCTATGCACCGATCATGCGTATTTTGAGCGAAACAGATTATACGGTTTATGGTCCGATTCTTGGTTGGTTCTTGCAACTGTTTGGAGGTGCTTAATGAATAATCTCGTATTGTACGTAACCATTAATTACCCGTCTAGGGAGAAATTTTTTGAGATATTGGATGTAATTGAACAGTTTCAAGTGGGTTATGTTGAAATTGGAATCCCTGTCAAAAATCCTCACTTAGATGGTGGAGTGGTAAGGAATACACAAGAATTGGTTTTTCCAACGCTGACGCAAGAAGAAATTGCTTCGGTTCTAAAGGAAGTGAGAAGAAGATATCATTTTAAAGTAATCTTGATGACTTATTGCGAGGGGATCGAACATTTTCAATTGGGACGATTACCCACTAGACTGTATGACGCAATTTTGTGCGTAGATAAAGAGTTAGAAGAAACGGACTATTCCGGACTTGTTCATATATTTACCAATAATTTGGATCAAGCAACAGTTAATGAGCTATTAGCCAGTAGTTCGCAGTTCGTTTATATCGTGTCTGGCGAAGGCAAAACTGGGGAGTTCGAACAATTACCTGACGATTACACTAAGTTGCTGCCCTATATAAAGGAGCACACACAGCTGCCTGTATTTGTCGGATTTGGAGTGAAAACACCAGCAGATGTTGCTAGTATTCTGGCTAATGGAGCTGACGGAGCAATCATTGGGTCTGAATTTATTAAGCGATTCAATGAAGCACAGCTATTTGGCATTGTGAACTACTTAAGAGAGTTAGAGAAAGTTTGTAAAAAAAGCTTATTAACCAAAAATTGAGACGAAAAAGCTGTCGTAGGCTCACGACAGCTTTTTCTAGCTAGAGATACTACTCCAATTATTGTTGCCTTTATTATAGCTTGCCAAATACAACAAAAAAAGCCTAAAACCTGCAGCAGATTTCAGACTCTCGATTAATTAATTTGTTGAAGTAACTGGTTTGTGTTCTTCTTCCGGCAAACCAAGTTCTTCGGCTTTTTGTTGACGTTCTAATTCCTTCAGCTTGCGAATGGCTTTAATGGTTGATGGCAGCAATACCGACACCGAACCGATCCAAGCTAGTGGTGAAGCGAAGGCTGCACCAGGGTAGCCGTACAAGCCAGTCAAGATGATAGCTGCGAACGAACGCATTAATAGTTCCATAATCCCAGCAAAGGTTGGAATTTTTGCCTGTCCTAATCCTTGTAAGGTATAACGCAGGATGAACAGAACAGCTAAAATCACATACAAGACGCCGCTAATGTTGAAGTAGACTTGCGCCAATTGGAAGACTTGGGTTTCACCCTTATCTACGAACAAGGCCACTAGGTAATGACCAAAGAAAATCACTGAGAAACCAGCTAGTAAGCTAAACAGGATATTCATAATCAAGCTTTGCTTAATCCCGGTTAAGATACGACCATATTGTCTAGCCCCAAAGTTTTGAGCAGTGAAGGTAGCCATGGTAATCCCAAAGGACATCATTGGCAGGATGGCAAATTGTTCGATCCGGCCAGCTGCAGCTTGGGCAGCAACTACATCAGTACCTAAACTGTTTAAAGCAGATTGCAAAACGACAGCACCAATCGCGATAATAGAAGATTGGAAGCCCATTGGCAAAGCTGCGTTTAAGTGAGTACGAATTTCTTTTTTATCTAATAGGGCAAAATGTTTCCGGCCAATTTGTAACAGCGGGATCCGTTTGCGAATGTAAACCAGACACAATAGGCTGGCGATCACTTGGGCAATCACGGTTGCATAACCGGCACCAGCGATTCCTGAATTAAATTGAGTAATGAAGACGATATCCAGAACCACATTCACGAGAACGGCAAGGGCTAAAAAGATTAGCGGTGTTCGGCTGTCACCTAGGGCACGAATCATGTTAGACAACAGGTTGAACATCATTGCCGCAAAAATCCCTGCTAAAATAATGGAAATAAACGCTTGGGCTTGATCCAAAATTTCCGGCGGTGTTTGCATGACTAAAAGCAGCGGACGTAAAAACAAGAGGCTAAGTGCTGTTAAAACGACAGTTACGGCTACACTGATCAGTACAGATGCGGCGAAGCTTTTGCGAACGCCTAATTCATCTTTGGCGCCGAATCGCTGGGAAGTGATAATCGAAAGACCGGATGTTAATCCCTGGGCGAACCCGATAATCAAAAAGCTGACACTCCCGGTTGCTCCAACAGCGGCCAAGGCATCTTTACCAAGTGTCTGACCCACGATGATCATATCTATCATATTGTAAAATTGCTGCAAGACATTACCGGCTAACAATGGAATCGTAAAAAACAAAATCAATTTTGCAGGATTTCCGCGCGTAAGTTCTTTCATCGTTTTTCATTCCTTTCATGAAAATTGCTCACTAGATATTACCACAGAACCTGCACAATGCAAGCGTTAATCTTGAATTATAAAGAAATTACAAAAAGGCGGACTAGAAGCAGTTGTAAATGCCTCCAGTACGCCTTTTCAATAGCTAAAGAAACTCATAAGAAAAGAAGTTCCTTTTGTAATATTCATGATGTTTGGCTTTTTGAAATCGATGCTCCGAAGCTGCCCGAGTTTTCGAAGCCTTTAATATTTAACGTTGTCTAATTTCACTAGGGAGCAGGATAGTTTGACGGGTGCCGTCATCGTATGCGTAAACTTCTGCCGGGAATTCATTGGAGTAGACAAATGGAAGATCAATATCCATCTCCACTTCGCTGCCGTCTTGGTAAAAGTGCATCGTCACATGCCCTTTTTTATTTTCAAGATCAAATGTCAACATATTGTCTAATGGAATCAAGCCTTTTAAATCCAAATCAATAATAAACCAAATGCTGTCTATTAATTCACCAGGCAAGCTGGAGACTACACCGACCGAGGCATAACGACTTCTATTTGCATCAAATGTTTCAAACATGTTTTGTCCTCCTTCGCGGAACAGGTATATGAATTAATTATAGCGCAATTCACGGAACCTTGCCTTTGTAGTGACTTATTGTAAAGCTTTTTATAGGAAAAGACAAACATTTGCTACGGGTCGAGGGAGGGGTTTGGGCGTGGCTGAAGGACAAAAAGAGACTGATTCCTAAGAACCAGCCTCTGTTTATTTGTATTAAGATTATTCAGCTTCAGTTTCACCAATAACTTCAGGTTCTGCTGCTTCGCCAGGAACTTCAAGTTCTGCTGATTCTTCTTGAGCGCCTTGGATAGCCGCTACTTGTTCTTCAGCATCTGTGATAACAGTGTAGTCTGCATGGGCAGCCAAGTCACCAACAGTGATTGATTGACCAATTTGCAAGTCAGTGATGTCTACTTCGATGTTTTCAGGCAATTTGTCTGGAGTTGCTGAAACAACGATAGTGTACAATGTTTGTGCCAAAGTACCGCCAGCTTTCACACCAGCTGCTTCGCCGACTAAGACGATTTCAGTTTCAACTTCAGTTGTTTCTGCCATATCTACTGATAAGAACTCAACGTGGGTAAATTCACGAGTGAATGTTTCAGATTGGTAATCATGAAGCAAAGTGTTTACTTTTTTACCATTCAAATCCATTGAGAAGACGGTGTTTGCGCCGTTTTCCCGTAAAAGTCTCATTAGTTCATGATCTTCTACTGCAATCGCTGTGTTTTCCACTTGGTAGCCATAAACGACTCCAGGGATTTTACCTTCGTGACGTAGCTTGTTGCGTAGGGAACGGGGACGAGTTGCTCTTTCTTCTACTTTCAATGTTACTGCCATAACCAAATTCCTCCTTAAAATGTCACTGACTGCTGGTTTACAGCCAGATCTCTTAAAGTGACGGGTTATTCTCAGCACGATGGTTTTGCGAAAATACGCAAAAAGACAGTCGCAAGCGCAACTGTCTAAAAAAAGTCTAGGTTCAACTTTCTCTACCAGGTCATTACGCTGTGTATGAGAAACCTTGTATTCACTTAGCAGATCGCAGAAATTTACGATCTAATTAAAGACTAACGCTTTTTTTAACAAATTGCAAGGAAAAGCGGTTTTAAATGAAAATAATCTGGATATTTCAGCAAAAAATACGAAAAAGCATTTTTGAAGCACGAAAACTGACGAAAAATTTCGCTTGTGCTAAGGTTTTTATGAGAGGAGAGGAATAAATTATGGATACACAAAAACAAAATCGAGGATTTAACTGGAGCTCGCTGATTTTAGGCGTTCTATTTATTATCGTGGCCTTGCTTTCATTTCAAGACCCAGTTGGGAATCTGGTAGCGATCGTGATCGTTATTGGGGCTTTTGCTATCATTAAGGGAATCTACGAAATCTTTGTCCGAAACAAGGTGAAGGAATTAACCGGTTATCAAAGCAAAATGCCGATTGTAATCGGGATCATTGATATCATCATCGGGGTACTTTTACTATTTAATATTGGCGTTGGTGTAATCACCTTGCCGTTTATCTTTGCTTTTTGGTTCCTGTTTGATTCTATTTTAGGCTTAGTAACAGCAGGCAGTGCCCGGGCCTTCAGTAACGGATACTACTGGTTTACTGTGATAATCAACATTATCGGTATTCTATTGGGGATCTTCCTATTGTTCAACCCGCTTTCTTCTGTATTGACTTTAAGCTTTTTAGTCGGAGCTTACTTCATGCTAGTGGGGATTACCGAAATTATCTATGCGTTTCGTTAGAAATTAAAAATGCAGATTCTCTGTTGCAGAGAGTCTGTATTTTTTAGCTTTTGGAAAGACTTGACCCTATGATTGCATTCATCCGTGATTCCAGTATAATTGATGGCGATAAGCTTAAAGGAGTTTTCAACGTGCGTTTAGACAAATTAATTGAGTCTCGTCTGCAGACAACCCGCAAAGAAATGAAGCGACTGTTTCTCATGAAGCGGGTGCGAGTGGATGATATAGTGGAAATGAACCCGCAGCGCAATGTGGATAGTCAGCTGCATCAGATTGTAGTAGACGGGCAGCAGTTGTTCACCGAGCATGTGTACTATTTACTGAATAAGCCTAAAGGTGCGGTGACAGCGAAGCAGGATGCCAATTGCCAAACCGTATTGGAATTAATTGCAGAACCGGATCGTAGAAAAGAGCTATATCCGGTGGGGCGCCTGGATCGAGATACTACAGGGTTGCTTCTACTGACAGACAACGGCCAATTAGGTTATGACCTGCTGCAGCCAAAGCTAAAGGTTCAGAAGACCTATCGAGCGATTGTAAATGAAGAAGTCATCGAGGAAGATGTGGCAGCCTTTGCCAAGGGAATTGTTTTCCATGGTGGAATTATCTGCCAGCCGGCGGAGTTGGAAATTATTGCAGCGAGCCCGACTGCCTCTGAAGTGGCGTTAACCATTCAGGAAGGCAAGTTCCATCAAGTGAAGAAAATGTTTCTAGCCTGCGGGAAAAAGGTAGTAGAGCTGGAACGTTTGACGATGGGACCTTTACGCCTGCCGCCGGACCTGGCACAGGGCACGTACCGCTCCTTGACGCAAAGCGAATTGAAGCAGTTAAAAAAATACTTTAGATAGAAGGAATAGAAATGTATAACACCTTATTGTTTGATATTGATGATACGTTGCTGGATTTTCAAGATGCTGAAGAGCAAGCATTGAATAAGCTATTTACTGAGATGGGTGTGCCTTTAGATGAAGAGGTAAAGAATGCCTATAAGGAAATGAACCGCGGCTTTTGGCGGGAGCACGAACAAGGCCTGCTTTCTAGACAGGAACTGCTAAACAAACGTTTCAGTATCTTTTTTGAAGGCTTTGGCAAAACGGTAGATGGTCCAGCCACTGAAGAACGCTACCGCTACTACTTGAATCAAGGCCACACACTAATCAAAGATGGTCTGGAGGTCGTGCAGCGATTAAGCCAAACTAAAGATTTATATGTAGTGACTAACGGCGTATCGGCAACACAGCATCAACGATTGAAGCAATCTGGTCTAGCACCTTACTTTAAGAAATTTTTCATTTCCGAAGAGATGGGGGTTCACAAACCCATGAAGGAATACTTTGACATCGTTTTTGATGCTATCCCTCATCTTGATAAGAAGGAAACTGTGATTATCGGTGATTCGTTAACTTCGGATATTAAAGGTGGGCAGGTTGCTGGGATTGATACGGTGTGGATGAACCCGCAAAACAAGCCGGCAGAAGTCATTCAGCCTACGTATCAAATCCGCCAATTGACCGATCTTTACAAAATTTTGCAAGAATTTTGATAAAGCAATAGCAATTGCCTTGATTTTCGCTATAATGAGTGTAGCAAAGACACGAAAGAGGTTGTATTTCATGAAAAGCAAGCCAATTATCATTGGTGTAACAGGCGGTTCCGGCAGCGGAAAAACCAGCGTCAGCCGTGCTATTTACAATAATTTTCCCGATCATTCAATTATGATGCTGGAACAGGATTCTTACTATAAAGATCAAAGTAACTTAAGCTTTGAGGAACGGTTGGAAACGAACTATGACCATCCTTTCGCATTTGATACGGATTTACTGATTGAACATCTGCAAAAACTGCTGAACTTTGAAGCCATTGAAAAGCCGGTTTACGACTACGTAGCTCATACTCGCAGTACAGCAGTAGTGGTGCAGGAGCCTAAGGAAGTTATTATTCTGGAAGGAATTCTAATTTTAGAAGACGAACGCCTGCGGGATTTGATGGATATCAAGATTTACGTAGATACTGATGACGATATTCGCATCATTCGCCGGATCAAACGGGATATGGAAGAACGGGGCCGCACCTTGGACTCGGTTATCGAGCAGTATTTGTCGGTGGTCAAACCGATGTATCATCAATTTATCGAGCCAACCAAACGCTATGCCGATATTATCGTGCCAGAAGGCGGCGAGAACCATGTAGCGATAGACCTTTTGACTACTAAAGTTTCGTTTTTCTTAAATCATGAATAGATAATTGCTGCAGCCAGACTCTTTGAGGGACGGGCTGCTTTTTTAATTTGGAGTATAAAAAAATACCGCCAAGATCACTCTCAGCGGTATAGCTATTCTTATAAGTAGTATTTTTTCGCTACTGTTAAATCGTCGTTCAATTCATAAACAAGTGGTTGGCCTGTTGGGATTTCTAAGTCCATGATATCTTCATCAGAAATACCTTCGATATGTTTAGCCAAAGCACGTAATGAATTACCGTGAGCTGCTACTAAAACAGTTTTGTTGTCTTTCAAAGCAGGAGCGATTTCATCTTGCCAGAAAGGAAGCGCGCGTTCTAAAGTTACTTTCAAGTTTTCGCCGCCAGGGATGTCCCGAGGGTCTAACATTGAGTAACGACGTTCTTGTGCTGCTGAACCTTCGTCAGTTGCTTCCATCAATGGAGGCAATACATCGTATGAACGACGCCAGATGTGCACTTGTTCGTCACCGTATTTTTCAGCGGTTTCTTTTTTGTTCAAGCCTTGTAATTTACCATAGTGACGTTCGTTTAAGCGCCAAGATTTAACTGTTGGTACCCAAAGTTGGTCAGATTCTTCTAAAATGTAGTTACAAGTTTTGATGGCACGAGTCAATACAGAAGTGTAAGCAACATCAAATTCGATTCCAGCTTCTTTGATTTTGCGTCCGCCTTCTTTTGCTTCTTCGACACCTTCTGGAGCTAGATCAACGTCTGCCCATCCAGTAAATTGATTCAATTTGTTCCATTCACTTAGTCCGTGACGAGAAAAAACTAATTTTGGCATAATATTCTCTCCTTTAGTTCATTTCTGAAATTTTCAATTCCTGGTTCATTGTACAATGTTTTCGCCGTTTTTTCCATCGTTTTCCTTTAGATAGAAGCGGAATTTAAAATTTAGAGCCTATTTGCCAGGTACAACTAGTTCTTTTGGTCCGTCTGGGGTACCTACAACGACACGCGAAATCATGTCAATAAACAAACCGTGTTCCACCACGCCCACATAACGGTCCAGTTCATCAGCCAATGCTTTAGGATCTTCAATTACGTCTAAAGCCAAGTCGATAATGTAATGTCCGCCATCAGTTATCAGCAATTCGCCTTCTGCCGTTTTGCGCCATTTTGGATTGTAGCCTTTTTCTTCAAAGAGACGGAACAGGTTGTGGCTGCCAAATGAAACTACTTCAACTGGTAACGGGAAGTTGCCTAATTTATCCACCATTTTACTTTCATCTACGATCCAGATGCATTCGTCGGAATAAGTTGCTACGATTTTTTCGAACAATAAGGCTGCGCCGCCGCCTTTGATTCCTTGGAAGTCGCTGCTGATTTCATCTGCGCCATCAATAGTCAAATCCACATGGTCCACTTCATCAATTGCTTTTAAAGGAATGCCTAGTTCTGTTGCTTGTTTTTCAGTCGTAGAAGAGGTAACAACACCCGTAACGTTCAGTCCTTCTTCTTTCATGCGACGGCCGATTTCTTTTACCATATAATATGCTGTTGATCCAGTACCCAATCCAACGACCATGCCGTCCTTCACATATTTAGCGACCTCAATGCCTACCAGTTCCTTTAGATTCATCGAAAAATCCCACCTTCGTTTAAGTTACTTCTATTGTAATCGGAACCCGTGAAAAAAGATAGTTCTTTTGAGTAAAAAAGACCAAAAAGATTTTTTCTTCTTATTAATATAGAAAGACTAAACCAATTGAAAATATCCCAAAAAACTTCCAACTGGTTGTTGACAGGTATATCCAACCGTGATATGCTATCTGAGGTGCTTTGTGAACAGGTCTCTCAAGTGAGACGTGCTGACTGTGTCAAGGTACGCTTGATAAAGAATGCATAGAATGCATTATTTTTTATCGCCGAAAAAGAACCACCAGGATGTGTGGGACTAGAAAGCGAATCGAGGAAGGAGGAAACAAGGAATGCCTACAATTAATCAATTAGTACGTAAACCTCGTAAATCAAAGGTGGAAAAATCAGGTTCACCTGCATTGAATAAAGGATACAACAGCTTCAAAAAAGTTCAAACAAACGTTAACTCTCCACAAAAACGTGGGGTCTGCACACGTGTGGGTACTATGACACCTAAGAAACCTAACTCTGCATTACGTAAATATGCCCGTGTTCGTTTGTCTAACTTGATCGAAGTAACAGCGTATATCCCAGGTATCGGCCACAACTTGCAAGAACATAGTGTTGTTTTATTGCGTGGTGGACGTGTAAAAGATTTACCAGGAGTACGTTACCACATCGTGCGTGGCGCATTAGATACTGCCGGCGTTAACGATCGTAAACAAAGCCGTTCTAAATACGGTACTAAGAAACCTAAAGCTTAAAAAAACGAACTAGATAAAAGACATATTTTCGGAAGGAGGAGTTACGCATGACTCGTAAGGGTGCTGCTATAAAACGCGATGTTTTACCAGATCCTATGTATAACTCAAAGCTAGTAACTCGTTTAATCAACCGTGTAATGGTTGACGGAAAACGTGGGATTGCTGCAAATATCGTTTATAACGCATTTGACACAATCAAAGAATCTACAGGAAATGATCCATTGGAAGTTTTCGAACAAGCAATGGAAAATATTATGCCTGTTTTGGAAGTTAAAGCTCGCCGTGTTGGTGGATCTAACTACCAAGTACCAGTTGAAGTACGTCCAGAGCGTCGTACAACACTTGGTTTACGTTGGGTTGTTAACTATGCACGTTCTCGCGGAGAACATACAATGGAAGACCGCTTAGCTAAAGAAATCATGGATGCTGCTAACAACACTGGAGCTTCTGTGAAAAAACGCGAAGATACTCACAAAATGGCCGAAGCCAACCGTGCTTTTGCTCATTATCGTTGGTAAAATCCTCTCTGCATTTGACAACTGTCAGCAGAAAGATATTCGTACGCTTAATTTGATTTAAGAGAGGAGAAACAGAAGAAATGCCAAGAGAATTTTCTCTAGACAACACTCGTAACATTGGTATCATGGCCCACATCGATGCTGGTAAAACGACTGCGACTGAACGTATCTTGTATTACACTGGTAGAATCCACAAGATTGGTGAAACTCACGAAGGAGCTTCACAAATGGACTGGATGGAACAGGAGCAAGAACGTGGAATCACTATCACGTCCGCAGCGACTACCGCAGCTTGGAAAGGTCATCGTATCAATATCATTGACACACCAGGACACGTGGACTTCACTGTAGAAGTTGAACGTTCATTACGTGTACTAGATGGTGCTGTAACTGTACTGGATGCTCAATCTGGGGTTGAACCTCAAACTGAAACCGTATGGCGTCAAGCAACAACTTATGGTGTGCCACGTATCGTATTTGCTAACAAAATGGACAAAATCGGCGCAGACTTCCTATATTCTGTAGAAACTTTGCACGACCGTTTGAACGCAAATGCTCATCCAATCCAATTACCAATTGGTGCGGAAGATGATTTCACTGGTATCATCGACCTTGTGAAGATGAAAGCTGAAATCTATGCAAACGACTTAGGTACTGAAATCGAAGAAACTGACATTCCTGAAGAGTACAAAGAATTGGCTCAAGAATGGCATGAAAAATTAGTTGAAGCTGTTGCTGAAACTGATGAAGATTTGACGATGAAGTATCTTGAAGGTGAAGAAATCACTGAAGCAGAATTGAAAGAAGGAATCCGTAAAGCAACAGTTAACGTTGAATTCTATCCAGTTCTATGTGGTTCAGCCTTCAAAAACAAAGGGGTTCAACTATTGTTGGATGCCGTTCTTGACTACTTGCCTTCACCTTTGGATATTCCTGCAATCAAAGGGATCAATCCTAAGACTGAAGAAGAAGAAGAACGTCCAGCTGACGACAGCGCTCCATTTGCTGCATTAGCATTTAAAGTAATGACAGACCCATTCGTTGGTCGTCTAACTTTCTTCCGTGTGTACTCTGGTGTCTTACAATCAGGTTCATACGTACAAAACGCAACTAAAGGCAAACGTGAACGTGTTGGTCGTATCTTACAGATGCATGCTAACTCACGTTCTGAAATCTCTGAAGTTTACGCTGGAGATATCGCTGCTGCAGTTGGTTTGAAAGATACAACTACCGGGGATACATTGTGTGCTGAAAAATCACCAGTTATCCTTGAGTCAATGGAATTCCCAGAACCAGTTATCCAAGTTGCGATTGAGCCTAAATCAAAAGCAGACCAAGATAAAATGGGTGTTGCCTTGCAAAAACTATCTGAAGAAGATCCTACCTTCCGTGCTGAAACAGACGTGGAAACAGGCGAAACAATCATCGCTGGTATGGGTGAACTTCACTTAGACATTATCGTTGACCGTATGCGTCGCGAATTCAAAGTTGAAGCAAGCGTTGGAGCTCCTCAAGTATCTTACCGTGAAACATTCCGTCAAGGTACTCAAGCAGAAGGTAAGTTCGTACGTCAGTCTGGTGGTAAAGGTCAATACGGTCACGTATGGATCGAATTCGAACCAAACGAAGAAGGCGGCGGCTTTGAATTTGAAAATGCAATCGTCGGTGGGGTTGTCCCTCGTGAATACATTCCAGCTGTTGAAGCAGGTTTGAAAGCATCAATGGACAACGGTGTATTAGCCGGCTATCCTATGGTTGACATTAAAGCAAAACTTTACGACGGATCTTACCATGATGTCGATTCAAATGAAACAGCCTTCCGTGTTGCCGCTTCTATGGCATTACGTGCAGCTGCGAAGAAAGCTGATCCAGCGATTCTTGAACCGATTATGGCAATTGAAGTTGTTATCCCAGAAGATTACTTAGGTGATATTATGGGTCACGTGACTGCTCGTCGTGGTCGCGTAGAAGGAATGGATGCTCGTTCCGGCGGCTTACAAGTCGTTCGTGCAATGGTTCCATTGGCTGAAATGTTTGGTTATGCAACCACTCTACGTTCAGCAACACAAGGTCGGGGTGTCTTCACTATGACATTTGACCACTATGAAGCTGTTCCAAAAGCTGTTCAAGAAGAAATTATTAAGAAAAACGGCGGAAAATCTGAGTAATTTTTAAATTCTCGGATAAAATCCAATTGTTTTCTTAAAAGAACTGTATTTTTGGCAACAATTCAGCTAAAATAATAGCGATGATATGGGCTCGCGGTGCAAGCGTACCGCGGACCTATCAGATAAAAACACTCAGGAGGAACATATTTAAATGGCTAAAGAAAAATTTGACCGTTCAAAACCCCATGTTAACATTGGTACTATCGGACACGTTGACCATGGTAAAACAACTTTAACTGCAGCAATTACAACTGTACTTGCTAAAACTGGCGGCGCGACTGCTATGGATTACGCACAAATCGATGGTGCTCCAGAAGAACGCGAACGCGGAATCACAATCAACACTGCTCACGTTGAGTACGAAACTGAAAACCGTCACTACGCTCACGTTGACTGCCCAGGACACGCGGACTATGTTAAAAACATGATCACTGGTGCTGCACAAATGGACGGAGCTATCTTAGTAGTATCTGCTGCTGATGGCCCTATGCCTCAAACTCGTGAACACATTCTATTGTCTCGCCAAGTTGGCGTACCTTACATCGTTGTTTTCTTAAACAAAGTTGATATGGTTGATGACGAAGAATTACTAGAATTAGTTGAAATGGAAGTTCGTGACCTATTAACAGATTACGATTTCCCAGGCGACGACACTCCAGTTATCGCTGGTTCAGCTTTGAAAGCTTTGGAAGGCGACGCTGCTTACGAAGAAAAAATCGTTGAATTGATGGCAGAAGTTGATTCTTACATCCCAACTCCAGAACGTGACACTGAAAAACCATTCATGATGCCAGTCGAAGATGTATTCTCTATCACTGGTCGCGGAACAGTTGCTACTGGCCGTGTTGAACGTGGACAAGTACGCGTTGGTGACGAAGTTGAAATCGTTGGTATCGCTGAAGAAACTGCGAAAACAACTGTTACTGGTGTTGAAATGTTCCGTAAATTGTTGGATTACGCTGAAGCTGGCGACAACATCGGCGCATTGCTACGTGGTGTAGCACGTGAAGATATCCAACGTGGACAAGTATTATCTAAACCAGGTACTATCACTCCACATACAAAATTCTCTGCTGAAGTTTACGTTTTATCAAAAGAAGAAGGCGGACGTCATACTCCATTCTTCACTAACTACCGTCCTCAGTTCTACTTCCGTACAACTGACGTAACTGGTGTAGTTGAATTGCCAGAAGGAACTGAAATGGTTATGCCTGGCGATAACGTAGCAATGGAAGTGGAATTAATCCACCCAATCGCTATCGAAAACGGTACTAAATTCTCAATCCGCGAAGGCGGACGTACAGTTGGTGCCGGCGTCGTTTCAGCAATCAACGCTTAATTCGAACTTACACAACTTTTTATAAATGCAATACACATGCCCGGACGTAAAGGGTCGCTTTTAGCGGCTCTTTTTTTGTACCTGAAAATATGAGATTAAAGGTTGATGCAGCAGGTTTTTCCAGCACATAATCGAAATGGAAAGTCGTGTTTCTTCTATTATATAATGCAAAATTCAACTGCCTTATTTTGAAAAGTTGAAAAAATTTCTGAAAACTAGCGAATTAACGGGAATTTTCTTTAGAAAATCCTTGCAATGCCTATTCTAATGTAATATAATCATAAAGGTGCTGTTCACAGGAGTGTGAATGTACTGGGGGGTTCTAATTTGAATCTTCCGGCTTTGAAACGAGAGGTTGCGACACGCCCGGACGCTTTGCCACGAACGAGCGTGACGGAAATTTTCGTGGAGCTATGTCTACTTTTTAAAATAGGCGAAGGAGGGAACAAGATGGCAAAACAAAAAATTCGTATCCGTTTAAAAGCGTATGAACATGGTATTTTAGATCAATCAGCGGATAAGATCGTAGAAACTGCAAAAAGAACTGGAGCTAGCGTGTCTGGTCCAATTCCATTACCAACAGAACGCAGTCTTTACACTGTAATCCGTGCGACTCATAAATACAAAGATTCACGCGAACAATTCGAAATGCGTACACACAAACGTCTTATCGACATTGTGAACCCAACACCAAAAACAGTTGATGCTTTAATGAAGCTAGACTTACCAAGCGGTGTAAATATTGAAATCAAACTATAATAAGAAGATGGAGGTGTAATCATGACCAAAGGAATCTTAGGGAAAAAAGTGGGAATGACACAAATCTTCACAGAGTCTGGTGAATTAATTCCAGTAACTGTTGTCGAAGCAACACCAAACGTCGTTTTACAAGTGAAAACAATGGAAAACGATGGTTACGAAGCAGTTCAATTAGGTTACCAAGATAAACGTGAAGTTTTGTCTAACAAACCTGCGAAAGGTCATGTTGCAAAAGCAAACACGGCTCCTAAGCGCTTCATTCGAGAATTCAAAGATGTTGAGCTAGGAGATTATGAAGTAGGACAAGAAGTGAAAGTTGATACTTTCCAAGCTGGAGACATCATTGATGTAACCGGAACGACTAAAGGTAAAGGATTCCAAGGCGTTATCAAACGTCACGGACAAAGCCGCGGCCCAATGGCTCACGGATCTCGTTACCACCGTCGTCCTGGATCTATGGGTCCTGTTGCACCGAACCGTGTATTTAAAAATAAAAAATTGGCTGGACGTATGGGCGGCAACCGCGTAACAATTCAAAACCTTGAAGTTGTACGTGTTGACGTTGAACGCAACGTTATCTTAGTTAAAGGTAATGTACCAGGCGCTAAAAAATCATTAATCACAATCAAAAAAGCTGTAAAAGCTAAATAATTGTTATAGGAAAGGAGGAACTAAGGAATGCCGAATGTAGCATTATTCAAACAAGATGGAACTCAAAATGGTGAAATCACTTTAAACGAAGAAATCTTCGGAATCGAACCAAATGAAAGTGTTGTGTTTGATGCAATCATCATGCAACGCGCTTCATTAAGACAAGGAACACACGCTGTGAAAAACCGTAGCGCTGTTCGTGGCGGTGGCCGCAAACCATGGCGTCAAAAAGGAACAGGTCGTGCCCGTCAAGGTTCAATCCGTTCACCACAATGGCGTGGAGGTGGCGTTGTCTTCGGACCTACACCACGTTCATACAGCTACAAACTTCCTAAAAAAGTTCGTCGCTTAGCAATCAAATCTGTTTTATCAGAAAAAGTTGCTGCAAACAACTTGGTTGCTGTTGAAGCATTAAGCTTTGATGCACCAAAAACAAAAGAATTCAAACAAGTTTTAGCTAACTTGTCAATTGACTCAAAAGTATTGGTTGTTCTAGAAACAGGTAACGAAGCTGCAGAACGCTCAGCTCGCAACTTGCCAAACGTTACTGTTACTACTTCATCTAACGTAACTGTACTTGATGTAGTCGCTAACGAAAAAATCTTAGCAACGCAAACTGCTCTTAACCAAATTGAGGAGGTGCTTGCATAATGGAATTACTAGACGTAATTAAACGCCCAGTGATCACTGAAAAAGCCATGTTAAAAATGGACGAAAAGAAATACACTTTCGAAGTGGACACTCGTGCGAACAAAACTTTAGTTAAACAAGCTGTTGAAGCTGCGTTTGACGTTAAAGTAAAAAACGTAAACATTCTGAATGCTAAACCAAAAGCGAAACGTATGGGTAAATACACTGGTTTCACTAAAAAACGTCGTAAAGCAATCGTGACGTTAACAGAAGATTCAAAAGAAATCCAAATTTTCGATGCTGAATAAGCACAAGAAATAGCGATTAATATAGGAGGGAAACAGACGTGGCGATTAAAAAGTACAAACCTACCACAAATGGCCGTCGTAACATGACAAGTTCTGACTTTGCTGAGATTACAACTAGCACACCAGAAAAAACTTTGTTAGAGCCATTAAAAAACCATGCCGGTCGTAACAACAACGGTCGTATTACTGTACGTCACCAAGGTGGCGGACATAAACGCCAATACCGTGTCATCGACTTTAAACGTAATAAAGATGATGTTGTTGCAACTGTTCAAACGATCGAATACGATCCGAACCGTTCAGCAAACATCGCGTTGGTTCACTATACAGACGGAGTGAAAGCTTACATCTTAGCACCTAAAGGCTTAGAAGTTGGCATGACTATCGTTTCTGGACCAAATTCAGATATCAAAATCGGAAACACTTTACCTCTAGAAAACATTCCAGTAGGTACTGTGGTTCACAACATCGAAATGAAACCTGGCAAAGGCGGACAATTAATCCGTTCTGCTGGTACAAGTGCTCAAGTACTTGGTAAAGAAGGCAAATACGTATTAGTTCGTTTGAATTCAGGCGAAGTTCGTATGATCCTAGCTGCATGCCGTGCTACTATCGGTTCTGTTGGTAACGAACAACACGAATTGATCAACATCGGTAAAGCTGGACGTTCTCGTTGGATGCGCAAACGCCCAACTGTACGTGGTAGCGTAATGAACCCTAACGATCACCCACACGGTGGTGGTGAAGGTAAAGCTCCTATCGGACGTAAAGCTCCAGTATCTCCATGGGGACAACCTGCATTGGGTTACAAAACTCGTAACAAAAAAGCTGCATCAGACAAACTTATCGTACGTCGTCGTAAGAATAAATAGTATCATTGACCATGTGTCGCACATTTTGAGAGGAGGTACACCATGGGTCGTAGTTTGAAAAAAGGACCTTTCGCAGATGAACATTTGATGAAGAAGGTCGAAGCACAACAAGGCGCTGAAAAGAAAAAAGTCATTAAAACTTGGTCTCGTCGCTCAACAATTTTTCCTAATTTCGTAGGATTCACAATTGCTGTTTATGACGGACGTAAACATGTACCAGTTTACATCCAAGAAGATATGGTAGGACATAAATTAGGTGAATTTGCACCAACTAGAACTTATCGTGGCCACGCAGCCGATGATAAGAAAACAAGACGTTAATTTTGAGGGGAGGATATCATCATGGAACAACAAATCACATCAGCGAAAGCAACTGCAAGAACAGTTCGCACGTCTCCTCGTAAAGCACGTTTAGTAATCGATCTTATCAGAGGAAAGAGCGTAGCAGAAGCGATTTCAATTTTGAAATTCACACCAAACAAATCTGCTGGGTTAATCGAAAAAGTTTTAATGTCAGCAGTTGCTAACGCAGAAAACAACTTTGACTTAGATGTTGAAACTTTGGTTGTCTCTGAAGCTTTTGTTAACGAAGGACCTACAATGAAACGTTTCCGTCCACGTGCTAAAGGATCAGCGTCACCAATCAACAAACGTACAAGTCACATTACCGTAGTGGTATCAGAAAAATAAGGAGGGATAATCAGTGGGACAAAAAGTTAATCCTATTGGAATGCGTGTAGGCATCATCCGTGATTGGGATGCTAAATGGTATGCCGAAAAAGAGTATGCTGAGTTTCTACACGAAGATTTGAGAATCCGTAAGTTCATCGCAACTAAACTTGCTGATGCCGCTGTGTCAACAGTTGAAATCGAACGCGCTGCAAACCGTGTGAATATTTCAATCCACACAGCTAAGCCTGGTATGGTTATTGGTAAAGGCGGATCTGAAGTTGAAAACCTAAGAAAAGAATTAAACAAATTAACTGGTAAACGAGTTCACATCAACATCGTTGAAATCAAAAAACCAGATTTAGATGCAAAATTAGTCGGAGAAGGTATTGCACGTCAATTAGAAAACCGTGTAGCTTTCCGTCGCGCACAAAAACAAGCCATCCAACGTACTATGCGTTCTGGCGCTAAAGGAATCAAAACTCAAGTATCTGGTCGTCTAAACGGTGCGGACATCGCTCGTTCAGAAGGATACTCTGAAGGAACTGTTCCTCTTCATACATTGCGTGCCGACATCGACTACGCTTGGGAAGAAGCAAACACAACATACGGAAAACTAGGAGTTAAAGTGTGGATTTATCGTGGAGAAGTTCTTCCAACTAAAAAAAACACTAAGAAAGGAGGGAAATAATCATGTTAGTACCAAAACGTGTGAAACACCGTCGTGAGTTCCGTGGAAAAATGCGCGGAGAAGCTAAAGGCGGTAAAGAAGTAGCATTTGGTGAATATGGTTTACAAGCTGTAGAATCTCACTGGATCACAAACCGTCAAATCGAAGCAGCGCGTATTGCGATGACTCGTTATATGAAACGTGGTGGGAAAGTATGGATTAAAATTTTCCCTCATAAATCTTATACTGCCAAAGCTATTGGGGTACGTATGGGATCTGGTAAAGGTGCTCCTGAAGGCTGGGTTTCACCAGTTAAACGCGGTAAAATCATGTTTGAAGTTGCCGGTGTTCCTGAAGAAGTTGCCCGCGAAGCATTACGTCTTGCTTCTCACAAATTACCAGTGAAGACTAAGATCGTTAAACGTGAGGAAATGGGTGGTGAATCGAATGAAGGTTAAAGATATCAGAGAATTAACCACTGCCGAAATGCTTGATCAAGAAAAACAATTAAAAGAAGAATTGTTCAATCTTAGATTCCAACTAGCAACAGGTCAATTAGAAAACACTGCACGTATTAAAGAAGTACGTAAATCGATTGCACGCATTAAAACTGTATTGCGTGAACAAACTGTAAAATAGTGGAAGGAGGCCATTTCAGGTATGTCTGAAAGAAATCAACGTAAAGTTTATCAAGGTCGCGTGGTATCTGACAAAATGGACAAGACAATTACGGTTGTCGTTGAAACCAAGAAGAATCACCCTATCTATGGCAAACGCATGAAATATTCTAAAAAATATAAAGCTCATGACGAAAACAATGAAGCAAAAATTGGTGATGTTGTGAGAATTATGGAAACTCGTCCATTATCAGCTACTAAACGGTTCCGTTTGTTAGAAATCGTGGAAAAAGCAGTGGTTATCTAATCACGCCAGAGTTTCGTAAATATTTCTATTTATACAAACCCGTCCTGCTTTGTTTTAAAGGTATGTGACGCAAGAATAAAACCTAAGTTTCTCAAAACTTATTTCTTTAAAATTGAGAAGGGAGGATACACAAGTGATCCAAGCAGAAAGTCGTTTAAAAATCGCGGACAACTCAGGCGCTCGTGAAATTTTAACTATTAAAGTTCTCGGCGGATCTGGTCGCAAAACCGCTAATATCGGTGATGTGATTGTTGCTACGGTTAAACAAGCAACGCCAGGTGGGGTTGTCAAAAAAGGTGAAGTTGTTAAAGCTGTTATCGTTCGTACGAAAACAGGAGCTCGCCGTCCCGATGGTTCATATATCAAATTTGACGAAAACGCAGCAGTTATCATTCGTGATGACAAGAGCCCAAGAGGAACTCGTATCTTCGGTCCTGTTGCTCGCGAATTGCGCGAAGGCAACTTCATGAAGATCGTTTCATTGGCACCGGAAGTATTATAATCGGAATGTTTCAACCAAAGGAGGTGCGCAACAGTAATGTTCGTTAAAAAAGGCGATAAAGTAAAAGTTATCTCTGGTAAAGATAAAAATAAAGAAGGCGTAGTATTAGAAGTCCTTCCTAAAAAAGACAAAGTCGTTGTTGAAGGCGTCAATGTCGTTAAAAAACACCAAAAACCTTCTCAAACTGCCGCTCAAGGTGGAATTTTAGAGTTTGAAGCACCGATTCACGCTTCAAACGTGATGGTTATTGATCCTTCAAACGGAGAAGCAACTCGCGTTGGCTACAAAGTAGTTGAAGGCAAAAAAGTCCGTGTTTCTAAGAAGACCGGCGAAGTTTTAGATAAATAATTACAGGAAAGGAGGATCTTATTAGATGAACCGCCTAAGAGAAAAATATTTAAATGAAGTAACCCCATCATTGATGGAAAAATTTAACTATAGTTCAATCATGGAAGTACCTAAAGTTGACAAGATCGTCATCAACATGGGTGTTGGTGATGCGGTATCAAACGCAAAGAACTTGGACAAAGCAGTTGAAGAATTGGCATTGATTTCTGGTCAAAAACCAATTATCACTAAAGCTAAAAAATCAATCGCTGGATTCCGATTGCGTGAAGGCATGCCGATTGGTGCGAAAGTAACACTACGTGGAGAAAGAATGTATGAGTTCTTAGACAAATTAGTGTCTGTATCTCTTCCACGTGTACGTGACTTCCACGGAATCAGCAAAAAAGCCTTTGACGGCCGCGGCAACTACACTTTGGGTATCAAAGAACAATTGATCTTCCCTGAAGTTGACTATGATTTAGTTGATAAAGTACGCGGAATGGATATCGTTGTTGTTACAACAGCTAACTCTGACGAAGAATCACGCGAATTATTAACACAACTTGGAATGCCATTCCAAAAATAATCAAGGAGGCGAAAAAATTTGGCTAAAAAATCAATGATTGCTAAAAACAAACGCCCTGCAAAATTCTCAACGCAAGAGTACACTCGTTGCGAACGCTGCGGACGTCCACATTCAGTTTATCGTAAATTTCATCTTTGCCGTATTTGCTTCCGCGAACTTGCCTATAAAGGACAAATTCCCGGCGTGAAGAAAGCTAGCTGGTAAAATACAACTCGCATAAAGGAGGTAAACAGTTCAATGGTCATGACAGATCCAATTGCAGATTTTCTAACTCGTATTCGTAATGCCAACATGGTTAAACACGAATCATTAGAAGTACCTGCATCAACAATCAAACGTGACATCGCAGAAATCTTAAAACGTGAAGGTTTCATCCGTGATGTTGAATATATCGAAGATGACAAACAAGGCATGATCCGTGTTTTCCTTAAATACGGAAAAAATGACGAACGCGTTATCACAAACTTAAAACGTATCTCTAAACCAGGCTTGCGTGCTTATGTCAAAGCTGACGAAGTACCAAAAGTATTAAACGGTTTAGGAATCGCAATCATCTCTACTTCAGACGGTGTTATCACTGATAAAGAAGCTAGAGCAAAAAACGTCGGCGGAGAAGTATTAGCTTACGTTTGGTAATTTCAAACAATCCATGAGGAGGTGTCTTTAAGTGAGCCGTATTGGTAATAAAATTGTCGTTTTACCTGCAGGAGTTGAAGTAACTCAAAAAGGAAATGACATTACTGTAAAAGGACCAAAAGGTGAATTAACACGTACGTTTTCTTCTGATATCAAAATGAGTATCGAAGGCAGCGAAGTAACATTCACTCGTCCAAATGAAAGCAAAGAGATGAAAACTATTCACGGAACTACTCGTGCAAACTTCAATAACATGGTTGTTGGTGTTTCCGAAGGTTTCCAAAAAGCATTAGAATTAATCGGGGTTGGGTACCGTGCGCAATTACAAGGTTCAAAACTTGTCCTAAACGTTGGTTACTCACATCCAGTTGAAATTGTAGCTCCAGAAGGAATTACAATCGAAGTTCCTGCAAACACACAAGTTGTGATTAAAGGTTCGAACAAAGAAGTAGTCGGTGAAGTTGCAGCGAAAATTCGCAGCACTCGTCCGCCAGAACCTTACAAAGGCAAAGGAATTCGTTATGTTGGCGAATATGTACGCCGTAAAGAAGGTAAAACTGGTAAATAGTAGGTTTACCCTACATGCGGCCTAGGCCAGCTTAATTTAAGAGGTGACAATTGTGATTACAAAACCAGATAAAAACAAAACACGCCAAAAGCGCCACATGCGCGTACGCGGCAAAATCTCTGGTACTGCTGAGTGCCCACGCTTGAACGTTTTCCGTTCTAACAAAAACATCTACGCGCAAGTAATTGATGACGTAGCGGGTGTGACGCTAGCAAGTGCCTCTACCTTGGATAAAGAAATTTCAGGTGGAAACAAAACTGAACAAGCACAAGAAGTCGGCAAATTAGTTGCTGAACGTGCTTCTGAAAAAGGTATTAAAGTAGTAGTCTTTGACCGTGGTGGATACCTTTACCATGGCCGTGTAGCAGCTTTAGCTCAAGCAGCTCGCGAAAATGGACTAGAATTTTAGGAAAAGGAGGAACACCATTCATGGTTTATATCGATCCAAAACATTTGGAATTAGAAGACCGCGTTGTTGCGATTAACCGTGTAACTAAAGTTGTTAAAGGTGGACGTCGTCTACGCTTTGCAGCCCTAGTTGTAGTCGGTGACAAAAACGGTCACGTAGGCTTTGGTACTGGTAAAGCACAAGAAGTACCTGAAGCAATTCGTAAAGCAATCGAAGATGCGAAGAAAAACCTAGTCGAAGTACCAATGGTAGGAACAACTCTTCCTCACGAAGTTATTGGTGTATTCGGCGGCGGACGTATCTTAATGAAACCTGCCGTAGAAGGTTCTGGGGTTGCCGCTGGTGGACCTGTTCGTGCCGTCTTGGAATTGGCTGGAGTAGCTGACGTTACTTCTAAATCTCTAGGCTCAAACACACCAATCAACGTTGTTCGTGCAACTGTTGAAGGTTTGAAACAATTAAAACGTGCAGAAGAAGTAGCGCAATTGCGCGGCGTCTCTGTAGAAGACTTAGTATAAGGAGGACGAAAATAATGGCTGAATTAAAAATTACTTTAAGACGCAGTGTTATCGGACGTCCTCAAAACCAACGTGATACAGTGAAAGCTCTAGGCTTGAGAAAGTTGAATAGCACCGTTGTTAAACCTAGCAACGAAGCCATCAAAGGTATGGTTAACACTATTTCACATTTAGTGGACGTAGAAGAAGTCTAGAAATTAGATTTAGATTGTTAAGGAGGTGCCAAATTAATGAAACTTCATGAATTAAAACCTGCAGAAGGTTCTCGTAAAGTTCGTAATCGTGTCGGTCGCGGAACTTCATCAGGTAACGGTAAAACTTCTGGTCGTGGACAAAAGGGTCAAAACTCTCGTTCAGGTGGAGGCGTGCGCTTAGGCTTTGAAGGGGGTCAAACTCCTTTATTCCGTCGTTTGCCAAAACGTGGATTTACTAACGTAAACCGCAAGGAATACGCAGTAGTAAACTTAGACGTTCTTAACCGCTTTGAAGACGGAACAGAAGTAACTCCAGTTGTCTTGGTTGAAGCTGGAATCGTGAAAAACGAAAAATCTGGAATCAAAGTATTAGCTAAAGGTTCTTTAGATAAAAAATTAACAGTTAAGGCTACAAAATTCTCGAAAGCTGCACAAGAAGCAATTGAAGCTGCAGGTGGATCAATCGAGGTGATCTAATGTTTAAACTTTTAAAAGATTCTTTTAAGGTAAAAAACATCCGATCTCGTATCCTGTTTACGGTATTGATCTTACTGGTTTTTAGAATCGGTGCTCAGATCACAGTACCCGGGGTTGATGCTAGAGGATTGCAAGGCTTAAGCGAAATGCCATTTTTCAGAATGCTGAATATGGTCAGCGGTTCTGCCATGCAAAACTTCTCAATTTTCTCTATGGGGGTTTCACCCTATATTACAGCATCTATCGTAATTCAATTATTGCAGATGGATATTGTGCCGAAATTTGTTGAATGGTCTAAGCAAGGGGAAGTCGGACGGAAGAAACTGAATCAAGCAACGCGTTACTTAACGTTGGTGCTGGCATTCGTTCAATCTGTCTCTATCACAGCAGGATTTAACTATTTTGCTCAATTTGGTTTCGTACCAGATAGTGATATGCAAACCTTTATAACTATCGGTGTCATCTTAACGGCTGGTACCATGGTTGTTACTTGGCTAGGTGAACAAATTACGGAAAAAGGAATTGGGAATGGCGTTTCTATGATTATCTTTGCCGGAATCGTTTCACGGTTGCCGCAAAGTATTGTAGACATTTACGAGGACTATTTCGTGAATATTGAATCTAGTGAAATTTGGAAATCTGTCATTTTTGTTGTAATTCTAGTACTAGCAATGATCTTGATCGTTGTTTTTGTTACTTACTTCCAGCAAGCGGAACGAAAAATTCCGATTCAATATACTAAACAAGTCGTTGGTGCACCAACCAGCAGCTATTTGCCATTAAAAGTAAATGCTGCCGGCGTTATTCCGGTTATCTTTGCCAGCTCTTTCATCGCAACACCAAATGCGGTGCTGCAAGCCTTAGCGGGTCGCTATGGCGCGGAAGATTGGTATGGGATTGTAACTAATTTGTTTAGTTATAACACGGTACCCGGTGCGGCGATTTATACTGTTCTGATTGTTGCCTTTACTTTCTTCTATGCCTTTGTTCAGGTAAATCCTGAGAAATTGGCAGAGAACTTGCAAAAACAAGGAAGTTACATTCCGCGTGTGCGCCCAGGTAAAGGGACTGAAGAATACGTATCGCAAATCTTGATGCGTTTAAGTGTAGTTGGTGCTATGTTCTTAGGACTAATTGCCTTAATTCCAATCATTGCTCAAATGGTTTGGGACTTGCCACAATCTATCGGATTGGGCGGTACCAGCTTGCTGATCGTGGTAGGGGTTGCGTTAGAGACTGCGAAACAATTAGAAGGACTTATGTTGAAACGGCGTTATGTCGGTTTCATGGATGCAGAGTAAGTGGGTTGAGGGGTTCCTCAACACCCTTCTCGCTTCGCATTTATTAAGGAGGGAAAACAATGAACCTCATCTTAATGGGGCTGCCTGGAGCAGGTAAAGGAACACAGGCTGAAAGAATTGTAGAAACATACAATATTCCACATATCAGTACTGGCGATATGTTCCGTGAAGCAATTAAAAACGAGACTGAACTCGGATTAAAAGCAAAATCCTTTATGGATGCAGGGAATTTGGTTCCAGATGAAGTAACAAATGGTATTGTGAAGGAACGTCTAGCACAACAGGATACTGATAAAGGTTTCTTGTTAGATGGCTTCCCACGTACATTAGATCAAGCAGAAGCACTGGCTGAAATGCTTGAAGACTTGAACAAAAAGATCGATGCTGTGATCGAAATTCAAGTTGCTGAATCAGTGTTAGTTGAACGACTAGCAGGACGCTTTATTTGTCGAAATTGTGGAGCGACGTATCATAAGATATTCAATCCTACAAAAGTCGATGGAACCTGTGATCGCTGCGGCGGACATGAGTTTTATCAACGTGATGATGATAAGCCTGAAACGGTTAAGAATCGTTTAGCTGTGAATGTAAAAGCTAGTGAACCAATTTTAGCTTTCTACAATGAAGCAGGTCTGTTATATCCAGTCGACGGAGATCGTGACATTGATGCCGTATTTGCAGATGTAGAAAAAATTATTGCAAAATAGTTTTTTACTACCGACTTGAAAAATGCAGTTCGTCTTGCCAAGTTTAATGTTTTATGATAGAATATGTCAGTCCGACTTCTAACTAGAAGTGAAACTTAAAAATCAAGGTGGGAACTGCAGTTTCCGCCATTTTATCGTGTGAAAATGCGAAACAAAAACAAGGAGGTACTCTGCGTGGCAAAAGATGATATGATCGAAATCGAAGGAACAGTCGTCGAAACTTTGCCGAATGCAATGTTTAAAGTCGAATTGGAAAATGGGCACGAAGTACTTGCACATGTTTCCGGTAAAATTCGAATGCATTATATTCGAATCTTGCCGGGGGATAAAGTGACTGTTGAACTTTCTCCTTATGATCTAAGTCGTGGTCGCATTACCTATCGCTTTAAGTAAATTGTACTCCGTAAAACTTCAGGAGGTATTATCATGAAAGTAAGACCATCAGTAAAACCAATGTGCGAACATTGTAAAGTGATTCGTCGTAACGGACGAGTTATGGTGATTTGCCCAGCAAATCCAAAACACAAACAACGTCAAGGATAATTGGAGGTGTAATTTAATATGGCTCGTATTGCAGGAGTAGATATTCCTCGTGATAAACGCGTAGTAATTTCTTTAACTTATATTTTTGGTATCGGAAATACTACTGCGAAACAAATTCTAGCCGATGCTGGCGTATCTGAAGACATTCGTGTACGTGATCTAACAAACGAACAAACAGACGCTATTCGTGCAGAAGTTGATAAATTAAAAGTTGAAGGTGACCTTCGTCGTGAAGTCAACCTAAACATCAAACGCCTGATGGAAATCGGTTCTTACCGTGGAATCCGTCATCGTCGTGGATTACCAACTCGTGGTCAAAACACGAAAAACAATGCGCGCACTCGTAAGGGTCCAGCTCGCGCGATTGCAGGTAAGAAAAAATAATTAGTGAAGGAGGTTAAATCTTCATGGTAGCAAAGAAAGTTAATCGTAAACGTCGTGTGAAGAAGAATATTGAGTCAGGAATTGCTCACATTCATTCGACTTTTAACAATACAATCATCATGATTACTGATAAAAACGGTAATGCTCTAGCTTGGTCTTCTGCTGGTTCATTAGGCTTTAAAGGTAGTAAAAAATCTACTCCTTTCGCTGCTCAAATGGCTGCTGAAACAGCTACAAAAGCTGCAATGGAACATGGTTTGAAAAGTGTTGAAGTAACTGTTAAAGGACCTGGTTCAGGTCGTGAAGCAGCTATTCGTTCATTGCAAGCAACAGGTTTGGAAGTAACCGCAATTCGTGACGTGACTCCAGTACCTCATAATGGATGCCGCCCTCCAAAACGCCGTCGTGTTTAATGAGTGCCCCTCTCACTATGAGTTTTACAGGAACGTCATTGAACAAGACACTTTTCGTTTTGAAAGGGGTAAATGATAAGAATGATTGAATTCGAAAAACCAAGAATCACAAAAATTGATGAAGACAGAGATTATGGCAAGTTCGTTGTTGAGCCTTTGGAAAGAGGTTATGGAACTACTTTAGGTAATTCTCTACGTCGTATTCTACTTTCTTCTTTACCTGGTGCTGCTATTACTAATATTCAAATTGACGGCGTATTGCATGAATTCTCTACTGTAAAAGGTGTAAGAGAAGACGTAGTACAAATTATCTTGAATATCAAAGGTTTAGCGTTGAAATTATTCACCGAAGAAGAAAAAACCCTTGAGATCGATATTACTGGACCAGCTACGGTTACTGCCGGCGATATTATCGTTGACAGCGACGTTGAAATCTTAAATAAAGATATGTACATCTGTACAGTTGCTGAAGGTGCGACATTCCACGCTCGCCTTACAGTAAGACCTGGTCGAGGTTATGTTCAAGCAGACGAAAACAAAAAAGAAGATATGCCAATCGGTGTACTTCCAGTCGATTCTATCTACACACCAGTACGTAAAGTCAACTACCAAGTTGAAAATACCCGTGTCGGTCGTAGAGATGATTTTGATAAATTAACGATGGAAATTTGGACAGACGGTTCAATTATTGCGCAAGAAGCGTTAAGCTTAGCTGCAAAAATTTTAACTGAACATTTGGATATCTTTGTAAATCTAACAGATGAAGCGAAAAATGCGGAAATCATGGTAGAAAAAGAAGAAACTCAAAAAGAAAAAATGTTGGAAATGACCATCGAAGAACTAGATTTGTCTGTACGTTCATACAACTGTTTGAAACGTGCCGGAATCAATACGGTTCAAGAATTAACGAATAAGTCTGAACCTGAAATGATCAAGGTTCGTAATTTAGGCCGTAAATCACTTGAAGAAGTGAAAGCTAAATTACATGATTTAGGCCTAGGCCTACGTAAAGACGATTAATATTGTTGACAAAGGAGGGAAACCTACGTGAGTTATCGTAAATTAGGACGCACATCTAGCCAACGTAAAGCTATGTTGCGTGACTTAACAACTGACTTAATTATCAACGAACGCATCGTAACGACTGAAACTCGTGCGAAAGAAATTCGTTCAACAACTGAAAAGATGATTACTTTAGGAAAACGCGGGGATCTTCATGCACGTCGCCAAGCAGCACGCTTTGTACGTAATGAAACCGCTGATGTTCGCGAAGAAAACGATGAAATCGTTGTTGAAACAGCTTTACAAAAGCTATTTAACGACATTGCACCTCGTTACGCTGAACGTCAAGGAGGATACACTCGTATCTTGAAAACTGAACCTCGTCGCGGCGACAACGCCCCTATGGTTGTTATTGAACTTGTTTAATAATCACTCTTCACTTTAAGATGATTCTTTAGAGTGTTATGATGTTGGAGAGAAATCTCCGAGTCTAGCTCAGCGCTGCTTCCCAGATTGTTCTGGGAAGCATGCACTCATCATAAAGTGTTTTTTTGTACCCTGATTTCCTGTCAAGACATCAAGGTATCAAAAAGCATTTTAAGTAGAACAAATTGAAAAAATCCCGCTTTTTTGCTAGTCTTAGGACAGATTTTTGGGAAATGAAATATATGTAAATGAAGGGTGCTGTCATGGATCCAATTATTGAAGTTAATCAGATTGAATTTAGCTACCAAGAAGATACCCCACCAGCATTAAAAGATGTTTCTTTTACTATAAATAGAGGTGAATGGATTGCCATCGTTGGACACAACGGTTCTGGAAAATCCACCCTTGCCAAAACCATTAATGGCTTGCAGATGCCGCAAAAGGGCAGTGTCAAAGTTGGTGGCCAAGTGCTCTCAGAAGAGTCTGTCTGGGATGTTCGTCGCATGGTGGGCATGGTTTTCCAAAATCCTGACAATCAGTTCGTGGGAGCGACTGTGGAAGACGATGTCGCTTTTGGGTTAGAAAATCAAGGCATTGAGCGCAATGAAATGCTAAAACGGGTAACAAATGCTTTGGAACAAGTCAAGATGACTTCATTTGCGACCCGGGAACCGGCGCGTTTGTCAGGCGGGCAAAAGCAGCGGGTGGCCATTGCTGGAGTAGTGGCACTGCGTCCAGACATTATTATTTTGGATGAAGCTACCAGCATGTTGGACCCGGAAGGTCGGGAAGACGTGATTGCAACGATTCGTCAAATTAAAGAAGAAAACGAGCTAACCGTTATTTCTATTACTCATGATATTGATGAGGCAGCCAGTGCTAATCGCATCTTAGTCATGCGGGAAGGTCAGCTGTACCAGGAAGGAACACCGGGGGAAATCTTCTCTGCAGGTCCTGAACTGGTTTCGTTAGGACTTGATCTGCCATTTCCTGAAAAGTTAAAAATGGCATTGAAGGCCCGTGGGGTTGAAGTCCCAACCACCTATTTGGATGAAGAAGGGATGATGGACTGGTTATGGACATCCGTTTTGAAAAAGTAAGCTATGTTTATCAACCGAATACTCCCTTTGAACAACGTGCACTAGTTGATATTGATTTAGCGATTGAAGAAGGTTCTTATACGGCATTAGTTGGACATACCGGCAGCGGCAAGTCCACACTTTTGCAGCATCTAAATGCGTTGTTGAAGCCAACTGATGGCCAGGTAACGATTGGTGATCGGGTGATTACACCGACCACTGACAACAAAAACTTAAAACCCGTGCGGAAAAAAGTCGGGATCGTTTTTCAGTTTCCAGAAGCACAGCTGTTTGAAGAAACAGTGGCTAAGGATATCGCCTTTGGTCCTCAGAACTTTGGGGTGAAGGAAGAAGAAGCGTTGAAATTAGCAGCTGAGATGTTGAATTTAGTTGGTCTAGATGAAAGCTTCTTGGAACGCTCGCCATTTGAACTATCTGGCGGCCAGATGCGTCGGGTAGCGATTGCTGGTGTATTGGCAATGCAGCCGGAAGTATTGGTCTTAGATGAGCCGACAGCTGGGTTAGATCCGGCTGGGCGCAAGGAAATGATGGAAATATTTTGGCGTTTGCATAAAGATCGCAACATGACGATTGTTTTAGTGACCCATTTAATGGATGATGTGGCGAATTTTGCCAATTATGTTTATGTATTGGAAAAAGGCCAAGTGGTCAACAGCGGAACTCCGCAAGCGGTCTTTCAAAATGTTGAATGGCTGAAAGAAAAGCAACTAGGGGTTCCTGCAGCTAGTGCATTTGCTGAAAAGATGCAGGAAAAGGGCGCTCGTTTTGACCAGTTGCCTTTGACAGAAACAGAACTAGCGGATTGGATTATTCGTGAGGCAGGAGGTACTGTCCATGATGAATAAACTGATTTTTGGCCGCTACATTCCAGGCGACTCACTGATTCATCGCTTGGACCCGCGGGCTAAACTAGTTGCCAGCTTCTATTTTATCGGGATTATCTTTTTAGCCAACAATTGGCAAAGCTATTTGTTTTTAGGATTATTTACTTTGTTTGCGATCATGCTGTCGAAAGTGGATCTGAGCTTCTTCATTCGTGGCGTGCGACCATTAATTTGGCTGATCTCGTTTACGGTGATTTTACAGATGCTCTTTACCCGGGGTGGTACGTTGTATTGGTCTTGGGGAATTTTTAGTCTTTCTGAGTACGGGATTCAAAATGGACTTTTCATTTTTTGCCGTTTCATTTTGATTATTTTTATGTCGACTTTACTAACATTGACGACCCCACCGTTATCAATGTCAGATGCCATAGAATCGCTTTTAGGGCCTTTTCGCGTAGTGCATGTTCCTGTGCACGAAATTGCTTTGATGCTGTCTATCGCGCTGAGGTTCGTTCCTACGCTGATGGATGAGACGGAGAAGATCATGAACGCACAACGAGCTCGTGGAGTGGACTTTGGTGAAGGCAATTTGATTCAAAAAGTCAAAGCCGTCGTTCCTTTGCTGATCCCGCTGTTTGTCAGCAGTTTCAATCGTGCTGAGGATTTGGCAACAGCGATGGAGGCTCGCGGCTATCGCGGGGGTGAAGGCCGCAGCAAGTATCGTTTATTGAAATGGTCAGGCCGAGACACAGCGGTAATCATTGCCTTTGCGGCAGTAACAGTAGTATTAGTCTTTTTACGAAGTTAACAATTGTATCCGAACTATATTAGCAGAAGCTCTACTCGTTTGGAGCCAGACTAAAGTAGTTCGGATTTTTTTCGAGAATATATGCTTTTTAGGAGAGAATTTATGGTTAGATACAAAGCAGTCATTGCCTATGATGGTACGAACTTTCATGGGTTTCAAAAGCAGCCGAATGGCCGAACAGTGCAAGAAGAGGTTGAAAAAACGCTGCAGAAAATGAATAATGGGGAGCAAATCACTATTTATGGTTCTGGGCGCACGGATGCAGGCGTCCATGCGATGGGCCAGGTGATTCATTTTGATTACCCTCAAGAGCGGCCAGTAGAACGGATGCGCTTTGGGCTGGATACGCAAACGCCGGAGGATGTCGCAGTACGCTCAGTTGAGATTGTATCTGAGGATTTTCATGCACGTTATGATGTAGCGGAGAAAACTTATCATTTCAAAGTACAGATTGAAAAGCCTCGCAGCCCGTTTCGCCGGTTTTATGCGTCCTACTATCCTTATCCACTGGATTTGGAAAAGATCCAGCAGGCGTTGCCGGATTTGTTAGGGACTCATGATTTTACTTCTTTTTGTGCTACGGGAGGTTCAATTGAGGATAAGGTGCGGACGATTTATCAGGCGGATATGGAAGTTAGTTCGGATGGTAGAGAAATAACCTTTATTTTTCGCGGGAATGGTTTCTTATATAAAATGATTCGGATTTTGGTTGGGACGCTATTGAAGATCGGCAATGGACGCTTGCCAGCGGACAGTATTCCGGAAATTATTGCTCTGAAGGATCGCAATGCTGCGGGGCCGACTGCTCATCCAGAGGGGTTGTACTTGGCAGAAGTAAAATACAAAAACTAATACAAAGGATCAATGGCGATAAAGCTGTTGATCCTTTTTTTGTACAAATATACATTTATTTGTCAATAAATCTGCTTAAAGTCGTATTGTTTGATAAAAAAATCCAACTCTTGTTACACTAATTGTATATTCAGAAATAACAAAGGAGGAATTTATCATGAATAGAGGACTTAGAAGATATTGGCAGACGGACGGAAGAGAAGCTGGCTACAATATTTCGTGGGGATCAATTTTTGCTGGTGTAGTAACATTTTTTGCACTTTTGTTTACTTTTTCATTAATTGGTTCAGCAATTGGATTTGGCATGGTGGAACCGACCTCCAGCAATCCATTGGACGGTGTTGGCACAGGTGTAATTATTTGGACAGTAGTGACGATGGTTCTATCATTCTTTGGAGCTGGACTGGTTTCAGGGATTGCGGCTAGAAGAGTTGGCTTGCTGCATGGCTTCTTGACGTGGGCAACCAGTGTCTTTGCTTTGATTGCAATCTTATCTTACGTAACCATTGGTGCGTTTTCAGCAGTGGGATCATTACTAGGTACTGTTACTTCAGCCATTGGTGATGGTGTGGAGACAGTGGCTTCAGGAGCTGGTGATGCGATTTCCCAAGGTTTTGAAGAGGTATCAGGTAATATCAGCTCAGTCGATACGCAGAATTTGCAAAATGAAGTAGAGCAAGTATTACAAGACACCGATATTCCTGAGCTGCAACCGAACTATTTAAGAGATCAATTATCAGAAGCAACGGATGAAATCACTGAAGCAGGGAAACAAATCGTAACCAATCCAGAGAATTCAGATCAAATCATTAGTGATTTATCGAATAATTTAGAAGATCGAGCTAAAACGATTGGCGATTCTGTTGATGAACAAGCAATTGCTAATGCTGTGGAATCTAACACTGATTTGAATCAGCAGGAAGCCCAAGAAGCGACACAAAATATCGTTACCGGATTGCGCACAGCATCAGAAGAAGCCCAAACGCAGGTAGAAAATGCGAAAGATGCCTTGAACCAAGCGCAAGATGACTTAGACGATGCAATTCAAGAAGCCCGTCAAACAGCGGATGAGGCAGCGACTGCTACTTCACAGGCATCTATTTGGGCCTTTGTAGCAATGATCTTAGGTTTAATCTTAACTGCGGCAGCCGGCTATTTAGGAGCTAATATGGTTAAAGATCCTGTCATTGAAGATAAAATGTAAGAGGATTTGAATAGGCAAGAGATAAAAGCACGTACGTAGACAAGAAATGAGGATGCGGCGCTTTGAATCCTCTGGGAAAAAAGGCGTAGAGCATAGTTCTAACGCCTTTTTTCTTGATTTATACAGCCGAAAAGGAGGAAATACCATGAAAAGAACGGCACCAGGGAAGTTTTCCGGCGGGTTTATTTTTGCCCCGTCAACGGAAAAGTTCAAGGAAAAGTGGAAGGTGAAGCAAAGTGACGTCATCACCTTTATTCCGGAAAGAGTTTATGTTCCGATGCAGCAGCATATCGGAGCGCCGGCAGAAGCGGTGGTGGAAGTTGGTGATCACGTGAAAGCGGGGGATTTGATTGCCGAAGCTGGGGGCTTCGTCAGTGCCAATACTCACGCCACGATTTCTGGAACAGTGATTGATATTTTGGATTGGCCGGATAATTCTGGCGGTGAAGTGCCGACGATTGTGATTAAGAAGGAAGAAAATGAAGTTCGTGAAGCGCCGGAAAAGATTGAAAGCTTTGATAATTTAGATAAAGATGCACTAGTTGAGCGGGTCACTGAAGCCGGCGTTGTGGGAATGGGGGGCGCGACTTTTCCAACCCACGTTAAGTTGACAGTAGATGATGATGTTGAAGTAGAGACAATCGTACTAAATGGAGCGGAATGTGAGCCATTTTTAGAAGCGGACAACTTACTGATGCAAGTAGAAAGTGCCAAGGTACTGACTGGTGCACGAATTGCACAAAAGATTCTGGGAGCCAAAAAGGTAATCGTTGCGATTGAAGATGACAAGCCAGATGCCATCAAAAAGATGGAAGAGGCGGCAGCTGATTTTTCTGATGTAACAGTGGAAAAGGTGCGCACCAGTTATCCGCAAGGTGGAGAGAAACAGCTGTTGGAAGGGCTGCTAGGTGTTGAAGTGGACTTAGATGGGGTGCCAGTAGACTCTGGGGTCTATTTAATGAACGTGGCGACTTCAGCAGCAGTGGCTGATGCGGTAGAAAGAAAAGAACCGTTGATCAATCGTTTTTGTACGGTGACGGGAGATGTGCAGAAGAAACAAACCGTTTCTTGTCCGATTGGTACGTTGACAGGGGATTTGATTGATTTTTGTGAAGGCTTTGTAGGGGATCCGCGGAAGATTTTTGTTGGCGGTCCGATGATGGGGCAATCTATTGATACGCTGGAGGTGCCGATCACTAAGTCCAGTAATGGATTGGTGGTCATGAACACAGAGCATGCAATGTACTATGAAGAAAGTCCATGCATTCGCTGCAACTTATGTGCCGAGGTATGTCCGATGCGTTTAGAACCGCAAAACCTGGATTTATTTTACCGAGCAGGCGAGTTCAAACGCTGTCAGGACTTGATGGCAGAAGCCTGCATCAACTGCGGCGCATGTACTTATGTTTGTCCGGCTAGGCGTGATTTGGCTAAAAATATCACCGCTGCTGCTGCCAAGATTGAAGAATTACAGGAGGCTTAAGACGATGAAAAATGATGCAAAACAAGTTGATCATGTTTCTGGCAAAAGCGCGGAAATATTTGCCAAAGCTCAAAAGAACGTTCCGCCGCCTGAGGCAAATCCGCATATTCGCGGCGATTATACAACTAGAAAAATCATGATGTGGATGATTATCGCTCTTGTACCTTCGATGTTGGGGGCCGGTTATTATTTTGGTTTTCGAGTTTGGGGACTATATTTGGTAGCGATTGTTACGGCTCAGTTAAGTGAAATTTTGTGGTTTAAGTTGTGTAAAAAAGAATTGACCTGGGATTTGAGTGCGATAGTAACGGCGATTTTATTGACAGCCAACATGCCGCCTTCTGCACCTTGGTATTTTCCCGCAATTGGTTCGGCCTTTGCCATTATTGTCGTAAAAGAATTTTTTGGCGGAATTGGTTTTAACTTTATCAATCCGGCTTTAGGCGGTCGAGCTTTGCTGGTAGGTTTGTTCTTTACCGAAATGTTCAAAATCAGCTGGCCGGACCCGCCCTTTAATCGAATTACACCGGATGTGGTAACTAGTGCGACGCCTTTGGAGATTCTCAATAACGGGGGCAGCTTATCTGGCCAGGAATTGTTTAATACCTTTGTCGGAAATATTGGCGGCCGTTTAGGGGAAACCAGTACCTTGCTGATTTTGATTGGTGCCGCGATTTTGGTGTATAAGAAAATCATTCATCTGCGGATTCCGCTAACGATGCTGGGAACGATTGCGGTGATTGCTTTTGTCTTTGATGGGCAAAACTTTTTCACAGCCGATTTGAATACCGTATTGGGGTATGTCCTTAGTGGTGGTGCCGTGTTCGGAGCTTTCTTTATGGCCACTGATTATGCGTCGACTCCTTCCACCCGAGCTGGTGAATATTTGTTTGCCTTTTGCTGCGGCGCGCTGGTGATGGTCTTCCGTTATTATGGTGTGACCGAAGAGGGTGTCAGCTACAGTATTTTGATTATGAACTGTCTAACGCCATTGATCGATTATGTGTTACGTAATCGCGTGTTAGGCGAAGAAGGCAGTCAGCTGCTGAACATCAAGTGGAACAAGTAGAAGGGGGGAATAAAAAATGACGATAGCGAATCGGTTGGTCTTTTTTGGCTGTATTTTATTTACCTGCTATTGTGCACAGAAGTACAAGCAAAAAAGTGTGCCGGCAGAAGGTCCCAGTCCAGTAGCGTGGACGGCCTATAGTGCTTTATTGAATTATATCGCTTACTGTATCGCTGGTCTTGTTTTTGCGGTATTGGTGACTGAGGTAGGGATTCCGGGGACGGAAAGTGTCATGGAGCTGGTTTATGCTGGAGGAATTGCTTTAGTAATCAGCGGGATTACTTTGCTTGCCCCTAGGTTGACAATTGACTTGAAAAAGATGATGTTGGTAGTCGTCTTTTTAATGAGTACGGCGACATTTTCACGGATTGAGGCAGTGGACGTGGCTGACTTTATGTATCAGGTGATTATCTATGGTGCGATGTATTTTGTGTTCAGTGTGGCTTATATTGGCGCCTTGGATCGGATGTCGATGGCAACAATCCCTAAGTTTTTGACGGGGGTGCCGATTGGGATCATCACAATGTTTTTGATGTACCTAAGTTTTTCATTCTTTAATGGTGTATTTTTTGGGTATTTATTTTAAAGAGAAAGAAGTGTTTTGATGAGTGTAAAAGACCAAGTGGCAATTGTAACTGGTGGCGCTTCAGGAATGGGCGCAGCGATTGTGGAAACCTTAGCAGCAAACGGTGCGAAGGTAGTTATCGCTGATCTGGACCTTGAGACGGCTGAAGAATTAGTTGAGAAATTGAAACAAGCGGGCGGCTCAGCGTTAGCAGTGGAAACCGATGTCAGCGATCAAGAAGCGCTGGAAAAAATGTTTAAGCAAACAGTAGATGAATTCGGTACCTTGGATATTTTAATCAACAATGCGGGAATTATGGATGGACGTGAGGCGATTCATGATGTAACGAATGATCTTTGGGAAAAAGTGATGGCTACTAACTTGAATAGCGTCTTCTATACTTCTCGTTTGGCGTTGGATATCTTTCTAGAAAAAGAGTCGGGAGTTATTTTGAATATTGCTTCTGTGGCCGGTTTGCACGGTGCTAGAGGCGGTGCAGCTTATACAGCGGCCAAGCATGCGACCATAGGTTTAACTCGTAATACAGCTTATATGTATGCTGAAAAAGGCATCCGAGCGAACGCGATTGCGCCGGGAACGATTGATACCGGGATTTTAGATTCGGATTCTTCCGATGATGCCAATGATTTCGGCGAAGAACGTCAAGACTTGGGTAAGGGGACTAATCCACGCTCAGGTGACCCAGAAGAGATTGCGAAAGCGGCCTTGTTCTTAGTTTCAGACGATGCCAGCTTTGTAAATGGCGATGTTCTAGTAGTCGATGGCGGCTGGACTAGCTATTAAAAAAAGAAAGGCGATCAGGATGCGTGAAAACATCTTGATCGCCTTTTTTAGCGTATTAGTTAATGTGGCAAGCGGGGACGGCGTAATTTGTGCACGTCTTGATTGCCGTCTTTGCGTTTTAGCCAATGCAGATATAGGATAAACAGTAAAATCGAAACTACAAAGGAAATAGCGCCAGGTACAAAGCCTGCTGGAGTATAAGTGAAGGTTACCTTGTGTTCACCTTTTTCGATCGGGATGCTGACAAAGGCATCCTCAAAGGCAGTAATGTCAACCTTTTTCCCGTCGACTTTAGCCTGCCAACCTTCATCGTAAGGGATCGTGGTTACCAAGGTTTGATCTTCATCGGCAGTCACCGTACCAGCAGCACTGTGTTTGCCAACGGTCATTTCCACACCGTTTTCTTGAATTTTCCGGCTGGCTAAATGATAAGCCACCGTATCCAAAGCCAACACCTGCGGATTTTGGAAGCTGACCGATTTGGTTCCATAGAAGCTGGCGGTAAAAGTTACGTAAGTTTCAGCTGGATAATAGCCTAAATCATAGTACTGACCGTTAATATTGATCTGCGTTTTCCGAGTTCGTCCATTGACCGTGACACTGGCTGTGGAGCTTTCCAACTCGCCAAAATCATATGGAAACAGACTCAAGTAAGCTTGTGTATTGGCCGGTACTCGGACCTGCCAAGTGACTTGTTTGGCAACATTGCCTTCTTCTTCGGCGATGGTCATGATATTGCCAGTATTGCTAATTACTGCATTTTCGCTGTCGGTCTGTTGAATCGGTAGAAATTGATAATACTGATAATTTTCTTCGGCTAACGCATTGTAGAGCTGCGTTTGAGTACCTAAATTGTCATTTGGCAGAGGCTTCAGCTTCGTGACCGTTTTTGGTGCCAAAAAGGCCAACGGCAGCTGGTACTCATTTTCGTATAAATGATAATCGCCTTCTTTGCCGACTTGGGTAAAGCCGTATTTCGCCAGGTCATCAGTTTTAGCAATGTTGTATTTAATTCCCGTAAAGGAATCCATCAGCAAAGTATTGTTCGGGTAGCGAATATTCAAATTGGTTCCGCGTGAACGAAAGCCTAACTGATCCAGATAGCCAGACGAATGGCGATTACGAATCGAAGAGAACATGCTGACGCCGCTGTAGTCATAGTTAAAGGCATCGTTGGAAGAAACCGGATCGAGATTTTCCAAACGGTAAAAGCTGTCATTCTCTTCCTTGGTCTGATCCACCAGTGACTTAATACTAGGATACGGATCAGTATACAGACTACGGGAGGCGTAATTCCAATCATCAAGAATCCCATGAATCATCGCGTCTGCATTAACAAAGGCTTCAGTGCCCATCAGCAGCAGGAACAACATCGTTATGGTTTTAAGCGGAATTCGTTTGAAATAATAGCCCGTCAGAATCAACGCGTAGAAAGCTAAAAAGGCTAGGGAAACATAAAAGGAATAGTTCTCAATATAGTCATAGCCTTTGCCCTTCATGCCCCAGAAAATCGAAATAGCTGCAATCATCATTAGTAAAATAGCTACTAGCTGCAAGCTGTTTTCCCGGGTGAGTTTTTCCCAGCCCCAGGCCCCTAAAGTAATAATCAAAAAGGACAGCAGATAAGCATAACGAAACAGGAACATGTTCGGTGCATGCATCCCGTGCCACAACAGATTCATCGGCACGATGTAAAAGCTGGCAATCAGCAACGCTGCCACAAAACCGTAAAGGATTTTATTTTTCCAATGAATCTTCTTCGATAGAAAATAAAACAAACAAAGTGCTAAGGGAAACAGGCCAATATAAATGAAAGGAATCGAACCATATTTAGTGGTGTCGTAAACTCCTACCATATTTTTCGCCACAAAATCCCACCAGCCGGTTGTTTCGGTTTTCAGCTGCGTAATCTTGGTTAATTCTTCCCCATTGGTCCGTAAATCCACAATGGCCGGTAAAATCATAATCATGGAAGCAAAGCCGGCTAACAGCGAAGTAATTCCGTAAGGCAGGATGCTTTTTTTGTATCGTTTCCAGTTGGTCAACAAACGAGCCATAAAATAAAGGACGGAAAAGACCCCGATCATAAAGCCCATATAAAAGCTGGTTAGAAACAACATTAAATAGGAAACAAAAAGCACGGTTGGTTTCCGTTTGTCCATAATCCGATTAATCCCGAGAATAATCAGCGGCAAATAAACAAAGGCATCCAGCCACATAATAATTTCCGAATGAGCTGTAGCAAAGGACATCAAAGCATAACTAGTGCTTAGTGCCACCTTCGACCAATTCGGCAGGCGGAAGCTTTCTTTAGCATAAAACCAGAAGGCCAGTCCGGCTGAACCGATTTTCAGCAAAGTAATAACGTACAAGGCATCCGGCATATACTGGTTAGGAAAGAAAATCACCAGCGGAGTAAAGAAGCCGCCTAAATAGTAAGAAACCAGCGAAAGATAATTCAAGCCTAATGAAGCATTCCAAGTATAAAAGAGCCCTTGTTTTCCCAGCAGCATATTTCTAAAGCTGGCGTGGAAATTGGAAAATTGCGAAAAAGCATCACTAGCCAAAATGCTGCGGCTGGAGCCAGGGTAAATTCCAATCGTTAAATACGCAATAATCATTAAGATAAAGGGTATACCAAAGCTGGCCAATAAGTACCAGCGATTTTCACGAAGATATTTTTTCAAAAGAGTCACCAAATTTCTATCCTATCTATTAAATACTACTCAAAGTTTACCATAGATGAAAACAGATGAAGAAGAAGATCGCCCGAAAGAAGTGTTAAAAATTTATGAAGAAAAAAACACAGCAAACTGTCTTATAAAAAACAGTCTGCTGCGTTTGGCTTAGAAAAATAAAAAACCGTTCAGTCGAACGGTTTGGTTGTGTTCGATTAATTTGAATTAAACGCGCTCAACTTTTCCAGATTTCAAAGCACGAGTTGACACCCAAACTTTTTTAGGTTTGCCGTCGATCATTACACGAACTTTTTGTAAATTAGGTTTTACAGTACGTTTTGTTGCATTCATAGCGTGAGAACGGTTGTTGCCGCTGCTTGTTTTACGGCCAGTGAAATAGCAAACTTTTGCCATGTGTTGTTTCCTCCTTTTGCCTTGATATTGGAGCGCTTCTTTGGCTCATACTAAAATAATTTAGCACAAAAGAAATAAAATAGCAAGCATATTTTCTAAGAAAGATTGACAAGACGGCTTTTTGCAGGTAAATTAGACACTGTTAGCTCAAAGATGGAAAAGTTGCAAGTACATAGGTCAGGCTTTTAGTCGAACTTCCTTTTAATTGCATGGGGGCTATGATAGAATATTATAGTAGAAAAAATGGGCGAATAGGCTTATTTAAGGAGGCTAACAACAATGGCTGTGAAGATTAATACCCAAACAGGCATGATCGAAATTTCAAATGATGTCATCGCAACAGTAGTAGGCGGGGCAGTGACCGACGTGTTCGGAATTGTCGGTATGGCAAGCAAAAAACAAATCAAAGACAATATTACTGAAATTTTACGTAAAGAAAATTATTCTCGCGGGGTCGTCGTACGTCAAGAGGAAAATGGAATTGCGGTTGATGTTTATACAATCGTCAGCTATGGAACAAAAATTTCTGAAGTATCCCGCAACGTACAAGAAAAAGTGAAATACAATCTTGAAACGTTACTAGGTGTCAAAGCCAATTCAGTGAATGTATTTGTCCAAGGTGTACGCGTACTGCCAGACTAAGTAGGGCAGTGTTCTTAAGGAGGATTATCTAAGTGAAGGTAACAGAAATCAGCGCGAGCCAATTCCAAGAAATGGTGGAGGCTGGCGCTAAACGTCTGCAAACTAATGCAGAATATGTCAATTCGTTAAATGTCTTTCCAGTACCAGATGGCGATACTGGAACCAATATGAATTTATCTATGACCAGTGGTGCAACGGCGGTCGTCAATTCTCCCTCTGAAAAAGTTGGCGAATTAGCGAACGTACTAGCTAAAGGTTTATTAATGGGCGCTCGCGGCAATTCAGGAGTTATTTTGTCGCAATTATTCCGTGGTTTTTCTAAAGAAATTCCTGATGTCGCAACGTTAAATGCCCAAGACTTGGCAAAAGCTCTGGTTCACGGGGTTGAAACAGCCTATAAAGCGGTAATGAAGCCTGTTGAAGGAACCATTTTAACGGTGGCTCGTGAAGCAGCGAAAGCTGGCGATCGCAAAGCTAAACAAACCGATGATGTCATCGAAGTATTAGAAGCTGTCGTTAAAAGCGGCAAACGGGCATTGGATAAAACACCAGATTTGCTGCCAGTGTTAAAAGAAGTCGGCGTAGTAGACAGCGGCGGACAAGGCTTGCTGTTTATCTATGAAGGATTCTTAAGTGCGTTGAACGGCGAATATTTCGCTGATGAAGCCTTTGAACCGGGACCAGCTGAAATGGACGAAATGGTGAATGCTGAGCATCACCGCAGTGTTCAAGGTCATATGGCTACTGAAGATATCAAATTTGGTTACTGTACGGAGATCATGGTTCAATTAGGCCAAGGTCCAACCGTAGACAGTCAATTTGACTACGATACTTTCCGTAATTACTTAGACGGACTGGGAGATTCTTTATTAGTGGTGAACGATGAAGAAATCGTTAAAGTCCACGTGCATACCGAACATCCTGGTGAAGTCATGAATTACGGTCAAAAATTTGGTTCGTTAGTGAAGATCAAAGTCGACAACATGCGCTTGCAGCATGAATCAATTTTGGAACACGATGAACAAGTTGCTGAATTTGAAGGAACTGCCAATGCTGAACGCAAGCCTTATGCTGTGATTGCTATTGCAGCCGGTGAAGGCGTAAAAGAACTCTTTAAGAGCTTAGGCGTTTCTTACGTGATCAGCGGCGGCCAAACCATGAACCCAAGCACACAAGACATCTTGAAAGCAGTCAAAGAAGTCAATGCTGATCAAGTCATTGTGCTGCCTAACAATAAGAACATCTTCATGGCAGCCGATCAAGCTGCTGAAGTAGCCGATGTTCCAGTAGTTGTCGTACCAAGCAAAACGATTTCTCAAGGAATGACCGCAATGTTGGCCTTCAATGAGGAACAAAGCTTGGAAGACAACAAAAAAGCCATGTCTGAAATGTTGGAATCAGTGGTCAGCGGACAAATTACCAATGCGATCCGCGATACTTCCATCGACGGCGTGGAAATCCACGAAGGCGATTATCTAGGAATGATCGACGGCAAGATTGTCTTGTCTGAACCTGACTTGTACCAAACGACCTTGGACACCTTAAAACAAATGATCACTGCTGATATTGAGATCATTACCATCATTTATGGTGAAGAAGGTACCAAAGCACAAGCCCAACAATTAGCAGAAGCGATTGAATCCATGGATGCTGATTTAGAAGTTGAAATCCACGAAGGAAATCAACCTGTATATCCTTACTTGCTTTCAGCTGAATAAACCAAAAAGGCCGGGATTTCCCGGCCTTTTTTTATCTTAAGCTATTACGAGAGGAGGAATTGTATGACCTTGCAAGATAGTGTCAGTGTTTTACCGGGAGTAGGTCCTAAGCGTGCGCAAAATCTTGCGGAGTTAGGCATCCTCACGATTGAAAACCTGCTCAGCTACTATCCTTTCCGTTACGAAGATATCCAGGAAAAGAATCTGCTGGAAATTAACGATCAAGAAAAAGTTACTCTCAAAGGTGTAGTAGTTTCAGCACCGGTGCTGAATCGATTTGGCCACAAAAAGAGCCGGCTGCAATTTCGCATGATGCAGGATCACGCTGTATTCACGGTCTCCTTCTTCAATCAGCCTTACCTGAAAGATAAAGCTGAGGTTGGTGAAGAAATTGCTGTATACGGCAAATGGGATGCTAAACGCAAATCGCTAACCGGGATGAAAATTCTCGGCGGCAAGCAGACAGAAGATTTTGCGCCAATTTATCACGTGTCAAAATCGGTTCGGCAAAGTACCTTAGTTGAGCTGATCAAAGTCGCTTTTGAAAAATACGGCAACGAAATTCCGGAAAACTTGCCAGCCTACTTGCTGGAAAAATACCGATTGATTCCACGAAGACTCGCTATGTTTGCTATGCACTTTCCTAGGAACCCTGAAGAAAGTCGCCAAGCCAAACGGCGGGTAGTCTTTGAAGAGTTCTTCTTATTCCAAATGCGGATGCAGGGCTTGAAAAACAGCGAACGCAGCGAAAAGAACGGGATTACCGTCAAGTACGACGTGCAACGCTTGAAGAAGTTCACCCAAAGCTTGCCTTTCGAATTAACCGATGCGCAAAAAAAAGTAACCAATGAAATCTGTTATGATCTTCGCAGCAGAAAGCACATGCAGCGTTTGCTGCAGGGAGACGTTGGTAGTGGGAAAACAGTAGTAGCAGCAATTGCTTTGTATGCTGCTATGACCGCTGGCTTCCAGGGAGCTTTGATGGTGCCAACCGAAATTTTGGCCCAGCAGCATTTGGAAAGCTTAACGCAGCTCTTTGATCCTTTAGAAGTCAGCATTGCTTTGTTAACTGGCTCCACCAAGGCTAGAGAGCGTAAAGTCATTTTAGAAGCGCTGGCTAATGGCGAAATCGATGTGATTGTGGGAACCCATGCCTTGATTCAGGACAATGTTCAATTCTCCAATCTAGGCTTAGTGATTACCGATGAGCAGCATCGCTTTGGGGTAAATCAGCGGCGAGTGCTGCGAGAAAAGGGATTACATCCAGACGTGCTCTTTATGACCGCTACCCCAATTCCGCGAACCTTGGCGATTACAGCTTACGGAGAGATGGACGTTTCCGTAATTGATCAAATGCCAGCTGGCCGGATTCCAGTAAAAACCAGCTGGATAAAACCAAAGCAGCTGGATCATACTCTGGATTGGGCCCGTCAGGAACTTAAACGCGGGCATCAAATCTACGTGATTTGTCCCTTGATTGAAGAATCTGAGGCCTTGGATGTGCAAAATGCGACGGAAATCTACGAGCAGTTAAAAGCCTTTTATGCACCAGATTACCAAGTCAGCTTACTCCACGGTAAAATGAAAAACGCCGAAAAAGAAGCCATCATGGAAGAGTTTAAGGATAATCAGAGTCAAATCTTAGTTTCTACTACGGTAATTGAAGTTGGCGTGAACGTACCCAACGCCACTGTCATGTTTATTATCGATGCAGAGCGTTTTGGCTTGGCTCAGCTGCACCAATTACGCGGTCGAGTAGGTCGAGGCTCAGAAGCTTCCTATTGTATCTTAGTAGCCAGCCCGAAAAACGAAATGGGTAAAGAGCGGATGAAGATCATGACGGAAACCAATAATGGCTTTGTGTTAAGTGAGAAGGACTTGGAATTACGTGGTCCCGGCGAAGTATTCGGCTTCCGCCAATCAGGCTTGCCGCAGTTTATTATTGCTGATTTAGTTAATGATGCCAATGTATTAGAGGTGGCTCGTGAAGAAGCTGCTGCGATTTGGCAAGTGGAAAACTGGCAAAAACAGCCGGAATACGCCCCATTGGATCAAGTAATTCAACCTACGCAAAGCGGCGAAACATATTTCGATTAGTGTGCTATACTAAAATAAAAATTAAAGGAGTGACCCTCAAATGAGAATCGCAGTAGATGCGATGGGCGGCGACTTTGCCCCACAAGCAATTGTGGAAGGCGTTATGCTGGCAAAGAAAAACCATCCAGACATTGAGTTCCAATTATATGGTAAAGAAGAGGCTATCCGTCAATATGTAACCGACGAAACCAATATCACAATTATCCATACCGATGAAAAAATCAATAGCGACGATGAACCGGTTAAGGCGATTCGCCGCAAAAAGACCGCTTCTATGGTATTGGCTGCTCAAGCAGTTAAAGAAGGGCGAGCAGATGCGATCTTTTCAGCTGGAAACACAGGGGCGTTATTAGCAGCCGGATTATTTATTGTTGGCCGAATTAAAAAAATTGAACGTCCTGGTTTGATGTCAACGATGCCTGTTTTAAGCGGGGATCAAGGATTTGATATGCTTGACTTAGGAGCGAATGCCGAAAATAAACCGGAGCACTTGCATCAATATGCGATTTTAGGCTCTTTTTACGCGAAGCATGTTCGCGGCATTCAGAATCCTCGCGTGGGACTTTTAAACAACGGAACCGAAGAAACCAAAGGCAGCGAGTTAACTAAGCAGGCTTATCAATTGCTGCAGGCTGAAAAAAGCATCAATTTTATCGGCAACGTAGAAGCACGGGAATTGTTAAACGGAGCAGCTGATGTAGTTGTGACGGACGGCTTTACCGGTAATGCGGTGTTGAAAACCATTGAAGGAACAGCGATGGGGTTGATGCAGTTAATTAAAGGCAGTATTAAGGATGCAGGCGCTAAAGGGAAATTTGGTGCGCTGCTTTTGAAGGACACATTGTACGGTTTGAAGGACAAATTAGACTACTCCTCTCATGGCGGAGCGGTATTGTTTGGTCTAAAAGCTCCAGTGATTAAAACCCACGGATCAACCGGTCCTGAAGCGGTTTCTCACACGATTTCACAAATCCATACGATGCTGGAAACCGATGTTGTTGGCCAATTGGTCCAGTTCTTTGAGCAGGAGCAGTAGGCAGTCTGAGGGTGGAATTTACCGAAAAAGCTAGACAAACCCTTGAAACACCAGTAAAATGTACAATGACCTTCTGGTATTTGAATGGAAAAATGAAGTTAATTGTGTGGAGGTGAATGTTGTTGACGCGTGAGGAAGTATTCGGAAAAGTGGCTGAGATAATCTCAAACCATTTTGAATTAGACAAAGAAAAGGTAACACCTGAGCTAAGTATCAAGGATGATCTAAATGCAGATTCAATCAGTATCATGGAATTTATTCTAGAATTAGAAGATGAATTCGGAACAGAGATTTCTGATGATGAAGCAGAAAGAATCGAAACCGTTGGTGCTGCAGTTGATTACATTTTGGAACATCAAGGCTAGGAACAAAAACGCAGAATCGCAGGATTTTGCGTTTTTTTCGTAGTCTTTTCTAATAAACGGAGGCGATAAAATGAAGGCGATCGATCTGCATTGTGATACGATCTTTAAGATTTATCAAACACCTGCTGCCCAGCTGCGGGAAAATGAGTTCCAAATTGATTTGCGGCGGATGAAGGAAAGCGGTACGGTGTTGCAAAATTTTGCTATGTTCGTTCAGCTTGATGAAGTAGATGATCCTTACCGAGTTTGTCGGGAAATGATTGCCTGCTATCAAGCAGAACTAGAAAAAAATACTGATTTGATTCGGCCGATAACAACGATGGCTGAATACGAAGCCAATCAGCAAGCTGGACTTTTGAGTAGTTTATTGACGATGGAAGAGGGCGCTCCTTTAGCAGGCCGTTTAGATCGTTTGCAGGAATTCTATGATTTAGGTGTGCGAATGCTGACCTTAACTTGGAATTTCGAAAATGAAATCGGCTATCCCAATGCTGTTTATTGGAATGATGAACAACAATCATTGGCTTCCCAGCAGCAGGGATTAACTGAAAAAGGGATTTCAATCGTTCGACGGATGGAAGAGCTGGGAATGATGATTGATGTTTCTCATGGTTCGGATCAATTAGTTCGGGATGTACTGACTTATACGAAGCGTCCATTTGTGGCGAGTCATTCCAATGCACGGGCTATTTGCAATCACTCTCGTAATTTAACAGATGAGCTGATTCGCGGGATCGCTGACCGAGGCGGTGTGATCGGAATGAATTATTACGAAGCCTTTATTCGTCCTGAAGGCAGCCAGCAGTCATTGGTAGAGGGTTTAATAGATCATATCAAGCATTTTGTCCAAGTTGGTGGTGTTGACTGTATCGGCTTAGGCTCAGATTTTGATGGCATCGAAGAAAATCCTGAGCTGGCAGATATTCGGGCGATTGAAAAAATCGAACTTGGTTTGCAAGCTGCTGGTTTTACGACTAGCGAGATCGAAAAAATCTTTTATCAAAATGTCGAGCGTTTGTATCGCGAATTTTTAACCTAAAAAAGAACCGTTCGCAGGTTTCGCGAGCGGTTCTTTCAACTTGATTCAGCGATTAATCCTGTTTTTCAACCGCTGATTAATGACGAGAGCGGCTCTTGCGCAACCATACATAGGCAACGATACCGACAATAATTAGTCCGATAACTACCATCCAAATGGTTCGTTGTTCCCCAGTTTTTGGCAAAAGCTTTTGCACGATAGTTTGACTTTCGGATGAAGATGGCGTCGTAGCAGCTGCTTGCTTGGTTGAAGAAGTTGTGGTTGATTCAGCAGTGCTGCTTTCTTGGGTTTGTTGGGTAGAGTCTTCAGTTGCTGGAATGCCTTTTTCCGCATAGTTGGAAATCAAGGCAATCATTCCTGGCCATAAGTAGCCTCTTTGTTCAATGATTTTTTGTTGTACTGGAGCAATATGCTTCAAAATCGCAATCAATTCGTCGTTAGTTAGACTGCGAACTCCCCAGAAGCTGCTGTTAGCTGGATACATTGCTTTTAAGTAAGCCTGCAATTGATCCACCACTGGAATCAAATCTAAGCTGCTTTGGTAGTTTCTAGGATTAAATGATAATGCTTGTGTTGCAGCTTCATAGGAAAGAGTATTGTCCTTATATAAAGCCTGTAATAAGCGCGCAAAGCTACTAGCATCCATGCCGACTGTGTCGTAGTTGTAACGTTCAAATAAGGTTTGAGCGTTTAATAGTTGCTGATCGGTATAGCTGTCCACTTCTTCTTTGGATATTAAGTTTCCACCAATTTCGTATAGCGCTTCTCGCCATTGCTGGGCAGTTAGATTCGTGTCCTGTTTTTCCTCCGAAGCTTTGATCCCTAAGTCTTTTTCAATATCTTCGACAACTTTATTTTGCACATCTTCGGCTTCTTTGTCAGATACTGTTCCTTGGGGGCTGCTTGAGTCAGTGGTGACAACTGGTTCAACTGCTGCTGCGGAATCGCTGGTTGCTGTATTTGATGGATCATTAGTTGGCTCAGTGGATGCAACGGTGTTAACCTCATCGCTGTTTTGAGTTGATGTTAAGGTTTCCTCCTGAGCAGTTAGAGCTGCCTCATTTCCATTTGTTTCGTTTGATTCGGCATGGGCTGCCAGTGGGAAAGCCAACACACAGACGCCTAGTAAAAGCCACTTTTTCAAAGTAATCACTCCTTAATCTTTTTGTAACAATATTGTAACATAAGAAATTTTATTGTAAATAGAAAAATTGCAGTTTTTTGAAAAAATTTCGGACTTTTTTTATCTGAGAACCTTCAATCGCTGTTTTTCAAGTTTTTCTTACTATTATCGCTTCTCGTTTAAAAATTCGTAAAAAAACAGTATAATAGAGCGTGATGTAAAACTTTAAAAAAGGAATGTAGCCAATGGATACGCAATTGATCAACGAGTTAAAAGAACGCTATGGCATTGTCTTTCATGATGTCACGTTATTGGAACAGGCTTTTACCCATTCGTCCTATGTCAATGAGCACCGCAACATGCAGCTTTCTGATAATGAACGTTTAGAGTTTTTAGGAGATGCCGTATTAGAGCTTCAAGTTTCTCATTATTTATATCGTCAATATCCAGATGTACCAGAGGGCAAACTAACGAAATTGCGTTCGGCAATTGTTCGCGAGGACAGCTTATCTAAATTTGCGAAGGAATGCCATTTTGATCAATATGTATTGCTGGGCAAAGGAGAGGAAAACTCCGGCGGTCGCAATCGCGCATCTTTACTATGTGATCTCTTTGAGTCCTTTTTAGGTGCTCTGTATTTGGATCAAGGCTATGAAGCCGCACTTCACTTCATTCAAACGGTAATTTTTCCTAAGATCGAAGCCGGAGAATTTACCCGGGAAATGGATCATAAGACCCGCCTGCAGGAAGTTCTGCAAAAAAGCGGTGATGTAACGATTGACTACCGGTTAGTTAGTGAAGAAGGACCAGCCCATGAACGAACATTTACGATTGAGGTCTATGTAGATGATCGCCTGATTGGTTCAGGAAAAGGAAAGTCAAAGAAATTAGCGGAACAAGATGCCGCAGCTAAGGCATTGGCATCACTTAGAGTATAAATGGAGGTACACCTTTCGTGTATTTGAAACGTATAGAAATAGCCGGATTTAAATCCTTTGCTGAACGAACCAAAATAGAATTTGAAACCGGCGTGACGGCAGTCATCGGACCTAACGGCAGCGGCAAGAGCAACATTACCGAAGCTATCCGCTGGGTTCTCGGTGAGCAATCCGCAAAAAATCTGCGGGGCGGTAAAATGCCGGATATCATTTTTGCCGGGTCGGAAGCAAGAAAACAATTAAATATTGCCGAAGTCACGGTTGTCTTAGATAACACGGATCACTATTTGCCTTTGGATTTTAGCGAGGTCAGTGTGACCCGACGCTATCGTCGAACGGGAGAAAGTGATTTTTTCATCAATAAAAAAGCCTGTCGTTTGCGGGATATCCAAGATTTGTTTATGGACTCTGGGTTAGGTAAGGAGTCCTTCTCGATTATCTCCCAAGGTAAAGTAGAGGCAATTTTCAGCAGCAAGCCAGAAGACCGTCGGGGAATTTTTGAAGAAGCTGCCGGTGTGTTGAAATACAAACAGCGCAAACGCAAAGCGGAACAAAAGTTGTTTGAAACCGAGGACAATTTAAACCGTGTTCAAGATATTATTTACGAATTAGAAGATCAGCTGGTTCCCTTGGCTGCCCAAAGTGAAGCGGCCAAGGAATTTTTAGCGCTGAAGGAACAGTTGACTGAGATGGATGTCAGCTTGACAGTTGCTAAAATCAAAGCCAACAAACAAGCTTGGGAAGCAGCCTGTACAGATTTCGAGCAATTATCGGCCACTGTCGAAGAGCGCTCTCACTTCATTCTGCAAACGGAACAACAGCTAGGCAACCTGCGGGAAAAACGCGGCAAGCTGGATGAGAAGCTGGAAAATGGCCAGCAGCAGTTGCTTCATTTAACTGAAGCTCTTAAGCAAACTGAAGGGCAAAAGGAGCTGTTAAGCGAACGCTCCAAAAACACCCAAAAAACTAGTGAAGAGTACCAAGCCTCTTTGGCTCAAAACCGTGAAAAACAAAAAGCCGTTGAAGTTGCCATCCAACAACTGGAAGAGCAGCAGCAGCAAAAAGAAATTGAAAAAACGGCTTTGGATAAAGAGATTGCTCAGCTAACGGTTGAAGCGATTAAATACCAAAAGTCTACGAAGGAAGTCTTAGAAGATTTAAGAGGCACCTACGTAGAATTGATGCAAGAGCAAGCCAATGTCAGCAATGAATTGAAATATTTAGAGCGCCAATACAATCAAGAAACAGCGAAGAATCAGCAAAGCGTGACCCGCTTTGAAGCCTTGCAGACTCAAGTAAAAGAAATGCAAGAGAAACAGAACGCAGCACAAGAGCGGGCAGAAACGGTTGAAACGCAGTTAATCAATGAACAACAAGCGTATCGTCAATTAACAGAAGAAACGACTAAGCAGCAAAAACGCCTAAGTCACGAACAAAGCTTAATGTACGAGCTGATGAATCAAGTCCAACAAGTTCGGGCCCGTAAAAAGAGCCTGCAGGAAATTCAAGAAAATTACAGCGGCTTTTATCAAGGTGTCCGCAGCGTCTTGCAGCATAAAGACAAGCTGTCAGGTGTTGTCGGTGCGGTAGCTGAGTTGATTGAAGTACCACAGGAATATGCTTTGGCAATTGAAACTGCCTTAGGTGCGGCAGCGCAGCATGTAATTGTAGAGAATGAAGCCGATGCACGTAAAGGCATCACCTATTTGCGTCAGCAACGTAGCGGCCGAGCAACCTTCCTGCCGTTAACAACGATTAAGCCCCGCAGCTTAGCCAATCATCACTACCAAGCAGTGAAAGGTCATGAAGGATTCATTGGAGTAGCTAGTCAGTTAGTTTCCTTTGAACAAAAAGTTTCGACTGTTATGGAGAACCTGTTAGGCGGGATCGTTATTGCCCGCGATTTGAACAGTGCCAACCAATTGGCCAAACAGCTCCACTACCAAGTGCGGGTAGTTTCTTTGGAAGGCGATGTTATGAATGCCGGCGGATCGATGACTGGTGGTGCTACCAAGCAGGGCAGTCGGGGGAATTTATTCAATCAAGGTCACGAACTAGAAACCTTGACGAAACGCTATGAAGAATTAAACCGGGATCTAAAAAATAAAGAATTGCTAGTTAAGAATATGCAGCAGTTGATTCAAGAGCAAACAGCTGAGATTGAAGCTTTGCGGACAAAAGGTGAGCAAACTCGCTTAACCTACCAAGAAGCCCAAAGCGAGCTGGAGCGTTTAGAAGCTGATTTGACTCGTTTGGAAAAAGAACATACTTTATTCTCTTACGAAGCCAAAGAATTGGAACGCTTTTTGACGGATTACCAGCAGCAAAAAGCCCAATTAGAAGCTAAAGCGGAGCAGCTGCAGGCTGAACAACAGCGCACCGATCAGGAAATTAAGCAATTGAATCAAGAAAGTGATTTGCTGGAAGAACGTCGGTCAACAATTGCTACTCAACTGAGCCGTTTCCAAGCCGACTGTGCAGTAATGGAAGAGCAGCTGAATCATTTAAATCAGCAGCAGATCATGCAGCACCAGCAGCTGACTGTCTTAGTCAATGAAATGGACAGCTTGGAAAATCAGCTGTTGGCTTTATCCAACGACTCTTCTACCCACGAAGAAACGGTGGAAAGCCTGAACCAGCGTTTAGCTGAGCTAGAGACGACGCATGAACAATTAGTCGCTCAGTTAGCTGGCTGGAAGCAAGAACGTCAGGAACTGCAAATGCAGGTAGACAAAGCCGATGGCGAACTAACTTTAGCCAACCGGGAGCAAAAAGAATTATTGGCTCAGCAATCACAAGCCGACGTGCAGAAGAACCGCTTAGAATTGCAGCTAGATAATGAATTGGATTATTTACAGGAAGAATACAGTTTGAGCTTTGTTGCGGCGGAAGAGATGGCAGATATGACGATTGATGTCGGACCTGCCCAGCAGGAAGTAACTCGCTTGAAACAGTCGATTGAAAAATTAGGACCAGTCAACTTGAATGCAATCGAACAATTCGAGCAAGTAGAAGAGCGTTACGATTTCTTAACCACTCAAAGAGACGACTTACTGTCTGCCAAAGAACAGCTGTTTGAAACGATGGATGAAATGGACGATGAGGTCAAATCACGCTTTTTCACCACTTTCCAAGCTATCCGGGAACAGTTTAAAGAAGTATTTCCTAATATGTTTGGCGGCGGCAGGGCTGAACTATTGCTGACGGATCCTAACGATTTATTGAATACCGGGATTGAAATCGAAGCTCAACCGCCCGGCAAGAAGCTGCAAAGCTTGTCCTTGCTTTCAGGGGGAGAGCGGGCTTTAACAGCAATTGCTTTGCTGTTTTCGATTATCCAGGTTCGTCCGGTACCGTTTTGTGTGCTGGATGAAGTGGAGGCAGCTTTGGATGAGGCCAATGTCTCGAGATTTGGCCGCTACTTAAGCTCATTTGAAGATGATACCCAGTTCATCGTAGTGACTCATCGTAAGGGAACGATGGAAGCTGCCGATGTATTGTATGGTGTTACGATGCAAGAATCCGGCGTATCGAAGATTATTTCGGTTCGTTTGGAGCAAGTTAATGAAGGTGGTAAATTTGAAACTGGAGAGGAGCTGTCCCATGATAAAATTGGTAGCAATTGATTTAGACGGTACGCTATTGACTGATGCTAAAACGATTTCTGATAAAAATAAAGCGGTCTTGGCTCAAGCGAAAGCACAAGGAGTTAAAATTGTCGTTTGTACCGGCCGCCCGTTAATCGCGATTGGCGAATATTTAGAAGAGTTAAACTTAGTTGATGAAGGCGATTATTCCATCACCTTTAACGGCGGATTAATTCAAAAAAACAATACCGGCGAACTGTTAGGTAAAACGGCCTTGAATCTAGAACAGGTGCAAGATCTTTACAAACTGTTCACACAATTGCCTTTGCCGATGGATATTTTATCGGATGCTCGTTGTTTACAATTGAACACGGCTCCTGAACATGTGTCATTGTATCCAACGATGAATAAAAAAGTAACGTATTTCCCAGCAGCTATCGAGGATTTAACAAAAGATACGTTATACAACAAAGTAGTTGCCGCCATTGATGTGGACTATTTAGATGAAAAGATGACAGAGATTCCAGCTGAGTATCTGGAACGCTATGAAGTCTGCAAAACCCGGCCTAACTTATTAGAATTTATGCCTAAGGGTGTTACAAAAGCTTATGGATTAAAAGTATTAGGTGAAGAATTAGGCATCGATGCCAGCGAAATGTTAACGTTAGGCGACGAAGCCAACGATTTGCCAATGATTGAGTATGCCGGAATCGGTGTAGCAATGGAAAATGCTACGGACGACGTGAAGGCGGTGGCTGATTACATCACAGGCACCAACCAAGCTGACGGTGTCGCTCAAGCAATCGAAAAATTTGTTTTGAACTAAGGAGGAATACGATGGGCTTATTTGATCGAATAAAAAATGCCTTCATGAGTGAGAAAAAAGAAGAGCAGGAAACACCAGAGTCAACAGAACCACAAGAAACCGAAGCTGAGGATTCTGATCCTTCGGCCGTCGAGGAACAAACGACAGTTGAACCTGAAGAAACATCTGAATCAGCCGATCAAGCAACTAGCGAAGAACCAGCCGATTCAGCAGAGCCTGCGGAAGCTGAAGAAGAAACACTTGTAATCGAAGAAGTTCCAGAAGAGACAGCAGCGGAAGAACCCGTTCAATCAGTTGAACCGGTTCAGCTGGAAGAAGTTCAACCAGAAGAAATTTTACCGGAAGCAAAGTTGGAAGCACCAGAAGCTACGGAAGAAATAATGGAAGAACTTGCAGCTCCGACTGAAACAAGTGCGCAAGAAAAATATGACAAAGGGTTAGAAAAAACGCGGAAATCCTTCGGCGATCGCATGAATGAATTGTTTGCTCGCTTCCGTCGAGTGGACGAAGAATTCTTTGAAGAGCTGGAAGAAACCTTGATTGGTGCCGATGTTGGTTTTGACACAGCGATTAAGCTGACTGAATCTTTGCGCCAAGAAGTTAAACTGAAAAATGCTAAGAAGCAGTCGCAAATTCAAAATGTCATCATTGAAAAACTGGTAGATATTTACGAAGCCGAGGGTGTCGATGAGAACAATCAACTGAACTTGCAGCCGGATGGGTTATCTATCATTTTGTTTGTGGGAGTTAATGGTACTGGAAAAACGACTAGTATCGGTAAATTAGCCAATCAATACAAAAACGAAGGAAAAAGAGTCCTGTTGGCAGCAGCGGATACTTTCCGGGCTGGAGCGATTGACCAATTGGTTGTTTGGGGCCAACGTTCAGGCGTAGAAGTCGTTCGCGGCAATGCTGGCGGTGATCCCGCAGCGGTAGTTTACGATGCTGTGGCTCGTGCGAAAAATGAGAACTACGATATCTTGCTGATTGATACAGCCGGACGGTTGCAAAACAAAGTCAACCTAATGAACGAATTACAAAAAATCAGACGGGTGATCCAGCGAGAATATCCGACAGCTCCTCATGAAGTGCTGTTAGTAGTGGATGCAACTACTGGACAAAATGCCTTGTCACAAGCGCGTCAATTTAAAGAAACCACTGATATCACTGGTTTGGTGTTAACCAAGCTGGATGGAACAGCTAAAGGTGGGATTGTACTGGCGATCCGTAATGAATTGCATTTGCCAGTAAAATTAGTCGGTCTTGGTGAAAAAATTGATGACCTAGCTGTCTTTGATCCAAACGATTTTGCGCTTGGATTGTTCAAAGGACTATTAAAAGAAGAGTAAAAAATGAAGCTTATCTGAACAGACCAATGTTCAGATAAGCTTTTTTATGCGAATAAAACTTCAAATATAAGGACAGTAACACAACAAACGATCGCCACTTGGAAAAGATTGCCACGGTACCAAGCAGTTAAGCTGCCGGTTAATAAAGCGGCTAGTCCGGCTAAAGGAATCTGAGTAACTTCTAAAATTGCCGGGAAGGTCATTACGGCCAAGGTAACGTAAGGGACATAATGCAAAAAAGATTGCACGAAAATATTCTTAATCGGTTTGCGCAGAATCGTCAATGGCAGTAAGCGGATGCTGTAGGTCACGACGGACATGACCAGGATATACATATAGATATTAGGCATGGATATCTCCCTCCTTGTTAATTGGGAACAACAGGGCCGCGATGGTACAAATGACGACGGTCAAAATGATAGTACGAGTACCGCTGGAAATCGCGGCAAAGATCGGTATATTCGCTGCCGCATAGCTAGCCGCAAAACTAATGAGAACCAAAGCACCGATTACTTTATTTTTACGAGTGGGCGGAATAATTACCGCTAGGAACATGCCGTACAAAGCAACGCTCAAAGCGCTAACCAGTTGAAGAGGCAAAATGTTTCCGGAAACAACACCAATAGCTGTTCCAATCGCCCAGCAAGGAGCTGCCGCTGCGACTGCGCCATACATATAATAAGGATTCAAGTAGCCGGAACGAGAAATGATCAAGCCAAACAACTCATCAGTAATATCAAAACTGATGAAAAAACGATGGATAAAAGGCATTTCCGGCGATAATCGCTGACTCAAGGCGCACCCCATCAGTAAATAGCGCGCATTTGTAATCAAAGTCACTAATGCTAGCTCCAAATAAGAGCTTTTAGCCGAAATAACCACCAAAGCAGCATATTGGCCTGCCGAAGCATTGTTCAATAAACTCATTATAAATCCTTGAAAGGCTGACATTCCCGCATTTCGAACGGTGATTCCCAACGAGAAAGCTACCGCGAAATAACCAATCCCGATGGGGAAGCCGTCTTTGATTCCCGATCTAAAAACACGCCAATTAGTAACCGCTTGCATATTTTCGGTGGATGAACCCCATTCTTTTTCTTCCATAACCTAGTAACATCCTTCATGTTCATTTTTTCGTATTATAGCAAGCGCTTTTACATTAGTAAAACAAATGATTATAATGAAGTCATAAGAAAATGTAATGGAGGTGGCCAAATGATTTCCCGATACATGGTTTTTTGCCAAGTGATTGAAGCCGGCAGTTTTACCCAAGCTGCCGATGACTTAGGTTATTCTCAAAGTGCCATCAGTCAAATTATTAAAGCCTTAGAGCAAGAGCTGGGCACGCTGTTAATCCAGCGCAAAAAAGATGGGCTAGGCCTGACCAATGATGGTCACCAGTATTTTCCCTACTTGCAGGCGATTGCTGTTGCCGAAAAGGCCTTGCAGCAGAAAAAACGGGAAATTAACGGATTGAAAGACAGCACCATTCGCATCGGGACCTTCACCAGTGTGAGCCGTACGTTGCTGCCACCGTTAATCAAAGCCTTCAAGCGACAATATCCAGAGGTGAATTTTGTAATTCGCCAAGGAGAATATACCAGTATCGCAGAATGGGTACGCAACAATCAGGTAGATCTAGGCTTTGTCCACACTGCAGCAGTAGAGGATATTGAAATGAAGGTTTTGTATCAGGATGTGATGCAGGCCGTTTTTACTAAGGATCATCCATTAGCGAAAAGCCGCACTGTGTCCTTAACACAATTAACAGAGGAGCCGCTGATTTTGCTAGATGAAGGAGCCTATAGTGTAACATTGTCGGCTTTTGCTGACTGTGGTTTAGTTCCCAAAATCGAGTATGAAGTGTATGATGACTACTCGATTATTGAAATGATCCGTCAAGGACTGGGCTTTTCCATCATGTATCAACGAGTTCTGGCGGGGATGGAGGGGGAATTGGCCATTCGACCGATTGAAGAGCAGCCGGAACGAACGGTGGCTTTGGCTTGGCGCAATTGGACGACGCTGTCCTACGCATCCCGTACCTTTGCCGAGTTTATTTTACGAGCTGTTACGCAAAAGGATAAGAAATAGAGGCTAATTGAAAAAATTAAAAAAACAATTTAAGCATTTCCATTCTTTTTCCACTAAATATTCTATATAATAGGGCGTGATGAGGAGGCCTGCATAAATGAGAATCAAAGAAATGATGCGCCAAGAAAAAGTTAAGCCGTGGTTGCTGCAAGCACGTTTTGGAATAGAGAAAGAAAGTCAGCGAGTCGATTTAGAGGGCCATTTGGCTAAAACGGATCATCCTGACAAACTAGGCAATCGTAGTTTTCACCCATATATTCAAACCGACTTTTCGGAAACGCAGCTGGAACTAATCACACCGGTTAGCGATTCAGCTGAGGAAGTCTTAGCTACTTTGACAGCGGTCCATGATGTGGCCCAGCGCAGTATGCCGGAAAATGAAATGATGTGGCCATTGTCCATGCCGCCAGCTTTACCGGAAAAAGAAGAGGATATCGTCATTGCCAAGTTAGAACGGCACGAAGATGTATTGTATCGTCGCTTCTTGGCTCGTGAATATGGCAAGCGTAAGCAAATGGTGAGCGGCATCCATTTTAATTTTGAATACGGAATGGATTTAGTTAGAGAACTCTTTCAAGTCCAGGATGAGTACAAATGCACTGAAGCCTTTAAGACAGAGTTATATATGAAGATTGCCCGCAACTTTTTACGTTATCGCTGGTTGTTAACTTATTTATTTGGTGCAACACCGATTAGTGAAGAAGGGTACTTCGTCGATGAAGAGCGCCCCAACGAACCGGTTCGCAGTATTCGTACTAGTCCTTTTGGTTATGTAAATAAACCAGATGTGCAGGTATCCTATGCTTCTTTAGATCAATACAGTGAAGATTTAGCTGAGAACGTTGCTCAAGGTCGTTTATCAGAGGAGAAAGAATTTTACGCACCGATTCGGATGCGGGGCGGCAAAAAAGTTGCTGACTTGTTCCATACCGGCATTCGTTATGTCGAGCTACGTAATATTGACTTAAATCCTTTTGAACGAATTGGGATTAATCAAGAGGCGGTTGAATTTATCCATCTGTTCATGCTGTATTTGCTGTGGACCGATGAAAAGGCACCGGCGGATGAGTGGGTAGAAACTGGAAATAAAATCAATGATGAAGTCTCTTTAGAGCATCCTAATCATCAAACAGCTTATATCGAAGAAGGCCGTCGTATGTTTGCTGAAATGCAGGAAATGGCGGAAGAATTAGATTTGCCGGTTGACGATCAGATAACGAATTATCAAGAATGGTTGGAAAAACCAGAGTTAACCTTGGCAGCTCGTTTGTTGAAGGCGGATGAAGCAGAAGGTCAATCGGTTTTAGGAAAACAATTAGGTCGAGAATACTATGACATCGCCTATGCTCATCCTTACCAATTGGCAGGTTTTGCCGAAATGGAATTATCCACGCAAAATATGTTGTTTGATGCCATTCAAATGGGCTTAGAGTTCGATGTAATGGACCGCAGCGACCAGTTTGTTTTCTTGAAACATGGGGATCATAAAGAATATGTGAAAAATGGCAACATGACCAGCAAAGATACCTACATTTCACCTTTGCTGATGGAAAATAAAACGGTAACGAAGATGGTCTTGGATCAAGCTGGTTTCCGAGTGCCTTTAGGTGAAACCTTTACTTCTATTGAAAAGGCCCGCAGAGCGTACCCACGTTATGCACAACAAGCCTTTGTCATTAAGCCGAAATCTACCAATTACGGCTTAGGGATTACTATTTTCAAAGAAGGAGCTTCGCTGGAGGATTATATTGCTGGTTTGAAGATTGCCTTTAAAGAAGACGACTCTGTATTGATTGAGGAATTCATGGAAGGAACAGAGTACCGTTTCTTTGTAATTGATCATCAAGTAAAAGCAGTTCTTCTGCGTATCCCAGCTAATGTTGTGGGAGATGGCGAGAAAACAATTAGACAGTTAGTTGAAGAAAAGAACCAAGATCCGTTGCGGGGGACTCACCACCGCTCACCGTTGGAGCTGATTCAACTAGGCGATTTGGAAAAATTAATGCTGAAGGAACAAGGCTTCACGATTAACAGTGTGCCAGAAGCTGGCCAGCAAGTCTTCTTACGGGAGAACTCCAACATTTCTACTGGTGGCGACTCAATCGATATCACCGATGAAATGCACGAAAGCTACAAGGAGATTGCGATCGCAGCAGTGGAAGCCCTGGGTGCTGAAATTAGTGGGATTGACTTAATTATTCCGGATAAGGACAAACCATATGAAGACAAAATGGATTACGGAATTATCGAAGCTAACTTCAACCCAGCAATGCACATGCACATCTATCCTTACGCTGGCAAAGGCCGTCGTTTGACATTGGAAGTATTGCATCTATTGTTCCCAGAACTAAATAAATAAGCTTAAGCTCTATGTATCTTCAAGATATGTAGGGCTTTTTTTGCCAGTCCAACTTTTCGCAGTTTAGCAAAAGTTAGAAAGATATTTAGCAATTAATCACTTATAAATCGACACGAGAAGTTTAGTAGGATGATATGCGTACGAAGATAGAATTGATTTTTCCCGGACTTGGAAAAATCAATTCCAAAAAAGGAGATAGCTGTCAGTCTTATTTTCTGAAATGAATACCTTAAGACAAACTATCCGCTGTAAAGGCAACTAAAGCGAACGTTTTATGTTTGTTCTGCTTGGTTGTTTGCCGCAAGTTTCCTGCTAAAATAAAAGTGGGAGGTAGGAAAGATATGAAAAATCAGAAAGAGATTACCATTCAGAAGAATTTACGTTTTTTGCGAACGCAGCATAATTACACCTTAGAAGAAGCAGCTGAAAAAATCGGTGTGACGCGTCAAGCGATAGCCAAATGGGAGACCGGTGATTCGATGCCTGATTTAATCAATACCATGGCTTTGGCTAACTTATATGAAGTGACGGTGGATGACTTAATGAGCTTTGATGAAGAAGCATCAGCCACCAAAATCCCGCCGAAGGGCAAGCACATGTTTGGTGTGGTAAAAGTCCAGGAGCGGGGACAAATAGTTATACCAAAAGAAGCGCGTGATATTTTCAATATTAAAAAAGGGGACAACTTAGTTTTATTAGGTGATGAAGATCCGGAATCATTTGGCATGGCGCTAATTCCAGCAGATTTGTTTTTAGGCTTTTCAGAACGAATGAAGGAAGAACTTGAGGGAAGGCGGAAACAGGATGGGAACCATTCTTGAAACAAAGGCCTTAACTAAAGCCTATGGCAAGTTTAAAGCATTGGATCAAGTTACGGTTTGTTTAGAGCAAGGTGAAATCTATGGATTGATTGGCCAAAATGGTGCTGGGAAAACCACCTTCATGCGGCTGATTGCTGGACTAAGCTTTCCGACAGCTGGAAGAATGACCCTTTTCGGACAACCGATTGGAAAGACGCAAACAACTGATCAACAAATGGGTTTTATGATTGAAAATCCAGCGATCATTCGCCATTTAACTGCTAAAGAGGTCTTGCGCTATTTTGCTAAAATGAAAGGTTTAACTTGTAATGACGAGCAGTTAGACCAGCTGTTAACCAAGGTCCACTTAGCTGATACTGGTAAAAAGAAGGCCCACCAGTTTTCCTTAGGCATGAAACAACGCCTGGGCATTGCGATCGCTTTGTTGGGAGATCCGACATTTTTGGTTTTGGATGAACCAATTAATGGGCTGGATCCTCAAGGTATGGTGGAGATTCGTGCGCTTTTGCGCCAGTTGGCTTCCGAAGGGAAAACAATCTTGTTATCCAGCCATAACTTGCCAGAGCTGTATCAAGTAGCTACTCAATATATCATTTTAAATCAAGGGAAAGTCGTGAAACAGCTGAGCCTGTTAGAATTAGAGAAACAAACTCGACACTACTTGCGAGTGGTCGTCAACGAACCTCGGCGTTTGGCCCAGGTTCTTTCAGAAATAGAGACAATCGGAAATTATGAGATCAACCATGAAGGGGAAGCCAAGCTTTTTCAGGTGGAATCAAAAGAAGATCTTTTAAAACAATTAGTCGCGCACAATGTTTGGCCGATTACTTTTGTCGAGCAGGAAGAAAGCTTGGAAAATTTCTATTTTTCTTTGATTGGAGGCAGTTAGCATGATGGATTTATTGAAGGCCGATTGGTTTAAGGCCAGACACTCTCGAGTACTATATATTCTTTTTATGCTGGCTTGCATTAGCAGTTTGGTGATGTTTTTTACCGCGTATTATTTAGGGAAAACAGAGGCAGCCGCCAGTTTGATTAATTTAGCTTCTTTTTTCTCGGATCCTCAGATGGTTTCCTTGTTAGGCTGCGTTTTTGTGGGAATTTATGTTTGTCGCGATTTTGAAGAAAAAGTAATGGAGCAGGCCATTGCCAGCGGCAAGTCGCGAGGAAAAATTGTTTTCGAAAAGGTAGTTTCTCTATTGTTCTTTATCAGCCTGTTGTATTTGCCTTACGTTTTAGGCAGTCTCGTATTGTTAGGAACTTCGATTGATTTATCGGCTTATTTACCAACAGTTCCTTTGCAGTTGGCCGCAGAAAATCAAATCTTGAATGCAGACAGCCAAACAATTGCGGGTATAGCCAAACTGCTCAGTTTAACAGTAATTAATATGGCGGCTCAATTGACGATTGCTTTACCAATAATGTTCTTGTTGAAACGTCCGGTATCCGTGTTGGCTATATCTTATGGCACCTTGCTTCTTTTAGGACCGATAGCTTCGTTAAATGAAACGACGCAGCAAATTTTGTCCTACACTCCTTATGGGAAAGATATTAGTCAATTAACTCTTACTATGAGCAATCGTTATTTTGGAGAACGTTTAGTGATCAATTTAATTTTTGTTTTGCTGATGATTCTTGTGAGCTATGGTATCTTTCGTAAAAGTGAAGTGAAATAAGGGTCGTTTAAGATCGTTTTTCAGCTGTTCCGGACATTTATAACAATAGGAGCGAATATTTTGATATTATTTCTTCATCAATAGATGAGGTGAAAGATAATGAAGAATCATACGATTGTGTGCTTAATATTTATGGCTCTGTTGTTAAATGTTCTTATTCCTCAACCTTACTGCTGGATAACGTTGGCTGCAGTAGTAACTGTGGGAATTGTTCTGTTTTGTTTAGCTTTAAAAAATAAATCAAACGTGTAAAAGCAGGTGCTTCTTCTAGTTAAGTTGAGCAGTTGCTTTTTTATTTGCCCTTTTCAACCCTGTAATTCACAGGTAGAATAAATAGAAGGACAGGGGGGCGTTAAGGTTGGAAGAGGAGATCAAAGAAGTTTTGGCTTCTAAGGATACTAAGGAGTCGCTGCAGCGCTTTAGGAAGTTGGAGGCTCGCTGTGTGGAGAGTAAGGAAATGTATCAGTATTGGCCTCTCTACTTAGCAGGTTTGCAGGGGAAGACGTCCTGCAACCGGGCCAGGAGCTTTAAATTGTTGATGAAAACAGTTAAGTGGGATCAACAAGGGCAAATAGATCAACACTTGCCAGTTATTTTGGCTATTCTAGAAGACGAAAAGTCAATTGTGGTTCGACAGTGTGTTCCTTATTTAGAGGAGCTGCTGATTCAACGGCCTGACTTGAAGACGATAGTATTAGAGAAGCTAGCTAGTCTGAATTTAGACAAATACAAAGAAAGTATGCAGCATTTAATCAAGCGAGATATTGAAAGCTTGGTAAATGTAGTAAAGGGAACTTCAATATGACAATTCTTTTTGGTATTGCGATTGGTTTAACAGTCGGGTGTTTCGTAGGGATAATTTTAGGAATTATTCTCAGAAATACTAAATACAAACGTGACAGAGCGCAAAACGCTCAGCAATTAAAGAAATTACTGCAACAAATTAATCCTTACATCAATAGTGTGACCTTCATCTTGTTAGGAATTGGTTTGATTTGGACGGTTTACTATTTGATCTTAGGTATCGTTGATACGACTCAAACAGAGTTTGCCACCAATGTTTCCCAATTGATTGTCTCGGTTTTAACGGTTTTTTCTATTATTGTAGCTTTTTATCAATTTATTCGTGAACGTTGAGAAGGTAGAATGGCTAATGGCGATTTCTATATTTGGCTTAATTTTATGGCTTTGTCAGGACTCTATCGAAATAAGCAGAAGATTGACACTTGTTTTGCAGGTCATCCTCGCTTTTTAGCAATCAAAGGCTAGCATTTTGGCAATCGGTTAAATAGGAAAAATCAATATGCTTTTGCGGCAAATACAGTATTAGTTGTTTGGCTGGTAATTATTGGCTTAACTGCTGGATAAGGAGGGGGAAAATGAAACAGGACATCAATCACTTTGCTCGGATCGTTTTTTTAACGTTAATGATATTTCTGATCATATGGCGTAGAGGACAATTTACTATTTATAGTGCTGCGGGTTTGAGTCTGCTGTTGGTCTTTTATATGCTAAGTTATGTGTTTGAACGAAAATGGCTGGTGGGGCGATACTGGCAATTAGGTATTTATTGTGCCTATTGGTTTTTAGCCGGAACCTTCTGTTCATTGGTTCTAGCGGGAAATCCCGCCTCCCTGCAAATGATAGTACTTTACTTTGGCCTTAGCTTCATCGGTTCCGCGATTTGGTGTGCTGTTTTACCAAAGCTCTTCAGGCATCGTTTTCCGAAAAAAATCAGATAGGCAATTTCGAGTGTCGGCAACCTGCTGGCACTTTTTTTGTTGTGAACAAGTGACGGTCAAAAATACTATTCATATTGACAACTGATATGCACTGTTATATACTGTTTACGAAAAGAGGGATGTTCAGTGAAACTTATTATTCAGCATTCGTCAATGACACCGATTTATGAGCAGCTGGTGGAACAAATCAAAGCAGCCATTATTCAAGGGACTTTAAAAGAGAATGATCCGTTGCCCTCCGTCCGTTCGTTAGCCAAGGAATTGAAGATCAGTGCCTTAACTGTGAAGAAGGCTTACGACGCGTTAGATCAGGAGGGAATGATTGCAACCGTTCATGGCAAAGGCAGTTTTGTCCGAGCGATCAATCCAACATTGAAGCGAGAAGAGCAGTTGAAGGCAACCCAAGAAGAATTGGAAGTGATTGTTAACAAAGCGCGTTTAGCCGGAATTAGTGATGAGGACTTGCAGGAATTATTTACCATCGTATTGGAGGAATCATAATGCTTACACTAAAAAATGTACAAAAAACCTATCCGGATTTTAGTTTAAACTGTTCATTACAGATCGGTGCTGGACAAATTGTCGGTTTGGTGGGGCGCAACGGTGCCGGGAAAAGTACAACCTTTAAGATTGCTTTGGGTCTGATTTCTAGTGAACAAGGAGAAATCACTCTCTTTGATAAGCCGCTAGAAAAGGTCACCGAGGATGACCGGCAAAAGCTGGGCGTGTCTTTGGCAGAAGCAGGGTTTAGCGAATATTTGACGATTCAAGATATTGTGCCGATGCTGGATACCTTCTACCAATCATTCGAAAAAGACTTTTTCCAAGCAAAATGTGCTGAGTTTCAACTGCCAACAAACAAAGCAATCAAAGATTTTTCCACAGGAATGAAAGCTCGGCTAAAAGTCTTAATCGCCATTAGTCATCAAGCTTCACTGCTTATTTTAGATGAACCGACAGCCGGACTAGATGTGATTGCCCGGGAGGAAATTTTAAGTCTATTGCAGGAGTACTTGGATCAAGATGAGAGTCGCAGTATTTTAATTAGCTCTCATATTTCAAAAGACTTGGAACAGCTATGTGATTCGTTATATTTCATTGATCAAGGTCAAATTATTTTGCAGGAAGATACAGATGTTTTATTGGGTGAATACGGCATTCTTAAAATGACAGAAGAGCAATATTATGAAGTAGACAAGGAACACATGATTGCTACTAAGAAAACCAGCTTTGGCTATCAATGTTTAACCAAACAGCGGCAATTTTATTTGGAGAATTATCCGGAAATCGTAGTGGAGAAAACCAGTATTGATGAAATTATTTTGATGATTATGGGGCGCTAGTTCTACTTTTCACAGTAAGTATTTGTTGGAAAGCAAATGAACTGACAATACTAGTAACGAAGAACTTAGTAGAATAGTGTGCGTGGTGAGAATCAGATTTATTTTTTCAGAGAAAAAATAAATACTTTAAAACGAAATAGGAGGGGAAACGAATGAGAGGCCTATACATTAAAGACCTGCGCTTAATAATGAAACAAAAAGCTCTTTTGCTAGTGTTTATACTTTTGACCGTCTTCAATTCATACCAGCTTAATAATAATGCGGTTGTTCCTAGTTTGATGATCTTTTTTCTGACAACGTTGGCATTTACTACGGTTACCTATGATGAGATGGATCATGGATTAACCTTTTTGTTCACTTTGCCGATTTCACGAAAGAAGTATGTTGCCGGCAAATATCTGTTGTCAATCGCTACCATTCTTCTAGCTATAGTGCTGTCAATCGGGATTGTGCTGGTTATGAATGCAATTAAAAGTCAGGTAGTCAATTTTGAACTGTTCAGCTTTACTTTTGGCTTTGTTTTCTTACTGGGTCTTTTATACATGAGCATAATGCTGCCGATTTATTTCAAATTCGGTGCCGAAAAAAGCCGCTTAATTTTACTTTTAATTATAGGTGTGATTTTTTTCCTCACTTTCGCAGGAGGCTACTTGATACAGAAAACAAACTTTGACATAGCGGGGCAGGTAAACACCATTATGGCCCAACCTCTATGGCTGCTAACTGCTATCAGCATCTTAGTCACAGCTGCTGCAGTGGTAATTTCCTATCTTATGTCAGTAAAAATCGTGAAGAAAAAAGAGTTGTAAGTCTCAAAAAGGGCCGCCCTCATCGCGAGAGCGGCCCTTTTTGTGTTTAATATTTTTTGGCTTGAGGCGGCTCATAAGTAGCAATAAAGTCTTCGATTTCTTGGATAGTATGGGCAAAGCACATTTTTTTGCGATCACTGGCAGATAGAAAATCGGTCTCCACCATTTTGTCAAAAAAGTCCTGCAGGGGACGATAATAATCATTGGTATCGTAGAAAATACAAGGACTATCATTCTGACCGACACGGGCCCAAGAGATGGCTTCGCTGATTTCTTCCAAGGTACCAGGACCTCCTGGTAAAGCAATGCAGACATCGGCTGCTGCAATCATCTTATTTTTTCGTTCGGACATCGTTTTAACGACGATCAGTTCTTCTAAGTTTGGATGCGCTAATTCGCGTTTTTGCAAGAAGGTGGGAATAATGCCAGTGGCACTGCCGCCTTTGGCTAAAACCGTATCAGCGATCACACCCATCAAGCCAGCCTTGCCGCCGCCATAAATTAAATGATGACTATTTTCAGCAATCCAAGTGCCTAGTGTTTGAGCATTTTCGCTATAGACCGGCTCGTTGCCGACACTTGCACCACAATATACAGCTATATTCATAAGAGCCCTCATTTCTTTTTTACTCAGTATTATAGCAGAAGGGAAACGTAAATTGGGCATTAAAAATTATCAGCAATGGATCAGTGGATTTTATAAGGAACGTAAGTTGTTCGCGTAAAAAATCAGCTATTGAGGCATCTGGCTTCAATAGCTGATTTTCTGAGGTTTTTAGTAGTCAAATTCTTTAATTTCAATCGTTTGCTTCGTTTCTTCGATGACTAGACCGGTTTTTTCTTCCCACCATTGTTTCATCTCTTTTTCATAAGTAGTTGGGAACTGACGAACCACATCCAGCAAGGGAGCGCCTTGAAGGGTAGCATATGGGAAATTCAGAGTTAAATTGTACTTTAGTTCATGCAATAGACTGTAGTATTGGAACATCATGTAGTACATTTCTTCAAGATCGTCTTGGGCTAACACACGAGGTGCGCGATCCAGCATAAAGCCTAAGCTGCGCATCATAAATAGGAAGCCTGGCAGCTGTTCCGGGCAAATATCATCTACTTCTTTTAGGATATCGATGTGCAAATCCAGTGCTTGCAGCAAATCCTCTTTTAACTGTTCATAGGTAATCATAGGCGATCCTCCTTTACTTAGTATCTTTAGTATAGCATAATCTTTACGCAGGCTATCGACGAGTTTAGGATTTTTTTAATGCGCCTTCAGGAGTAAAATAAAAGGAGATGATTGGATGGGGAAACTGGCGATTATTAGTGATCTTCACGCCGACATTAATCATTTAGCAGAAGCAGAATTGAATATTTTGCTGGAAGTTTTGCAGGAAAGAGCGATTACGCGGCTGCACTTTGCCGGAGACAGTGCCAATCAGATCCAGCAGACGCTGGAGATTAATGCATACTTTCGCAAGCAAGGGATTGAAACCACCTTTAATCTAGGAAATCACGAAATGGGCAGCGTTGTGGGAGAAGCGATGATTGAACACTATCCCGACAGTCATTTTTTGAATTTTCGTTATTTGCCATTAAATGAATCAACGGTACTGCTGGGAGTGAATGGCTGGTATGATTATCAATTCTCTGATTTAACGGACCAAGAAAAGATTGCTTCCATGAAAAATTTGTATTGGTATGATCGGATTATTCAACGATCGGGAGATGATCCCGCCGTAAACCAGCGAATTCTGGAACAGTTGGACATGGTGTTAAGGGATTTGAAGGAAAAAAATTACCGTGTGATTTTAGCTACGCACTTTGTTCCGCAAGGCCAATTTATCGTGCGTTTAGAAGGACGTTACCAAATTTGGAACAAACTGAACGCTTTTTTAGGTTCAGCTTCTATGGGGCATTTGCTGGATCAATATGATAACATTTCAGATGTTGTCTTTGGACACACCCATCGTCGTTTTGAAGAACAGATGATTCAAGGGACTTGCTATCATTGCCGCCCTTTAGGCTATTACTATGAGTGGCGCCTAACCCGAGATTTTGTGCTGCAAAATAAGCTGGTAGAAGAATACAATCCTATGAAATTACGGAGCGTATTGCGTAAGCATCAGGAAGCTTTTCAAAACTATAAAGTGCAACACTTGAAACAAGAATTTCAACAGGCGATGACCGTGATCGCTTATTAAGAAAAGAGGCATTCGGATGGAAAAGATGAAAACTGTGTGGCGAAGCTTTGCGCAAGCCACACCCTTTATTTTATCCAACACATTAATTATTGTTCCCTATTTACTGTACATTCATTTAATCGACAGCTCTAAAAGCGCCAGTGTGCTGCCCTTTGTGTTATTCTATACTTTTCGCATGACGGGGGTCTTTTTAATTCGCAGTTTCGAGCGCTCAATAGAGAAATATACGTTACTAATTGTAGCGTTGCTGTTAGGCGGAATTGGCTCATTGTTGAGTCTTCTGGGGGCAGTAGCCTTTCCTTTCTTCTTAGTAGGCAGTATTTTCTTAGGCTTGAGTGCTTCGCTGTTCCCGCCGGCGAATGTCAGTGTGAATTATTTTGAACGAGCACAAGGCAGTAAAATTGCTGGCGGAAAAACGTATTTGTTCGGGTTGCTTCTGCTGGTGCCGTTGTTTTTTGGGTTGAGTTTGCCGATTAAAGATCAACTGGTGATTGTGTCAGGGCTCTACACCTTGTATTTTGTCTTTGCTTATGCGACGATTCGCCGTTATCCGCATTACGAATTAGACTTTAAGGATCTTTCAAAAAATGTCTTTTCAACGAAAGAACTGGTCTGGTTTGGCTTGTTTTTTGTCGCTATTTTTCTTTTACGGAGTGGACGTTTGCTCTTTAATGAAGTATATTTGAATGCGGCTATTCTGGTGTTCAGTCTGATTTTTGTTCTTTCTGTTTATTGGGTAAAGGTGAAAAAGCGGACTTGGCGGTTGCCTTTGTGGGTGAATACGCTGACCTTTTATAATGGTATGATCGGTAATTTTCTGATTTTATTTGGCACCTTTTATGTCGCTGTTGTTTACGGCAAGGACAACCTGTCACTGTATCTGTTTTTACCTTATTCATTAGGGCTGATTGGAGCGATGCTTTTTGGCGGAGTACTGAGGAAAAAAGCTGAGAATCCGCTGAAGATTCAGCTGCTAGGGATGGGACTAGGTTTAGTGCTGTTGTTTTACCAACCGGCTTTCCCGTTAGCAATCGGGGTACTGTCTTTTTTCAAAAGCAGTGTCGGCAGTTGGCTAAACGGCTGGTATTATCAGCAAGAGAGCATTGAAACCGAACAGCGGATCATTGCGAAGTATGCTACATCCAATAAGGGGAGTATTGCTCATCAGTTTGTCTTGATGGTTTTTCTGCTGCTGGTGTTAAGGTATGCGCATTTTCCAGCGAATGAATTATTTGTGCTGCCTAACCTGTATCAGAGTAATCAAGCGTTAATAGAGGTAATGAATATCGTGAAAAACGGCTCAAGTATTTTTCTGCTGATTTGGCTGGCAGTTATTGGAAGGATGGGACGACATGCGTTTGATCATTGATGGAGACGGCTCTCCAGTAAAAGATACGACAATCGAGATTGCCCAGCAGTTCGGGCTGGAGGTAGTAATTGTCACCAGCATTGACCATTACTCCACCAAAGAGTATCCTGAATTTGTGAGATTTGTTTATGTAGATCGGGGAATGGATGCGGCAGATTACAAAATTGTTTCATTGATTCAACCGAAAGACATTTTAATTACGCAAGATTATGGCTTGGCTTCGTTGACTATTCATAAAGCGGCGCATGTCTTGCATCAGTCGGGTATGGAGTATACCATAAACAACATCGACGGCTTGCTGGGACAACGCTATCTCAGCGGGAAAATGCGTCAAGCTAAGCAACGGACGAAAGGTCCAAAACCTTATACTGAAGCGGATCGTGAACAGTTTCGCCAAGCTTTGCTTGGACTGATCCAATAATAGAAAACCTTAAGCTTTGTAACATTTGTAAAAAAATTTTTGGGCTTTTTGGTTTTTATGCTAAAATATGGGGGAATCTTAAAAGTAATGGGGGATAAGTACTTGAAGATTATTTTACTATACGGTGGAAAAAGTCCAGAACATGACGTTTCCATCCTATCTGCTTTCTCGGTCATTTCAGCCGTTTATTTCGATTACTATCAAGTGCAGCTTGTTTATATTGATAAAACGGGACAATGGGTGAAGGGGCCGCTCTTAACGGAGGCGCCTGAATCTGACGAAGCCCTGCGCTTAACTTGGGATCCAACAGGTGCCATGGTAGAAGGCTTCACTGGTCAAGTGATTGCACCAGGTGATATTAAAGAAGACGATGCAATTGTCTTTCCCGTTTTACACGGACCTAACGGTGAAGATGGAACCATTCAAGGATTCTTGGAAGTCTTGGACATGCCGTATGTTGGAGCTGGTGTCTTAGCGAGCTCAAGTGCCATGGACAAGATTATGACTAAATACATCTTGCAGGCAGCGGGAATTCCGCAAGTACCGTATGTACCAGTATTGAAAAACGAGTGGAAAGAAAATCCTAAGCAAATTTTCGATAAGTGTGAAGGTACTTTGTTGTATCCGATGTTTATCAAACCAGCTAACATGGGTTCTAGTGTCGGCATTACGCGGGCAGAGAATCGTGAAGAGCTGCAAAATGCGTTGAAGGAAGCTTACCGCTTTGATTCACGGGCAGTTGTCGAACAAGGGATTGAAGCTCGTGAAATCGAAATCGCCATTTTGGGCAATGCTGATGTGCGAACTACCTTGCCGGGTGAAGTCGTAAAAGAAGTTGCCTTTTATGATTACAATGCGAAATACATTGATAATTCTATTACGATGGCTATTCCAGCGGAGGTTCCAGAAGAAGTTAGCGATAAAGCTAGAGAATACGCGAAGCTGGCTTACACAATGTTGGGGGGATCTGGCTTAACTCGCTGTGATTTCTTTCTAACCAACAAAAACGAATTATTCTTAAATGAATTAAATACGATGCCAGGCTTCACTGAATTCAGCATGTACCCATTGCTATGGGAAAACATGGGCTTGAAATATGGTGACTTGATTGAAGAATTGATTCAATTAGGGTTAAATCGGTACAAGCAGCAAGCTGATTTTGAGTAGTCTGCGAGGATAGTGAGGCAGTCGGTAACAATTCAATACCGGCTCATCAACTTGCTTCTTTTATGAACGCTTAGTAGGAAAAGAGTCTGGAGCGCTTAATACTGCCAGACTCTTTTTTTATTGAGAAAGAAAGTATAAAATAAGAATGAGGAACTAGCTTAGCAGTATTGGGCGATACCTGGCTTCACAGAATCACTTTTTCGCAATAAATGAAAAAGCGAAACGAGTTTACGAAGCTTTTTCAAGATAGAAATGGGAGGAACACACACCATGAAATTAACGACAACGATCATCAACAGAGCTGTTCAAGGTGAATTATTAGGGGCAGAGGAAGTAACAGTCACGGGTGTTGAATTTGATTCACGCAAAATCAAGGCCGGCGATTTATTTGTGCCGCTTCAAGGCAATGCCGATGGTCATTTGTTTGTTCAAAAAGCAATTGAGAACGGCGCTGTTGCGACGTTTTGGAGCAATGAAAATATACAGGTGCCGGAAAATATCGCGGTCATCAAAGTACCTGATACATTGAAAGCTTTTCAGGCACTAGCCAGCTATTATTTGTTGGAAGAAAATCCGGATGTGATTGCCATTACAGGTTCAAATGGTAAAACGACCACCAAAGACATGACGGAAGCGGTGCTGCATCAAAAATTCAGAACATATAAGACGCAAGGCAACTACAATAACGATATCGGTTTGCCTTATACAATCTTACATATGCCAGAAGGAACTGAAAAACTGATTTTAGAAATGGGCATGGATCATGCCGGAGAAATCCAGGTTCTTTCGGAGCTGGCGGAACCAGATGTGGCGGCTATCACCATCATCGGCGAAGCCCATATTGAAAATCTAGGCTCGCGGGCCGGGATTGCGGAAGCGAAGCTGGAAATTACCAATGGTTTAATTGAAGACGGGCTATTGCTGATCCCAGCGGATGAACCCTTATTAACTGAACGAACAGAAAAGCTTTCGCAAAAGCAGCAAACCTTTGGGATCCAAACCGGTGATATTTCGGCAACTGTTATGTCAGAATCACGAGAAGCAACTTTATTCACTGTAGATGGCAAAGCTTACCAAATTCCAATGCCAGGAAAATACAATGTGAAGAATGCGCTGATTGCTTTAGCGATTGGCCGCTGGTATGGCTTAAGCGATGAAGAAATTTATCAAGGCTTAGCCTACGTTGAGATTACTCAAAACCGCACCCAATGGTTGAAAGCAGCTAATGGTGCCGATATATTAAGTGATGTTTATAATGCCAACCCAACGGCGATGGGCTTAGTCTTGGACACGTTTGCCAAACTCCCGACGAACGGACGCCGTCTGGCTGTCTTAGCGGATATGCTGGAGCTGGGTCCTGACACAACACTTTTACACAATAATATGGTGGAGCATTTGAACGATCAAGAATTTGCAGCCGTTTATCTTTATGGTGAGCAAATGAAGAATCTGGCCGCGGTCATTGCCATACGTTATCCGCGTTTGTCAGTGAAGTCCTTTGGTGAGGCTGAAAAAGCGGAGCTGATTGAAACGGTAAAAGAAGATTTATTGCCAGAAGATAGTATCGTATTAAAGGGCAGCAATGGCATGGGACTGCTGGAAGTTATCGAGGCTCTGCAAGCTTAAAAATTGAAACTTGCAGAAAAGAGTTTCATGTGCTATAATTAGCCGTTGCCGAGAAATGAAGTAATGATTGAATGAGTCATCCAATAGATTATTTAGAGCCCCATAAACCGGGCTTTTTTTTGAGAGATGTTCCTTCCGCCTGTCTTCAAGGAGCGGTTTTTCGGTGGTATCACAATGAGCGGCAACTAGGGACGGTTGCAGATTATTGATAGATACAAGGACCTACACGCTCCACCTGACATAAGTCAACATATACTAGGAGGATATCATTTGAAATTCAAAGAACTACATTTAGCACCAGAACTATTAGCAGCAATCGAACGCGCGGGCTTTGAAGAAGCAACCCCGATTCAAGAACAGACTATTCCTTTAGCGTTAGATGGAAAAGACGTCATTGGACAAGCACAAACAGGAACAGGTAAAACAGCTGCTTTCGGTTTGCCGATGTTGGATAAGATTGATACAAAAAATCAAATTCTGCAAGGCCTTGTCATTGCGCCTACTCGTGAATTAGCTATCCAAACGCAAGAAGAATTGTTCCGCTTAGGTCGCGACAAAAAGATCCGTGTTCAAGCTGTTTATGGTGGTGCTGATATTGGTCGCCAAATCCGCGGCTTGAAAGACCGTCCACATATCGTTGTTGGTACACCAGGACGTATGCTGGACCATATTAACCGTCACACCCTGAAATTAGAAACAGTTGAAACGTTAGTACTAGATGAAGCCGATGAAATGCTGAACATGGGCTTCCTAGAAGATATCGAAAAAATCATCAGCAAAGTCCCAGCAAGTCGTCAGACACTATTGTTCTCTGCTACGATGCCTGATGCCATTAAGAAAATCGGCGTTAAATTCATGAACAAGCCAGAACATGTAAAAATCAAAGCAACTGAAATGACAGCTGACTTGATTGACCAATACTACGTGAAGGCAAAAGACTTCGAAAAATTTGATGTAATGACTCGTCTGTTTGACGTTCAAACACCAGATTTGGCTATCGTTTTCGGTCGTACCAAACGTCGTGTTGACGAATTGGCTCGCGGCTTAGAAGCACGTGGCTACAAAGCTGAAGGAATCCATGGCGATTTATCTCAGCAAAAACGGATGAGCGTTTTACGTTCATTCAAAAAAGGTGATCTAGATATTTTAGTTGCGACAGACGTTGCTGCTCGAGGATTAGATATCTCTGGCGTAACTCACGTTTACAACTACGATATCCCGCAAGATCCTGAAAGCTATGTCCATCGTATTGGACGTACAGGCCGTGCTGGTAAAGGCGGAATGTCCGTAACGTTTGTTACACCAAACGAAATGGGCTACTTGCATGTCATTGAAAACTTAACTAAAAAACGTATGAATCCATTGCGTCCGCCAACCGAAAAAGAAGCCTTCAAAGGCCAATTAGGTGCGGCAATTGACCAAGTTCATTCACAATTGGATGAAAGTGCTGAAAGCTTGGATAAATACACTGAATCAGCTGCTGAGTTACTTGAAAAGTACTCTCCAGAAGAATTAGCTGCTTTGTTGTTGAAGACGGTAGCGAAAGATCCTTCTGACGCATCACCAGTTAAAATCACTCCTGAACGCCCATTGCCTTCTAACAAAAAAGGCGGCTTCAATCGTGGAGGCGGCGGAAAACGCGGTGGAAACAACAACCGCAACCGTGGCAAAGACGGCAACCGTGATCGTAACAGCAGTCGCGAACGCTCAAACAAGAATAAAAACTACAGTGGCTCAAAACGGTCTAACCCCCGTAATGACAAAAAGCGTGGTTTCGTGATTCGCAGCAACAACGACTAATTAAAAATGGAGCAATCTGAATATTTATTCGGATTGCTCTTTTTTTGGTGAATTCTAAACTTATTTGAGTAAATTACCATTTCTTTTCTAACCAATCGTCTAAGTAATAGGGGGAGAAGGATAATTAGAAGACTGAAAAATCATTTATAATATCCAGCAAAACATAAAATACGGCGGAATTTACAGTTCATATTGCATTATTTTTGTGATATTCTATTTAGTATTAAGACTGTTGTCGCTGATGTTTTTGAAATAAGTGGCCATGCAAGTGTTTATTCAGTGTTATTCATAAAAAAATAGGTATGGTGGGATACCAATGATCTAGCTGATTTATTAAGTAAGTCTTCTTTTTTTTTGTTCTTTTAAAAAAATAAATAGATTTTGAGGGAGACTTTGGTAAAATGGTAGTGATACAGGAAAGGGTGGTAGAATGATTAAAGGGATTGGCATCGATGCAGTTGAACTGGATCGTATGGCGAAAATCATCGCAACAAAGCCCCAATTTGCCCCGCGCGTATTGACAGAAAAAGAATTAGCGCTTTTTACTAGCCATTCTGACCATCGCAAGGTAGAATTTTTAGCAGGACGATATGCCTGCAAGGAAGCTTTTTCCAAGGCCTGGGGAACTGGGATTGGCGAAGTGAGTTTTCAAGAATTGGAGATTTTGCGCAATGAAGCCGGTGCACCTTTTTTTAGTCAGTCTCCATTTGACGGCAAGGTCTTTGTCACTTTAACACATACAGATACTTTGGCGATTGCTCAAGTATTATTAGAAGAATAGAAAGAAGGACTATTACGTGGTTGTTACGTACCATCGACCAACACGAGCACTTATACATAGAAAAGCAATTGAAGAAAACATAAGGCAAGAGATCCAGCGGCTGCCTCAAGAGGTGGAGTTGTTCGCAGTAGTGAAAGCACAGGGTTATGGACATGGGGCTGTAGCAACGGCACAGACCGCGCTAGCTGCCGGGGCTACTGGTTTTTGTGTTGCAACACTAGACGAGGCGATTGAGCTGCGAGAAGTCGGAATCGTTGAACCGATTCTGATTTTGAGTGTCGTTTTTCCCAGCTACTTATCTTTAGTTCTGGATTATGATTTGTCAGTGACGGCAGCTACTAAGGATTGGCTAGTGGAAGCTCAAGAAATGCTAGCAGAGATCGGCTCTGAGATTCCTTTGAAGCTTCACATCAAGGCTGATACCGGGATGGGACGCATCGGATTTTTAACGCCTGATGAAGTACGTGAGGCTGCGCTGTTTATACAGGATTCACCTAATATGCTGTGGGAAGGCTTGTTCACCCATTTTTCAACGGCGGATGAAGCTGACACCAGCTATTGGGAGCTGCAAAATCAGCGCTTTAAAAATATATTGGCTGTGCTAGAGGAAACGCCGCGATATGTGCATGCCAGCAATAGCGCAACGGCTTTATGGCACAAGGATTTTCCAGGCAACATGATTCGTTATGGTGTCGCAATGTTTGGCTTGAATCCTTCGGGTCATGCTTTGCCGGAAGCCTATCCGTTAACACCAGCCTTGGAGCTTGTCTCTGAGTTGATTCAAGTAAAGGAACTGGCCCCGGGTGAAGGCATAGGTTATGGGGAAACTTATGTCACGCCAGAAAAAGAATGGGTCGGGACTGTGCCGATCGGTTATGCCGATGGCTGGTTAAGAAAAATGCAAGGTTTTTCAATTTTGGTAGATGGCAATTTTTGTGAAATTATTGGCCGCGTATGTATGGATCAGTTGATGATTCGCTTGCCTCATGAGTACAAAGTGGGGACACCAGTGACATTAATCGGAAAAAATGGTGCTGCAGAGATTACGATGCAGGATGTAGCAGATCATTTAGACACGATTCATTACGAAGTAGCTTGTATGATTTCAGAAAGAGTGCCACGAATTTATAAGGAGTAGGAGGAGAGTCATGGTTAAGCGTGGTGATATTTACTTTGCGGATTTATCCCCAGTCATTGGGTCAGAACAAGGAGGGGTTCGGCCCGTCTTGGTAATACAGAATAATTTAGGAAATCATTTTAGTCCAACCATTATCGTGGCAGCAATCACGGCAAAAATGGCGAAGCCTAAGTTGCCGACCCACATTGGGATTAATGCGAATAAAACGGGGATTGAGAGGGATTCGGTTATTCTTTTGGAACAAATCCGAACCATCGATAAATCGCGACTAAAAGAAAAAGTGTGTCATTTGGATAAAGGTATGATGAAGTCAGTCGATGAAGCTTTACGAGTAAGCGTAGGAATAGAGATGACCTCTTCAGTCGTAGCTGCGCAATCAAATTATACATAAATTTTTCCAAGTAACGAAAAATAAGCATGTGATTAGGTAGACAGTTTACCGGTTCTTCTGGTATTCTTATGTGTTAGATACTCTCAAGTTTCTAGAAAGAAGCTGTCTACGATAGAGAAATGATTAACCAGGTCTGATGTTGGAGATCAAAGCAGTCATTTGTTTTTTTTATCATTTATAGTTAAGCAGACTTTTGTTCACAAACAAGTTATTTCAAAGCAAGAGAGTGAAGCTGTAAATCTTGGGATTTATGAGTCACTCTCTTGTTTTTGGTACTTTATAGACAAATTAGTTTGAAAAGATTGCTTAACCATTATTTGTTTAGGATTGTTAGTTTTTTAATTTTGTTTAAAAGCTTATGTGAGAAGAAACTACTTATATTGGGGTATAATAAAAAGGGGTTCTTCCAATTATAATTTTTTGAATAGCTTGTTGGAAAAATAGATCAAAGTAATGATGAGCAGAGGAGGGCTTCCCATGAAGCACCTATTAAAAACGACGATTCAACGCCGATTATCTATCATAGGAATATTAAGGGATTTCTTTGATTGGCAAGACCCTCAACTGCTGGCAGATTTGCTGGATTGTTCTACAAAAACAATCTTATCAGATGTTGAAGCAATCAATCATGACTGGCAAGATAAGATTGGCATTGAGTACTCAAGGACCAAAGGGATTCGTTTGGATGACAGCTTACATAATAAGATTCGCCCGCTAGCGGCAGATATCATGGAAGAATCGGAAAGCTTCCAGTTTTTGGAGCGGGTATTCTTCCGTCCAAATGAAGATGCAGATTACTGGATTAACGAGCTGTTTATTAGTGAAGCAACCTTTTACCGGATGGTTCGACAAATCGACGATGTGATGGAAAAGCGCGGCTTGCGTTTAGAACGCAAACCATTTCGAATCACGGCGGAAGACGAACGTTGGGTTCGCATTTTTTATGTCCATCTTTTCCTAGAGAAATATGGCTTAAGCGAATGGCCGTTTGCCTTGAAAAAAGAGCGGGTAGTTAATTTCGTGCGTACCTCCAGCCAATCCTTTGATATTTTGATGAATGATCGGGATACGATGGAGTACAGTTTTTTGTTGTCGATTATTATCATTCGCTGTTCCCAAGGCTTGATGCTGGATGAACAGAAGGTCAATGAGCCTGACGATGAAGTTTTAACCAAGCTTAATGAGCTGTATGATTTGGCTGAAGAGACGGTGGCTGACTCGGATTATGTAGTGACAGAAACCTGGTATCAAGAAGTGATCCACAGCCTGTTTTACGATTATTTCATCATTGACAAGCAGCATACCTATGATAGAGTATGTACGGGGATCGAAGGCTTCTTAGAGCAACTGGTAACCACCTTCAAAATGCCGCTGGAAGAACTCAATCAAAAGCACATTACACAAAAAATGTTACGGATTTACCGCGGATTTTATGTCTATCCCTACACCCGAGCAATGCTTTTCAACGAAGCAGCCTTTTTCAGCCGTTCGGCCCAGCACTATTATCCTCACTTCGCTAAAGTTGTTCAGCAGCAATTAATTGCTTTAGAAAAGGAAATGGACTTTCCTTGGTTTAGTCAGTTTTACTTTTTAGTTCTACGGTGTTTATTCACTGAATGGGGACAGCTGGCTCACTATTTGGATGTCCTATCACCGAAAGTGAAAATCATGATTGTCAGCGATTCAGGTCGTCGTCACGGAGAGATGCTGTCTGAGTTGATTCAAAGCCGATTTTATTATCGGGTGGAAATCAGGGTATATGATGAATCTATTCTGGAGTTAACACCAGAAAAGGTAGATGCCTTTGGAGCCTATGATTTAGTGATCTCCAACTATAGTTTAAAAGATTATCCTTATAAAAATTTGCAAATTGTCGATGATTTTCTAACAGAGGTCGATTTTTCAATTGTTAATTCAGTGATTAAGCAGATTCGTTAATAACGAGACAAGGAAAAGGGAGGCCTGGGCCTCTCTTTTCTGTTGATGTTAAAGAAGCAGCTTTTTTTTAATCGTTAGTAAGCCCGTTGCGGCAATGCTGATGGTGTCTGGCTTTGCAAATCAGCTGGGTGATCAGGAAGCGAAATTGAAAGCAGCTTGTGAGTTAGTTGCTTTCAATTTTAGTCTTGCTGTTTCAAAGCTCAGCGAGTTTGCAAAGCCTTTCTTAAGCAAGTAGTTAGAAATACCTGCCAGAAACTCATATACTGGTAGTGAGTGAAGTGAAAGGACGTGAATGTATGCTGAAGAAGCTGCTGGCAAATGTCGGCGAATACAAAAAAGATAGTTTGTTAACCCCGCTGTTTACGATGGGGGAAGTATTAATGGATGTCATCATGCCGCTGATTATGGCGAGCTTGATTGACCAAGGGATTCAAAAAAGTGATCAGTCGCTGATTTTACGTTATGGCGGATTGCTGTTTCTTTGTGCTTTATTTGCATTGTTTATGGGGACGTTGGGAGGACGAACGGCCGCGATTGCGTCTGCCGGTTTTGCAAAGAACCTGCGTCATCGCTTGTTTGAAAAAGTTCAAGGCTTCTCATTTTCCAACATTGACCGTTTCTCAAGCTCCAGCTTGATCACCCGTATGACCACCGATGTCACCAATATTCAAAACGCTTATCAAATGATTATTCGTATTTTGGTGCGTTCGCCGTTGATTTTGATTTTTTCTTTAATCATGGCTTTCCACATCAATCGTAGTCTGTCGATGATTTATTTGATTATTGTGCCATTATTAGGGATCGGCTTAGGTCTGATCATTCGTTTTGCCTATCCGATTTTTATGAAAGTCTTCCGGACCTATGACCGTTTAAATAATGTGGTTCAGGAAAATCTTCAAGGGATTCGCGTGGTTAAATCTTATATTCGTGAAGAACATGAAGAAGAAAAATTCGGTGAAGTATCGCAAGCCGTTTACAACAATTTCGCTAAAGCCCAACGAATCGTCGCCTTTAATATGCCAGTTATGCAAATTGCTATTTATACTTGTATGTTGTTAATTTCTTGGCTAGGGGCTGAATTGATCGTCGAACAAAGCTCATTAACCACTGGTGAATTGGTTAGTATGTTCAACTACACCATGCAAATTTTGATGAGCTTGATGATGATGTCTATGACTTTCGTGCAATTGATGATTGCTCGTACATCAGCTGAACGGGTTATTGCGGTAATCGACGAAGAAAGTGATTTGCAAAATGGCGAAAATCCATTGACTGAAGTACCCGATGGTTCAGTGGTTTTCCAAGATGTTTGCTTCAGTTATCAAGATGATATGGACAAACTGGTGCTGGAAAATGTCGACCTTTCCATCAAATCTGGTGAAATGGTGGGGATTGTCGGCGGTACCGGGAGCTCCAAGTCTAGTCTGGTTCAGTTGATTCCGCGGCTGTATGACGTAACTCACGGCCAGGTGAAGGTTGGCGGACACGATGTTCGCGAATACGACTTAGAGGCACTCCGGGATCAAGTAGGGATGGTTCTGCAAAACAATGTCTTGTTCAGCGGAACGATCACTGAAAACCTGCGCTGGGGAAATGAACAGGCGACGGATGAAGAAATCCAAGCCGCTGCTCAAATTGCCCAAGCCGATCCCTTTATCCAAGAGTTTCCTAAGAAATACGAAACCATGATTTCCCAAGGCGGGAACAACGTATCCGGTGGTCAAAAGCAGCGTTTAACGATTGCACGGGCACTATTGAAGAAGCCTAAGATTCTAATTTTAGATGATTCAACCAGTGCGGTGGATACCAAAACCGATCGCGCGATTCGCGAAGGCTTGAAGAAAGCTATTCCGGGAACAACGACCTTTATTATTTCGCAACGGGTCAGCTCGATTCAAGATGCTGATCGCATCATCGTCCTAGATGACGGCAAAATTAACGGGGTAGGAACCCACGATGAATTGCTGGCCAATAACCAGATTTATCAAGAAGTCTTTAATTCTCAACAGAAAGGATTTGGTGAACATGATTCCGAATAATCGAAAATTTGTTAAATCCAGTCCAATGAAGACCTTAAAGCGTCTGTTGAAAATTATGCTGCAAAAATATAAACTGCAACTTTTTATTGTCTTTATCGCAATTTTAGTCAGTGCTTTTGCCAATGTGCGGGGATCATTGTTCCTGCAGGTAGTAATTGATGATTACATCACGCCATTGCTGGGCCAATCGAATCCCGATTTCAGCGGCTTGATGAAGGCGATTATGACGATGGCGCTAATTTACGCGGTCGGAATTGCCGGCACACTGTTTTACAACTTAATCATGGTAAAGGTTTCGGAAGGAACGCAAAAAACGATCCGCGACAACATGTTCACCCATATGGAGAGCTTGCCGCTGCGTTACTTTGATGCGAACTCTGACGGGGATATCATGAGTCATTTTACCAATGATACTGATACGCTGCGTCAAATGATTTCCCAAAGTATTCCGAACTTGCTGATGGCCTTTGTTACTTTCGTTTCCGTGTTTATCGCGATGTTTTCTATCAGTATTCCGTTGACTATCTTTGTAATGGTTTCGGTGTCCTTGATGTTCGTGATGCTGCGCTTTATTTCAAAACGCAGCGGCCGCTACTTTGGGGATCAGCAACGCGACCTTGGTAAGGTAAACGGCTATGTAGAAGAAATGATGCATGGACAAAAAGTCGTAAAAGTCTTTAACCATGAGAAAAAGGCGATCGCTGAGTTTGATGAGATCAATGAAAATTTGCGGGAAAGTGCGGCGAAAGCCAACGGTACAGCCAACATGCTGATGCCGATCATGATGAACCTGCTGAATGTTCAGTATGTATTAGTGGCAATCGTCGGCGGATTGTTTGCGGTTTATGGAGTGTCAGCTCTAACTGTTGGGATGATTGCGTCGTTCCTGCAGCTGAGCCGTTCATTAAATGGACCAATCAGTCAGATTTCGCAACAAATCAACTTCGTTATCATGGCCTTGGCCGGTGCTGACCGGATTTTCCAATTACTGGATGAAGAACCAGAAGTGGACGACGGCTATGTAACGTTGGTGAACGTCACCGAAGAAAATGGTCAGTTGGTAGAATCAGAACAACGTACCGGGCTATGGGCGTGGAAGCATCCTCACGAGGACGGCAGCACGACGTATACTCGACTAACGGGGGATGTCCGTTTTGAAGATGTTGATTTTGGTTATGATGCCAACCAAATGGTGCTGCATGATATTAATCTTTATGCGGAGCCAGGGCAAAAGGTGGCCTTCGTTGGGGCGACCGGTGCTGGTAAAACCACGATTACGAATTTGATCAATCGCTTTTACGATATTCAAGATGGAAAGATTCGTTACGATGGTATCAATGTCAAGAAAATCAAAAAGAATTCATTGCGCCATTCGTTAGGGATTGTCCTGCAGGATACCCACTTGTTTACCGGCTCGATTAAAGAAAACATTCGTTACGGCCGTTTGGATGCGACGGATGAAGAAGTTTATGAGGCGGCTAAACTGTCTAATGCGGATATGTTTATCCAGCATTTGCCAGAAAAATACGAAACAGTCATTACTGGCGATGGCGATGGCTTGTCTCAAGGTCAGCGTCAGCTGTTGGCGATTGCCCGGGCAGCGATTGCTGATCCGCCGGTTATGATCATGGATGAGGCCACCTCAAGTATTGATACTCGGACGGAAAGTATCGTTCAAACGGGGATGGACCGCTTGATGGAGGGTCGCACGGTATTCGTGATTGCCCATCGCTTGTCTACCATCCAAAACTCGGATGTGATCATGGTAATGGACCACGGACGAATCATCGAACGGGGCGATCATGACAGCTTGTTAGAAGAGCATGGCATGTATTATCAATTGTATACCGGTAAGGTTGAGTTAGATTAAGGCTAGATAGTTTCAAAGCTGGCCATTTTGTATTATTGTTAAGATAGGTAAGCGGCGAGGTTTCGTGTAAACCTGGCCGCTTTTTTATGTTCGGATGCAGGCTTAATCAGCTTGCCAAGTTTTTTGTACAGAAAGGATGAGGGAAAATGAAACGATTTGCAATGAAAGAATATGGTTCTGCCAAAGAAGTCTTAACGGAAATCGAGGCAGCACCTCGGGAGATGGATGAGACCCATGTTCGGGTAAAAACTATGGCCTTTGGCGTGAATCCCTATGATGTTTCGCTGCGTCAAGGACAAATGAGCAGCTTTCGTACCTTGAAGTTTCCTTACGTACTCGGCAATGACGGTGCCGGAATTGTAACAGAAGTTGGTTCGCAGGTTGATCATGTAGCAGTAGGGGATCAGGTCATTTTGCATGCAGTCGGTGGGACTTATGGCGAAGAGATCGTAGTCCCTGGCAGCAAGGTTGCCAAGAAAATTCCCGCTATCAGTTGGGCGGAAGCAGCCGGTGGGGTTACGCCTTGGTTGACGGCTTACAACATAGTTACCCATACATTAGCTGACAAAATTGGCGAAACGATTCTAGTCCAGGGCGCTTCTGGCGCGGTGGGCTCATTACTGGTACGTCTTTTAAAATATCGAGGGAAAACTGTTTATGCCACTGCTTCAAAGAAAAATGAAGAGCTGGTCCGTTCGTTAGGTGTGGATGAATTTGCAGCCTATGATCAAGATGACGTTGGCGAACGATTTAAAGAGCAGATTGATACCGTTATTGATGCAACCAAAGGCAGCCGGACTGCTGAATCCGGATTGATGGCTATGAAAGCTGGCGGAAACTATGTAGTATTGAACGATTTGCCGGAGGACCAATCCAAACCAGGCAATTATCAGCATTATGCACCATCTAAGGAATACTCAGATTTAGAGGCTTTAAATGCCTTTAACCAGCTTTACCAAGAAGCAGATCTGCATGTTACGATCGCTCAGAAATATCCTTTTACGTTAGAAAGTGTCATTGAAGCCCATGAAGCCTTAGAAGGTCATCCGCCAGCAGGCAAGTTCATCGTAGAAAGGGAAGAAGACTAATGGATCAAAAAAAATGGGAAGCAGTAACAGCGAATTATTCAGCGGACAAAGAATATATTGGAGATGGCTATTATCGTTTACGGCCAACCGAGGAAGGCTATCAGATGGCTTTTCTTGTTCCAGGACTTTGTGGGGAAACGCTGATCCATCCTGAGATTACGGTTCAAGTAATCGATGGAATAGCAACACCGATCCGTTTAATGGATTTGGAGCATACACCAACCCTGCGCTTGAGTGTCAAAGAAGGCGATGGGGAAGAAATTGAGCGCCAAGCTGAGGAATTGTTAAACAAATTCATGGCAGCCAAAAAGCTCTCTCTTTAAACTTTTCTTTAGGTTTGCTGATTGGAAAGGGATACAATTATGACAGATCGTCACAGGTGTCGTAAAAGTTGATCCCACGGGGTTTCAATGATTGAAATCAATCAAATTTCCATGCTAAAGTAAGTCAGTAAAAAAATATAACTAGTGGGTGAAATAAAATGAAACCATTCCAATCAATCAAACATACGTTACAGCTATACGCCCTCGATTGGAAGCGAATCGCCAAGAATCCAATTGCGGTTCTGCTGATGATCGCTTTGATGGTTATTCCATCCCTCTATGCTTGGTTTAACATTAAAGCTTTGTGGGACCCGTACTCAAACACCGGCGAGCTGCCGATTGCTGTTTACAGTGCCGATGCCGGCGCGTCGTTTCAAGGCAAAGACATCGAGATCGGCGATCAAGTCATCGACAATCTCCATGAAAACAAACAGCTGGGCTGGCAATTCGTCGATTCCAAGGATGAAGTAGTTGAAGGCGTGAAGTCTGGGAAATATTATGCCGGGATTTATTTGCCAAAGGAATTCTCGGAAGACTTGCTGAGCTTTACTTCCGGCGATATTAAGAAACCGAAAATTGAGTATTACTTGAACCAGAAAATCAATGCGATTGCGCCGAAAATTACTGACAAGGGAGCCGGCTCTATCCAGCAGGAAATAACGGATGAGTTCATTAAAACGGCCAGCTCCACATTAATTTCTGCTTTTAACGAAATTGGTTACAATATCGATGAAAATCTGGTCAGCATCAACAAGGTGAAGGATCTGATCCTCAAAACCAACGATAATTTGGATGAGATTGATCAATACACGCAAGAAATCGTAGCGGTGCAAGGGAAGCTGCCTGAGCTGAAGGAAAAGCTGGCGCAAGCCAATCAAATGCAAAGCTATCTGCCGCAAATTGATGACTTAGGTCAAAAGCTGGTTACTCTTAATCAGAAGTTTCCTGAACTGAAGCAGCAGGCCAGTGTCATCTTAACCTTGCAGCAAAAAATTCCGGAAATCCAACAAGCTGGTCAACAGCTGGCAATGGTGGATTCCGATTTCGATTCGATCCAACAAACCTTAACGGATGGCATCAATGAAGCCAAACAAGGTTTGCAAATCATCCAGCAGGTGCAACAAATCTTACCAGATGTACAAAAGCTGGGAAGCCAAGCGGGTGATTTAGCAACGACTACTAAGAATGGTGCGGAACAGCTGAAGAGTGCGGTGCCAAGTATTGCCAGCAGTGCCAGCGCAACGTTAAGCTCAATCGGGCAAGTAGCAACGGCGACTGATTCATTATTAGCTAACATTCAAGAGCTGTTAAACAAGGGCGAATTAACGCCTGATGAAAAGCAGCATATCGCGTCACTTATTCAAGATTTCCAAACCAATATCGCAACGCAACAAAGTGCGATCGATAATTTAGTTGGATTTTTGAATCAGCTGAAAGACTATGCGGATCAAAATGATTTACCTGATGCCAGCCAAGCTTTGGCAACGATGGTGGGTCAATTAAGCAACGTGAAAAATAGTTTAGGTGATTTGAGCAATCGCTTTGGTCAATTAAATAATTTGGTGCAAAATGGTTCAACAGCAGAAGCTGTGGCATACTTAGGTCAAATTAGAGCTGTGTCTGCGAAGATTGCTGAAGATGTTGGTCAAATCGATGTACAACAAGCTTCTAGCACCATTACTAACGTTTTGGACAAAGTGATCAGCACGATTACCACTGCTCAAGGTGTCTTGAATCAAGCGCAACAAATCGATTTTAATTCATTGCTGGCTAATACCCAACAAACTGTTGCTAATGCGATTCCGATTTTGGAAAAGTATCAAGCGCAAATGCCAGCGATTGGTCAAGAAGTTCATGATGCCAATGTCTTGTTAAATGGACATATGGATACCATCGTCAATGGTATTAACACAGGTGCTAGTCTCTACAACAACGAATTGCCAGTAGTAGAACAGCGGCTGGGACAAGCCGCAGACTTCATGCAAAACGATTGGCCAGGGGTTAAGGATGATATTAATCAAGGTTTGAACATTGCCAATGAAAAAATGCCGGAAGTTGAATCGGCTTTGAACATGGCGACGGATCTGATCCAAAATGATTGGCCAACCTTGAAAGGCGGGATTCAAAAAGCGGCCGCAGCTATTAATCAAGGAGAACAGACCATTGATTTTGGCGAAGTGGTTAAGCTGTTCAAGCTGGATGCCCAAAAGGAAAGTAATTTCTTTGCGGAACCGGTGGATCTGCAAACCAATACCATGTACCCAATTGAAAATAATGGATCAGCTAGTGCTCCATTTTACACCGCGCTCTGTCTATGGGTTGGTGCCGTGCTGTTTTCTAGCGTAACGACCACTGACTTTTATTTAGACAAAAAAGATCGTGGCAAATACACCAAACGGGAACAATTTGGCGCTCGTTTGCTAACTTATATGACTATGGGAATTGGTCAAGCCTTGGTTGTTTCTCTAGGCAACTACTTCTTGCTGGGCGTTTATGTGAAGAACCCAGTTTGGAGTGTCCTGTTCGCTCTGTTGGTCGTTGTAGCCTTTACTATGATGGTTTACGTGCTTGTCGCGCTGTTTGGAACTGTCGGCAAGGGGGCGGCTATCATCATACTGGTGCTGTCCATCTCAGGTGGCGGCGGGAACTACCCAATCCAAGTATCCGGTAAATTCTTCCAAGCAGTCAATCCATGGTTGCCATTCACCCATGCAGTCAATCTGTTGCGGGAAAGTGCGGGTGGAATTTACTGGCCAAATGCCCAAACAGATATACTAATTATGATATTTATCATCATTTTGTTCGGTGTAATTGGTACGTGGGCTTACCCAATTATTCAACCGAAAACAGCGAAGCTAACCAAAGTTTCTCATGAAAGTAAAATCTTCCATTAAGCAAATGCAGGTGATCACGTTGTTGGTGATTGCCTGCTTTTTTGAAATTAACGAAGTATAAATTATTCGCAATAAAAAAATATTAAACCACAATGTTAACGGTGTCCGGCTTCACAAACTAGCTTTGTCGGCATTAAGCGAAAAGTTGGAGAAACTTGAGGAGCAGTTTATCCAACTTTTAGTCTTAATGCTCCAAAGCTGAACGAGTTTGCGAAGCCTTTCTTACTTACCCAGCTTTTAACGGATTCTAATCAAAACTGATATTGACTTTTATTTCAAAGGCGAGTAGTATGGCGATTGCTTGCGATTAATTATTATAAGAACTGAAAAAGCATTTCATCTCTGCGCAGGATGCTTTGCTCAGTTTTTAGCTAAATGTGTCAATCCCAAGCAGTTTAGTTGGAAGCCTTAGAAAATGAGGCTACACTAGAAGTGAAACAGATAATTAGGTGAAGAATATAGAAAAAACGAATCCGCTAGTTAAAAGTTAAATACTGTCCTTGTTTATAGAGCTCGTCTAGTGAGCTGCGTAAAACAAAGATTAGGTTAGAAGAATGGTACACGTACGAAAATCGAACTAATTCTTCCACAGAAAAATTAATCCCTTATTTAAGAGTTAGGTGCCAGTTCTCCTTTTCGCAGTTTTACCTGGTGAGCAGTCTAAACAAAAAGTTGCACAAAACAAGACGCATCCAGTCTAGAAGAATGGTACACGTACGAAAATCGAACTAATTTTTCCACAAGAAAAATTAATCCCTTAGTTAAGAGTTAGGTGCCAGTTCTCCTTTTCGCAGTTTTATCTGGTGAGCAGTCTAAACAAAAAGTAGCACAAAACAAAGCGTATCCAGTCTAAAAGAATGGTACACGTACGAAAATCAGACTAATTTTTTCTCAAGAAAAATTAATCCCTTAATATTAGTTAGGTGCCAGTTCTTCTTTTCGCAGTTTTATCTGGTGAGCAGTCTAAACAAAAAGTTTCGCAAAACAAGGCTCATCCAGTCTAGAAGAATGGTACACGTACGAGAATCAAACTAATTTTTCCATAGAAAAATTAATACCTTATTTAAGAGTTAGGTGCCAGTTCTCCTTTTCGCAGTTTTACAAGGTGAGCAGTCTAAACAAAAAGTTGCACAAAACAAGGAGTATCCAGTCTAGAAGAATGGTACACGTACGAAAATCGAACTAATTTTTCCTCAAGAAAAATTAATCCCTTAATATGAGTTAGGAGCTGAACAGAGTGAATTATTTAAAACGGTTGTTGGTAGGGCGACCCTTAAAATCATCAGAAAACGATGAACAAAGCTTGTCCCGTTTTGCGGCGTTGGCATTATTGTCTTCGGATGCCTTGTCATCAGTGGCGTATGGGACGGAACAGATCGTTGTTGTATTGATGACCCTATCGGCTGCGGCTATCTGGTATTCCTTACCAATTGCTGCGGTGGTCTTAGTTTTATTGGCTTCGCTGATTTTTTCTTATCGGCAAATTATCCATGCTTATCCTCACGGTGGGGGCGCTTATGTCGTCAGTAGTGAGAATCTAGGTAAAGGTGCTGGGCTAGTGTCTGGCGGGTCCCTCTTGGTGGATTATATGCTGACGGTCGCCGTGTCTGTCTCGGCTGGGGCTGAGGCGATTGCATCGGCAATCCCAGCCCTGTACAACCATCGAGTGCTGATTGCAGTAGTGATTGTGTTGCTGTTGATGCTGATGAACCTGCGAGGCTTGCGGGAATCAGCGGGATTTTTGGTATTTCCGGTTTATTTGTTTATTGCTATTATGACTGTTTTAATTGTTGTTGGATTGTTCAAAATTGCCACCGGAATGGCACCGATTCAGGCAACAGCGCAAGTAGGATCGTTTGTGCCGGGGATTAGTATCGCACTCTTGCTGCGGGCTTTCTCATCGGGTTCTTCTTCCTTAACTGGGGTGGAAGCCATCAGTAATGCGGTGCCGTTTTTCAAAAAGCCGCGGGCTAAAAATGCTGCTGGGACGTTAGCAATGATGGGAATCATCCTGGCCTTCTTCTTCACAGGGATTACTTTCTTGAACTACTGGTTTGGGATTGTTCCTTCTGAGCAGGTGACGGTCTTGTCTCAAGTCGGAGAAGCGGTCTTTGGTAACGGGATTATGTACTATGTGATGCAGTTTGCTACGGCATTGATCCTAGCAGTTGCGGCCAACACGGGATTTTCAGCTTTTCCGGTTTTAGCCTACAATTTAGCCAAGGATAAATTCTTACCTCACCGCTATCAAGATCGTGGGGATCGGTTAGGCTACTCTAACGGGATCATTACCTTGGCGCTAGGTTCAATTGTACTGCTGCTGATTTTCCAAGGCTCAACGGAACGGTTGATTCCGCTGTATTCAGTGGGTGTATTCATCCCATTCACTTTATCGCAAACCGGGATGGTGAAGAAGTGGTACAGTGAAGGCGGCCCTTGGTTAAGAAAATCGATCGCCAACATTATTGGTGCCTTGATTTCCTTCTCCATCGTGGTAATCCTGTTCATTTATCGCTTGAATGATATTTGGCCGTTCTTCATTATTATGCCGATTTTGATTTTTGTCTTTTACAAAATTCATCAACATTATCAAAATGTCGCAGAACAATTGCGTCTGGCTGACGAGGTAGAGCTGCATGAGTATGATGGCAACACCGTGATTGTGCTGGTTGGGAATGTTACCCAAGTGAATATCGGCGCCATTAATTATGCTCGTTCTATCGGAGATTATGTGATTGCGATGCACGTTTCCTTGGATGAAAATTCCGAGAAGGAAAAAGAGATCCAGCGAGAATTTAAAGAAAAATTCCCGGATGTTCGCTTCTCGGTAGTCCGTTCGCCGTATCGTTCAATCGTTAATCCGGTGGCTCGTTATGTGGATCGAGTAAGCAAGAAGTCGAAAACATACAATTATACGACGACTGTCTTGATTCCTGAATTTGTACCGAACAAGGCTTGGAAGCTTTCGCTGCATAACCAAACTGCTTTACGGTTACGTCTGCGCTTGTCGTATCGTGATGATATCGTAATTAGTACCTATAATTATCATTTGAAGAAATAAAAGAAGCTTCGCAAACTTTTTCAGCTTTAGCGCTGGAAATGAGTTTGCGAAGCTTTTATTATTTACTCGTTTTAGTCGCTGGATCTAGGCGTTTTTCCACTAAGCCTAACAGCCAGTCGGTGATGATAGCCATTAAAGCAGTAGGTAAAGCGCCGGCTAAGATAATCGCTGTTCCATCAGTGGCATTGGTTCCGCGGATGATAATGTCACCCAAGCCGCCAGCCCCGACGAAGGCACCGATTGCTGTGATCCCAATTGCAACCACTAGTGCATTTCGAATCCCTGCCATGATGACTGATACAGACAGAGGAAGTTCGATCATGTAAAGCCGCTGGAAGGAGGTCATGCCCATTCCTTTTCCGACATCTAGGGCATTGCGATCGACTTGCCGCATGCCAGTGTAAGTGTTCTTGATAATCGGCAATAAAGAATAAAGAAAGACCGTCAGGATAACCACGTTGGCACCTAACCCCATACCCAACATCAAAATAGAAATCATCGCCAGTGAGGGGATGGTTTGGATAATATTGGCAATCCGAATTACCCAGTTGGCTAATTTGTAGTGTTTAGAGATAAAGATCCCGATGGGAATCCCGACAATTCCTGCAAACAGCACGCCGTAAATTGAAATCAAGAAGTGGCGATAGAATTGTGAGAAGACATAGCCGCCATTCACTTGAAAATACTCAATGAATTGTTGAAAAGTATTCAGGTTTTCCATTGCGCTCACTTCCCTTCAAAGTAATTGTGCTCTTCTAAGAATTCTTTGGCGACCACTGAAGGCTCTACCAAATCATTGTCGGCACGATAGTTTAGTTTTTGCATCTGCTCGGTATCGATAGTTCCAGCTAGTTTATTTAAAGCTTCCCGAATGTCAGGATTCTTATTCAAAACTTCATCGGTAGCAACCGCTGCGGCATCATAAGGCGGGAAGAAATGTAAATCATCCTCCAACATCACCAAGTCATAGCTGGCAATCCGGCCGTCAGTAGAATAACCCAATACGATATCCATCCGTCCGGCTTCTACCGCGTCATAGACCAAACCAATCTGCATTGGCAAGATCGAAGAAAACTCGAAGCCATACATTTCCTTAAAGCCTTCGTAGCCGTCTCCTTCACGGGTGATCCAGGCAGTATCCACGCCAGCGGATAATTCACCAGCAACATCTTTTAAATCGCTGACTTTAGTTAAGTTGTATTGCTCAGCCGTTTCTCTACTAACTAAGAATACATAGGTGTTGTCAAAGCCGTAAGAAGGGAACCAGGTTTGCTGATAGCGTTTCTGGAACTCGTCGCTGACAATCTCGAAAGCTTTGTCAGGATCATTCTCAGCCGGCAAGCCTAAAGTCGCGGTTACGTCAGTCCCGGTGTAACGAGCGGCTGAAATTGAGGCGTTGCCATTCATCATGGCCTGATGATTAATGGTAGTCGTTGCTAAATTATTGATGACAGTGGCATTCAAATCAGTATAATGTTCCACCATCTCAGCAGCAATCCCACCTAGAATTTGTGCTTCAGTGGTAACGCCGCCGGTAATTGCGACCGTGTCTTCGTTGTCATTTGACGATAGTCCAGGAAAGGAACAGCTGCTTAGTACAAGCAGCGCGAGCCCTAAAATAAGTAATTTGGCTTTTTTCACAGGCTACTCCTCCTCCTTTCGTAGTGCAGTCGGGGTCATTTTGTTTTCCAAAAAGCCCAACAGGAAATCTGATAGCAAAGCGATTATAATGACCGGAATTGTTCCGGCAAAAATCAATGGCGGTTGGAAGTTGTTCAGTCCGCTAAAGATTAAATCCCCTAAGCCGCCGGCACCGATGTAAGAAGCCAAGGTTGCCCAAGCGACTACATAGACGGCCGCCAAACGGATCCCAGCCATAATCGTAGGAATCGCAATCGGCACTTCGACTGAAATAATCGACTGCATATTAGTCATTCCCATGCCTTGGGCAACATCGCGATAATTTCGGTCGACATTCTTCATCCCGATATAGGTATTACGCAAAATCGGCAGTAAAGAATAGATAAACAGCGCAATGATTGCCGGCACTTTCCCAACACCAAAGAAGGGTATCATCAAAGCTAACAAAGCCAATGAGGGAACCGTCTGCAATACGCTGGCAATCCCGATGACGACATTAGCTACTCGGGGCAAGCGGGTCAATAAAATTCCTAAAGGCACCGCAAACAGAATACCTAGAATTAAGGCAAAGGCTGAGATATAAATATGCTCGGCGCTTTTGGTCATAATCTGTCCGCCGTATTCGTTAATGAATTGCTGCATACTTACGCCTCCCCATTCGTAGCAGTAATCGCTCCATTGGCACTAATCACTGTGTCTTCTTCACCCCAAAGGGCATCATAGACAATATCTACTAAAGAAACCCGGGTCAAAATGCCCACCAAATGGTTGTTGTCATCCACTACTGGTACGTATTTCACACCGCGTTTCAAAATACGCTGCAAGCTGTCGCGCAATAAGGCGGATTCTTTTACATAGAAGACTTTGGTATTAATGATATCGCCGACACTAGTTGCGGTGCCGCGGCGACGTTCTTTTTCAATTGTTTCAACGTCTACAAAGCCTTTTAAGGTATTGGTATCGTCGACGACTAACAGGGTATCTACCCGTTTTTCCCGCATCAGACGAACTGCGCTTTGCAAAGTCTTTTCCGCAGTGATGGAAACCGCTGTGTTCATCATAATTTCGCCCACGGTGGTAGTATCCGATTTTGCCTGCAATAGGCGATCTTCTCCCAACAGCTCTTCCACGAAATCGTTGGCAGGCTCACGTAAAATATTTTCGGGCGTATCAAATTGAATCACATGGCCTTCATCCATAATGGCGATGCGGTTAGCTAATTTTAGCGCTTCATCCATATCGTGGGTAACAAAGACAATCGTTTTACCTAGACGTTCCTGCAAATCCTTCACTAGATCCTGCAAGGAATCGCGGGTAATCGGGTCTAGGGCACCAAAAGGCTCATCCATCAAAATGATGTCCTGGTCAGCCGCTAGTGCACGCACCACACCGATCCGCTGTTGTTGTCCGCCAGATAGCTCGTGCGGGTAGCGGTCCAGCATATCTCTAGGCAATTCCACTAAGTCAATCATGCGCTCAGCTGTTTTGTCCCGTTTGTCTTGGTCTACTTTTAACAGCTTTTGTACGAGGGTAATGTTTTCACGGATGGTCATATGGGGCATTAAACCGATGTTTTGAATTACATAGCCGATTTGGCGGCGTAATTCAACGGGATTAATATTTTGGATATCCTCACCATCAATTTTAATCGTTCCTTCGGTGGGATCGATCATTCGATTAATCATTCTCATTGTCGTAGTTTTCCCACTACCACTGGTACCAATTAAACAAATAAATTCACCTTTGTTGAAGGAAAGGTTGACATTTTCCACGGCCATTTTATTGCCGGGATAGATTTTTGACACATTCTCAAACTCAATCATATTTTTCCACCTTTACGTCCTTTTAGTCATTACTGCTATAACTAGTATGCAATAAATAAAAAGAAAAGACAAATTTGAAGTCAGGAATATCGAGATTAAATGCGGAAAAAAGTCGAAAAAGAAGGTTATAAAATAACTAGAGCGTTTAATTTGAAAGGGTTTAGTGAGTAATAGCAAGCATAGAAGAGGTGAAAGCTGTAGCGGAATAAGGGCCAAAAATAAAAAAACAATCCTCCAGCGAAAATTAGAGGATTGAAGAAAAATGACTATTTTTCAGGATAAATGTTCTTTTCGATCTCTTCCCGTTGATCTGCTAGAAATGGCGGCAGGGCAAATGTTTCGCCTAAATGGGCTAAATCTTCATCGATCGTAAATCCAGGTTCCAGCGTAGCAAACTCTACTCGAATACCGCCGGGTTCGCGAATATACAAGCTTTTGAAGTAGCCGCGAGAAACAATTTTTTCGATATGCCACTCTTGCTCCCTAGCTTTATGAAGCAGGGCATCCAAGGCTTGGTCATCCTTAACGGCAAAAGCGACATGATCGATACTGCCGCGGCCCATATGGGTTTTGTCGGTTGAGTCCGTTGCCGAGATTTTCACGTATTCCTGTGGGCTTAACTGGATGACGCCATTTTCAGTGGACCAATCCAGCAGCTCTTGGAAAAATTGACTGGTCTTAGCAGGATCGGGCACATGGAAATGAATCGAACGCAAGCCTAATAGCTGCTTGTCGGCGGGCACATCTGAGTCCACCTGATGATCCTCCGCTAAAGGTGGTTGATCGGTTTCGGTAAAAATCAGCTCCACATCGTCTGGATCATGGAAAATCAGCTGTTGATCCTTTTCGGTAAAGGGAATTTCTTCCTGTTGAAGCCGTTCTTTCCAATAAAACAGGCTCCCTTGTGGAAGACTCCATTCGACTTCCGCTAAATAGTTGCTATTGTCATAACGATGCCCCAGCTTAGGCACGACGAAGAAGGTAATCACCGAACCGGGCGAGCCTTGATAGTCGCCATAATAATAGTGCAGCATGCGATGATTGTCTTGATTAACCGTGTTCTTCACAAAGCGCAGGCCTAATAGTTTGGTATAGAAGTTTACATTTTCTTCCCGATGTCTAGTTAATAGTGAAACATGATGATAATAGGTCATGAACCTCACTCCTTACTTTTAATAAGTATAACTTGTTTCTATTAAAAGACAAAGGAACCTGCTTTCCATTAATGAGCCTCCGTGTTAGAATAGCCAAGGATGCGCCGCAAGTTAAAAATCGGCAAATAAATGAACTATATAATAGAAATAAAGGAAGAAAAATATGTTAACAACTGAAGATTTCGATTTCGATTTACCAGAAGAATTAATTGCTCAGACCCCGTTGTCAAAACGCGACAGCTCACGCTTGCTGATTCTGGACCGCCAAACCGGTGCCATCGAAGACAAGCATTTCCATGACATTATTGATGAATTATCACCAGGGGATGCCTTGGTGATGAACGATACTCGCGTATTGCCCGCTCGTTTATATGGTGAAAAGCCGGAAACCGGCGGACACGTAGAAGTCCTTCTATTGAATAATACCCAAGGGGACCAATGGGAAACCTTGATTAAACCCGCACGCCGGGCAAAAACCGGCACAAAGATCGTCTTTGGGGACGGTCGTTTGAAGGCTGTGGTAAAAGAAGAGCTGGATCACGGCGGACGAATCGTTGAGTTTCAATATGAAGGGATTTTTCTGGAGAACCTAGAGTCATTGGGAGAAATGCCTTTACCGCCTTACATCAAGGAACGCTTAGAAGATCCAGATCGTTACCAAACCGTTTATGCTAAGGAAAACGGCTCAGCCGCAGCACCAACCGCGGGCTTGCATTTTACACCGGAATTGCTGCAAGCGATTGAAGCTAAAGGCATTAAGCTGGTTTATTTAACGTTGCATGTGGGTCTAGGAACCTTCCGCCCAGTCAGTGTTGATAATATTGCTGAACACGAGATGCACAGTGAATTTTACCGTCTGACGCAAGAAGCTGCTGATCAGTTGAATGCGGTAAGAGAAACGGGTGGCAAGATCGTCGCTGTAGGAACCACTTCGATTCGGACCTTAGAAACAATTGGGACTAAATTTGATGGTGAAATTAAAGCGGACAGCGGCTGGACTGATATCTTCATTACCCCAGGGTATGAATTTAAAATCGTCCAAGCCTTCTCCACCAATTTCCATCTGCCAAAATCAACCTTAGTGATGCTGGTGAGTGCTTTTGCCGGTCGGGAAGAGACTTTGGCGGCTTATCACCATGCGATTGAAGAGCGTTACCGCTTCTTTAGTTTTGGCGATGCGATGTTCGTCAAATAGGTTACCGCTACTCAGGAATTAAGATAGTTAGGCAGGGATTTTTCGAAATAAAGGAAAATCCCTGCTTTTTTGCGTACATTGAAAAAGCCGATTCTTCGCTACTTTTTCAGCTGTTCCCTATAATGAATATATAGGAAACATTTAGTTGAAAGGGTGACGAAGGAATGACATTAACAACCGATATCAGTTATCACGGAGAAAAAAAGCAGCATTCTTTCTTTGAAGGCTGGTACTTGAAACACCAAATAGACCAACATACCTATGCTTTTATTCCCGGGATTTCGATTGAAAAGAACGGAAGCAAACACCCCTTTATCCAAATCATCCATGATGAAAGTTCCCATATGCTTCATTTTGACGAAAGTGAATTCTTTGCTGAAGAAGACCGTTTTGATGTGCGCATTGGAAACAATACATTTAGCGAAGAAGGCATTTCGTTGGATATTCAGGATGAGGAAGAAAACTTGTCTATTTCCGGTCAAATTACGTATGGACCATTTTCCCCAATCCAACGCAGTAAATTTTCCCCAAGTATTATGGGGCCTTTTTCTTACTTAAGCTTTATGGAATGCTATCACGGGATTCTGAGTATGGGGCATTCGCTTCAAGGGAGTCTCAACTTGAATCAGCAAGTGATCGATTTTTCTAGCGGAACTGGATATATCGAAAAAGACTGGGGCACCTCATTTCCCAAAGCCTATATTTGGTCCCAATCCAATGAGTTTCAGCAACCGGATGTTCAGTTTTTCTTTTCATTGGCAGACATCCCCTTTGTTGGCTTTGAGTTTTTAGGGTTGATCTGTGTGCTGAACCTTGCTGGCAAGGAATATCGAATTGCGACTTATAATGGAGGAAAAGTTGAATCCATCACCCGGGAAAAGGACCAGTTAGTCATTCGGCTTAGACAAAAAAATTTGGAACTAAAAATAGCCGTGGACAGTCAAGCGGGTCATGATTTAATGGCGCCAAGCCAAGGCGAAATGAACCGAATTATCCGGGAGAATGCCAATACAACTATCAACATTCGCTTAGTTGAAGGAGACAAACAGCTATTTGAAGGTGAAGGCCGGATGGCAGGATTTGAAGAAGTGGGACAGGTTAGTTCTTTTAAGTATTAAAGATAGAAATAAATCCTGAAAGAAAGTATTTCGCAGACTGGTGGTAATACGAAGCAATTAGTAGAAACACTAAATCTAGATGGAGAAAGTACTAAATTTCCTAAAACCAACATCAGTTTAATTTCAGACCAAAAACCTAAAAGGGAGTGATTCTCCTCTTTTGGGTTTTTTTATTCAATAAATATAGAAACAAAAAAGAAAAAATGTTAAACTTAACAATAAGATGACGACCTTATAACCATATATAGTATTAGCTATGAAAAAAGGTGGAGATATTATTATTTTTAAGTAATATAATAATTTCGGAAAAAACTTTATTTCTGTAGAATTTAGATTTTGGGTCCGAGATTCTTTAATTTAGGCGTTGTATGGAAAGGGTGATTAAAAAGAAATGAGATTAAAACTCAAGAATAAAGTAGTAGGGGTTCTCTTATTGGTGGCTTTGGTGGGGGCAGTTTTTGCTGGGGTAGTTAATTCCACAGTTGAGCCGCAGAAGGTTGAAGCAGCTGGAGAGAAAATTATTGGCGAACTGTCCCTTGCTGAACACAAGGCACTTTACGAAGACAGCTATCGTGCAGCTAGTGATGAATACCATGCGAGTCATGGGTTTGATCCAAGTACGAACGTAGTTACGGTTGATACTTACAATAAGTTCGTTCAAGCCTACAAGGACGAGACTGTTACTAAGATTATTATGTTAAATAATATTAGTTCACCAACTACTGGGTCAGGTTTAGTTCATAACCGAAGGAAATCCATTGAAATTGATGGTGGGGGACACAAGCTGTTGCTGTATCACAGAAATTTAGGAGTCGGTGCACCTACGGACTCTTCTCGAGTGTTTCACTTGCATGATTTAATTGCCGCAACACAAAATTCCTATGCTACGACTGAAGGAGCTAACTACTGGTCCTTCATCGGCGGTACGGGAGACTATGTGAATAATCTGACTGATCGGGGACAATGGTATTTCCGATTTGGCAATGTGTCCACTGACTATGATGCTTCTAAATATGAGGGGAATAACAGGAGCTATTCTTCAATTGGCGGACGTTTCGCCCGCGTGAATCAGGCGGAGGTAACGATGTATGGGCATAACACTCTTGTTACCGGGTCAGAGAATTTTTATCTAGGCAGCATGGTAGTTGAGCCTAACACGGTGTATAATGGAACGAACTGTAAATTGGACTATTCAGTGGTGTGGTTTGTGGATCGGCAAAGGGATGGTACGACAGGGATTAATGGCGAATTTACCATCGGTGATAATTCTTTTGTTTATTTACGAAATACGTATACTGGGACGAGTTTTCCAGCCATTTATGCCCACTATTCCACAATTACTGTCGGTGAAGGGGCCTATTACAACGCAAATATGATGGGAAGAGCTGTTTCCAATGCTGACTCGACACCCCTTGGAGGAACGAATCGTTACAGTCAAAAGCAGTTTATCGCCAAAAAAAATTCCCATGTCAATTTGCTCTCCCGTGGAAATGGGTCCGTTGTGAGGTTGGATTATGAAAATAACGGTATTTCCCCTAATATGCAGTTTAAGGCCGAGGAGGGAGCCGAGGTTTATATTTATGGAGCTACGGGAGCTACTTTGGGAACTAGGAATGATGGTATTATTTCCATGAATGGAAATGGCTGTCTATTTGAGCTTGACAAACCTAAAATGTTTGAAATTCGCAATAATCGCGGGTATACCTTCATAAATACCAGTAATAACAATACCTTTAGAATTAAGAACAGTGATATTAACACTTGGATAAACTCAGCTGATTTAGCGAATCCAGCTAACTATAGTTATGAAAGGGTAGAAAACTTGTCGATTGAGGGTACTAGTGTCACCTCAAGCGATCCTGACCTGGCAAGTACGCTAAATACAAGTGGCTTTAGGCGGATCAACGGGCTGAACGTAGCGCCAGAACTAATCTGGGATTATGTTACCGATGCTAATAAGACCTATCAGGCAAGGGTCAGCTTGGGGATGATACCGACGGGCCAGTTTGACAAAAATGGGGTAGCAATTATGACCACTAACTGGGCAAAAGCAGGCCAAGCGAATGTTTCTTTCACTGATACGCTGAATAATACTCGAACCCCGATCGAAACTGGAAATGACGGGTATGCGAAATATACCGATACGGAATTCCAAAAAGCTACGGAAGAAATGCAAGGAAGCGCTCTTCGTGGAAAAACCTGGCAAGGCGAAGTGAGCAGGACCAAGGTCATTGATGTAACGCCGCCAGAACCGATTAAGCTGGTAAAAAATAGGATTACCACGACGGATCAAACATTAGAGGCTATCGGATTAGAGCCGAATTCTAAGGTATTTATATCAGTCAATGGCGGTTCTGTCACTGCAGCTGGAGCTGCCAACGGAAATGGTGAATGGAGTCATCAGCTGGCTAATACCTTCAATAAGGATGACAAGGTTCAAATCTTTTTAGAGGATACTGCTGAAGCCTATCCAGAAGACTTTGATGCTGCTGGACTAGAAGCAACCCATACGGCAACCGGTAATCGTAACCCTGTAACAGATGTAACGTATAAGGATGCTACCTTCAAAGCAGCCACGATCTATACAGTAGAACAAGTCAGAGTTACTCTGCATGTGCGGCAGATGGTAGCGACGACAACTGAAGGCAAAGAAAAGCTGGTTCAGCCAACTGAAGGATATGCTAAGATAGTCAACACGGATACTCTGAAATACGATACTCGTTATCCTAGCGGCTATGAACTAACGGACACCGGAACTCAAGAGCAAGCCGATTTTGCGAAGATTGTGATTGATATGGAGAAGCCTAAAGTAGACAGTTTGCTGAAGTTTCAGCCGATCATCCCAGCTTATTACAAGAATCATGGCTATATTGTGACTGACACAGAGGAAGCTCATTCCTTAGCCACACCTACTCTTCAGACTGGAGAGTATCAATATAATTTCGCAGATGGTGTGTACGAAAAATGGCTGACCATTTACATTACACCGACTCAGTCAGATTTCCAGCCTTACAGCTGGGACTACGGGTTGAATGATTTGGGAATTAAGACGCGGTAGCAGTTGATTGAAGAAAAATGCAGCCACGAATGACTGTTTTTCTGATGCTTGATTATTCTTCGCCATGAAACATGGCAGAGAATAAAATTCCCCAAAAGAAGGCATGGACCCTCATCCATGCCTTCTTTTTTACGTGTATCAACTTCTACCGCTAAGCATTTCAAAATTCTAGACGCAAAGAAAAAGCCAGGCTCTCGACTGCCTGGCTTTGTGTTGACTCGGAAGGATTTGTTATTCGGATGATACTTATTTTTTCTTTACTTGCTAATACATGTAAAGTATTTTTTTGAATTTCTAGATGATAAACATAAATCTTGCTTATATTACTTTTTTCACACTATTCAGTTTTACTAAAGATCATTTTCTTACGTATCTTTACTACTTTATTTTGATTCTTTTACTCAACTGCTGATACGCATTCACTATTTATAAAGGAAATACTCTACACATACTTCTTTTACTGCTTTGTTGGTGAATCTGGTATTACTTACAACTTTATTGTTTATATTTCTTCTACTAACTATCGAGAAATTCTCCGACTAACAAATGTCCTCCTTCCTTACACCCATATAATAGCATATATTCGCACTTTTGGGAAGCGTTTACATACAATTATTTTAAAAAAATTCCTTGTTACTTTTTGACCGTTTCCCGAGTTGAATCCTTTGAATTATCGGCGAAAATCATGTTATAGTAAATAGAGAGAGCGGTTTTTTATAACGCAAAGGAGGAATAGGATGGAACCATACAAGAAGACGATTGACGAAATAAAAGAGGAATTTACTACTGATTTTGATAATGGTCTATCAGCACAAGAGGTTGATCAACGACTTAAAAATAACGGTAAAAATAAATTCGAGGAAGCCAAGAAAGAATCGGTTGCGAAAAAGTTTTTCCGCAGCTTATCAGACTTCACGACCATTATCTTATTAGTGGCCGCGGTCATTTCTTTGTACACTGCAATAGCCACGGATCACGGTGATTATTTTGAAAGTTTCTTAATCATAGCCATTGTTGTAATCAACGCCGTATTGTCGATTGTACAAGAAGGAAACGCAGAAAAAGCACTATCTGCCTTACAAGACATGAACAAACAAACCTCACAAGTCCTGCGTGATGGAAAAGTAGAAGAAATTGACGCAGAAGAACTTGTACCCGGGGATATTGTTCTATTGGAATCCGGCGCATTGATTACGGCAGACGCCCGCATCATTGAGGATTCCCAACTAAGAGTAGAAGAATCTGGACTAACAGGTGAAAGTGAGCCGGTTATGAAGGACTCCATGTACGAAACCCAGGAAGATGATTCCCTCGGCGATCGTTTAAACATGATTTATAAAGGTTCAACCGTTGTAAACGGCCGCGGCAAAGCAGTCGTTACAGCTACTGGTATGCAGACCGAGATGGGTAAAATTGCCGACCTGCTAAACCAAGATCACACGCAAAAAACACCGCTGCAGATACGTTTAAACCAACTAGGTAAACGCATCAGTATCATCGCTTTAATGGCAGCAGCACTTGTATTTGTTATTGGTGAGCTACAAGGTGAACCAGTCCTTGAGATGTTCATCACCTCAGTATCACTAGCCGTTGCCGCTGTACCAGAAACCCTGACAGTTATCGTCACCTTAACCCTCGCTTATGGGGTTCAAAAAATGGCCAAGAAAAATGCCATTATTCGAAAACTACCCGCAGTTGAAACATTAGGTTCTGCCGATGTCATTTTGTCGGACAAGACTGGTACCCTTACGCAAAACAGAATGCGTGTCCGTCGTGTGTGGACCCGGGGAGATTCCGTGGTTGATACCGAAGAAGGTATGACGGATGAAGCGATGGAAGTCCTGAGTATCGCCGCTCTTAACAGTGACGTAATTGTAGAAAAAGAAGACAACGAGATAGTCATTAAAGGAAATCCCACCGAGGCTGCAATTGTTCGCGCCGTGGAGGAAAACTACCATACCAAAGCCGAGCTGGAAGAAAAATATCCTCGGATTGGTGAAATTCCTTTCGATTCCGATCGTAAAATGATGACCACTGTTCATAAACGTGGGAAGAAATACATGTCTATTACAAAAGGGGCTTTCGATGTGCTATTGCCGAAGTTCCATTATGGCGATGTCGATCAAGCCGCTGTCGTGAATGACCGTTTTGGTAAAAAAGCCCTGCGCGTTATCGCAGTCGGTTATGCTATTCATGACGAAGAACCAAAAGAAATTACTTCAGAAGCATTGGAAAAGAATCTGCACCTGATGGGCTTAATCGGTATGATTGATCCACCGCGTCCAGAATCCAAATCAGCCATTGCCCGGGCGAAAAAAGCCGGTATCAAGACAGTTATGATCACCGGAGACCATGTGGTGACAGCTGGAGCCATTGCTAAAGAACTAGGTATCATGTCTTCGCGCAAGGAAGCCATTTCCGGAGCGCAGCTGAAGAAGATGTCGGATGAAGAACTGGATGAACAAGTCAGAGAATTATCGGTTTATGCCCGAGTAACACCAGAAGACAAGATCCGCATCGTAAAAGCTTGGCAAAGAAGTGGCGCGGTCGTTGCTATGACGGGTGACGGGGTCAACGATGCCCCTGCGCTGAAAGCTAGTGACGTCGGAGCAGCCATGGGGATCACTGGTACTGATGTTGCCAAAGGTGCCGCCGATATGGTCTTAACCGATGACAACTTTGCTACGATTGTTGATGCAGTAGCTCGTGGACGTTCAGTTTATCAAAACATCCGCAAAGCGATTAACTTCCTATTAAGCTGTAATATCTCAGAGATCTTTATCGTATTGATTGCGATGCTGTTAGGCTGGGGCGCACCATTTACCGCCGTTCAGCTATTGTACGTAAACGTCGTTGCCGATGGCCTGCCAGGCTTCGCCTTAGGTCGTGAACCAGCTGAAAAAGGCATCATGGACGAAAAGCCGATTCCTCATGATGAAGGTATTTTTGCCCGTGGATTGTGGCAGAAGATTGCGTTAAATGCAACGATCTTCACGATTGTCACCTTGATCGGTTTTTACGTTGGCGCTTTTGTCGACAACGCAAGCCATTGGATCGCACCAAGTATTGAAGTTGGTCAAACAGTAGCCTTTATCGTATTGGCTTACTCATCGATCCTGCACGTCTTTAACGTACGCAGCAGCAAATCGATCTTCCAAGTCAACCTGTTAACCAATAAATCATTAGCACAAATGGCCTTCCTAGCGATTGCCATTACTACCGTGATTGCTTTAGTACCAGTCACTCAAGGATTATTCAACCTAGTGCCAATTGGTTTGACTCATTGGATGGTAGCTATTGTGCTGTCATTCGTACCAATTATCATTAATGAGTTAATCAAGTTCCACAAAGCACCAGAAATTGATCCAGAAGAAATTTAAACTATACGAATAAAGTCAGAGAATCTGTGATGGATTCTCTGGCTTTTTTTGTAACGCTATCGTATTGTCGTTGGCGTTACTAGATGATATAATATGAAATGAAAGGAAGTGTGTATGATGGCTACTTCAAGATTAAATATTCGAATTGATGAGAAGCTAAAAGAGCAGGTAAAAGAAGTTTATTCAGAACTGGGGATGGATTTGACGACCGCTGTAACAATTTTCTTCAAGCAGTCTGTAAGAGACGGGGCCTTCCCCTTCCAACCTCATTTAGAAAATCCTGACAGTGTTCTTGCAAGGAAACAAGCAGAAAGCGGTGAAGGCGAAACTTTTTCTAGTGTTGAAGAGTGGTGGGAGAAAGCAAATGCTGAGGATTAGAGAGACTCCTACCTTCAAACGTGACTTCAAACGTATTAAGAAAAAACATTACGACATGCACAAGTTGAAAGTGGCAGTGAGTTTGATTGTTGCTCAGGAAAAAGAGACCCTTATTAGAAAGTATAAGGATCATTCATTGGTGGGGAATTGGCAAGGTTACCGGGAACTACATATTCAAAAAGATTGGCTGTTAATTTATCGAATAGACGAAAACGAATTGATTTTAACCTTAACGAGGACGGGTTCTCACGATGAAATTCTATGAGTTGTTTGAATTCCAGAAACCTGACATCTGAATTAATGGGCCTCAATAAGCATACCCTCGAAAATTGAACATAGGGCTAATCGAATCCTAGGCATAAGTTCCACAAAGCACCAGAAATTGATCCAGAAGAAATTTAAACTATACGAATAAAGCCAGAGAATCTGTGATGGATTCTCTGGCTTTTTTTGTGATTTGAAAAAATAAAAGGCTTTTTTTTGCGTACTTATATTATGGGACCAATAAATCCCTAAAAAAGTAATTACGAGACAGAAAGAAGTTGCTCGGCTAAAACAGTTAGAAAAGCCGACTGACAAAATAGCTAGACAGCAAAATGTGTTAAAAAAAACACTAATTCTAAAATAAGTGTTTGCAATCAAATAATTTTTCGGTATGATATCAAAGTTGAAATTTATCCTTGAATTAAAGAAAA
>NZ_JAFREM010000012.1 GCF_017377575.1 Candidatus Enterococcus moelleringii
GATTCAGACAGCGATTCGGATTCAGACAGCGACTCAGATTCAGACAGTGATTCGGATTCCGATAGTGATTCTGACACGAATACTACACCGAAGAGACTACCTGCGACTGGGAAGACAGGCACTACAGGCACAGCTAGAAAAGGTGCGCTTCCTAAGACAGGAACCGATGTGAAGGAAGCTGCTTATCCTGCAGCCGGCTTAGGCTTGCTTGGATTGGGACTGCTTGGTTTGAAGGACAAGTTAAAACGGAAGAAACGCAAGGCTAAAGAGACAGTTGACGAGTTTTTTGACCAAGATGAGTAAGAAGTAAAGGTACGAACGATCTTTCTATAACAAAGAATTAACATGTTTAGATAGATCGTTCGTTCTTTTTGAATCAGGGTCTTTTTTTTAACAGAAAGGGAAGATATGAAGAAAAAAGTGATTCGATTTTGTTCATTTTTGCTGATTATCGGTGGGCTTTTTCTTCTATTTAATAAACCGTTGATCAAATATTTTATTCGAAATACCGGGACGGCTTATGACATTGCTCAGATCTCTAAGGATGAGCTGGAGAAAAATAAGCAGCGAAAGGCCATCTTTGATTTTGATCAAGTGGAGTCGTTGAGTTCGGCTGCTGTTATCCAGTCACAGTTAAATAGGAAGAAAGAGGATTTGCCGGTGATTGCCAGCATTGCGATTCCTAGTGTGAACATTCGCTTGCCGATCTTTAAAGGTTTGACAAATGAAGCACTGTTTTATGGGGCTGGGACGTTGTCTCCGGATCAGGAAATGGGCACCGGAAATTATGCCTTAGCCAGTCATTTGTCGGACCAGCCGGATTTGTTGTTTACGCCATTGGAGAATCTGTCGATTGGTGACAAGATTTATTTGACGGACTTGTCAAATGTCTATACATATGCGGCGGTGTCAAAGGAGAAGGTGGAGCCAACCAGGATCGAGGTATTGGAGGAAGTGGCGGATAAGGAGTTGGTGACTTTGATAACTTGCGGTGATTTGTATGCGACGAGTCGGTTAGTGGTCCAGGGTGAGCTGGTGAAGGTGACACCAATGGAGAAGATGTCCAAAGAAGCAGCTAAGGCTTTTGAACTTCCGATTCGATCTTATTAGTTTGATTCAGTGATACGAAGTTGCATGGGGAAAAGGAGTGAATGGGGATGCAGCCAATCTTGATTTTAACGAAGAATTTATTGGTGGAACAAAGGCTACAGGAACAGCTTCAGCAGTTGAACTATGAGGTGTTGAGCTCAGTTCGAGTGTTCAGATTGTTGAAAAAGAGCAAGCAGAAGATGCCAAATTTCCAAGTGATTATTTTCAGCGAAACGATTACGAATAAAGAAATTGAACTGGTGCTGCCGCGGATAGTGCAGGAGAAGGTAATTATTATTCGCAAGTTCAGTGTGGCACCATCGGTTGAAGACCAGGAACGATTAAGCGACTTAGGTGTGTCCGAATGGATTACCGAAGATATCTCACTCGATGCCTTAAGAGAACGGCTTGCAGAGAAAATTGATCAGCAGCAACGGGCGGAGCAGGAAGAGTTCCTTTCTCCCGATCATACTTCAGAGCTGACAAAGACACTGATGGGGCATTTTTTGGATGGATTAACCAAGCGGGAAAAAATGGCCTTTTTGTATTTGCAGCAGGCCGATGGCGAGACAGTCTCACGAGAGGACCTGTGCTACCACATGTGGCAGGAGGAGCTGAGTCATTCTCGGATGTCTCAGATGTCAGTCATCGTGAAGAATATCAAAACCAAGCTGCAAAAGGCCGGCTTCAATGAACGAATCCTGCGCACGATCTGGGGCAATGGGTATTGTTTGACTCCGGAGTATTCAGTGGAGTTTTCGAAGCGGGTGGAGTGAGAAAGTATGGTTTCATTGTGTAAATGTTGGGAGGTAAGAAGGTATGGTTAGTGGTAACAACAGTCTTTTAAAGGAAGTAAGGGAGACTTTACAAAGTAAATCAGATAAAAATAATATCCATTTCTTTGTAACAACCTGTTCGGAAAATGCCCGCGGTGTTGTTTGGCAGGCTACTGGATATAGGTTTGAAAAAGCTTGGTTAAAGGTTGAGCGTTACTTAAATGAGTTCGACAAATTTCCAAAATGGTTGAAGATCGAATTAGTAGACACAAGTGAAGCAGTTAGTGCTGATGAAGGGATTGCCGCCTTCTATCAAACACAGCGAAATAATTATTTTCGTTACGGAGTGAAGTTCAAGAAAGACAATACGTATACTTTTTTACCTGAAGAGATAGTGGGAAATTCTTTGTTGGTTCCCCCTGATGTACATGTTGTTGGCAAAAGGGATGCACGCCTTAAGATAAGCGAAGATAATTTTAGTCAGTATATTGCTTCCCGTGATCAAAAAACATGCTTGAAGCTAGTTAGTCATTTCGACAGTCAGTGGAGGTTTTTCACTAAAAAGGGTATCTTTATCGAGGATGGAATCATTTATCCTCTTGAGAATGAAGCATATGGACAGGGTGTTCGCAGAATCGATACTGAGAATCAATGGTTAATGCTGAAGCAGGGGATCGAACGAGGCGCGAACTATCTGGTGGATCAAGTGACTAACACTGGGAAATTTATCTATGGATACTTTCCTGTATATGGGCGGAAAATCAATAGCTATAACAGTGTTCGTCATTACTCTAGTTTGTATGCTCTTTTAGAAGCTTATGAATATTTGAAAGAACAAGGAAAAGCAGGCGATGATTTTCTACAAAAAATAGAGCAGGGTCTTCAATGGGGCTTAATGAATTTAACTCAAGTGACCGAGGATTGCTACTATGTTGTTGAGCGATTGAAGTCTGGTGTGGAGCTGAAGCTGGGTGCGCAGGCGATGGTGATTTTAGCGCTGACGAAGTACCAAACGGTGACAGGAAACCAACAATTCTTACCATCAATCAAAAAATTCTTAGCTGGTATGAAATCATTTATTGCTGCAGATGGGGCAACCACTCATGTGTTGAATGAAGATTTGACGGAAAAAGAAGCCTTTCGAATTATTTATTACGATGGGGAAGCGCTGTTTGCTATTATGCGAGCCTATCCGCTAGTGAAGAGAAAAGAATGGCTGGAATTGGCCGAACGGTTGATGAATCATTTCATTGTGAAAAAGTATGAACGATACCATGATCATTGGCTAAGCTATTCGGTTAATGAACTGACTAAGTATGTACCTAGAAGAAAATATTTTGAATTTGGGGTTAGGAATGCGTTAGATAATCTTAGTTTCATTGAAAACAGAGATACTGCTTATCCTACGATGCTTGAGTTGTTAGTAGCTGCGGTGAAGATGTTTGATCGCATTGAAGAAATAGGATTTAAGGAAACACTGTTTACGGAGGAAGAGTTCTTCCACTTGAAGCAAGTGATGGAAAAAAGAGCAATTCATGAACTGCGGACAGGTACGATGTGGCCGGAATTAGCGATGTTTTTTGTGAAACCAGAAACAATTGCCGGTGGATTTTACGTTCGACATGATCGCTGCCGAATGCGAATTGATGATGCGGAGCATTTCTTATCAGGACTGATTAATTATCAAGAGTATATGCAGCCGGATACAGTTATTGAGGATAGGCCTAGAGCTTTAGAAATGGATGAAGCAGATGTAGAGGATTCGATTGATATCTCAGTGCTGATTCCTGTCTACAATCGGGAAAAAGAAATAGCCGATTGTCTCAATAAGTTAGCTAGATCCACCTTTGACAAAGCCCGTTTTGAAGTGATTGTTGCTGACGATGCTTCGACAGATAATACGGTGAAAGCTATACAAAGTTTTGAAGATCAATTCGAACACTTGAAGATCGTTTGTTTGCCTGAAAATTCTGGCGGGGCCTCTGTTCCTAGAAATATGGCACTGAAACAAGCCAAAGGCAAATGGGTGATGTTTGTGGATTCAGATGATTACATCACGCCTTTTGCCTTAGAAGGTTCCTATCAGCTGGCAATAAAGGATGAAGAAACTGATTTAGTAGGTATGCCATATTTTAGAGCTGAAGGCAGTAAGCGAGCTCTTGGTCGTTCTTGCTTTTCTTCTCCTACGGCTGTAACAGGTCTGGACTTTTTGGATACAAAGCTGTACAACAGTTTAAATATCGTAGGAAAACTGATTAGAAAAGAAGTTTTAGATAAATATCCGATTGAATTCCCACTAGGTATTAAAGTCAGAGAAGACAATTGGTTTTCAATGAAGCTTTATGCAGTGGTTCGAAAGGTTGCCTTGCTAGGAAATAAGAAAAGTTACTATTTCTGCGGAGATCGGGACGGTGTCTCGTTATCTCGAACAGGAACGCCGCCGAGAGATGCTATGAAGATTTACTCAGAGGTGTTTCGCTTTATTTTTGAATTAGAGGAACTGTCGCAGGATAGGAAAGCAGATATTTTGGCGATTTATATGAACCGCTATGCTGGAATGATCCGACGGGGAAGATATTCCCCAGAGCGGCTCTTCAATCGAATCGGTCATTCGTTGTATTTAGTGAAAAAGAGCCGGTATCTAGATCCGATGCCAAAGCAATTCATTGAGGATTTGTATAGCGGTAAATATGAGAGGCAGTGAAAGAATTTGCGGAAGTAATTAGGCATGCATCAGAAAGAAGGATACAAATGATGGAAATTGGCCGAATTATTGTGGAAGTAATCAAAAATTTAGGAATGCGAAAAATTATACTGATTATCTTCATATCGGTATCATTCGTGTATTTTTTACGTCAAAAGTTTAAAAGGCGAAGACTTTATGATGAAGAATCGATCGAAGAGATTTATCAAAAAGATGAAAATGGTCTGTATCCTTGGGAAGCAGACACCGATGACTCTCCAGATCGAATACCAGAGGATGCCAAGAAGTATATTCATCAGGCTGGACCGAAAAGAGGCAGATGGTCTTGAATGAGGGCATCTCTGTAACACCAGACTCATTAAAAAATTGTCGAAGGAGGTTATCTTGAAACAGGAAGTACGAAGGATTCATAAGCTGATGTTTTCGGATGGATTGGATCGTTTGCTTGTTGAACGTGATATTTTTACGAAATTGACAACTAGAAAAAATAGATTTGTGCCAGAAAAGGATTTGCTATTTATTTTAAGTACGGCTGAGATTGAGCCCTTCACTATTTTTGTGAGAGGGAATCATTTTCATACCATGGGTGCCTTTAGCTACAGCCGCAGCAATCTTCCAGTGGATACGATTGTGGGAAGATACAGCTCGATTGCTCCTGGTGTAAGACGTATGGGGCCGAACCATCCCATGGATCGTTTTACGACTTCTCAGGTGACCTATGAAACCAAGAATATATCGCTCAATACCTATAAGGAAAAGTGGCACGATCAATTTGAAACAGCCGCAAACCAATTAAAGTGTCAACCGATCGTGATCGGAAACGATGTTTGGATCGGTGAAAATGTCACCTTTAGTTCAAAAGGAATTACGGTGCATGATGGCGCAGTAATCGCGGCTAATTCTATTGTGACAAAAGATGTGCCGCCTTATGCAGTAGTAGCCGGATGCCCAGCCCAAATTCTCAATTTCCGTTTTTCTCCCGAGTGCATTCATCAATTACTGGAATTGAAATGGTGGGAGTATGATTTTGGCCAATTTTCAACCATCCGTGGGGATGAACCGATCGAAGCGTTTATTGAGAAGATTGATTACTTAATGAATGATCAACAGCTGGAGCCTTTTCATCCAAAAGCAACAACGATTCAGGATTTTTTAGATGCGTCAGAGAGCAGATAGTCATCCAAGGGGGAAAAGAGTTTGAAGAAAAGAATATTTGTTTTGCTGCTAACACTATTTGCCTTTTCCTCTGTTTTTGGCTTGATCACCCAGGCGAAGAATGCCGACAAAATGCTGATGACTGATGCAAATGGGGAGGCCTCTAATTCTTTAGACAGGAAAGTGGTGAGTACCGAAACAAAGAAAGGCAAGAAATCGAGAACGATTGAACTTCAAAGATTCTATTTAGAGGTTACCGATGGCTCAGCAGCTGCTACACCTGTTCCTTTACCAAATTGTGATTATACGATCCATTTGGCTAAGGGTGATCGAGAGACTTTTCTTGATAATGGCGTGACTAATGATAAGGGAGAAATAACGGGCTTGGCTTTCAAAGATATTCCACTTACTGGTGCTTCGTTAAAAATAAGGTACTCTCTTGGCAACGAGCAAAGAGGGTATGTTCAAAAGTATGACAAAAAGCCCTATAGCTTTGTTTTTACGTTACGATTGGGAAATGAAAATACCATCAATTATTCGGATGATCAGGTTCAATTTGGTAAAGAAAAAGCGGAAGAGACTTTCTTTTATAACTTCCAAGCAGCACGAATCAACTATTATTTTGATCAAGGATTAGGCTGGCATTCTGAAGCTGTGAAGAAAGTGAATCAATTATTTCCTGATACAACAGAGTTTGAAGTAAAGCCCATCAACATAAACTTTGAAAAAGGACAGTATCTCGATGAAAGCAATGCCTTTTCTCGAAACGGTCATGACGGCAGTGGTGTCCCGGATATCGTCGTGGGTGATCGTAGCGATAAGATATTTGATACGAATTACTTGATGCATAACGTGATGCATGAATGGACGCATTGGACTATGTATGAAGCCTTTGAAATGCCCAGTGGTGACTATGATAGTCACTATGGGACGAATGATGATCCGCAAATTAGTTATAAAGAAGGCTGGGCGCTATTTGTAGGCGATGTATTTGCGGATATTGATAGTCTAAAAGCAGATGACATGCTGGTCCAAAAGGATAACGAAAAAGGTGTGAACCGGCTTTATGGAAAGTCCACCAATCTGACAGTCCAGCATGTTCTATACGATTTATACGATGCTGGTTCAAACGACGAAGCATTTTCGATTTCAGAAAGGTTTTTAGATGATGCGTTATCAGAGGATGAAGTGAAGCAATTGAACTTTGGCCTTCTGTCTGCAGCTATGATAGAGTCTAGAGCTACTACTTTACAAGAATTTCTTACATATTTAGAGGATAAATATGTGATTACTCGGTCAGACAAAGAGAAATTTGCTCAGGTACTTAAAATAAATGGATTATCCAGAAATGGAAAATTTAGTCTCAATAGTGATGAAGGCTCACCAAAGGGAGAGTAATTATCTTCTCTGAGCTTTAGATAACCAGACAAAAAAGGAGCGTGACTCATGAATAAAATACTAATTCTCACCAAAAATATCTTAGCGGAGCAAGGCCTTCAAAAGCAGCTGCAGCAGTTGAATTATGAAGTGTTTTGCTCGGCAGAAATCTATCGAAACCCCCAGTTATATCCGATTTTCCAATTTTTTCCGATCATCATGCTGAGCGAAACCATCAGCAATTACGAAGTTGAAAAATTCCTGACGCTGACAGAAGCGGAAAATAATTTGATCGTGCGATTAAGTATGACTGAACCGACTGGGGAAGAACAAATGAAGTGGGAGGAGATCGGACTGCCTGGCGGGCTGATCAAAGCGTCAACTCTTGATGGCATTCGTGAAAAGCTGGTTCTGCTTCAAAGTGTCTACTACGGCACCAAGCTGGAAAAAGAAAGTCAGGAATGCCCACCGATCCAAAAAATCGAGAATCGTTCGTTGGAGACCTCCAGCGGTCGGGTGTATTTCTCCAAAAAAGAGGAGAAGCTGTTCAAACTATTATTGGAATCTAAGGAAGAATTGATTGCCCGTGATCAGATTTGCAGCATCTTGTGGCCAGAGGGCGAGACCGACTCTAACCGAAGTCAGCTTTCTTGTATCGCTTCCAAGATTAAGCGGAAGTTTAAAGAAGCTGGCTACGAAGGCGAGACTATCATCACCAAGTGGGGGCAAGGCTATGGACTTGATCCGAATTTCTACCATTATTTGAGTACTGGTCGTGTAGACGACGACTTCCCTGAGTACTTGAATGTGGAGAAAAAAGTCGTGAGTGTGACGATATAATAGAAAGCAATAGGAGCTACATGTGGATTGTATTCCATGTCATAGTAATCAAGTTATAAAGGCTTCGTCTTCCGTTTACCCGTGGGGACTAAAAGACGAGCTAAGGCCAAAAGATGGCAGTCCACCAATCAGTGATCTGCCATCTTTTGTTTTGATTATTTCTCTTTCTTCAAATAATTCCCCAGCGGCTTCTGATAAATACTCCAATCAACCGTTTTACCATTCAAATATTTAGCCAACAAGTATCCGATATACGGACCAGTGGTCAGGCCGGAGGAGCCTAAGCCGCTGGCTGCCAGCAGGTTGTCCTGCACGATACCAAAGAAAGGCGCAAAGTCGGAGGTATAGGCACGGGTTCCGACGCGGTAATCATAAGGTTGGTCAAATAAACCTTCCGGATCGGCTAAAAAGGCAGCGGCACTGCTGGTTAATTGTTGGAAGGCTTCAGGTGTAGGAGCCAGATCCCAGCCTTCGTCATTTTCGTGGGTGGCACCTAGTAGAATCTTGCCTTGTTGAAAAGGAATCAGATCCGCTTCGCCATCCAGCATCGCTACTGGCCAATCAGCAGATTGGTGTTCCTTTGTATTGAACACCAACAGCTGTCCTTTTTGTGGCCGAATATCAGCTTTGATACCTAGTGGTGCCAACAGGTCTTTCAAATGGGGACCAGGTGTCAACACGATCCGGTCAAAATCCAGCGGCTGTTGGTCAACTAGTAGTTCTAGTGACGAGCTTTGCTGCAAACGAACTCGTTGGTTTTCCAAGCGAATGCCTTTTGACTCTGCCAAGGCACGCAGACGGCGCAAGTAGGCTTTGCCATCCAAACGCCCTCCGCCTGAGACAAACAGGGAAGGTGCTGGCTTTAATAAGGGAAAGCGTTCAGCTGTCTCTTCAGCCTTCAATAAGCGGATGTCGCCGATTTCCGGTGCTTCTGTCCGCCGGGTTTTTGCCAATGAATAAAGCTCCTCCAGCTGCTTCTCACCTCGCAATAGTATTGTGCCTGACTGCTGATAAATAGTGGTATCCAAGTCAAAGTCTTGAATCAGCCGCGGGAAAAAGGCGGCGCCGTCTTTTGCCAAGGCGTACCATTGTTTGTTGCGGCGCTTTGACAGCCAAGGAGAGATGATGCCGGCACTGGCGCCAGTGGCCTGTCCGGTGGGTTGATCGAACAGAGTAATTTCAAATTTCTTTCTATCTAAATAGTTGGCGAGGGTCAGGCCGATAATGCCGCCTCCGACAATTGCAATTTTTTCCATATTATTCCTTCTTTCGTTGTCTTTATTTTGACACAGATTATTAAAAGCAACAACTAATCGTTTTTCGAAAATTATTTTACCTGTTTCCCTGATTGCGTTATACTATTTACAGTACATTTATTTTGGAGTAAATAAACGATTCGCAAATTCGGATCGTGAAAGAAAACTCGTGGTCAAAGTGATGTTGAATCACTAAAACAGACACGATGAATGAAAGAAGGATGGCATTGGGTGCACTAAGGAACTATTTGGAAACAATTTTTTCGGAGTTTCCTCATACGGAAAATATTGCTGAGGCCAAGCAGGAGCTGTTGGCTGAGATGGAGGAGCATTACACGTCGTTGCGGCGAGCGGGGCGAAGTGAACAGGTGGCGATTGGTATCGTGATCGGTGAGCATGCCTTGGTGGATGATCTGAAAGAAAGTCTGCATCTGGTTTAACTGAATCGGCGAGTACTGGGGAGAAAAGCGGTTCTTTAACAGAAACGAATAATTGAAAATGAAGCAAAGCTCGGAGAACGTTCGTGTGATGGACGGTTTTCCGAGCTTTTTTGGTGGATCAATCTTTCTTAATATTTTACTTTACCTGTCGTAGTAATTACGGTATACTAATTACAACGACAGATGAAGTAATTATCGGAGGTGGCAAAATGATTTCTAGCGATGGGATTCGCGGCTACAACGACGTGATCATTTTGTCGGTCCTAAGTGAAGGAGATTCCTACGGCTACGCGATTTCGAAGCGAATCCGCGAGCGTACGGAAGAGTTGTATGTAATCAAGGAGACCACCTTGTATTCGGCCTTCAACCGGTTGGAAAAGAACGGATTGATTCAGCCGTATCCTGGTGAGGTGACTCACGGGAAAAAAAGGACGTATTACCGGATCACAGAGGTTGGCAAGAATTTTTTGAAAGAAAAGCGAGTCGAATGGCAGCAGACCAAAGAGGTTGTTAACCGATTTATGAAAGAGGGATAATGATGGATACGATAAAAAATTATTTGGAAACCTTGTTTATCGAGTTTCCTAAAACAGAGGAAGTCGAACGGGCGAAACAAGAACTGCTGACGATTATGGAGGATCACTACTGGTCTTTGCGGGATGAAGGCAAGAGTGAGCATGAAGCGATTGGTGCGGTGATCAGCGAGTTTGGCTCGGTGGATGAGCTGAAGGAAACCTTGCAGTTTGAAAGCAGAGTAGAAGAAGAGTTTGAACCAGAAGACGACTTCAATGCGATTACCGAAGACGATATGCTGGAATTTATGGCAAAGCGCAAGCGCAGTTCCTTTGGGTTAAGCTTTGGGATTTCTTTATGTATTATATCAGTTGCCTCATTGGTCGCCACGCAAGGGGTCTGGTATATAGGCGGTTTGGGCGCAGCAGTCTTTTTCATGATTGCAGCGGCAGGTGTCGGCATGATAATTATGAGCGGAATCGAGCTTTATAATCAAGGCAAGCCCTTGAATGACCGCTATGTGCCTAGAGAGGTTCAGAATTTGGCAAAAACGGAAAAGGAAGCCTACCATAAGAGCTTTAAGGCCAGCTTAGTTTTGGGGATTTCTAGTTGTGTGTTGAGTTTAGTTCCAGTAATCATCTTTTTCGAATACTACTATTCTGCGCTAGGTGTTGTGCTGATGTTTATGATGATCGCGGCGGGTGTTTTTCTGATTGTCTACGGCAGTTTGTACAGCAGCAGCTACAACAAGTTCATCAACAATCGCTACTATGTTCATGATGATGACAAGATGGGGCCCAATGCTCGTCGTGAGCGTTATGGGAATGCCGCACCAACGGTTCTTTTAATTGAAAAACTGTATTGGCCGTTGATCGTGTGCTTCTACTTCTTCTGGTCATTTTTGACAAACGCATGGGAAATCAGCTGGCTGGTCTTTGTGCTGGCGGCGGTGTTCCATGATTTATTAATTGGTTTTTTGAAAAAGACCTATAACTAAAAAGATCGAGAAACCTTGATAAGCGGGTTTCTCGATCTTATTTTTATCTATACCGCTGTATACCCGCCATCAACTAATAGCGTCGTACCGTTCACGAAGCTGGCTTTGTCGCTGGCTAGGAAGGCCACAGCTTCTGCTACTTCTTCTGGCTGACCTAGTCGTCCGATTGGATGCATATCTACTAATGCTTGCGTAGTTTCATCGTCCATATCGCCTAACAATGGTGTTTCAATGTAGCCGGGAGCGATGGTATTTACGCGAATGCCTTCTTTACCGTAGCTGGCTGCTAAGCTTTGGCTCAGTAATTTCACGCCGCCTTTAGATGCTGCGTAGGCTGGGATACCCGCTCTAGCATCGACACTATGAATTGATCCGCAATTGACGATGGTTCCGCGATCTTCTTGCTTCAGCATTTGTTCAATCGCTGCTTTATCGGATAAGAAGACACCCGTTAAGTTTACGTCAATCGTTGACTGCCAATCCTCTGGCGTCATTTCAGTGATCTGATCATCGTCCGATAAGCCGGCATTGGCAACCAAAATATCTAATTTGCCAAATTTTTCTACCGTATCGGCTACCATTTTTTCTACTTGATCAAATTTTGTCACATCTGCTTGTAAAAACAGTCCATCTTCGTCGCTAATGTTCAGTTCCTTCAAAATTTCACCGCCGTCATCGCTCATGTCGGCTACGACTACTTTAGCACCTTCATCGTAAAATACTTTGATGCAGGCAGCGCCAATCCCGCTTGAACCACCGGTAACTAATGCAACTTTTCCTTCAAAACGTTTCATAAATAATTCCTCCTTTAATTTGTTTACTCAATAACCGTAACAAGTTTTAAGAAGATTGACAAAAATAGTGCTTATAGTTGAAAAGGGAATTATTTACGCTAAAAACGTCCGACTCCGCAAAGGGAAATCGGACGTCATACTGACTTATTTCGCAAGTTTGATTTGCTGGGCGCCGATGGTTTCCAAAAAGCGCTGATCATGTTCGATCAACAGCATCGCCGGCTTGGCCCGCAACAAGAGTTCTTCTAGCTGCTGCTGATTAAAAACATCCAAATAGTTTAAAGGTTCATCCCATAGATAGAGCTCGGCGGACTGGGAGAGTGATTTGGCCAACTCGACCTTTTTCCGTTGGCCCATGCTCATTTCTTCGATCCGGTTATTAAAGACGTTGCGCTCCATACCCAGCTTCCGCAAATTATTCAAAAAGGCGGAGTAATCCAAGTGGTGCTCTTCGGCAAAGTCTTGCAGGGTGCCGCGATTATCTTCGTAATTTTGACGAACGTAGCTGATGTTCAAATTGTTCGGCTGAAGCCGTGTTCCTTCAAATTCCCCTTCAAACTGCTCCAGCAGGTAGGCGAAAATACTCGATTTTCCAGAGCCGTTAGGACCAGTCAGAGCGACGATCCCGCCTTTATTGACTTCAAAGGAGACAGGGGCAAATAAATCCTCAGTATAGCGCAGCCGCAGATTTTCGATTTTTAAGAGCTGCTGGTGATGGGTAGGCTGATAAGCCATCGACAATTGATCCACGTCTTCAATATCCTTTAGCAAGCCTTCCTTAACACTAATTTGTTCATTCATGCGCTTCGTAATATTTTTGGAACGTTTCATAACCTTTGCTGCGCGGGCACCGATGAAGCCGGTGTCGTTAATGGCGCCGCTGCCTTTTTCAGAAGGCTTGCCGTATTTGTCCGTTTCGCGATTACGGGACCACTCGGCTTTTTCGGCGGCGGTTTGCTTCAAGCGGGAAACTTCTTTTTTGATCTTAGTATTTTGGGACTGCTCAAATTCATCCCGCATTTTCTTCTGCTCTTCATAGGTAGAGAAGTTTCCTTGATACATCACCAGCTGGCTTTTTTCAATTGCTAAAATATGATCGGTCACCTGATCAATAAACTGGCGATCGTGACTAACCACAATAAAGCCTTGTTTCTTCTGAAGATAGTCAGCCACGTGCTGACGAGCCTCGCCGTCTAAATGATTCGTCGGCTCATCAATTAATGGAAAGCGGTCGTTCTGAGTAAAAAGCATTGCTAAGAGCGCTTTAGTCTGTTCCCCACCGGAAAGGGTAGAGAAGGGCTGCCACAATAGTTCAGGATTCAGCTGAATCAGGTTCATTTCCCGCTCCAATTCCCATAGCTCAAAGTTCTCGGTATCCTCCAAGACTTCATAGGTCAGCCGATCCTTGTCGCTAACTGGTGCTGGGAAATAAATGGCCTCTACTGGCATCTCGATCCGTCCTTGATAGGGATAATCCCCTAATAATAAGTGCAGCAGAGTGGTTTTGCCGCGACCGTTGCGACCGATCAGCCCCAGCTTCCAGTTGGTATCTAGTAATAAGTTTGCCTCAGAAAAAAGGGTGGTTCCTTGTTTGTCAAAGCCAAACGTCAGCTGTTCAATTTTAATTGTTGCCATATTTTGCTCACCTCGTTAAAAAAATCATGGTTCTTTCCAGGAGCGGCAAAAGAGAGGTACGCAAAAAGAGACCCCGCCGTAAAAAGCTAAGCCAATCCTGAAAATCTGCCCACTAATCCCGTTGGTTTGATCCAAAAACAGGTTCAGTTCGCAACTTTCAACATTCGCTTAGATTTTCAACGGCAAGATCCCTCATTTCTTCTTATTAATATATACTCATTAAACCAGAGGAATAAGTATTTGTCAAAAAAGTGGACGTAGTTGCTTCCCCTAACAACTACGCCCAGGAGTGATCCTCGATGAGTAGACGAGGTCCAGCGAGATAGTTCAAGAACTACCTCTACTATATATTAGCATAAATTACAGAAAATGGTTAAATAAATTTTCAATCTTCAGCATTTTTTTCGCTTTATTTGCTCTGGTTTTGGTAGAATAAAACAAACAAGGAGGTGCAGGAATGAACATAGCGGCAATATATCATCGACCAGAAAGTGAATTTGCTTATTTATATTCAAACGACACCATGCGAATTCGGCTGCAAACAGCCAAGGAAGACGTGAAGCTGGCGGCCTTAATCAGCGGCGACCATTATTTGTTTGGCGAAAAATGGTACTTGAACAAGGAAAATATGGGCAAAGGACTCTCCACAGCCTATCACGATTATTGGGAAATTGAAGTCAGCAGCGAATTTCGCCGTTTATCCTATGCGTTTTATATAGAAGACTTTGAAGGCAATGCTTATTTTTACTGCGATCAGGGGATTTTTCCTTATGAGGAAGAGTTCATGAAGCAGGACAGCTCTTATTTTCGCATGCCGTATTTTCATGAGATCGATCGTTTTAAGGCCCCTGAATGGGTGCATAAAACCGTTTGGTATCAAATTTTCCCTGAACGCTTTAACAATGGCGACCCCTCAAATGATCCTGAAGGCAGCCTGCCATGGGGCAGTAAAAAGCCGGATCGGGAAGACTTTTTCGGGGGTGATCTGCAAGGCATTGTTGATAAGCTAGACTATTTGGAGGAGCTGGGAATTACCGGCCTGTATCTGTGTCCGATTTTTACCTCACCGTCGAATCACAAGTATGACACGGTGGATTATTGGGAAGTCGATCCTCACTTTGGCGACAAGGCGCTCTTTAAAGAATTGGTGGATAAAGCCCATCGCAAAGGAATTCGCGTGATGCTGGATGCGGTCTTTAATCATTTAGGTGCCAGCTCCCATCAGTGGCAGGATGTACTGCAAAACGGCAGCCAGTCCAAATATGCTGATTGGTTCCATATTCATTCTTTCCCAGTTCATTACGATCCAGTTCCTGATTCGGAATTTGGCGAGAACATCAACTACGATACCTTCAGTTTCGTGCCTAATATGCCGAAGCTGAATACTGCGAATCCTGAAGTGCAGGAGTATTTATTGGAGATTGCGACTTACTGGGTCAAAGAATTCGATATTGATGGTTGGCGGCTGGATGTGGCCAACGAGGTGGATCACCATTTTTGGAAAAAATTCCATGAACGGGTACTGGCAGAAAAGGCTGATCTCTATATTTTAGGGGAGATTTGGCACTCTTCTCAATCCTGGCTTCAGGGGGACGAATTCCACGCGGTGATGAACTATGCCTACACTGACAGCATCAAGGCCTTTTTCCTGGATTCAGAGGTGACGGCTGCCAATATGCTGGATGGGATGAACCACCAGCAGGCCCTTTATCGCGATCAAACCAATGAAGTGAACTTCAACTTGCTGGACTCTCACGATACGCCGCGGATGCTGACGCTGTGTGAAGGGGACAAAGAGGTGATGAAAAGTGCTTTTGTCTTCATGTTCCTGCAAAAAGGGACGCCGTGTATTTATTACGGTACCGAGGTAGGCTTAGCTGGCGGGATGGACCCGGATTGCCGTCGCTGTATGCCATGGGAGGATCAAGATTTGGAGTTGTTGGATTTCTTTCAACAGCTGATCCATTTACGGAAAAAATATGCCGATGTTTTAAGCTTTGGCCTGTTGCGCTGGTCGGCGGAAAAAGATCGAGTGATTACGTTCCAACGCAGTTTTCTGGGTAAAACATTGCGCTGCAGCTTTAACGAGACTAGCGAAGCCCAAACGATTGAGAAATTAGGTGCGCCGCTGTTTATGCAGCTCACTACTGATAATGAAGACTATATCCTAGAACCCCACGGCTTTGTGGTGGAATTGGTATAACCGATAGAAAACCGTTATTCAGCGATAGAGCTGGGTAGCGGTTTTTTGCCAGTCCAACTTTTCGCAGTATGTAAAATTAGAAGGGAATCCAATGATTATTTAGCAAGAATCGTCCAAGAAGTTTAGTTGGATGGTAAGCGTACGAAGATAGACTTGATTTTTCGCTTTTTGAAAAATCAATCCGCTTCAAATGAGCTAGCTACCAGTTCAACTTTTCGCAGTATGTAAAGTTAGCAGGAAATCCAATGATGATTTAGCGAGGAATCGTCCAAGAAGTTTGGTTGGATGGTAAGCGTACGAAGATAGACCAGATTTTTCGCTTTTTGAAAAATCAATCCGCTTCAAATGAGCTAGCTGCCAGTCCAACTTTTCGCAGTATGCAAACTTAGAAGGAAATAAAACGATTATTTAGCTAAGAATCGTACAGAAAGTTTAGTTGGGTGGTAAGCGTACGAAGATAGACTTGATTTTTCGCTTTTTTGGAAAACCGTCTTCCTACCCATGATCTATCGGTCTAGTTCCAATAAGATCTTAATAAGCGTTTATATATTTTATTAATACACGTATTGACTTTGTATATGTGTAGTATTAAACTGTATTCATACCAAATAAACGATTAGAAGGAGATTTACATGACTCAATGGGTTTATCTATTTTCAGAAGGATCAAAAGAACAGAAAGGCTTGCTAGGCGGTAAGGGCGCAAATCTGGCTGAAATGACTAAATTAGGATTACCAGTTCCGACCGGGTTCACGGTAACCACCGATGCTTGTCTTTGCTATTTGAATCAAGGAAATGTGTTAACCGATGAGATGAAAGAACAAATAATCACTGCCGTGGATCAACTATCAGAAAAAACGCAAAAGGCCTTTGGCGATGCTAAAAATCCTTTATTAGTCTCTGTCCGCAGCGGCTCTAAATTCTCAATGCCTGGCATGATGGATACCGTGCTGAACTTGGGATTAAATGACAAAACAGTGGAGACCTTAGCGAAAAACAGTCAAAATGAACGCTTCGCTTATGACTGCTACCGACGCTTATTACAAATGTTCGGCGATGTCGTAATGGGGATCGACAACCAAAAATTCGAATCCCGCATTACTGCTATGAAGAAAGAACATCAGCTGAACTTTGACAATGAGTTGACAGCGGACCACTGGAAACAAATTGTAAACGAATACAAGGAGATTTATGTCCAAAGCATTCAACGGGAGTTTCCACAAGACCCGATCGAACAATTATATTTAGCGATTGAAGCGGTATTTGGCAGCTGGAACAATCAACGGGCTAAAACCTATCGCCGCCTGCATGACATCAGCGACAGCTTAGGTACTGCCGTGAATATTCAAGAAATGGTCTTCGGAAACTTCGGCGAGACTTCAGGAACAGGAGTAGTGTTCTCCCGCAATCCGTCGACTGGTGAGCCAGGACTATTCGGGGAATATTTGATTAATGCTCAAGGAGAAGACGTGGTTGCTGGTGTACGGACACCAAAACCGATCCAGACCTTAGCCGATGATCTGCCAGAGCAGTATCAACAGTTAAAAACCATTTGCGAAAACTTAGAGAAACACTACAAAGATATGCAGGATGTCGAGTTTACCATCGAACGGGAAAAATTATTTATTCTGCAAACCCGCAGCGGTAAACGGACCTCGAAAGCGACGATTACCATTCTGCTGGATTTGTTTGCAGAAGGCATTATTACCGAAACTGAATTAGTGGAACGCTTAGAAGCGAAGGATTTGGAAGCTTCCTTGCACCCAAGCTTCAATGCGGAAGTCATAAAAGATCGCGTACCATTTTTATCCGGTTTAGCAGCAAGTCCCGGAGCAGCAGTAGGTGCTGTTTACTTTGACGCTGAATCTGCGACGTTAGCCAAGGCTCGCGGCGAACGAGTGATATTGGTACGGGAAGAAACTTCACCAGAAGACATCGAGGGAATCGCTGTCAGTGAAGCAGTGATCACTGCTCGCGGCGGAATGACCTCCCACGCGGCCGTAGTGGCTCGCGGTATGGGGATCTGTTCGGTTGTTGGCTGTGAAGCCTTAACAATGGAAGAAGGACACGGAGTTGTCGGGGAAGAAACGATTCAAGAAGGAACGATTCTTTCGGTGGATGGCACGTCAGGAAATGTCTACTTCGGTGAAATTCCGTTAGAAGAATTAAGCAATACCGTTGCTTTGGACGATCTGCATGTTATCTGGGATCGCCACGCCAAATTCCAAGTCCGGGCGAATGCCGAGACACCAAAAGACATTGAGACGGCGATGGCTTTAGGTGCAACAGGAATCGGTTTAGCTCGGACAGAGCATATGTTCTTTGAGAAATCTCGTCTGCTGCAGTTCAGACGCTTGATTTTAGCGGATTCTTTAGAAGAGCGCTTGGAAGTATTAAAAGGCTTGAAGCAAGTCCAAAAAGAAGACTTTAGATTTATCTACCAAGCAGCACAAGGCAAGGCGACGACGATTCGTTTGTTAGACCCGCCATTACATGAATTTTTACCAAAGAACAACGATGAATGTCGTGAAGTGGCCAAGGATCTAGGCAAAACCTTTAACGAAGTAAAACGCAAAACTGAAAACTTGGCAGAAACCAATCCAATGCTGGGCTTCCGTGGCCTGCGTTTAGGGATTGCGTATCCAGAAATTTACCAAATGCAAGGAGAAGCCATCATTGAAGCGGCTCATGAAGTCATGGATGAACAAGGCTATACGATTCAGCCAGAAATCATGATACCATTTACTATCGATGCCAAAGAATTTGCCCGGGTACGGGAATCCATTGAAGGGGCAATTCAAGAATCCTTGAAGCAGTACGATGAAGTGATGGACTATCAAATTGGTACAATGATTGAAATCCCACGGGCCTGCTTAGTGGCGGATGAAATCGCCAAGCATGCAGACTTCTTCAGCTTCGGTACCAATGACCTAACTCAAATGGTGATGGGACTGTCTCGCGATGATTCACCACGGATTGTTTCGCAATATTTAGAAGCCGGAATTATGGAAGAAGATCCGTTCCAAGTCTTGGATGAAGCCGGTGTCGGGGCCATGATGAAGGTGGCAATTGAAAAAGGTCGTCAAGTAAAACCAGATTTAAAGATTGGGATTTGTGGTGAAGCTGCCGCGCATCCAAAATCCATCGCCTTTTTAAATGAACTGCCGATTAATTACATTTCATGTTCACCATTTAGAATTCCGCAAGCTAAGATGACGCTGGCGCAGCATGGTGTGAAGGGCTTGATCAAACAATAACAAGCAAGCTGCTGGTCGAAAAAATACTTTTTCGTTTGCTTATCCCTCGATCTGAGGTTACTTAGATCGAGGGATATTTTTTGTTTCTCACATGATAATCACACTGAAATTTTATATAGTAACAATACAATGAGAATAAAAGAACAAATATGAATGAATTATTATTTGTAACCGGATACACAGTGCGTTATACTTTGTTTAGAATTCGGTATTGATTGCTGTTAATATAGGCTTTCTCTAAGGTTGTTGGATAACAGAATTTACTTGATATATTAAACGTTTTGTTTTATATATTGTTGAATTTCTGTTAGAAAGCGAAATCGGCCTGAATGACGTACAGTGTTATTTAGGATATAATGTCCGATTAGGGGGGTGAGACAAACTGCAAGATTGAATTTGTTAGAATAACACTATTTTTCTCATAAAAGCTGAAAAGGCAATAGATTTCGAGTTCGTATCATTACTCTTTTGAAAAAAATTGGGGTATGATTATTAGTAAGAGGAAGTCAGCCTAACAGTCCGGTAAGAGAATATTCTGTGTTACGGCAAGAACTTTCTAATTCGTACTGACGGAATTATCCGTTAAATAAATAAGAGAGCAGGGAGATACAAGATGACAATTGATTGGCAAAAAGAAGTTGAAGCGCGCAAAGATGATTTGATGAAGGACCTTGGAGATTTGCTTCGTATTGACAGCGTCCGCGACGTAGAACACGGAACTAAAGAAGAACCTTTAGGACCTGGCCCAGCTGCTGCATTACGCAAAGTGTTGGAAATTGCAGAACGTGATGGTTTTGAAACGAAGAACGTCGAAAACGTTGCTGGACACATTGACTACGGTGACGGGGAAGAAATGTTTGGACTATTAGGTCACGTGGACGTAGTACCAGTTGATGACAATTGGGATACTGATCCATTCGAACCAGTCATTAAAGACGGTAAATTATACGCTCGTGGTTCAGCCGACGACAAAGGACCTTCAATAGCTGCTTACTATGCTATGAAGATCATCAAAGACTTGGAATTACCATTATCTAAAAAAATCCGTTTCATCTTCGGTACTGACGAAGAGAGTGAATGGGTAGGCATCCACCGTTATATGGAAGTAGAAGAAATGCCAAAAGTTGGTTTCTCACCAGATGCAAACTTCCCAATCATCAACGGCGAAAAAGGTATCTTATCTTATGAAGTTACTTTTGAAGACCAAGAGGGTGAAGAGGGCGCATTCACATTAGAAAGCTTCAAATCTGGTATGCGTACTAACATGGTACCAGGCGATGCGACTGCTGTTCTTAAAGTCAACGACGAAGCCAAAGCTGCTGACTTGAAAGCTGCTTTTGAAAAATTTGTTGCTGAAAAAGAAGTCAATGGTGAAGTTAAAGAAGAAAACGGTCAAATCACTTTAACTACTATTGGTAAAGGTGCCCATGCCCAAGAACCTAAATTCGGGATCAATGCGGCAACTTACTTGGCAACTTTCTTAGCTGACCATGATTTAGATGCTTCAGGCGCACACTTTGTAAAAGTTGTTTCTGAATACATGCACCTAGATTACAGCGGTAAGAAATTAAATGCTTATGTCAAACATGATGTGATGGGTGAAACCACTTCATCTGCTAACTTATTTGATTACAGCCAAGACGGCGTGAAGAAAGTCACTTTAAACATTCGTCACCCAGAAGGCATCACCAAAGACGAAATCATGGACAACATGAAGGAAGTCTTGAAAGACGCTGGTGTTTCGATTGAAATTATCGGCGACGTGAAGACTCCACACTATGTTCCTGGTGACGATCCATTGGTTAAAACTTTGTTGGACGTATATGAAGAACATACTGGCAACAAGGGAGAAGAACAATCCATCGGCGGCGGTACTTATGGCCGTATCCTAGAACGCGGTGTCGCTTACGGCGCAATGTTCCCAGGCGAAGAAAACGTGATGCACCAACCAAACGAATTCATGCCAGTGGACAGCTTGCTAAAAGCAACCGCAATCTACGCTGATGCAATTTATCGCTTAGCGAAATAAAATGACAGGCTATAGGAGCCCTGTCTAACAGCAGGGCTCCTTAATTACTGTGTACCTTAGGGGAAAAAGGTAGGAAAGGAATTTCGGATCATGAAAAAATTGTCGAAAGACGCATTTGGCGGCGTGTCCGGGAGAGACTACGTACCATACGTAGAGGACAAGCCGAAAAAATCAGGCTCAGGAATTATCTTAGTGCTAGGGATTATCTTAGCAGCGGTATTCGCAGCCTCAACTGCATATTCAGGGATGAAAGCGGGGCTAACTGTTGCCGCAGGTATTCCAGGAGCAATTATAGGTTCAGGTTTGGTTTCACTATTTGTTAAACCAAAAACAATTTTAGGTAAAAACTTGCTGCAGCTAATGTCATCTGGTGGGGAATCAGTAGCCAGCGGGATGATCTTCGTATTGCCAGCTGTAATTTTAGTCGGCGGGAAGATTAATTTCTTCGAAGGCGTAGCATTAGGTGTGGGTGCCGTACTATTAGGTGTCGGCGTATTCACTTTAGTGGAAGATTACATGTTAGTTGAAGAGCACGGTAAATTGGTTTACCCGGAAGCAATGGCGATTTCTGAAACATTAGTTGCGTCAGATACTGGTGGCGAATCCTTGAAATACATGGGAATCGGCTTTGGTATCGGGGGTGTCATCACTGTCTTAACTGGTTCAGTATTAGGCGTGATGAACAATGTCATCAGCTACGTAAACGAAAGCTTCTATAAATGGAAATTTGAAACAGAAGTAAACCCATTGTTGGCGGGTATTGGATTCATCGTCGGCATGGACGTTTCACTATTGATGTTTGCTGGTTCAATCTTGGCAAACTTCGCAATTGCACCATTGTTGGGCTACTTCATGAGTATGGCCGGCAGTGATGTAAGTATTTGGGATAATGCAGCTCAATTAGTGAACACTGCAGACTTCTCAATGATTTCTGGTTCGTATGTTCGTTACATTGGTGCTGGTATGATGATCTCAGGTGGGTTAATCGGAGCAATCAAATTGATCCCAACGATTATTTCATCCATTTCAGCAACTATGAAAGGCCGCAAAACCGAAGGCGCTGATTCAGAAGGCGGCGGCGGTATGTTGCCATTAATTATTGGTGCTATTGTGGCATTAGTTATGGGATTTGTGATTACAGGAAACATAGCAATGGCTCTAATCGGCGGCAGCTTGTCGATTATCTTGAGTCTATTGTTCGTCATTGTTGCTGGTCGTTTGACTGGTACAATCGGTACATCTAACTTGCCTGTATCTGGTATGACAATTGCTTCAATGGTTATTTTGACCTTAGTATTTGTAATGATGGGCTGGACTTCAGCTGAAAACACCCAACAACTATTATTGTTTGGTACTTTTATCGTATTGGCAATCTCAGTTGGTGGTGGTTACTCACAATCACAAAAAGTTACCTTTGTTATGGGCGGGAACTTCAATGAAGGTCGTCGCTATTACGTAATTGCCAACATTGTCGGGGTTGTGATCGTAACTGGTATGATGGTTATCTTAACACCTCAATTGCAAATTACTGGTGCGAACCCACCATTTGGTTTGCCACAAGCGAACTTGATGGCTACCTTGACTGCCGGTATTACTTCAGGCAGCCTGCCTTGGCACATGATCATTTCTGGTATCGTAATCGGTATCGTTCTGCAATTAATGGGCGTATCGATTATGACCTTTGCGATCGGGTTCTACTTGCCAATTTCTACGACTTCAATCATCCTAGTGGGTGCCTTGATTCGCGTATTCATTGAATACATGAACAAGAAAGAAACCGAAGAAGTCGCTGAAGAACGGATTACTCTTGGTGTCAGCTTGTCTTCAGGCTTGATCGCCGGTGGATCAATCATTGGTTTAATCGGAATCATCTTGCAAGTATCAGGAATTCTTACACCAGGCGCACCAACTGGATTCTTAGGAAGCAACGCAGCCGCTTGGTTGTTACTAGTAATTCTAGTCGTTGCAATCGTTGTTCCTTTGTTAAAAGTAAAGAATGTGAAAGCTAATGATAAATAAAAACTCAGCCACTATAAATGCTGAAACAGAACAATTACTGGAACGTGTCTACCAATTGAAACCCGAGCTGCGTTATGAAGTCCGCGAGGGCATCGTCTTTGTCATCAAAGAAAACAACGCTTGGATTCAACGGACTTTGCGGAAAATCAAGTACAGAATCCCCGAAACCTCCGAAATGGAGTTGGATGAGTACGGCAGTTTCATTTTCCAGCAAATTGACGGTCAACGGACAGTCCGCGAAATTGGCGAACGCTTAGGCGAAACCTATGAAGAAGCCAACCAGCAGCTCTACGATCGCTTACTGTTGTATTTGAATCATTTGGAAAAGAACGAGAAGTATATTGTGAGAATTGTATAGCAGAAAGCACAAGCTTAGGATTATCTAGGCTTGTGCTTTTTTATTCTAGCCCGAATTCTTCATGCTTTTCGGTGCCGTCTGGGGTAATCATGGTTAGGTAGACAGTGTCTTCTCGATTGTTCAGCTGGAAATTGATACATAAATGCTGGAAGCCCCGACCAGCTTCATAATCAGCAGCTCATCTTTTTGAGCCAGAAAATGTTTAGTAAAGACCGAGCTGTAGTAAAAGATACCGACAATCACAGCAGTTGCAATCGCCAGCCATGTCAAGACTTGAAGGACAGTTGAAAAACTAATAAATTGCTGCAAAGCTCCTACCTGATCAAACCCATCCAGAGCCTTCTGATTTTCCAGCTTGGCTTTTGTAAAAATCAGATATAGCCTTCCTAGTACATTTAATAGGAAGGAAAAAATGAAGAAAATTGTTATGTTTGCGAAGGTAACACCAGAGTTACGCTTCAAACTTAAAAGGGCATCGATTATTATATAGTAGATTTTGATCATGAGCGTCTCCTAATTGGTAATGCTTTATAATAGATTATAGAGTAATTCTGTTGAAGGGGGAATAGCGAAGGGTGATTCAGGGGAATTGAATCGTGTCTTACCGAGGCAGATTATTTGATGTACTAAAATTGGGAAGGTAAGGTTTTGCTTTTATGCTATACTTTTGATAAGAGACTGGGGAGTAAGCATAAGGGGATGTTGGAGATGCGGGAATTTTTAATCAAGGATTCTATTTTTACTTTTATCTATGGTTTTTTATATAATTTATGTATTCTAGCACCGATTTTGGGACTAGTCTTTTTGTCGGGGTTTTTTCTGAGATTCGGATTATTTCTTGTGGGTCTGGTACTAGCGTTGGTGATCATTCATCGCTTTCCCCAGAAAAAATTCCAGCGGAGATATCTATCCATTTTATATAGCGGATGCCTATCGTTGAAGATTTTTATCATGAGCTGCCTGCTAATTCTGGCAAGTCTGATTTTTTTCCTACTATTTAATAAGGTGTTTTTGCCTCACTTACTGGTGGGAGTATTATGGACTTTTCTGCTGGAAGCCATCCTATTCTGGAACGGGATGGTTCGCGTGTTCCTTTCTTCGGTTCAATTGGGATTAAAAATGCGAGTCATCGCTGTGCTTTGCGGCTGGATTCCGATTGTGAATATTGCAGCGTTGCTGCGGATTATTGACGTGGTGGAAAAGGAGCTGACCTTTGAATACCAGAAAGACTTGTTGGATGACGTAGCGGTGGAATCTCAACAGTGCCGGACGAAATATCCGATTCTGCTGGTGCATGGCGTCTTTTTCCGCGACATCAAATACTTGAATTATTGGGGAAGAGTGCCGCGCTTTTTGAAGCAGCGAGGGGCAATCCTCTATTATGGCAATCAGGAATCAGCGCAAAGTGTCGAGTATTGCGGGACGCAGCTGGCGGAACGGATTAAGCAGTTGGTAGAAGAAACCGGCTGTGAAAAGGTAAATCTTATCGCCCATTCCAAAGGTGGACTGGATAGTCGCTATGCGGTTGCTGTGGGTGGAGCTAGTCAATACGTGGCGTCGTTGACGACCATCAATACCCCTCACAACGGCTGCATTTTTGCCAACTATTTATTGAAGAAGGCACCTAAAGCTTTTGTCAATCAGGTAGAAAAAATGTACAACTCGGCTTTTCAAAAGCTGGGGGATCAGCAGCCGAATTTTTTTAATGCAGTGAGCAATCTATCTGACGAAGCATGTAAAGAATTAAATGAGATAATGCCGAATCAACCGGATGTTTATTATCAAGGTGTCATGTCCTATGTCAGAAAAGCCTCTAGCGGGAAATTCCCTCTAAATGTCTTTTATCCAGTGGTAAAACATTTTGATGGCCGGAATGATGGCTTAGTTTCGGTAGAATCGGCCAGCTATTTTGATAACATGCTGGTGATCGATCCTCCGGGAAGACGAGGGATTTCCCATGCGGACATGATTGATTTGAATCGGGAAAATATTGACGGCTTTGATGTTAGGGAATTTTACAAGGAGCTAATTGTGGGTTTGAAGGAGCAGGGATTTTAGCGAGTATAGAGCGGACTGATTTCAGTTTAGTTTTTGAGAAGTAGTAAGGATTAATAGCTGTGTTTAAGGACAATGTTTGTTCTTAGACAAAGCTTTTTTTGTGCTAACAACAACATTATTGTTTCTTTTGAATATTTTTCACTATCTCAATTGTCTATTTTGGACAAAGTCTTTATGCCAAGAATAAGGTAAAATGAAACTAATAGTAGGAAAGAAGTGGAAAATATGGAAGAAATGAAAATTGAGCGTCGTTTAATTATGACACCTGGACCAGTTGGAATCGACCCCCGTGTGTCCCAAGCAATGAGCGCATCAATTCTTGGACAGTTTGACCCAGAATTTACCAATATTATGAATAAAACAATGGAAATGATTCGCGCCTCCTTCTTAACAAAAAATCAATGGTCATTCCCCATTGATGGGACTAGTCGAGCTGGCTTAGAAGCGGTAATTGCCAGTATTGTGAGACCTGGAGACAAAGTATTAGTACCAATCATCGGTCGTTTTGGACATTTATTAGTTGAATTAGTCGAACGTGCCCAAGGTGAAGTTCATACAATTGAACGTCCAATGGGAGAAGTATTTGATCAAGAGGAAATTATTGAAGCACTCGATCGCGTGCAACCGAAAGTTTTGGCCTTTGTTCATGGTGAAACCTCAACTGGCAGAATGCAGCCGATGGACAAATTAGGCAAAGCTTGTAAAGAAAGAGGGATTTTCTCTGTAGTAGATGCCGTGGCTACTTATTTAGGTACGGTCATTCCGGTTGATGAGTGGGAATTGGATGCGGTAATTGGCGGCGCACAAAAATGTTTGTCTATTCCATCAGGGATTACGCCGATTACTTTTAACGATCGTTTTGCAAAAGAAATCAACAAACGCAAACGGGTGGAAAGTGGGATTCGTACCGCCGACGATGCTGAAGACAATCCGTTTATCACTAGTAATTATTTAGATTTAACTCAGCTTCAAGATTATTGGAGTGAGCGCAGACTCAATCATCACACCGAGGCTACTGTAATGATGTATGGTTTGTATCAAGGGCTGCGTCTTGCTTTAGAAGAGGGCGTGGAAAAACGGGCTAAACGTCATGAATACCACCACACTGCCTTGAAGAAAGCATTGAAGGCTTTAGGTTTAACGATTTACAGTGATAACAACCATGAAATGAAGATGGTTACCTGTGTCGAAATTCCCGAAAATTTAGACGGCGAAAAATTCCGCAGTGGCTTATTGAAGGAATACGGCGTCGAGATTGCGTCTTCTTTTGGTGCGCTTCATGGGAAAATTTGGCGAATTGGTACGATGGGCTATGTGGTACAAAAAATGAATATCATCACCTTTGTAACGATCTTTTCTGCCTACTTAGTCAACAATGGAGTTGAAGGCTTAGATCCTAATGCAGCCTTATCCGCGCTGTTTGATTATTACGAAAATGAAACGTATTAAATAACTTTAATAAGAGTTTGAACAGTCCTTTAGAGAATGTTCAAACTCTTATTTTTATGCCGTACAGTACATGCTTTGTTCGAAAAGCACAAAGCTACCGATACTATTTTAGTACTAATGACTAATGTAGAAACCTCATTAACCGCTTACAATTGAAAGTGATAAAGGAACAGAAAACTTTTCATTAGTAATTGAATAGAGGATGACGATCTTCTATGAACAAAAGGCGCGCTGCTTCACATTGCAAAATAGAAAGTTTCACTTCTCTTTTTATCAACCTGCCTATATTTCCTGTAAAAGGATTATTGGACTGAAGTTAGGAGGAAGGGATATTGAAGAACGAAGATTACCAGGTTTCTCAAGCAGAAATTGCTCAGTTTAAAGAGCGCGGGTATAACGACGACATGCTGCCCAAGACATCAGAAAAGCGAAACATGGGTGTAAAGAATTATTTCACTCTTTGGATGGGATCGGTGCATAACATTCCCAATTATACAGCAGTCGGCGGTTTTCTATTTTTAGGATTATCACCAATCAACGTAATGTTTGCCCTAGTAATCAGTGCACTTGTTGTTGCTTTATTTATGACGATGAACGGACGAGCGGGTTCCAAGTACGGCATTCCTTTTGCCCTGCATTTACGCTCAACCTATGGCGACCTTGGTGCTAAGCTTCCAGGATTTCTGCGAGGCTGTGTAGCAGCGATTGCTTGGTTCGGATTGCAGAACTATACCGGTTCCTTAGCGTTACTGGTTTTAATCGGTAAAGTATGGCCGGGCTTCTTGCAACTTGGCGGCGATGCCAGCTTTTTCGGAATTGGCATTCCTGGGTTAATTGCCTTTACCCTTTTCTGGGCATTGAATGTCTTAATCGGAATCGGTGGTGGCGATATGCTGAATAAGTTTACAGCTATCTTGAGTCCTTTAATTTACATCGTATTCGGTGGGATGGCAATTTGGGCGTTGCGTGTTGCTGGCGGGATTGGCCCAATCCTTTCCTTTGATACCAGCGGTGCTACCCAAAGTATGAATCCATTCTTCGCCTACTTTATGATCATTAATTCGGTGTTAGCAGTTTGGGCGGCTCCGGGAGCCAGTGTCTCCGACTTTACCCAAAATGCGAAATCTACTAGAGATCAAACGGTTGGTCAAATGGCGAGTTTGTTAGTGGCTTATGTCATCTTTGCTTTTTCAAGTGTAGCTATTTTAATCGGCGGATCGATTCATTACGGTATTCAAGAGTGGAATGTATTGAACATTGTCGATCGTTGGGAAAGCTTCCCAGCAATTATAGTTGCGATGACTGTTTTCTTGTTAACGACTATTTCAACCAATGCAACGGGGAATATTATTCCGGCAGCGTATCAGCTGTGTGCTTTATTCCCGAAAAAAATGACTTACAAAAAAGGCGTACTGTTAGCTGGTTTGATCAGCTTTATCATCATGCCTTGGAAACTGATGGAAAATGCCGACAGTATCTTCATTTTCTTGAATTCAATCGGCGCTGTTTTAGGCCCGGTTGCTGGAGTGATGATCGCTCATTATTTCTTTGTTAGTAAACAAAAGATTGATTTAAATGCTTTGTATATCGATCCTGAAGTAAAGGATTCTAAGAACATGTACCGCGGATTGAATCGCCAGGCTTATATCGCCACCATCATTGCTTTGATTGTTTCTTTAAGCGGACAATTTATTCCGGCAATGCAAGCGGTATCGAATGTGTCATGGCTAGTTGGTTTTGCTTGTGCGTTTGTTATTTACCTTGGTTTGAAGAAATTAGGCTCTGAAAGTAAAACTGAAGAGGCTTTTGATTAAACAAAAAGAGAGGACGGAAAAAAGTATGAATCACGATTTAGTAATTAAGAACGGTCTAGTTATTTTGGAAAGCGGAGAAGTCAAAACGGATGTTGCAGTGAAGGATGGAGTTATTTCAGCCATCGGGGCAGATTTAACAGGCGACAAAGTTATTGATGCAGAAGGCTTAGTAGTAAGCCCAGGGATGGTTGATGCTCACGTTCATATCACAGATCCAGGCGGCGGCTACCGGGATGAATGGGAAGGCTATGTAACTGGAACGGCTTCTTGTGCTAAAGGCGGCGTTACTTCATTTATGGAAATGCCATTGAACCAAGTTCCTGCGACGACTGATAAAGAAAGCTTAGCAATCAAATACGAAGCTGGAAAAAATAAATTACGCTCTGATGTAGCTTCCTTTGGCGGATTGACTCCGCAAAACTTGGAAGGCGGCATTCAAGAATTAAATGATGGCGGAGTAGCTGCTTACAAATGCTTCATGGCAACTTGCGGCGACCGTACCATCGACGGCGACTTCATGAATGTAGATGATTACTCTTTATATGAAGGAATGAAACAAATTGCTAAAACCGGCAAAGTCTTAGCGATCCATGCAGAAAATGCAGCAATCACTGATAAATTAGGAGATCTTGCTTACAAAAATGGCGAGACTACATTGAAGGCGTATGTTGAAAGTCGTCCAGTCTTCACGGAAGTAGAACCAATCCGTCGTGCAATTTTATTGGCAAAAGAAACGGGCTGCCGGATTCACATTTGTCACGTAGCTTGTCCTGAAGGGGTGGAAGAAGTTACCAAAGCCCGTGCTGAAGGCGTCGACGTAACCTGTGAAACTTGTACTCATTACTTGTACTTCCATACCGATGAATTGGATTCAATCGGACCAGTTGTGAAATGTTCACCACCAATCCGTGATTTGGAAACAAGAGCTGCTATGTGGGACAAATTATTGGCTGGCGAAATTGCCTTTGTTACTTCTGACCATTCACCATGTACACCAGATTTGAAGGATAAAGAGAATGCTTTTGAAGCTTGGGGCGGAATTTCCGGCGTACAAAATAACGTCGATGTAATGTTCGATGAAGGGGTACAAAAACGTGGTATGTCCTTGAAACAATTTGCGGACATTATTGCAACCAACCCTGCTGATCGATATGACTTAGATACCAAAGGTCGCATCAGTGTTGGTAAAGATGCCGACTTTGTCTTAATCAAACCAGAAGCACCTTACACATTAAAAGCGGAAGATTTAGAATACCGCAACAAAATCAGTCCATACATTGGTCGTGAAATTGGAGCTCAAGTTGTTGAAACAATCTTGCGGGGCGAAACAATTTACAGTCAAAGTGAAGGGGTAACCGCTGAGTTCCCAGGACAATTTATCAAAAAATAATTAGTGAATGATTGTTGGCAGTCTTCTGCCAACAATCCTATTTTAAACCAAAAAGAAAAAGTAATGAACGTGTGGTGGCATCGTTAACGATGTCCGGCTTCAAAAACCAGCTTTGTCGGCATTAAGTCAACATTTGAATGAATTTGATAAACGGTTTGTTCAAATGTTGATCGTAATGCTCCAAAGCCAAACGAGTTTGCGAAGCCTTTCTTACTAAAGGGAGGACGTAGTAAAATGGAAATCAATGAAAACAAGCGAGCTCCCTATTGGAAGCAGATCATTTTCATTTTAACAGCCGGCTGGATTGTCATTTGGATTTATCGGACGGTATTAACACCGATTTATCCGATTATTAGTGATTATTTTGGAGGAGCGACAGACGCTCAGTTAGGGAATATCTCCAGTTTTTATTTCTTAGGGTATGTAAGTATGCAGATTCCATCGGGATTATTGGTGGATCGATTCGGGAAAAAGAAAATCATGATTCCAGGCTTTTTGCTTTTTGGAGCCGGAACTTTATTTGTGGCAAGTGCCAGCAGTTTAAGCTTGGTCTTCATCGGAAGTGTATTGGCAGGACTTGGCTGTGGGACTTATTATGGTGTGGCGTACTCGTTAACAACTGAGTATGTTCCGGCCGAAAAGAAAAGCTTGGCTACGGCAATCGTTAACAGCGGGACAGCTGTCGGGAGCGGGTTAGGATTAGTTTCTTCCAGCTTCTTAGTGGGGGAAGGCGTCTTGCCTTGGCAGTATTTATTGCTGGCTACTGTTGTTCTGATTGTTGTCATGCTTGTGGTCTTCGCGAAATTTATTCGACCAGAACGAAAAGAAGTGAAGAAGGAAGCAACGCCAGCAGTAACGAAGGAAAAAAGCAAAGGTGCCATCAAGGATTTATTTAAATTACCGATGATTGCAGCCTATGTACTGTATTTCTCCACTTTATACACATATTATTTAATCGACACTTGGCTGCCGAACTTTTTGGAAACAGAACGCGGCTTTCAAGGGACTGCCATTGGCTTGGCGTCTTCCTTAGTGTTCTTTACGGCGATTCCTGGGGCTTTATTTTTCAGTCGGATCGCAGACAAGATTCCTAACAAGAAAACCACGATTATCATTATTTTAGAAATTTTAGCAGCGGGAATGCTGTTTTTCACCATCACAACTTCTAATCAAATGCTGCTGGTCTTTGGTATTATGGCTTATGGTTTCTTTGGCAAGTTGGCAGTGGAACCGATCATCATTTCTTGGCTGGGACAATTTGCTCCTAAGAAGAGTATTGCCACGACTTACGGAGTGTTTAACTTCTTCGGCATGTCGGCCTCGGTGATCGTACCATCAGTTACTGGTTTTATTTCCGATGCAACTGGCACGAAGGTATACGCATTCTACTTGGCGATCGGCATCATTTTGGCGGGGACTTTGGTGTTCTACTTAATCAATAAGTTCAGTCAACAAAAAGAAGCAAATGCAGTGGTGAATAATTCTAACTAAGGATTCAAACGTAAAGATCCGACTACCAGGTACAAATGGTAGTCGGATTTTTTTAATGAGATTCAGGCTCGGATAAAAATAGTGCCACCCGCAGCTGCAGAGAAAATTCTGGATCATTGATCGGCATGTTAAAGAGTTCTTCACATTTCTTAATACGGTATTTTACCGTGTTGCGGTGAATAAACAGCGCTTCAGCTGTCTTGGTAATTTCGCACTGATTGTCCAGATAAGTCATAATTGTACAACGCAAGTCGATATCCAGCTGACTTTCAGGATAAGCCAAGTTTTTCAATATGGAAATACAGAAGTAACGCAGATCTTCATCAGAAACATTTTCAGTAATGCGTTTGATCCCTTGGATTTTGTTGTAGTAAACAAATTTGTTGGAACCGGCAGCTTCGTCGAGAGCATTCTTACTTTCTTTATAGGAGAAATGCAGCAGATCAATATTGTTTACCGGATCACCAATACCAAAACGAGTGTAAACCCCGAAAAATTTTGCTAAGTAATCATGAACCTCTTCTAAAATTGGTAAAACTTCTTCTTTTTGCTGGACAATAAACACCCATTGGTTCAACTGTTCTGTAGGAAACAGCATCAAACTTTTGTATTTCTTCTCCACATTATCAAACAAATAATCATAGATTAATGCATCAATCTCCTTTGAGTAGTATTGCTTATTCATAGGAATCACAGCATGAATGTATACGACGCGATAATAGTTGGAGTTGAGCATAGGGAAATGCTTTTTGTACTCCATCCACTCAGCATCTTCGGTTACGGCCAAATGATTCAGCAAGTAAGTCAATAAGCTGCGGCGTTCGGCTCTCTTTTCATTTTTCAACGTTTGTTCTTTATACAAGGTTAAGGTCAAAACAGTCAATGACTGCTGAATCGCAAATTGCGAGAAGGGATAAGGAAGCTTTTCTGCTTCGAAAATCACCAGCATAAAGGGAAAATAACGATCAGAGCCGATGGGGAAAACGCTGATCAAGGTTTTCTCATCTTCAGATAATTCGAACAAGAAGCTTTCCTTCGCCTTCCGCTGTTGGCAGTCTTTGATTTTTTCTAGCAGGCTGTTGGTTTTCTTTTCTGAGTTTAATAGATCATAGTTGGAAAATTGCAGACTGGAGCAGGCGATTTGTCCAAAGGAATCTACTAACAGAATGGACTGCTTGATCATTGAACTTAATTGTTTGATCAAGGTATCCAAAGAAGCCCCGTGAATCATCAAGTTTACGAACTTCTGCTGGATTTCCAAAGAGAAAAAGATTTGTTCGGTTTGGTCCTTCCAAATATAGCTAAGCAATTTGTGGGAAATATCTCCCAAGGTCATGTTCATGGGAATCTGAACAATCGGAAAAGAAAGTTCATTGGCGGTGTCGATAACTTTTTGATCCAACTCCGGTAAAAAACGTCCCAGCTTAATTGCTATCCCAGCTGATGAGACCCGTGCCAAGGATCGAACAAACTCACAAAGACCGTCTACATCGTCGCGAAAAGCCATTGCGGTAGTAACTAATAAAGCATTACTGGGAATGTAGTAGCTGACATCGGGTGTTTCGGAAATTTCAACTGTATCTAACGGCCGTTCTAAATCAGCCTCTTCATTAAGCACCTTCAGTTCGGAAAAGCGTTGTATCTCTAAAATTTGTTTTAATGTAGTCAAAAAAGTTCCCCTCCTAATTTGGTGTTCATTATTTATTTTTCTTGCCTTTACACAGGTATCTTTTTGGTAACAGCTTTTAAAGTAGTGATCGTTTGCTGGATTTTATCCTCGGTTGCCCGAATGGCCGGCATGGAAACACTTAAGGTGCAGACGATCTTTCTTTGTGCATCGTAAACTGGCAGGGCCACACATTTAACTCCGATTTCACATTCCTCATCATCCATTGAGTAACCGTTGGCCTGAATTTCTCTGATTTTCGCTTTAATTGCTTCCTTACTAGTTAATGTATGGGTGGTTAATGGAAGAAGCGGTGTGCTATTCAGATAATCATCTAATTCGGCCGTCGTCATCGCTGACAGATACAGCTTACCGGCACCCGTGCAATACAACGGCGCCCGTTTACCAATTTTTTGTGTGACATTTAATAGATTGTCCAAACTGTCGATTGATTCAATGTAAACCAATTCCAAGTTGTCGCAAATGGACAAACAAGTGGCTTCAGCCAGCGAGTTTGAGACTTCCTGCATAAAGGGGCGAATCAATTCCACCATCTCACGATAGATATCCATATTGTTGGCCAGCAGTTGAAACTTTAAGGAAAGGGAATAGGCGCTGTTCTTTGAATTCTGCTGAATGTAGCCCATTGTTTGCAAAGTATAAATTAGTCTCAAAGCAGTAGCCTTGGGTAATTCAGTCTGCTTTGAAATATCATTTAAGGCCATTTCTTCACCAGAGGCAGCCATAATCTCAATAATGTTAAAAGCCTTTTGCAGCGAGTGATTGACCTTTATCTGTTTTTCTTCCATATTATTCAGCTCCTTACGGTTTGCCATGTTCAATTGTTCACTATGAACAAAACGTAAAATCTAGTGACAAAAAAACATCGCTTTCATTGTTATCCTGATGAGGCCATGATAACATACAATAAAGTGAAACACAATATCACTAAGTGAAACGAAAGAGGGAGATAATATGAAAGCAGCAGAAGCGATTGTCCAAATTATGGTAAAAGAAGGAATTACGGATGCCTTTGGAATTCCGGGAGCCGGAATCAATCCGGTCTACAAATATTTAGAAGATGCACCAATCGAGCATTTTTGTATGCGTCACGAGGAAGCTTGTATGCACGCAGCTGATGGCTACTACCGCGCTTCTCACAAAATCAGCGCTGCGCTTTGTACCTCTGGACCTGGGGCAACCAATTTCGTAACCGGTCTGTATACAGCTCACATTGATTCTATTCCAGTATTGGCCATCACTGGTCAAGCGAATACTTGGCAAATGGAGCAGGACGCCTTCCAATCAGTAGACATGGAAAGTATCGCTGCCACTGTTTGTAAAAAAGTTTTCTGCATTCGCGATGCGGAAAAAACACCTGAAATTGTAAAAGAAGCCTTCTATCTAATGCGCTCAGGCAAACCGGGACCGGTCGTACTGGATCTGCCATTGGATATTCAACAAACGGAAATTGATTTTGACATTGATGGTTATGAACCGGCTGCGATTGAAACCGTTGAAGCAGACGAAGCAAAAATTAAAGAAGCCATCGAAATGATCGAGGCAGCAAAAGCGCCAATTATCATCATGGGCGGTGGTGTCATTCTATCTCATGCTGAAAAAGAATTGATCGAATTTGCGGAAATGCTGGAAATTCCGATTATCACCACTTACATGGCAAAAGGCGGCGTGCCGATCGAGCATCCGTTGAACGCTGGACATGCCGGAATTCAAGTAGGTCAGCCAATCGGCAATAAATATTTCTTGGATTCAGATTTGGTTGTCGGTATCGGCAATCGTTTCACCGATCGTCATACAGGAAACTTGGATGTTTATCGCAAAGGCCGTAAATTTATCCACATTGATATTGAACAAAAACAAATCGGCAAAGTCTTTGATCCAGATCTAGGGATTGTCTCAGATGCCAAAAGTGCGATTCAGGCTTTGACTTCAGAAGCAAAAGCCCGCAACTTGGGACCAATTAATAAGCAAAGAGCTGCGGATCTTCCGAAAACGCGCAAAGAATTGGCACGTAAAACCGATTTTGACGGAACACCTATGATGCCTCATCGGGTATTCCATGAAATGAATGCCGGCTTTGATGCCAACACGATGTTTACTGCTGGTTGCGGAATCACCCAAATCTGGAGTGGTCAGCTGCAGGAAATTGATCGTCCGAGAAGATATTTGCCATCAGGTGGCGCGGGAACGCTAGGTTATGAAATACCTGCTGCCTTTGGTGCAAAAGTTGCTGATCCAGAAGCACAATCAGTAACGGTTCTGGGAGATTTCGGCTTCACCTTTATGGGAGAAGAAATCGCGGTTGCAGCTGCTTGCAAGAAACCAATCATTGTAATCATCGTGAACAATGCTTATCTTGGCTTGATCCGTCAAAACCAAAAAGGCGCTTACGGCTTTGAATATGCGGTAGACATGCCTTACAACCAAGATGGCACAATGGATTATATCAAAGTGGCAGAAGGCTTCGGCTGTCAGGGCGAACGGGTCTTCACACCGGATGAACTGAAAGCAGCCATCAAACGGGCGCAAGATTCCGGCAAAACGTACGTGATTGATGCCATCTGTGTGCAAGAACAGCTGTGTGACATGGGATCAGCTTTGGACAACGTGAAATCTTTTGTAAGTGCGGATTAATAAAGAAAATAGATTGGCAACTCCTCTTTCGAAAAGAAGGCATACAAAGCTTTCTTTTCGAAGGTCTAAAAAATTGATAAAGAAAAGAGTGATTCAGATGCAAGAGAGTATTCATAAATATTTTGATATGGGATTAATTCAATGGATGAGTTATCCGCCGCAGCGCTATGAGTTGTTGGATACCGTGACGAAAGTGGCTCGTGACCCGTTTTTTAATGCAATTGAAATGACCCAAATTAATGATGATAGTCAACGAGAAGCAGCTAGAGATTTATTGGCGCAAAGCCATATGCGGGTTTGCTACGGGGCACAACCTAGACTATTGGGACCAGGACTAAATCCCAATGCGATCGATGAAGAAGATCGATTGAAAGCAGAAAAAACGTTATTGGAAGCTATTGATGAAGCAGATTATCTTGGCGCTAAAGGGATTGCCTTTTTAGCTGGCAAATGGGCGGAAGAGACCAAAGAAGAAGCCTATGAACAATTATTAAAAACGACGCGCAATCTGTGTTCTTATGCAGCCAAAAAAGAGATGATGGTGGAATTGGAAATTTTCGATTACGACATGGACAAATGTTCCTTGATTGGTCCAGCACCGTTAGCCGCTCGTTTTGCTGGCGATGTTCGTTTGACTCATAATAATTTTGGTTTGATTGTCGATTTATCTCATTTCCCGACAACCTATGAAACCAGTAAATATGTGATCCAATGTACCAAACCTTATATTACTCATTTGCATATTGGCAATAATGTCGTCAAAGAAGGCTGCGAATGCTACGGCGATTTGCATCCCCGCTTTGGTTATCCTGACAGTGCTAACGATGTGCCAGAATTATTGGATTTCTTCCAAGTACTTAAAAATGAAGGATTTTTGGATGAACGTGACCCAATTGTTTTGTCCTTTGAAGTTCAACCTCGTCCCCATGAAGACGGCGATATCATTGTTGCGAACACGAAGCGTGTAATTGAACGTGCTTGGTCACTTTTAGAAGATTAGAAAGGAAGATTTCGATGAAAATTGTTGTATTGGATGGCTATACCGAAAATCCTGGCGATTTGAGCTGGGATGCGTTAGAACAATTAGGAGAATTGAAAGTTTACGATCGCACGCCCCAGGAAAATGTGCTGGAACGAATCGGCGATGCAGAAATCGTGTTAGTCAATAAAGTACAGTTGACTAAAGAAATTTTAGAAAAAGCAGCGAATATCAAATATGTAGGTGTTTTAGCAACGGGCTATAATGTGGTAGATGTAGAAGCGGCTAAAGCTTTAGGAATTGTCGTAACAAATATTCCAACTTACGGAACAGACACTGTAGCTCAATATGCAATCGCTCTATTGTTGGAGCTCTGCCATCAAATTGGTGCGCATTCTAATTCAGTTAAGCGAGGCGATTGGACCAACAATTTGGACTGGTGTTACTGGAATTCACCCCAAATGGAATTAGCCAATAAAACGATGGGAATTGTCGGCTTTGGCCGAATTGGTCAAAAAGTTGGTAAAATTGCTCAAGCGCTAGGCATGAATGTCATTGCTAACGATAAAGGAATTAAAGCAGATACTTTTGAGGGCGCTAAAATGGTCGATTTGGATCAATTGTATGCGGAAGCGGATGTGATTTCACTGCATTGCCCACTATTCCCAGATACAGAAGGAATGATCAATAGCGAAACAATTGCCAAAATGAAGGACGGCGTGTTGATTATCAACGACTCTCGCGGACAGTTAGTTAACGAAGCTGATCTGAAAGCTGGACTAAATTCCGGCAAAATCGGCGGAGCAGCTGTGGATGTCGTTTCAACCGAACCGATTCAAATGGACAATCCTTTATTAAAAGCCAAAAATATTATTATTACTCCCCATATGGCCTGGGGTTCCAAAGAAGCGCGTACGCGTTTAATGAACATTGCGGTTGAGAATGTTCAAAAGTTCCAACAAGGTACGCCTGAAAATGTAGTAAATCCTTAGACTAAAGGAGGAATTTCGATGAATATTTTAATTGCCATGGATTCCTTCAAGGGCAGCGTCACTTCGTTAGAAGCTGGCGCTGCTGTAAAACAAGGGATAGTAAATGCCGGATTAACAGCTGAAACTGTAATTTTACCAGTGGCAGATGGCGGTGAAGGGACGATTGAAGCCTTTGTTGATCAAACAAACGGCAGAACTCAGACCCTCACAGTTACCGGTCCGTTGGGAGAAAAAGTTGAAGCTGCTTTTGGAGTGATTGGAGACCAGGCCATCATTGAAGTAGCGGAAACCTCCGGAATTACTTTAGTGAAGAAAGCTGATCTGAATCCTTGGAGGGCCACCAGCTTTGGTTTAGGTGAGTTGATCAAAAAATTGATTTCTGATGGACAGCGCAAGTTCATTGTCGGTTTAGGCGGCAGTGCTACTAATGACGGTGGACTGGGAATGCTGCAGGCTTTGGGTTATCGCTTTATTGGAAAAGATGGCTCAGAAATCGGGCGAAATATTTGTGAAATAGAACACATGTCTTCGGTCGATGACAGCCAAGTTTTACCAGCCTTAAAGAAATGTCACTTCTTGATTGCCAGTGATGTGACTAATCCTTTAGTAGGCGAGAATGGAGCTACCGCGATTTTTGGACCGCAAAAGGGTGTGAAGGAAGCTGAGATTAAACAAATAGATCAGTTGCTGCAGCATTTTGCTGAAGTCACCACTGACTATGTACAAAAAGATGTCTCCGAAATTCCTGGAGCAGGAGCCGCTGGCGGCTTAGGCTTTGCTTTTATTGCCTATTTGCAAGCAGAAATACAACCAGGCTTTCCGTTATTAGCTAAAGAAAAGAATTTGGCAGAAAAAATTAAAGCTGCTGATTTAGTCATTACCGGTGAAGGGCGCTTGGATGCTCAATCGGTGATGGGGAAGGTTCCTTCCGCTTTAGCGAAGTTAGCTCAAAAAGAAGCAAAACCAATTATTGCGATTGCTGGCAGCGTGTCTGACGATGTGGGCCAATGCAATGCCCACGGAATTGATGCCTTTTTCCCAATCATTCGTCAAATTGCTCCAGAAGAGGAAACATTGAAAAAAGAAACTACGGTGGAAAGTATCCGTCAAACAGCTGAGCAGCTGTTTCGTTTTTATCAAAAAATGAAGTGAAAGAAGGAAAAACCTATGTCAAAATCAAAAATTGAAGATCGTCTGTTTAAAATTAGTGAGTTGGCTTGTTTTGATCCTAACGAAGGGAAAAAATCTTTCTTCTATGAAACGGATAAAACTGCTGGGGCACTCTGGTGTTTGGAGCCAGGCCAAACGGTATTCAAGCATTCCCATACTACTTCTGATGATCTATGGATTTGTGTTCAAGGAACGGGCACCTTTTATCCTGGTTTTGATGAAGAGGTGGAAATTACCAAAGGGGATTTGATTATCTCCCGACCAGGCGAACAGCATGGAATGAAGAACACTGGGGATGAGCGTTTTGTCTTTGTAGGAGTTGCCGGACCGCATCCGATGGACCTAATTGTACACGACTAAGCTGGATGTTTATCCGGCTTTTTTGTTGTCTAAGCAGTGTTGAAAAGATTGAAGCTTTTTGAGAAAGTAAATTTGTTGTTGACAACCTCTTACATACCGAGGTATGATGCTTTTAGATACTATTGGTATGTAAGAGGTGGAATAAATGGGAAGAGGACGTAATCCTGAACAAACTCGGCAGAAAATTTTAGAAGTAGCTGAGAAACTCTTTTTGGAGAAAGGCTACGATGATACAACGATTCAGGACATTATTGATGGCCTAGGAGGAATGACCAAAGGTGTTATTTACCACCATTTCAAATCTAAGTTTAATATTTTAGAAACCTTGATGTCCGAAGTAGGGGATACAACAGCATTTATCGACTGGCAGGGGAATACGGGAATGGAAAAACTGCAAAATTCGATGGAGCGGTCTTTTACCTCCTATAAAAAACAAAGTATAGGCTATTCGGCTGCCATTACCTTACGAAGTCCGCGGATTATAGGCGAAAACTACCTGCAATTATTTAGTGAAAGTGTTCCTCAAATTAAAGCGATAGTTGAGGAAGGGGTCCAGGATGGATCAATTCAAACGGATTTTCCGGAAGAAATTGCTGAACTGATGCTGCTGACTATGAATTTGTGGATTGGTTTTCAAACCAGTGAGCTTTCCGAAGCTGCTTTAAGGAGAAAAATGCTATTTGTCAAACAGTTGTTTGACGGTATTGGTGTACCATTGATCAGCGATGAACTGCTGGAAGAAAGCTACAAATTATTTGCTGTATTAAAAAAATAGTCTGCTTGTCAGCTATTTTTTTAGATAAATACATACCGTGGGTAGGTATATTTTTTTATCAGGATACATACCGATAGTATGCAAAATGAAAGGAAGTTATGTATTGGAAAAAGCACTTACGATTACACGTTTAGAAAAGAATTACGGGACAAAAGAGGTACTTAGAGGAATTGACCTGACCGTTGATCAGGGAGAAATTTTTGTTTTATTGGGAAAAAATGGTGCTGGGAAGTCCACCTTGTTTAAGATTTTAACAGGATTAGCCAAGGAAACTGGCGGAAGTTTCCGGTTTTTCGGTCAAGACTACGATTTGCAAACTGATAGTAAAAAGATTGGCTTTAACATTAATGATCCAGTCTTCCATGAAAATTTAAGCGGCAGAAAAAATTTAGAGATTCACTGTGCCTATATGCAAGTTTCAGATGCTAAAGTTGATTATTGGCTCAATTTGCTAGGGCTGAAAAGTGACGATAGTCCAGTTAAAAGCTATTCAACCGGGATGCGTCAACGTTTGGCCTTAACTCGCTGCTTGGTTCACGATCCTGCGATCTTAATTATTGATGAACCTTTAAATGGTCTTGACCCAAGAGGGATTCGCGAATTCCGTCAGCTGATCGAAGAAATTGCAGAAATGAACAAGACAATTGTGATGTCCAGTCACATCTTAGCGGAGGTGGAGGCCATCGCTACACGAATCGCGGTCATTTCTGATGGTGAAATTGTTTTGAATCAAACGAAGCAGCAGCTGGTTCATGATCAAGGAACCAACTTTGAAGATTACTTAATTGATAAAATGGAGGGCATCTAATATGAATCTAGTACAAATCGAGCGTCAAAAGAAACCATTGAAACCTTATCTGATAACAGCAGCGATCATTCCAATCTTCAGCTTATTGCTGGTCTACTTGATGGCAATCATTGCCCAGTATGAAATGTCCGAACCGATTCCCAATCAGGTAAATACCAGTTCTTATGTCTTTTTCGGACAAATTTCCTTCATCGGCAATGTAGCTGGTTTTGTATGCTTAGGTGCAACGATGTTGGTTAAATATGTGATGGAAGCTTACTCCGAACGCAATATTTATTTGACTCTTGGATACCCGGTCTCACGAACAAAGGTTTTTGCCAGCAAATTATTCTTATGCTTGTCGGTAATCGGTATTGGCGTTTTTGTCAGTATTTTCGTTACGAATACGTTGTTTTTCATCTCTGAGTCCTTTTACCAATTAGTGGATGACCAGTTATCTTTTCAAAGTGTACTTAGTCAGCTGCCACTGATGTTTACCGGAGTTATCTTGGTGATCGCCATCTGTCTAATCGCTTTATTTATCGGCTGGCTGAAGAATTCGATTCCGTTGGTGATTATTTCAGCCATCCTGTTGTACAGTATTCCCAGCAATTTATTTTCAAGCGGGAATACGTTGATTATGGTTGTTTTAGCAGTAGTCTTGTTCGTTATTAGTTTAGTAGTGGTCAATGTGTTGAAAAACAAAGTCCTGCGATTGGAGGCATAAGATGATCAAAGAGAAAAATTTCTTGTTATTGGTGGGGAGTCAGCTTTTCTCGGTGTTGGGCACGACGATTATTCAATTTGTGATATCTCTTTACGTTTTGGATATTACGCATTCAGCTCTGGTATTTAGTATCATCACCTCCTTATCGATTATTGGCCGCATCGTTTGTCTGCCTTTCTGCGGGATTTTAGCGGATCGCTTTTCAAAAAAACGCTTGATGATTGTGATGGACAGTTTGTATCTAGTGCTGGCAGTGGGATTGCTAGCTGCCACTCGATTAAATGAAGTTTTAGTGTTAGTTGGAATTTTGACGGTCTTGATGGGAATGGTCTCAGCCTTCGAGACACCTGTGGTTCAATCGGCGATTCCTATAATTTGCAGTCAAGAAGATATTCCGCAGGCTAATGGTATGATCAGCTCGATTGGTATGCTGGGAAATATTGTGGGTCCCGTAGCTGCAGGAATGATTTATCGTTTTGATGCTGTGTATCAAATTTTTGCTCTTTGCGGCGGGCTGTTTTTACTAGCAATTTTCTGCGAGTGTTTATTGAAGGTTCCCTATCTTTCAAGGGAAGCTGATGGCCAAACGGTCAAAGAAATCGTCGTGGGAGATTTAAAAGAAGTAACGATGTATCTAAAAACAGAGCAGACAATTGTCAAAATTGGTCTGGTAGCCTTTTTGTTGAATCTGTTTATTTCTTCTTTTATCCAGGTGATGATTCCTTTTATTGCTCGGATTCAAATGGGAGTCAGTGAAGGACAGTTTGGTCTAATGAATGCTTTCTTCGCTGGTGGAAGTTTGATGGGGACATTACTTTACAGTCTTCTTGCTAAAAAGCTTTCTCACGACAGTATTTTTAAAAGCTTGATGCTGACAAGTATGCTGTTTTGCGGTTTGGCTTTTCCTTTAGGGTTGATGTCAAACGGCAATTTGGCTTTTGGGTTAATGGTGGGCTTAGTGACTGTTCTTTTAGCGACGGTGACGTTGGTTTCGGTTCAATTGATTGTTTATATTCAAATGAGGGCTAAACAAGCTTTATTGGGGCGAGTGATGTCTTTTATTATGATCATTTCTACATTGGCAGTGCCGCTAGGACAGTTGATGTACGGTCTTTTGGGGGATATTCTTTCCAAAAATGCCGTGCTGCTGTTAATTTTAGCTTTGACAGCGATCACCCTTAGTATTTCATGGTATTCCAGAAGCGTGTTTAAGGAGATGGAAACAGTTCTTCCCCAAACAGATAACTAATGATTTATTTAAGCCAACTCTTTTACTAGGGTTGGTTCTTTATTTGGATTTAAACCATAATTGTCTGTTTTGAACAGTCGCAATCCTTGCTAACCAGAAAGGCAAGGATTGCGGATTTTTCTGTTGTTCAAAAGTGACAAAAAGAATAGCGGTTTTTATTGGCTTTAACTAGTGCTTAGATTTCTTGTAACGCTTACAATTGAGATAACTTAAACAGACAAAGGAGCAAATAGAAGATGGATCATTTAGTAACGCAAGTTGAAGAGAACGTTAACTGGTTATCAAGCATTGGCGCAGATCCTACTGGTGGTATTAGCCGGTTGTTGTATGACGAAAATTGGTTGATTGCTCAAAAGGGATTAGAAGAAAAGTTTAGTGAAATCGGGCTAAAGACTTCTTTTGATGAGGTGGGAAATTTATTCGGCCGAATCGAGGGCAGTAAATATCCAACAGAAACTATCATGTCAGGTTCTCATGTGGATACGGTAGTTAATGGGGGCAGTTTGGATGGACAATTCGGGATAATCGCAGCTTACTTAGCAGTTAAGTATTTGCTGGAAACTCATGGGCAGCCATTGCGCAGTTTGGAAGTCATCTCGATGGCGGAAGAAGAAGGCAGCCGTTTCCCATATGCTTTCTGGGGAAGCAAGAACATCTGGGGCTTAGCTAAGAAAGAAGAAGTGATCGATGCGGCAGATGCTGAGGGTGTGGCATTCGTGGATGCGATGCATAAATCAGGCTTTGATTTCCGGACAACTGATGAAATTCGCAAAGACATTAAAGCTTTTGTAGAAATCCATATTGAACAAGGCAATGTGTTGGAAACTATCGGCAAACCAATCGGTATCGTCAACAATATTGTTGGTCAAAAGCGTTATACTATCAAGCTGGACGGCGAAGCCAATCATGCGGGAACAACTCCGATGTCTTATCGTAAAGACGCGATTTACGGCTACAGCAAAATGGTCAGCCAAGCGATTGATAAGGCAAACAAAGCCGGAGATCCGCTTGTTCTTACTTTTGGACATGTTGAAGTGGTACCAAACACGGTTAACGTGGTGCCAGGGCAAGTAACCTTTACGATGGATTGTCGTCATACGGATGCAGATGCTTTACAAGCCTTCACCAAAGAAATCGAAGCAGACATGAAAGCAACCGCGGCTGAGCATGGCTTGGCAATTGACATTGATTTATGGATGGACGAACAGCCAGTACCTATGTCAGAGGAAATTGTTCAAGCTTTAGTAGCAGCTTGTGATGAGAAAGAATTAGATTACAACCTGATGCATAGTGGCGCCGGACATGATTCGCAAATTTTTGCACAATTCGTGCCGACTGCCATGTTGTTTGTACCAAGTATTGCTGGCATTAGCCACAATCCAGCAGAAGCAACTGAACTACCTGATTTAGTAGAAGGTCTCAAAGCGTTAATCGCCTCCTTATACAAATTAGCATACGAAGATTAATGAGAGAAAGCAGGGAAGATGATGGGTTATCGGACAAAACAGACGGGTTATCCCAACGAGCTGTTAGCCTCACGGGCAATTATTGAGCGAGGAAATTTTGCTTTGATTCCGCCAAAAGGCTTAGTAAAAAATGTAGTACCAGGATTTGAAGATTGCGAAATCACCATTCTTGCTTCGCCTAAGTTAGGTGCCACCTTTGTGGATTATAGCTGCACCGTTTTGCCAGGTGGGAAAAACGAATTGGGTTTTGGCGAAGATGGCGTCGAAAGTTTCCTCTATATAATAGAAGGAACTTTACAAACGAGAGTGGGAGAAGATAGTTTTTGTCTAGAAAAAGGTGGGTATGTATACGCACCGCCGACTAAAAAAATCTATTTCCGCAACGAAACAAATGAAAACGTCGAAATTTTCTTATACAAAAAACGTTACCAGCCGCTGGGCGAGCTAGAGCCTTATACGGTGGTTGGCAATGTGAACCAGATTGAAGCGGAAGACTATGAAGGTATGACGGATGTTCATTTGACAAATCTTTTGCCGTCAGGCTTGGAATTTGATATGAACTTTCACATTTTGGCATTTGATCCGGGCGCTTCTCATGGGTATATCGAAACCCATGTACAAGAACACGGGGCGATTATTTTAACTGGTGAAGGGCTTTATAATCTGGACAATCATTGGATTCCAGTTGAAACTGGAGATTATATTTTTATGGGCGCTTACAGCTTACAAGCTGGATACGCCGTAGGAAGAGAAAGTCCTTTCAGCTATCTTTACTCAAAAGATTGCAATCGGGACGTGACACTTTAGGAGGAAAAATTTATGACTGAGACAATCATTCGGATTCCTTCGCAGGAGCTGGAAGAATTAATTGCTCAAAAATTACTAGCTGCTGGTTTAAAGGAAGCTTTCGCCGCTGAGATGGCGGAGCATCTAACCTACGCAGATCGAAGAGGCATTCATTCCCATGGGGCTGTTCGAGTGGAATACTATGCCGAACGAATCGCTAAAGGAGGACTGACCATTGATCCAGTCTGCAGCTTTGAACAAACCGGACCTTCATGCGGTGTTTACCATGGTGATAACACCGTAGGACATGTAGTTGCCAAACGGGGAATGGAAGAAGCGATCACTTTAGCAAAAGAAACCGGTATAGGCATCGTCGGTATCAAGAAAATGGGCCATAGCGGTGCTTTATCTTACTATGTGGATATGGCCGCGCGGCAAGACATGGTAGCCATGTCCTTTTGCCAATCTGATCCGATGGTGGTGCCATTTGGCGGTGCTGAAAATTACTTTGGTACCAATCCAATTGCTTTTGCGGCACCTACTAACAATGATCGACCAATCGTTTTTGATATGGCAACTACAGTACAAGCTTGGGGCAAAGTGTTAGACGCCCGTTCTAAAAACAATGCAATCCCTAACGATTGGGCAGTGGATGGTTTAGGGAATCCGACTACTGACCCCTATGCAGTGAAGGGGTTATTACCGATTGCCGGCCCCAAAGGCTATGGTTTGATGATGATGGTAGATATTTTGTCTGGAGCATTACTAGGATTGCCGATTGGAAAACATGTCAGCTCAATGTATGAGGACATGACGGCTAAACGAGATTTAGGACAGCTGCATATCGTTATCAATCCAGCACACTTTACTGAGATCGAAGCATTTAAAGCGCAATTATCGCAAATGATTGAGGAGCTTCATCAAATCAAACCAAGACATGGCTTTGAAGAGGTCTTGTACCCAGGAGAGCTTTCAGAAAGAAAAGCGATTGAGAATGAGGAAAAAGGCATTCCGATTGCTAAGCAGGTTTATGACTATTTAGTCAGTGACGCTGTTCATCATGATCAATATGAGAACGCCAATGCATTTGCCGAAAAATAAAGAACGGTGGAGGAAAACAATGTTACAAACAATCATTAAACAGAACAGCTACCAAGATTCAGTCGTGTTGATGCTGCTAACTAGTAAAATTAATCAAATGCCAGAGGTTAGCCGGGTTTCCATTATGATGGGCACACCAGCTAATAAAGACATTTTTATCGCCAGTGGTTTTGAAACAGATGAATTAGCGGAAGCTTCAGCCAACGATATGGTAATTATGCTGGAGATGACCGACGAAGACAAAACCGATGCCATTTTAACCCAGATTGATGAGATGATTGCTACTCAAAGCGATGATTCCAGTCAAAAAGAAGAAAAAATCACTAGTTGGAAAAGTGCTTTGAAGCAAGCACCGGATGCCAAAGTCGCTGTTTTCTCAATTCCCGGAAGCTATGTAGCTTTAGAAGTAGAAAAAGCTCTGGACTATGGGCTGAATGCCTTTGTTTTCAGTGACAATGTGCCAATTGAAGACGAAATTCGTTTGAAGCAAAAGGCTCATGAAAAAGGCTTGATTGTGATGGGGCCTGACTGTGGTACTGGAATTATTCATTCATTGCCGTTAGCCTTTACTAATAATATTCGTGCTGGAAAAGTCGGCATTGTCGGTGCTTCTGGTACCGGGATTCAAGAAGTCAGCACGCTGATTCATCGTTACGGCGGCGGAGTCACCAACGCGATTGGGACTGGCGGCCGGGACTTGTCTTCTGATGTAGGAGCTATTTCCATGATCGATGCTATTTTAGCTTTGAATGAAGATGAAAATACCGAAGTTATCACGGTTATTTCTAAACCGCCAGCAAAAGAAATCGAAGAGAAAGTGATGTCTTTATTACGCAACATTAAAAAGCCGATTGTAACGATTTTCTTAGGGGTAGAACCTGAATATCACGAAGAAGATTTGTATCATGCCTTTACTTTGGATGAAGCGGCGCAGCTGTCAGCTAAGTTGGTTCAACAGGAAGCAGCACTTTACCAGCCAGCGGAAGCTTTACCAATTGGGATTTCCTTGAATCAAAAACAAACGGGTATTCGCGGCTATTATGCTGGCGGAACTTTAGCCTATGAAGCGGCCTTCTTAATTGAAAAAGCGTTCGGCATTAAAGGTGAACATCCAGATGGATACGTACTGAAAACAGACGAGCATGAAGTAATCGACTTAGGGGATGACCAATATACCCAAGGCAAACCCCATCCAATGATTGATCCGGAAAATCGGATGAACCAGCTGCGGGGAGTAGTCGAAGATGAAACAGCAGCTGTTGTGATGTTTGACATTGTTTTAGGCTACGGTGCTCATAAAAATATGGCGCAAGAGTTCGCTAATGTTTTACCAGAAATTCAGCAGGCGTTAAGTGCACAGGAACGTGAAGTTGCTTTTATTGCTACTATTGTCGGAACTGAATTAGATATTCAAAATTATCAACAGCAAAAGCAGATTTTAGAAGCTTGCGGTGTGACGGTTTGTCAAAACAACGTTCAAATGATTCAAACCGCGCTGGCAGTTGTTGAAAAATCGCTGGAATTTGCGACGAAAGAGATTATTCCTCGGAAAGCTTCAGACCAAGCAGTGGAAAAAGCTTCACCTTCTTTAGTCAAATTGTTGGCAGAAAAACCTGAGATTATCAATGTTGGTTTACGCAGCTTTACTGAGTCTGTGACCGAAAATAATGGAAAAGTCGTTCAATTCGATTGGCAGCCAAGTGCTGGCGGCAACGTGTATTTGCAAAAGGTTCTGCACTTTTTAGATACCGTTCAACTAAACGACGTGAAATAAGGAGATCATTATGACAAACTATCGAACAATAGATGAAGCAAATAAAGCGGTAATTGATAAAATCATTGCCTCTGCACCCTTTTTATTAGATGTTGTTCCCGCAAAATCAGTGATTCCGGCCTTAGATGGACAGGTCTTGCTGCATGCTGGACCACCGATTAAATGGGAAGAGATGACAGATCCGATGCAAGGCTCTTGTGTCGGTGCGGTGCTTTTTGAAGAGTGGGCTGCTGATGAAGACGCTGCGCGGGCACTGCTGGCGGATGGAAAAGTCCAATTTATTCCTTGTCATGCCGTAGATGCAGTCGGACCAATGGGCGGGATCACTTCGCCCAACATGCCGGTCTTTATCGTGGAAAACCAAACCGATGGTAATCGGGCGTATTGCACAATGAATGAAGGTATCGGGGCTGTTCTTCGCTTTGGTGCTTACTCTGAAGAAGTTGTTACTCGATTACGTTGGATGCGGGACGTGCTGGCACCGACATTGAGTGCTGCGCTGCAAACTATGGAAAACGGCTTGAACCTGAATGTTTTAGTAGCTAAAGCCTTAAGCATGGGGGATGAATTCCACCAACGCAACATCGCTGCTTCGTTAGTTTTCTTAAAAGAAGTTGCGCCGATTATTACGGATTTGGAAATGGATCGTAATGACAAAAATGCTGTGATGAAATTTTTAGCTGATACCGACCAATTTTTCTTGAATATTATGATGGCTTCTTGTAAAGCTGTTATGGACGGCGCTCGCATGATTCAAGAAGGAACAGTTGTGACAGCAATGTGCCGCAACGGAAAAGACTTCGGGATTCGCATTAGCGGAATGGGAGATGAGTGGTTTACTGCTCCTGTTAATACACCAAATGGCTTGTATTTTGCAGGGTATTCCAGTGAAGATGCAAACACGGATATTGGTGACAGTGCGATTACTGAGACCTTTGGTGTTGGTGGAATGGCGATGATCGCTGCACCTGCAGTTACTCGTTTTGTCGGGACCGGTGGATTTTACGAAGCCTTGTCTATCAGCAATGAAATGGCAGAAATTTGTATCGATCACAACCCTAATTTTGCTGTTCCAACCTGGGATTTCAAAGGGATTTGTTTAGGAATTGATGCTCGTAAGGTAGTGGAAACTGGAATTACACCAGTGATTAATACCGGAATTGCCCATAAGAAAGCGGGAATCGGTCAAATCGGTGCTGGTACAGTAAATCCGCCGTTGGAATGCTTCGAAAAAGCAGTTGTAGCGTACGCGAAAAAACTGGGATTGAAATAAGAAGTAGAAAGGTGAGGAGGCAGCATGATCTGCGAAGCAACTGTCATGGGACCAATTATTGAAGATGTGTGCAGAAATGCTGCTGATTCCTCTTTTTATCTACATAGCACATTTGCTAATGGGTTCAATTTAATGAACGACCAGCAGCTTGTGTTTATTGGTCATGATTCTAAAGGAGCCGTTCCTTTCGGTATTCATTTGTCGGCTGACGATTTTAACCAAGTAAAGCAATTATCAGAGAGAGTCTATCATTTTGAAAAAGATACTGAACAGTATTGTATTGTCGGTAAGCAGTCGCGGATTTTACTAAAAAGTGAAAGTTTGTATGATAGCAGTTTGGAACCGACTTTTGAGATTGATCAACAAATTTTTAAAAGAAACATTCAGCTACTGCGGACACGAACACTGGCAACGGGTTTGGCGTTTGAAGAAGAAATAAACGGAACAAGCATCCCGTTTCAAAACCTTTTTTCTGCTAAAAAAGCGGAAGTTGCCAAAGGAATCTTCTATTATATAGGGCGGGGAATCGGCTTAACGCCTTCTGGAGATGATTTTTTAGTTGGACTTTTGGCGATGGATCAGCTTTTTTCTATTTTACCGCAAGATTTTCGGGGAATTTTAGCTAGTCTAGCAGCAGAAGGAAAATGGACAACAGTTGTTTCTAACGCTTACCTAGCAAGTGCTTGTAACAATCAATTCAGCAGTCTAGTTAAAAATGCAGCAGCAGCCTTAGTGAATTCTGTGGCGTGGCCACAGGCTGCAGCAGAATTGGAAGCTAGCGGCAGTACCTCTGGGTGTGATACGCTGGCGGGAATTTTAGCTGGTGCTAATTTATATTTAAATAAAGGAGACAGGAATAGATGAGTGAACGAGTTGTTTTAGCTTTAGGCGGCAACGCGATTTTGCAGCCGGAACAAAAAGGAACCTACGAAGAACAAAAAGAGAACATTGAAAAAGCCTGCAACCGCATCGTTGAGTTGGTTAAGGCTGGTTATCAAGTGATCGTAACTCACGGAAACGGACCTCAAGTCGGGCAAATTCTTTTACAAAATGAACTGACACAGCCGGAAATTCCGAGTATGCCGCTGTGGGTTTGTACCGCAGAATCACAAGGGATGATCGGTTCGATTATGCAGGAAGCGTTGAAAAATGAAATCAATCGCCACCAATTGGACAAAAATGTTTCGGCAGTATTGTCTTTAACTGAAGTGGACGCAAACGATCCAGCTTTTGAAAGTCCGACGAAACCAGTTGGGGCTTTTTATTCAAAGGAAGAAGCGGATAAACTAGCTGAAGAAAAAGGCTGGGTAATGATGGAAGATGCTGGTCGTGGTTACAGACGAGCGGTTGCTTCACCAAAACCCAAACGAATCTTAGGTTTGGAAAGTGTCAAAACTTTACTAGACAATAATACTGTTGTGATTTCAGCTGGCGGCGGTGGCATTCCTGTGGTTCGCGATGAACAGAACAACTTGCAAGGAATCAGTGCTGTGATTGATAAAGACCTATCAGCTTTGGAATTGTCGAAGGAAGTCGAAGCAGATGTGTTGATGATATTAACTGATGTATCAAATGTATTCATTAACTACGGCAAAGAAAACCAGCAAAAGTTAGAAACTATTTCTTTAGCAGAAGCTGAGAAATATTACGACGACGGACATTTCTCGGCTGGCAGTATGGGGCCAAAAATGAAGGCAGCCATCGATTTTGCTAAGAATGGCAAGAAGGCCATCATCTGCTCTCTTGAAGAAGCCAAAGAAGCTTTGACTGGCAAAACCGGAACAACGATTTCAGGTACAATTTAAATAAGTCACCCTTCCTAAGTGCTGAATTTCAGTACCTGAAAGGCTGCGCTGAATTTTTCAGGGCATGACAGAAGCTGCCGATGTTTGTAATATGCGTCGGCAGTTTTTGTCGTGGCTATTTTGCTTAGAAGATTAAAACCTGCTTTATAATAAGCGACCGCTTTCATCGAACTCTAACCGACAGATTTCGGGAGGTTTGTTATAATTAAACTATCTGGAAAACGAAAAGGAGCGGTGACAATGAAACTAAATCAATTTGGTTTGCAGCAAGTATCATTAGAAACGGCCAAAAAAGAGTTAATAGCGATTGGATTTTTAGAAGCTGCATCTTCAAACGATGCGACTGATTTATATTTTGAATTATTGAAAAAAAGTTTTGTCTTAGTCCAAGATGAGGGCGGCTTTATTGCAAAGATGGGCAACTATTTGGCAACAGCCACTAGTGATCTGGCTAGTTTTTATCAAAGTAAAGAAACCATCACTCAGGAAGTTTTTTATACGGCAGCTTTACAGTTGCTGGAATTTGAGGTTGGGATTGATTTCAAACCTGAGACTTTAAAGGAAGATTTAGAAAAAATCAATTTGCCAACTTTATCAGGAGATTTTAGTCAAGCTGATACGATAATTGAAGCTTGGTATTTATTATTGAATAGCCACACGAAAAATGGCTTGGCTTTGATCGATAAGCTGGCGAATTTAGGGCTTTATCGCAGCAAGCAATTGGAAAAACCCTTCTTTTTCAACGGAAAAGCGCAAGCGGTTTTTGAAACGGAGAAAATTGTGCGAGAAGTTGTGTACGTTGAAGCACCTTTGGATACCGATAACGATGGCAAGCGGGATCTGTTGAAGTTGGAAATTTTACGTCCGGGTGAGACTGAAAGTGGCTTGCATGTGCCGACTTTGTTTACTGCGAGCCCATACAGCCAAGGCGTCAATGGACCAGCAGGAGAAGCTTTGACCTATGATGTGAATGTACCGTTAGAAAGAAAAGAGCCTACGGAAACGAAGTACGAGGACATACAATTCCAACCAGTGGAAAAAGAATTGCCAGCGGAACGGGAAGTTGCTGGTTCAGCAACTCATGCCACAGAAACCTTCGCTAAGGAAAACAATCATACGTTGAATGATTTCTTTCTAGCGCGCGGCTTTGCGGTAGTCTATGGTGCCGGGATCGGAACCAAGGATTCAGACGGCATTCAAACTTGTGGTTCGGTGGAACAGACGACAGCAATGGTGGCTTACATTGAATGGTTGGCTGGAAATCGTCGGGCCTTCACTAATCGTGTCGACAATATTGAAATCAAAGCTTGGTGGAGCAACGGAAAAGTAGCGATGACTGGGAAATCTTATCTAGGAACACTGGCGACCGCTTGTGCCACTCGCGGTGTGGAAGGCTTAGAAACAATCATTTCAGAAGCTGCCATTTCTAATTGGTATCAATATTACCGTGACAATGGTTTGGTCATCGCACCTGGCGGATTCCCTGGAGAAGATGCTGATGTGCTGGCGATTGAGACCTTCAGTAAAATGCAAAATGCCGGCGACTATCTTCACAGCAAAGCTTTTTTTGAAGATTATCTGAAACAAATGGCTGACTGGCAGGATCGTAAAACCGGAAATTACAATACGTTCTGGGACGAGCGAAATTATTTGCCGTTTATCAAAGACATCAAGTGTGATGTTGTGATGGTTCATGGTCTGAACGACTGGAATGTGAAACCACGGCAGGTAGCGGATCTTTGGGATGCGTTGAAGGATGTGCCGGTAGCCATGAAATTGATTCTGCACCAAGGTCAGCATATTTACATCAACAATGTGCCATCGATTGATTTCCATGACATGATGAATTTATGGTTGAGCCATAAATTGTATAATGTAGAAAACAATGCCAAAGAAATTTTGCCGGATATTGTTTATCAGGCGAATACGGATGCCGAAACCTGGGCAACCGCCGAAGATTGGAAAGGTAGCGAAACAAACACTTTCTACTTTGGTGAAAAAGAATTGGTGACAGAACCGCAAGATGGCCAATTCTGCTTTAAGGATCAGCTGCCAGAGGAACAGTTTAAAGCTTACACAAAAAATATTGATCAATGGGAAAAAGAGCTAAAAGAAGCTGGGCCGATGGATGGTCATCGCTATTTAGCGAAGTCAGCGGTCTTAAATGAAGATATTTTCTTGAATGGTCGTCCGAAAGTTATGATTAAAGTGGCTTCCAGCCAGGATTTGGGAATGCTGAATGTTGAGCTGATTGATTTCGGTGATGCAAAACGCTTGAAACCAGTGCCAGATGTCTTAGCGCCAAAAGGTTTGCAGCTGGGTTACAATTGGCGGGAAGATAATGTGATGGAGTTGAAGCTGGGTGCCGAAACGCCTCATAAGCTGATTTCTCGTGGGCACATGAATCTGCAGAATCGGGAGAATCCTTGGAAAGTCAATGACTTGAAGGCTGGCGAATTTGTGGAAATTGAGCTTGAATTGCATCCAACCATGTATCATTTGCCTAAAGGACGCCAAATTGGCTTAGCCGTTTATGGGACTGATTTCGAGAAAACGGTTCGGGGTAATCAAGATATTGAATATACACTAGATTTAAAGGCTTCTTATTTAGAATTACCAGTTGAATAAATCGATTAACCTCCAGAAATTCAAATCTGGAGGTTTTTTGACGAAAAAAACCAGCCAAACGTGTTGGCTGGAACTGAAATATGGGGTATAGGGATGTGTTACAAATAAATCATACCATCCTTAAGCACATGTGACAAAATATATGCACTTCTCATTTTATTATTCAGGGTCGAGGTAAATAATAGGTCGAAAAACGATTTCTTTTGACAATTTAATGCTTAACTCCAACAGTTGATGAGGATGAGCAACTATTTGTGCTTGGTCTTCAGTTAGATGCAAAGTCAGTTGTTCGAAATTTCCATAAGAATTGTCAGTTGTCACATTCACGTATCCAGCTTGATTTGTAGTCACGATCATTTTTTCTGTTGTTTGCAAGGTCCAGCCGTGGGGCAGATCGAAGGAAATCAATTTCTGTGTTTGTTCATTCATAAGAAACACTCCTTTTTTTCTAATATACCACAGCCTTGCACCTTTTTAAAAAAGACCAGCCAGCACTTGGTATAGCTGATGGGCGATGGCATAAATTATTAGGTCGTAGAAGATGTCTTTGGAAAAAGGGGCAAGTTTCTGTTTTAGGGTAGTATAAGTAGTTACGATCATAATAATCATCCTTTCGCTTGTTGATAAATTCATGTTACTTGAGTTGCGTGAACAAGCCGCAAAGGAAATAAGAAAAATTACTAAAGTTATTTATAAGGCGCTGTAAATTAGCCTAAGTATCCGTAAGATTTTCCTAAAGGACTGGCAAATGCTGTCAAAATAGGCACCCAAATACGGTTTCTGATTGAATAAAAAACGTTTGTTTGGTATAATAAGTTAAAAATATCGCAAAAGAAATAGGTGGAAATCCATGAAATTTAGACCAAGTGAAATAGAGCATCCAATCAAAATGTACATCCGCCGAGACTTAGGAATTACTGTTGAGCAGTTTGGCAAGGTGGCGGGTATTCCGCAATCGACCTTAGCTACTTGGATTAAGCGAGAGCGGCGGGTTGAAAAGCTGCCGATTGATTTTTACAGCTCGTTGGCAACCGTCAGTGAAAAGAAAATCGAAGAGGTGTATCGCGAGCTGCTGCAATGGCAGCAAAATTATGATCGCTACAAGCAAGAGCGTCTGCAATTATTGCAGGACGAAAAACCAATGTTCGCCTTAGCAGCTGAAGAGGGCACTAAAATTTATCGCTTATATCGCAGCCGTAAGGAAGAAACTCGTTTGCTAGAGCCAGCCAAGAAATTGCGCAAAGCGATTGATAAGCTGGACGGTGAGTCCTTTATCCAAGTGATGATTGAAATCTACGGCAATGTCGCTCAGCCAATGCCAACCTGGCTGGCTCAAACCTTCAGTAACAAAGCCCAAATTAAGGAAGTCGGGCAGGCCTTTTACAACGAGCTGTTAATTAAGGGTTAAGCTTTGTAGCAGCTGCTAACGACGAAGGAATCCAGCTGAAATTCCAACAACTCCTATCAAGACACTAAAAAGACTAGCTAAATCCCAAAATTTGGGAGCAGCTAGTCTTTTTTCTTCTATTATAATAGGTGTTTATAATTCTTCACGGATTGTAATTGCCAGCTTAGTTAATTCGTCGGTGGCACGGCTAGTGTGTCTAGCAATATCGGCAACGCGCAAGAAGCTGTTTTTGTACATGGCGACTTCCCGCAATCTTTTGTATTTTTCTTCGACTTCGTTATAGGCAACCGGTTTGCGGTCCGTTTGTTCCACCGTTTCAGAACCGTTTACATAATGTAAGCCTAAAAAAGACAACGCATCATTAACCCCGTCTAAGAACGCTTCGTATTCTTCTTGACGGATTTTTCCATCTGCCAAACGCTTCTTTTGTTTTTCAATAAAAAGTTCTACCACTGTTTCCATTCATTTACCCCCAATCGTTTGAATAAAGCACAAACGCTTTTCCTGTTTATTGTACTATGAAAAGCCGGGTTTGTGTCATCAAAATGAAAAAAGAAAGGCGAAATCGGATAAAAATTTCGCTTGTTATAATAAAAGTACAAAATTCTTAGAATCCTTTATATATTCGGCATCTTTTATGGTAAAATGATTAAAATGCAAAGGAGTGAAAAAATGGAAAGTATTGAAAAGCACCTCAGAAAAGCTAAAACTTGGAACATGGTTTTGTTTGTTCTTGGAATAATTGGAACGATTAGTAATTTGATTAGTTTACCAGAAACATTTAATCCTACAAAAGCAACGTATGATGCTTTAGGGGAATACGGTGCACAATCTTATGAATATGTATCAAGCCCTTTCGCAAAGGTTTACACGGTAGTTAGTATAGTTATTGGTATTGCCTTACTAGTAAGTTACTTTTTAGCAAACAAAAAGCTGAAAGAAGGAAAAGCACCAACCAAAATTCCTTATTTTACTAAAATTGCATGGACGGTTATTGCGTTAGTGATCACTTTTATGACGACACCTAATGTAGATTATATGGGCGTCAATATGGCACGCTTTACTCAATATACCGCAATTGGGACCAGTATATTAATCTCTATTCCGACCATTATAGTAATTGTTCACCTATTCAAAGCTGAACCAGAGGAGTAAAAACATGAAAAAGAAAATGACTAAAAAACAAAAGATTCGTTTAAGTATCATTGCTGGGGTAGTTGCCATTGTCTTATTAGTTGGTGCTTATGTATTTTCACAAAGTCGGACGACAACTGCAGAACAAACTAGTGATTATCAAATGACTACGTTGAAAAAAGCGGAGCCTTTGACTTTTAACGGTTCGGTTACTGCATCTGACACGCAAGACTACAGCTTGGATGCTACTCTTGGAAAAATCAGCCAAGTCCATGTAACCGACGGACAACAGGTTGAAGCGGGTGCTGTTTTGTTAAGCTATGAAAGCTCTGAATATCAATCACAGGTTGACGAGCAAAACAACAGCATGAGCAAACTGAACTTAGCATTAGCTAATGCTCAAGAAAACTTGGCAGCAGCGCAAGCGAAGCAATCAAAAGCTAGCCAACAGCTAAATGAAGCAGTTGCTAATTACAACAATACCAACGAAAACAACAGTGAAGAAGATGCGATGAAAAAAGAGCAGTACAAAGGCGAAATCACGCAATACGAAAGTGCGTTAGAAGCGGCCAATGATGCGGTTCTGCAAGCCCAACAAATGGTGGAGTCTTCTCAGGTGGACTTGCAAGCAGGGAACCAATCGATTGCTAACGTGCAAGCGAAAGCAACCAGCACGGTGACCAGCACGACTAGCGGGATTGCTCATGTTAATGAAAAAGGCAAGACTGATCCATCGGTACCAGTTATTCAAGTGGTCAGCTCTGACGTTACGATTGAAGGAAAAGCTTCTGAGTACGATTACCAACGCCTGCAAAAGGATCAACGAGTAACGGTTAAACCGGTAACTTCTGACGAAGAAATCGAAGGAACAATTACCCAAGTAGATCAGCTTCCTGAAGCAGCTGCAACTGCAGCGCCTACGCAAGGAGCCAGCACTACAACGGTTAGTGTAGCGAATTATGATTTTACCGTAAAACCGGATAAACCAATCCAATACGGGTACAATGTGCAAATTACGTTGCCATTGGATGAAGTTCGTTTGCCTAGCAACAGCATTGTAGAAGAAGATGGCAAGCAATTTGTTTATGCAGTCAAAGACGGCAAAGCGAAGAAAACTGAAGTGCAAACTGAAGAACGCGGCAGTGTGATTATCGTTACCAGTGGCCTGAAGGAAAAGGATCAGATCGTTTCGAATCCTGATGATAAGCTAAAGGATGGTCAGGAATTGGCGGTGAACTAAGATGATTGAGTTAAAAAACATTAACAAATATTACCGCTCAGAAGAAGAAACGCTGCATGTATTAAAAGACATTAATTTGTTTGCTGATGCTGGTGAAATGATCGCTGTCATGGGTCCGTCTGGATCTGGGAAGTCAACCTTGATTAACACCTTGGGATTTATTGATACCCAATTTGATGGTGAGTACCTGTTTGAAGGAGAAAACATGATTTCTTCCTCCGATGATCGCTTGTCGAAAATTCGGAATGAAGTCGTGGGCTTTGTTTTCCAAAATTTCAGCTTGATTGAAAACAATACGGTCTACGAAAATGTTGAATTACCGCTGCTTTACAGTGGTTTAGGTTTTCATCAAACCAAAGAACGGGTAATGGAGGCTTTAGAAAAGGTTGGCTTGGCGGATAAAGCAGAAAAGCATCCGAAACAACTGTCTGGTGGGCAGCAGCAGCGGGTAGCGATTGCTCGTGCGTTGATCAACCAACCAAAATTCTTAATTGCCGATGAACCGACTGGTGCCTTGGATACCCATACTTCGCAAGAAATTATGGAGCTTTTCCAGGAGCTGAACCGTAAAGAAGGCGCGACAATTTTCATGGTTACCCATGATCCGGAAGTTGTTCCCTACTGTACACGCTTAGTTTCAATTCGTGACGGGGCAATTATTGAAGATAAAAAACTCCTTGAGGATAGGGTGGTGATCAGCGAATGAAATTATACGTAAATTGGCGCTCATCACTAGGTTCGATTTTCAAAAATAAAAAGCGTAGTTTCTTAACTATGTTCGGGATCATCATTGGGATTGCGGCGGTTATTGCCATTCTTTCGATTGGTAATGCCTATGAACGTCAAATGATTAGTGCGTTATCGGCTGGGGATTCTGACCGTCTGGAAGTGAATTTGCAATTTACGCCAGATGACTGGAATTTGTATAACTCCAACATGGATTTGATTCCTCAAACGGACTTTGTAGCGTTAGAACAAATTCCTGGGGTTGAATCGATTGAATATCCTTTGCCGGATTATACCTCAGACATGTATTATTTTAGTCAAACTCTTTCGGTACGTGGCAAGACTAAGGATTACCGTCTGGGAATTAAGGACGCTGAGGGAACTGAGGCGGTTGTTGGTCGGTCGTTGACAGCTTATGACAGTGAAACACTGGAAAAGGTTGTTACGATTGATGAAGGTTTGGCGGAAGAGATGTACGGTGGCAGTGAAGAAGCTTTGGGTCGCGGTCTGACCATGAGTGATGATGCCGTAATGACAATTGTAGGTATCTATCCTAGAGTAGAGGGCGAAACAATGTTCTCTAATGGTGGTGCTGCGATTGAGATTCCACTGGAAACGTACAAACAGGTTTTTGGCGATGCCAAAGATACTAGCTCGATCACCTTAGTGTTAGCCACAGGAGCACAAATGAACAAAGTGGCTGATGAAGCGATTAACACCTTGGAAGAAGAAGGTTTGATGCGGGATCTTGGGACTTATTCGGTTTCCAACATGGCCATGATGACGGACGAAATCAGTAATATGATGAGTACGATCACGGTCTTCATTAGTTCGGTTGCCGGCATTTCACTATTTATCGCCGGAGTCGGGGTAATGAACATGATGTACATTTCCGTTTCAGAACGAACCAAAGAAATCGGGATTCGCCGTGCCTTGGGTGCAACCCGGGGAGCAATCCGTACCCAGTTCTTGCTGGAAGGGATGACCTTAACCTTAGTTGGGGGGATCATCGGCTATATTGTCGGCATGATTCTAGCTTATGCTTTAGGTTCAACGATGGATCTGGAAGTAACGATTGATCTGTCTACAGTTCTTTTAGCGGTGGGTGTCTCAAGCGGTATCGGGTTAGTCTTCTCGGTAATGCCGGCTTCAGAAGCGGCTCGCAAAGATTTAATTGATATTTTACGATAATAGCAGCAATCTAGGTCCAACTGTCAAAGTTAAATTGACAGTTGGCCTTTTTTTGTGAATAATAGATGGTACTAGCAAGAAAATAAAAAACACTGTGAGGGTTCGCTATGGAAAAGACCAAACGACATCAATTGCTAAAATTGATCGAAAAAGATTGCCGACTGACGACACAGGAATATGCCATCATGTTAGGCGAGGAAGAAACAATTGTAGCCGCAGAAATCAAACGGCTGGAGGAAGCCAAGGTTATTGCTGGATACAAGGCCTTAATTGACTGGGATAAGGTAGAGGATGACTGGATCGAAGCGTTAGTTGAGATTAGTACCTTGCCTCAAGGTGAAGACGGCTACAAGAAAGTCGGCGATACCATTCGCAAATTTCCAGAGGTGGAATCCCTGTTCTTTATCAGCGGCGGATTTGATTTTATCGTATTGGTTCAAGGACGCAATATCAAAGAAATCTCCAAATTTATTTCTACTAATTTAGCACCGATTCCAGAGGTGACAGGAACTAGAACGCATTTCCTATTGGATAAATACAAACAATGGGGGATCGATTTAGAAGACGACAGTACCGATCATCGGATTATGGTGTCGCCATGAGAAATTTTCTAGCAAAACAAATGGAGGACATCCAGCCTTCAGGGATTCGGAAATTTTTCGATATTGTTTCTGAACAGCCGGATGCGATTTCTTTAGGGGTTGGAGAGCCCGACTTTGATACACCGCGCCATATGACAGAAGAAGGTATCCGCTCGATGCGGGAAGGCCGGACCTTTTACACGGCCAATGCCGGTTTATTACCATTAAGAGAACGGATCAGCAGTTACCTGACGGAACGTGTGGGGGTAAAATATTCTCCGGAATCAGAAATTATCGTAACCGTTGGGGGCAGTGAAGCAATTGATTTAGCCTTGCGGGTCTTTATTGATCCAGGCGATGAAGTAATTATTCCGCAGCCGTGCTTTGTTTGCTACGAGCCGATCACCCAAATGGTTCATGGCAAGCCGGTGACGATTGATTTACAGGCGGAAAATGAATTTAAGCTGACACCTGAACAATTGGAGGAAGCAATTACCGAAAAAAGTAAAATCTTGATCTTGTCTTATCCCAACAATCCAACGGGAGCGGTCATGGATCGGGAATCCTTGATTAAAATTGCCGATGTAGTTAAAAAGCATGATCTGTTGGTGATTTCGGATGAGATCTACGCGGAATTACTGTACGATGAAGAATTCGTCAGCATTTCCTCGTTGCCGGACATGCGGGAACGCACCATTGTGATTAATGGATTTTCAAAGGGCTTTGCTATGACCGGCTGGCGTTTAGGTTTTGTGGCTGGACCAGAAGATTTTATCCAGCAAATGCTGAAGGTCCATCAGTACATTATTATGGCTGCGCCAACGGCTAGTCAGTATGCCGCTTTGGAAGGCTTGAAGGATTGGCATGATACGGTAGAAACGATGCGGGTATCTTATGAAGAACGTCGCAACTACTTGCATCATGAGCTGACCCGGATTGGGTTACCTTGCTATCGAGCGAAGGGCGCCTTTTATCTCTTCCCGCAGGTTAGTCAATTTGGCATCTCTAGTGAAGAATTTGCCTTGCGTTTGTTAGATGAACAAAATCTGGCAGTTGTGCCCGGCTCAGCATTTGGTGCCAGCGGCGAAGGATTTTTACGTCTGTCTTATGCTTATTCAATTGATGAGTTGAAGGAAGCTGTGAAGCGTTTGGAGAAATTTGTGCTGGACTTGCAAGAGAATAAATAGTTCCTTTCGATGTTTATCGAATTTTTAGACCTCAGGTGCCTGCATCTGGGGTTTTTTAGTTAGTAAATTTCTGCGAGAAAGCGTTATATTTGTCAAAAGTTATCATGCCAATTACTGTTAATAGTAGAATGGAGTGATAATTATGAGGCTAAACAGAGAGCTGATCCAGCATTTGGCTAATGTCTTTGAAATTTCCCCAGAAGACATCAAAGACATTGTTCCTATGGATGTTGGAATGACCAACAGTAGTTTTGTGTTTACAGTCAAGGATGTCCGCTACGTTGTCCGTGTTCCTGGCGATGGGACCGAAAACTTTATTTCGCGAAAAAACGAGGCGGAAGTTTACCAGGCGATTGAAACGTTGAAGATTGCGGATGAAGTGTTTGATTTTGATCCGGAAACTGGTATTAAAATCACTTATTATTATCCAAACTCACGTAATGTGGCAAACGATGAATGGCCATTGATTCGCCAAGCTATGCAAATTATGCGAAAGCTTCACCAGGCAGAATTAGTTGTGGATCATTATTTTGATATCGAGAAAAAGCTGCAGCAGTTTGAGGCGATGTGTCGCAAGGTAGATTGTCTAGATCAAAGAGATTACCAGAAAGCTTTGACGATGCTGGATGTTCCGTTGGAAATGATTCGAACGACTGATGCGCCGTACATTTTATGCCACGGGGACGCTGCTAATGTGAATTTTCTTGTGTTGGAGGATCAATCTTTGAAATTGTTGGATTGGGAATACAGCGGCATGTGTCATGGTGTCGCCGATGTAGCCATGTTCGGTGTGTTTTCAGATTATTCAGAAAAACAATTTTTAGATTTGCTGAAGTGGTATTTTGGAAGAGAACCTAAAATAGATGAAATCCAGTTGTATTACAGCTATATCGCTGTTTCAGGTATCCTATGGAGTATGTGGGCAGAGTATCGACAATACCATGGTGAAGATTTTGGTAATTACGCTCAAATTAACTACGAAATGGGCATAAATTATAGTAAACTGGTGGCTGATTATAAATAGGCTCATAACACAGGATAATTAATGAACAGTCAGCTGGAATTTTCTAACTTGCTAGTGGTAATTCTTGGGGAATTTCCTCGCAAAAATTTTTGAGTACTAAAAAATTTTCTAAAACTTCATATAGATTTGACGATCGGTTGAAAATCTGTCAAAATTAGATGTTATAATGGGTACAAATTATGGACAGGAGGAAACAGCTTGACCAAGAAAATGATCGGTTGGCTATTTCTGGGGATTCTGGTAGTGGGGACAGTTTCGTTTGCCGGCTATCGGATTTATCAAGACCGAGTAGTGGAAACAAAAAATGAGCGTAAAGAAGCCTTCAATCAAAAATTGAAAAATTTATACAGCAATCAAGAAGCCGGCTATTTTGCTAAAGAGCTGGACGAAGAACAGTTTGATCAGTTGGCGAATGAAGTTAGCGGTGCTGGTGAGAGCCAAACTGCCGAAGCAATCAAGCAGGCGAAAGAGAACTTTTTGCTGCAGCAGCAGATGAATACGTTGTTTGAGTCGGATGTTTTAAATGGCATGGAGCTTTCGGCTCATCCGGTGCTGACATCCCCTGACAGTGAAACCACGATTCCGGAATTAGAGGAACAGCTGCAAGGCAGCGATGCCAAAGACATCAGCTGGGGTCAGGATATTCAGATGATTTTGAATATTGCCAAGGAACAGGCGGAAAAATACAAAGCAGCCGATGATTCGGTGAATACTTTAACCGACAGTAAGGCTATATCGCTATCGGATTACTTAGGCACGGTGCAAGCAGTGGCTTTGTTACCGGAAGGGGAGTACAAAAAGAACCTTCTCGACAAACTTGAGCCGATTCGTACGAAACTCAGCGATTCCAACGAACAATTTGCGGCGCGGATGCAGCAGGATGAAAGTGCGATTGCTTCAGCAGCTGCCAGCTTCCGTCAACGCCAAGCTAAGGTATTGGAAGAAAAGAACAAAGACCTGGAAGAACTGCAAAAAGAAGTATCCGAAAAGCAGGAGACGTATGATTCCTACGCTCGGATTAGTCAATCACGAGCCGACAGTGTCAGTCGTTCCAAAGCAGCGGAAGAATCAAGAAATTCATCTTCCAGTTCCTCCGGCAGCTCTAGTTCAAGTTCCACCCAGCCGAGTGCTAGTGCGGAGGATTAAAAATTCTCGAACAGATAAAAAAGCGTTAGCTAGTCTAAAAACTAATCAACGCTTTTTGTTATAATGATACAAAAGAAAATCAAGGAGGTCATCATGGAAATTAGCATAGCTGTCTCAAAGGACCTACAATTTCTGGACAAAAACGATCCTCACATTCGCCGGCAGGATTTGTTGGATGCCATTCACTTAAATCGCGTCTATATAATAGAAGAAAACCGTCACCCCTTCGGCTGGCTGCGCTACAATTTGTTCTGGGACAGCATTCCCTTTATGACGATGCTCTATCTTTTGGATGATTATCGTGGGAAAGGGTACGGTCGCAAAGCTGTCGAATTTTGGGAATCAGAGATGCGTGACCTCCATCATGGACGGGTAATGACCTCCACTGTATCGACTGAGTTTGCTCAGCATTTTTACCATAAGCTGGGCTATATCCCGATTGGCGGGTTCACGCCAGCCGGGGAACCTTACGAAATCATTTTAGAAAAAGTTTTTGGATAAGCAAAAGTCGTTCTTTCAGCTGAGAGAACGGCTTTTTATTTTACCTAGGATTGATTTTCGAATAACTCCCGCAGGCATTCGGCAATGTTGTCCAAATCTTTTTGGGAAACGCGCGCCCGAACGATTAACTGCTTTTGTTTTGGTGAACATTGATCTTCGTAAAAAGGGATAGTGCCTATTAACAAGTCTGCCGCTTCCGGGATTTCGACAAACTTCAGAGCATAACGATTGCTGAAATAAAAATTGAGCTTAATTCTGAGATACTGCTTAAACGAGTCACTAGTTTCGGAATAAACGTAAACAGCAATTTCCGGCAATAGTTGATCCATCGGCATAATCGAAATACAGGTGGCTAAACTGAACATCCGAAACATCTCCAATTCCGGTCGGGACAATTGTGATGACCATTCCTGCCAAAACGCTTCAAAACGCTGCAGGTAGAGAGGGTACATTTCAGTCAGTTCATCTAAGCCGACAAACGCCTGGAGCGTAGTTAGAAACGTGCTGCTTAATGGAAAGAAATGCACGGTCATAGCCAGCTGATTCAATTTCGTGTGAATCAATTGTTCTTCCTCTGGAGTGAGCGAACGAAAGTATGCTTGAAATAATTGAATCCAGCTTTGTTGCTGGGGTGCTTCTAGTGAACTTTCGGTTTTTAAAGGCAATTGGAAGTTCTCCGACAGCGAGCAGTAGACCACTGTTAGTAAAAAATTCCAGTCTTGTGTTGACCAATTCAGTAAGAAGGCGGGTTGCTCTGGAAAAGCCAAGGTGTCCATTACCGTTAAATCGGCTTGCGAAAGCTGCAATTTCTTTCCCTTTGAAATTGCCAAACGAGTAATCAGCACCCAATAGGCAAAACGCTCAACCAAGGTCAAATCACCAGAAACACCTAAGTATTCTGTTAGCTTTGTTGCTAATTGATAGTCAGTCGCTAAATTCTGCATTCCGGGAATCGTAAAAAACTGCCGATGTACGCTACGCAGAAAAATATAGTAAAAGGCACGAACCTTGGCTTCGGGCCCTTTTAAGCTCAACTGTTTAGCACAAGTAATCCGCAAGTCAAAATCAAGAAGCTCACGATTAATATCCTTGATCTTTCGTTTCAAACTAGATTCACTCAGGCCGTGGTCCATACAAAAAAGAACGGTGGAGGTTTGTCGCTCAAACAAAAGTGTTTGAAGGATTTCGTAAGCCAAATCGGATGAATACAGATAGTCGTAGAAAACCTGCAGATTATCCGATGAACGCAGGAAAGTTAAAGTCGTTCCATGATTTTCTTTCTGAATGACCAGCGAACAGGAGTGATCGGGATAGAGTTGTTCCATTAGTTCGGCCAATTCCTTACAGGTGGCTTGCAGCGTAGTTACACTGGAAGACTGGAGCGCTTCGGCTAATTCTTTATATGTAAAAGGTCGGGTCCGTCGATCTAACGTATCAATAATTTTTCTTTTCAATAAAGTGTTTTTATCTAAACCAAAAATACTAATCCCCCCGTTTCCATCTTCTTGAATGTTTATAATAGTTATATTTCCCGAGTATTTCAATTTAAACGGGTCAATTTAAGGCGTCTTGGTAAATTCTTAGAGAAGATGATCAGCAGCAAATAAGTGATTTTCCTTCAGAAATAACCAGTAAAAATAGATGAAATAGATAAAAAGGTCACTTTTTGGTTTTGATAACTGAGAAGTTGATCTTTTTTTCTGTAAAACTATGATTAGAATAATAAGTGCACCATTAGTTTGTAGGTGTTAATTCTGAGAAAGAACTTGCGGAATCAAAGTTTATCTACATAGTTATAACGAAACTATCTTTTTTGCATAAAAAAATTATAAAAAAAGAATAGTTACTTTGTTAGTCTAATAATGAAAGGGGGGAGAGAATGAAACGAAAAACAGGACTGCTTCTTTTAGCGATTTGTCTGATGCTGCCTAACACAGCTGCGCTTGCGGTGACTGAATCCACTACTGTCTCGTCTTCAACAGGTGAGACGGAAAAGTCGATCCCGACACTCAGTGAAGATCCTTTGTCTTCTGTAAATTCCAGTGTAACAGAGGAGTCTTCAAGTTCCACGGTTGAATCAAAGGAACCAGAAGCAACAGTTGAATCATCCGCAAAAGAAGAAGCAACCAAACCCAGCAGTGATGACCAGTCGGAAGAAGCGATCAACCGAGTGGCCGTCCAACCTTTTGCAGCTGGCGAAGTGGCGGTTGGTGATTGGACCACCTTTGTGAATAGTATTCGCGATGAAACAGTTACTAAGATTACACTGACGGGAAGTTTTACTAACCCAACGACGAGCGATGGTCGTCTTTCTACTTATGCGCGACGGAATAATCTTGAAATTGATGGGCAAGGCAATCGGGTGGATTTTAGAGATTCGTCGATTTGGCTAGCGGCTCCTACTAACGCTACGGGTTCATTTCACATGCATGATATCGTTTTGAACCAGCAATACCTAGGTGGTTATTCCGAGGACATCGTTGGAACGCGGTTAAACTATCCTAACGGTGGAAAATGGCGCTATCGATTTGGAAATATCAAGACAGAACCTGGTGTACAACGGCTGGCACGAGCCTCCTATGGCGAAGTCACCGTTTACGGGAATATGGACATCGATACCCGAGCTGAGAATTTCTATCTAGGAAGCTTCATTATGGAGGATAACACGGTTTATACCGGCAATGTGAATTTTTATGATTTTTCCGTTTTTTGGTATAACGTAACGGCCGCCACCAATTCAACAGGTGCCTCAAGAGAATTCACGATCGGCCAAAACTGTCGCGTCAATATTACGCAAAGTCAAAAGGGCGGAACCACTTATCCGGCAGTCTACCTTTATTACCAGCGGTTAACGGTTGGCGAAAACAGTGTGTTCAACGTGAACATGCCGGGAAATGCAGTACGTTTTGATGAAAACGGTTCGGGGATGATTGTTAAGCCTGGCGCCGTGGTGAATCTGACCAGTAAACAGACCTCAGGATCAGTCGTCGCTTTTTCTAACAACAACACCTATCTAGAAGTGAATCCCGGCGCTTACTTTTATGTAATCGGCCGAAGCACCCAACCATTAATTAATATGGCTGCGGATGGACTGGGACTCGCTTCTTATCCTAGACAAAACACGCGAATGATTTTGGATTCACCCGCGCAGTACGATTTGCGGAATCTGGTTGATGGCAGACAAGCCGTTCAAGTGTCAATGGGCAGTTATGGGTATAACTCGTTTAAAATTGTCGACTCAGATATTGATCTGTGGAAGTTGACTACCCAGCCATTAGGGCCATCGGATGAAACCCATGCAAAAGTAGCCAGCTTCGAAGTGAAAGGAAACGGAACTGCTCAAAATGTCACTACGACTGAACCGGGACTTACAGGATTCAAACAAAATAACTACCGGCGAATTTCGGGGATGAATCAGAATCCTACTATTGAATGGACCCCAATTACCGATGCCGACAAAACCTTGCAGGCACAGGTAATTATCGGCATGGTGCCTGACAACAATGGATCAAATAGTTCAGGAGAGATTAAGTACATTCCTGTCTATGCTTCAAAGGATCAGGCAACTGTGACCCTGACGGATTCTTATGGCAAAGTTATTTCTGATTTGTCCACCGATCAGAACGGGTACATTACTTACCAGGCCGACGCCTTCCAAAAAGCTGGCAAAGAAGTGTCCGGTATTGCCAAAAGGGGACCGTGGATTACCGAAGAGGCGATTGCCACAACGGTCATCGACGTTACACCGCCAGAACCAGCGACGATAAATGATGGGACGAAAATTGAAAGCATTACCCCGCAAATTTCTGGTACCGGTGAAGCAAACAGCCTCGTTACTTTGACAGTCAACGGTCAAGAGGCTGCCGGTCTTTCTACCACCGTATCAGCCGATGGCACTTGGACGTTGGATATTTCTAGTTTGCCGTTGAAGCAAAACGATGTTCTTCAAGTCTTTTTACGGGATCAAAGTGGTGCAGCGACGGGAATTGACAATCCACCGGTTACTAATAATGCCGTTGGGAACATTCAACCGGCTGCCGACATGAATTATCGCGATGCTACCTTTAAAGCGGCTTCGACTGTTACCCTAGTTGGTTATCTGTCACTAAGAGAAGTACCTGAGCAGCTGAATTTTGGCTTGAATGATATTTCCAATAAAACGGAAACCTATCAACCGCAAGTCAGCGGCAAGCTGGAAATTTCCGATTCTCGCAGTGACGCCCACAAGCCTTGGCGCATCACCGTCAACCAATCGGAAGAAATCAAACTGGGGACGATCTCCTTAGTCGATTCGTTGTACTACACGTCTCAAAAAGGTGAATTGCCAGTAAATGGCGGCAATCAAGTGATTGAAACCGGTGAATTTACTGAAGACGGTATTCAAGACATCTCCGCAGGCTGGCAATCAGACGAGGGCTTTAAACTAGTCGTTCCTCCAGAAAAGCAGCGTGTGGGCACATACTCCGGGAAATTATCTTGGAAATTAGAAGATGTACCGGGAAATTAGGTGATGACAATGAAAAAAGTATTTTTTGCCTGTATAGCGTTCTTCTTCTTAGCAGCCACACCTGCTTATGGTGAAGTCAACTATGATTCCAATGGAAAAACCGGCTTTTACGGAGTGTACGAATATCCCAATGAGCACCCACCTGCAAAGGAAGAATTGCCAGGAACGACTGGTGATTCAAATGGTTCAGTGGGCAGAAGCGAGGCAAACGTGCAAAGTGCTCTGCCCTCCTATGAAGGAAAAGGTCGGATTTTACCGCGAACCGGCGATCGGTCTTCTTCATTCACGACAATAGCAGGAATTGCCTTGTTGGCATTCGTCGGATTTAAACTGAAGCGAGGAGGGGATTTATCTGAAAAAAGCAGTCATTCTCCTCGTTGGTAGTCTATTTCTGGTAAGCACTCCCGCTCTGGCAGAGGAATCACAAACGAGCCTTTCATACCAAGTCGACAGCAGCACAGTCATTCGGCCGCTGGATCCATTGGCCCCTGATCCAACTAAGCCGATTGTGCCAGCAGATCCCGTTGATCCTGCGGGCCCCACTCCCGGGACGGGCGGAATTCGTTCGATTGATTATGCCTCAAGCTTTCAATTTGGCAAGCAAGGAATTACTACCACCGACCAGACTTACTACGCACAGGATTTGAGCTATCAAACAACGGAAGGCGCCCAAACCAGCGGTCCGAATTTTGTTCAAGTCTCAGACCTTAGCGGAACCGGGAGCGGTTGGATATTGAGTGTGAAGCAGAACCAACAATTCCATACAACGGCCAACCAAGAGCTGAAGAACGCTGAATTAGCTTTTCTAAAAGGCGAGGTAGTATCCAACGTGGATCAGACTTATGCCCCGCAAGCCGAGGAGGAAGTTGTTTTCCGGACTATCGGCGAGGAGAAGAATGTCGTTACAGCAAACGCAAACCAAGGAACCGGCACCTGGCTTTATCGCTTTGGGCAGAAGCCCGGCGATCAGGCGGTTCAATTAAAGGTACCAGGAAGTTCGGTAAAATACGCGAAAGAATACCGCACTTCTTTAACCTGGGCACTTAAAAATGTGCCTGGAAACCAATAAGGAGGACAAACATGAAAAAGAAACAAATGATTACCACCGCAGCAGCGACTGTTTTAGCTTTTACCACTCTTAGTGGTGCCGCTGTTGTTCATGCAGCAGACGGGGGAGAATACACGTCCAATGGAGCGGTTAAGTTTATCCCTAACACCGACCCGACACCGCCAGTAAATCCAACCGATCCTGATCCGGGCAAGCCAGTTGATCCCATCGATCCAACTGATCCAGATGGTCCAAATCCTGGAACAGATGGTCCGTTGTCCATCGACTATGCGTCATCATTGGATTTTGGTTTGAACAAGATTTCTAATAAAGATGAAACTTATTTTGCCCGGGCCCAAGCCTACAATGGCACAACGCCTAAAACCGCAAACTATGTTCAAGTTTCTGATAATCGCGGGAATAACGGCGGTTGGGTTTTGAAGGTGAAACAAAATGGTCAATTCAAAGCGGAAACCATTACCTTGAACGCTACTTTAACCGGAGCTGCCATCACTTTGGATAATCCAACAGTTGCCAGCAACTCTTCAGCTGTCGCACCAGTAGCAGAAAAACCTATTACCTTGAATCCAAACGGCAACGAATCAATTGTCTTGTCTGCGGTTAAGGATAGCGGTGCCGGAACGTGGGCAAATCGCTGGGGTGCAGTTGAGACCGTGACTGAAAAAGACGCTGACGGGAACGATGTACAGGCAGACGTAACGAAGGATGTTTCCTTATTTGTACCCGGCAGCACACCAAAAGATGCAGTAAATTACACAACCACATTAACTTGGAATCTATCTGATATTCCAGAAAACGTTTAGAGGAGAGAAAACATGAAAAAAATTCAATACGCAACAGTAGCCGCTTTAGCCTTGGCAGGGTTGGCATTACCAGTCACTAGTTTCGCAGCAGACGGCGCAGAATACACCTCCAATGGAGCCGTGACCTTTGAAGCCAATACAGATCCAACCAAACCGGTGGATCCCACTAACCCGGTTGACCCAGTTACACCGGTTGATCCAACTGATCCGACTGGACCAAACCCAGGAACAAATGGTCCCTTATCAATCGACTACGCGTCAAGCCTAGATTTCGGTACACAAAAAATCACTTCGACTGATGAAGTCTATAAAGCAAAGGCACAAAAATATGTCGATAAAGCAAATGCTGAAAAAACTGGCCCGAACTTTGTACAGGTTACCGATAATCGCGGATTAGAAACCGGCTGGAAGCTGCAAGTGAAACAAAGCGGCCAATTTAAAACCGCCGAAGACCAAGAATTAACGGGGGCAGCCATTACCTTCAAAAACGGAAACGTGGTTACTGCCTCTAGTTCGGCAAAACCTACAGGCCAAGCAACGATTAATTTAACGCCGAATGACGCATATGTAAATGTAATGTCCGCAACAACCGGCCAAGGTGCAGGTACGTACTTATTAGCCTGGGGCAGCGATGCGGCTACCGGAGCTGACAGTATCGAATTAGCAGTACCAGGTTCTACTACAAAATACGCCAAACAATATACCACAACCTTTACTTGGGCGTTAGCAGATATTCCAAGCTAATAAAACGAATAATAACGAAAGAAGGGGTGTGCTTTTTGCATCCCTTCCTTTAACTGAAAGGACGAAACAATGAAAATTTTAAAAAGAATCGCTTTATGTATTTTTCTACTGACTGGCATCGGCGCATTAACTAGTATCACCGGTGAGGCGGCCGAATTTAATTTTGCGGTGACGCCACAAATTCCCGACAACCAAATTGATAAATCCAAAACCTATTTTGATTTGCAGCTTACTCCAGATCAAAAACAAGAATTAACTGTGAATTTGAGAAATGATACTGATCAAGAAGTAATTGTCGAAGCGCAAATCAACAGTGCCACCACCAACAGCAATGGTGTGGTGGAATATAGTACCAATGAAATCAAACCCGATTCATCGTTGACCTTCAATTTGAAGGATTATGTGGAAGCGCCAGGCGAGGTAACGTTAGCGCCCCATTCTGAAACTGAATACAAATTAAACATACATATGCCGAATGAAGCATTTGACGGGGTGATCGCTGGCGGAATTACTTTCCAGGAGAAAAGTGCCGAAGAAACGGCTGCTTCTAGTGAAGAATCTTCTGGCTTAGCCATCAAAAATGAATATTCCTATGTGGTGGCTTTGTTGATGCGCCAAACCACTGAGAACGGTTCGCCGGATTTGAAGCTGTTAGCTGCCGGTGCCGATCAGGTTAATGCTCGGACATTAATTTATGGGAATTTACAAAATCCGAATCCGGTATATTTGAATCAATTAGCGGCTCATATGACCGTTACGAAACAAGGTGCTAGCGAGATTATTTACGAAAACACCCAGACTGGCATGCAAATGGCCCCTAATTCTAATTTTAATCTAGGATTGCCACTGAATGGCGAGCGGTTAAGTCCTGGGAAATATGTTCTGAAGGTAGACGCCTATGGACAAAAGGATGAAGCCGGAGAATTCACTTTGGCAAATGCCGATGGTGAAGCAGAAAATTATCGCTACAATTGGCAGCTAGAAAAAGAATTTGAAATCAAAGCCGATGAAGCGCGAAAACTAAATGATGGCGATGTAACAGTTAAGAAGGACTTTACTTGGTTGTATATTTTAATCGGTGTGATTTTGCTGCTGCTGATTATTTTGTTTATTTGGTACAAAAAGAAGCATGAGAAAAAGTAGCTACCTGCTGATTTTGGTTTATTGGACAGCGTTGTTATTGCTCTGTTTTCCAATGCTGAAACAAAGTGTGTTGAGTTACAAATTAAACCAAGTGTCTTTAGCTGAGACCAAAGTGGTTGAACAGCCGTTAAATCAAGCGGAGGCGGTGCAACCGCCAACTTTTTCTGAAATCTTGGCTTTTCAAGGAACCGATCAGGCAATCAGCGGCAAGCTGTTGATTCCCAGTGCCCAATTTCTGGTGCCGATCTATCCGACGGTTACTCAAGAATCGTTGTTAGCCGGTGGTGGTATGCTGTTTCCAGAACGCAGTCCGCAAACAGACAACGTGGTTTTGCTGGGCCATCACCTAGGGAATCAGCAGTTGTTGTTTGGGCAGCTGCTGTCTTTAACAAAAAAGGATGATTTGTACCTTGATTATGAGGGGGAGGTCTACCACTATCAGGTAACAACGACCAAAATAATCAAGGAAACCGACCTTAGTGTGTTGGAAGAAACCACAGAGCCGCAATTAACCTTGATCACCTGCGACAAGCCGACCCAAACCGATCAACGATTTGTGGTTACTGCCCGTTTAATCAATCGTTCTTCGGTGACGAATGAATTTGTTAAGACGGAGCAGCGGCTGGAAAAAACCACCTCGAAAAGAAATCGACAAAATGTGTGGAGGGTTGCTGCTGTGTTTTTTAGTTTAATTGTCATAGGAACCTTGATTATTTTACGGCTTTTGCGAGAGGAGGAAATGCGATGAAAAAACGGGTCATTGCCCGTTCGGTCTCACTAGGAATGGGGGCGTGTCTTTTTCTCTATTCCAATCATGCCCTCGCCGCGGCCAACATTTACGATCCCATGAATCCCAGCGAGGCGATTACGCCGATTCCTAATAATGAACTGCCGGAAACTCAGGATTCAGATGCTGAGATTATTTTCGAGTCGACTGAATCATCGGAAACAACTGCAACAAGCGAGATGGCAACCACAGAATCATCGACTGAAGCTGCCAAGCAAGAAAAAACCAGCGAAGCCGACAGTAAACCTGATAGAACCACTGAAAGGAAAGTAGCGGAGGAAACAAAATCAAATGCAGAAATTCAACATACCCAACAATCTGACCGAATGTGGAAGTTTGTCCGTCAGCCGCAAACACCGCTTATGTTAGATGATGATTTTTTTAGTGCTGCACCGCTAAATATGCCAGAACCCATTTCTGGCGGGGAGGCAGGTGAGGACACAGCGTTCAGTCAGACTGCCCTTAGTGCCTACCTGTTGTCAGGCGTGGCTCTTTATGGCGAGGCAATAGCAGAAGGAGAGACAAAGTTGAGTGATTACTTTGCTTGAACAATTTTTAGCAAAAGACGAATGGCGAAAATATCGAGTGGTGGGATTGCTGGAGCGAAGTCCCTTTTTTTCGGTTACTAAGCAGGAGCTGATGGATCACCTGGAGATTTCCAGTTATGTATTAAAAGGGGTCATCGAAGCGCTGATCTATGATTTAGAACGCTATCAGCTGGACCAAGCGATTTTGATCTCCGATGAAGATCCGTTTCTTCATTTAAAGATCAGCGGGGAAGCCAGTTCGGCATCCCTGCTGGAAAACTATGTGGAGGATTCCCTGAACTTTCAATTGTTTTGCAGCGCGTACATGCAAAAATATAATTCTGTGAATGACTTCTCAGTTAAAGAGCTGATTAGTTATCCGATTGCTTATAAGGAATTCAAACGCTTGAACCTTTTTTTGAAGGATCACGGGATGCAGATTAATCGAAAGTTTCAGTTGGTTAGTCAGGATGAACAAAACTTGCGGCTGTTCGTGACGGAATTATTCAGCCGGATTTTCAAGGATGAGGTGTCTTTGTATGAGGATAGTTACTTAGTGAAGCAGCAGATTGCAACTTTGCCGCTGGAGCATTTTACCATGCATCAGCGAAATGACTTGATTCATTATAGCTACGTGACGGATATCCGGCTGCGGCAGGCCCATTATTTAAAGGAAACCTGTTTACCATTATTAAATGCCGAAGGACCAGAGCAATTTTGTCAGCCGTATTTCTTTTCCCGGGTACCGGCAACTGTTGCGTCAGTGGAAAAACAAGCTTTTACCAATTACTATCTTACTCGGTCAGCAGATTCAATCGATCAAGTAACGGTGGGGGATGCAACCGCAAAGGAGTACAGTCGGCAATTAGTTGATGCACTAAAAAAGAAGTTCTCAGTAGTGAAGCAGCACCCAGAAAAGCTGGCATATTTTACCCAGCGTTTGGATTTTTTGCATTTGCAGCTGAAGGAGCTGAGCTCCGGTTATGAAGATTTGCAGCCGGCGATTGACATCAGCTACTTTCAACAAAATTATCCCGAGATTTTGGCCTTTTGCCGGCAGTATTTGGAATCGATGAAAAAAACCCAGCTGTATGGAAAGAAGAAATTTGTCTTCTTTAATTATTTGTTGCTGATTGTGAACTCTTTTCCTAAAGAGGTGCTGTTGCACACAGTGAAAATTCATGCTGATTTTTCTTATGGGGAGTTATACAATCAGTTTATTGAAGGGAATCTGATTTTCTTCCAAACTGCTGGGGCAATCATCACGGATCGGATGGAAGAAGCCGATATTTTATTGACAGATAATCGTGCGTTAGGGGAGACTTGCGAGTGTGAATATGTGGTTTGGCTTTCGCCGCCGCGGCCGTTGGATTGGGCCAATTTAGGTCAAAAGATTGTCCAGCAGCGATCAAAAAAATTTATCGATGAAAAGAGGGATTAGCCAGTCGGCTAATCCCCTTCTTCTGCTTCACTGGAGCTGCTAGGAGTTGTTCTTGAAGAACTGCTTCCGGAGCTGCCAGAACTGCGAATATTTAACTCTTTTTTGAGGTCTTCGATTTGCTGATCAAGCTGTTTGCTTTGATCCTCAGTCGTCTTGATGTCGTTGTTGATACGATCAACATCGGCGGTCAAGGCGGCTTTTTCTTGTGCATATTGCGCTTCTTTGTTGCGGTAAACGCTGGTGTACTGGTTAGACAGCGTGCCACCGGCCGGTTCTACGTTTTGAACCAAAGCCCAAACTTGCTGCGCATACTGGTCAAAGGTTTTCCAGTTATCCTGATTGTCGGTAACAATCAGCTCAAATTGGCTTAAGGTTTGAATCCGGTCCGCTAACAGCTGCGTACTAAAGCTGGATGCTTCAGACACCGTTGGACTGTTTAGTTTTTCTGCAATCAATTCGTTGGCTTTGGTTTTAGCTAGGCCATCAATATTCTGGGTCGTTGCCGCCAAAGCACTTTGACGGGTAGCCAATACTTGCTTGGCTTGGCTGGAACGTGTCACCAATTGTCCGTCTTGGTTTGTCACTGAAGCAGGCATTTGGAAATCGACATCTTCTTTTCCTTCATTTAATAGATCCATCGCTTCTTGGAAAATCTGACGAGTCGCTTTACCGACACTGGCATTATCCTGCGGCTGCGGTGTATCATCGCCGGCCCAAACGGCCACTGTGTAATGAGGAGTTGCCCCCACAGTCCACAAGTCCTTCGCTTCATCAGTCGTACCAGTTTTAATTGCCCAATATTGGTTATGAGCCAAGTTAGTATCTGTGGCTGTTCCATCTTCATCTTGATGGACAGCTTTCATAGTATCAAGGGTCAAGTACGCCGCATCTTCGCTGTACACTTTCCGTTGCGGTGAATCGTTCAAGTTAAAGATTTCTTGGTCGTTGTCTTTCCGTTTGATGCTTTGAATATTGGTTGGCATGCGGTAGTTTCCTTGGTTAACCAAGGTCGCAATTCCGCTGGCCATTTCCTGGGTGGTTGCCCCGTAGGTCATCCCGCCGACTGCGATAATCGGATTATCATCGGCTACATCTAGACCGGTAAATTGCATTTGAGCCAACGGTTGGTAAACCGGCTCTTGCAATTCGGCTTGGTTGTCCATCGCTAATTTATAAGCGACCACGTTGGAAGACATCGCCAACGCATTGCGCAAGGTTAGATTTCCTCGTGAACCCATATAAATGTTGTTAGGATAGTTATTGTTTGGTCGATCATCTGAAACAGTGCTGGTTTCCAATAGTCCGCGCCCATAAGCAGGGGCGTATGAAACTAGCGGTTTAATCGCTGAACCTGGTTGACGATAGGATAGGAAGGCTCGATTGTAGGTATTGCCTTCTTCCCCGCGACCGCCGATACTTGCTACGACACTGCCAGTGGCATTATCAATCACCGTCATGGCTGCTTGTTTGCTGTAAATATTTTTCTCAGGGTCCATGTTCGGCCAGCTTTCCATCACGCGGGTCAGGATGTCCTGCATTTGTTGATGGATCGTTGGATCGATTTTAGTTTGAATCTCGTAACCGCCGGATAAAATCCGTTGGTAAACCTTGTTGTAGGCATCTAGATATTCTTGATTGTAACGTTCTTCCTCTTCGGCACTGTCAAATTGATACTGGAAGCGGAAATCCTGCTGCTCCATCAAAATTTTCGTAGCCGAATCTACCGCTAAAGCTATTTCGTTGTCGCCCAAGTCATTATCCAAAGCTTCAGAATGAATGCTGGCAGTGAAATCATCGTTGGTCGCTTTTTCGAAATCGGCATTGGTGATATAACCTTGGTTTAACATCTCATTTAAGATGGTTTTGCCCCGTTTCATGGCATTTTCTTTGTTGCTGACGGGATCGTACATTCCAGGATTATTGGTAATTCCTACCAACACAGCCTTTTCCAACAAGGTCGTATCGTTAATTGATTTGCCAAAATAAACCCGCGATGCGGCGTTGATGCCGTATGCGCCATTACCAAAATAGACATTATTTAAATAGTATTCTAAAATCTGTTCCTTGGAGAATTTCTGTTCCAAGGCCTGAGCCATCACCATTTCTTCCACTTTACGGGAAATCGAAACCTCGGGTGTCAGGTAAATATTTTTTACCAGCTGCTGGGTGATGGTGGAGGCTCCACGAACCCCGCGACCCAACGCGGCATTTAGTCCTACCGTGATCAGTCCTTGGGTATCCACGCCGTGATGCTCGTAAAAACGCCGGTCCTCAATCGAGATCAAGGCCTCAGATACTAACGGATCAATATCCTTGTAGCTAAGATAATCCCGCTCTTGGGTTTTCAGCTCTTTAAGTGTATTGCCGTTAACATCCAAGATGGTTGTTGGTCGGAATTGCTTAAAGTCGCTTTCTTGGATCGACTTCGCCTGCTGCTGTCCGGCATCTACGGCAGTGGTGATCACTTGACCATATTGTTTCAAAAAGAACACGCCTCCGGCAATAACGGCGATCACCATTAAAGTTAATACGGCGATGGAAATTTTGGTTACTTTAGATAAACCTGGGCCTTTAGGCTTTTTGGTTTTAGTTGTTGATTTACGGTTGGTTTCGTTTTTCTTTGGCTTTTGACGTTTTTTGTCTGCCGATACAAAAGGCAGAACCAGCTTTTTCTTGTCTTGCTTTTGACGTCGATTTTTTCTTCCTTCTGACATGTGGCTCCCTCAAAAAAATCATTTTCTTCTAGTTTAATAGATAACAGCAGGAATGACCATGGTAATCGACGCTTTAGCAGCAAAAATTTAGAAAAATTAAGTAAAATTCCACAATTTTATACCAAGAAGGGTTGACGAAAAGGGGAAATGTCGCCACAATGAGGAAGGAAAACAAAACGAGGTGAACTATGAGAACCACAAAAAAATGGTTAATCTTCTGGGGCATCCTGGCTGGTTTGTTTGTCGCATCTGTTGCGGTCGTCTTAACGGGGAACTTTCCACAGTTTACGATCCCCTTCAGCGTCTTCGCCAGTGACGAGAAAGAGCAGGAGCAGGCGGAATTACCGAAGCTGCCGGCATTGGCCTTAAAGGATGTAAACGACCAAGAGCTGCTGAATGCTCAGACGGACAAGATTAACGCGTTGAATGATGGCTTGGAGCAGCCGGACAGTCTGGCCAGCTCGCAGGATTTAGAACATATCTTTTTAACCGTGTTTGGCGATGTGGCCGATACGGGTGTTGTGTACGAATTGTATCGCAAGGTGTATCCCATGATTAGTTCGGAGGAAGCCGCCTTTGTACAAGTTGGATTGATCGGCTTTGGCCAAACACTGCAAGACGAAGAAGTAGTGACCAATCAGCGCCAACAATGGACCTTTACTTCTGCAGACGGGACGCGTAAGGATTATTTAGTTGATCTAGCATACAATCCTTCAGAGCTGTTGTCCCTGACGGTTTCAGATGGCACCGACAGTTCGGCGCTATTGATTACTTCTGACGATACTTATTTGGATCGCTCGGCTGATTTTGAAACAGAATGGTCAGATGTGATTGCCAGCGGGTCGGATGAACGACTGTACCAGCAAATGCGTCAATCAGAATTGAGTCCGGATCAGACAGAATTTGCGGCTTTGGAAAAAGAAGTTCCGATGAAGGATACGGCAGGATTCTTTGATCTCTATGTAGCAACGCGCGGAGATTTGCGCCAAGCGTATTTGAACCGCTTCTATCATTCCAACAGTCCAGTTGATGGTGTGACTGATTACTACTTCCAAGTACCAACCTCACAAAAAGAGGCGGATACGTATAAAGTAGAATATGATCGCCTGCAGCAGCGGATTAATTCGGTGACGAAGCAGTAATGAGAAAGCTGAGAAGATGGCGACATTTTCTTAGCTTTTTTCTTTGGAATAATCCAAAAGACTTTTAAAAGATTATATAAAACGCTTTCTGAAGATGACCTAAAATATTATGTAAACTTGTATAAATGCCTTCAGGAAGCCTTTAAGACTTTGTAAAGACTATTAAAAGTCTATTTGGGAGAAAATTGATCTGTTTACTGTTAAACAAAAGACAAAAATTGTCATACCATTCAAAAATACAATATGATACTATTAAAGAGAGAAAACGAAAAAGAGGAAACGATATGAAAAAAGGACTAGTGGTTTGTTTGTTATCGATGCTGCTGCTTTTCACAGGATGTCGCGTAGAAAAAGCGGCTCCGGCTCCAGAAACTCCAGTTGCTTCAGTGGAAGTGCCGGTTGAGACCAGCGGTGAAAATGAGCGCCAATATTATGCGGAATTGATGCAGCAATGGGAAGGTGCCGAGATTCAGCGGGTTCGTTATGATTCTTATGATCAGCTGTTTAAAGAGGATTTAGAAGCGAGAGACAATAAACAGTACAGAAAAGGCAGCAATTTAGAACTGATCGGCTCTCACGTCGACGATGCCGATAATAAGGTTTGGTACGGGTATTTTGTAGCAAGTTAATAGTAAAAGGCATGATTGGACGAAAGTTTGGTCATGCTTTTTTAGTCTATTTGTTCCAAAGTTGAGGGAGTTTTTGCAGTCATTCATCGTAAAAAAGCCTAATATAGCGGGATGTAAAAGCATTTTTACGTCTTTTCAAACGGTTTTTGATTTAAACTAAAGACAAAAGAAGAGAAAATGAGGATAAGCAGATGGAAGTTGGAGCAAAGCTGAGAGAAAGAAGAAATATCTTGCATATGACGCAGGACGAAGTTGCCGAAGCATTGGGGGTGACGCGCCAGACGATCTCCAATTGGGAGAATGGCCGCAGCTACCCAGATATCGAGCGAATCATTCGTTTATCGGATATCTACCAATTGTCTTTGGACGAATTATTGAAAGGAGACCATAAAATGGTTCATCAACTGCAAAAAAATACCCAACAAAATCGTTTCATCAAGACGTTTATCCTTTTATTGTTAGTCAATGTTGTCTTAATGTTAATACTAGTTTTAGCCAGTCCAGTAAGTAAAATCATTTGGGCGTTAATCTTTCTCTTAATTATCGCGAACTGCTTCAGCATCTTCTACTTAATAATCAAGAAAATATAGGAGGAGATCTTATGAGTAACACAACGTTAGTATTGTTTCTATGTGTGGGTATCATCTTAATCTCCAGCAGTTTTATGTGTTATTACGTTTACTCGCTAGTGTTGATTGATGCTAAGGCCCGGGGATTAGAGCGTCCTAAATTGTGGGCGTTGTTAAGTGCAGGCGGACAATCGGGGCAGGGAATGCTGCTTTATTTGATCAAACGCAGAAAGTATGACGTGCAGTTGAAGCCTAGTCAACAAGCTGAGATGGATCAGCTGAAACGCAAAATTGTCGCGTTGATTCTAATCAGTACAGTTGCTATAGTCTTTTTCGTCTTTACGGTATTGCCGATCATGTTTTAAGTGAAATGATCCTCAGTCGTTTGATAACGGCAGAGGATCATTTTTTTTAACTAAAATGAAGACTAAGTGCAGCTAAAAAGCCACCTACCACACCAAATTCAACTACCAAGGCTACCTTAATCCAGAAGTCTCTTCTGGCATTTTTTCGGACTTCTTCTTCCTCAATGGTTTTTCCATCATAAAAGGCGATGATTTGCGAGTAGGTTTTCATCTGGCGGTCTTTCTTCATTTTTTCGATTTTTAAAGCACCGTGCATAGCGAATAACCAGCACACCGCAGGGATAAGCAAGCCGATATTACCAAAAAAACGCGTCGATGGGCCAATTAACAATGTCGTTCCTAACAAACCTACGACCATCTGGACGCTGCGCTTGTTCCATTCCTTCTTACTTAATTCGTTTCTCATGATCTCCACGTCTCCTTTGACTAATTCATCCAAAGTCACGTTGAATAGAACACTCATTAATAGTAGGTTGTGAATGTCAGGATAACTGTGTTCATTCTCCCAATTGGAAATTGTCTGGCGGGAAACGTAGAGTTTTTCTGCCAGCATTTCTTGGGATAGGCCGTCGCGATCCCGATATTTCTTGATTTGTTTGCTGAGGTTCATTTTGCTCGCTCCTTTGTATCCTTAGCTTAAAAGATCGTGGGGATTTCCGCGATCAAATGTCTTTATAATAGTAGGTTTTCGTATGTCAAAGACTTTTGACATCTTGATTTGACAAGGTTTCTTCCTAGTTTAGCGTTTCATCACCGCAATCGTCAATCTTTTTTACCAAACAAGCAATAGAATGGACCGTTTGGGAAAAAGGGCTCTTTTTTTTCTGCTGTTGATTAGAATAGAGGAAAAAGGAGGGGGAAATTATACTTAAAATAGTCCAACAACTATTCATACTAGTCAAAGCAATCGGCGGCTTCCTCTTCTGTCTCGGAATAACATATTTGCTTAATCCTGAGTTTGTGTCTCAGTATCTTTTTCTAGTTGTTCCTTTTTTTATTCTGGTAGTAAGTGGTGTGATGTATTATCTTCGCTTGCAAAGGAATCTACAAAAAGAATTGACCTTGGAGGAAGAAAAACTAAAGCTGAGACAGGAAAAGCTGCAGCAAGATTTTGCTGAAACGATGAAGGAATTAGTTGTGATGCAAACGGAAATTCGGGGTCACCATCAAAAAATCGATGAAATCACAAAAAAGGACATTGAATAGAAGATTTTAGATTGTAATAAGATTAAATTTGGCATAGAATTATCTTAAAAAGGGAACGGAGATTCAATACCATGTTTATGTCTTTTAGTCGCGTGATGGAATTTTTTCTTTTGAATAGCCTCACTTATTTCTTTGTTAAATGGTTTACCATCGAATTGTTCACTTTTTTTACTGGCAGGAAACTTACTCGAAAACAAATAATACTTTGTCTTGTGTTATACCTTCTTTTGGTAATTTTTCCGGTGTCCTTTTTTACAGAAATTGGTGCAGATGGTTGGATGACCGAGCGGGCCAACAATATTCTGATGGTAATTATGATTATCGGCGAAATTGTTTTCTATTTATATTTGAACCGCGGCATATCCTTGCGAGGAATTTCAGGTTTTTTTGTAGCAGAAATGTTGTTAGCTGTTTTCGGAGGATTTAGTAATCTGTTCGTTGGTCGAGCTATTGATCATTTTGACTTAACCTTCCCGTGGCCGGCTTTTTTGAACCATAATATTGTTATGCCGATTTTTTATTTGATCTTTATTAAGCTCCTGCGTTCAGTTGACTTAGCTCCTTTTATCGATTCTCTATTTGAAACGCGGAAACGGGCTGTCTTGGCAACAATCAGCTTTCTCGCCCTGGCCTATTTGGATAGGTTTATCGAATTTTTAGCACCAGAGTTCACAGAAGAATATCCCTTTGCCCACAATTTCTTTATTTTCATCTTAGTATGCTTTTTGATGATTTTCTGCGCCTTTTACAAAAATGCCCGGCTGCGGATTGCTGAACAAGAGGCGACGCTTTTACAGCAGGAGAGTTATGTGAAGAGTTTGGAAACGATCCAGCGAGATATGCGGACTTTGCAGCATGACTACAAAAATATCTTGTCAGGCCTTTATTTACAATCAGAAGAGGGCAAAACGGAAGAGATCAAGTCCTACTTAAGTCAGACCCTCGGGCAGTTAGACGAGAATGTAACTAACAAGATTAAGGAAACAACCCATTTAAGCAATATCAAAGTGTCGGCGGTTAAAAGCATGGTGCTGACCAAGTTGGCAGCGATGGAGCAGCAGGGGATTCAGTGCAACCTGGAAGTGAGCGGCCCCATCAAAGAAATCAATATGGATTTGAATGATTTTGTCCGCTGTTTGGGGATTTTGCTGGATAATGCTATTGAGGAAGTTCAACAGCTTCAAGCCGATGCGGCCAAGCTGGATGTGATTTTGAGTAATGAAGCCGAGGATTTAACGGTGATTGTCAAAAATCCGACTCGGGAAAAACCGAAGATCCACCAAATTTGGCAAGAAGGATTTTCAACCAAAGGAGACAATCGCGGATTAGGCTTGTTTAGCTATCAACGAATTTTAGACAAGTATCAACATGTTTCCAAGCAGACGATTGCCAAAGACAACGAGTTTGTCCAAATTTTAACGATTAGAAATTAGGTGAAGCGATGGTAGCCATTTATATTTGCGAAGACAATTTAGTCTTTCAGCAGGAAATTCGCAAGACGATTGAGAACTATCTGATGATTCAGGCCTACGATATGCAGGTGGCATTGGCAACTGCGAAGCCGCAGGAAGTCATCGAGGCGATTCAAGTGGAGAAAGCTCGCAGTATTTACTTTTTGGATGTGGATTTAAAGGACGAGGCCATGAACGGATTTGACTTGGGGAAAGAAATTCGCAAGATTGATCCTCGGGGCTTTATCATTTTCATTACTGATCATAGCGAACTGTTGGCGGAAACCTTTAAATATCGCTTGGAAGCGATGGATTATATCATTAAAGGGGATATCGTGAATATCCAGCGACGGGTCCGGGAATGTTTAGACAGTGTGCAGGAGCGGCTGCAGCTGGAGCAAAAGGAAACTCGCCGCTATTTGCCAGTTAAAATGAACAATGAAGTATTTTATGTAGCCATCGATGACATTTATTTTATGGAGACATCGGCCCATAAGCATAAGGTAGTGCTTTATGCAGTGGACCAGCAGCTGGATTTCTTTGGCAACCTGCAGGATTTGGAAGAGGAGCTGGGTGCGGATTTTATGCGGGTGCATCGTTCTTATTTGGTGAACACCAAGCAGATCAAGCAGATGGACTTTAAGACCAATACGATTTACTTTGAGGATGATCTCAGCTGTTTCTTTACGCGTGGTAAGAAGAAGGCGTTGAAGGAATTGATGGAGTAATAAAAAATAGATTTTTAAAAGCCTAACGATCCCGTTAGGCTTTTTTCAGTGTATTCTGATTAGAATAGCAAACGTGCTTTAATTTATGTTGAACATAGACAAATTGCGCTGCTAGTAGTAAAAACAGCATGGCTGCAATCACCATCGCGCCGGTTTCTTCACTGATCCGGTTGGAGGCTAATAGTGGTACTGCTACGACAAATTGGATGATCCCCGCGGCATAGCAGAACTTTTTAGCCCAAGACTGCGCCAGTTTCCACCATTTCCAGCTGCCGACAGCTAATGTGGAACGAAACCCGATTACTGAATGGATACGATAGCGGTTATTTGATTTTGCTACGTCAAATTGGAAGGGCAGAACAACCCACCAAACGACACAAACCACAAACAGCAATACCCAGTCTAACATACGCCTTTGCCTCTTTTCTTCTTTGAATTTAAAGGAAATACTAGCACACTCCAATCGAAATAAAAAGGAGAAAATGATGAGAGTTTTATCATGGAATTGTTTTATAACGTCAGGGGTGGAAAAAGCCCTGATATTCCCTTAAGGACGGGATCAGTCAGCTGCTGATAAGCTTGATCCATCTATGTTTCAGCAGGGTCCAGCCTTAGTTTTTTTTAGGAAAGCTGAAATAGAAAAACAGCTGCCGAATCTATTTCTTTTTTCAATAGATCCTTTTTATGGTTAATCCTATTTTGTGCCTTTAAATTTAAAGGAACCCATTAGTTTTTCCCGTTCTGCGACTGGTTTTTGGTAAAAGCTGCAGCTGAAAAGATAGACGATTAACAGCAGGACAACATCCAAGGATAAGCCTTCACCAATAGCTCTAATTTTGCTAAAAAATCCGCTGAAGCCGGCAATTGAATGAAGCAGCTGTGCACCGGCATCGAGAAGCCATAAAAAAATCATCGTGGAAGCAGTTAACGCTAATGCGTTGCGATTGATTTCTTTTTCTTTCTGGGTGCCAGAAGTTTCGGTTTTGTAAATGCAGTAAGTAATCCCCATCAAAATAGCAAAATCAAGTCGGTTGGATAGAAATGGATACATAGTCTTGTGCTCCTTTATCTGTTTTATTTGAATTTAGTTTACCAAGTTGTTGGCATCAAAAGCACCGCATTTCCTAATTGGTAGTTTTTATGACTTAAACGAACTTTTTTCAAGATTGTTAAATGATTTTTCCGCTTGCTTTGTTAATATATAGTGAGCACATCGGAAAGAGGTGGTACTTATAAGATTTGCGGGCGGGAAACCCATCGGTTTTAATCGTGGAATGATAACCCGTAGATGTACTGTAAGAAAACTTGCATTTAGAGGCTATGCAAAGACTCGCATAGTCCAACAAAGAAACTGAATTGCGGGAATCCCCTAAAGCGAGTGGAACGACAACGTGGTTTTGAAAAATAGACGAGCGTGAACGTTGCGAAAGCAGAAAAAATTCACTCGATCGCATAAGATTAAATTCTAAGTGCTCTAATAATGGGCAATCCGCAGCCAAGCTCTAAACAGGAGAAGGTTCAACGACTATTCCTCTTGAGGGAAGTACACAAGCGTGTGGAAGTGGTTTCGTTGTACTGGGTAAATATAGTCTATGCTTGCGTGAAAGCGTAAGAAGTTCATCAGAGAACTGCATAGGAGGTAGCGAACCTGTGTGAACGAACTCTACACAAAAAGGTCAAGCAGTTTTAATATTTGTGTATATTACGGTTTACAACGTACACACCGCGTTGTATAATTTACTCATGGATAGCGATTACAGACATTCAAAAACGACTGTATCGTTACTCAATTACCATTTTGTTTTTTGCCCCAGGTATCGACGGAAAATTTTTGTCAATTCCGAAGTGGATGCTAGATTCAAATCCCTTGTTCATTCAATTTGTGAAGAAAATGAGTGGTCAATCCTTGCAATTGAAACAGATAAAGACCATTGTCATCTATTCGTCAATGTTCAACCTACCTATTCCCCAGCGGATGTCATGAAAGTGATAAAAGGACGAACTTCGAGAGAGTTACGACAATCCTTCGAACATCTAAGCAAGATGCCTAGTGTTTGGACACGATCTTATTTTGTATCAACTGCTGGAAATGTTTCTAGTGCAACGACCAAACGATACGTAGAAAGTCAAAGAACAAGATATTGAGTACGTTAAGGAGGTGTGCAGAAATGAAAAAAGCTCATAAAATCAGGATATATCCCAACAATCGTCAGCAAGTTCAAATACAAAAAACCTTTGGTTGTGTTCGCTTCTATTGGAACTTTTTGTTAGAACAAAGAATGACCAACTACAAGATGAAACAAGTCGACGAGAACTATCAAGAAGATAAAACCACTTACGCTGCGTTAAAAAAACAAGAAGAATATGCTTGGTTGAAAGATGTAGAAGCTCAAGCGTTAAGTCAAGTAGCTATGGACTTGAACAAAGCATACAAAAACACATTCAAATCTAGCTTTGGGTTCCCTAAATTCAAGAGTAAAAAATACTCGAAAAAAGCTTACAGAACCGCGGTTGGTATGAAAGTGAATGGGCAATACTTCTATGTTGCAAAAGTAGGATGGGTGAAAATGGCTGAAATATTACGTTTTAAAGGAAAACTAATGAACGTAACCATTAGCCAATCTAAAGCTGGTAAATATTTTGCGTCGTTTTTAGTGGAGACTGAAAATATCACAGCAGAACCGGTTCAAGGCGTGATCGGGATAGATTTAGGGCTTACGCATTTCTGTATTACGTCCGCAGGCGAAAAGATAGAAAATAATCATTTCTACCGTTCGCTAGAAAAACGTCTAGGCATTGAACAACGAAAACTTTCGAGACGCTTAGAAACGGCTAAAAAACAACATCGGCCACTAGCTGAGTGTAAAAACTATCAAAAACAAAAATTGAAAGTGGCGCGTATCCATGAAAAGATTGCGAATCAGCGTACTGATTTTTTGCATCAACTGTCTTCAAGAATAACTGATGAGAATCAAATCATTTGCATTGAAGATTTAAATGTAAAAGGGCTGATTAAAAATCATAAATTAGCAAAATCAATTTCAGATGTATCTTGGCATGAGTTTGTTCGTCAACTTACGTACAAGTCAGAGTGGAAAGGTCGCACGTTAATAAAAATCGATCGGTTCTTTCCTAGTTCACAGATTTGTTCTTCTTGTGGCCATAATGATGGCAAGAAAGAGTTGAATATTCGAGAGTGGACGTGTACTGTTTGCGGGACAACTCATGATAGAGATATTAATGCGAGCATAAATATTAGAACCGAAGGACTTTCGGGGATAGCTTAGTAAATTTAGTACCGATAGGTACTATTACCTAAGAACCCCACGACTTTAGTCGTGTGGAGTGTCAGCAAGGATTATTTGCTGGTGAGGCAGATCAAGAGGGGCGATCCGGAGGCTTGGGAGCAGCGGTATTATGACACGATTAATGCTTATTGCTGGCGGCGATGCTTTGGTACTGGCGAGTTAAAGTTTATCGGATCTCTAAGGCGAATTTTTTAGAAGGCAGAATGAGGTTCATTGTTATAAAGTTAAAATAAGCGAACTTCTTTTCAGGAGGTTCGCTCATTTTGCATCAATCGATAAATAGGGCTTCGTGTCCAGTGTAAGGCAGGAATTTTTCAAATAAATCAGTGGTTTTGAGCTTCATATAATTAGTAATGGACCCGGAGCTGCAGCCGTACCATTCTCTTTCGGACACCGATTTGTCAAAAACCAGTTGAATTTCGTGATCTGTGTCTAGTAGAAGGCCAAAAATCGTGGCAGCACCAGGAATCACGCCTAGACGTTCCTTTAGCAAATCCGCTGTGGCAAAGGATACTCGCGGGATTTCCAGCTTTTTACCAAATTCTTTGGTGATGAATTTGAAATCTGCGGGTGTAATATACAAATAGAATTTCGTTTTCTTTTGGTTACAGAGAAAAATGGTCTTCACCACTTCAATTCCTAGGCGGTCATCGATGTCTTGGCAATCCTCCATCGTGATCGCTTCACCTGTTGCGACTTGGAAAAAGGGAATCTCCAGCTTTTCCAAGGTTTCATACGTTTTTGCTTCCAATTCAGAGCCAAACTCCTCTGGCACAGTCGTGCGCATTTCACTAACGTAAACCATAGCAACCTCCTTTTTATAGGATAGTTTAGCATAGATTGATTGTTTGGCAGGGATTCTTGGGAAAGATTTGTATATTTTAGCAAGAACGCAAGCTAGTCTCCTTACAACAAAAACCTTAATGGTTTGAGACAGGATAGAATGATGGCAATAGTTAGATTGGATATGAAATATTGTCGATAGAATTTCAGTCAAAAATGAAACAGATGCCATGATTGTTAAATTTGTGAGATAGTTGTATGTTGGAAAGTTTGGATATTTTAGGGCAGGATGTTAATGAGATTTTTCAGTTGAAGAAAAATCCCTGAATTCAAGCAAATTATCCAATTAAAAGGAAGATCTGCGAATTATACCGACAGATCTTCCTTGTTTTATGCCGCTTCCCAAACTTTCTCAATTTCTTCACGATAAGCACTGTTAGTAAACTGATCCAGCTCTCCATCAATTTCATCCGTCAGTAGAGGATGTTTTAATAGTAGCGGATTCGATTTCCTTAATTGCTTTTTCCCGTCGCGGATAATAGCGAACAGTTCGTTGAACAAACCAGAAAAGGCGTTGTTAGAGTCAGGAGTTATAAACTGCTCGCTGGTGCGGCGATAAACTTGAATACTGGCTAAAATGACTTTGCTGGTGTATCCCTCAGCCAATTGATTTTGCAAAATGTAACCAAAGACCATCGAAAGATCTTCTGCTAATTTTTCAGGTTTAACCAGTTGATTTCGGGCGCAAATGCGATCAAATACGCGATCAATTCCCTCAGTACTGATGTCGTCCGTCAGCATGTCTTCCATTCTAACTGCCAGCTCTTCATCTTTTTCCATTAAATAATCAACCAAAAACAACAGGTCAATTTTTGATAATTTCTCAAGTTTCATGCTCATTCCCCCATTCAGCTAATTGAAACCCCTTACAATTTAAGCATATCAAAAAATCGCCTGATTGCCTATTTGGTTTGGAAATTTTAAGAATTTCGGGGGAGCTGATTTTTGTCTGGACGACTTCCTAATTTTCTTGTGAGAAAGACAGCTGCTAAACTTGTAGAAAGCGCTTAGGCAGGATAAACTGGTAATGTAGGGGAAGGTGAGAAAATGAACGCGAGTTTTTTACTAATTTATATTATCCTCATAGGACTGTACAATATTTCGCTGAACATTAGCCGTCGCAAGGGCAAACTGGTGGGTAAAAGCTTGATTTATCTTCAGGTCGCCATGAACTTGATCTTAGTTGTTTGGGGTTTGGCCTACTTATTTTTAGGCTAAGCAAAAACCAGATACGTGTCGTACCTGGTTATCTGCTATAGACAATTTCCGCGCCGAAAGGCATTAACGCCAGGCGGGCTAATTTCAACGATTGAGCGGCAAATGGAATACCGACGATGGTGATACACAATAATAAGGCGCTAATCAGGTGACCGAGAGCCAAAGGAATACCGGAAATGATCAACCAAATGATATTGACGATAAAGTTGATGCCGGTGGTGTGATAAACCACATCCTTGCCGAAGGGCGCAAAGCTCAGGCTGGCGAATTTGAAGCATTGCAGGCCGATGGGAATCCCAATAATGGTGATGCACCAAAGTATCCCGGCTAAACACCAAGTGATGCCGCCGATTAACCCTCCAAAAATGAACCATATAATATTGCCTAGACAAGACATTTGTCATCTCTCCTTTGATAATAGTGTACCATTTTCAGCAAAAATTACCTCCTACTAAGGATTGATCTTTAGAAGGGCTGAGGGAGTAGAGCTAAGGTGAAACTTTTTTAAGAAAGGCGGAAGAAGGATGCGTGAATCATTTCAATTGCCCTCCGTGGACCAGAAAACGATGCTGCAGGGATATTTGTGGACCTGTGAAGAGCCCAAGGCTGTCCTGCAGCTGAGTCACGGAATGGCAGAACATATTTTACGTTATGAAGAATTTGCAATGTATTTGAATCAGCACCAAATCGCGGTAATCGGCCACGATCATTTAGGCCATGGCAATTCGGTGGCAGGGGATAATTACGGTTATTTCCACGGAGATCAAATTGAGAATGGCTTGATTGAAGATTTACATCAGGTGACGGAGTATGGAAAACAGCGTTGGCCGGGTTTGCCGTATTTTTGTCTGGGACACAGTATGGGTTCCTTTGTTTTGCGCAATTATTTGTACGATTATGCCCATGAGCTGACGGGCGCCATTATTGTCGGCACTGGTCAGCAGCCGAAGTGGTTGACGAAGACTGGACGGGCGATGGCTCGCGGGCTGGCTCAGATCCAAGGAGACGATCATTACAGTAAGGCGATTGATCAGATCGCATTTGGCGGCAACAATCGGCGAATTTTTCCGAAGCGAACCGACAAGGACTGGCTGGTGAGCGTGCCGGAAGAGGTGGACAAATATATTGAAGATCAGTTGTGCGGTTTTCTGTTTACTTTGAATGGGTATCAAGAGCTGTTCTCTTTGATTATCGGCTCGCAGGATCAGGGAAAAATGCAGAAGCTGCCGGCTGATTTGCCTTTACTGTTTTTATCTGGCCAGGAAGATCCGATTGGCGACTATGGAAAGGGCGTGCTGAAGGCGGCGAAGTCTTACCAGCAGGCGGGTCTTGAACGGGTGGAGGTTCATTTGTACGAGAACGCTCGCCATGAATTATTAAACGAGGCGCAGAAATATTTAGTGTACGCTGATTTGGTCAAATGGCTTAAAAAAGTCTAGGCAATTTGATATTCTTTTTCTTGAAAAAATGATATGATTGGAAAAATCTTTTTTTCGAGGTGATGAAGTTGCCAGCACGATTTTTCATTGACTACCAAAACCAAAACGATTGGCTTCCGCTTGCCGGAACGTTGCAATCGCCGATCAATATTGATACCAGTCTCGCAGAAACAGTGACAGCTAGAGAAGCTTCCAGTATCAAGCTGTTTTTCGATTCCAATCAGCGGTCTTTTTTTAATAATGGCCAGAATTTACAACTGTTGTGTCATGGGAAGGCTCGCCTGAATGGTCGCCGTTTCTCCTTAGTGCAGCTGCACTTTCATGCGGAAAGTGAGCATACGATTGATCAGCAGCAGTTTCCGCTGGAGGGACACTTTCTGTATCGAGCAGCGAACGGTCAAACAGCTGTCGTAGCGGTGCTTTATACGATTGGCCGTCACAACTCGGCTTTCGAGCAGGTGCTGCAGCAGTTTGCTAACGAAAATGCGGAAGGTGAGTGTGCCTTGGATACTTTGCTGCCGATGGATAAGAGCTATTACCATTATTTAGGCTCGTTGACGACACCGCCATTGACGGAGAATGTGGAATGGTACGTATTGCAACAGACTATGAGTGTGTCTGCTGAGCAAGTCGCGAAGTTTGAAAAAATCCATGGGAAAAACTGCCGGAATCTGCAGCCGTTGAATGATCGATCTGTCTTGCATTTTGCCGAAAAATAAACGCGCCAGCGCCTGGTAAAATAGGTGCTGACGCGTTTTTGAGGTTTGTGGGGCGGCCATTTGTGACCAGCCGTCGCCTTAATGCCCTCGTTTTTTCTGCCGTTTTTTGGCTTGTCGCAAGTCAAATTGTTCCTTGGCCAGCTGCGCTTTTTCCGCTTTTGTGCGGGTGCGGCGCTGCGTTTTGGCAGCTTCCCGGGCTTCACTCATGGCTTGTTGGGCCTTGGTGGAAACGGCGGGCTGACGCTTTTCACGATTGATCAAGCGCTGCATGCGTTTGGGGCTGACTTTTTTGACGGGCTTCGCTTGAGCCGTCGTTGGAACGTTTTGCCTTTGCAAAAGCTGCGGCAATGTTTGACAGACGAAATCAAAGACTTCGCTGTCTTTTGGTTCAGGACCGAACACGTAACGAATCGCTTGATAGTTCTTCGTTTCATCCAGTTCGATTAATCCGCACCAAAAACTGCCATCGAAGTAAATCGTAAGCTTCAAGATGACACCTCCCTTTTTGGTTAATCAAGCACTGGACGACCCGGGAGGGAAGGTTACTGACATTTGCATGCGGCGGACTACCAACCGCCATGTGTTTTTATGCTCAAAAATAGTTTACTCGCTTTAGCTCAATTTTACAAATAGGCTTCGGCTTCTTCGCGGGTCATGAAAAAATTAATCCCGCCGGTGGAGTCCACCCAGCGATCGGGATTGAAGTTTTTGGCTTCCACCCATTCGCCCCGTCGATAAATAAAATCCCCATCGGCATAGGCCACGGCCTCATCGTAATCTTCATTGGTGTACATATCCTTAATCGTCAAAACCTTGGCTTTGTCGCAGCGGCAGGCATTGTTGGTGGCAGAAGTCCGCCGAGCGTCCTCTGGAATCAACAGCTGAACAATCCGAAAGCCAAAGCATTTTTTATAGCCGACAATCGGGCCTTTTTCTGGACAATACATTTTGAAATACTGGGTCTGGTCATCATAAATAATATCCGTCAAATTAGCACCTTCCAGCATGGAAAAATACATGTTGGCCCCAGAAATATCGGCTCCCTCCAAATCACAGCCCCGCAAATCGGCGCTCTCAAAGGAAACATTTTTCAAGACAGCGTAGGAAAAATCACAATCAATACATAGGCAATTGGAAAAATTGGCGCCCTCCAGGTTCGACTCGGAAAAATTCACCCGTTCAAACTGAATATCATGAAAATTGGCACCGGCGAGCTGACGATAACTATAATCTTGGTCGGTTAAAATTGCGGCCATTTTTTAATCCCCCTCTTTAACTGAATCGACTCCATTGCAAAATAAATGTGATACAGCGGGATAGTACTTCGCCATCCAGGCCTTCTCGCTGCAGCAAATAAAAATTCCGACGATAACCTTCGGGTAATTCTTTGTATTCGATCCCTTCAGCGGCTCGTTTGGAGAGAATCGATCGTCCTACGCCTTGTTTCAACAATTCGCGAATGACTTCATTGTTGTGAACCTCCATCAAAGGCGGCGTCAAATTATTTTCCTCCAAGTAGCGCTTCGTATAATAGTAGACACCCGATGAAGGCTCCCGTACTAGCCACGGTGTGCTGTCTTGTTTTCCGGCAAGTACTAACTGATCTTCCATTAAGGTAAAGCGCTGAACGTTGCCGGTGGACAAGGGTTTTTCAATAAAGCCTAGATCTGCCTCGTGCTTACTGATGGCATCTAAAACCTCCATTGAATTCAGCATGCGCAAAGAAAAGCTAACCTCAGGAAATTTGGGCACCAGCTCCTTCATCAGCTGCGGCAGCACATAGACCGCAAAGGTGTGAGACGCGGCAATTCGGCAAACAGTCGTTTGATCCCGCTCGCTGGAGAGTTCCGTTAACAAGCCATTCCAATTTTCCAGCAAGTCCAAGGTGCCTTGATAAAGCAAATCGGCTTGTGGAGTGGCCACTATTTCCTTGCGGCCGTTTCGCAAAAATAAGGTCGTTTTTAATTCTGCTTCCAGCTGCTTAATTTGACTGGAAACCGAGGGCTGAGAGATGAACAAAATTTCTCCCGCCTTGGAAAAGTTCCGCGTTTCGTAGACCACCCGAAAGGTTTCTAGTAATTTGAACAAAGTAATCACTTCCATTAAGATATCCTATAGTAACTATTATAACAATCATTCATAAAAATAGTTAGAGGAGAGTATAATCAAATTTGGAAAGGAATGATCAAATGAATAAACTAAAAAATAATCAAATTCTGCCTGGCTTACTGCTGTCCTTTGCAGTGGCGGCAATCAGCAAAGGCTTAGCAACATTTTTCCCGGAAATCGGTGGGGCTACCATTGCTATATTATTAGGTATTTTACTAGGAAATACATTTTTCCGCCAGCCCGTTTTGGCGACAGGAACCAAATTTTCTGAGAGTAAGCTTTTGGAGTACTCAGTAGTGCTGCTTGGATTTACGGTAACATTTCAAACCATTAGCGAAATCGGCGTAACCGGGGTCCTATTTGTTGTGCTGCAAATGTCCGTCACGATTGTCTGTGCATATGGAATTGGCCGCAAGCTGGGCTTTGGTGAAAAGCTGGGGTTGCTAATGGCTGGCGGCAATGCCGTTTGTGGTTCGTCTGCGATTGGGGCAATTGCACCGGCGATTGGTGCTAAGGATGAAGAAAAGGGTCAGATCATTACGTTGGTGAATTTATTGGGAACTGTGATGATGCTGACGCTGCCGTTTTTAGGGATTGCTTTGTTTGGCGATAATTTATTGAGCAAGAGTGCCTTACTTGGAGGAACCTTGCAATCAGTAGGGCAAGTAGTTGCAGGAGCCAGCTTGATCGACGCGGCGACGGTGCAATACGCCATGCTGTTTAAGATCATGCGGATTATGATGCTGGTGGTAGTAGTCTTTTTGTTTGAGCAAAAGGTTAAACGTAGTGCTGAAACCACCGTTGAAACGTCCGGCAAAAACAAAAAGTTACCGATTCCTTGGTATGTACTGGGCTTTTTGATTGCCTGCGTTCTGAATAGTTTTGTTTCACTGCCAGAAATTTTCGATACCAGTGCGCATTTTATCAGTACCTGGTTTGAAACCACTGCGCTAGCTGCGATTGGCCTGCGTTTGGATTTCAAGAAGTTTTTGAAGGAAGGTCCGCGCTTTTTGATGTACGGTGTGTCAGTCGGTGCGGTGCAGACGGTGGCCGCGGTAGTGTTGATTTTTCTGCTGCATATCAAATAATGGCAACAATTTAGAAATTTAGAAATTTTTCTAAATTTAGCGAACCGAATATTGACGTCAAGCCATCAAGTTCGTTTTTTTAAATAATAGAACCCGTTTGTCTCAAAGCGAAATGGTTGAATTTAATTCATAATTGTGTTTTTATTTAGAAATTAGTGGTACACTTATAGAAATATTTCTAAAAGGGGTAAAAACTATGCATGAGATTGGGTTGAATGATTTAAAAAGGGAACTGAAGATTCTGTTTGACGAAGGGGTGGATACGTATCCGGTAGCCCTTTTTGGCATTAGCAATTATTACATGTTCAATAATCAAGAGAAGATTGAAGAAGGTTTTCGTTTGTTTCTAAGGGAAGTTGAGCTAGGCAATCCGGCGAAAAATAAATCGTTGGAGGATATGGACTTGGTGCTGGAATTGTTGGCAGACTACTATCTGTTGGCGCGAAACACCAAAGAATTCAAAAAAAGTGTCAAATGGCTGCCTTCGTTGAATGCCGAGCAAAAGCGCAAGATTGTTAGTTGGCCGGAAAAATACATTCTTAGCTACTTCCAGTTGATCGTTAAGGGTGATAGAGGCTATTTCAAGGATTTGAAGGATGGTCAGGAATACTTAATGGATTTTGCGGAAGATGATCTGGAGCTGCTGGATCCTAAAACGCATCCGAATGTGTTGACTGCCATCATGCCAGGCGAGGGCGACAGCTACCTTTCTGCACCACCAGCTTTTTATTCCATTGACGAATTAAGCATGGCGAAGCTGCGGAAGATCAAAGAAAAGAAAGCTTATGAAGCAGAAGCGTTGCGCACATTCCTGAGAACGTAAAAAAGTAGGGTACTGTAAACCGTATTCTATGGACGACAAATCGATAAAAAACTAGCGGACGCATTGTTCGCTAGTTTTTTTTGATGGGATTTAATTGTAAAATCAGCTGAATGTTAGTGTCATAGTCCTCAAAAAGCTTTTCAATCACGAAGCGGGTGAAGCCTTGGGGCACTGAGTAGCCGTTCAACCATTTTTCCATGGTGCGCCTGGAGACATTTAGCAGGATAAAAAGGTCAAGATCTTGTGCCCTCGCTTGCGCATTTACTTGGCGGATTTTTTTAGCAAAGTCAGGGAAGCGGTTTTGTTTATACTTCTCTTCACGAGCCAGGATTTCTTTCCTACTGGCTGCTATCCACTCGTCATAAAGGGGTTGCAGCAAAAGCAAGGCTTGATTGACAATATCTTCTGAAAAGACTTCCTGCGTAATTACTGCCCGCAGCAAATCGCCTGTAATATCCAGCTCAGAGGCAAGCTTATCTAAATTCCAACCTATATTGTTCTTGAGAGCCATCATATCGTCAATTTTATTTGTATATTCTTCCGACATCACATCGGAGGATGCCACGAAGTCGTATTTAGGATTCCACATTTAGTTCATCTCCTTTTTCTTTGACTGCTTTTTCAAGTTGTAAGCTCTCGAATTCTAAAATTTCAAAGCAACCATTATAAAATACTGTATTCCATTGCTTGTCGAAGAAAGCGAGAAAGTATTTGTTAAGTGTAGGCTCAAAGCCTGGCCGGTTGATTTGTATTCTTTTGTTTCCGACCAAAAACACGCCACGATAAACGATTCTATTTTCGAATAAAACAGGATACAGCTCTTTTATATGGAGTTTTTTGGCATTTTCCAAGGTGAAATGCACCCGAGCTTCGAACAGTGAAAGAGGCGGATCAGTTCTAAACATTTTTTTGATAAACTTGATGTTTTCCAAAATTTCCAACTGACCGTTAAAATTGATTCGTATATCGTCGCGACGAACATACGAGATCCCTCCATGAGCTTCAATTTCTTTACTAGCATATCCTTCGAAATTTTCAAAATGTATCCAGGAAGTACGATCCAACGCTTTGAAAATCCCATCTGAAATACTCTCCTTTAACTGTGCGATGCATTTGGCTTCGGAATTGTTGTGAATAAATCTGGTGTAGTTGGGTGAGACGCCGTGGAAATAGCCAGAGTTAAGACCAATAAATTCGTAACTGCAATAGGGCTCCATTAATTTGTTTGAAATGCGTATCATCAATAATTACCTCCATTATACCCAAGTAGCGTATTTTCCTCAAGAAAACCTGAAGAAGAGTACGGCTGCAGGGCCTGTATTTTTCCCATCACTCTAATATACGCATTTTATTGATTTTTTGTTTTAACAAACGAAAAAAATCCCTTACGAACAAATTGTCCATAAGGGAAGGTACTAGGATTGCAGTTCTTTTATTTCTTTGACTTCTTTATAGAGGGCTTTGGTCAAGACCGCTGAAAAGTTCAGGCCAAGTTCTTCGGCTTGGCTGGCTAAGTCTTTCGGGATGCTGGTATTTTTGTTTACTTTGGGAACAACCTTGGTGACCCCTTTGGCAAATTCCTCTAAGTCCACGAGTACATATTGAACGATGGAATCAGGGTGCTCTTTCTGTACGTCTTCTAAGGTAGAAGGTTCAGGCAGATTTTTTTCATCATATAAGTTCAAGCCTAAAGACTCCCACGCGTACTGGGTAGCTTCTTTCAGGCCTACGCCATAAGTGTTAGCGGAGGGCACGTCAGGGAAGGAGACGTTGTAATAGTTTTCGTAACCAGGTTCGGTTTCTAATTGGAAAATCGCAGGGTAGATAACAATTTTTTCTGACATAGGTGACATCCTTTCTAGAAAGTATTCGTGATTGCTAACGCAACCCCATTTGTTTTCTGATTGATTTGTAGGTTCCTGGTGGAATAACATCTTTTAATCCGTGATAGGCAACAGTCACATAGTGTCCCTTCCCATCAGTGTAACGATGATGAGAACCATTAGTTCGTTTGTCCAATTCATAAAAACCGTTCATTCTCAATTCTATTAATACTTGTTTTACATAAATCGCTGGCATAGTCTTCTCCTTTCTATTATACGCATAAAAGCGCATAATTCAATATAAAAGTGTGTAAAATTTTACGAAGCTTAAGAAAAATTAGCTAGCTGAAGCATGATAATTTTTCATATAGCTTGCGTCACAATAAATATACGCAAATAAATCTGTATTGATTCAAAGGAAAAAATGTTGTTCTTCAAAAATAAAATTGACAAAGGATTTTGACCATGCTATGATACTTTTTGAATAGATAACGGTTACAGAAGTGCTGTGACCTTGAGGCGTGTTACTGAAGAAGGCAAACCTCATACTCCAATCAACGGGTGGAGTATGAGGTTTTTTGTGTCTTAAAAATGGGGAGGGTAAAATGAAAATCAAAAAGTTTCTCAACAATAATGTCGTATTGTTGAAAAAAGGCAGCAGTGAAATCATCGGGTTTTCATCAGGCATCAGCTTCAAGAAAAAAGCAGGAGATGATGTGGAGGAAAGTGATTTCGAGAAAATTTTTGTCTTGGACACCCATGCGATGCTGGAGCATTTCAGCTTTCAGCTAAGCAAGTGTGATCCGAAGTATGTGGAGTTGGTGACGCAGATTGTTGAGTATGCCAAGCAAAATTATCAGTTAGGAATCAATGATTATATTTATTTAACCTTGTTGGATCATATCGACTTTACGGTACGGCGTTTGAAGGAGAATGTGACCTTCAAAAGTCCGCTGCAATATGAAGTGCGTCGTTTTTATCCTGATGAGTATGCGATTGGGGTCTATGCGGTACAGCTTTTGGAACGGGAGCTGGGGTTAGAAATTCCTACAGAAGAGGCGATTTCAATTGCCTTGCACTTTGTCAATATTCAATCCAAGAAGCGAGACATGACTGTCACTAACAAAATTACTAAATTTATCGAAGATGTACTGACGATTGTGCGCTATGAGTATAAACAAAGCTTTGACGAAAGCAGCTTTCATTTTTCCCGCTTTGTGACTCACCTGCACTATTTTGCTCAGAACGTTATCAATCACACCATGCCCAGCTATGAACAAACAGATTTGTATGAGCAGGTGGAGAAGATGTATCCTCAAGCCTTTCATTGTGTGGGAAAAATTAAGATTTATATTGATAATACCTATGGCATAACTATTTCTGAGAACGAAGAAATTTATTTAACGCTGCACATTCAAAAACTTACCGAACAAATTGAAAAGGGGTAAAAAAATGGACTACAAACAGTTAGCTTCAGATATTTACGAAAAAGTTGGCGGAGCCAAAAATATTCAGCACGTCACTCACTGTGCCACGCGCCTGCGTTTCACCTTAGCCAATGACAAAAAGGCGGACGGCGAAGGTATCAAGAAATTAAAAGGGGTCACAGGTTTAGTGGAGGGTAACGGTCAGTTTCAAGTCATCATCGGACCAGATGTTTCCAGCGTTTACGCGCAATTACCAGGAACTGGGTCAGATGAAGCCACCAGTAACAAGGATCAATCGGTTGTTTCCCGTTTATTAGATTTTATTGCCGGCTGTTTTACACCAATGATTGCTATTATTGCGGCGGGCGGGATGCTTCAGGTGTTGTTGTCATTACTGCAGCTTTCTGGTGTGTTGGCAGAAACCGACGATACTTACTTGGTGCTTTATCAAGTTTCGCAAGCGGCTTTCTTCTTTATTCCAGTCTTTCTAGGTAATTCAGTGGCAAAACGCTTGAAAATTGATCCGTTTCTAGGAAGCTTTATCGGAGCGATTTTCGTTATGCCAGGTTTGACTGCATTAATTAGTCAAGAAGGCGGAATTTCGTTATTAGGCTTTGCGGTACCGAATGTCAGCTATAATGCGTCAGTGCTGCCGGTGTTGTTAAGCGTTTGGTTAATGTCTTACGTGTACAAATTTGCGGATAAAATTTTACCCAACAGTGTGAAATTTATCCTGCGACCGTTGATTTCGGTTATTGTGATCACGCCGTTTGCGTTGTTGCTATTAGGCCCATTAGGGGTAATGGTAGGGAACTATGTAGCAGAATTTTTGAACTATTTAACCAACAATTTTGGACCATTAGCAGTCTTGTTCATGGGAGCCTTTGCTCAGCTTTTGGTTATGACCGGGATGCATACCACTTTGACACCAATTTTATTAGCTTCGTTAGCAACTTACGGCTACGACAATTTAATTGTTCCAGGAATGTTGCTGGGCTTAGCGGCTGAAGCAGGGATTTGTATTGCGGCTGGGATTAAAGCGAAGGATACTGAATTCAAGCAATTAAGCTTTTCATCTGCGATTACTGCATTAATGGGTGTTTCGGAACCAGCTTTATACGGAGTAACTTTACGTTTGAAAAAACCGATTGTCGGCATGATCCTAGGGGGCGCGGCCGGCGGATTGTATTTTGGTCTGACGAACATTAACACACCAGTAGTTATCGCGTCATTTGTTGCTTTGCCATCTTACAGCAATGTCTTGCATGCAGCGATTGGTTCACTGATCACCTTTGTGATTGCCTTTGGTTACACTTGGGTAGTGGTAAAGGATGCTGATTTTCCAAATGGGAATGTCGCAGAAGCAGCAGAACTTGATGTAGAACAAGCAGCGGAACCGTTAAAATCAGCAGTTGAATCATTTGTCGCAGCACCACTTTCTGGCGCAGTGATTCCGTTAAGTGAAACCAATGACCAAGCCTTCGCATCTTTAGCATTAGGCAAAGGCTTAGCCATTAAACCAGCCGACGATAAAATCGTGGCCCCTTTTGTGGGTAAAGTATCAGCGGTCTTCCCTGGAAATCACGCAATCGGCTTAACTAGCGAAAACGGCATTGAGCTGTTGATTCATATTGGGATTGATACAGTAAACATGAAAGGCGCGGCGTTTGTGCGAGAGGTCAATGAAGGCGACACGATTCAACCAGGACAAACCTTGCTGCAATTTGATTCTAAAAAAATTCAAGAGGCTGGCTATGATGACACAGTGATGATCACAGTCACTAACACGGCTAACTATTTGGATGTTATTCCAGCAACTGAAAACAATCAAGTAACCGCCAATGATCAACTGTTGGCAGTATTTTAGAAGGGTAGGCAACAATAGATGAGTTTTCCAACGAATTTTTTATGGGGCGGCGCTTCGGCGGCTAACCAATATGAAGGCGGCTATAACGAAGGCGGGAAAGGTCTGGCCTGTGCTGATCTAATCAGCGGCGGAAGCCACACGACTTCTCGGCAGATTACTAAGACGGTGAAAGAAGACTTGCTTTATCCTAGTCATGAAGCTACCGATTTCTACCATCATTATAAGGAAGATATTGCGTTGTTTGCGGAAGCAGGTTTTAAAGCCTTCCGCTTATCCATCAACTGGTCGCGGATTTTCCCGACTGGAATGGATCAAGCACCCAATGAAGAAGGGCTGCAATTTTACGACAATGTCTTTGATGAATGTAAAAAATACGGCATTGAACCCGTTGTGACCATCGCCCATTTTGATGTGCCAGCTTACTTAAGCGAGCATTATGATGGCTGGTCCAGTCGCGAGGTCATCGACTTTTACACCCATTATGCGGCAACAATTTTTGATCGTTACCAGGACAAAGTCAAATACTGGATTACCTTTAACGAGATTAATACTGCGACATTGACGATTGGCAATTTTCTTTCCTTAGGTTTACAGGTGGGTGAAGCGACGTTTATCGATCAGCCGGATGATCCGCAGCGCCGTTATCAAGCACTGCATCATCAATTTGTGGCTAGTGCCAAAGTTGTGAAATTGGCGCGGGAAAAATACCCGCAATTTCACATGGGCTGCATGATTTCTTACATGCCAAGATATCCATATACTTGCCATCCTAATGATGTATTGCTGGCAAAACAGGAAGAAAATATGCATTCAAAATTCTGCGGCGACGTGCAGGTAACCGGCAAATATCCTTACTATGCTAAAAGTTATTTTGAGCAGCAGGGAATCGAGATTAAATTTGCAGAAGGGGATGCGGAAATTTTAGCCGAAGGAACCGTAGATTACTATACCTTCAGCTACTATTTAACTTTGTGTGTATCAGCGGATCCTGAAGTGGAGAAAAATGGACATAGCATGATCGGCGGCTCTGGGGTGAACAATCCTTATTTGGAGCAAACCGAATGGAATGCCATGATTGATCCAGTCGGCCTTCGGATTACCTTGAATGATATTTACGATCGCTACCAACTGCCGATGATGATCGTAGAAAACGGCATCGGAGTTTCCGAAGATTTAACGGAAAACGGTGAAGTTCACGACAGCTATCGTATCGATTATTTGCAAAAACACATTGCAGAGATGGAAAAAGCCTTGGCAGATGGTGTCGATTTGTTTGGCTACACTATTTGGAGTGCGGTGGATATCGTCAGTGCTTCCACCGGCGAAATGAAAAAACGCTATGGCTTGATTTTCGTCGATAAATACGATGACGGAACAGGCAGCTTGAACCGTTACAAAAAAGACAGCTTTTATTGGTATAAGCAATTGATTGCGACTAATGGTGAGAGTTTGTTGGAGAAATAAGAAAGAAGGAAATCCCATTGCTGAATGTAGCGATGGGATTTTTTTAGCTGAATTTAGGTAAACTTGTTGTAAAACCGAACTTCCATTTTCTGCCCCAGCGCAACCAGCTGATTCACCTCCGTCAACTCCACCATAAATAAATGATAAGAATCGCTATCTGTATCCCAGCAAATTAGAGTGAAACCTTTGTCTTCGAGAAACTGCTTGATATTTTCCAAGGCTTCGTCTGTGAATTCTTCGCCAGTAAAGGTAATGTCACTCAAGTCTAGCGGATAGTTCTTTTTTTTTATACTGGGTTCCAAATTCCACAAAATGTCTTCGGTGGCTTCCTTCCAATCGATATAGGCGCCGAAATCGTGAGGAGAATCGTAGCCGGTTAACCAGTAAGCAGCTAGAATATCCGGGTGGTGGGCAGGGGAAAGCCCCATGGCTTGAACCCAATCATAATGCAATTCCTCAAACTTCTGTGGATTTTCCACTAATAAGCGGATAACCTCAACGGCTTCCCCGTGATTTTGAGTAATTATTTTGGCAACTTCAATCAACGGATGGTAGTCGATCTGCTTAGGTTCACTCACATCTTCTGATTCAATAATTTTTTCTTTTTTCAACCAATCAAAAAGTCCCATTATAACGCTCCTTACTTAGCTGATTCAAACCCCATAAACAAATAAACGCCCAAAACAGCATTAAACCCAGTCGCTGCGAAAACACTAAACCGTTCAACGACACCGAAATACTCTGGTGGTACTGTCCCGACACCGATTGCTCCCACCATCATCAATAAAAAAGCGGCAGCTGCCCAAATGGCTAACCCTCGATAGCTTTTGCTGCGAAACCCACTGACAATAATCGTCAACAGGGATACAATCGAAAGCAATACTACCAGCACCGTCACCGCAGCGTGCATAACGTCCTGCAGATTGCTGGCAAAGCCGCTTTCAGTCAATGGAAACATCGTAAACCCCACCGTGGAAACCCAGTTCATGGCAGCAAATAAATAAATCCCAATGCGCAGTCCCTTAGTTAGCTTCCCTTGAATGTACACACAGACCATCATAATTGAAACCAAACCACACACGCCATATAAAGCCGAAAGCTGATTCCACAGCATCAACGATGGCGAACTTGAGGCACTCAAATCACTCACTGCCTGGGCCATCCAATTATATCCAGGGTATGCTAGTGGGCTGAAAGCAACCGCCGCTGTATACGAAAGCAAACTTACTACTCCTAACAAACCTAACCAGTTAATCAAATTTTTCTTCATTTTTACTCCTTTTTGCTTCGTTTGATCCATTATACTAAAATTACATGCCGGAAAGTAGTCGTGTATAATAGTATCTATAAAGCAAAAGAAAGGACGAAACTTATGACTTCCATCACCGAACTATTCGACCTGAAATACCCCGTTTTCCAAGGAGCTATGGCTCAATTTTCCAAACATCAACTAGCCGCAGCCGTTTCCAATGCCGGAGGACTGGGGATTATCGCTTCAGGCGGCATGAGCGCCGAAGAACTGCAAACTGAAATCAAGGCTTGTCAAAAATTGACAGATCGACCCTTTGCCGTGAATTTGATGCTGATGGCGCCGAACGTTCCGGAATTAGTCAATATTATAATAGAAGAAAAGGTTCCGATTGTGACTACAGGAGCTGGCACGCCGAAGAAATACATGCCTCAGCTAAAAGCGGCAGGAATCAAAGTGGTTCCGGTAGTCCCTAGTGCAAAATTGGCCAAGAAAATGGAAGATTTGGGAGTTGATGCGGTGGTGGCAGAAGGTTCGGAAGCAGGCGGTCACATCGGGGAGCTTTCCACTATGGTGCTGGTGCCGCAAGTAGTGCAGGCCGTCAACATTCCGGTGATCGCGGCCGGTGGTATTGCCAATGGCAAAGGTATGGCCGCAGCATTTGCCTTAGGCGCGCAGGGAATTCAGATGGGGACGGCCTTTTTATTGGCAGAAGAGTGTCCGATTCCGCAAAATGTCAAAGAATTTGTGGCGAACGCCGGCGAATTGGACACAGTGGTGACTGGCCGCAAAGGTGTAGCTCCAGTACGCAGCATCAAAAATAAAATGATCGATCAATACCTTCAGTGGGAAAAGGAAGACATACCTTTTGCCCAGCTGGAAGAGTTGACTCTAGGCTCAGCTCGCAAAGCAACGTCCGGAGATATCGAAAACGGCTCGGTGATGGCAGGGCAGATTTCTGGGCTGGTTCATGAGATTGAGCCTGCCAAGGAGATGATTGAAGGTATTGTGGCAGAAGCCAATGAAACCATTAAGCAATTAAAAACAATCGTTTAACAAAAAAGCGCTAGACAGTTTGCGACTTCAAGCAGTTAGTTTAAAGCTAACCTGCTGGAGTTTGCAAAAACGTCTAACGCTTTTTTATTATAGAAATTTTTCCAGCAACTCGCGATTTTCTGGATGCTTTTCCACTTCTTTTTGAGCCAATTTTTGCAGCAGGGAAGCTAGAGTGATTTGTTCCATTTCCGCTTCGACGGTAGCCTGAAGCTGACTGTAGGTTTCGGTCAATACATCCTGAATATTAGCCCCCACCACACAGGCCGGGTTGGTTTTGGGATCGACTTGGATCAGATTGGTTTCTCCATCGATACTGCGATAAATGTCCAGCAGATTAATTTCCTCCGGTTTTTTTGCCAGCGTGGGCTGGGCCTTCCCGATTTTCGTCAAAATCAGACCGGCTTTACGCAGGCTGCTCATAATTTTTCGCACGTTGGCTGGGTTGGTTTCAATGCTGCTAGCAATCATGTCGCTGGAAAGAGAGTCGGTCTGCTGGTAAATTTCGATGTAAGCCAAGATATGAATGGCGTCACTAAATTGCATCGAATACTTCATTTTGTCCTCCTTGTAAATAATTCTCTTGACTTATTGTAGCACAACCGATAAGCTAAAGGTGTAAGTTAGAAATGTACAGCTAAATAATTTACAAAAACTAAAGGAGTGAAGAGAATGACATACTTAGTAACAGGAGCAACCGGTGAATTAGGCGGGAAAGTGTTGAATCACTTGAAGGAATTGGTTCCAATGGAAGAAATCTTTGCCTTGGCCCGCAGTGAAGAAAAAGCAGCCCCATTGAAAGAAGCAGGCTTCCAGATCCGGATTGGTGATTACAGCGATTCAGACGCCTTGGAAAAAGCTTTGGCTGGGATCGATCGTCTATTATTGGTGTCTGGGGCACCAGGAAATCGCCAAGCAGAGCACGAAAACGTAGTAAACGCTGCAAAAAAATCCGGTGTATCATTTCTAGCTTACACTAGCTTGGCCAACGCGGTGGAATCAACTAGTTCTTTAGCTGATGATCATGTATATACCGAAAAAGTGATTGCGGCATCAGGAATTCCTCACACCTTCTTACGAAACAATTGGTATTTGGAAAACGAAGTACCGTTGCTGCAAACAGCTTTAGCCAATGGCAAATTTGTCTATGCGGCTGGAAACGGCAAAACCGGCTGGGCGTTGCGCCGGGAATATGCGGAAGCAGCCGCAAAAGTCTTGGTGGGAGCGGATTTTCCTGAAATTTTGGAGCTTTCAGGCACACCGATTACTTATGAAGAGCTGGGACAAGCGTTGCAAAAGGTGACGGATAAAGAAATCGAGATCATTTCAGCCGATGATCAAGGGTTTGTCGAAAATATGACAGCTGGCGGTTTGCCGAAGGAAGTGGCCGAGGTCTTCTTAGGCTTCCAAAAGGATATCGGAAACGATGTGTTGGATGTGGCTTCAGATGATTTTGAAAAAGTTTTGGGGCATCCTTTAAGCAGTAGAGAAGAAGCAGTAAAAGAATTGATTGGTTAACTGTATAACGTTCATGACGCTAGGAATAGGTCATGGATGTTTTTTTAGTATTATAGTTCACTGAGGAGAGAAAAGCGGAAGCTGATTGTTTCATCTTTTGGATCGGCGCGTTGATTATTTGGGGATCCACAGCTTAAACCGGATGCTTCAAAATTGCAGTCTGAAGGATCGACACGGCGCAATTTTGAAAAACTAGGAAAAACAAATATCGATCTTCAACGCACTCTGTGTTTTAATAATAGTAATGAGAAATGTAAGCAAGCTAAAAAATTAAATTTCCCAACGAATAGAAAAAAGGCTCATTGTCCTGTATGTCAGTTGTTAATTAATTCAATACTAGGAGACAACCATGAACAAGAAAAAAATGATACTCTTTTTCTCAATAGTCATTCTATTCACTACAGGCTGCAATGATGAAAAAATTAACGGTAAAAAAAGTAGTGAACATAGCATGAGTGAACTAGAAGTTAGCACAACATTTGAAGAATCAGACAAACCTCAAAAAATAGATATTTCAAATCTTATTGGTGATTGGTCATCCTCGACAAATCAGATAAAGATTGTGCTAAAAAATGATGATCAACAACAAATCGAGGTTGAATCACAATATATGCTTGGTGGAGAGATGTTTTTGGCCGATTATGATCAGCAAAACAACATTTACACCTTCGAAAACAAGGAAGAGTTTATCAGTTTTCAAGTTTTGAATGAGAGTACAGCGCTTATTTGGTATGGAACAACTAAGGAGGAAACAACGGGAGTTTCAGCTCCTATAGAGTATTCAAAAAATAATAATCTCTCACCTCAACAAAACCAGTAACTGAAAACATGAAAGACAGCTGGAAAAATTGCGTGCAAGGGTTAAATGAAGCATCCAGAGTTTTCTTTGTATATAATTCAATAAACCCTCAGCTTAATCAATCGATCGAAATTTCTCCTAATTAGCAGAATCCAGCGGTAGACGCCTACCGTTTTTTCCCCTTTCCATTTTTGCCTTTTTTCCCGCCTTTACCTTTTCGCTGCAACGCTTTATCGATTCTTTGTTGTTTCTGTTTTTGCTCCCGCTGTCTTCGGATTTCTTCTAGGCGGGCTTTTTCAGGATCAACGGTGTCAGCCTTAGCAGTATCCGTCTCCGAGTTATTTTTCGGCTGGGGTATTTCTGCTTCGAGATTGAAGACCCATTCGCCGTCAAGTTCGTCAATATCCTCTTCCGACTCCTCATCTACCTGGAAATTGGCCCTAGCATCCTTCACCTGAACTCCATCATAAAGGGCAGTGGCTGTGCGGCTGATCAGCTCCTTCTCCGAAATCGTGCTTAGATCAATGCCTTCCAGCAGGAATTTTTTCCAATCTGCGTAGGTTGTACCCTCGAAGTTGGCTGGACGGTCAAAATTCTTCGGCAGAGGACGAGGATCGTCTAAGTAAAGGGAGTGTTTTGGTTTTTCGGCGGGCTGCTGAAGGTCAGTTTTCACCGCTGGTTCCGGCTGCTCTTCGTTATTGTCGCAATCGTAATCATCTTCTGCCGTGATAAAGCGAGATTTGGCCAAACGGGTAAAACGGCGCACGCGGTCCTTTTCAAAGATTGTTAGGGTGCCCAAAATGGACAGGGCAGCACAGTTTTCCTCAGCAGAATAGCTGCGATGAACATTTTTGATGGTACAGCGGTGCTTTTTGCCAGCTGCGTCAAAAAAGGTGAGGGCTAGGTCTTTTGGAGTTTCCACTTCACACGTGCCAGCGTGCAGCAACGGGCGGATGTGTTCGGTATGTAAACGAGCGTTCTCGGTAAGTTTTAAATATTCGTCGTGATTGGCATAAAGGGAGGAAATCACGGTGTCCCATTCTTCAGCATTAAAATATTCACGAAAGTAAATGGACAAATGACGCACGGAAACCAGTTCAGCAGGTTTATCCATAAAAAGCTCACGAATCAACTTTTCAGCTACGAATGACAGATCCTCGAATGAGAAAAAATTACGCACCATCACCATAACTGCTGCCTGTAGAATATAAGCGGCATCTTTATGTTCTTGATAATGATCAAAAAAACGCTTATTCAACGTTTTTCGTTTCAATTTTAGCAATTGATGTTGTTGCAGTAATACTGTCTTCATTTTCCATCGCTCCTTAGTTATGTATGAATTATTTTCATGGTAAGTGATTTCTTCGGATAAATTGTTCCGTTAGAAAGCGGTTCCTCTAGATTTTGATTTTATTGTAAAGGACTGATAAAACGTTTGCAAGTCTTTTTTTGCTTTCATGCCATATTTTCTTAATCTTTTTCACAGAAAATCTTTTTACATGGAAGTAATTCGTTGATGCCAGTGCTTTTCCACGAGATGTGTCAAGACACCCTGTTATCTGAATAATGCAAAACATAACGTGAATAGTTGAACAAACGCTTCATCAAAGTACGCAAATCGAATCGTGGGAGAAAAGGCTGCCAGGAAAACACACATTTAACAGCACAAAAAAACCTAGCGAAGGCGATCTTCGCTAGGCGGAAAAGGCGATTTATATTTTATCGTTTGGATCGTCAACTTCTTGGACTAAGCTGTCATCTGAAGCTTGAACATCCAAATGTTCCTTATGAACCGTATCACTGACGCTTGTAGTATCCCGCACTTCGCGTTTTGAAATGCGAACCTCCTCAGTAACCACGGGCTCTTTTGTGACATGAACCTGTTCCTCGGATAACGGAATACGAATTTCGCTCTCTTCGTTATGGAAACTCACGTCGCCGCTGGGCTGATCAGCCACTGGCTTGCGTTCAATCACTAATTCTTCCTTGGTAACCGGTACTTCAATGGTTTGGGTTTCTTCGGTAATTACTTTTTTCACCACAGCTTCGCCAGTTTGAACATTTTCCTTACCAATATCTAAGCGTTCCTCTCGCATTTGCAGGATTTCATCAGAAGCTTCTGACATAGCAGGCTCGTCTGGCAGTCCCATGGTGCCGACGCCTGGTCCGATATCATCCATTGGCGAGATAGCGGCTGCCGTATCCATTGAGGTATCGGTAATCGTGGTATCGTTCAACGGTTGTCCGACAGTTTCGGTTCCATGTTCAAATTCCTCCGGCACCTGATCGGTATCCACCGCAACTAAAATATGGCCGCTGGCAAGGTCGTCATGATACGTATCATAATAATCTTGACGCACCGCTTCATCATCCTCACCGCTGACAAAGTCTTTAATTCGTTGCCACAGACTTTCATCGTGCTCACCTTCCAAGCGGCCGGTTTCTACGCGAATGTCTTGATATTGAAGAGATGGTACACTACGTTCATCGACAATCAAGGTAATGCTTTCTTTCGGATAGCCCTCTGCTATCAAGGTTTGTACAGCTGTTTCTACTTCATCGATTGTTGCATAATTTCCAGTAATTCGTTTTGTCATCATAAAGTCTCCTCTCGCTGTATTCGTTTCCAATATTCATCTTCCCACCATCTGCCCAATCGCGCAATTTTTCTGCTTGTGCACAGAAAGTAAAAAATGGCTTGCTTTGAAGTCCACTTCAAGGAGTACACTAAAAACGAGGAGAGAGAAACAGATCAATAGTTATTACGGATAATTGATCAGCAAGTGCGAGGGTGAGAAGAATGGAGAGATTGTCCGATCGATCAACAAATTGTGCCGCTGGAACCAGGGTGATGAGGGATGAAAGGAGCAGAATTTCTAAATATTTCACTTTTTACGATTTTCTTAGTAATTAAGCAACTATTGCCAATTTGCTATATTCAACCTATAAACCAGGAGGAAATTGACCTTTGAATCTATTTTTCTTCCGCAATCTTTTGAGCGGAAGGACAGTTTTAATCTCCTAGTTATCATTAATACACATAAAGAATTAAATAAAACAAATGTAAAACCAAGTTGTCAAAATGGTCTCAAACCTTATTATTGATTCACTAGTTTGTATCTTATATAATTAAGTCGATTGAAAAAATAAAACTAACACCTGGAAAAAAATCCCCCAAATATGATTTGAAACGAGGGTGTGTGACGTTGAAAAATAAACGAATAAATACGATCATTGTTCTGCTCTTTTTATTGTCGCTAGTTCTCCCGACCGTTTTTGCGACTCGTTCGTTGGCGGAGGGATTAGAAGGCAAATTCAGCTTAGATTCTTTTGAAAAAATCAGCCAAGTTAACGAACAATTAACAGCCGAAACCAAGTTAACGGTGCAGCCATCAGAAGAAGAGCAGGAAATCCAACTGGAGCTTTCAGATAATTTTCTAGTTGTAGAGGCGGATCAATCGATCATAAACACTTCAAGTAATGAAACATTAGGCGCCTATTCCGTGGACGGCCAACAAGTAACGCTACAGCTGCCGGCATTAGAAGAAGCGACCCAAATTGCTCTCCAGCTAGCTGGTACTTATCAAAATGACGGCAATGACGTGACCATTACCCAACTGGAAACTCAGGAACAATTGGCCTTTCTGCCAGATCAAATCCCGATTGTCGAGGAAGAACCAATAGAAACTGGTTCTTCTGAGGAAACCAGCAGGGAAGTTGAGGAAACGCCCGACAGCGTAAGCCCATCAGCTAGAAATACCACCTTGTCTATGACCGCTGAACTGTACGAGCGGGATATTGTGGATGGAACCGAGAGCTTTGATGACGACAGCAGTCCTGGAAATGATGACGACCCTAATAACCAGATTGTGCGTTCTTTTGATACTATCACGTATCCTTTAAAGATGACCATCAACGATTCTGCCGGGGGTACCTTGCAGAATATTAAGGTGCGTATTACTGGAATTTTGCACAATGGAATTGTGAATGGGCGAACGAATGCCGTTTTCACGGATCATTCAACCAATGACACCACCAATAACACGGTGACTTATGAAGATGAATACACGATTACTTCATCCTCCAGCGCCATTACGTACCCGATCATCGTTAGTGTGCTGGGAGCTGATCACGGGGTGAGCCTCCATCCGGAGTTTCACGTCCAGGTGATCAGTGTCGATGGGGTGGATGTGACTGCCGAAAATATCGAAGAATCATTTACCGACATTGCGCCTAGAACCGTCAGCAGCAAAGTAAGTATTGCCCCGAAGATCTCATCTGGGACAATCAGATATGCTTCAGAAACAATTATTACCGAAAGTGCCTATGACGAGAACCATCGAACGATTCCCATTGGCGTGGAGTTGATGGCAGTACCGCTGGCGGGCAAAACCGATATTAAAGGTGCGGCTTTTCCTAGCGGCGATCTGAAAATGAAGCTTTCTTTAAATGGACGTGTGGTCTGGGACAACGCTGAAGGAAATCCCGGTCCCGTTCAGCAGCTGGATTTTGATGGGGTGGATCAGGCACCGTTTATTGTCGACTATCATAACAATACTTACGGCCGCGGCCCCAACGGCATCAGCCAAAATCCGAATACCTGGAGCAATGCTGCCAGTGTAGAATATCGCCAAGCTCAATTCAATGATTCCCGCAGTTATTGGGCCGGCTCCAACATCGCCGATCGTGAGACCTATAATGGAACAAATAGTGTCTACAGCAGCGGACGCTATGGAATTGATGGCTTTGATTTAAAAAATGATGTGGAAATTGATGTATCAGACTATGAAATCGGCGACAGCTTTCCGACTTGGCGAGCAGACGGCTATACCGGCAGAGTCGTCTACACGCCGCAAGAAAAAGTCTTCACCAATCAAACGCTGGGGCTGCTTTTGCCGGATGACTATGCCTACGAAGGCAGATTGAATCCAGATAACCGCCACAATACACTGTACTATCGAGCAACCCTGACGTTTGTGGAAGAAGACGGTACTGAAAAAACAAACACCACGGAATTTTCAATGCGTAATGAAATTCCGGGTTTGAACGGGGCGTTATCGTCTATTTTCAAGAATCCTGATACCGGATTGGCCTTTGGAAAATATGATATCAGCAATGACATTCATCCTTATGGCGATGGACAAGCTGTCAACGGGGCTAAGGTTGCTCTTTCGGGCGGCGGCGGTTTTGGCGATTCAGCCAGTAACGGCGGGTATCAATATTTGCAAAAGTGGAACACTGATTCGTTTCAGATGAAAGCCGACGATTTTGCGTCAAACGAAACGATGCTGAAAAAGATTCATATCTTTGGACGGATTAGCAACAATACGCCTTTAAATGAAGGATACTGGTACGGCATCAGCAAAAAGTCGAATCCCAACACCTTGAAAAATTTAAAGAATGCTACAATTAAAGATTACGACTGGTTTACTGGCAGTCAAATTCAAGCCAATCATTCTTACCAGCAAGTTGGTGCAGTATTGATTGACAAGAATATCCCTGTCGCAAGAAGCTGGAAATACAATGCTTCCGAAGGGAAAAAAGGTGTTCAGCTCACCATCGTTACCGATAAGCTGGGCTCTAGTACGACAGCAGGCACTCCCAACGTTTATGTGGCTGAAATGGCGGTCTTTAGAGACAGCGAGCGACACTTTTTTGATCCAAATGATCCAGCAGAAAGCTACAATGATCCAAATCGTTACAGTATTACTGAAGGCTACTCCGTTTATAACGAAACGAAATATGATGAAGACAACAAGCTGGAGGAGCTTCAATCGCCAGTCAACCGTCACACGAAATTTGACACGCTGGGTATTGTGCCAGTAAAAGTCAGCAATGCCATAAAATCGGATAAAACCGGTTATTACAGTACGGAAACGACGACATGGACCATTCATGACAATGGCTTCATCGCTAGTCAGAATTACAACGACGATGACGAAATCGTCTGGACTGTAACCTTGCCGCCAGGCTTATCCTATCAATACGGCACTGGAAAATACGGCGGGATCGATTTGGAACCTGCAACAGTGGTGACCAATCCCGATTCCTCTCAGACCTTGACCTGGAGAGTACCAGTTACCTCCACGCCTGAGCAAACAGCCGTGTTGGATGATATTCAATTTGAAACGCTATTTGATGATCTGAATATCGATTATGTGAATAATACAACGTCACTGGAGGTCAAGTCAGTAATCAGTACCGAAAAGGACACCAGCGATGAAGAGCTGCGGACAGCTACGGCAACGATTAACGTAACCAACATTGGCCGTCTAAGCATTTATCAAACAATTGCGCCCGCATTCGGCGAAGTCGATGATGCGTATAAAGTAACGATTACCCCTTATACGTCCATGAATGACGAAGACAAGGTGCGGGGAATTGTTCCGTTAGACAAAGGCGGCAGCAATCTAGGCAGTAATTTCACCGGCAGCAATCAGCTAAAAGCCATCGACACCGAACTGGAAACAGATCAAACGGTTCGGATTTATCTTAATAACAGTCTGATTAAGGAGCGCAATCCCAACGCGGTGAATGTTGGGCAAAATGGTTGGTATCCGTATACTGGTTCGAGCCAAGATCTGTCAGATGTTCAAACGGTCCTGTATGAATTTCAGGAGACACTCAGCCCCAACGATACCGCCAATATTCATTTAACTATGGAAAACGACGGGAACAAATATGGCGATATTTACCGTCATCAAGCCTATGGCAATTCGGCTGCCAATTATCGGGAGCCAGTCCATTCAAGTATTGCCCAGCATAGTATCAAAGGCCGCAAGCTTAGCGGCAGAGTTTGGCTGGATGACAATGAGGATGGTCAGCTGGATGCCAGCGAGCAAGGGATCAAAGATGTTCCAGTTACCTTATATAAAGAAGAAAACGGAAATTATGTGAAGGTGACGGAAAACCTTCGAGGACAATCCTTGACAGCGGTGAAAACTGACGAAGACGGGAAATACACCTTCACCTATTTGCCAGCAGGTAAGTACGTAGTTGCCTTTGATTCTGATTCTTCCCCATTGGAAGATATGGAGGTTACTCAATTTAACGTCGGTAATGCAGCGACTAGCTCTAAGGTGGACTTAGATGATCAATTGACGGAAATTGACGGTTGGAACACGATTTTAAGTACTGAGTTTCCTGAATTAACGGCGATGCCGAATCCGCTGTTCAAGCAAACCAACTTGAACTTAGGTGTGTATCCTAAACCAGTTGATCCGCCGACCACCAGCGAGTCTGAATCTTCGACGGAGGACACAACGACACCGCCGACGGATACAGGTACGGTTCCGACAACAACACCGCCGGATGAATCAAGTACACTGCCAACAGAAACAAGTCCAAGTACTGCTCCGCCAGACACAAGCGAAACAGTACCGAGCACGGAGCCACCGAAGCCTAGCAGTGATCCAGAGCCAAGTTCAGAGCCACCTGAGTCAAGCAGTGAACCAGAACCAAGTTCAGTGCCGCCAAAACCAACAGAACCAACCGGCGATACAAGTACCGACTCCACGACGAAACCGTCAGAGTCCGATTCGGAACCGAGCGATACTACAGGTACAACAGGCACAACAACTGATTCGACCACTAGCGGAACCAGTAGTACAACTAATAGCACAACAACGCCGCCAACCGGATCAACAACCAGCAGCTCCGTCTCAAGGCCATCGTCATCAGGGCCTGGCTCAAGCGAACCAGGATCATCAGCTCCTGGAAATGGTTCGAATAACGCAGAACCACCTGGCTCAGATACAAACAATCAAGGGCAAGTGGTAATTCCGGGTAACAGCAATGTTCCACCAGGAAGTCGCATAAATTTACCTAGCACGACTGCTTCTAACGAAAGAAGACGTACGCTTTTGCCAAGAACCAATGATACTAAGCAAAATTTGATCTTTGTTTTAGGGATTGGGGTCCTGGTGATTGCTGGCAGATTGTGGTACAAGCAAAGGAAAATAGATTAGAAAATTGCCTGTCGGCGCGATAATCCGACAGGCAATTTTTATTTTGTGTGAGTTAACGCATGCCGGTGCTGCAAAACTGACAGTCACTTAAATTTCTTCCGCCAGAAAAAATGTACGTTTTTTTATTTTCCCAGAACCAATCCTGCTTTCTTTGCATATCTTATATATGAAACACCAAAAATTAAAGAAAGCAGGGAACAACTATGGAATACTATTCACCAGTTAACGACTTAATGCTGAAGAAAATTTTGACTAGCGAGGAGGATGCCCACGAGATATTGACCGCCTTCGTGAACGATTTATTAGGTAAAGACTTCAAAAAAGTCACACCAATGAGCTACTATCACATTGACGGCTATAAAAAGAACCAGGAAATGACCGGTTTTACCGTGCCAGAAGGCGATATCTGGGCCATGACGGAAGAGGGCAGCGTGATCACCATCGATTTTCAGCGCTGGTATCATGATTATTCAGTGGAACGGGCTTATAAGTATTTAATCGAAGCTTTTTGCGAACTGCCGCTAAGCGATCAGGAATTATTTGGCGAAAAACTTTTAGCAACCCCGCGGCCAACCTATCGGATCGTGATGCTGAACTTTGATTTATTTGAAAGTGAAGACAAAGCACTGAGAGCATTTGATTTACGAAATGAGGTCACCTACGAAGCTTATCCTGGACCGCGGGGTGAAAATCCACTAAATCTGTGCTTTTTCAGCTTGCGAAATGACAACATTGAAAAAGGCTCGGCGGCTCATTATTGGCAGTATTTCTTCAAAACCGGAAAACTATTTGATGATGATGCGCCTGCCTATATTAAAGATGCACATCTGAAAATTCAGTTCTCCTTTCAAACCGAAGAAGAAATCCAAACGATTATGCAAATCGAAAAAGCCATTGAGATACGGGATGCTGAAACAGTCACTGCTGAAATCCTAGGTGAAGAAAAAGGCGCGAAGAAAAAAGGCAAGGCGATTGCCAAGAGAATGGTGAAGAAGATGTACGATGTTGAGACGATTGTCGAGTTGACAGGATTGTCTAAGAAAAAGGTGGAAGAGATAATGGAAGATTTAAGCTAGTCTTTTTTGCCAAAACCGTCACTATTCTTAATTTGCCAAATTCTTTATGGTATCATAAAGAAGAAAGAATTTGTTTTGCAAAGGAGAATTGGATGAATTCAGAAGCCAGAAGAGAATATATCATTAATCAGTTGGAAGAAAATCATACGGTAAAAATTCTAGAGCTTAGCCAGCAGCTGAAGGTTACCCGCGAAACCATCAGAAAAGACCTCTATTTCCTTGAGAAGAAAGGGATTATCAAGAAGGTTCACGGAGGCGCGGTGCTAGAAATCTCCAACCAAGAGACTGATTACGAAAAACGCAAAAACGAATTTCACGATGAAAAGGCGATTATCGCCAAGAAAGCTGCTGCTTATATTGAAGAAGGGGATACAGTTTATCTTGATTATGGCACAACAACCTTGGCATTAGCCAAAGAAATTGCCAAAATGAAAAATTTGACGGTGGTGACTAACACGATTCCAATTGTTAATCTGCTGCTGAAGAACAAGAGCATCAATTTGATAATGCCTGGAGGAATTGTACGCAACAACGAATCTTCCTTATATGGACCGTTTGCTTCCAACAATATCAAAGAAATCTATGTATCGATCGGTTTCTTTGGCTGCAGCGGCATTGACGCAGAACGAGGGATTACTTCCCATCATACCGGAGAAAACCTGGTTTCTAAGGAGATGATTGAGCACAGCCAAACCACGATTGTGCTGGCTGATCACAGCAAATTCGGCACGGTAGCGCTGAATCGTACAGCAACCATCGATCAACTAGACATCGTGATCACCGATCGAGCGAGAAATAAAGACGAGCTTCAGCAATTCACCCAACACGGGGTAGAACTGATTGACGGCTCAAAAGAAGAGTAATGCTAACTGGCATGCAGTGATCTGCATGTCAGTTTTTTTTGGTTCTTTTGCATTTAGTTTGCATAAAGCAAAATAAATGGTTGCAAAAGCAAAATTATATGCTATTATAATGGTAACGATTACAAAAAATGCAAACAGAAGAAAGAGGGATTTAGATGAAAAAGGTTATTGTAGCATGTGGCGGAGCAGTAGCAACTTCAACAGTGGCGGCCAACAAGATTCGTGAATTAGCAAAAAAAGAAGGCATTCCGGTAGAAGTCTCCCAATGTCGAGTGAATGAATTGGAATCGAAAAAGGATCAAGTGGATTTGATTGTCACCACCGCCAAAGTCAAAAAAGATTATGGAGTTCCAGTGATCCACGGAGTAGCTTTTATCTCAGGTGTGAATATCGCAGCTACCGAAGAAAAAATCCTTGATGTGTTGAAGAAATAGCTTAATAACGGGCGCCAATCATTTCTTTTTGGTTGGCGCACTTTTTGGACGAATCATACGCTTTCGTTTGATTGCAGCTTATTAGTGAAAAAGTTAACGGATTTACCAGATAAAACTAATGGAGGGATGACATGAACTCAACCCAACGGAAAGAATACATTCTTGATTCCCTGGATACCAAGCATTCAGTCAGAATCAATGAACTAAGCAAAAATTTGAAGGTCACTCGCGAGACAATTCGACGAGATTTAAATACGCTGGAAGAAGCCGGCATGATAAAAAAGGTTCACGGCGGGGCGATTCTCGACAATCAAACCGGTGAGACCGACTACGAAAAACGCAAAATTGAGCGTTGGCATGCCAAGGAGAAAATTGCCAAGATAGCAGCTGGCTATATCGAAGAAGGGGATAGTGTTTATTTGGACTATGGCACGACCACTTTGGCTTTAGCTAAGGAAATTTGCCACATGAAAAATATTACGGTGGTGACCAACACCATTCCGATTATCAATACGCTGTTAAAAAACGAAGCGATTGATATCATCATCCCTGGTGGCCTGCTGCGCAGCAACGAATCCTCTTTGTTTGGGCAATTTGCCTTAAACAATATGCAAGAAATTTTTGTCAATCTTGGCTTTTTCGGCTGCAGCGGCATTGAAAGCAAAGCAGGAGTAACCAGCCATCATATGGGGGAAGTCCAGGTTTCCAAGCAAATGATTCAGCAATGCCAAAGCAATATCGTACTGGCGGATCAAACCAAATTTGGCAATATGGCCTTTAATCGGACGGCTGCTTTAGAGGAGATCGACATCGTGATCACGGATATATTACTGGAGGACGCTAAAGAATACGAAGCCCTAGCTGAACACGGGGTAGAATTGGTTTCAGCCGAATGAAAAAGCAACTAGTCGCGTCAACTGACTAGTTGCTTTTTTTGAGGTCTAATAAATTTTCACTTCCAGGGAAGCGTAAATCTCGTCGATGTCACTTTGCTTCAATTCAGGAAACCAGCTTAGCACATTGGCCGTGGAATAACTGATAGCCTTTTTTAGTGTGGTCACTGGATCACTTTGCAACGCAATATACTTCACTAAACCGCCTAAAAAGAAATCGCCACAGGCAATCGGATTTTTGGCGGCGACTTTTTGTGCCTTTACATAGACGATGTCCTCATTTATTTTGGCAATGATGCCTTTCGCACCTAAAGTAATAATGAAAACGGGAATGTCGGCAACCGCCTCCGACTTCAGCAGCTCCCCATAAGATTCCACACACTCCAGTTCAACATCTGGAAAAAGATCCAAAATTTCTTCGTCATTAATCTTAATCGCATATGGTCTGGCTTCAAATGCATGAACCAAGGCCTCGCCGCTGGTATCCACGAACACCTTCACTTCTTCGTTGCGAAACTCTTCTACCAACTTGGCGATGTAATCTGCAGGCATGCCTTTCATCAAAGACCCGCTGAAGACCACATAATCCCCAGGGGCAATGGCTGCTTTAAGCTGCTGGGTAAAATCTGCTAATAATTCCTGGTTCAAATCAAAGCTGTTTTCGTAAATAGGAAAGGTCAAATTATTCTGAGTATCCATGATAATGTTGCACACACGGGTATTAGTAGCCACTTCAGTTAACTTCAAGGTAGTTTTGTTGGCATTTGCCAACTCTTCCAAAAGCGCTCCGTTCCGACCGCCGGCGATGGTATGGACACAAAAATCAACCGTTGGTGCTTCAAAAGCCATTGCATAGGCGACGTTAAAGCTTTTTCCGCCAGCAAATTCCCTGACTTCATAGGGACGATTAGGTTTTCCTTCTATAAAACCGTCGATCAAAAGTGTGCGGTCAATTGCGGGGTTGGGACAAATTAAATGAATCATAGTTTGCAACTCCTTCTCTTTTTTGTCAATAGTAGCACCTTTGCCAATTTAAAGCAATGTAAACTAGCTATCAAAGCGGATTTAATTGGCTTTATTGGAGAATAAAAAGATTTTTGCCAATAAATGCAAACAAAAGTATTGCAAAAGCAAAATATTGTGCTATTATGGTGATAACGATTACAACAGAAACAGACTTATCGGCCGATAAACCAGTTGTTATCAAAAATAAGCAAACAAATTGCAAACTGTCGCAAACAATCTAAGGAGGAAGAAAATGATTACGAAGGATTTCTTGTATTGTCATTACACGGCTAAAGACAAAGAGGACTTATTTGATCGCTTAACTGCCGATTTAATGACAAAGGATATCGTAAATGAAGGGTTCGCTCAGGCATTAAAAGATCGGGAGGCTGAATTTCCCACGGGACTACCAGTTCCTCATGGCGTAGCAATTCCCCATACTGATGGCTCCCTAGTCAATTCAGATCAGCTAGTGTTTGTTACTTTAACTGATCCGATCACGTTTAACGAAATGGGCGGTGACGATGAAGACACCATCAGCGTAAAGGTTGTTGTGATGCTGGCAGTCAAGGATGGCAAGAAGCATTTGACGGTTTTGCAAAATTTAATCGAGTCCATTCAAAAAGAAGGCTTCGTTGATCAGCTGGTGGCAGCTAACAATGAAGAAGAAATAATGACAACAGTACAGGCGTTCTTATAAAAGAAGGGAAAGATAAAAGATGAAAAAAGTAATTGTAGCATGTGGCGGAGCCGTAGCAACTTCAACAGTAGCAGCGAATAAGATTCGTGAGCTGGCTAAAAAAGAGGGTATTCCAGTGGAAGTAACTCAGTGTCGAGTGAATGAATTGGAATCGAAAAAAGATAATGTGGATTTAATTGTAACCACTGCCAAAGTCAAAAAGGATTACGGCGTACCGGTCATTCACGGGGTAGCCTTCATTTCCGGCGTGAATATCGCCGCCACCGAAGAAAAAATCTTGGATGTACTAAAAAAATAGTCTTGGAGGGAATTAATCATGGGAGTTATTCAATATATTGTTGATCTGGGCGCTAGCGTAATGCTGCCAATCGTGATTTTAATTTTAGGTTTGGTTTTAGGGCAAGGCATCGGCAAGTCGCTAAGAGCGGGGATTACTATTGGGATTGGTTTTGTTGGGATTAACTTGGTCATCAGCCTGCTGACGGAGAACTTAGGGGCCGCAGCTGAAGCAATGGCCGAGAACTTTAACTTAGGTCTGAACGTAGTTGATCTTGGCTGGCCCGGTACTTCACCAATGGCTTGGGCATCTGACCTTGGTCTAATCGCAATTCCAGTGGCAATCGGGGTGAACATCGTGATGCTGGTATTGAAAATGACGCGAGTCGTCAACGTGGATATTTGGAACATTTGGCACATGGCCTTTACTGGCGCAATTGTACAAACTGCAACTGGCAGTTTTTATATGGGTATTTTAGGTGTCGTGGTACATGCCATTCTGGCTTACAAGCTGGGAGATATGTTTGGTTCAGTAACTGATGAGTATTTTGGTTTGGAAGGTATTTCAATTCCTCACGGCTCTTCGGCTTACATGGGGATTTTCGCTTCACCGATTGATGATTTAATTGAAAAGATTCCTGGCGTGAACAAAATCAACATCACCTCAGACAAAATTGAGCAACGTCTAGGAGTCTTAGGTCAACCAACCATCGTGGGGGCATTCTTAGGCTTAGTGATTGGTCTGTTAGCCGGCTACGAAATTGGAGATTCTTTACAACTAGCGATTCAAATGGCAGCTGTTATGGTCTTAATGCCAATGGTAGTTAAGCTGATTATGGAAGGCTTGATCCCGATTTCCGAAGCTGCTCGCAATTTATTAGACAAACACTTTAAAGGCAGCGAACTGCGCATCGGTTTGGACCCAGCCTTGCTTTTAGGGGACGCACAAGTAATTGCGGCCAGCTTGATCTTTGTTCCATTAACTATTTTGATCGCAGTAATTGTTCCTGGTAACCAAGTATTGCCATTTGGTGACTTGGCAACTATCGGCTTCTTCATCGCAATGGCCGTTGGGGTGCACAAAGGCAATCTGTTCCGCACGTTGATTTCCGGTTCTGTGATTATGTTTATCACCATCTGGATTTCCAACCAAATGATTACTCTGCAAACTATGCTAGGGCAAAACGTTGGTTTAGTTGGCGCAGGCGAACGGGTTTCTTCACTGGACCAAGCCGGCAGCCCGATCACTTACTTGTTGGCAAACGGCTTGACCTTTGAAATGGGCATGGGCTTCTTCATCATCCTAGCCTTGTATATTGCAGCTTTTGTTTACACCTTTATTAAATACAAACGCAACACCTTATATGTAGAAACGGAAGAACTTGAAGGGGATGAATTAGGTGAAGGCATTAGTCGTAACCAAGAAGCATAAACTGGAGCTGCAGGAAATTGAAAAACCAACCGTCGCAGCAGAAAAAGTTTTAATTAGAGTTGCCTATTGCGGTATTTGTGGATCGGACTTGCCTCGCTACTTTGATGGCGGCGTTCATTCCTTCCCCCAGGTGCTGGGACATGAATTTTCCGGCGTTGTGGAAGAAGTCGGCGAAAACGTCTCTAACATTCAAGTCGGGGATAAAGTTGCTGTTGCGCCCTTGGTTCCTTGCGGCAAATGCGAAAATTGCCAAAAAGGTGAACCGGCGATGTGTACCAGCTACAGCTTCATCGGCTCTCGTGAACAAGGAGCGATGGCGGAATATGTAGCCGTTCCGGAAAAAAATTGCGTCAAGGTTCCAGACACCCTATCCTTGAAGGAAGCCGCAATGGTAGAGCCATTAACGGTGGCGATCCATGGAATCGAGCGGATCAACATTTCGGCTGGGGCGGATGTCTTAGTTTTAGGAGCCGGCACGATTGGCTTATTGACAGTCTTGTCTCTACGAGCGATCGGTGTTGGCAAAATTACCGTGGTGGACCTAAATGACAAAAAACTAGAAGTAGCAAAAACAATTGGCGCTGATGAAGTCGTCAATCCAGCAAAGCAAACGTTGGCAGACTACTATCAAAACAATCCGTTGCCGGAAGCCGTGATCGAAACCGCCGGCAGCTCGATTACTCAAAAACAAGCGATTGAGTTTGTCGCTAAACGAGGAAAAGTTGTTTATGTAGGCACCAGCACCAAAGATGTAGTGCTTGATCCAGAAACCTTTGAAAAAATTCTACGAGGCGAACTGGAAGTTACCGGCTCTTGGATGTCCTATTCAGCACCTTTCCCTGGCTACGAGTGGGAAACTGGCCTGCGTTACATGTCAACCGGACAGGTGGATGTCAAGCCGCTGATTACTGGACTGTACAAGCTGGAAGATTTGGACGCACCTTTTGACAAAATGGTGGAGCCAAACTCTACCGCGATCAAATTACTATATGCCATTAATGAGGAGAATTAATTGATGAAAACTATCACTGACAAACAGTACGCAGCTTTAAAAAATACTAGTAATGCAGACGGCGTGATCGGGGCCTTAGCCATTGATCAACGGGGCGCGTTGAAAAAAATGATCGCCAAACACAAGGAGGAGGCAGTTGATCAAGATATTATCGACTTCAAAAAAATCGTTTCTGAAGAGCTGACACCTTATGCTACCTCCATCTTATTGGACCCAGAATATGGTTTGCCCGCAGCCGATGCTCGTGCCGAAAGTGCTGGCTTGCTGCTGGCCTACGAAAAAACTGGCTACGATGCCTCAACTCCAGGACGTTTGCCGGATTCATTAAATGTATGGTCGGTGAAACGCTTGAAGGAAGCCGGCGCCGATGCCTGCAAGTTCCTACTATATTATGATGTAGACGAAGCAGACGAAATCAACGACCAAAAGAAAGCTTATATGGAACGCATCGGTTCTGAATGTGTCACTGAAGAGATTCCTTTCTTCTTGGAATTAGTTTCTTATGACGCCAACATCAGCGATGCAGCTTCGAAAGAGTACGCGAAAGTGAAGCCTCACAAAGTCAATGATATGATGAAGGAATTCTCTGACCCTCGCTACAACGTGGACGTGTTGAAAGTAGAAGTACCCGTGAACATGAAGTTTGTCGAAGGCTTTGGCGATGAAGTAGTTTACACGAAAGACGAAGCGGCGCAATTATTCGCGGAACAAAGCGCAGCCACCGATTTGCCATTCATCTTCTTAAGTGCCGGAGTAAGCGCAGAACTATTCCAAGAAACTTTACGCTTTGCCAAAGAAGCCGGTTCAACCTTCAACGGTGTGTTGTGTGGCCGAGCTACCTGGGCTAATGGCGTAGAACCGTTTATCACCCAAGGCGAAGAAGCGGCGCGGGAATGGTTGCGAACTGAAGGACGTAAAAATATCGACGAACTAAATGCCGTATTGAAGGAAACCGCCTCTACTTGGCAGGATAAAATTCAAGGACCGCAAAAAGTAGCTCGTTTTTCATAATAGCTAAGAAGGTAGATCTTCTCTACCTTCTTTTTTTAGAAAGGAAGGAAAACAAATGACTCACTATATGATCGAAAATGACGAACTCCAGGTGAAAATTTTGGCAAAGGGTGCCGAGCTGACCAGTATTCAAGCTAAATCTGACAACACCGAATTTTTATGGCAGTCTGATCCCGCCTATTGGAGCCGACACGCCCCAATTTTATTCCCAATTGTCGGCAAGCTGAAAAATGATTCCTACTATTATAAAGGACAACGCTACGACATGACTCAGCACGGCTTTGCTCGAGATATGGACTTTTACGTGGTAGAGCAGCAGGCTGCCAAAATTCGTTTAGTACTGGATTACTCCCAGGAAACCTTGCGGAAATATCCCTTCAAGTTTCGTTTGGAAGTTGAGTACAGCTTGCAGAACAACCAGCTGTTGACTCGTTACGTGGTGACTAATTTATCAGATGAGAAAGAGATGCTGTTTTCTGTCGGAGCGCACCCAGGGTTTAAGGTTCCTTTGGATGATGAGACCACTTTTGAGGATTATCGCTTGGAGCTGCTGCCGGAAACGAGTCGGACCTTTATTCCGGTGACGGGGGAAGTATTACTGCAAACCGATCAAGCAGAGAAGGCAGCTCAATCTAGCTTTCCTTTAACTCGGGAATTATTTAAGGATGGCGTGCTGGTATTTGAAACCCCGGGAAAAACTCAAATCGTCTTAAAATCGGACAGAACCGATAAAGCCATTATCATGGATTACCAAACACTGCCTTATTTAGGCATTTGGTCGACTTATCCAGCCGATGCGCCATTTGTCTGTCTAGAACCTTGGAACGGCGTGGCCGATATCTTTGATGCCAGCGGACAATTATCGGAAAAATTGGGAGTCAATCAGTTGGAGCCACAGGGACAATTTGCTACCGAGTATACGACTACCTTCATTAATGGAGTACGCGATGAATAAGATGGAAGCAGTAATTTTCGATATGGATGGCGTCTTGATCAATACCGAAAAAGTTTCCAAGCAGGCCTTTGCTGAAGCTTTCGATTCGGCGGGCTTAACCTTTACTGAGGAGATCTACCAACAAATACTCGGTCGAAGTCTGCCAGATATTCAACTTTTTTTAACCGAGACCTATCATCAGCCCCAGCTTGCGGCGGAAATTATCCAGCAGCGAGAATCGGCATTTGCCACTTACTATCGCACCCATCCAGTAGAGGTGAAAGAGGGTGTTTTTGACTTGCTGAGTTTTGTTAAGGAGCAGGGTCTGAAGATAGCAGTGGCAACCTCAGCCAAGGAATCCATTGCCGTTCCTTTATTGGAACAATCAGATCTTATCCAGCACTTTGACTCTCTGACCTTTGGCTCGCAAGTCAAAGAGGCTAAGCCGCACCCAGAACTATTTTTGAAAGCTGCTCAACAATTAAACGTTTCTCCTGAAAAAGCTTACGTGATCGAGGATGCCCAAGCCGGGATCATTGCAGCTAATCACGGCGGCTTTCAAGCGATTTTTATACCGGAGGTGAAACCGCCGGAAGAGTTCGGGCGGGAGTGTGATTATCGGTTGTTTAAACAGATTAGTGAATTTCAAGCAACTTTACAATAGAAGAATTTGGATGAAGGATAGGAAAGTGCTCATTGCTTTCCTATCTTTTTTCTATTAAAGTAAATGCTTGTCCGCATACTGTGGACAGTAGTTGAAGCGCATTCATCTCCTGTCCCGGTAAAATATAAATCAAGAGGTGGGGGAAAATGATATTTAGTTCAAACGAAAATCTACTAATCAACCTTTTAAACTACTCAGATTTTATCTCGAGTAAATATTTAGCTAATCGCTTATTTGTTTCAACCAAAACTATTTACCGCATTGTAAAACGTATTAACAATATTTCTATGGAAAGTCACGAAAACCCCTTAATCGTGTCGGAACCTGGAAAAGGCTTTAAGCTGAACCAACACTTTAGAAATCAAGATATTCATACGTTGATGGATTTTACCGAAGAGAATAATCTGAATGATCTGATTTTATCTTTTCTCTTCAAACATCCGAAAAAGGTCAAACGTACGGTCTTTGATGAAGAGTACTTAAGTGAAAGTTCAATTGAACGACGGCTAAAGAAAATGCAGGATAATCTGAATCAGTACCACATTCGATTGCACTATGATTGGGAATACATCTGGTTGGAAGGCGAAGAAATTAATATTCGCCGAGCCATCAATGATATTTTTCTGGAGATTAACAAAATCAACAGTCTCAACGAAATCGGGGTAAAAATTAACCAGATCGACAAATTCTTCATCGACAAACAAATCACTGTCATTGAAGAAAGCTTAAACGAATACCTGAGTTACCCTTACGATCTCACGGTATACACTCATATCTATATGATTATCAAACGTTACCGTGAAGGTGAAGTAAAATACCTGTCCAGCCAAGAACCGTTGGAAAAAGATGAAGAGCAGCTGATGCTAGCGAATCGTAAAATTACCAAGACAGCTCAGACAATCATAAAGAATTTAGAAGATTATCTAGGGATCAAAATGAGCGAATTGGAAGTCTACTTCGCCTTCCAAAATATTTATTCCATTAACATCCAAAAACGAGAAAGCAGCAATATCGATAAAAAGCTGGCTGAAGAAATAGCCAAGCACTATATCACCAACTTTTTCTCGATTTCTGATGTGACTCTATTGCCAGCTAGTCGATCTTTGTATCAGGATCTTTATCAACATTTACTACCGATGCTTAGTCGTTTAAGAATGGGTATCAAAATAGAAAACAATCTGTTGGATGAAGTGGTTTTGGAGTACGAAGGGACATTTAGCAAACTGACAAAAATCACCGAGACTATTAATAATGAGCTGATGTTTGATACTAAAATCAATGATGCCGAAATCGGATACTTAACCTTGTACTTCGAGAAATACAAAATTAATCGGCGCGAGACGAAAAATATTCTCTTGGTTTGCTCAACCGGAATTGGAACCTCGGAGTTGTTGAAAACGCGAGTTGAAAGTAATTTCCCAAATCTAAATGTAGTAGCAACGATGAGCCAGCGGCAAATGAAGAACAATCAGACCTTCATTAAAGAAAATGTTGATCTAATTTTTTCAACGCTGCGAATGCCTTTTGATCTTGGAACCATTCCCGTTTTAACAATCAGTCCATTGTTAACCGAAAAAGATATTCAACATATCAATTTAACCCTAAAGGAGCTTGAATAATGGAAAACATCGAATTAGAAAAAGTCATTCATGAAGAGCTGATGGTGATCGATTCAGCAGCTTCCAACAAAGATCAAATCCTCAGTGAACTGGCCCAGCTACTGTGTGCCAAAGGCTACGTGGAAGATGCCGATACTTTTTTAGCGGATGTCTATCTGCGTGAAGAAGAAGGGGAGACCGGAATCGGTCAAGGCATTGCTATCCCCCACGGGAAATCACAAGCGGTTAAGGAAACAACAGTCGCAATTGCGACGTTAAAAAATGAAATAGAGTGGGAAACTTTAGATGATAAGGGGGTAAAGGTAGTTATAATGTTTGCGGTCAAAGATTCCGATGCAAACACCACTCACGTATTGTTGCTGCAAAAAATTGCTATTTTGTTAGCCAACGATCAGTTTATTGAACAAATAAAGAACGTCCAGACTGTTGATGAATTATTTCAATTAGTTATCCATTCTTAACAAGAAGAAAACCATAAAAGAGGAGCGAAAACGTATATGTTAGTATCAGGAAAAGAAATTTTAAGCGTCGCAAAGGAACAAGGATTTGCTGTACCAGCCTTTAATGCCGGATCAGGACAATTGGTTAATGCTGTAATGGAAGCTTGTGAAGAAGCTCAGTCACCCGTTATGATTGCCATCCATCCCGATGAGTTGAGCTTTTTAACCGACAGTTTTGTTGCACAAGTAGCTTATTTAGCCAACCACACAAAAATCCCAGTATGTATTCATTTAGATCATGGTGCCAGCTTTGAACAAGTGATGCATGCAATCAGTATCGGCTTCACTTCTGTCATGATTGATGCCTCACATCTATCATTCGAGGAAAACGTGGCAATCTCTAAAAAAGTTGTGGAAGCAGCTCATGCCGCGGGCGTCTCGGTGGAAGCAGAACTAGGAACTATCGGTGATACGGGCAATACTGTCGAAGGCGGCGTCAGCGAAATCGTCTACACAGATCCTAAAGTCGCACAAGATTTTATTGATCAAACAGGAGTGGACAGTTTAGCAGTAGCCATCGGTACAGCTCACGGAATTTATCCGAAAGATGTTGATCCAAAATTGCGCTTAGACATTTTAGAAGAAATCGAAGCCTTAACTGATATCCCATTGGTACTACATGGCGGTTCAAGTAATCCAGACGATGAAATCAGCAAAGCCGTTACAATGGGCGTCAACAAAATCAATATTTCTAGTGATATCAAAATTGTGTTCGCCAATGAATTACGAAACGTTTTAAATGCTGGCAATACTGAAGCTAGAGAACCAAACGTGTTGTTCCCTGCTTGTATGGAACAAACGAAGAAAGTAGCATTAGACAAAATCAAACTGTTTAAATCGGATGACAAAGTGAAATACTACTAAGAAAGGCGGAATTAGGATGAAAATCGTAGGAATTGCTGCATGTACAGCCGGGATCGCTCATACGTACATTGCGAGAGAAAAATTGATGCAAGCCAGCACCAATCGTGGACACGAAATTCATATCGAAACCCAAGGATTAGCTGGCACCCAGGATGCATTGACGCAAAAAGACATTGATGAAGCGGATGTGGTTATTATCGCAGCTGATATCAAAGTGAATGGTCGTGAGCGGTTCAAAAATAAAAAAATCGTTGAAGTTCCAACTGGTTTAGTCGTCAAGTCCCCTAATAAGTTAGTCGAAAAGTTAGAAGAAGTGAAAGCGTAAAAACTATTTCTTGATCCGGCTGCTTTGTCATAAAAGACAGCAGCCGAATCAAGAAGTTAAAACAGGAGGAATATCATGGAAAAGATCAAAGCGATTGGTTTCAAAAAACATTTAATGACAGCGATTTCGTTTTTCTTGCCAATTATTGTTGCTTCAGGTTTCTTGCTGGCAATTGGGAATATGATGGGCGGCGCAAGCATCGAAGATTTTAGAGCCGGCTTCAGTTTTGCCGACACAATGACTACGATGGGCGGTTATGGTTTGGGCTTTCTGCCAATGATCGTCTCAACGGCAATTGCTTATTCGATTGCTGACAAGCCAGGTATTGCACCCGGTTTAATTGTAGGGTTTGTTGCTCACGGAATCGGCACTGGTTTTCTTGGTGGTGTCGTTAGCGGCTACATTTCCGGTTACATTGTCGTGATCTTAATGATGGTCATCAAGGTACCAAAATGGATGGAAGGTTTAATGCCAACCCTCGTTATACCATTTCTAAGTGCTTTTATTGCTGGGATGGTGATGTATTATGTAGTCGGAACACCGATTACCTGGTTCACCGATTTGATTACTGGTTACTTAGGTAACTTGAATACCTCGTCACTATTTGTTTATGGAGCAATTATTGGGATTCTAGCTTCCATTGATTACGGTGGAGCTATTAATAAAGTTGTTTTCGCCTTTGTCTTTGCTTTATTCTCGGAGGGCATTTACGAACCGATCACTGTGTTGATTTTGGCATCAATGGTTACTCCGTTTGGTTTAACAATGGCTTATTTTATCGGCAAAGTGATCAACAAAAATATTTTTAATCGTCAAGAAATCGAAACGTTGAAAACGGCTTTCCCAATGGGGATTTGCCAAATTACCGAAGGCTGTTTCCCAATTGTTTTAAATGATTTGGTCCGTAATGTAATTGCCACTGGTGTTGGTGGAGCAATCGGCGGCGGATTGAGCATGCTATGGGGAGCGGACAGTCATATTCCCGCTTCTGGTATGTTTGCAATTCCAACTATGACAAACCCTTGGGCATTTGTGGCTGCCTTGGCAATTGGCTCTCTAGCCACTGCGATTACAATCTTGGTTTTGAAAAAACGAGTAGATCCCAACGCAGAAGTGATTATGGAAGAAAAAGAAGAAGACGATATTTCTTGGGATGATTTGACAATTTCATAGTGGAAAGAGGCAGACAGAATGAATTATCAAGAAGAAGTAAAACAACGCTTTTTAGATTCAGGCATTGTTTTTACAGATGAAGAGTTAGCGTCAATTGATTTTGCGGATTTTAGCTTAAATCGACTTGAAACAGAAGGTTTAAACTTAATTGTTTATGAAAATAATGACCGTTATTGTGCTAAAGAAATGGTGCTGCTTCCAGGACAGACCTGTCCCGAACATCGCCATCCACCTCGTAATGGCGAAGAAGGCAAGCGCGAAACCTTCCGTTGTCGTCAGGGAAAAGTGTACTTATATGTCGAAGGTGAAGCCGAAGCTGCTATTCATAGCAAAATTCCTGAAGGTCAGGAAGACTTTTACACCGTAAGGCATGAAATTATGCTAGATCCTGGGCAGCAATACACGATTGAACCAAATATCAAGCATTGGTTTCAAGCTGGTGAAGAAGGCGCAGTTATTTCAGAGTTTTCTTCTCCTAGTGATGATGCCAGCGATATCTTTACGAATCCCAATATTAAACGGGTGACTGAATAGCACGTATTTCTTAGACTAGGAGCTCCCATGTTCCTAGTCTATTTTTGAAAGGAGCAGCCGATGGAATCTTATCAAATCGAAAATGACCAAGTGTTGATTGAGTTTTTAGATTATGGCGGGATTATTACCAAAATGATTAACAAGAAAACCGGGCAAAACTATGTACTGGCTTACGAAAATAAATCAGATTACCAAGCTAACCCGTACTTTTTCGGCGCAACAATTGGGCGAAACGCAGGTCGAACATTTCCACCTTTTTATAAAAATGTTAGAGGTCAAAAAATCGAGCTGGATAGGAACGAAGGAAACGTCCATTTACATGGGGGAAAGAATGGATTCCACCAAGTTCAGTGGCAGGTTGAACAAGTAACTGAAGACAGTTATCAATTAACTTATGAAGACTTAGGTTCTCCCTATGAACCGATGAAGATAGTGCTGGCTTATAGATTAGTCGACAATAATTTTTATATGTATATGAAGGGGCAGGCCAATAAACCAACTATCTGCAACTTAACTAATCACAGCTACTTCAATTTAGGAACAGAAACAACAGTTGAACAGCATCTCCTGCAAACAGCACCGGCGACTATCCAGTTGATTGATGAACAGTTTGTACCTACTAAACATTATTCTGCGATGGACACACCTGAATATGCTCCCTTTGATTTTTCCCGGGAAAAAGAAATCCAAGCAGCTTTAAATCTGAATACCTCGTTATCAAAAATTTGTGCAGATGGGATCGATTTGGCTTATTGTTTTACTGAAGCAGCTGAAAAAATAGCCAAAATTCAATTGACCGATCCTCAACGAGAAAACAAATTAACTATTTATTCAGATCAAGAAGCTTGTATCCTCTATACGCTGAATAAACTCTCTGATAAAGTAAAACTGGAGAATGGTTTTATGGTGGAAAAATATGGCGGGGTTACTTTTGAAATGCAGCGTCGACCTAATTATGTACACACAGATGCTGATTATTTAGTAACGGATTATGAGGCTTGTACCATTTATGAAATAGACTAGGAGGACAACTGATGAAGTATTTTTTAGGTGTAGATTTAGGGACTAGCTCTTTAAAAATTATTTTAGGCAATGAAAATGGTGAATTATTGGGAAGTACCAGCAGTGCCTTTTCAATTCATTCACCTCAAGCTAATTTCAGTGAGGAGAATCCGGCCGATTGGCTGCAGGCCTTTGATCAAGCATTAGCCGAACTGACCGATCAATTTCCAGAAATAAAAACCGCTGATTTAACCCTGGGCTTTTCCGGCCAAATGCATTCGCTGGTATTGATCGATCAAACAGGAAAAGTCTTGCGTCCTGCCATTTTATGGAATGATGGAAGAACAACGGAAGAAGTACAAGAGCTAAGAGAGTCCGTTGGGGAACACTTATTAATAGTAGAAAAAAATATTCCGCTGGAAGGCTTTACTCTGCCAAAAATATTGTGGGTACAAAAGCACCAACCGGAAATCTGGAAACAAGTCTGGAAATTCATGCTTCCTAAGGATTATTTGGTTTATTATTTGACTGGAAAAGTCTTCACTGATCCGTCAGATGCATCTGGAACGATCTTCCTGGATAGCGAAAAGCAGTGCTGGGACCAAGTCTTGTTAGAAAAATTTGGAATTCGGGCCGATCAATGTCCAGAAGTTAAACCATCGACTGAAATTATAGGAGAGATGACAACTGATTTAAGACAGCACTTTGAACTCAGTGGAAAAGTTGAATTGGTGATGGGCGGCGCTGACAATGCTTGTGGCGCTTTTGGAACAATTACTGATCCGCAAACACAAGGGCTGATTTCAGTGGGAACCTCAGGCGTCGTTCTCGTTTACGAGAATGAGAAAACATTAGAAGCTTTAGGGAAATATCACTATTTTTACTCAGTGATTAAAGACGTCCATTACAAGATGGGAGTAACGCTTTCGGCCGGTTATTCGTTAGATTGGTTCAAAAACATTTTAGCCCCTGATGATAGTTTTGCTTCATTTACTCAAGCGGCTGAGAACAGCCCCATCGGTAGCCAAGGTCTAACCTTTTTACCCTATCTCTTCGGCGAGCGGAGTCCTTATTTCGATCCGACATTGAACGGAGCTTTGCTAGGTTTGCGGGCACATCACAAGCGTAACGACCTGATTCGAGCAGTGATGGAAGGAATCACATTTTCACTAAGGAATGTATACGAGAATATGGGAATTGGTCAAAGTCATTTAGTCGAACGCTTTCGTATAACCGGCGGCGTAGTTAAGAATCCGTTTTGGTTGCAACTGTTTGCTGATGTCTTCCAAACGGAGCTGGAAGTGCTGAGCTTTGACGAAGGTCCAGCTTACGGCGCACTTCTTTGTGGTGTGGCTGGAAGAAACGATACTGAGATTTTAAAGAACTGGCAAAAGGCTAACCAGGTAAAGACGATTTACAAACCAAATTATAAACATTTTGCTGAGTATCAGGCAGCGTATAATCGGTTTAAACGATTAAGTGATTCTGCTAAGGAACAATAACAACGTAAAGCCAGCGCATTGAAATATTAGTGGGCTGGCTATTTATATGAGCTGCTGAACATGCTAATCTATTAGTAACATTATTGATAAGGACGGAAAAACTATGTATCTACTAGGAATCGACATCGGGACCTCATCCTGTAAGGCAGCCTTGTTTGAGCTTGACGGTCAGGTGGTGGCACAAGCCAGTGAAAGCTACCCGATATTTTATCCCCACGAAGGCTGGGTTGAACAAAATCCAGAAGACTGGTGGCGAGCAGTTTGTAAAGCAACAAAGCAGTTGATGCAGCAGACGCAGCTTGATCCTAATCAGATTGCCGGGATTGGTGTGGCTGGTCAAAGCTGGTCAGCTATTCCACTATCTGCTGAAGGGAAAGTTTTAGGCAATACGCCGATTTGGATGGATACCCGAGCAAATGACATTTGCCAGGAGCTTGATCAAATCATCGGTGAGGAAGCGTTGTTTGAATTAAGCGGAAATCCCTTGCAGCCAGCCTACACCTTGCCGAAAATCTTATGGTACAAAAAACATTTACCAGAGATGTATCAAAAAATCGACAAAATCCTGCAATCCAATAGTTACATTGTCTATCAGCTGACTGGTGTGATCTCCCAGGATGTATCCCAAGGTTACGGGTATCAGTGCTTTGATATGCATCAAGGGACTTTTGATCAGACGGTTTGCGATGAAGTTGGACTGGATATGAATATGCTGCCGGAAATGTATGCTTGCCACGAGGTTGTTGGGATGGTGACGAAAGAAGCGGCGCAGCAATGTGGTTTGGCCGAAGGAATTCCAGTGGTAGCAGGTGGATTGGATTCCGCGTGCGGAGCTTTGGGAACCGGAGCGATCCACGATGGCGAAACGCAGGAGCAGGGTGGACAGGCTGGCGGGATGAGTATTTGCTTGGATAGTTACAAAGCCGATCCTCGCTTGATTCTCAGTATGCATGTAGTTTCTGGAAAATGGCTGCTGCAAGGGGGAACGGTTGGTGGTGGCGGTGTATTGAATTGGCTGGAAAAACATCTCGGTTATCAGGAACGCCAGCTGGCTGCCGAAAACCAGACCAGCAGCTTTGAAGAGCTGTGTTTGCTGGCGGAAAAAGTGAATCCTGGTTCAGACGGCGTGATTTTTCTGCCTTATATGGCTGGCGAGCGATCCCCGATTTGGAACCCGCAGGCCAAAGGAGTTTATTATGGTCTTGATTTCAGTAAAACCAAAGGTCATCTGATCCGAGCGAGCTTAGAAGGTGTTGCTTATTCCTTGAAGCATAATTTGGACATCGCTGAAGCAGCGGGTGCAAAGGTTACGTTACTGCGGGCGATGGGTGGTGCGGCGAATAGTCATTTGTGGACGCAAATAAAGAGTGATGTGACAGGTAAAGAGATGCGCGTTGTGAACACCGACACGACTACTACGTTGGGCGCAGCTTTATTGGCTGGGGTAGGTACTGGCATTTATCGAGATTTTGAAGAGGCGGTGAACAAAACTGTGACTTATGGCCGAAGTCATTTGCCGAATGCTGAACTAGCTGAGGTATACCAAGCGGGCTATCGAAATTACTTGGCCATCTATGAAGGACTGCGTGGGTTGATGCGTTAAACTTGCTGAGAGAATTTTTCTCAGCTTTTTTGTTACTATCAATCCGTATAGCTCATAATTAAATTATGTAAACAAAACCTCCGCTGGCACACTTTTGAAAACAATATTCTGAAAATCTGATTACTCTCAATGAAAATTTTGTGGTAAAATCATTTTGGTAGCAGTTTTCTGCTTCTTTCAAATAGTCTGAGAAGAAATTGCGTCTCTAGACCGAGGTGAGAGACTAAGTGAACATGCTACACTCTTTATATAGGAAGAGATAGGGAGGAAAACGAAATGGAACATGTAGAACACGGAATGGAGTATGCTGCAGCTGAGGACAAATTGGCGCAAGCTGCCACTAAAGTTCGTTGTAAGCAAGCGAAAATTTCAGCAGTCGCTTCCATGGCTGTTGCCTTAGCAAGTTTTAATGTGGATGGGTTAGCCCACAGCACACTTGGACCTGTCGTAATTGCCGGTGGGGTTGCATACGGCTGCGCAAACATTTATTTAGCCAAAAAGTACAGCAACAAATTGTAATTGCCATTATATCAGTTCAACTTATTTTGAAACATCCCAGCGAAAAGTTCAATTCGCCAGGATGTTTTTTTCTATTGCGTAGCTTTTTCCAACGCCTGACGCAAATCCGTAATTAAATCATCAGCATCCTCAATCCCAATCGACAGCCGCAGCAAATTATCCGTCAGTCCGTAGGATTCCCGCAGCTCTTGCGGAATTTCTGCATGGGTTTGCGTAGTGGGGTAGGTTACCAAACTTTCCACACTGCCTAAGCTTTCCGCAAAGGTGAACAACTCCAGCGCAGACAGAACGACAGGCACCTGATCCGCTGAGTGCAGTTTTATACTGATCATACTGCCCCGACCAGGATAAAAAACTTCTTTAATTCCCGGCTCGCTTTCTAGATATGCCGCCAGCTCCCGAGTATTATCCTGCTGCTGCAGAACCCGCAGTTTCAAGGTCTTCAATCCGCGGATTAACAGCCAACAGTCAAAAGGTGCTAAAACGGCACCGGTAGTATTCAAGCTGTATGCTAACTTTTCGCCAAGTTTCTCGGAATTGGTAATTACTGCTCCCGCCAGCAGATCGTTATGACCGCCCAAAAATTTAGTCGCTGAATGAACCACAATATCCGCGCCTAAGTCCAACGGCTTTTGCAAGATCGGCGTATAAAAGGTGTTATCGACAATTAACAAAGCGTCGCAGGCTTTCGTTAACACCCGCACCTCCAAAATATCCACCTCCGTCATCAAGGGATTCGTAGGTGTTTCCAGGAAAACTGCGGCAATTTCAGGATTAATTTTTTCAGCTAAATCCTCCAAGGTGTCAAAATAATCAAAGTGGTACTTGCCTTGCTGGGACAATGCATTGAAATAACGATAGCTGCCGCCATAAAGATCGCGGGAAACTAAAAAGCGGCTGCCGCAAGGAAACAGCTCGAACACCAATTGAATCGCGCTCATGCCAGAACTAGTAGCAAAGCCAAAGCGGCCATTTTCCGAACGCGCCACAGCATCCTGAACAATTTGCCTCGTTGGATTGGCCGTGCGGGTGTAATCAAAGCCGGTACTTTGCCCCAACTCAGGGTGCGCGTAAGTAGTAGAAAGATAGATCGGCGGATTCACCGCGCCGGTGTGTTCTTCAGAGTGATTGCCGATTTGGGCTAAATAAGTTGCTTCTTGCCAGTTAGTTCTAGACATGTGCTTCCTCCTCAATAGGTGCAAATCCGTAATCGCGGATGTGCTTTTTCAATGTGTTCAAATAATGTTCTCCCAGCGGTGACAGATAGCTGCGCTGATACTTGATCCAGCCGATTTCCATCCGGTCGGGAATATCCAGCGGAATCGCCACGATACTGTCATCGTTCAGCTCGCTGCTGATGATACCGGTGCTGAAGGTGTAGCCGTTCAAGCCCACCATCAAATTGAAAATCGTCGCCCGGTCGCTGACTTTGATGTGCTTCTTGTAGGGACGCGTGCTCAAAATTTCTTCCGAGAAATAAAAGGAGTTGCTGTTGCCTTGTTCAAAGGACAGATAGGGCAGGTCCGCCAAATCCTCCAGGGTGACCTCAACTTTTGCTGCTAGCGGATTGTCCTTACTGATAAAAATATGAGGTGCTGCGAAAAAGAGGGTAGAAAAGACCAAATTTTTCTCGGCAAACAGTTTTTCCAGCACCTTGCGATTGAAATCGTTCAAATACAAAATCCCAATCTCGCTGCGAAAGCTGGCCACATCCTCTAAAATATTTTGCGTCTCGGTTTCTCTTAAAGTAAATTGATAGCTGTCATCCTGGTAGGCTTCGATAAATTCCACAAAAGCGTGCACCGCAAAGGCGTAATGCTGGGATGAGATCGACAAGCGGGAGTCGCGCTTATTAGCATTTTTGTAGCGCTTCTCCAGCAAATCCACCTGATCGGTCACTTGCTTGGCATAGGTCAAAAATTCCCGACCTTCTTCTGTCAAGGAAACCCCCAGCTTGCTGCGGTGGAGAATGCGGATGCCCATTTCGTTTTCCAACTCCTTGATGGCATTGGACAGGGTGGGTTGGGACAAATACAAACATTTTGCTGCTTCGTTAATTGAGCCGATTTCGGCAATTTTTTCTAAATACTCCAGTTGTTGAATTCGCATCGCTATGCGCCTCCTTATTTTGTTCAGATAGTTTTCTGAGCACAAAAAAAGTCCTTTTTCTCATTACAAGAAAAAGGACGAATGAATTCGTGTTACCACCTTTGTTTGCTACAGCTTCACAGCTATAGCCTTAGCCAGTACGAGCGTTCGCTGATACTGCGTTGCGATATCGGGCACCTCCGTCAGCAGCTCATCCATCACTCACCGCTGAATGCTCAAAGACCATTTTCCAAACGTTTGCCATTACTCCTTTTCACCAACCGGAGCTCTCTGTTAAATGGGTTGCTATTTGTACTCTTCTTTTCGACGCATCTTATTATTGTTGTTTACTATAGCTAACTTTTTCTCATCTGTCAACAAATTTTCTCATTATATTATCATCTAGGTTATAGGGATTCGTTGCAACTGGTTATAAAAATTTACAGTTAGTCAATCACTCAGATGCATGATAAAGTTCAATTTATAAACATTTCAGGAGGAAAAATACATGCAGAAACTAGCCAACAATCAAAAAGGGGAGGTCCAGCTAAATGATTCCCAACAATAACGGCGCAACCTTGTCCTTTGAAGTCTTTCCCCCCACGTCAAAATCGTCCATCGACAGTTTATACCATTCGCTGAGCCAGATGGAGGACTTGGCACCGGAATTTATCAGCGTTACCTGCAGCAATCAGCAGCTGTCACTCACCGACAGCACCGTCAAAATTGCTCAGCATATTCAGCAGCAGCACCAAGTTCCCAGCATTGTTCATTTAACCGCGGCGTATTTGAACAAAGGGGAGGTGGATGACATTCTTGAAGTCCTGCGGCAGAAAAATATCCGGAACATCCTGGCTTTGCGAGGGGATATTTTGCCAGACAAGCCTAGAGGAACCGATTTTCAGTATGCCAGCGATCTGATTTCTTATATTAAGGGGCAGGATGACCGCTTTTCGATTTCGGCAGCTTGTTATCCGGAAGGCCATCCTGAATCGGACAATACGGTGGCGGATATCCATCATTTGAGAGAGAAGATCCAAGCCGGTGCAGATCAGCTGGTGACTCAAATGTTTTTCGACAACGAGTCATTTTACCAATTTCAGGAAAAATGCCAGTTGGCCGGGATTGATGTACCGATTTTAGCCGGGATCATGCCGGTCATCAACAAACGCCAAGCCGAACGAATCATTCGCACCGCCGATATTCAACTGCCGCGAAAATTCCTGGCAATTTTAGACAAATACGGCGACAATCCGGTAGCGCTTAAGGATGCCGGCACAGCATATGCCATCGATCAGATTGTTGACCTGGTTACACAAGGCGCCGCTGGAATTCATCTGTATACTATGAACAAGGCTGAGACTGCACGAAGGATTTATACCGCGACCAATTCGTTGTTTGGGATACAGGAAACTGTCGAAATATCATAAGAGAAAAACTCAGGAGGACAAATTTTTGCTTCCTGAGTTTTTTGCGTGCTTGATAGGAACGTATGTTTTTGTTTAGCAGAATCTAACGAACCAGTCGCAAAACTTTCTGACTTTACTGAAGATTCTTATGATCATTTGTTAACTCAAATAGATTGTCTAACTACTTAGAAACCTTAATCTGATGGGATTTGTGAGAACAAGAGACCATCTGAAGACCTTATTTGATCTATCAACTCAGTTTCATCTTTCTAAAAAATGTACGTTTTTCGGAAAGATGGGTATAATGAATTGTATAGATCAGCCGCAATTAATGGATATAGGTTAAAAATGGTCAAATTTGTGGGTTTTCACGGGTTTAGCTATGTCCGTTCAGTTGCTGCACTTTTTGTGACAATTTTTAGCATTTTTTCGATTTTTTGTGTGCTTCATGCGCCGGACTTGTACAGTTGATCTCTGGCCGGCTGGCGAGTTGCTGCAGGAATCAACGACAAAACTAAAAGCGTTAGGAATTTTTTTGAGGTGTTTTGAAGGTCTGATTTTGATCCATTTGGTGATTTTGGTTCAGCTGCTTGGCTGATTTATCCAGTCGTGGCTTTCTATAATTGTATTATGTAAACAAAATCCCCATCATTCTGAAAAGATAAGTTTTTTCAGAAACATAAAATAACATTTAAAACCCTTATCACCTCTCCTTTTCCGCTCCGTTTAGGCGTTTTGGAAAAATAAAATAAAAACTAGTTGACAAATCGGTCTATACCCTCTATTATTATGTTAAGGGGTTCTCCCCCTATTATTCAAAAATTGGTACATACAGGAAGGTGATTTTTATGTCCAAAGAAAAAGCCAACGAAAAAATTGATCAACTTCTTGCGCACATGCCCTCATTCATCCATGAGTTCGTTGAAATAAAAATTGCTGATGAATATTCCCCCAACACGATTTTGGAATATTTAAAAAATTATCAGCAATTCTTTCAATGGTTGATCCAGCACGATCATGTGCCTGAAAAAGAAATGAACGTAATCGCACCCTCCTCTTTAGATAAATTGCAGCTGCGGACCGCTACCCAGTACAAGTCTTATCTATTGAGACGCAAAAAACAAAACACCCGCCAATTGAATCAAGACGGGTCAAAAAAGCTATCCAGCGAAACCTTGTCGAAAGTAACCATTCAGCGGAATATCACAGCTTTAAAGGTCCTGTTCAAATATCTAGCGGAAAGCTCCAATAATATTCAAAACAAGCCCTACTTGACTCACGACATCATGCGGGAAATTGCTAACGTCTCTGATCGCCGCACCCTGCAGTCTCGAGCGGACACGATTGAAGACAAGCTGTTCTTAGGCGACGAAACCGAGAAATACTTGGAATACATTCGCGATATCTATCCCGAAACCCTTTCGCCTCAAGCCATGAAGTTTTACCGCCGGGATTCTGAACGGGATTTAGCTATCAACGCTTTGATGCTGGCTTCCGGCCTGCGTTTATCTGAGGTTGTCAGCATCGACGTGAATGAAATCAACTTTGAACAAAATCGTGTTACTGTTATTCGCAAAGGAAACAAAACCGATTCCGTCCGAATCGCCGCTTTTGCCATGGAATATCTGGCTAACTATCAAGCCATTCGTGAGGAACGCTACCATCCAGATAAATACGAACCGGCCTTCTTCCTTTCCATCAGCAAAGGCAAAGCCAAACGCATCACCGGCTCCGCCATCGAAAAAATGGTAGAAAAATATTCCGCCAGTTTCAAAGTTCGCGTCACCCCCCATAAGCTGCGGCATACTCTAGCAACCAGACTTTACCAGCAAACCAACAACCTGGTACTGACTGCACAGCAGCTGGGACATAGCTCGACAACGACAACTACCTTGTACACGCATATTGAAAACGATAAGACGACGGATGCGTTGAATTCGTTGTAAAAAAAGAAGATAAGCGATGTGCGAACAAGCACATTAGCTTATCTTTTTTGCTGAGGGTGAACAAGTAAAAATACTTCGTGACCTTGGTGAAAAATGTACTCTAAACCATACTGAGATTTCCAAATCAGCTATATGCTTCAATTTATTCTCAATCTAACTTATCCTTGTTTTCAAACAGGAAATCGATAAAGATTTTACTGGCAATTGGCAAGTTGATCTTCTCTTTGTAACCGATAGCCACCGTTCGGGAAATCGGCGGATCAGTTGGTCGCATAACCAGATCGTAATTCGTACGCTGTAACACCAAGTCTGCTAAGATACTGACACCTAATCCAGCCTCCACCATCGTCATGATCGCATAATCATCATGAATAGTGAACTTGATATTTGGTCTTGTGTTGCAGGATTTAAAAGCCTCCAAGGGCTCACTGTAATGACCTTCCTCCAGCAAAATGAAGGGACTATCTGCCAAATCAGCAAGTTTAATTCTTTTATTAGCAGCCATTGGATGGTCACGGGGCAAAATAACCGACATGGCCCCTTCTTTAATTTTTCTTGTCTCGATTCCAGTAACCGCCTCCGGATTGATAAAACCAAAGTCCACCGAACCATTTTTGATCCATTCATGAATAGAACTGTAATCACCTTGATGAAGAACGAATTGGATATTAGGGTATAAGTCCTGAAATTCTTTCATAAGCGGCGGCAGCCAGTGGACAGTAATACTTGAAATCGCACCGATTCGGATGATTCCCGTGTCCAACCCTCGTATTTCGTTGGCACGCTCCTTCATAGCACGATATTGCAGCAGCATTCGCTCGATAAAAGGATACAGAGATTTACCTTCCTCGGTTAACCTAACACCTGTTCGTGAACGATAAAGCAGTTTGAAGTCCAGTTCATCTTCCAATGAAGCAATCATTTGACTGACGGCTGACTGAGTATAGCCTAATACAGCAGCGGCTTTTGTGAAGCTGTTCAGCTCAAGAATTTTTTGCAATACAGCATATCGATCCATCTGACAAATCACCTTTCCTAATCTTTAGATGAAAAAGATTAATTTTACTAATCTATCCATTCATCATACAATCAAAAAAAGAGGAAAACAAGTAGTCATTTCTGAGATTGCTCAAGAGGGAGTTTTTTAAATGAAGAAGGTTATTGTTGGCACTACCACGAAGCAAGCACTCGCAAGCAGTCTTATTGACGTATGCAGCTGGAAGAAGAAGTTTCTTGAAGAACTTAATAAAAGCGGATTTTCCAAGAGTAATCAGCTACTTCAATGGATATTGCAAGATGGGAGAAGATTATGAGTATTAATATCTGGTTGTCTTTTCTTTCCTACACGATTTTTACAGCATTATCACCAGGACCTAATAATATTCTAGCCCTAAATGCTGCGAGCCTTGAGAATCAGGGGCAACGAAGAAACCTATTGTTGGGGGTTTATTGCGGTTTTGCGACAGTCATTTTTATATGCGGTTTATTCAGCACAACCTTGATTCGGGTAATGCCAAACGTAGTGGATTATTTAAAATATATCGGAGCTGGTTATATTATGTGGTTGGCTTACCACATCGCCTTCAGTAAACCTGCCGAAGCCAACGATAATCTAGCTGCTCACTCCTTTTGGAAAGGCTTTTTTCTTCAATTTGTCAATGTGAAAATCATTCTGTGGGGCATTACTGCTGTTACTAGCTTTGTTATCCCGTATTACCAGTCACCAACAGTCATTTTAGCTTTTATTGTACTGCTTTCGGGAATTGGTATCAGTGCCATGATGGTTTGGGCAGTAGCAGGTTCTGCTTTCAATAGGTTTTTAAGTCAGTACTGGCGCGTTGCGAATATTTTGATGGCGTTGTTTTTAGTTTTTAATGCTTGGAGCCTTATTATTCAGTGATTAGAGCTTTTGATTAGATTAACAATAGCATTACGCTGGAACGTAGAATGTGTATTTTGTTTAGGATAAAAACTCTTAAAGAAACAACTGCTTTATGCACTTATCATCTAGGATAAAGTGCTCTGAAACGCCCATAAATAGGACAATTTCAATTTCTAATTTTCCCCTTACACATCTAATTCTTCCGATTAAAGCGTTTGGTTAATCTTGATAATGAAAAAAACTATTTCTCCACAGATAATTGCTGAGAAATAGTTTTTTTGCTAAGGGATAAACTGATTGCTACAATTTTTCACTCAATATGATAATCAATTAAAACTTTTTGCGCTTGATTGACATCCGTGGCAGTTTGAATTGCCTTTTCTAAATCTTTCCAATCAAACTCTTGTGTAACCATCACACTCAAATCAAAACGTGAATCTTGCATCATTTCAAAAACAGTCGTTACGTCTTCTGGTCGATAGCCACCTGAACCACCAATTGACTTCGTGCTAAAAATTAGCTGCAGCATATCGATTTCAACTTTGCTATTGTTAACACCCACCGTGATAAATCGACTACCAACAGGGCCATAATCAAAAAATTGTTCTAAAATACTTGAATGACCAGCTGCATCAATAAAAATTTGCGCATTAGGATTTTTTCCGTTGCGAGAATATTCCGCTTCGCCAAAAATGGAAACAGCTTTTTTTTGCACATTTTCTTTACTAGGGTTGACTGTTTCAAAACCAAGTTTATCAGCAATCTCCAAACGAAAATCTGAATAATCCACTAACAATACTTGGCTGATACCAAGATATTTTAATGCCACAGCAGCAGCTGTCCCAATCGTCCCAGCGCCATAAACGATAGCATTTTCACCGACTTTTGGAAATGCTTGCTTTGCAGCTCTGGTCCCAACAGTAAACGGTTCAATCATCGCCGCAATTTTATTGGAAATTTTATCTGGAACAAAATACAATTGACGATTTAATTTTGCATTAGGAATTAAAATATATTCTGAAAAACCACCAAGGCTTCCAGCTCGGCTCGTGTCCCCTCTTGCCAGTAAAGGATATGGGTAAACACGATCCCCAACTTTAAATTCCTTCACCTCATCACCCACAGCTACTACCCGACTTACCATTTCATGACCAAATTCCAAACCAGTTGAAATTTTGTGACCTGTTCCAGAACCATAATTATATACTGCCACATCTGAACCACACACACCCGATAATATATTTTGAATCACGACATCATTTTTTCCTAGTACCGGCATAGGTAACTCGGTTAACTCAATATTCTTTTTTCCTTGATATAATGCTGCTTTCATATGAATCGCTCCTTTTTTTGCTTTGCTGCAATTTTCATTGGTTCAACAGCTCTTGCTTAAGCTCATAGTAAATCAATGCTATACTAGTCACAACCAACAATTTACCAACAAGTGTTGAAAGAATGAGGCGAATGATGAACACTAAGAAGAACAAGCAATTTCAAGAAACCCATCAACTATTGCAATCGCTTATTACAAAACTATTAAGCGAGAAAGACATCACTAAGATTACAGTTAGTGAACTTTGCGAGTTAGCTCAGATTAATCGTTCCACTTTTTACTATCATTATCTTGATGCCTATGATTTGGCTGAAAAAACTTTTGCTCAAACAAATAAAGAATTACTGACTACTTTTAAACTATCTAAAACCAATGAACCTTTTTCTGAGACAACGTTCTATGAATTTTTTCAATTTATCAAAGATAATCGTCACATCTATCGTTTAACCAATGCTAGTCGTACGACATTTCCAATTGATGAAGGGCTTGAACAAATGACTGAACTTTTCCAATCAAAGAACTTGCATGAATTCCCTGACAAAATTTTGAAGGGACAGATTACTTTTTTTCAAGCGGGTTTTACTTTTTTATTGAGAAATTGGTTGTTGGATGATTGTCGTCAGCCAATTGGAGAATTAATAATTGTGCTAAAATCTTTTAATATGATAGAAAACTAAAGGAGTTTATTCTGCCATCTGCTGTCAACAATTTTCCAAATCACTGCTACTACCAATTTCAATCAAATTGCCTTGCTATAAAATTCGACCGTCTTTTCCATATTACCAGCAAGTAAACCTGCACCAACCCTAACTTCTTTTCCAAGCTGTGAGTGATAGATTGTGGCCTTTTTAGAAATAAGACGATTCATGAGTTATAGTGGTTAGAACAAGCTAATTGTAGTAGTTTCGCGTTCCATATCATAGTTTGAAATTCAACGCACATCGGACCGACCTTTAGTTATCGTTGCAACGCACCCACTTATATTGCTACCGATTGTTCTACGTTGATTTAGGAGGAATAAAATGGAAAGAATGGAAGTAGAAAAGGATGGGTTTCACGGCTATTATCATCCGGCTTCAATGCCCCACGATAGAGACCTGGCGGTAGTGGTGGTTGGCGGTAGTGAGGGCAACGATAATGTCCCTTTGCAAATGGGTCAACATTTTGCAAAGCATGGCATCACCGCACTTGGCGTTTGCTACTGGAATGTACCTGGCTTACCTGATAACCTAGTTGAGGTGCCGCTGGAGCCTTTCGAGAGCGCAATACAGTACCTGCATGAAAAAGGTCACAGCAAAATTGCCATGTACGGCATTTCTAAAGGTGCAGAGTTGGCTTTGCTGTGTGCCACAAAACTGCACGACATATCAAAAGTGGTTGCAGTATCCCCTTCCCATTGCGTATGGGGTGGGATTACAGAAAAGATGCTTTCAAAGAAATTCACTGCTGTTTCAGAGTTTACTTGGCGCGGCAAAGGTTTCCCTTGTATGGTCGGTGAATTAAGCTATGGCAGAGCTATTTGGAATTTGCTTACCCAGCAGCAAATCAATCTGGCCTATATGTACGCCAATCCGCTAAGAAAATTTGATGAAGCAACTGCGATTCCAGTTGAAGAGATTGAGGGCGATCTATTGTTCATTTATGCCAAACACGACACCATGTGGCCGAGCATGGCTTCTGTTCAATATATGATGAAGCGTTTGAAGGAACGCAACTGGAAACATCAGGTGACCGAGTTCGGTTATGAAAAGGCCAGCCACATTATTACGCCACTGAATCCACCTTCACTGAAAATGTTTAAGGTTGAAAGAAAATATCCAGATGCTTGTAACCAAAGTAGACAAGATGCTTTTGAAAAAACTTTATCTTGGCTAAAGGCCTAAATAAAGGGTTCTTTGTTCGTCTGATCCCCAAATGGCGATAGGAGCAAAAGCGCTGGGTGACTGGGTGACATTTGAGAAGCTGGGAAAATTTTTGTTCAATATCTATTTTAGACAAAAAAGCTATAAAGCCTTTTATACTGACCTTATAGCTTTTTTCAACTTTGAAAGTCGGTTAAGCGATTTTTCCGCATTTGCTGCTCTAATTCACGGGGGAATCTCATATATATTTCCTCAGTAAAAACTCCTGTGAAGGTCAACTTTTATCTAAGAGGTGGTCAAAAATCCCTCTTAAACACAAAAGCCTATCTTCTTTTTGTCGTCTGTATGCTAAAATCTACACGTAGTAAACCCCATCCGTCCGCACCGTCGCGCTTCCGCCAAACAAAACAGCGCCGTCGATGGAAGATAAATAAATATCATTGAACACACGATCATTTCCACCTTGTTCAAGGCAACAATCGCCGCCATCCCATAGCTGATATTTCAGCATATAATAGCCGAATGCACTATTTCCAGATCCGGTTGCAGGGTCTTCCAGATAACCAAATTTAGGCGCAAATACTCGTGTATGTGCGATATGATCCGTTTTTGCCACCTCACTGGAAAAGATCAGAATGATATCTATACCATTTTCAATACAAAATGTTTCTAACTTTTTTCTGTCTGGAAAAAGCGAGACCTCGTTTGCCAAATCACGCATTGGAACAATCAATGTCCGCAAGCCCGCGTCAACTAAATCGACTGGAAGCTCCCCATCGATTGCGTCGACCGTTGTATCCAGTGTTTCGGCGATTTTTTCTTTAGTTAACTCAGTACCTAGATAGTTTGGGACTGGTGCAGTAATAAGAACTGCATCCTGTTCCAAGATTCTATTGTAGACAACCAAATTGCCTTTTCTATTCGTCTGTATCTGTATTTCCTTTTGCGCCAATAAATCAGGGGTATCTTTTATAAGACTATAGGTACAAGCAATGGTGCCATGCCCACAAAAGTCCACTTCGCATTCTGAGGAATAATAGGTCAGGTGAATAGTGTCCGGATCCTTTTTGCAGTAGACCATCTCAGAAACGTATCCTTTATGTTGCTTCGCCACCTCAAGCATTTCTTCCTCCGTCAATTCTTGCCCCAGACTTAGATAAAGACACGCCGCCGGATTGCCCAACGATTTCCCAGCAGTAAATGCATCAATTTTCTTGTATTTGTAAACCTTGCTCATCCTCTGATCCCCTTTCACACTAGCTAATTGATAATATATCTGTAAATTATATCATTGCCCTAACACCGGTACAATGATGGAAGAAATGCTAGTAAAATACTCAGCCCAGTTCAAAGTTCGGGTCACCCCACAAGCTGCGACACAGTTCGACGACGACAACTTTGTATACGCATATTGAGAATGACAAAACGACGGATGCGTTGAATTCGTTGTAGCAAAAAGAAGATAAGCGCTGTGTGAAAAGCACATTCGTCTATCTATTTTTTTTGCATTAGGCTTTCATCTCGTTCTTTGCAGAAAAGATATATTTTTTAGAAAGATGAAAAAGTGTTGATAGATCAAGCATAGTTCAGCAATAGCCCTCCTTTATAGAAAACTGATATTGTCTATAAAGCATAGAGTCACTCTTCTGAAATTGAATTACGACATTTCAGACGTATTTCAATACTGTCCTCAAAGCAAATTTATTTAGTCGTATACAAAACAACACCGCAACCAAAACTCTGGTTGCGGTGCATGTTCGTATTATCCTTTACGTTTCTTCCAAGCGGCAATCGCCGAAGCAATTGCGCCTAGTCCTAACATTGACCACATATTGTTGAGGGAATCACCTGTGCTCGGCAAGGATTTCCCACTTGAAGAAGTGGTGGTATTTCCAGAACTTGTTACCACTCTTGGTGTGACTATATTCCGATTGGTCGTGGTAGCGACTGGTATATTTCTGCTCCATTTTGGATACAGCGTTACATTTCCAGTAATCGGCTGATCGAAATCGAATGGCTGCGTCAGAGCTTCATCCGCGTACCAGCCCTCAAAGGTAAAGCCGTCCTTCACCGGATCTTTTGGTCTCGGCAGCTTCGCCCCTTCTTCCAGCTCGACTTCTTGCTTGTTGCCATTTTCATCGACGATGGTCACGATGACTTTCTTCTTGGTAATATCCACCGTCAAATCAGTCGGCTGAGTCAAGGTGTAGTTGCCTGCTTCGTCGCCAGTCAGCTGGATATTGGTGGTAACTGCTTTGCCGTTGCCAGCTGCCGCATCCGCCATGGTTCCTTGACCTAAGTTGAAGCCTACAGCGTTTTGGTCTGCTGGCAGCACACCCTCTAAAGCGGCATTCGTACCAACTAAATCTACCAAACGACTGTCATTTGCCCGACGGTTCACGGTTTGCACGCCGTGAATGGATAGTGCTTTTTGTTGGATATTAGCAGTAATACCAATGTCCGGTGTGGCAAACTCATAGTTTACTGCTGCATCGCCAGTAACTTCACTGCTGGTGATGGTTACAGCTTTGTTGGCTCCGGCGTTCTTATCGACAAACGCTCCGACTCCTTTAACAGTCACTCGATCATTTGCGACAAGTCCATTAACGCTTGCTTGAACGGTCGCGGCAGTTGTTCCATCGTAAATCTTATCAGCTACGGTCCAGCGAATGGTCGCTACGCGTTTGGTAATCGTACCTTCCAAAACAATCCCGGCTGGAAGTTCACCGATTACTGCATTGTTGCTAGTGATGTTCCAATCCGTCACATTGAAGCTTCGTTCACCGGCATCGGATTGTTCAAAGGTTCCGGTCACATTCAACAGAATCTGAGTCGGTGTCGCTGCACGTCTGGTTGGTTCACCGAAAGCGCTGGTAATATCTAACTCAAATTGATGCACTGAATTTCCATCGTATTCTTTCTCAGGTGTCTGTTGTTTCAACAACTCAATGATTCGGGCTTGCGTATCGTCACCAACAGTTGGCGCTGCAATCGCACCGGTTACCGCTGGTTTTTCTGGCAAGCGATAGTTGGCCTCGTCTGCTCCGGTCAATTTCCAGTCATAGCTGATGGCTTTGTTTTCACCAATGTCGCTGTCTGGATAACGAGCATCCGTAATATCGATTCGCAAATCATCCAGTTCTAATGGCAATCCAATCAGTCGAGCGGTTAGTTTAGCCGCTGCACTTTGATCAAAAGCTTTGACTGTTTGCCCAAAGCTGATCTGATCCAACTGAATGTTGTAAGGACTGATGGTTGCCGCAACTTCAGCTGGCGCTGTGATCGTGTAGTTCTGATGATCTGCTCCACTGAAGGTTGGCGTATTCACGTGAACAGGCTTGTTGTCACCGACGTTTTTATCGACAAACTGAGCAGTGGTTGCCACCATTACCTCATCATCAGGTACAAGATTGTTCAAAGTACCAGTTACTGTCGCATCAGGTTTCGCATCGTACACCTTATCTGCCACTTGCCACTCAACTGTCACCGGCCGTGGCGTAATCTCGATGTTGCAGGTATCATTTTGAGTTTCTACTATATAATTACCTGCATGTGCACCGGACAACTGAACACTTGCCGCATCCAAACGAACTTCATGGCTGCCGCAGTTCTTGTCGTCGTAGGTTCCAGTGGCTGCGAAGGTTACTTCATCGTCAGGAAGAATATCCTCACAAACGGCGGTCAGTGGTGTATCTAGTGATCCGTCGTACTCCTTATCGGCTGCACTCCAATTTACGGTGATAGCTCTCGGCTGAATCTCACCAGTTACTTGGAATGGTTTTGTCAAAGCTGGCAATGTCGCATTACCTGAAGTAACTCTCCAGCTAGTAACATTGAAGACTTGTTCACCTGCCGAAGCTTGGACGAATTCGCCAGTTACTTCCAACAGAATCTGAGTTGCGTCCCTGGTCTTCCGTTGGGCTGCGTCCGTGATATTAACAGTAAACGTGTGATCCGTATTTCTATCGTACACTTTAGTTGGTGTTACCTGCTTGATCTGTTCCATCACTGCTGCTTCCGTCATTACTGCTTCCGTAATATTTCCTTGCAAGACTTTCTTGTCTTCTGGCAAGCGGTAATTCTGTGCATCCTTACCGGCCAAAGCCCATTCATAAGAGATACCAATATCCTCACCAATATCTGATTGAGCGTAGACTGCATCGGTCAGAGCAACACTTAGGTCATCCGCCGCAAACGGTACTTCTTCTGGTAAGTTCGCAGTTACTTGCGCTGCTGAATCTGTCGTATCAAATGGTTTGTTCAGATTACCAAAAGTAATTTGGTCTTCCTTGATTTGATAAGCCAAAATTGCTGCTTTTATCTCACTATTTTCAGGTACAGTATAGTTACCAGCATCGGCACCTTCCAACTGAATCGCGGTAACATCTACTTTCTTGTCTGGTCCACTGTTTTTATCTTCAAAAGCACCAGTTCCTTTAACAGTTACTTTATCTTCACCAATTAGCCCAGTTAGTTTGCCAGTAACAGCAGCTTCTGTCGTGCCATCGTACACTTTACCTTCAGCGGTCCATTCGGCTGTCAAAGCTTTCGGTGTAATCTCGCCGGCTACTTTCTCTTCTTTCGGCAGACTGTAGTTCCCGCTGTGTTCACCAGTTAGCGTCCAGCTGTAGCTGATCGCTTTGTCTTTACCCGCTTGCACATCGTTAAATTCCGCTTTAGTGATTTTAATTGCAACTTTGTCTTTACCAAACAATACTTTGTCCTTAATCGCAGCTTTCAGTAAACTATCAACTTCATTATCGTACTCTTTGTTCAATCCCGTAAATTCAATTTGATCCGGCTGTAATTCATAAGCGTTGATGGTTCCCTTGATATCACCATTGTTTGAAGGAAGAACCAAGTAGTTGGCTGCGTCTTTACCCGTCACGACAGCCTCCGGAATAATCATTTCCTTATTCGTACCAGCATTGGCATCCACAAAGATTGCCGTGGTGGTAGCGAATACCTCGTCACCTTCAACTAAGCCTTTCAGTGTGCCACTAATTTCAACCTCATCTTTGCCATCGTAGGTCTTCTCCGGGTGATCCCAGTCAACAGAGATGCGTTTTTGCGTAATGGTTCCTTCTATATCAAAGGATTTACCAAACGCTGGCACCTCTGCATTATCAGAAATCACTTTCCAGCCAGTAACCGTGAAGGTTTTGGCATCCACCGTCTTCTGATCAAAGTAACCAGTCACTTCCAACTCAATCTTCGTCGCAGTTCGGGTTTTCTTGTTAGCCAACTCAGTGATGTCAATGGTATATTTGTGATTTTCGTTGCCGTTATAAACCTTCGTTGCCTTTACCTTATTAATCTGATCGATCACAGCCTGTTCAGTCAGAACCGCGTCCGTAATATTACCGGTTACCGTTGGCATGCCAGGTAATTGATAGTTTTCAGCATCTTTACCGGTTAGCGTCCAGTTGTAGGTGATAGTTAGTTCCTTACCAATATTTGGTTGGCTATACTTCGCATCCGTTAGACCTATACTTAGGTCATCTTTTGCAAACGGTACTTCTTCTGGTAAGCTCGCAGTTACTTGCGCTGCCGAATCGGTAGTATCAAATGGTTTGTTCAGATTTTCAAAGGTAATTTGGTCTTCGCTAATTTGATAAGCCGTAATCTTGGCTTTTGCGTCCACTGTTTCAGTCACTTCATAGTTTTTGGCTCCATCACCGGCTAGTTTACTGTCGGTAATCGTCACTGGTATTGTTCCAGCAACATTTTTGTTCGTAAATTCTCCCGTACCGTTAATGCTTACAGCAGTTTCTTCTCCAGGAATCATTCCCTCCAAAGTACCGGTCACTGTTGCTTTAGTGGTTCCATCGTAGACTTTATCGGCTGCTGACCAGGTAGCTTTCAACCCTTTTTTGGTGATCTCGCCTTTGACAGCTACTTCTTCCAGCAGCTTGTAGTTCCTGCTTTGGTCACCAGTCAGTTTCCATTTGTAGCTGATAGCTTTTCCTGAACCAGCTTGCTCATCGGCGAATGCTGCTTCACTGATTTCGATAGCTACTTTGTCCTTGTCTGACGGAACTAATACATCATCTTTGATCGTTGCCTTCATCCGGCTATCGACTTCTTTGTCGTACACTTTATTGTATTCGCTAAATTGAATTTGATCTTCCTGCAATACAAACGGATTAATTATCCCCGTCGTAGTAGCCTTATCTGGCATAGAGTAGTTGCCCGCATCCTTACCGGTCAAACGGATGTTGTTTATATCTACCTGCTTCGTCTCACTGGCATTGGCATCCTTATAGTTTGCATCATCAAAGGCAACTTCAACAACATCCTTAGAAATCACACCTTGCAGCTCACCAGTTACGGCAGCCGCTGTTAGACCATTGTAGATTTTGGTTGGATTGCTCCACTTAGCAGTTAATCCTTTTTTAGTGATCTCACCTTTGACATCTACTTCATCCAGCAACTTGTAGTTCCCGCTTTGTTCACCAGTGAGTTTCCATTTGTAGCTGATGGCTTTTTCTTTCCCAGCTTGATCATCGGCGTATGCTGCTTCAGTGATTTCAATAGCTACCTTATCTTCCCCAAATAGCACTCTTTCTTTGAAGGTTGCCTCTAGCAAACTGGCTTTAGACTTGTCGTATTCTTTATTTAGTTTACTAAATTCGATTTGATCTGCCTGCAATACATATTTTGTAATGGCTCCGGTGGTAGTACTAGTTTCATCGATTGAGTAGTTCCCTGCATCTGTACCTTCTAATTTAATTTCATCAATATCGATGTCTTTGTTTGGACCAACATTTGCATTATCTTTGAAATTGCCTTTCGCAGAAATAGTGACTGCATCACTACCAACCAACCCTTCTGGTGTACCCACTACTTCCACAGCTGTCTTGCCATCGTATTCTTTTGTTGGTTTATTCCATTCAGCAGTGAGGGCCTTTTGAGTGATCTTTCCATCTATAGTAAATGGCTTAGTTAAGGCAGACAGCTCTGCATTTCCAGAAGTCACATTCCAGCTTTTAACAGTGAATTTTCTATCCCCTGCGTCTTCCTGAATAAATTCACCGGTCACTTCTAAGATAATCTTAGTGGTACTACGGGTTTTCTTTTCCGCTAACTCCGTGATATCAATCTCAAACGTGTGCCCTTTTTCGCCATTATATTCCTTGGTTGGCGCTTGTAGTTTGATCCTTTCGATCACTGTTTCTTCCGTCAAATCAGCATTGATGATATTCCCAGTTACTGCTAACGGCTCCTGCAACTTGTAATTTTTTCTATCCCCACCGGTTAGCGCCCAATTGTAGGTGATGCCGATATCATTACCAATATCTGATTGATTATAGGTTGCGTCAGTTATGGAAATACTCAACTTGTCATCTGCAAATGGAACCCCATTTTGCAGAGTTGCTTTCAGCTGTGATGCTGATTTGGTTGTATCAAAAGCTTTATCTCGATTGATAAAGTTTATTTGATTGTCTTGAATCTGATATGGCGAAATCGTAACTGTTGCATCGGCTGTCTCTGAGACTTGATAATTTTTAGCAGCCGAACCTGTCAGCTCAGTATTAGTAATAGTCACTGGTTTGTTTTCACCAACATCTTTGTTTGTAAATGATCCAGTGCCGGTAATCTCTACATTATTTATTTCATTAAGTAGTACGCCGTCTAAAGCGCCATTGACGGTTGCATCCGTGGTTCCATTATATTCTCTGTCTTCAGCCGACCAGGTCACCTTCAGATCCTTTTTCTTAATCGTTCCTGTAGTCGTTCCAATTTCATCAATTGAATAGTTACCTATATCGTCACCGGTCAAATTGACATTTTGAATATCAATCTCTTTATCCGTACCTGCATCCGCGTTCTTGAAGTTTGCATCAAAGGTAGCTTTGACATCCTCTGTTCCAACTACTTCAGGCAATTTAACAGTAACATCAGCTGCCGTGGTTCCATCATATGGCTTCTCAGGCTTGCTCCAAACCGGTGTAATTGCCCGTTTCGTAATCGTGCCCTTCACTTCTCGTTCTTGCGGCAAACTATAGTTAGCACTTTGCGGGCCGTCCAAGTTCCAGACGTAGGTGATATTCTTGTCAGTGCCGACATCTTTGGTATCGTATTCAGCGTTGGTGATGACTAACTTAGCCTCATCACTACCTAATAGGGCATTAGTCGCGATCTCGCCTTTTAGTTCGCTGGTTACTCTCCCGTCATAGGTCTTCGTTTCCGTGCCCTCTGTGAATACTAATTGTTCCTGAGTCAGTTCAAGAGGTGTAATTTTCCCTTTATCTATCTCAAACGATGCAGCTAACGGGTCAATTTTGGCATTCCCTTCAACAACTTCCCAACTTTTAATGGTGAAGGCTTGGTCTTTGGCATCCTTGCTGGCAAATGTACCAGTGACCTTTATCTTCAGAGGGAAAGCAGTTTCTTCTGTTATGCTGGTAAGATCCACGTTGAATTCGTGTTCTCTATTCCCGTTATATACTTTGGTAGGCGCTTGTTTTTTGATTTCTTTTTCCACTAAGCCGCTGTCCAACTTCCACTGAGCGTAAAAAGGGACAGTGCCATTATTCTCAGTCGTTAAGTTTTGGACTGATTCGCCATCGTTATAGATTATTTCCCCATCTGGTTCTGTTGACCACCCAACAAACTGATAACCTTTTCTGGCAAAACTATTGTCAGTTAGTTTCTTCGGCTCACCGTAGGTCATGGACTGATTCGCCATAGAACCCGTTCCACCATTTGCAATAAATTGTATATCGTAAGTATTCGCTCGCCATTCAGCGATTAGTTTGACGATCCCATAATCAACGTCAGTTAAGTTTGCGACACTTTGTCCGTTACTATAAGTAGTACTCCCGGATTCAGTCTTCCAGTTTTTGAAATGATACCCTACTTTAGTGAAGCTATTTGGCGTTAACTCTTTACTCTCGCTGTATTCAAAATCTTGAGAGTAAAAAGATTCGGAGCCTTTTTCTGGATAGAACTCAACTTTGTATTTCTTATTCCGGAAAGTTGCTACTAGTTCTGATGGTGCATTAATAGAATCTTTCGTAATATCAAAAGGGGCTCCATTCAGCCGCCAACCATCAAAAACTTGATCACCTCTTGTACCTGAGTAGTTTGGATCAGTTGCTGTCTGGCCTTCAAAAACATAATGCGAGTCAGGCGTATTCCCGCTACCACCGTCTAGTTTAAAAGAAACCTCATGCTCTTTTTGAATCTTGTATACATGGACTTCACCATCGTTCAGCAAGTTATGAGCAGCTATCATCTCCTCAGTGGTGTTATAAGTTTTTGCAAAATTATCTTCCCAATAAACCTTTGTCTTCTCACCAAGTCCTAAATCTGAAAGTTTCAGCAAACCGTGGTCAGCATCCTTAAATTCAAACTCTGAGGAAATAGTCAGTTTTGTCAAATTTTGACAACCTGCAAACATGAAAAATATAGCCGAATCCTTCCAACTAGATGTATTCCAACCACTCAAGTCTAGGGTTTTCAGACCACTACAGCCGTCAAACATACTAAACACATTCTTCACTTTAGATGTATTCCAGCCGCTTAAGTCCAGCGTTTCCAGTTGGCTGCAACCGGAAAACATAAACATCATGGTATCCAAAGAAGACGTATTCCAGCCACTCCAATCCAGGGGTTCCAGTTCGCTACAGCCGCGAAACATAAAGCTCATATCCAACACTTCAGATGTATTCCAACCGCTCAAATCTAGGGTTTTCAGACTACTACAGCCGTCAAACATAGCGTACATTAACGTCACCCTAGACGTATTCCAGCCACTCAAGTCCAGAGTTTCCAGTTGGCTGCAACCGTTAAACATTTCCCTCATAGACGTCACACTAGATGTATCCAATCCCGTCACGTTTAAAGATGTTAAATTTGTACAGTTTGAAAACATACGAAAGGTTGAATCAATTGAAGTTATATCAGCATCGCCGAAGGAAACCTGTTCAATTAGTGGATTACTAGTATAGTCCCCATAGAACAGCCTATCTAAAGTCCCCGTAAGCTTAACTGGAGAAAAACCGGGTTGTGATTCTTTAATTTCAAAATAAGTAGTTGTTTCATATAGGGCTTCACCGAATACTTCTTTCAAATCAATCACTACTGATTTATTATCAATGACTGAAGGAATAATAATCGAGGTGGGGTTACCTATATAACCGGTTATTTCTACTGTATTTGAATCAATATCTCGTGTTTCCCAAGTTAAATTTCTAGGTGTTCGATCTGTTAATTCCTCAGATTCCGCTTCTGAAACAGCTGCCGCCCGTTGGAGGGGCTCAGTTTGTTCACTGGAAGCAGTAGTGGCTTCAGCAATTGATTCTGTTGTTTGCTGCGGAGCGGCTTCTGTTATAGGTGCTGCTTCCGATTCCGTTGATGAGCTAGGTTCAGTTGTCGCTGTTTGTGCGAGTGGGTCCTGAGTTATTGATCCTATTTCCTCATTTGTTTCACTAATGGTGTCGGTTGTTTCCTCCGCCAGCACTTGCAATGGGAATAACCCATAGTTACTGAATAAAAGCAGAGCCGTGCTGGTAACACTAATCAGCTGTTTGTTAAACTTCTTTTTAGAAAATTGGTGCTTTTGTTTCCCCAGATGAACCTTAGTACCTTCATTTTTCCTTTTCATTGTCTTCCCCCCTCATTTCTATCTCCATTCAATTTCCTAACAAATCCAATTTACAATTTTTCTATATTGACCAAACAAGAATCAACTGACAGACGAATACAAATATTTTTTATCCAAATCAAAACATTCCAACAAGAGTTAAAAATTCAATTCACTATGCTTCACTCATTTTGCTGGTACAAGCGGTCTCATAAAAATAATGGATTTTCGACTTTTTACAAAAAAACAGACAGCAATCATCGTCCGATCTTTATCCCTCAGCAAACCTCCACTCAACCAATTTTTTTACATATAAAAATGACCTGCGAAACTTCTTCAATAAATTCCGATCACTTTTTCGTATTATTATTAATTATACCAACTTTCCCCGCTGTTTTGGGCCAAATGGTGTAAACTGTATGCTCAAATGTTGTAATCTGTATGTTTTGGACGTAAATTGCACTTGACTTTTCGAAATTCTTCCGTTTTTTGGCGAAAAAGAGAAGAGATTTTTCTGGATTTGCTGCTCGAAAACATGGGGGAATTTCGTATTTTTCCCTCAGTAAAATCTCTTGTAAGCACCAATTTTTATCTAAGAGTGGGCAAAAATATATGCCGTTTATGGTATAATGGAGATACCTTAGAACCGTAACACCTTTTCAATATCTAACTCCTTGCTAGTCGGTCCCCCCGACTAGCTATTTTTTTGTCATCGTTTTCAGGATGATCCAATCAAAACGTAGATGGTCTTTCTTAAAATTATACATTTTTTGGAAAGATGAATAATGGTGACGAATCATTCATTGCTTATCTGTGTCACTCGTACATTATACACAGTGCGCATTATCTAAAATCCTTAAAGCATGTTGAAACTTTTTTATCAGTCTATGTTCAGTTCAACTGAATACGTGCCTCTCCTGATCAGTCCTCATAGCTGCCACGTCAGATCGACTCCTCCCAAGTTACAGCTATCGCTTTTTCCTAAATTTTTTTGTTCGGAAAAAAGTTGTAATATAATGTTTTTGTTAATCATTAATAAAAGATTCAACCGGGTAACAGACCCGTGATTGTTGTTTAAATAATCAATATTCACAGATTCCAACGATTGATTGACCAGCTATTTCGCTTGATAGATCTCGCTGTCTTGGATATACCGGTTTGAATTAAATAACTAAATGCTTCGATTTGCAAAATGTTTATTTGTTCCCAAATTTCACCCCACACGAATAAACTTTTTTAAGTCGATTTTTATTTTGAAATAAGTGATTTACAAAAGCCGAAAGTACCGTATAATTGAGGGTGTAGCAAGCATACGCTGGTGAATGTCAGTGGAAATATCTCCTCAATGATCTGGCTGCATGGATGGGACCTTCTAGCGTTTTTGACGTGCTATCAGCCAGCTAGAATAACAAAATGAGCAGCCAACCTTATTGCAGCTGATCGGCGAAGGTACCAGGTGCGGGATGGAAGAAAAGCTGTTTACGGATGATTTGCTGTTAATGCAGAGGTGTTATCCAATGCTGAAACCGCTATCTATCCAAAGAGGACTCCCCACCGCCTTGATCTAGTAGGGGACTTTACCCTTTTACGTTGGATTGTTAGGGCTCAGCTTTTCAATCCAGCGGCATAGTTCCCTATTATTCCTTGCTGAAGGCTATTCTATGATTTAATAGCAGTTTGAGAAATTTTTTTGATAAAACGAAATGACAATTGGTAAGAATTGGAGTGGTTTTGATGAACGAGGTAAAAAGCGAATTGTTTGATGGAAAATGTTTAATCCCCACAAAATTATCTAAGGACTGGCAGGAGATCTTAGCTGCTTCTGCCGTATTTCATGACATGATGAGGGGGGAGATTAGTTTAATTTGTCCTGTACCAAATAATAAAGGCACCTTGATTGTGCAGGATCACAAGCCTTATCTGGCAAATGAAAAAACCTTGGCAGTAATCGAAAAATTCTTTGCGGCACATCGCTTGATGGACTACCAGCTGATGAAGCGGGTTTGTTTGTCTTTACAATCGCTGCCGTCAAAAAAAGTGCCGATGGTCAATGCTCATTTTGCCTTATTCCCCCTCACTAAGCCCGAGAATTCGATTTGGCTGAATCCTTTAGCTATCGATCAAGTGGTTGAAAAGGATCGCGTATGTATGGCGCGGTTGAACAACGGTCTAACTGTTGAAGTTCCTCTGTTAAAAAAATCGTTCATTGCTACCGCAAGCAAGGCTGTCTATTCTTTGGCAACCTATCGGCGAGATTATTCCGCCATCTTACTTTCTAATGGACAACCATTAGACTATGTCAGTCTCCCAACTACTCCCTTTGGCTTTCAGTTAAGTAAACACAAGATTCTGCAGGAATGGCTCTTGACTCCAGGAGAATTCATGAATCGCTACAAGCTGGAGGAGCACTTGCACTGGTACCGCAATTATACCGGGGATTTCCCCGAAATCGATGATTAGACTGAATGAGAAGAAGGATTCTACCTGGTTTTTTTGCACAGGGGAGTCCTTCTTTTTTTATTGTTTTGCAGGAAAGTCGGAATTCACCTCCTAATGAAAACGTTATTTTATCAGATGATCTTTTCTTACTCATTACCACCTGTATGTAAAGAACCCTATGATATCAGCTTTTGCCACATTTCCCCTCCAAAATCGAAAATTGTCAAAACACCCCCAAAATTGCTTTAAGTAAAATTTACTATGCGATCAATTCAACAAATTGTATTTTCAGCCTGGCAAATAAGTACCCTTTTTGGCAAAAATCGGGTTTTGTTCTTTTATGGTTTTGGTTTATCTTTTAGTCACCGGCCGGAACAAAAAACTTCAGGAGGAAAATCGTATGACCGATCTACCATTTACGCAATATCAAGTCTTTCATTCAAAAGCCGCAACATTAAGAGAGCAGATCATTGCTTATTATCAAGAAACCAAAAATAGTGCCGTCACCATCCAGCTGTTATTAGCCATGAAAATCCGGAATCAGCTGGGTGAACAGGATTTCGACCTATTTTTGAAGGATTTAGTGCGCCATTTATTTAGTAAGGCCACCATCAATCGTGCTTTACGCCGCTATTTCTATTTTTTTACCGAATACTTTGAAAAAGGCGAGTTGGAAATCGTGTCAGACAGATGTTTTCCACCTCAACATGTCACTACTGATTTAATGGAAGTCGTCCAAGCAACTGTACCTGTCACTGGAACCAAATCCGAACTCTCGGAAAGTTCCTGAAAAATAAAAAATGAACTAATAAAGGAGAATATAAACTATGTTAAAACTAGTAACTGTATTTGAAAATGCCCACGGTAAAAACCACCGTTGGACGTACAACAACCCAGATCCAAATAAAGCACCTGAAAAAATCAAGGAAGCATTAGAAGCCATGACCACCTTGAACCTGTTCCAAAAAGACGGCGTTCGCCAATTTTGCAAAGTCGTTTCTGCCAAATTTGTGGAAACCATCGAAACACCGATCTTTGATCTAAGTCAACAGGCCGAAACTTATGTCGCAGATCCCGACAACGCTTTTGCGCCGTTTATTATTGCGGATGAAGTTACTCCAGTCGAAGAAGTAAAACAAATCGAAGAACCAAAAGCAGTAAAACCTGCTGAAACAGCAGCAATTGAAGTTGATCGCAAGTCTGCACTAACAACAACCGAAGCTGCGGGCGTATCGAAAACGGTCTTGGAAAAAGCAGGCATTCACAGCCAAGCGAAAGCTACTTTGGACGCAATGGTAGCAGGAACAACAACTGCTAAAGATCCCGTAGTGAATCCAGATTCTCTGTCCAGGGCTGTCGCAAAAGAAGCTGAACCTGAAGCAATTCCTGCTAAAGCAGAAACCGAGGGATCAATCGAAGAGAATACTCCGGTTAAGAAATCGACTAACCCTCGCAAAGAAAAAGTCGATCGACTGCGAGCCTATCATGAAGCCAACAAGAAGAAGAAAAAAGGGAAAAAGAAAAAACGCTAACTAGCGGCCCCACCCTCTTGTGGTGAATAGGTGGCGATGCTTAAACTTACAGTATTTATGGCTATGGCTGAACTCTAATTAAAGGAGGGATGCTAATGTTCATCCTAGGTAAGGAACATTTGCCCTGACTGTCTATCAAGCATTGCTCCCGACACCATAAGAAGTACCGGCTTTTCAAACTCGCTTAAAAACGACAAAGATAGTTTGTGAAGCCGGATATTAATAAACCAAACTTACTCATAGACGGCCATCGTCTTAAACGGTGCTGCTTTGAAGGTGCGTGCGCGCCGCACCTTCTTTATGGGTAAGAATGGTTTATTTAGGGGGTTATTTTTCACTTGTGAACATCCGACCTTTGAAAACTACATATTTATACGATGCCAGTTCTACTTTTTGCAGTGATCGGTCGCTGGAAAGGAATTAAGAATCTCAAATCCGAATACTGTAACGAGATCATAGTAGAATGGTATGCGCAGTGAGAATCAGATTCATTTTTCCAAAGAAAAATGATTTCCCTATTAACGAACTAGCTGCCAGTTCTACTTTTTGCAGTGATTAAATGTTCGCAAGTAAGTAAAGACTCCAAATCTGAACACCATATCGAGATCTTAACAGAAATGATGAGAATAAAACAGCAGGAGGAAAGTACCTCCCCTCTTTCAAGCAGCAAGTGAATTTTTTGCGTTCATTCAAATTTTTTGGGATTTTTTCGAGAAATTTCTCTTTTTTTGCGTACCTTTAACTGTAAGCAAATTTTGATAGAGAATAGTTTGCCGTGGTATACTATTGGTGAAATCTTCTCTATCGCTGAAAGCGGAGGAGAAAATAATGCAATATAAAGCGACCAACGATCTGATCTTCAAAAAATTAATGACGGGACAAGGATCATCCCACATCCTAAAGGCCTTTGTTCGAGACATTTTAGGCAAAGAATTTAAGACACTAATACCAAGAGAAACGTACCACATTGATAGTTACAAGAAAACATTTAATAAAACCAAGATTTTGCGTACAGAAGTCGACGTGTTGGCAGTAGCTGAGGACGGCAGTCAGGTTACGATCGAAATGCAGGTAAATCCGCATCAATTCTTTGAAGAACGGGCTATTTTCTATTTAGCGAATGTCTATACATCTCCATTTGGCGATGAAGAGGCAAAGACTTATGTGGAGAGCAACAACTACTCTCCGCTGTGTCCTGCTTACGGGATCAACATTATTGACTTTGATTTATTTGAAGAAGACGAAGATGCGATCCAGACCTTTAGTTTGCGTAATGACAAGACGTATAAGCCATTTTTGAATAAACGGAAACAGAAGATTTTAATGCTTTGCTTTTTCAGTTTGAAGAATGTGAATATTGAAAAATCCAGTGCCGCGTATCACTGGCAAAAATTCTTTACTACTGGTGAAGTCAGTAAGGATGCCCCGGATTATTTGAAGGAAGCGCAGCGTATAACGGACTATCATTCAATGGGAAAGGAGGAACAAACGATGATTATGAGAGTGGATAAGGCGCAGGCTATTAAGGATGCTGAAATTGCTTATGCTTTGGAGGAAGGCGCTGATATGAAAGCAGTGGAGTTTGTCCTGAAAATGCTGGAAGAAAATGAACCCGTTAAAAAAATTGTGAAGTATACAGGACTTACAGCTGAGCAAATTAAGAAAATTCAAGAGGACGTGAATTAATCGAAGAACCTTTAATAGAGCTCTAGATTTTTTTAGATGTCATTAGCTAATTATCAGTGTTTTATTCGTTCCCATTTGAAATATTCAATGCATTGGTGTGCTGGCACAAGTGGTGAAAATCAGACGTATTTTTTCAGAGAAAAATGATTTCCTTATTAACGAAATAGCAGGAGGAATATGATTATGGATATGAACAAGGCAAAAATGATTAATGATGCCGTAGTATCTACTGTGGAGAGGAAAGCTGAAGAGCGTGGGATTGAACGTGGCATTAAAGAAGGTCGCGAAGAGGAAAAAATCGAGATTGCTTTGTATATGCTGGAGGAAAATGAACCTGTTAAAAAAATTGTGAAGTACACAGGACTTTCTGTCGAGCAAATAGAAGAAATTCGTGGTAACTTACGCTAGCAACTCATAGAAAAGGAACATTCACATAATTCGCTAGGCAATTAACAGTTGTCAGAGTTATTATGTGAATGGTCCTTTTTGTTCTACTCACTAACTATTGCCAGTTCTACTTTTTGCAGTGATTAATTGTTCGAAAGCAAGTAAAGATTCCAAATCTGAACACTATAACGAGATCATAGTAGAATGGTACGCGTGGTGAGAATCAGACTCATTTTTTCAGAGAAAGTGGTGAGAATCAGACTCATTTTTTCAGAGAAAAATGATTTCCTAGCTGCCAGTTCTATTTTTTGTTTCGCTCAGTTGTGGGCTAAACGATCCTCCAAGGTTAATCCGTCAATCAAGCGAATCTCAATTTCCCCATCCTTCAGGTCATCTTCTAATAAGTAGGTTAACATACGCATCGCTTGCTCTACTAAAAGTGCGCCGATGCCAGCCCCTGGCAAAACGCCGATCATCGGCTGCTTGGATTTTCTTTGTGGGACTTTCTGGCTTTAAGATCAGCGATTCTTTGTTGTTCCTCTTCAACCAATTTTGCAAAATGATTATCTATTTTATCCACCTTCTTTCCTTTTTTACGTAATACGTTGCTTCAGCTCGTTGATTCTTCCTCCGCAGCGCACGACTGCTAGTTCTTCTTTTGATATGGGGGTATTGACTAAAAACGAATAGCCTTTGGTTTGGTTCAGTATTTTAAATGGCGCATCCACTTGGATATCTTCAGTTTGAATGTTCAATACATCTTCAGGCTCGAGTGTCTGATAATCTTCTTCCTTTAAAAATTGCAACGGCAGTAAGCCCCAATTCACCATATTGGCTAAATGCAGACGAGCAAACCCTTTGGCGATCACTGTGCTTATTCCTAAATAACGAGGAATAATCGCGGCCTGTTCTCGACTGGAGCCTTGCCCATAATTTTCGCCAGCAATCAGAATTCCGCCTTGTTCTTTTTTGGATCTTTGAGGAAACTCGGGATCAACTAGCATAAAGGAATGTTGAGCGATCTTGGGAATATTTGAACGTATAGGCAAATACAGCGCACCTGCTGGACAGATTTGATCGGTTGTCACATTGTCTGGCAATTTAAGCAGGACTTTTTGTGTAAACTGCTCCGGCATTTCAGAAAATGTCGGAATGGGATTGATGTTGGGTCCATAATGGATCGGTCCTGCGTATTTTTCATTAGGATAAAAGAGATTTCCCGGTTCAATAAATTTTTCCGGTAATTCATAGGTGAATTCTGGAACGTTCAGCCGTCGTGGGTCTGTTATTACACCAGTAATCGCAGAAGCAGCGGCGATTTCTGGCCCAGATAAATACACCTGATCATCTTTTGTACCGCTGCGTCCGTGAAAGTTTCGCGGCGTAGTTCGGATCGAAACGCCCTTGCTCTGTGGTGCGTAGCCGCATCCGTTACATCCGCCGCAGCTGGGCTCAAAGAATCTTACGCCTGTTGCTAAGATATCGTCATAAGCACCCCGCTTAATACTCTCTCGAATCACCGTTCGCGTGGATGGGTACAGGCCAACATCGACACTCCCGCAAATTTCTTTCCCTTTTAAAATGTTTGCGATAGATAAAATATCGTTTAAAGCCGTATTCGTACAGCTGCCCAGCATCACTTGATCAATCTTCGTTCCCTCTACTTCGGTTACCGGTACTACATTATCTGGTGATCCAGGGAGTGCTATCAATGGGACTAGTGAAGTCAGATCAATCTCAAGCTGTTCATCGTAAACAGCATCTGCATCAGCTGAAATTTCCTGCCAATCCTGTTCACGACCATAGGCTCGCAACCATTTTCGTGTCTCTTGATCGCTTGGGAAAACCGAGGTAGTTGCCCCTGTTTCGGTCCCCATATTGGCAATTGTAGATCGTTCGGCTACAGTTAGGCTGTCTACTCCAGGACCGGTATACTCTAAAACTTTTCCGACGGCCCCTCGAACCGAGAGTCGTCGCAACACTTCAAAAATAATATTTTTAGCCGAGACCTGGGGTTGGAGCTGTCCAGTGAGTCGTACATTCACGATTTTAGGCATGGTGATATAAAGCGGCTCACCTGCCATCGCCATCGCGGCATCAAACCCGCCCACACCGACAGAAAACATCGCCAATGCTCCTTGGGCAGTGGTATGAGAATCACCGCCAATTAAGGTTTTGCCCGGAATGCCAAAATGCTCTAAATGCAATTGATGGCAAATACCGCTGCCGGGACGGGCACAAATCACTCCCAGCTTAGCCGTCATTTCCCGTAAAAAGCGATGATCATCGGCATTCTTGTAATCTGCCTGCAGCATATTGTGATCGATGTATTGGACGGAAACTTCTGTTTTTACTTGATCAATACCTAAAGATTCCAAAGCTAAAAAAGTCATTACCGCATTCAGATCATGTCCCAACGTTTGATGGGCTTTAATACCAATTCGGCTTCCTCTGATCAGTTCGCCTTCCACTAATGATTCGGCTAAAAGTTTCTCTGTGATTGTTTTCCCCATGTTTATCCCTCATTTTCTCTTACTTCCTTAATTTTAGCGGATTGAGGTATAATGTAAAATGATTTATATTGATGTCAGCCATTACTAAAAGTTATGAGGAGATCGCTATGAACTTTAAGGATATCGAATTATTTCTAGCACTTTTCGAAGAACAAAACATCACTAAAACAGCCGACCGATTATTCTTGTCTCAACCCGCTTTGACAAAAAGGATCAAAAAGGTGGAGGCTTACTTAGGAAAGCCGTTATTAATTCGTCATCATGACGGGATCACCTTCACACCTGCTGGCGAAATTTTTCTGATTCACTGTCGAAAAATTATGGACGCCTATAATGATATGCTGAATCAAATGAATTCCGAAGAAAACGATCTTCAAGGGACAGTAAGATTGGGAACAACCCCCATTTTTGCTCATTACAAATTGCCTTCACTTCTGGAAAAATTTAAGGAAGCTTATCCGAAGGTGGATTTTTTTATTCAAACCGATTTAAGCAGAAAAATCTATCGCCAGCTGCAAGAAAAAAATCTGTCTGTAGCGATTCTCCGAGAAGGCCACGCTTGGGAGGCCGAGAAAAAACTGCTTTTCAGCGAACCGATTTGCCTTGCCTATCATCAGGAAATATCTTTTGACGAATTGAAGCATAAAAACTACATTCACTATCAAACAGACTCACACTTAAGCTACCAAATCGAGCACTGGTGGGACGAACGCTTTTCTGAACGTCCTCATATTAGTTTCAGCACCAGTAATGTCGATGCTGCACTGGAATTAGTCAAACAAGGATTAGGCTGGTCCATACTACCAAAGACCGGCTTGAAAAATTTTGATGGCTATTTGGAGGAGCTGCACTGGTTGAATCAGCAACCCTTTTCCCGAAGCACGTGGCTTTGCTACACGAAGGAATCCTTTAATTCTGCAGCCACTTCAAGCTTTATTGAATTTGTTCAGAATTATGATTTCTCTATCTGATTGTCCACCTGCATTTTGCAAAACGTAAAAAAGTCTACCAACAAATTCAGTGGTAGACTTTTTATTGACCGTAAGTGACGGAGTAAGCCATTAGGTGATTCTTTCAGATATTTTATGAAGAAAGAAGTCAAGGTTGACATGTCTAAATAGGACGAACTATACTTTTTTGATTCAATCAGTAAAAAGGCCTCATGGATTTTTCTTTTCTCCACGTACTTTTCCAAGCTAAACGTTGCTGCTTTGAATGTGCGTGCGCGCCGCACCTTCTTTATGGGTAAGAATGGTTTATTTAGGGGGGGCTGCTGTTTGTTCGTTGACAATTGAATGGTTATGGGGTGAATTTTACAAGGTTACATCAACTTATCTGAGATCTACAGAAATGCTTTAGACACCAAAACTAACAGGTAGAAATGGGCCCTTCTATTGTGCTTAATGATCTTGTGGTCTAGTTTTCAGCTGATGGTTATCCATGCTTGAGCGTCTCACTTTGCATTTTACCTAGTCTTTCCGTTTCGAAAGAGCCAACAGCTCTACGCTACATACATTCAAGAGAAGAAACCAGCATCAGGAGAGCTTCAGGCAATTCCCGGTCGAAAAAGCAGCAGGATAGAGGCAAAGAAAAACATCCCTACATTTTGCAAGGACGTTCAAAGGTACTATTTTTGAGAGGAAATACTATTTAGCCATATGCAACATTAGGATCTGGCTCAAAAGTTATTGTCACTGCATGATGTGAAACATTCGCTAATTTAGGCAATATATCTGCGTCGGGAGCCTTTCGGCATTTTTCCCAGTCGTCAACATCTTGTTTAGTAACGTTCAATAATTGCGCTAAGTCTTCTTGGCTTAAATCAGAATTAGCACGGACATTTAGAATGGAAATGGCAAATGGCATAAGCTGACGTTTCTTCTCAATTCTTTTGCCGAACTCTTCGTCTGTTTTAGAACGATTTTCGATATATTCTTTTGTATTCAATCCTTGCCACCTCGATTTCTTTGAGTGAAATTCTTCTTAATTGAAGTTGCACGTTTTATTTCTTTCTTAGGTGTCTTTTGCGTCTTTTTAGTAAAGCCATGAGTGATTAGGTATTTGCCTTTGTCATATTTAAAATACAAGCCTCTTTGCTCATTTTCTTCGCCAGATAATCTTAGTTCAAACAGATTATCTTGACCAGACATATTCTTTGTTAATCTTAATTTTTGAGATTGTTGAAAACCAATTATTTCAACCTGCTCAATTAGAATCAAGAAATCATCTCTGTCGTTTTCCGATAATTCATCTAAAAACTCTTGAAACGGACAATTACCTAGTTCAGTTACATAATACTCGAACTCTATATTGTATTTGATGCTTCATCACAACCTTTACAGATAAATCTAGCTTCTCAATCTGACTAGCGATGAGCTAAGTAGAACATGTTTTCACGGGTTAAAATATTTCTATATATTATACAAGAAGAAAGAAATATGAACTCGTCTCAATGTATATTATAGCATAAAAGATGAGGGCCTATCTATGGACCTAACTTCCTAAATTAAAATCTTCAGTAACCACTCAAAAAAAGCTTGGTGAAGAAAATCCAGACCATGCTTTTCAATATTTATCATTTATTGATATTATAAGCTTTTGAAGACTGGCTAATTATGCTGTACTCTCTTACTGCATGACTTATATTTTCTGTTGGCAACATCAACAAAGCAGTTTTTCTTTTTCAATACTTCTAGCAAGGCATCTACATACAATACTCCAGTCACTTTCTTCTCAATACAGCAATGACACTCACCGAACAGGGTTATTGAATGTCCCCGTCCGTTAAGTGTCAATGGTTTTCTCAATATCTCTTTTTCCTTGAAGTATTTCTTCTTTTGAAAAACCTCCTCGCTTCAAATCATCTTCACTTAGTTCATCAAGTTTATTATAAAACCATTCAGCGGTACTTCTAATTTGTGATGTTGAAAGCCTTCCCAAGCTTTCAAAGAGTATATTTTCAGCTTCAGATATTTTCAAGAATACTATTTTTTCGAGTAGAAGTTGAGTGAGTGGAACAGATCTACGTTCACCAGTTATGTCATCCTCCACGTCAATTAAAGGATCATCATTAGTTTCTTTTACCGTAGATAACTTTAACGGCACAATTGTTAGTTGCTTCATTAACCAATCATCTTGCATTATATTCATTCCTTTGTATATTATGACCTACATGCTGTATTTTCTATGGATATAAAGTTACAGTATCAAAATTTGTGCGTCCTTTTCAGTTTTACATGTTCTATTTCACTTTCTCGTTCCTCATAATCGTTATAGACTTTGTCAATGTACTATTATAAGTCTACAATGCAACCCCCAATTAAACCTATATTCGGAGCAGCATATAGTTCCATCAAGTGATGCGGCGTATTGATTGAATCAATCACCTGATTCAGTTAATCGATTTTCTACAACTCCTCCAATTTCTCCTGATAATAATCGATTTTCTCCGGGCTAATATTCAGTGCCACTCTCTCATCAGCCGGTAATTCTTTCAGATATTTTATGAAGAAAGAAGTCAGCGTTGACATGTCTAAATAGGACAAACTATACTTCTTTGATTCAATCAGTAAAAAGGCCTCATGGATTTTTCTTTCCTCCAGGTACTCTTCCAAAAGCTGGTTTCCTGATACAAGCTTGCCATTTTCATCTTCCACTTGTCCCAGATTGATGCTGCCTTTTTCCAAGCTAAACGTTGAAGCAATAATCCGACCGGCTGCTTCGCCGATCGTCTTCAACTGCCTTACCAAGTAATCTTCTTCAAAAGCCATCGTCTTACTTCCCTTCTCTGGTGTCCTATCATTTTTTAGTATTATTTATCATTCAGATTAGCTTGAACATGTCCTAACTTCTGACCGATTTTTAGTTCTGGTTTAACATTAGCACGCTGAAATAGATTGAACAATCGGACTTAAGAATGATAAAAGTCGTCGGTTAACGTACATAAAAAAAAGACAAGCAATGTGCACACGACACTTGCCTATCTTCTTCTCCGAATCAATTATGGGACGCTATAGTTCACTAAGATACATCCCGGTATAAAGCACAATACTTAGAACAAACAGCCCCGGGACCGACCAAAAGAAAAAGTTCTCTCTCCCTTCAACAAAAAAATCAGCCACGAGTAAGAAGGTTGCCAATAGTGAACAGGCTCGAGCGAACAGTGTAACGACCTTTCGTCCTTTTTTCTCAACTTTCATCTGGATATCCTCATTTCGTTTAATTGCCAAAAGAAAAAGCCAAGTCTCCCGCAAGCTTGGCCCGATCTTTCAATCAGTTGACAAATGCCCTCTAATTGCCTTCTTCATTTAAATATTACAACTCACTTTTCACCTTGTTTAGAACCCGCCGAAAAGTGATACAGCCACGCCCGTTCATGAAATATCTCGGAATCATTACACCAAATTCGTCACGAATATCCAGAAAAGCCAAAGCAACCTCTCTAGTGGTAAAAGAAAGCTCACTCCCGAAAAAGCTCTCCTCCCAATAATCAATACAATCATTCAGATCAAATGAAGTCCGAATCTTGAATATTTCTACTAATTTGTCCTCAACTTGTACATCTCTACTCATCATGATCATTTCTCCTAACTTTATTATTAGGCAACTATTTACATATACAATTATAAACTGTCTGTTCAACCGTGCACAAATTTAGATTTTAACGATCGGTAAATACATTCAATAGTTTTATGGTTCATAATTAATTTGAATAAAACAGATCCCCCTAACAGAATAAAGGGATTTAGTTACTCTATCTATTTTCTTGCACACAAAAAGAAGACAGGCAATGTGCAAACACACGTTACCTATCTTCGATTGAATTACTTCAAAACTTACACTTTTAGAATTCGCAGCATCTTCTTGAAGGATACACGGTACAGAATGAAGATGTATACACACACCGCTGCAAATATCAGCAAATCATACCTGTAGGCGATCATTTCTGAAGGAGAGAACCGACCATCGTTGACTACGAAAATCAAGAACATCATAAACAGCATCCCTACTCCGCCGATCACAGTTGGGTAAACAAAGATCTTCGTCAGCTGTGAGTTCACGGTGCGGCGAATGTATTTGTTATTAGCCCCCAGCTTGGTTAAATCTTCAAAAAGCTGTTTGTTGTTGATGGCAATCGTGATACTGCGGGTGTAGGCAATAATCCCTACCGCTGCTAAACAAATAATCGCAACATAGACAAACAGCAGGAAGAACACGGCCATATCCCGTAAAAAGTTTTGTTTCATGACGGTTTTGATACTCGGATAATATTTCCAATAATTCCGCAAATCAGGATTACTGGTATCAAGCTCCATCACGATGTCCCCATCATAATGCTCACCGGCAAGCTTCGCCTGTTCCGATTGATAGGCATCATAGGTGGTGGTTCGCGCCATTTCTGCCGGTGCCCTAGCGATGAATTCGCTAAAAACTTCTTCAGCAAAAGCCTGCTCAGCCTCGGATTCCTCCACATTGAACATCAGTTGTTTCACTTGGTGATCTTCTGAAATGCCCGCTGTAATAGCCTCAAAATCGGCATCATTCAGCACATAGCGATTGGTGGCTAAATGGAACAGCTCTTTATCATCATCCAACGTTCCAGTTAAACTTAACTTGAAGGTTTCATCTGTGGCTGGATTGGTGACCTGATCCATATCATCGAACTTGGTCCACGTATCCTCAGGACCATTTACAAAGATGTAATAGCCTCCTTGCGGTACAGTCAGCTGTTTACCAGTAATTTGTTCATATTCCGAAGCACTGATAAATTCAGCGTATTCATGTTTTTCTTGGTACTCTTCCACTAATTTCCCACTATCTGTCCAGTCACGTTCAATCCCGCTGCCTAGCAGCTCAGCGAAGTCGACTTCCATATAATCGGTTGCCTTCACGTCATGCTTAGCCGCTAGACTCTCAATATCCTCTTGGTTCAATTCATCGATATTAGCTGGATACACCAACGAATAATCTACCGGACTATCATCAATCTGCCAGTAGCTGGTGGCAGACATCGGCACGTAGAATAAAGCGAACATACTCGCTAAAACTAACAAAGCCATAACACACATATTGCGGACCGTTTGTTTCCCTTGGGATTTCATCATGCTGTAGGGAATAATGTTTTTGTAGTACTTTTGCGGCCGTTTGCCCCGTTCATGGTGGGAAATCAAATAGGTCACCAGACGATAAATCCCCACAATCGAGATCAGGTAAGTGGCATTCCATAGGCCAGGCAGGTTGATTTTGAAGGCACTTGCCACAGCAAATGGCACCACATAGCCCAGCAGTATCCCCAATACGGTCATAACCAACCCGGTTAACCCGTAAGCTCGCGTCACCTCTTGGATCGGTTCGTTTTTCCGTTGTTCGTTTAGGATGTCCATCAAATTACTGCGCTTCATAAAGATATACGCCATCACAAAGATACAAAGACCCAAGACTACCGCAAACATCAAGCCCACCAGCGTACCGGTGATAGAAAATTGATACGGCATCTGGCTGGTATCAATCACCAGCACCCGGAACAATTGCCAAATGATCACGGAAGCAATATTCCCCAGAACTAACGCAACCAAGGTACAAGCTGCCCAGATTTTTGCCAGCTCTTTGTAAAAGGTCTTAGTCAAGACTCTTTTTGAGGCACCCAACGCTAGGAAAACGCCGGTTTCCCGACTTTTATATTTGAAAAATAAGCCAGTGGCATAAATGGCAAACATCAAACAGCCAATTAAGGCAATCACAAAAATCATATTGACTTGTTTACGAGAATCGCCGCCTACCGGCAAGACCGTTAAGATCGTTGGACTAAAAAGCATCGCTGAAAATGACGTAATCAAAAAGACCGCAAAGGCGATACAAAAGATCAGCTGAACATAGTTGCCGCGATTATAACGCCGCAGCTTATCGAAAATTTTATCCAAGTTCATTGCCGACGCCCCCATTCAGCTCTTTCAATACTAGCAGCAGCTCATCGTGAAAGGCAGTTGGACGACTAGAACGAACCATTTCTTTGAAAATATGTCCATCCTTCATGACGATTACCCGATCACAGTAACTAGCTGAAAAACTATCATGGGTAACCATACAAATAGTTGCCCCAAGCTCCTCTTTCGCCTCGGTAAAAGCACCAATAACCGCTGCTCCGGATTTACTATCCAGATTTCCTGTCGGTTCATCGGCTAAAATCAATAATGGATTGTTCATTAATGCACGAGCTACGGCAGTCCGCTGCTTTTGACCACCAGAGATTTCTACCGGATATTTATTGCCCACTTCGCGAATGCCGAACATGGTTAACAGCTTCTTGGCCCGGGATTCCATCTTCTTGTAAGGAGCGTTTTTAATGATCTTTGGCAGACAAATGTTTTCAAAAATTGTCAGTCCGTCTAAAAGCATAAAGTCCTGGAAGACAAAGCCTAGTTTTTCGTTCCGAACTTCCGCCATTTGTTCTTCGTCTAAGGCAGCGATCTTCGTGCCGTTTAGCAAAATTTCGCCTTTTTCATAAGGAATAAAGCAAGAGATACAGTTCAGCAAAGTAGTTTTCCCACTACCTGATGACCCCATAATTCCAACAAATTCCCCTTTACGAATGGTAAAAGACACATCCTTCAACACATTGTAAGTAACATTCCCGCTTTGGTAGCTTTTGTATAAATGATTGACCTGTAACATACTTAACTCCTCCTTATTTTTTAAATCCCTATCTTCTCTTTTATAATAGAAGAATTTGGGTCTCCAAAATAGACCCGGAAATGTAAAGTTTGACATGTTTTTTGTAAAGTTTGGTAAGCGGTTTATGATGAGAGGGAAACTTCAAGCTACAGTGTGATCTAAACAATCATTTGAGTGTCGGCGGAAGGGCAGATGTTGGTTGAATACACGACTAAAAAAGCTGATGTAAAAATTCTAATAAAAGAATTTCACTTCAGCTTTCTTCATTGACTTTTCTTACTCGCAACAGCTTTATCTACCGCAATATATCAATCAAATCCTTCTTAGCAGCAGTTCCAGCCGGCATCACACTGAAGACAATTCCGATAGCCGTTGAAACGCCAATTGCCAAGGAAACCGTAAACAAATCGATGGAAACGGAAATTCCTAAGAGCTTTCCGATCAGATAAGCCACGCCGATTCCTATGATGTAGCCGACAAAACCACCCAGCAGCGTCAATGTGACCCCCTCCATCAGAAACTGCATCCGAATCGAATTCTCGGTAGCCCCTAATGCTCGGCGGATGCCGATTTCTTTGGTACGTTCTGACACAGAGATGTACATCATGTTCATCACACCAACCCCGGCAATAAACAGCGAGATGCCGGCGATTGCTGAAATAAAGTACGTCAAAGTGCTCATGATTTTCCCGATGCCGTCCGTTAACATGGCCGTATCTGTTGTGGTATATTCACCCATACTGGTCATCGTGCCGCTTTTGGTTAGTTTTTTAATCACGTCACTAGTTACAACACTAGGTGTATATCCATCAGCGATCATTACCTCCACTGAATTAGTAAATACCTCCTTATCAAAGTAGGTATAGTAGCTTTTCTTCGGAATCTTTACATTGGATTCAGGCATCGAGAACATACTTTCCAGTTCCGATCCCTCAAAAACCCCAACGATGGTAAATAAATGACCCTCGATATCTACACCGCGGCCTAAAGCCGATTCTTTCTTGTCATACAGATCTTTGGCTGTCGTGCTATCCACCAGTGCGATCTTTTGATGGGAATCATTGTCGTAGTCTGTTAGATCTCGGCCAACCTCCGGGGTTTCGTTGGAACGAGCCACCAAATCGATCTGTTTATTTTCTTTTTTCTGCTTCACAGGAATTTCTTTGTAGATAGAGTCCATATTATCGCTAATATAATCAGCACTTTTCACACCGTCCACCTGCTGGACCATGTCAATATCCGGTTTCTGAATGAGATCAATCGTTCCATTATAGAGACTCGTATCATCGGGAGTAAAATTGACTTGGACTTTGATCTCTTCACTGTCTGAATCAGTTAAACTTTTGATCGTATCTTTTTCAAAGCCGCGACCAAGGGCCATAATTGTAATCACCGAGGCAATGCCAATGACGATACCGAACATTGTCAAAAGACTCCGTTTGCGGTTATTGCGAATCGCCTTAATGGCGGTCTGCCAGTTTACAAGAAACTTCACGAAATCAGCTCCTTGTCTTCGATGATGGCGCCATCTCTGATGGTAATCATCCGCGAACAATAGGGGATCAGCTCTGGGTTATGGGTGACAAGAATCAGGGTAATGCCTTCAATCAGATTCAGTTCTTTAAATAGTTCCATGATTTCCGTTGAAGTCCCTGAATCCAGCGCACCGGTAGGTTCATCGGCGATTAAAAATTTTGGCGAATTAACTAACGCTCGGGCGATGGCCACCCGCTGCTGCTGACCGCCGGAAAGTTGTTTCGGATACTTACCCGCCTTATCCAAAATCCCTACTTTTTCTAAAACCTCATCCACCTTATGCTTAGTTTCCCCGTGTCTATGGTGATTGTATAAAAGCGGCAGCTCAACATTTTCAAAAACCGTATTGTTTTCGATCAGGTTGAACCCTTGAAAGACAAAACCTACTGCCTCATTACGAATGCTTGAAAGCAGCCGATCACTGCTTTCAACCAATGACGATCCTTCAAATAAATAAGTACCTTCATACTTGCGATCGATAAAGCCTAACAGGTTAATCAAGGTCGATTTCCCTGAGCCTGAAGGACCCATGATCGCCAGCATTTCACCTTTATCAATATGAAGGTTCACATCCTTTATCACGTGCAGCGATTCTTCATCAGATTCATAATATTTGTTGACATCAATTAATTCGATCATTTGCGCACCTCAACTTTGTCGCCATCGGTCAGTTTTTTGTCTGGATTGCTGATGATCCAGTGATGATCAGCAGCATCATATTTCATTTCTTTGATTCCTGACATTGTATTCGTTTCCATTTCGTACTTCCTCTCATATTTCGCTGCTCTTACTCATAAAGTAGGCAACGAAAATAGACTCGTCTAATACTGCTCACTTAGCTCTCTTCAAGCTTTGGAGTCATCATATTCTTTAAATAGAACGAATACAAAGATTATGAAAATTCACGCATAAACTCCTCATTTAATTATACAAGTTGGTGAATAATGATATTTGTAAACACCAATGCAACGATATTTCCAACATAAAAGAACCACTATTCGCGGGTGCAATTCGCAAATAGTGGTTCTTTTAAATGCTCAAGATTCTTATTGATTTTTAGTGGATAGTTCTCCTCACCTTCACCTGGGTCAGCAGATAACTACAGTAATTAATCCCAGCAATTATTACCCAAAGGATTGCATAGTAAGCAGGGTTAAACTGGTATCCCTGAGCACTAAATTCACTGCTGGTCAGGAAACGAAGCGGCTCGATGAATAAAGCGATGGTCACAGATTGGATCAAACTGATGACCAGCTTTTCTAAAAGCATGATTTTTCTCAGCTTTTGATTGCTTAGTCCAAAGCTGAACATGATTTGATAATCGTTTAAACGTTGATAATTCACGATAAATTGAATACACACTAGCAAGAACAGACTAGAGAAAATACTCACCACAATCATATTGTTAAAAATCGCTTTTTGATCATCCAGAAATACTTTGACGATCCCTAAGAAGTCGCTGTCTCTTTCTAAGAAGCCATCGGGATCTTCGCGGATTAATTCACCAGCAATTTCTTCAAAACTGCTATTGTAAAACTTAAACTGCGGCACACTTTTTAGCAGCACATTTTGCTTGAGGAAAGCCGAATTATTTATATAAGCGAAAATTCCTTTGCTGGAATTGCTGCTTCTTAGCAAACCGCAAATAGTAAACTCCTGGCTTTCTCCTTCAATAGATAAAAGGATTTTATCGCCAATGTTATAGTTGTCGGAGGATACATACATATACGGATTCAGAACGATTTGATTTTCCTTTTCATAGTCCAACCACTGTCCTTTTTCCAGTTCTTGTTTTTGGACACTTTCTAAGAATCGCTGGCTGATATTAACAGACAATCGGTCAAAATTCGCCGCTGTTTCAGATACATATACATCCACAACCCCGGCTTTTGAAACAAACTCCTCGATGGAATCACCGTTTACCTCCAGCAGTTGTCCATTTACTGAATAATCCAACGTGTAGTCCTCAATCGAATGGGTCTGCAGCTTTGAACTTACTGGCACTACACTGTCGGAGGAGGTTGTGTAAACCGCTGATACCACCCCACTCTTCTCCTCTTGAGGCGTTCCTGAAAAAGAAGTAATAAAATTGGGAACCATGATCAAGATCAAAATGAAAATCAGTGATATGGTAAAAATGGTGGTGCTGAAAGCAATCATGCCACTCGTTTGTTTCAGGGACGAAAACGCAAGATAGTACTTGTTTTTTATGACAAAACGCAGCCTGCTGACTAAACGAATGCCCACATAACTGATGACAAACACCAGCAGTGAAAGGATCAATATCCCAAGCAAATAAATGAAGCCTGAGAAAGATCCTAGATACAGGGAAATAGTTAGCGACAGCAAAAGATACACCACAAAAATACTCAGCTTGATGCGACTTTCCTTCAGCAAGTTCACCTGTTTCTTTTTGAAAAGTTGGAAAGAAACGGCTTGCGCGCAAGATATTGGAATCAAGGAAAAAATCAAGGTTTCTAAATAAATCAATCCCGTAACCAGCAGCACATTTTTCAGCTGCCCCAGTGAAAAGAACTTCAACGTCGAGTTAGCAATCGAAGACACGTAGGCGACACTGCCAATATGTCCAACAATCAGACCAATTACTAACCCCACTGATGTAATCAGCAGCAGTTCCAAAAGAATAAACGCCGCCACTTGTTTGTTTTTCATCCCCATTACTTTCATCAACACGTAATCCTTCATTCGTTGTGTCACGAAGAACAAAAAAGCGCAGCTGACACAAATCCCGCTGATAATGAAGGTTATCGCCCCGATTAATTTCAATCCTTGGAGTCGCAGCTCAATTCTTGGCGCAATTTTTTCCGTCAGCTCCTCGTGGGTACGGGTAGAAAAGTTTAGCGAAAAGACGTTCTTGGTTTCTTCGATGGTTGATTTACTTGGAGAATCTAAATAGGCCACATTCTGAACTGGCTCATCCGGCAAATAAACCCAAGCATTGCCAATCATGTTTTCCGAATATTCCATCTCCGTATCCGAAGCATCTAGGTAGCGATTGGATGGCAAAATCTCCTTTACCGTAAACAGGCGATCCTTTTCTATTTGCGAATGCAGCTTTACAAACAGCTGATCATTCACTTGAACCCCCAAACGATCCGCGGCTTTACTGCTCAGCACAATTTCGTCTTTTTTCAGCTTTTGGAAATTTTCTTGTGGTTTAATCATCACGTTTAGAAAAACGTTACCAATTTGATCGTCTATCATAACATTCGTGACCATTTGCCGCCCGGTTGAATAAGTAGTGTTCGGCAAACTTGTTAAATAGCTGACCTGGTCATCAGAAAATGTATGTTGGAAATAGTCTTTGTCTTGAATTTTAATCGCAGCATGGCCATTAACCTTGGAAATTTCTTCAGCTGCAGTATCTTGGTAATAATCAGTCAACGTCGACATAAAATAAGTGCTGGCTGCAGCCAAGACAATCGATAAGATACAGGCGAAGACCAATAGCTTATGTTCAACGAAATTGCGGAGACTGTATACTTTAAATAGATGCAAAAATTTCATAACGCCGCATCTCCTATTATTTCCCCATCATGAATACGCACGATCCTTTCGCTGTAGCTGGCCATTTCTTCGTCGTGAGTCACCATCACGATGGTGGTGCCAAATTGTCGGTTGATCTCTTTGAACAGCTGCATGATATTTTCGCTGTTTTTACTGTCCAGGGCACCAGTTGGTTCATCGGCTAATAATAATTTCGGTTGTCGAATTAAGGCTCGGGCGATGGAAACTCGTTGCTGCTCCCCGCCGGATAGTTGGGAAGGATATTTTTTGAGCAAATCTTTTAGACCAAGATCGGCCGCTAATTCTTCGGCGGTCGCAAAATTTTGTTTAGTCGCAGAAAAATACAACGGCAGGCGGATATTTTCCAGCACCGTCAAGGAATTGATCAAATTGTATTCTTGAAACACAATCCCAACCTGCTCATTTCTAAAATCAGCTAATTGATTCTCGTTTTGATTTTTGAAGGTGACCCCAGCAACGTCCACCTCACCGCTGTATTCAGCGTCCAGGCCGGCAATAATATTCAGCAACGTGCTTTTTCCGCTGCCGCTTGCCCCCATAATCGAGACAAACTCGCCGCTGTTGACGGAGAAGTTGATGTCATTTAAGATAACCTTCTGATCGCTGGTGGTTTTGGTGAGGGAGAGTAGTTTGATAATTTCATTGTTCATTTGGCCGTACCTCCTCTTTGCGTCGGGTTTGTACTATATAATAATACCTTACAAAAACAGTATACAATACTGATTTAACGAGTGTCTATATAATTATCGACAATACATTTTTATAGCACATCAGATATAAGAAGTACGCTTTTTGTTTTCTCCTGTAAGAAATTAGTAGATGCAATTTCTTGCTTGCTGCTAATCGGGTCTGATTATGATCAAAAACAAGACTTTTATGACTGAAAGATCTTGAAAATAGAAATGTCCCCACCCAACTTGTTTAATTGAGTAGGGACATTTTTGTATATAGGGACTTATTGATTGACTACAATTTCCGAAATCTTCTAATCTCGACTATACTTCGCAACATCTGCCATCATCGTCTGCACAAAATGCTCCAGACTTTCAACAGCTGTTTCTTTACTGCCATACCGGCGAATATTTACAGAGTCGTCTTCAACCTCTTTATCTCCCACGACGATTTGATAAGGTATTTTTTGTGTTTGAGAAGTCCTTATTTTGTATCCCATTTTTTCATTCCGAGCATCAACTTCTACCCGCAGACCTTGTTCCTGCAAACGTCTTTTTACTTCATGAGCGTAATCGCTATGAATATCCACCGACACGGGAATGATGGTTGCTTGAATTGGTGCCAGCCATGTAGGAAAAGCTCCCTTATAAACCTCAGTTAAATAAGCAACAAAACGTTCCATGGTGGAAACAATTCCGCGATGGATGACTACTGGGCGATGAGTGTTTTCACCGTCTGCTCCTACGTAAGTTAGATCGAATCTTTCGGGAAGCAAGAAATCCAATTGAATAGTGGACAGTGTTTCTTCATTGCCTAAGGCTGTTTTCACTTGAACATCCAGTTTTGGTCCGTAAAAGGCCGCTTCTCCTTCTGCTTCAAAGTACTCTAAACCTAACTCATCCATCGCACCCTTCAGCATTTTCTGGGCGTTTTCCCACATAGCATCGTCATCGAAATACTTATCGGTGTTGTTAGGATCGCGATAGCTTAAACGGAAACGGTAATCGGTCACGTTAAAGTCCGCATACACATTAATCATCAAATCCAAGGTACGCTTGAATTCTTCATTGATTTGATCTGGACGAATGAAAGTATGCCCATCGTTCAACGTCATTTCCCGCACCCGCTGCAAACCAGACAGCGCCCCGGATTTTTCGTAGCGATGCTGCATCCCCAATTCAGCGATTCGAATCGGCAGCTCGCGATAGGAGTGAATATCATTTTTATAGACCATCATGTGGTGTGGACAATTCATCGGACGCAGCACCAGCATCTCACCATCCCCCATGTCCATTGGCGGGAACATATCTTCATGGTAGTGATCCCAATGGCCGGAAGTTTTGTAAAATTCTACATTGGCCATAATCGGAGTATAAACGTGCTGGTAGCCCAGACTAATTTCTTTATCTGTAATGTAACGTTCAATGGTACGTCGAATAGTCGCACCCTTTGGCAACCAGAATGGCAGACCGGAACCCACGTCTGAGGAAATCATAAATAGATCCAATTCTCGGCCTAATTTCCGATGATCTCTTTCTTTGGCTTCTTCCCGAATTTTGATAAATTCCTTCAGCGCTTTTTTATCAAAGAAAGCTGTACCGTAAATTCGCTGCATCATTTGGTTTTCTGAACTGCCTCGCCAATAAGCACCTGCCACTGACAACAGCTGGAAAATCTGAATCCGACCGGTTGTCGGCACATGCGGTCCGCGACACAAATCAATAAAGTCTTTTTGTTCATAAGCAGTGATTATTTCATCATCGGGAAGTTCATTAATCAGTTCTACCTTGTAAGGATCGCCGCCAAAGATTTCTAAAGCTTCCTCTTTGGTTAGAACTTTACGAACAATTGGGTTGTTCTCTTTTACAATTTTCATCATCTCTGCTTCAATCGCTGGCAAATCCTCAGAAGTGATCGGCTGCTTGCCGTTATCGGTATCGTAATAAAATCCTGAATCAATCGCTGGCCCAACACCAAAGTGAATATTCGGGAACAAGCGTCGCAGGGCATTTGCCATCAAATGAGCCGCAGAATGGCGCAGAATTCCCAATGCATCCTCATGATCTGGTGTCACGATTTCGATTGTTCCATCTTCTTCAATGGCCTGATTCAAATCGATCAACTCACCATTTAATTTTCCCGCCAAGGCTTTTTTAGCTAAGCTTTTAGAAATCCCCTCAGCAATAGTCAGAGTTGTTACACCTGATTCGTACTCTTTTTTCATTCCGTCTGGGAAAGTAATTCTGATTGACATGTAAATCTCCTCCTATTTTTGAATAATAAAAAAGTCCTAGCATCATTTAAGATACTAGGACGAATTATCGTGGTTCCACCTAAGTTTGAGCTCCAAAAAGCTCCTTGAACGTGATAACGGGACGACCGCCTTTGGATTTAGCAAAGGTCTGAAAAAAGTGGTAAAGCCTTGAGGATTTGGAAAACTTGCAGCCGAGGTTTTCCTCTCTTAAAAATCTAGATCAAGGATTCGTGTCTTTTTCTCTAATCAATTTTTAACAGTATACCCATGAATTTTGAAAATTACAAGGAAATTTTACAAACAAGCGAAGAAGGGGGATTCCGTTTCCCCACGTTTGTCCCGATTATGTTGGTTTGCTATAATGAGAAAACAGTTCAATTCTTCTTGTTTTTCCTGCTAAGCTATTTTATAAGCAATCAAAGGAGCAATTATGCGAAACTACTTTTTAAAACGCTGGTTTTGGGTGATCCCCGGTATACTGGCTTTTTTACTAACTCAATATGCCCGGCTTCATCCAGCTTGGACTGAGACAGTCTACAGCTTAACCATTTATCCAGTTTTGGCGAATGTTGTCGGATTTTTGCCGTCGCTGGTGTCTTTTTCGGTAACTGAATGGCTGATGCTGCTATTCATTGTCGCCTGCTTAATTGCTATTATTTTTTCTGTTCGGAAATTCATTGTCACGAAAAAGGAACGAAAAATGCTGGTGTACCGTGGCATAGTAAGTGTGCTAGCGATCGTCAGTATGATTTATTTCCTGTTCACGCTGCTGTGCGGGTTGAATTATTATCGTTATACCTTCACTGATTATACTGGTTATGATATCGGTCATAGCAGTCAAGGGGAGCTGGGGCAGCTTTGTGCCAATTTAGCGGATGAGTTGGTGGAAATTCGCGAGGAGCTGCCGACGGACATTTATACTTCGACAGAATTTGCGACCTATTCTGAAAAATCAGTTGACGCGATGCAGGAGCTTGCCGATGACTATCCTGTGCTGGAGCGGTCGTTTTATTCCCATCCTAAGCCGGTGCTGCTCTCAAAAATAATGTCGAGTGCTGGAATCACCGGTGTGTTTTTCCCATTCACGATGGAATCAAACGTCAACCGGGATGTTCCCTTCTACACGATTCCCGCAACGATGACCCATGAACTGGCCCATCAAGTAGGTTTTATGCGGGAAGACGAGGCAAACTTTATCGCCTATCTCGCCTGTAAAGAAGTAAAGGATCCGCTGATGAAATACAGCGGCTTATCTTTGGCCTTCAGTTACGCTATTTCAGCCTTAAATCGAGTCAGTCCGGAAAAAGCGAACGCCGTGAAAAGTCGCTTGTCGCCGCAAGTTCAGCAAGATCGTGCCTATAATTCAGACTATTTCCGTCGTTATCGGGGCAAGTTTTATGATTTTTCAACCAACGTAAATAACACCTACTTAAAAGCCAATAACCAAAAAGATGGCGTTGCCAGCTATGGCCGTATGGTGGAGCTGTTGTTGGCGGAACAGCAGCATCAGCGAAATTCTGAATAAAAAACAAGCCAGACCCGAATGCAAAAACAGGTCTGGCTCATTTTATTCTGTAACCCGCTATTTTGACTCCAAGCCGGCCTGTTTCAAAAATGCTTTCCACGTTTTAAATTTTAGCGTTGCATGTCCACTTAGCTTAAACTCATCCTCAGTCGGAACGCGGTCTAATTCGGCTGTTTTTTCTTTGACCGCTTGAATCAGTTCCTCTCTGCTGTAGCCCTTTTTCCGGGGTGGTAATCCAGTAGCCTTGACAAAGTTTGTCCACGAGCCGAATTTCTTAACGGCTTGGGTCTGGTAAGGAAACTCCTTCACACGGGGTGTTTCCCCCAGCTGTTCACTCAATTCGATAAATTCTCTGATGATACTCTCCTTGGATAAATCTTTTTTCGAAACTTTCTTACTTGGGATCAACCCCGCCGCTTCGAGAAAATTGTCCCATGATTTGAATCTTCTGATGATCTCAAAAGGATTGTCTACGTCTGAAGACTTGGGTATCCGACCTAACTCAGCCGCTTTTTGCTGGACCTCTCGAAGGTACACCTGATTGGAAATCCTTACGTTGGAACGTCTTTTCAAGCCACTTTCGTCAATAAAGGTTGTCCATAAGCCGAATTGATTAATAGCTTCATTTCTATATTTAAACTCATTCATACGAGGCGTTTCGCCAAGTTCTTTGCTTAATTTCAACAGTTCGTCAATCAACGTTTGCTTATCCAGCTGGAGGATCAAACCAGCTTCTTTAAGAAAATTAGTCCAAGATCCGAAGCGATTGCAAGCTATGGTAGCCTTTTTAAATTCTGCGCTCCCTGGTGCCCGTCCCAATTCAGCTGCTCTTTTTTGAACCAGCTGAATCAGCTCTTCATTACTGATGTTTTTCACTCTGAAACCTCCCTGATAAAAAAATGACTCTCCCATCAGTCGCAATCGACTTGAAAGGATTTTAAGCCGACCTTTCCTGCTCTTTAGAAAGATACGCTATTTTCGATAATTTTTGCAGAATCTTTTATATTTTTAGGATGTGCGGAAATTAATTGCAGTTATAGTATAACAAAACAATATATTTAAGAAAACAAGAAAAGCTGATTGCTGTAAACAAAAAATCAGCTGGTCAATGTACAGTTGACCAGCTGTTTCAAGTATGATCAAAATGATGATCTAATTAATATCTCAGTCGTAAATCCAACCAGTGTTTTTGTTTTGAGGGTGCATCTTTGCCACGCTTTCGGGGCTCTAATCCACTGGCTTTAACAAATTTTGGCCACGAGCCAAAAAGCTGGAATGCTTGTCTGTAGTATTTGAAATCAACTGAACGAGGGGTTTCTTCCATTATGTTACTTAAGTGGATAAATTCCTGGATCAACTCTTCTTCTGATAATTGGTTCGTTTTTACATAAACTGGTTTATGGGGTTTCAGCCCTGCAGCTTTAAGAAATTTTTCCCATGAGCCAAATTCCCTAACAGCCATTGTATAGTCGGGAAATCTATAGGAAACCGGCGTCTGTCCGATTCTCTTTGCTTCTGCTTGAACCAATTGGATTAACTCCTCTGAGGTGAGTTGTTTTCGCGGTTGTTTTTTCACCTTAGGTTCTTTAGGCTGCTTTTTTACCTTAGATTTTCGAGTCCGCTTTTTCAGTCCGCTGGCTTCGATAAAGCGGGCCCATGAGCCGAATGCTTTGATCGCTTGATTATAGTGTTTGAAATCAGCTGAACGAGGGGTTTCTCCTAGTTCATCACGTAATTGCCGGAGTTCATTTATCAGTGCTCGTTTCTTTTGTTTGGCGAATTTGGATTTATTGTTGACCGGTAACCCCGCTTTCTTAACAAATTTCTCCCAAGAAGGGTATCTTGTTTTGACAGTTTGGGAGTGTTTGAATTCCGAGGCAAGCGGCGTATAGCCTAATTCGGCAGCTCTTTCTTTCATCGCTGCAATCAGCTGGTCCTCGCTCAGGCCCCTTGAGCGCTTTTTCAGTCCACTTTTTTTGACGAAGTTTGACCATGAACCAAATTGAGCAAGCGCTTTTTTATAATAAGCAAAATCAGCTTTTCTGGGTGTTTCTCCCAGCTCAGCACTTAATTTTACTAATTCGTCAATCAGCTCACTCTTGGATGAAGGATAGTCTGAAGCTTCGCTTTTGCTTACCTTGCTAGGGGTTAATCTCGCGGCCTTCAGAAAATTATTCCAGCTGCCAAACCGTCTAGCGGCCATCGAATAATACCTAAATTCTTTTGAAAGCGGCGTCCTTCCTAATACAGCTGCTCTTTGTTGAACTGATTTTATCAGCTCCTCATCACTGATGTGTATCACGTGTAAATCCTCCTCAATAGTAAAGAAAAGTACGACAGGCTGTTCACACAGACCGTCAAAAAAAACATATTCGTATGTAATTACATTGCAGGTCTAACAGATTAATTATACCAAATGATCGTCAGAAAATGTCTGTATATAGCAAATTTTTGATAAATTCTGACGCTTTTTTTCAAATAGATTTCCCCTCAATAAAAAAAGATAAGCATATGTATTATTACACATCGCTTATCTTCCTATTTAAAGCTATTTTCTTTGAAAAAGGCCTCATCCTGATTTTCTTTCCCAATTGATCAGGAAAAAACTCAAGATCACAATGTACAGAACCACACTAAGGGTTCCAAAAAGAAAAACCTCGATTAAATTGAAAGCCAGTATCCCTAAGCCTACTCCTGCTACAATTGCTGCATTGGCATTTGAACCGGCCGATTGACTTGATCCGTAAAAATAAGGCGCTTTGGAGCGAATTTCAAAGAAAAAGTAGACTAGGCCCATGACAAGCAAGGCCCCGCCGATCCAGCGCAGAAGCTCATTGGCAGGATTTGTGCTGATGACGATTTTAGCAGCATAGGTTAGTAAAGATGCAAGGTAAAATGTGAGAATTCTTAAGGTGTGCTTGTTCATGGGAATCCCTTCTTCCTTCTTTTTATCCAAATTGGTGCGTACGGTCCTTTACACCTTTAATTATAAATTGCTGATCAAACGCTGCACAAATCTAGATTTTAAGCATCCTTAAATTCCTTCAATAATCATAGGAAGCATTAATAATCCGAATTATTTATCGTTGTAACACAAAAAATCGCAAGAAGATAGACAAACTTCTTCTTGCGATGATTCAGATTTTTTATTGTGCCAATTCGTTCTTCAAGGAAAGTTCGTTGATTAAATTCTGGATGCTGACTAACGATTTCGTCGTCACATATGGCCCCATCACAATCACTGGAAAATCATCCGGCAAGCCTTCCACTGAACCGGTGGTAATCAAGGCATCAAAGTTCAGCATCTCTTTATACATCCCCTGCTTGCGTTCCACCACCTGCTCGAAACAGTAAATCTCAAAATTGCCCAGCGCCATCCGGCGAATATGCGTCGCCAAAAAGTCCTCTTCTGTCGGCGTCAAATCAGACAAAAGCAAGATGCGGACCTTTTTGTTTTGTTCTATCAGCATCGGCAAACTGTCCCTTTCAGCGGTTAACAGCAAATAGACATAGTTCATCACAAAATCTTCTTCGCGATACATGGCATATTTGGTTACAAATTCCTGCACGATCTCTTTTACCCGTTCGATAGGCTTTTGGTACATAACCGAAGCTAAGGATAAGAAGGTATTCCGGCTGCGGCGCAAAATCGAGACAAACGCCCCATTGCGGTCATACAGGTAGCAGTCATTCAGCAGCACAGTGGTGGTATCAATCAGCCCCCGCTGATCCATCTTACCGCCGGTCAACTTATTAAACTCCTTTGTCAATTCAAAGTGCTGACGAAACAGTATTTGGTAGCGGGAATTATCTGCCAAAGCCATTTCCCGATGCTTGATACTGAAAACTACCGCATCAGAATAGATCAACCATAGACAATCCCGGACGGTTTCGTCAGTCAGCGGAACATTAAACAGCTCCTTTGTCGTTTTGTCTAAATCATTGTAGGTTTGCGGATCTGGTAAAATAAACCCGTCTTTTCGCAGTTCATTGGCTGGATACTCATGACCATTTTTAATCCGCCATAGGCTGACATAGACATTGTAAATCAGGCGCTTTTGAAAAATATATTTCCGGTACAATCCGTTTTTCTCAATAAATTCAATCACAAACTCTTCAATTGCGTTGAATTGCTCGTCCTTCAGCATGGGTAAAAGATTTTCAAAGGCATTTTGTTTCTCGATAAAATAATAGTAATAAAAATGGCGAATAACACTTTCCTTGCCTTCGATACGCAATGGCCGGTAACGCAGATGCATGCCTGCCTTTTCTAATGCAAGCTTGACCTTTTTCAAACAGCGCTGGGTGTTGGAAACGCTTAAGTACAACCGATCAGCTAAGTTCGTAATGTTGTCGCATTCCTCATACAGCAGCTGCTCAATAATCTGAAACTCTGGCGAATTGATTAGAATATCTGCATACATGTTCCCAATACTAACCCGATCCTGAACCAGCAAACGATAGATGCCTTTATATTTTTCAATCTGAAAATTGTCGATTTGCTCGTTAATTAATCGTATATCATCCAACAAAATGGGCAGAGAACACTCTAGTTCGCTTAACAGCTGGTCACTTGGAAAGCCGTCCCGATTGTAATACAATTCCTCAATTAATCGCATCCTACGTGTGGTGCTATTTCCCAGAACTTCACGAAAGTTCATCCGATCTCCTCCTTTTTCCCTCAACATTAGTTATTGGATATGAACATTTATTTCACCTAGTTGATAATTTAATTATACCAAAAGAATAGTAAATAAAAAAACTGCGAATTGAATTTTTTGGCAAATAGAATAATAGTCCTTATTTATCACCAAAGCATAAAACCAGCCTAACGGACTACTCGTCCATTAAGCCGCTTGTTAGTTTGTTTCAGTAGAACGGGGGTCTTTTCCTCTCTTGCCAAATACAGCTAATTGCTTGTATCGGTTTCTTCGCTGACATTGAAAATATGCCATTCAAATTCGGCATTGTCCTCCTCCAGCGATTCGCCATACAATTTATCTTGCAGGTAGATCTTAGTGGGAATACCCTGGGATTGATCTCCCGAAGACAGCTTCAAATAATCGGCAATCAGCGGCAGGGCTAAATCCTGAGCAGTGTGGAGGATGTTCCTACGATCTCCGTTGGAACGAAAAACCGCAAATTGACTAGCCACCGTAACGGCTAACGTATCATCTTCTTCCAGCTTAATTGCTTCGATAAATTTGTAGTCATTGGAGGTTTTCTCTTTTTTCCGCTGGGCTAGCAGATCATCCAGCTCGGCATTCAGCTGTCCTCTTGACTCGAATTCGCTATGGGACTCTGTTCTGCTTTCAGGATTGGTCTCGTTATTTGTCGAATTGCAGCCAGTTATCAGAAATAGACAGGAAAATAGAAGAAGGATCGGTACGAAAAGTGAATGGTGGAAGATAGCTTTGAAGTTTTTTCTACTACGAGTCATTTTAATCGTCCCCTTTTTCTTAAACATCGGAAAAGAAACGCTTACATCATAAGTGTAACATGCCGCTAATTTTTACTCGATGCAAAATACTAAGGGTTGATAAAGAAAATGAATTTTCCGGTTCTAAAAGCCCAAAAAAGACAGCTTAATTCAAAAACTAAGCCGTCTTTCTTCTATTATATTATGCTTTTTTCTTTGGTCCGGTTTTGGCGGTAATGAAATCGACCCCCAGCCGTTTGGCAGTTTTCCATTCTTTTTTCGGAATCGTCCAAGCATTGACCCGCAGACCGCGTGCTTGGGCTTGGGCCACCAGCTCAACTTGAGAAATAATGCTGTCGTAGCGAATATCCAGACCAGCGTTGCTGCCTAAATTGTACACATCGGTGATCAGCTGTTCGTTTAGTTCATCGCTTAACAGCTGCACATGGATATTCGGCAAGCGCTGCTTGATCTCCTGCAGATGAGGATAGTCAAAGGAGATCACCATCCCGCTTTCGGCAAAGCCGTAATAATCGATCAAATAAGCCAAGCTATCGTAATCCGCCGCCGTCATTTCTGTGGGCTTCAAATCAATCACCGGTGTTTTGCCAATTGATTGCACGGCAATCAAATAATCCTCTAGTGTGGGAACTACCAGTTGGCTCTGGTCGTAGGTTTCAACGTTTGTGCCATGATCAATGCGCAGCCCGTTGATTTCCGCTAACGTCAACTCACTAACCAGGCCTGTGCCATTGGTCATGCGATCGACAGTGTCATCATGCATCATCACCCACTGACGGTCCTTGGTCATGCGGGCATCGGACTCGACGCCCCAGGTAGTTGCCTGTTGAAAGGCTGGAATCGAATTTTCCGGCGCCACTCGACTGTTGCCGCGATGGCTGACATACTGCACGTTTTCGCTTTTTTCACTAACATCCAGGTTATCGGCAGGAATGTAGCCTTCTTTAGTTTTGAAAATCTTTTGTTCGTCATTGTAGACAACACCTTCAACCTCGACCGTGGCATTACGTTCCAGCGGAGTTGCCCCTTCCGTCAAGGCCCGATTTTGGTAAATAGTAGCCTCCTCCAGAACCCGTACTCGTTTTGGTAAGGTCAATTTGATTTCAGCTTTGTTTTGTTCACTTTGGGCTGATAAACCGTTTTTGCTGGTTAGAAAGACTTCCGAATGGTAGGTGCCGTTTTTAAAGTCGAAATCCTCGTAGTCCATCCGAATCTTGTAGGTGGTGGGATCTTGTTGCTGAGCCTCGTACACCTTCAGATCGCTTTTGTCTTCTTTGGCCCACACTGGAACTTCCAGCTTCTCAATATCCGCCGCACTTTGCACCTGTATTGAGAGGTCAAATTGGCCTTTGTCGGTTCTGGTGGTATCCAACTTGGCAGAAACAGTTGGTTGAGTGACTTCAAACTCGCCAAAATTCAACTCATCAGAGCGGTCGTCGGTCTTAGTCATCAAAAGCCGTACTTGATAGCGCCCGGCAACTTTGTGATCAATGATCGGAACATCTGCCTGCCAAATCTTAGCTGCTGGATCAAACACCGCGGGATATTTTTTCATATCCGACTGGTCCTCCGCGCCCCAAACTACAAACGCCACTTCTTCAACGTCACTGGTGTAAGTCAAATCCGCCATTAAATGATAAATTGTTTGTTTTTTCTCGCTGTTAATTAGCCGGAAAACTGGCCGGCTGTTGAACTCGTTTTTTTGCTGAAACTGATTATCTAAGGTCTCTGCATATTGGCTGTTCACCCAGCTGTCATCCTGGGAGTTCCACTTGAAATTGTCTGCCGACGCGTACTTGGGAAAGTTGGTCTGAGAAAACAGCGAATCCTGAATGATTTCTGAACTGGAGACCGGCGCATCCACCCGTCGTCCGACAAAAGCGCAAATCAGCACCAAAAGAATGCTGCCGCCTATTCGAATTATTTTTAAGAAATTAAATTTGCTCATGTAAGCAGTATAAGGAGATTTTAGCGATTTGTCCATTTTCCTAAGAATTTGCAGTGTTTTTCTTAAACTAAAGCCCAAAAAAGCCCTACTCGTTAATGAGTAAGACTTTCGGATTGATGGTTAAACTAATTCTTGCTGCTGCATTTCTAAATACATTAATTGTCTTGCTTTCACTTGAGCGTCGTAAAGGCGAATTTTACGAGGGATAAATTGATGAATATCCTCTTCGTTGTAGCCCACCTGCAAGCGTTTGGAGTCGATCATAATTGGTCGTCTCAGCATCCCAGGATTTTCTGCCAATAAAGTGACCAATTCGTTAAAGCTCAAATCATCCAAATCAATGTCCAATTTTTCATAAACCTTTGAACGCGTCGAAATTATTTCTTCGGTGCCGGTTTCAGTTAATAAAAGAATTTCTTTGATCTCATTTCTTGTCAACGGCTCAGAAAAAATGTTGCGTTCTTGGAATTCCAATCCCGCATTCTTTAGCCAGGCCTTCGCTTTTCTACATGAAGTACAACTTGGGGAAATATATAATCTAATCATTTTAATCTCAGCCTTTCTTATTTTCGATAGTTATTATTAGCCATCTGCTGAAATCAATTTACCTCTTTTTTTATCGTTTGTTAAGCGATTGGATTCAAAATTTCCACTATTTTTGACTTAGGTTTCACAATTGCTCTTTTTATAACTTAACAATAATTCTATTTAGGGTTGATGCGGCAGGAAAAGCCTGTTGTTACAGTCTTTCTAAGATTTTTTCTACAATGGTCTATTCCAATCAACAACAGGAGAATAATGCTCAAATCGCACCATCAACTTTTTCTATTTTGCAGAAAAAGTTGATGGTGCCGCTGGAATCACCATTGAAAAAAGCGCTGCTCCAGTTGAAACAACGCTGTTTGTTTGAGTTTGTGATAGGATGGATTAATTATTTAATTGCATAAGACTATTTTAACGAAAGCGCTATTCTGCCAATTTAATTGGAACGTCTACTAAATCCTTGATTTGATCTGACAATATATGGTTTTCCTTATAAATCCAAACCAGCTAACCAGCTTTGAATTTCACCGTCGGCATTTGAGGCATCTGAGCCATGAATCGCTAAACCTTCGTTTACTTGTGCATCTGGACAAAGTGCGGCAATATCCCGTTGACTACTGCCTAGGCGGCTGCCTTCGTGGGTGCAAACTGGCGCGATGGTCTTACCCGAAAAATCATACGCTTCTAAAAAGCTGGCTACCGGCATTGGCAAGCTGCCCCACCAGTTTGGGTAAACTAAAATGACCGTATCATACTGATCCATATTTTCCACGGTAGTTGACAATTCTGGTCGAGCTTCCTGACTCTGCTCTTCACTGGCTTGGTCGGTGGTGTCATTATAATCAGAAGGATAAGCTTCGACAGTTTCAATTAGAAACTGGTCCCCGCCGGTTGCTTCTTGAACCGCATCTGCCAGCATCGTTGCATTGCCGGTCATTTCGCCATTGACTTCATTTAAACTTGCGGATGCCGTCACATCCACATCTGAGTCAAACTCAGTGTTTCCTACTCGGGAAAAATAAGCGATTAGGAGATTGCTTCCGGTTTCTGAAGCTTGTGTGCTGTCGGTGTCAGCGGCACTGTTTTCGCTTTGATTACTTTCTTCAGCTGTTGATTCCTCTTGAGAGTTTTGACTGCTGACGGAAGTGTTGGTTTCCCCGCTGCATCCGGCAAAGACGCCGCCCACTAGCAAAAGAGTCATGCAGGTAAAAAGTTTTCGCTTCATCATATTTTCGCTTCCCTTCTGTTATCATTTGCTAAAAATGCCATGCACGATCAATTATGCATGGTATTTTTATTCAATCCTCGGCTACTCGTTACTCTGCTATTTCGATAGTCATTTCTACTGTATCATCCAGCTCGCCAAAAGCAGCTAGATCGGAGGTGACTTCTCCTAATTTGATTAGCCCGCTTTGATTGGAGCTTTCTTCTTGGTTGTAAAAAATGGCGAAGGAGGGCCCTGGCGGGTAGTAGCAGATATCGCCATTGGTGTAATCGTCAATTTCTTCGCCGGGCTCTGTGATTTCGTCTATCGAAGCATAATATTCGCGATCCCCGTAGCTGTTCATGGAAATCGTTTGCGGCAAAGTTTCAATGAAAGCTTGCGAAGCAGCGGAATTGTCTAGGACGCCGGTAATCACGGTATCGTCGGCTGTCATTTGGATCGTGGTTTGTGCCTGATCACTTTGGCTCTGATTCTCTGGTTCAGCTGACGACTGACTGGCTGCATTTGCAGTACTAGATGACGAACTTGCTTCTGTTTCCGTTGTGTTCTCTTGACTGCCGCAGCCGGTTAAAAAGGCCAGGCCTGAGATAAAGGCGACGAATAAAAGTTTTTTCATGTATTCTCCTTATTGGATGGCTTTAGTAAAAAGACGGTTTGGCAAAATCGGTGTCGGGTTCACTGACGCCTAAGCTGGTATTCTTGTACGTATCAAGGTCTGCTAGAATATCTAAAATCAATTGGGTGACAGCTTCGCGAGAAACTTCAGCACCAATAAATGGTTCACCCTTTTGGGAAATCATGTAATTGGTATTACCAGCTTCGTTGTACAGCCAAGTCAGTCGCAGCAACGTGAAACTTAAGCCAGATTCTTCAATAGCAGCACTGGATTCTTTGTGGCGATTAGTACCGGGTGTACCCACCATGCGAGCATTCCATTTTCCAAACTCACCGACTACTTCATCATAAATTCCTAAGATGGTTGCGCCGATTATCCAAGGAACACCAGTGTTTTGCATCGCAGACACGATAGTTTTAGTGGCTTCCGGCGAATTCATATCATTTAGATAAACTAAGTCGACGCCGGCAATATTTTTTTCGAGTAATTCTTGGTCGTTGAAATCTCCAGAAACGATCGTTACCCGTTCAGGATTGGTATTTTTTATTCGTTTTTCAGCATTGCGAGCATATAAGATCAGCGCATGATCGGTTTCCTTTAGTAATCTTTCCCTTAGCATACCAGCAATCTCGCCAGCTGCTCCTAAAATCATGATTTTCATTTTTTCTCTCCTTCTACTCAACTATATCCGTCGAAGCGGCTAATTCTCTTTGAGCTTTAAACTCTGCTAAACGTTTTTCCAAAGTATCAATTGTACTGTCCAGCGCGACGGTGCCTAAAACCATTCGCAACGGTGCTGGATTGATATCGACACTTTCAATAATGCGTTCCGCCATTTTGACAGGATCACCGGGAGCCAAGCCATTCGCCGGATCCAGCATGGATAAAAAGGCATGGGCTGGATTGCCGTTGTATTCCGGCATTAATTTAGCCACTTGGGCAGAACCGTAACGGAATTCGGTGCGGGCACCGCCAGGCTCAACCAAGGTCATGCCGATATTAAAGGGGGCCATCTCTTGTGCGACGGATTCCACGAAGCCTTCAATCCCCCACTTGGTTGCGTGATACATGGAATTTCCGGCAAAGGCCACTTGACCGCCGTAAGTTGACATCTGAATGATGCGCCCGTGTCCTTGTTTGCGCAAGTATGGCAAAACGGAACGAATCAATTGAATAGAACCGGTTAAGTTGGTGGCAATAATGTGTTCTACTTGTTCATCGGTTAGTTCTTCAGCTGCTCCGAACAGGCCGTAGCCGGCATTGCTGATGACGACATCGACTGCGTCTAAGTGGTCAAAGATTTTTTTCACTAACGCTTGGATGGCTGAAACGTCTGTTACATCTAAAAATTTGCGGAAGAAGGTATCAGGATATTCTTCCATCAAATGTTGGACATTTTTGTCGTTGCGAATCGTACCAATGACGGTTTCACCTTTGGCTAGTAATTGTTTGGTTAATTCGTAACCGAAGCCGCTGCTGACGCCGGTGATTAAATAAGTTTTTGACATGTTGTTTTCGCTTCTTTCTTTAGCCGACTAATAAATCATCCGTCGACATACTTTCTAAGGCTTCAATATTGGTTACTCGCAAGTCCAGGGCATGAATCGATGCTTCCAGCTCCTGCATTTTTTCCTGCATCAGTTGACGTTGTTCTAACAAGATATTTTTTCGTTCCGGAATGGTCGCATCGCCGCCGGTATCGTAAAGGTGAATATACTTGATACTGGCTTCAATCGATAAGCCGCTGCTGCGCATCTCCTTGGCGAAGGTCAACCAGCAGAGGTCTGCTTCGGTAAAATTGCGAATGCCGTTGTCGCGACGGTTGACTGGCGGGATCATCCCCACTTTTTCATAATAGCGAATGGTGTCGGCTGACATTCCCAGTTTTTGACTAGCTTCTTTGATATTCATAAAATCATCCTTTCGTTACTTGCTGGCAGTGTTGACACAGTTTAAGGCATTTAGACTTCTCGGATAGCCGATAAATGGCAGAATCTGAGAAATAATATCGATTAAATATTGTTTATCGTTGCCGATCCGCATGTTGATGCCGGCATGGGATGTCAACTGGGGTTCGCATCCGCCTTGAGCCGCCAAGAAACAAAAGGTAATCATTTCCCGTTGTTTGTGATCCAAGCCGGTGCGGGTGTAATAATCGCCAAAGCAATTGTCTACCAGCCATTTGTTGATGTGCTGGAATTCTTTCGAACCAGAGGTGGCAAAACCTTTCATCTGTTCACCGATGATCGCTACTTGAACTTCTTCACCTTTTTCTAAGCGATTCTCAGTTGTTGTGGTGGCCTGCTCTTCCAGCGGCAACGGAATACCTTGGGCTTCAAAAATTTCGTTTACGGCTTTTAAAAATGGAAACACCCGGCCGATGCCGAGATAAGCGACACTTTGATAAACCACTTCTTTGATTTCAATCGGGGTAACACCCAAATTCATCGCAGCAGGCACCATCGCTTTAAATTCGTCAATCCCCTGCTGACCTAAAAGAGCGGATAAAATGGCGATCATTCTAGTTTTGTCGTCTAGGTTAACTTGCTGAATCACCTCATCAAAGGCGAAATTATCAAAGCGTTCGATAAATTCAGGATCGGTTCTTAGAAAATCTGATACATACCCGGGAAACATTTTTTCGTGGAAGTCTATCGCACGTTGCGTCAGCGTCATTTTATTTATCCCCATTTCTGTTGTTCTTCTCTATAGGCTTCATTCTACGCAGAATGCTGCGGAGGAACAATTTGGGTTGCTAATCTCATGGATAAGTTTTGCTAATACAAGAATGCAAAGAAACCCTCGGCTGAAGTTTTGGCTTCAATCGAGGGTTTCCATTATTCTTCTTCATCAAACAATTTCTTCAACACATTGGCAAACTCTTCTATATAATAGTTGGTTCGCTCCTTGCGCCAAAACGCGCAATAATTGCGAATCAAGGCTTTGCCGTTTTTGGTCAGTGGCAGCCGCTTCACGGAAACCGCTGGTGCTGGCAGCGTACCGGCAACTTCAATCGGTAAAAAGCCGCGATTACCAATCACCATCATCCGGCCTTCTTCCAGGCTTTCCGCAAAAAGAAACGTACCGTCAAAGCCTAATGTGTTCCGGTAAAAATCTTCTTCTGAAGCCTGCTGCTCAGAGTTGGCAATCAAAATACACGGAATCCCCTTCGAGGCCTGAATATCTATCGCATCCTGCTGGCTTAACGGATTGCGGGCAGAAAGTTCAATCTGAACCTCCGGCTGAACCAGTTCAAAGTTTACATATTCATCGGAAAACGCCCGCCGCTGATCGCTTAAAACGACATCCACCGTATTTTGCCGCAGCTCTTGGTACAGTTCTTCATGGGTGCCGTTGACGATATTAATCGAAACTTCGGGATAAGTCATGGAAAACTCGGCAATCGCTTGGTGCAATTCCTGACCACTGTAGACTCGCAGATACCCCAGGTTCAGCTGCGTTTCTTCGTCTTCAGCAATCCGTTTGGTTTCGGTCACCAGCTCATCGATTTGCGCCAGCATTTGTTTAGCCTCACGATAAAAATGTTCACCTGCCGGAGTCAAAGTAAACTTGCGGTGCTGCCGCTGCAGCAATTCCACCCCCAGCTCCTCTTCCAAGGCCTGGATCTGTTGGGAAATGGCCGATTGGGACACAAAGGACTCGGCGGCTGCTTCAGTAAAGCTGTTTTTTTCTACCACGGTCACAAAATAGTTCATCTGCTTAAAAAGCATCTTCTTCACCACCACAACTTAGTACCTCAAGTAAAACAAACTTCATTGGAAAAAGCAATTGTGGTTTTTTCAATGAATGGCTCAATACATACTAGCAATGGCATAGTTAATCAGCCATTTTCCATCAACCTTTTGCAATTCCATCTCTAATTGCAGCGGCCAAGTACCGTGAGTGCCATGAATAATCGCTTCGACCCGATTTTGACCGATTAAATGAGCCGTGTCGCCAGTCACGATGACTTCTATGTTCTCTTCTTTAGAAGTTAAATAGTTCATGCCACCTGTAGCAATTTCTTGCAGCCAGACTTGTTTGGGCTGCTGGAGGCCTGACATATGGCGTAAATAAAAATCCGGTGCCAACGTTTCCTGCAAGTTTTCTAAATCCGCTTCTATCATCCACCTATGATGATTGCGGTAAGCTTCAACTACTTCTTGTTGATCCGTCAATTTTTTGTCCACCTTCCTAACTACATTCATCATAAGTCTTCGAGTACACTCCAAGTCAATAAAGAAATAATCCTTGACTTAGAGTGCACACGAACCTGTAGACTGAATCTCATAGTAGAAAAGAAAGAAGGATATTCGTAATGAAAAATATTTTAATTGTTGGTGCCACCGGATCGGTTGGTCAGGTAACAAGAAAGCTTTTTTTAGAACAAACACAAGATCAGTTAACCTTGTTTTCCAGAAATGCCCATCGTTTGCATGGCATCGATGAAAACCGGGAAAAATTTTTTGCCGGTAGTGTCTTGAATCCCACTGAATTAGATGAAGCAATGCAGGGGCAAGATGTGGTTTTTGCCAGCTTGAGCGGTGACTTGAAGAAAATGGCTGAGGCGATTGTGTCTTCTATGAAGCGAGTAGGCGTCAAAAAGATTATTTTCATTGCTTCAATGGGCATTTACAACGAAATTCCTGCTTCACTAGGTGCCGCTGGCAATCTGCAAAGCAGTCCGATGCTGCAGAATTATCGCGATGCAGCCGATGTGATCGAAGCTTCCGGATTGGATTACACCGTGATTCGGCCTGGTTGGTTTGACAGTTCCAATGATACTGACTACGAAGTGACCTTGAAGGGGCAACCTTTTGGCGGGCATGACGTTTCCCGTAAAAGTATTGCCGATTTAGTGGTGAAAATTGCCGAAAGCGATAAGTTATATGTGAAGGAAAGTGTCGGTATTAACCGGCCGGAATAAAAAATTCCCGCTCCAGTTTATGCTGAAGCGGGTAAATTTTCTTTGTTGGATAGTAACAATTCTAATCTTCAATATTTAGTTCCTTATTCCCACACCCTTACACAAGAATAATATGCCATTAATGGCAACATGAAAATACGACGAGATACAACGAGATTCAAACAGCATCGATTGTGCGGATAAACAATTCCTTAACAGGATTCATGTATTTTTAAGTATGTGTATAAAAACAACTAAAAAAAGAGCTGAACAAGTGATTGTCATATCGATGATATTTTCAAAATGCCTTGTGTGTTTTTTCAAAAACGCACCAGGATCGGTAGAAGAGAAATTAGAGCGATATTTGAGTGGAAGAGCATTTGTTAATTGTATTCCTATTAACACAAGATATATAGGCCAACTTGACAGACTAAAATCCCTTAATAAAACTGCTGTTACTGAAATCGCGTAAGTACAATATTGAATAGACTTTACAATGACAACTTTTTTCAACTCTTTACTCATAGGTCGTTCTCCTCAAATACAATCGGAAAAACAAACAAGTCCTGTTTGTCTTCAACTAGCTTTTGAAAACTAATTCTCAGCGATCATCATAGCCAGTGTATGCTTTTTTTACTAACTTACAATCAAAGCTCGCTAAAAAGCCCCGCTCCAGCTTTCAAACTGAAGCGGGATTTCCTCTTATTCAGATAGCGACTATTCTAATCTTCACTATTCAGGTCCTTCATAAGTTCTTCTACGGAATTGAACGTTTTGTAGTTGCCGTGCTCCATATCCATTAACGCTTCGTCAAAATCACTTTTTGGTGAGGTCCAGTCGAAAGGAATTCCTCTATCTCTAATAACTCTTGTCAGATAGATTCTAATACCTGTAGTCAAATCCATTTCCAAACTGTCAAAAACTTCGCAGGCCTCTTTTATTAGATTGTCATCAAGCCTCATATTCAGATGAGCCATAAACTTACACCCTTTCACAGGTTCATATATTTTTAAGTATGTCTATAACAGTAACTAAAAAGATAACCAAACAATTAATTGTCATATCGATGATGTTCTCTAAATGTCTTGTGTGATTCTTTAAAAATAAACCAGGATCAGTAGAAGAGAAATTAGAGCGATATTTTATAGGGACAAGATTTGCTAAAAGTATTCCTATTATCATAAGATAGAACGGCCAATTTGACAGACTACGATCCCTTACTATTACTGCGGTTAGTGAAATCCCGAAAATTGAATATTGAATAATCTTTATAATAAGAATTTTTTTCAGCTCTTTACTCATGATCTAGCCTCCTCGAATAAAATTGGAAAAACAAACAAGTCCTTTTTTGTTTTCAACTGGCTTTTGTAAACTAATTACCAGCAATTATTATGTTTTGATTGTAAGCGATTCTCAACGTACTTTCAATAAAATTTCGCTAAAAAGCCCCGCTCCAGCTTTCAAACTGAAGCGAGGCTATTTCCATTATTTAAACATCTTTGGCGATAAATCCCCATACCAGTAAGATGCCGTTACTCCAGCATCCATCAAGAAATCACTGCCGGAGATAAATGAACCGCGGTCACTCATTAACAATTCTGCTACGTTGGCTACTTCATCCGCGGTTCCTGCCCGGCCAACCGGTGAGCCGTCGATCATGCGACGATAACCTTCACCACGAGGTCCGTTCAATTCGTCGTTGGCTAGTGGTGTAATGATGATCCCAGGACTAATGGAATTGATTCGCGCGCCTCGTTTGCCCCATTTAGTTGCTTCGGACATTACCCGCAAGACGTTGCAGCGTTTTGATAATTGGTAGGCATGCAAGGTGTCTTTGACGTTTTTGGCTTGCACCATTTCAAGATTCAGTAGTTCTTCTGTTGGCGTGGTTGCCAACAGTTCGCTTTCTTCTTCAGACAAGGAGCCTAAGCGGTGGCCGGATTGAGAAGAAATGGTCACAGCAGATCCGCCTTCAGCGATGACTTGTCCAAACTCTTCTAATAAAACAGCGGTGCCGTATAAGTCCACCTTCAAAACCGCCTCGATAGGTGCTTGAGATGGTGAAACGCCCGCGCCATTGATAACTCCAGTAATTTCGCCAAAGCTTTGCGCTTCTTTAATTAAGGCTTGAATGGATTTCCGAGAAGAAATATCGACCGTCGCAGCAGTTGTTTCAAAGCCAGCGTTATACAAATCCTTCGCCACTCGTTCAGCATTTTCCATTGATAAATCGGCAACAACTAAGTGCTTACCAGCGCCAACTCGGCGGGAGATCGCTACACCAATTAGGCCAGCTCCGGTTAGTACAACAACATCTTTATTTTTACTCATTTTTGAATTCCTCCAATAGTTTCTATCTGCTACCTATTCTAAACTTTTTAGCCGCTGGAACAATTTTGATTGCTAATCAGTTGGATAAGTTAAACTAATGCAAAAATTAGAGGAGATTCGTTCCTATTTTTTCACTTTATAGCGCAGCCACAAGGTGCCGTCTTCCTGCGTTTCGGCTTGCTCTAATGAAAAAGCAACGGCTTTATCACCGCTCAAGCTGCCGTTTTCAAACACCGATGGACTGTCAGAAGAGCCATCAGCCACGGGTGCCACCACTAAACTGACCTCATCACAAACACCCGCTTCAATAAATGACCAGTTCAATAATCCACCGCCGCCTAGCATGATGGACTCAAGGTTGAAGTGCCGTTGCAGCTTTTCGACAGTTTGTTTGGGATCAATGCTTTCTTTGCCGGCGATGATATATGGGATATCCAAGCTGCGTAAAAAGGCCTTATAGTTGTCGGATACTTTTTCGGTCAAGACTTCGATCACCGTCGCCGTTGTATCCTGGTAAGTAATCGTGTTTTTCTCCCAACCTAGTTTGCCGGAAGGATCGATCGAGATATAATAAATAGGTTTGCCGGTTTCGATAATGTAGTCTCCGGCTGGAACCGCCTCGAAACTCTCTGGCAAAACAGGTTCTTTGTACATGGTAAAGTTGTCATCGGTAGTTTTACGGCCGGAAAGCCAGCCTTGATTTTTATAAAAAGGCTTTTCACCAAAGGCCACTTGGTAAAAGAAGTCCCCTGCCGCCTCCCCTTCCGGTGTATTCATGTACTTTCCGGTAATTTTCCCGTCAATTGAAATCAGCATGTGACAAAAGATAAATGGTTGTGTCATGATTTTTTCCTCACTTTTCTGTTTTTTAGAATTACTCACTATCAACAGTCTAACTGCTGAAGTTAACTTTAGGTCAAGCAAAAAAACTGCCCACTTCAGATTTTCCAATCGAAAGTGTGCAGGTAAACGAATAAAATTTTATAGTTCCTGATCCTTCTTATAACCGAACGTCCAAGTTAAACCGAAGGCTACCGCAAAGGCGACTAAATTCACCAAAATGTACAACGGTAATTGTTCATTTAAGTAAAGCAGTGTTCCCGGAATTCCTGTTAAAGCCATCCCAGTTGCCCGCAGATTCAAAATCGAAGCAAGAAATCCGCCGATCCCGCCGCCAATCATCGCCATCATAAATGGTTTCATCAAACGCAAGGTTACACCAAACACTGCAGGTTCAGTAATTCCTAGAGCAGCCGATAAAGCCGATGGAAAGGCAATTTGTTTCATTTTAGGTGAAACGGATTTGATCGCTACTGCCAATACCGCTCCGGCTTGGGCAATATTCCCGCAAGTCCCAATCGGATTCAAATAGTTCCAGCCGTCTTGCCCCAGCATGCTGATTTCCAAAAAGTTCAAAATGTGGTGGATACCGAAAATTCCCAACAATTGGCCGAAGCTGCCGTAGATTAGTCCGCCGATTCCTAATGGCAGGCCTAGTAAAAATTCAACTGCATGCAATACGCCGATCTCAACTTCGTGGAAAACCGGCCCGATAATGAATAATGCCAAAATAAGTCCAATTAATAAGGTTAGAAACGGAGTTAAAATCAAATCCAATGAATCCGGAATCCGTTTCCGCAAGAAAATTTCGATTTTGGAACCTAAAATCCCGGTCACAAAAGCTGGCAACACTGAGCCCTGATAGCCGACTACATTAATGAAGCCGAAGAAGACTAACGGTTCCGCTGCCTGCTGCCCAACATCATAGGCATTTGGCAGAACTGAGCTTACCAACATTAAGCCAAGTACAATCCCTAAAATCGGTGTGCCGCCAAAAATCCGAAAAGTCGACCAAGCGACTAAGGCTGGCAAAAAGGCAAAGGCTGTATCCGTCAAAATCTGCGTGAACAACAATAATTGCTGCGGAATGTCATCAGCAGTTAAGCCAACAATTCCTAAAATGGCATCTTGAGTAAACAGACCTCTTAACCCCATGAATAAACCAGTCGCTACTAATACAGGAATAATCGGTACAAACACATCACCGAAGATTCGGATCGCCCGCTGGAAGGTCATTTTTTGTTTGCCTTCGGTTGCTTCCGCTGACACTTTACCTGAACCATCGATTAATGGCATAAACTCATCATAAACTTTGTTTACCAAGCCAGTTCCTAAAATCACCTGATATTGACCGGAGTTGAAGAAGCTTCCTTTGACTTTATCAAGATTCTCAACGGCCTTCATATCGATTTTGTCTTGATCGTTGGTGATAATTCTTAATCGGGTGGCACAATGAGTTGCGGATTGAACATTTTTCGTACCGCCCACCAGCTCTAATATTTTCGCAGCTATTTCTTTATTCGTCATTTTTCATTCTCCTTAATAATTGTAAAATACAACCGAACCTTTTTCATTCAAGTGTTTATAGGTAATATCGCTAGACGACCGGGTGCGGAAGTTGCGCATCGAAAAAACAAATTGTCCATCGTTGATAAATATTTCCAACGTAGAAGTGTCGCAAAAGATTTGAAGCTTGTGCAAGCTTTCTAACGGGATTTCTTTTACTTCTTTTTCCCCAGAAACCCAGTTGATCCGGCTAACCTGCAAGACGTTATCTTTAAATTGAAGCGAATTGGCTTCAGCATTTAGTGTCAAATCGAATGCTGAAACTTCTTCTTTAAAATCAATTACTAATTCATAAGCTGTCTGTTGATTTTTGATGACTTCTTCAGCAGCTGTATACGTTTGTTGGTCTTTTCTTAGTTGCTGATACTCTTTCAGCGGAACTTGCCGCAGCTGGCCCTGCTCCCACTTTAATTCTCGGGGCATGGTCAGGCAATGGAGATAGCCTTCTTTAATAGTAGGACACTGCTTTTCTTGTTCCTCATCCATTCTGGACATCCAAGCGACAATGATTCGTCGGCCCTTATCATCCTGAAATGATTGTGGGGCGTAAAAGTCAAAGCCTTGATCTAGCAGCTGGATTTCGCCTGTAGGCACAAATTGCTTCTGCTGGTAATCCACTTTTCCTACCGAATAACCAGCATAACTAGACACTGGCAAATCGATTTCTTCATTAGATGAGCGTTTTTGCGGACAAACGGTTAAAATATCCACCTCATCCGTCAGGGAGAACACATCGGGACATTCACACATCTGCTCTAAGTCTGGATCGGAATAAAAGGTCCCTTGAAAGGCCCAATTGATTAAATCAGTCGAAGTAAACAAGGTAATTGCCCCGACATTCTCCGTCGTTTGAGCGCCGACGATCATCCACCACTTGCCTTGGCTTTGCCAAACCTTGGGATCACGATGATGTTCGGTAAACCCAGCCGGTGTCTCAATCCCTTGAGGCTCTTTAATGAAGGTTTTGCCATCAGCGGAAACGGCAATTTTTTGCCAGCTTTTTCTGATGCCCTTTGTTTTAGTATTTCCAGTATAAAACAAATACATTTTCTGATCATGCTCAATGGCACTTCCTGAATAGATCCCGTCTTTGTCGTCAGCGAGATCCGGCACAAGGGCTGTCCCGGGATTCTCCCAGTTGACTAAGTCAGTGGATGTGAACAGGCCCCATTCTTTATATTCATGATTGGTATTGAAGCGATTCCATTGATGAAAAAAATAATATTTCCCTTGGTATTGGATCAATCCATTAGGATCATTTAACAATCCCTGCGCCGGCTCTATATGGAAAGAATTTTTATATTTGTGTTTCAAATTAGAGGCTCCTCTACTGTTTATTTTAACATTAATGCGTTTACATCGCCTAGGTTACTGAAAGCTTACCATCGATACCCCTATTTCGAATATGGAAAAAAATAAGGAAAATATGGAAATTTCTAAGATTATGAACTTTTGTAAAGCGTTCCCATGTATAATGCAAGCATGGAAACTATTTTGAAGGAATACACCGACCGTTTTACCGATTTCTCGAAGAAAAGTATCTCAGACTTCATATTGTACAACAGCGGCATTGAGTATTGTGAGCCTGGCTACAGCTATGGCCCCAAAAGACGGGATTATCACTTTATTCATTTTGTTAAGGAGGGCAAAGGTCTGCTGGAAATTGAAGATCGTACCATTGAAGTTCATGAGAATCAGTTCTTTATCGTCCCGGCCAATGTAGTTTCTACCTATACAGCCGACAAGGACGACCCTTGGAAATACTGCTGGATTGGTTTTACCGGCATCGAATCAGGGAATTTTATCCATACCTTGATTCAGTCCAGTGAGCAGGGCTATGTGATGGATTGCGAGAATGCTTCCTTTTATGAAGACGAAGTCAATCGAATTCTGGCGCTGAATCACAACAATCGTTCCTCTTACTTTAAAATTAACGGAATTATGTACAATATTGTCGGTACCCTGCTGGAGGAGGTTCAGGCCAAGGATGCGGCCAGCGTTCATGATGCTTCGGCGGCCTTCCAAGCGATGCGTTACATGGATTTGCATTATCACGATGACATTCACATTTCTGATATTGCCTATTCCGTCGGGGTTCATCCTAATTACTTGTCCTTGATGTTTAAAGAAGAGATGGGAATCTCGCCAAAAAAGTATCTGACCAATTTGAAAACAAACAAAGCCAATAAACTGTTGATGGAAAGTGACGATCCTATTAGTCTAATCGCCAGTTCGGTAGGCTTTAGCGATGCCTTGTCCTTTTCTAAGTTTTTTAAGAAGGAAATTGGCTGTTCACCCTCGGAATTTAGAAAGGAGCACCGTGCCAAGTGAAAAATCTGATCCAATTTGATCCACAAACCAACTTGTTTCACTTAACCAATGAAAAAATCAGCTACATTATGGAAATCGTGGAGGAAACTTACCTGATCCATCGTTATTGGGGGAAAAAGCTGACCAGCTATCACTTCAGCAATCGGCCAACACTGAAGAAACGCACCTTTGCGGCAGCACCCAACAACGAAAAGCCGGAAATTTCGCCAGAATTTTTACCTTTTGAGCTGCCTTTTGCCCATCAAGGGGATTTTCGCAGTCCCGCACTGCAAATTGAACAAAAAAATTGCGAAACGATTACCCGTTTCTCCTATCAAGGCTACGAAATTGTTGATGGTGCACCGGAACTGACTGACCTGCCCCATGCTAGAAATACGGAAGAGCAGGCTCAAACGTTAATTGTCTATTTGTTCGATGAAATTGCTCAAATTGAAGTGGCTTTGTACTATACGATTTTCGCAGAATCATCGGTGATTGTTCGTTCGACTAGTGTTAAAAATGCTGGTTCAGAAACCGTTAAAGTGACTAAGTTGCTGAGTGCATCGCTGGATACTAGGTATGACGGGCAAGTTTCTACTACCTTTTACGGTACCCACCAAAAGGAATTTCAGTTAAATCGGCAGGAAATCCAGCATGGTATGTTTAAAATCGGCAGCTCTCGGGGGGCCAGCAGTCCGCAATATCCGCCTTACCTGGCGCTGTCAAAGGACGCCAATGAATTCCAAGGCGAGGTCCATGCCATGACCCTGATCTACAGCGGCAATCATGAAACTGCCCTGGAACTGGATCAATACAATCACCTGCGTCTGCAAATTGGCCTAAACAGTGAAACCTTCGCTTGGCAGCTTCATTCCGGTGAAACGCTGCAAAGTCCGCAAGCTGTGCTGAGCTACAGCGATCTGGGATTTAACGGCAGCTCCCAAAGCTTCCATCAATTTTTTACCGATCATTTGATTCATCCGGCTTGGAAAAACAAGGCGCGGCCGGTATTAATTAACAGTTGGGAAATGACTTATTACGATGTCAACGAAGCCTTGATTAAGCAGTTGATTGATTCCGCCAGTGAGCTGGGCTTTGAAACGGTTGTATTGGATGACGGCTGGTATAGCAAGCGCAACAGCAGTAAAACTTCGCTGGGTGATTGGGCTGTCGATGGCGAGAAGTTTCCTAATGGGATCAAACCCTTAGTGGAATATGCCAAAGAAAAAGGCCTGGGCTTTGGGATTTGGTTTGAGCCGGAAATGATTTCCCCCAATACTAAGTTAATCCAGCAGCATCCTGATTGGGTGATGCGCAGTGCTAATTACGAACCGATTCTAGGCCGCAGTCAGTTGGTCCTAGATTTAACTAATCCCGATGTTCAACAGTTTATCATCCACACCTTATCTCAAGCGATTGAAGATTTTGGCGTGAACTATGTGAAGTGGGATATGAATCGTCACCTGACCGATCCTTTTTCGCAACGGGGAGATTTTCCGGCCTTTGAATATGGGCATCGCTATATGCTGGGGTTGTATCGGATTATTGATGCGTTAACCAGCACCTATCCTGAAGTGTTGTTTGAAAATTGTTCCAGCGGCGGGGGCCGCTTGGATGTTGGGATGTTGTATTACTTCCCGCAGACCTGGATCAGCGACAATACCGACGGCCTGGATCGTCAGGAAATTCAATCCGGTGCCAGCAATTTGTTCCCGATTTCGTCCATGACCGGTCATGTTTCAGATGTGCCTAATCATCAAACCAATCGAACGGTGCCTTTTGAAACGCGAGCGGCATTAGCTTCTTCTACCAACATGGGGTACGAAATGGATATTATTCATCTGAATGAAGCGGAAAAGGAAATGATTCGCCAGCACCTGCAAACCTATAAAGCAGAAAGAGAATTGATCATGCAGGGCCAGTTTTATCGCCTGCTCTCCCCTTTTGAGGGGAATCTATGTGCTTGGCTATTTACAGACAAGGCGCAGGAACAAGCAATCGTTTATGTTTTCCGCAATCGCTATCAAGTGTTTGATCTGTCATTGCTGGTAAAAATCCCTTATCTGGATGAAGACGGGATGTATCAGATAGTCGGGACCGACCAGGTGTATTCTGGTTCAGAGCTGGCTCATTGTGGCTTGGCGTTGGACAATAAAAAAGGTGATTTTGCCGTTCAAAAAATAACACTAAAGAAAATGGAGAGTGAATAGTATGTTTTTTAACAAGAAAAAAGAAATGATTTTTGCCCCGGCATCTGGTACGTTACTTAAATTGGAACAGGTGAATGATCCGGTGTTTTCTTCCAAAGCAATGGGGGATGGTTTCGGCATTGAGCCGGAGGGAAATCAAGTGTTCAGTCCCATAGTGGGCAAAGTAGTCAGCGTCTTCCCTACTAAGCACGCAATTTTGTTGGAAACCAAGAAAGGTCAGTCAGTTTTAGTCCATATCGGGATCGACACGGTGGAACTCAAGGGACAAGGAATTGATGTTCAAGTTACGGAAGGCCAAAAAGTCACACAGGAGACCTTGCTGGCAGAAGTAGACTTCCCTTTCATTCTGGAGCAAGGCAAACAAACAACGGTGATTGTTGCTCTTGAAGGAATTGATTCGATTGAGTTGACCAGTGATCAACAGGTGAAAGCCCACCAATCTTTAGGTGAGTTATAAGATAATGTTTGAGTATAGGCGGCCGCCTATACTCATTTATTTTGCCGAAAAATCCCATGAAACGAACGATTTTTCTCGCTCATTCATGGGATTTTTGGGGAAACGTATGTTAGATCCTTATTTTTGGTAAATCATCAAGCTTTCATAAGGCTTCAGCTGAAACGCTGCTTCTACTTGTTTTCTGCCGTAATTACTTTCGAGAATCTCAGCGGTTTTGTAGTCACTTGGCAGCTGATAAGCTACATTTTTCCGGGTGAAATTGCTGATGACCAGCAGTTTTTCTTGATTGCAGGTTCTTTCGTAGCAGAATAATTCGCTGTGCTCTTCATCCAGCAGCCGGTAATCTCCTTCTGTAAAGACGGGGAACATTTTACGATAAGCGATCAGGCGTTGATAGGTATAAAAAATCGAATTCGGGTCCTTCAGTTCTTTTTCGGCGGATATCTGGTTATTATTAACTACCAGCCACGGTTCAACCGCTGAAAAACCTTGGTACTTGCTGTCATCCCACTGCATTGGGGTGCGGGCGTTGTCTCGCGATTTCAGCTGCAGGATGATCAGCGCTTCACGGTCAGAGACACCAGAGGCAAGCAATTCGCGATAGGCATTCAAGCTTTCGGGATCACGATACTCTTCAATGGTGGAAAAATAAGCGTTGGTCATGCCGATTTCTTCGCCTTGATAAATATAAGTCGTTCCCTGCTGACCAAAAAGGGTGATCGCCAGCATTTTGGCACTTTCTTGACGATAGATGCGATCATCGCCGAAACGCGACAAGGCTCTAGGCTGATCGTGATTGGAATAAAATAACGCATTCCAGCCATTTCCTTCATGCATTTTTTGCTGCAAAAGCGACTGGCTTTGTTTCAATTTTGCTAACGAAAATGGTTCATTGGTCCATTTGGCGTTGTCCTGATAATCAGCCTTCATGTGATAAAAGCTGAAAATCATGGAAAGTTCTTCCCGCTCCTCCTGAGAATACAAAACACATTCTTCCGGCGTAGAAGAGGACATCTCCCCCACCGTCACCAGCTGCATAGGCCCAAAGACCTGCTGATTCAGTTCGTGAAGATACTGATGGATTTTAGGACCATCCACATTATGGGTTCGACCATCTCCGGTGGGTCCAACAATCGGATCATCCGGCAAGCCTGGCGTTTTCGACAGCAAATTCACCACATCTAGGCGAACCCCCTTGATGCCCTTCTTGGCCCAAAAGGCTAAAATTTTCCCACACTCTTTTCTAACAGCTTCATTTTCCCAATTCAAATCAGCTTGGCTTTCGTCAAATGAATGCAAGTAAGACTGGCCGGTGGCTTCGTCATATTTCCAGGCAGTGCCGCCAAAACGGGATTTCCAATTATTCGGGGGAGTACCGTCTGGCTTAGGATCTTGCCAAAAGTAAAAGTCGCGATAAGGATTGTTCCGGCTTTTACGGGCTTCCTTGAACCATTGATGCTCTGTTGAGGTATGATTTAAGACCATATCCATCATAATTGCGATCTTTCTTTTCTCGGCCTCCTGCACCAGCTCTTCAAAATCCGCCATCGTGCCATATAAAGGATCAATCTGATAGTAATCGGATATGTCGTAACCATTATCCTTTTGCGGCGAGACATACATGGGAGTGATCCACAACAAATCAATGCCCAATTTTTCCAAATAATCCAGCTTTTCAATGATGCCGCGAATATCCCCGATTCCGTCATTGTTGGTATCTTTGAAACTACGGGGATAGACTTGATAAACGGTTGCTTTCTTCCACCAGTTGTTCAATTTTACGCTCCTCTATTTTCCTGTTTGGCTTTAATACTACCTATAACTATCTAAGGGATATATGGGAAAAACTAACCGATCTATGCAAAAATCAAATATTTGCTTAGAATTCTGTAAAGATAAAGCGAAATGATATAATCTGTCGCTTGTTAGTTTACATAATTATGTTATGGAATACTTTTTTCTCCCTACCGAGAACCACTGACTTTTCACATCAACTGAAAGATGTTCCCCCGCACATAAATGCTGGTGAAAATTGCACTTGAAATCGGTTACTGTATTGATTACAATTAAATAAACATTTTATTTCAACGAGGAGCAATCAACGATGACAACAGCCCTGCAGGAACAAAATTTGTTTAGCTTGGACAGAGCCAGCTTAGAAAAATGGCTGATTACCCATTACCAGAAAACCAACGACGCCAACTATCTGATTGAAGCAGCCGTCGCTGTTTTAGTGAAAAATGCCTTCAATAAACAGGACTTTTCTTTTATCGCCAAGGACTTGGTTCGCACAATTTTTCTAACTAGAAACGATCTCCAGTTCGTCCGGCAGCACTGTATTCATTTCCGCGAGTATTTTAATAAAGATGAATGGTGCACGCTGATTGCTCGCCTGTTTAAGAGTCCCGAGAAATTTTTGGATCTGACTGAGCTTTCCCGTTCCCGCACTGAATACCTTCATCCCCTGCTGCATTCTGGCTGTCAGGAAGTCACGAAAAGATTGGATGTATCCTTCGTCTACGAAGGACAACGTGTGGTCGGCAAAGATATTATGGGGAAATTTAAGACGCCAGAAAGTGCCGATCTTTTATTCGTGCTCAGCACCTTGAAGCTTTTCGCGGGAAAAGACCTTAATCAGCTTACCAAGATCTTGTGATTTTTCGTTTTTCCTTGGTGCAATAGCCATTCAAGGGAGCTGGTTATTGTTGAAATCCATTTAAATAACAAGTGTTCTTTTATGATTTCTAACTAAGTCTCAAAACTTTTCCGCTGTGAGAGAAGTTTTGATTTTTTTTGTTTTGCTGGGAAATTATGATTAAAAAAATATGGCAAATTGATAAATTTCTTCTTGCAAACGTTTTACTTATCTTTTACAATAGAATCAAATTTAAGGCAAGCATTTATCCTGCCATGAAATCAATTCACCTGTAGACGAGGAGCAAAAAAAAATGACAAGCAAGAAACTTCCGTTATTAAAACAAAAACAACTACTTAATCTTTCGAAACCTTCGATGGACAAGCGTTTTTTACAGTACTTCGAAGCGACAGCTGATGCGGTATATATTATCCAAGCAGCTGTTATGGTAATGGTCCGCAACTTTTTCTCTATTGAGAATTTATCCTTTGTTGCTCATGATACCATTCGCGACATCTTTTTAAATCATACCTCCGAACTGACCTCCGTGCGCCATTTGTGCATTTACTTTGAAGATTATTTCGATAAAAAAGAGTGGCAAGGAATCCTAGACAGCCTATTTACCGACCACAATGAATATTTACAAGTCACCGAGTCCGCTCGTTTACATACCGAACACATCCGCCCGCTGCTGCACGTTGGCCGCTGCGAAGTAGATACACCGAAGAATCTGGCCTTAACCTTTTTCGATGAAACCGGCAAAAAGCATCGCTGTACCATCAAAAATGTTCACCGCAGCTATTCTACCCAGGAAAACTGCGATGCCCTGTCCATTTTAAGTACCTTGAGCATCTTTGAAAAGGATGGCGTGCGCCATTTTACCGAATTAGCCAAATCCCGCTTTGTGACTCCTGAAGATGACTACGATTGTGCCAACCAAGAAGAACCGGTAAAACTATGGGGAATCAATGAGCTGCTGCATCAGGCTGAAGCCGCGGAAGATGCCACTGAAGCGAAAACAGAGACCCAGCCGGCTCCTCAAAAATATGCTGCTCACTCTAATTTAAAAGGAAAAACGAAGGATGAATTGTACGACTTTTTATTTGAGGGCGTTCATATCAATCGGTTGCCTGACGACGAAAAGATCAGTCGGACGGCGATGGCTATGTTGGAGGGAACCCCGGTAAAGAATGTCCGGACAAGGTTCGCGCCCGAAGAAAATCCTAAGGAAATCCTGGATTTTCTGTTGAAGGATTGGCAAAAACGCCTAATGACTAGGGAAACTTCTCAGGAAGAGGCAGATACCTCAGAAGACCTTTTCCGTAAAGAAGAAATCTACCGACAGCGCCAGGAAAAACAAAAGCAGCAGAAAATTGATAAAGCCCTGGGCAAAAAAGGTAGAAAAGGCAAGAAAGGCAAAAACGGGAAGCGGAAAAAACGGTAGGCATCTACCGTGCATAAAAAATAGGAGGAACTTTTTTAAGTCCCTCCCCTGCTGCTTCATTTAGTTAGGCGGCCGCATTTCGTGATTGGTCAATTTCCTTGATGATACTTTCTGCCAGCGAACGCATCGTTTTGTAGGCCATGCTAGTATTGTCGATCAAATTAGGAATCAACCAAATATCCCGGGTCACTGGCTGCTTACCAGCAAATGTGATCACCACTTTGATGGTACCTAGCGTTTGTTTCTTTTTCTTAACGATTTTTTCGACTTGTTCCTCTACCACTTGGCAATCTAGGATCGAAGAAAAGGGATAAAACTCAGGTTTCAAGTTTTCTTTGGTGTATTTCTTATGGTTGGGTAGGCAAAGCTGCTGCTGGTTGTCGTCAAATAAAATCAGTTGATTGACTTTTCGCGAGATTTCAAAGGCATCGGTTGGCTCATTTTCTAAACGGGCCAGCAATTCTTCTTTTGTGTTTGTTTTGATGGTTTGGGTAAAATTCAAGCTGACTTTTTCGTAACAGACCTTGCAGACATGGCCTTCTGCGCATTTGAATTTGACTAATTTTAGTGGTGCGCTGCATAATAGGCATTCTTTCACTCTTCTTCACCTCCGGCTAGTAGGAACAATTGCGTCAATTTCAGATATTTTTTGTAGCGTGTCGTGTATTTTTTGATTAATGTCGGATCTGGCTGGACCATTTGGTAGTCACTTTCCGGAAATTCAAAACTGCCTTCGACGCCCATAATGGCTAAAATCGCTGCGCCGTGGACAGCTTCCTGCGAGGTCATCACCCGTTTGATGGGATAACCCAGCACATTGGCAAAAATTTCGATCCATAAGGCACTTTTCGCCCCGCCGCCAACAATGGTAAAATAGTCCGGCTGCTCTTCGTTTTTCATAGAAACAAACAGCTGACGAATGCCAAATGCTAATCCTTCTAAAACGGCCAAATACATTTCTTCTCGGGTGGTTTCGAGACTCAAACCTACAAAAGCACCTCGTAATTCAGGATTAGCGAACAAAGTTTTCTCCCCATTCATATGCGGGAAAAACAGGACATCGTTTTCGCCTAACATTTCGCGAGGGATTTTTTGCTGCTCTGCTGGATAATCGCTTGTATGTAAAATTTGTTCCAGCCACCAGCTGTTTACCTTGGCTCCGGCTTGAACGGTTCCTTGCGTGATGATGGACTGGTCCTCTGGAGTTAATTTGGCGACTACATTTTTGCCGGTTTGCTTCAATTGATGATGTTTGTTGGGAATCACTACTACACCTGAAGTCCCCAGTGAAACTAACGGTTGATCATGGTCAAAACTTCCAGAAACTAAAGCCGAAGCCACATTGTCTCCAGTTCCTGCAATCATTGGAATCTTACTCTCGATCCCCAGCTTTTTACATATCTCTTCTGTCAACTCACCAATCATGGTCGCTGCTGGCAAAATTTCCGGAAACACGCCAGCATCCAGACCAAATAATTCTTGAACTTCTTCAGACCAGGCATCTTGATTCAAATCATACAAAGAAGACGTGGAAGCATCACAATAATCGGTAGAATAAGTGCCAGTAAGCTTCAACTTCACGTAATCCTTCGCAATCAAAAATTTATTCAACTGCTGGTAATTTTCTGGTTCATTTTCCTTCAGCCACAATAAACTTGCCAACGGACTGCCAGTGGAAACAATTTTTGCAATATGGGCAGCCTTGGAATTGGTTAACAGCTGCTGCTTGATCGCTGGAATTTGTTCTTTCGTGCGATGATCATTCCACATAATCGCCGGCCGAATTGAATTCCCGGCTTGATCGACAAAAACCGTCGTGTGCATCTGACCGGTAATGCCAATGCCGGCAACCAGCTTTTCTGAAATATGCTGGAAGAGCTGAGTCAGCCCCTCCAACACAATTTCCATCCAAGTATCAGGTTCGATTTCGGTCCAGCCTTTATGAGGAATCAGATAGTCATACCCATATTGGACTTCATACACGGTTTCCAGCTGCTGGTTAACCGCTGAAATTTTTACCGCGGTGGTCCCAATGTCTAAGCCCACATAAATTGGTCGCTTCATCTTTTCCCCTGCTTTCTCTTAATCAAAAGTAATAATCGTTTTTAATGTTTCCGGCCGCAGCGCATATTCAAAAGCATCCACCGCGTCCTTGTAATCAAAAGTCTTATCCAATAAAGGCGTGATATCCACCAAGCCTTTGGCGATCAGCTGAACCGACCGATAAAAGGTACGAATCGTCGGACTCACCGTTCCTGTGATCACTTTTTCGTAGGAATGGATCGCACCCATGTTGGTAGGCACTGGATCATTGGGATGCAACGAACTAAAGACAAACGTCTGACCGCCAGTTGCCGTGAAATCCATCGCCTGTTGAGCAATCACAGGTAGTGCCGTCGTATTGAAGACAACATCGGCGCCTCGACCTTCTGTCTGGGATTTAACAAACGCAACTGCATCACCTTGCGTCGGATCAAAAGTTACATCCGCGCCAAGCTTTTCAGCTAATGCCCGCCGTTCCCCATTCGGTTCACTCACAATTACCCGAGCTCCTTGCAGCTTCGACAACATCACATGCATTAAGCCCATGACTCCGCCGCCGATCACCACAACATCTTGTCCAAACAAAATCTTCGCCCGTTCCACACTATTGACCACACAAGCCAACGGTTCAGTGAAGGCACTGTGAGTAAAAGGAACGTCTTTAGGATATTTGTACAAATCGCGACTTTTCACCGCAATATACTGGGCCATTCCGAAAAAGCCGGAAATGCCGTCAGGTTTTTGGAAAGTAGGTGAAGAAGCGACTTCGACACACAAATTCTCCCGGCCAATTTTACAGTAGTGGCATTCGCCGCAAGCGGGAATAATGTATTTCACCACATGATCCCCCACTTGGAAATGTTCCGGATTCACATCCGAACCAATCTCCACTACTTCCCCACTAAATTCATGGCCGCCTACCCGGGGGAAGGAATACACCGTATCCCCCAAGTAGTCACGAATGTCGTTGGTGCACAAGCCATTTGCCCGCACCTTCATTAAGACTTCATCTTTTTCAATGACCGGTGTGGGCAGCTCTTGAATTTCCAGCTGCTTCACACCCGTTTCTACAATTGCTTTCATGCGAAAATCTCCTGTCTACCCTAGAATTCCTAAGAAGCCGGTCACAATCCCGAATACCACGATCAAGCCGATAACTTTTAGTGAAGACCAGCCGCGTTTCATCAACCAGAAAATAAACATCGTGAAGGCAAACGGCAGGATATTTGGCATAACAGCATCTAAGAATTGTTCTTGTACATTAAAGGTCGTAGTCGAGCTGGTGATTTCCAAAGCAACATTCATTTTCACGTAGCTGGAGATCAAGCCGCCCATTACCATACAACCCATGATTTCAGCGCCCCGCAGTACTTTGTTCAGGATACCTTTTTCCAGGAAGTCCATAATTGCGTCGGCCCCGGCTCGATACCCGAACATGAAGTTGGCATAACTCATTCCCCAGGCAATCGCAATGATCGCTACCGCATAAATGATCGAACCCCAGATAGTACCTTTTAACGTCAAATCAATGGTGATAGCCAACAGAATCGGAATTAATACCCCTTGGAAAATGGTATCGCCAATCCCTGATAATGGTCCCATCAAGGAAGTTTTCAAACTAGTAATAAATTCACTTGGGATCGCTACGCCTTTGGCTTTTTGTTCCTCCAAGGCGATAATCATCCCGATAATACAAGAGCCAAACTCAATATGCACGTTGAAGAATTCGATTTCCCGTTTCATCATTTCTTTTTTCTTTTCCGGGTCATCGTTGTGGAGCCGTTTTGAAATGGGGACGAAAACGTGAGCTACGGCTTGCCCCATCATGCGTTCATAGTTGTAACAGGTTTGCGGCAAATTTTCCCAAATCAGCCATGAGCGGATTAAATCCTTTTTACGGATCAAACTTCCTTCGACTTCTTTACTCATAGATTTCGTCCTCCCCTGAATCAGAATTGTTTCCAGTCGCTTGTACATAAATCAGTGCAGCCAAACCAGCGATGATACCTAGCGGCAATAAATCTAGTCCTGAATAAGTTGCTAAGATAAAGCCTAAGAACAAGAATACCCGCGCTTCGCCTTTGAAAATGTATTGCAACGTGATCGCTACCCCAAGTGCTGGCATCATACCACCGATAACGGTGAAGATTGTCAAGGCAGTTCCGCTTAGTGCTTCGATGAAACCAGAGATATAACTAGCACCGAAGTAAGCAGCCAAGCCGCAAGGAATGATGGTCATTAAAGCAGTCATCAACTGCGGGAATAACACGTTGGCCCGCCAAATTTTGTGGTACTCGCCTTTTTCGATATAGTTATCCGCTACGTGAACAAATACAGAACCGAAAGTCATCCGTCCATACCATACGATCGTTCCTAACAAACCAATTGGAACCGCAACCGATAGTGCAGTTTCGGCATCCAAGCCACCAGTAATCGCAAACGCCGTTCCTAAAATCCCCGCCAAAGCCATATCGGCTGGCATCGATCCGCCGGCTGAGATGAAGCCCAAGTAAACCAAGTTAATTGACGCCCCGGTCATGGCTCCCATCAGTGGATCGCCTAAAATAATTCCGGTAATAAGTCCGCATACTAACGGCCGCTGCAACGACCACAATCCTACAAAGGGCAGATTCCCTATTGCTAGGAAATAGACGACCCCACATAAAAATGCTTGAAAGACTGACATACATTTTTCCCCCTTTTTTCTATACAAATATGGTGTTTCTCACAGCCAGCCGAAGCTAGCTGTGTCCAGCTGCCGAGATTATAGTAAGTTGGTAATCTCAATCAACCGTTGTTCTGGTACTAATTGATAGAATACATGAATGCCTTTATCCACCATTTGACGAATCGCTTCTACTTCAGCCTCGTCACAAGCTACGTTTTTAATGAACGGCTTGCGTTCGTCGCGAATTCCCATGCCGCCTAGATTTACCTGTTTTAGCTCAATCCCTCCTTCCACTAATTTGGCATAGGTAATCGGTGATTTCGTTAACAGTAACACGCGTTCCTTTTCGTTGAAGGGTTTCATCAACTCCTCGATGCCTTCCTCCACGGTAAAGGCGTCCACCCGAACCTTAGTAGGTGCCAACGCTTTCAGAATCCTTTTTTGGAAAGGATCGCTGGCCACGACATCATCGATAATGACAATGTGATTAATGCTGAAGCTTGGTGTCCAAGCCGTTACGACCTCCCCGTGAATTAGTCGATCATCCACTCGTGCAAATACAATGTTTTTCATCCTGCTCGCTCCTTAAATTTATTTGTCTGCTATTCTTCCATATTGACTTGCAAATAATTATTTACATCGATAAATGTTTCCGGTGCCTGGCTTAACAGCTTGGCGCTGATGTCTTCGGTCGTAAGCTCTTCGTTCATCCGTGACATGAAAGCTTCCAGCACCATCGGCAGGTTCATGCCGGTAATGTGACGAATTGGGTAGTCACCCATTAAGCCAACCACTGCGTTAAAAGGACTGCCGCTAAACAAATCAGTGAAACAGATAATGTCCTCGCCGCCGCCAAATTCTTCAATCGCCTGCTGCACCTGATCCTTCAGTCCGCCAATATCGTCGGTGGGATACAGACCAAACGCTTTCGCCTCATCTTGTTCCCCGACGATCATCTGGGCACTTCCCAGCATACTTTTTGCCAAATCTCCATGGGATACAAAAATATACTTCATACTTCATCCTCCTAATCTAAATGTATTCATCCAATAGCTGCGACAAATTCTCTCGGAAATTTTCGAAGGTCGGCTCTTTAATCAAACGATCCACAAAGCCCTTTTCTTGAATAATTTTCCCCAGATAGTTCCACAGCTGAAACACTTTTGCATTATTTTTTTCGATAGCTACTAACATGACTAAACGAACTTTGTTGCCATCGGTATCCCAATCCAGCGGTTCCTTCAGTAAAATCACCGATACAAAGGTCTCTGCCAAAATCGGATTAATCGGATGGGGCAACGCAATTCCGTTACCGAAGTAACTGCTGCCTAAGCCTTCTCTTAACCCCACCGCTTCTCTTAACTGGAAGACCTTGTCCCCCACTTTGGAAACTGAGTTGGAACAGATCTTATCCAAGACCTCTTCCTTACTAACGAAGCTGCCGTAATGGAACAACTCCTCATTAAACAAATTAACGATTTCGAATTTGTCGTTGAAGCCGTCGATGGCTAACTTTATTTTTGAGTACTCCGCTTCACTTGGGTAAAAACTGATTAAGATGGCGCCGATGTTTTCCGTCAGCTCCGTCTGTTCCGTGGTAAAAATCACATCATAGTCCTCTACATCAATCGAACTTACCTCGTGAGTATTCAACAAAGTCAGTACCGTAATTTCATTGGCAAACCAGGTAGCGAAACGCTGACGCAGCAGGACACTTTCACTGCGCTTCAAGCTGGTAATGATCAAAATCCGCTTTTTGCCAGAGATGTCATTGTATTTTTCCCAATATTGATTGAAATAAATCGCTAGATAGGCAATTTCGTCTTCTTCAATCCGTTTGTCAATGTTTTCCTGCAGCAGCAGACACATAAAGGCGGCCATATCGAAGGCCAACGGGAAGGACTGCTTAATGTGATCCAGCAATTGATTGTCGTTTTGAATGTTGTATTCAATCCGCGTCAACAGCGGCATCAAGTGCAGTGCCAGCGAGATTCGCAAATCAATTTCTTGCGTGAAGTCGATGTCGAACTTTTCCTTGATCTCTCTTAATGCATACAAGATGAAGGTGTTAACTTCTTCAGAAATATAATCATCATTCTCATAATCGCTCTTGCCTTTAATGTAAATCGCCAGGTTGATAATTTCTCCTTGAGAAACCTTGAAGTGGCAGCGTTCTGCCAACCGATCAAAGATTTCCTTGGACACCTCAATTTCTGAATCAAAATCATTCACTTCAGCTAATTCATGAGAACCAATGTAAAATCCGGTGCCCATTCGCTTAATCGCCATCTCGATGTGGACGATCAGATTTTGGAACAGCGTCTCGGAAATATGGTAATGGTGCTTCAACAGCACACTGACTAGAATTTTTTCAATATCCTGCCGCAGATTTCCTTGACTGATCATGCTGTTTTGGCTCTGATGATTATCCATGTGACCTAATTTCAACAAACATTTTCGTTTATTGTCTTCGCTGCCGACAATCGAAATCCCGGAGTTGCGTTTGCGTTCGATCTCTAATTGATAGCTGGACAGCAGCTTGTCGGCTTCCTTCAAATCCGCATTCAGCGTCGAAGCTGCGATAAACAATTGATCCATCAAAAATTGCCGACTGACCGGTTTCATTTGATGCAACAGCAGGACACATAACTTTCGAATGCGATCCGATTGATTTTGTTCGCCTAATTGATCCTTTGTCTCAAAGGTTGCTTTAAATTGCTGCGGATCACTGATGACTAATTTGCTGCCTTTAGAGGCTACTGAAATTAGCTCCGCATATTGGTTGCCGGTTAATTCTTCCCGGACTTTTTTGATGTCGGACTGGACCGTCCGCATACTTACTTTAAATCTGTCTACAAAATATTCAGCAGTTAAAAAAGAGGGGCTGTGCTTTTCAAATTCTTTCACGATTTCTTGTTGTCTTTTATTCAACACGCTGATCCCCCTCACGTTTTGTTCAATTTATTTCCCGTTCACTTCTGCAATAATCGCTTTTACTCGTTCTTCCACATTGACGATTGCATCTTTTGACAGTGCCATAATATCGAATTCGTTGTGATTTTTCTCATAGGCTTGTCCGAAGGTCCGTATGAAGGCTTGACGCAGATCCGAGCCGTAATTGACTTTGATCAAGTTTTGTTCTTTGGCTTTTCTGACTTGATCAAAAGGAATCCCTGATCCGCCATGTAAAACTAAAGGAACCTTCGACAGCTGGGCGATTTCTTCTAATAATGGGAAGTCCAGATTCGGCGCTAAGTCCATGCCGTGAACATTGCCGATCGATACCGCTAGCAGATCGCAATTGGTGCGTTCCACAAATTCCGCGACATCGTTAGGATCCGTCTTGGCATCCTCTTCTGAGATATGATCGTCTTCTTTTCCGCCGATCGCGCCTAATTCCGCTTCAACCGGAATGCCGTAAAAGTGACAATACTCAACCGTACGTTTAACTTCCTCAATGTTTTCTTCAAATGGCAGATGCGATGCGTCCACCATAATTGAAGTAAAGCCAGCATCGATACAGGCTTTCACATCTTCAAAGCTTTTCCCGTGATCCAAGTGCAACGCAATTGGTGTCGAGACATCCTGCATCACTGACTTCACCATATCGGCAATAATTTTCGGACTGGAAAGCTTCAAGTTGCTGGATGAAATAGCAATGTAGCCGCCTAAGCCCGTCGCTTGGTAACCTTTAATAATTGCTGCGGTTAATTCATAATTTGTTGTATTGAATGCAGGTAAGACCAAGCCCTTTTCTTTTGCGTAATCCATCAGCTTAAACCCATTCACAAGTTGCATTGTTCAACCCTCTTTCTTCTCTTTCTACGTCTATCTTATACCGAAAAGAAAAGCCTTAGGAGCAGACAAATTGCAGGATTAATCATGCAATTAATAATATTAAAAAAGACCAAAACACGAAAAACACCTCTTATATTGCGAATTAAACCTACTAATATCCGCTATTAGAATCAAATACTTGCTTCAATTCACTATTTTGCCTTTTGCATTTTCAACACAACCTTCAACGAACAATCAGTTGCATGATATTGATGCAATTTTTCATTTGTAAATGTGGAGTAACTCTCAATTTTTGCAGCAGGAAGTATTTCGTTTCCTCTTTTTTATCTGTCTATTTGACATAAAAATAGGAACCCCGGAGAGGCTCCTATTTTCAAACTACTATTAACGAAAGAAAATGTGCTTTTCTTTGGTATGTGGTTGCTGGCTTTCGCGACCGTCGTATTGGTCGTCTACCAGCATGCGTAATGAATCTCATTACAAAATTGTTTACTCTTTGGTAAGTTTCTTCATTATATGCATCAGCCCTGGAAAGCCATTCATCTTTTCTGGATAGTCTAATGGAGACTTGGATGGTCTTCCATACAATGAGCGTAAATGGATAAATTTGTTCTCCAGCGCATTTTCAGCAAGAACTTTATCTGTTCTCAGATCAGGATCTTTCAAATGCGTTTCAATTTCTCTTACTGATAATTCCAGTTCGACAAAACGATGATAAACTGCTTGATATGGACAATAGGAAAGGTCGGCAATTAAGAAGAGAATGTCCAGCTCGCCCCATCCATCCTTTTTGTTATGCAGATAAATTGTTTCTACTCTGTCCTCAGGTAATAATAATGCCGTTGCAAAGTGATCCGCAGCCTGCTCGTTTTCTATTTTGGAATAGTTCAAATCATCAGACAGCTCCGTTTTACTGTAAAAATACCACAGCCCGCAAGCGATGCTGAAGGTTATGGTGCGCTTATTATGGAAAGTGTTAATACCAATAAAGCGGTTTCCCTTTCCAGTTGCCGACATCCCATAGAAAGCTTGATCCTCAATAGATTTATACATTAAGTGAATCCCTTGTTTTTGAACAATCAGCTCTAATCCAGCACCGCAGAAGGTATTTGTTAACGAGTTCTCTTTCAAAAAACGGTCTGCTAACATTTCAGCCACGTTGTGTACTTTCGAACTATCGATAGATTCCTTATTCCCTACCATAACTTAACACTCCTCCTGAAAAGAGTTGCTTAAGCGCGTAAAATCGTTCATCTCTATAATCCAGTCGCTGATAGCCTCTTTAGCGATGCCACTAGTTGCTTTACCTCTTACGTGAATGACATACTCCGAGCTGTTGATTGATTGATGCTTCGTCAAGTCAGAAATACGTACATCTAACACTTCTGCTAATTGTTCCAACACGTTTTGCGAGAAATTTCTTTTGCCATTGAAAAGCATAGAAATAAAGCCTTTTGAAACCTTCAATTCTTTTGCTAACTGTGCCTGATTTAGGCCTTTTTCTTCAATAATCCTTTGTAAGTTTCTTATCACAACCTGCCTTGATTTATTCATTCTCTTCCTCTCCCTAATTCTAGAATATCAAACTTCATATAAGTTCACAATATACTTGTGAACTAAGTTAACTTTGTTCAAATACTTCAACCATACCTTCGTCGCTGACTAAGTGTTCGTATTCTTTCAGGTTTGACACCGATTCCTTTGCCAAATCATGAGCGACAGTGTTACTTAGAAATCACGAGTGGGACTTCACATCTTCCTGACCACTTCAAGTTCCCTCCACGAATGAAATTAAGCGCTATCAGTTACTTTTATTATACGTAAATGCCCATAAAAGAAAACCCGCAAAATAAATAGCCTATCAACCCTCGTCGATAGACTATTTACCATATTTCACTAAATAACAAACTGATACATAAAATAATAGTGACAAGCCGCCCCCGCCAACACAAACAAGTGGAACAGCTCATGACTGCCAAACGCCGGAAAATGAAACTGCAGCCGCCGCGCCGCGTAAATCACCGCACCCACCGAGTAGCAAATCCCTCCAGCAGCCAACCAGAAAATCGCCGCCCTTGGCAAGACCTGCAGCAGCTCACCGGCAAAGAAAACAATCCCCCAGCCCATCGCCAAATACACCACCGTCGAAAACCATTTAGCATAACGAAACCACAGCACTTTCCCTAAAATTCCCACTAACGCCAACGACCAAATACTTACCAGCAATATCAGACCCGGAACCTTATCCAGCACCAACAAACAAATCGGCGTATACGTCCCGGCGATCAAACAAAACACAAAGGAATGATCGATCTTCTGCAGAATACCGTGAACTTTAGGCGAAATGTAAAAGATGTGAAAAACGGTGGAGGCTAAAAACAAGCAGATCAGCGAGGCACCATAGATACAGGCTGCCACAATCGCCAGCGAACTTTCCGCACTAAGAATCAGCAGCACCGTCCCGCCAATCGCCAATAAGAATCCCCACAAATGCAATAAACCGCTGGTGATACTATCTGCTTCACAATAAAGTTGTTTCATTTTTCTTCACTCCTGTCCGCCAACTGCAACGCAGGATAAATTTCGGCTAATGATTCATCGTGAAAATGCTGATCAAGCTTTTGATCCAGTACACTGTCACAGCCCTGTCCCTGGCATCTTTCCGCCCAGCGATTCAAGGCCAAGCCAGAAAGAGTGAAGTTAAATAGGAAGAAAACCATCACCAGCCGCAGCGAAGCGCTGTGCTTCACCAAGTAACGGCGGATATCTTTCAGCAGAATCGGATACAGTACTTTCAAGTAAACCGTGCCGAACACGCCCCAGTAAAACATGAACAACAAGCTGGTTCTACCTTCAAAATGATACGTCTGTTGGCTGAAATCCCATAGCCTGATTCCCAGCAGCACTTCCTCCAGCAGACTGCCGAAAAATTCAATACCGCCGCCTAACAAACTGGATAAAACAAACAATAGAATCGGATTTTTTCGATTCCTTGGACCCAAAATCATGGCAAACAAAACAGCACCCACCCCATAAATCGGTACAAACGGCCCTAACACCAGCCCTTGGCGGGAGGTCCATTCCCCCACCTTCACCCAGCAATAGACATTTTCAACCAAAAATCCTGCCAGAGCACCAATCACAAATAACCAAACGTAGCTGTGCCGTACCATTTTTCTGCGTCTCATTTTACTCACCTTCCCTTTAATTGAATCATTCATTTAATTTTGTGAGCTAGAAAATCCGGAGAAGTTCCAGATTAATCTACAACATACGCGTGAATCAAATTATCTAAACAAATTGCCTTGGCCTTTTCATGGGTAATCTCCTGGTCTATTTCATAGGCATCGTTCATGATGTGCATGCCCCAAAAAGCCATCACTTCCACCATTGCCCGAGTTGCATAATGGATATCCGGCACTGCTCGAAGGCTGCCATCCTTGATGAACCGTTCTACATACTGATACACCTGCTTGAAAAACAATTGACGAAAGGTTTGATAAGTCTCGGTTAACTCTGGCAAATCGTCGGGATTATGCTCGATGATCAAGCAGCCGACGCCATATTTGGCAATTACATCAAAAGCATCTGAGAACATTTTCTCCGGTGTATACGCCGGATCATCGATTCCTGCCTTTAACGTTTTGGCGTTTTCCTGCAGCGCCGCATCGATTTCATCATCTAAATAATCAAATTGATCCACCTGAATCGGATACTCCTGTTCCAGCTCCAAATAAGCAGGCTCAATCGTGCACTTCAAAATGAAGCTTAGCAACTCATTTTTCCCCTTGAAATATTGATAGATCATCCCGGTGGACAAACCGATGTGCTGCGCAATATCCTTCATCTGCGTCCGGGCATACCCTTTGTTAATAAACAAATGACTTCCAGCTGCATAAAATAAATCCAAACGATTCTTCATACTTCGTCTCTCCTCTGCTAATCGGTGGTCAGCCGAATGTCGCCATTTCGTGTTTCTAATGTGACCTTGTAGGCTGGATTCGATCCCAGCTCGCCGCTGATTTCTTTTTCGTCCCCTGACAGTTCCGAGAAATTGTCAGTTTGAATCTCGCCGTCTTTTGTCCTAGCGCTGATTTTACAGGAAGCATCCGCCGGCAAGCTTAAGATCAGGTCACCATTTTTGGCATTCAGTATTACGTCTTGATTGATCTTAGTATAACCCAGCTCCATCTCACCTTCACCTGTCGCCTCGAAAGTGCCCCCGCCCGTTAAACCTGAAGCAGTTAACGTTCCGCTTTTCGTCACGTAGGCAATCGGACCTGTCAGCTCCACTAATTCGGTGGAACCACTGGTAGTTTCGATCCGAAAATCTTCAGCTTCACCCGCAGCAAGCCCAACCGATCCACTAGTACTTTTCACCGTGAGCATTTTCGCCGTAAGTTGGTTTCCATCAATCTCGCCGCTGGTACTAGTCAGCTTGAAAGACTCTGCCCTGCTCTCCCCCACCCTGATTTTTCCGCTAGTGGTATCCAAGGCCAGCTCCTGCAAAATTTCCTTTGTCTCCAACATATCGATTTCGCCACTGGTGGTATGCACCGACAAGCTTTGATCATAGGTGGCCGGCAAAACGAGCTCTACATAAGACTGAAAACTAGCCCGCCGCGGCCGTTTTCCTTCAGTGATTGACAATTCTTGACCTTTCTCATCAATTGAAGCATAGTATTTTTCATTATCTTCATTCATATATTCCTTCAGAATAATCGTATCTTCCTCGTGAAAGCCGACACTCACATCATCCGCATCGTAATCCACCGCGATTTGACTAAACTCATGATCCAATTTCTGAGTGTTGACTAATTTCGGCTCAGAATCATTCCCGCATCCACTAAGCAAAAGCACCAGGCAGCATCCCAACATGAGCCACAACTTTTTCATCCCGCTCAACTCCTCAAGGAAATAAATTGAACCGTTCGTTCAATTTAATTGTAAGCCCTATCAGCCATACTGTCAAAATTGCTTAGAACTCTATCATTTATTCCACAAACCAGGTTTTCACCACTAAAACACGGACTTTTTCGATTATTTTCCACTTAATATGGCAAATACATTATAATATTAGTAACAGGAAACTGAAAAGGAAGTGAGATTGCGATGAAAAAATCTGTTTTGGTGGCTATTTTATTCTCTTTGATTGTCGCAGGCGCACTTTTATCGATTAATCTTTATTTTTCCTATCCGAAAGATTTTCGAACATTCGCCAGCAACAAAGTAGAAATACCGCTAGACTTCAATGATCGCAATCAATATCATGCAGCGAATATCCAAATTGAAAATGGCGACTTATTGAATTTAACTCCCAGGAAAATACCTTTACTGAAGGACCAAAAAATCACCGTTTACTCTAAAATGGACCCCGCAGCCGCTGGTGGTTTGTATCTCTCAATGATCAATCAAAGCAAACTTTTCAACAAAACTGAAATTCCGGTATACGAGGGCCGCTTTGGTGTCGAAATCGAACAAGAAATTATCGTCCCAGAAGATGGCAATTATTTATTCTATTTTTTCGGTGGAAATGCTCATACCGTCGTTTTGGACGAGTTCGTGATTACCCAATAACTGATTCCTCAGCAAACAAACCAGCCGTTTTGCATAACAGTACCTATACAAAAAAGTAGATCTAAAGCATGACTGCTGTTTCAGTCGCTTTAGATCTACTCTCGCTTGAAACTTATCCATTTTCTTTAAAGCTTTTTGCGCTTCCTTCTCGTATCTAACTTTATATACCATTGCTAAAAGCCCAATTCTTTCATCATTTCATCATGAGAAATACTTTCATCCTTTTCATTATGCTGAGCCATGAACTCTTTAAACGTATTGAAATCAGTAAAAGTTTCAGCTGAATGAAGTGCTTCGCTTCTAACAAAATCTGACAGAGAATCGCCTTTAAACGCTGCTACGCTCTCCAAAAACGTTTTTTCATCATCACTAACTCTAAAAGTTATGGTTGCCACGATATTCACCTCTTGTTGTCATACGTTTATCTTACAAACTGATCTTAATCCAGAAGTTAAAAAATGATCACTTACTCTAACCTCATCTGTGACTCTTTTACAGTCATCACCAAAACTTAGTGGTCGAGGTACACGTCCCCACGTTTCGCTACTTTAATGACCGCGACAATAAATTTGTCATCCTTTATGTCAGCAATGATTCTGAATTTCCCTACTCGATAACGCCAAAGCGTTTGGAGGTCTCCCTCTAAAGCTTTTCCATGTATTCGAGGGTTGGTTGTCCCAGAGATGTTGCTATTCAACCAAGCAATAATACGTTTTTGAACAGTGTGGTCGAGCATTTTGAATTGTTTTTCAGCCTTTTTGTTGAATGCCCAATCATACTGCATCATCAAAGATACCTCTTCATCATTTCTTCTTTACTAATTAGAGGTTCATCTTTACTATCCTCAATGCTTTGAATACCATCGAGATAGTCTTTATCATCCTCCATCTTTTCTCTCAAAATATCACTGATCACTTTTGTCTTGGTCGTACCATTGAAATCAGCAAACTCTTTTATCCATTTTGATAATTCATCATCTAGTCGAATTGAAGTCGATGTTGCCATAACTATCAGCTCCTATACTAATTTGTATTACACTTGTAATACATTGTTTTTGTACCACAAGTATAATACGTTTCCATTTGTATTGCAAGTGTAATACGCGGAAAGTGATCTCTTTGTCGAATTATACAGAAAAGACACGCCAGAAATATCCAGCGTGCCACATCAACTAATCCTCCTGAATCTTCAAGCCTTCCACAATATCCAGCTTTTCAATATGCCGATTAGACAGCAGCAAACGGCTACTTCCCAACTCAACAAAAAAGACCGAAAGATCTCTCTCCCAGTCTCTAACTTCTATTGAATAACTTCCTCCATCGCCAACACCTTATCCCGATACGTTCCCGGCCGATCATTAAACAAGGCCGAGGTTCCCACTACATAAAGGTCGGCCCCGAATTGACTAATCGCCTCAGAAGTTTCGCAATTAATATTGCCGTCCACTTCAATCAGCGGCCGTCTAGATTTCCCAGCCAACTCCTGATTCAAACGCTCGATCTTATCCAACACCGCCGTTTGAAAAGCTTGACCCGCAAACCCAGGATTCACCGTCATCATCAACACCAGCTCCAACTGATCCAAATAAGGAAAAATCTTTTCCACTGGCGTTTCCGGACTCACCGCAATTCCGGCTTTAATCCCAGCTTGATGAATCTGATCAATCACGGCCTGAGGATCATCCGTCGTTTCCACATGAAAAGTAAGATAATCCGGTTTTACAGCTGCGAACATTTTCACATATTTCGCCGGGTCAACGCAGGCCAGATGAACATCGGTGGTGAAGCGTTTGGTCTCAATAATCGGCTCCAGCACATAAGGTCCCATCGCCAAATTATTAACAAACACCCCATCCATCACATCGCAATGCAACCAATCGATGCCAGACGCCGTCAAATCCGCCAACTCTTGCGCCAAGTTCAATTGATCGGCACACATAATAGAAGCTACAACTTTACTCATGCTCTGTCTCCTTAATTAGGGATTCATAAAGATTGCCATGGCTGCTTTTGCATTTTCCTTCATAGCCGCTGTAGCCGCCAACGAAATCTCATCAAAGAAAATCGAATCTTGATCGGCTTGCTCCGCCAAGTATTCCTTCACCGCTTTGCCAGCCGCTTTATTCATATAAGTATAGTAGTTGATTTTGCAAATTCCGTTTTTAATGGCGATCTTGTAGTTTTCCTCAGAAACCCCTGACCCACCGTGCATGACAAACGGCACATCAATTTTTTCTTTAATCAAAGTAATCCGATCCAAGTCCAACTTCGGTTCCTTCAGATAAACCCCATGAACCGTTCCAAAGCCGATGGCCAAGCAATCCACGCCAGTCGCGTCCACAAAGCTTTTGGCTAAATCAGGATCCGTGTACACATCATCCAGATCTTCGTAATCTTCGCTGGAATCAGATCCGCGCCCCTCGCCGCCACCGACAGCTGAAGTGAAAATGTGACCAAGCTCAGCTTCCACTGACACGCCCACAGCATGAGCGATCTTGACGATTTCTTTGGTTTCATCGCGATTGACTTCATATTCCTTGCTGGAAGCATCGTACATGACCGAGGTAAAGCCCATGCGAATGGCCTTCACACACATTTCATAAGACGCACCGTGATCCAAGTGAACCGCCACCGGCACCTTTGCTTTGCGGGCAAAGTCCAGCATGATCGGTCCGATTTCTTCGATGGAAACCAGGCCTTCATGAACTTCCGCGTGCTGCAAAATCACTGGCGAATTCAACTCTTCCGCGGCTTCCACCACTGCTCGGACAGCTTCCAGATTGGGCACGTTGAAGGCCCCAACGGCATATTGATTTTTCTTGGCATCGGTCAACAGTTCTTTTAAAGTAACTAACATGATTCTCCCCCTGTTTTTACCACGGGTACCATTCCGCTAATAAGCACGTTACCGGCACCCTGATTTTCGTTATCGGTTGAATCGATATTCAAGGTTGGTGGAGAAGACATCGGTATAGACATAAGACAGCTCGATCGGCTTATCGTCAAAGTAGGCCATGTTGTTAACCACCATAACGACTGCCGGATTGGTAATGTTCAAGTACTGGATTTCCGTGTAATTCGCCATCCGGGCACTGACTTTTTGACTAACAATCTCAGGAAAAATGCCAAATTCATTCAGCGTTTTCCACAAGGATTTATTGGTCAAATCATAGGTGCCGATTTGCGGGCAGCGATTTAACGGAATAAAGCTCTCGGTTAACGAGTAAACCATCCCGTCCACACTCCGCAGCCGCAATAAGTGAAACACGTAATCGTTCTCCTTAATTTGCAGCTGCTGGCTAAGTTCCTTGTCGGCTTCCAGCACAGACTTTTTCAATACCTTCGAACTGATCTTCTTTTTTCTGGAAACAATATCTTCGTAGAATCCAGAAACATGCATACTAGAATTGATTTTCACATCGCGATCAGGAATAATGTAGCCCTTCCCTTCGATATAGGTCACAATTCCTTGTCTTTCCAACGACTCAAGGGCCCGCTTAATCGTAGTTCGGCTCACCTGAAAGGTATCCGACAGCTTGCGCTCACTAGGCAGCGGCTTGCCCTGACCACTTAACACCTTGGCTAAGTTTTGAATATCGTCACTGATTTTTTTGTATTTTGGAATAAAATCTTCCATTGAGAAACCTCCTTATGCGTCTGTCTTACCAAGAAAGTCTTCCAAGGAAGCAGTTCTCTCAAAACAGACAGCCTGACTTGTTGCGTGATCCCTTTTGATTATAGCTTATTTCCCAAAAATCCTCATGCATTAATGGAAAAAGCCAGGCTGACTGCTCGCTTAAAACTTGACAACTACGCGATATTTATCGCCCTTAATCGCTGACTTGAAACCTTTCTCCACATCATCAAATGTGACCACTTCACTAATAAACGGCCGCATATCAATGGTTCGTTCGCTGATCATCTTAGAAGCCCGAATGAAATCGCGGCTGTTGGAATTGGCCGTCCCTCTGATGCTGTAGCTGCCCTTGTGAAGCTGATCCGGACTGAAGCCCACTGGCTCATCAGGATAGAAGGAAGAATATAGAATCACTCGACCCGTATTGCCAACAATCGAAACCGAATCCTCCACCACTGAAGCAATTGGCGTAGTATCGAAAACGACATTTGCGCCTAAGCCATGAGAAATCCGCGCCACTTCGTCTTTCAGATTTTGCGTCCCGGAATTAATTACATAACGGGCACCATTTTCCTTCGCCAGCTGCAACCGTTCCTCATTCAAATCGCAAGCCACCACCGTCGCCCCGCTTTTCACCGACAACGCAACGTGCAATTGACCCATAATCCCACAGCCGATCACCACTACCAAATCACCATAGTGAATATCCGCCGTCTCGCAGCTGTGCACCACACAAGAAAGAGGTTCCGTGAAGGCCGCTTCCTCAGGAGTTACATTATAATAATGGAACAAATGCTTCGGCTCCACCAGCATGTACTCCGACAAACCGCCCATACCTTTATGAGGAAGACCTTCCAGATGCTTGCTGTGGTTAAAGTCCTGACAGCTTTGTTCCTCGCCGCTCTTACAAAACTCGCAGTTGCCGCAGGCCAAATTGGTACCGAACACCACTTTATCGCCGATTTTCCAATTTTTCTGATCAATTTCACTGCCAAGGTCAACAATTTCTGCTGCAATCTCATGCCCGCCGATAAAAGGATACTCCACTTTTTTAACGCCAGTGTACACCCGCTGCTCCCAAGTACAGATGGCACAGGCATCAATTTTGATCAAAATCTTGTTAGCGGAGGCCTCTGGGGTCGCACACTCTTCAATCCGTAAATCTTCAACACCATAAAAAACTGCTGTTTTCATCAAAACCATCCTCTAAAATATATTTAACGCGCCGAAAACTACACCGATCAACACTACAGCTTAGGAGCGTTATTCCCAAAACAAACAATTTATTCTTACTCTCGAATCAAAGGAGCGGACCTCACAATCTAAAAAGATCCACCTTTAACCCTTTGGTTCTAAAAAAGAACCATTGGCTCTAATCACAAGTTAAATATATTCCTAGCTGATCGGTTTGTCAATGAGAAAAGATGATTTATTTTTATAAACGCTTTAATATAGCCGTTTCAGGGCTCATATTTTTTTGAATCGAAGGGAGGAATCCAAACCTCCTCGTCGAGTTCTGCCGCCAAAATTCACATATTACTGCTAATTCCAAAGCAAATCCAAAACAACTGGCTCTTTTTCTTCATTTTTTTGGCACTAAAAAAAGCACCCCTTGAAAGGAAGTGCTCACTGCTGGGAGTTCTCTAATACCTACAAAAAAATCTCTTCAAACTCGATTCATACTGCCAATCTCCAACAAATTCCCCTCTGGATCAGCCACATAAAAGTTGCGGATACCAAAAGGATAAGTAATCGGTTCACCCTGGGGAAATTGCACATCCAACTTGGACAAGCGTTCATATTCTGCATCTACGTCAGCATAACTAGGCAGCCAGAGAGCAATTTCGAAGGTCTGGTTGATGCCTTTTGGAGGAAGATAATCTTCTTCAAGCGCCTCTGCAAATCGTTCTCTACTGTACATGAATACTGACAACGGCCCGCTGGTTGTCTCAAATGCCGCGAAATCTCCACCATCCCAATCCGTTTTAAACCCTAAAATATCTCGGTAGAAACGCACCATATTTTCCATATCACCGGCCAACAAACCCACGCCGATCCTCGCTTTTCCTCCTATCACCGTCATCCACTCCTTTATTCTTTGTCTGGTAGCCTTATATAGCATTATTACCATTAGAATCTCCAGCTTGCAAGGTCTTTTGCCGATCCAAGTAAAAAAGACTGCCAACAACACCCCTCAAACGAGCATTACCAACAGTCTTCACCAAAAACAAATACTAAATCGTCAACCAACCGCCATCCACCGCTAAATATTGTCCCGTCGTATAACTGGTCATATCAGAGGCAAAGTACAGAATCGCCGTATCCAGCTCGCCTTCATGGCCTTTGCGTTTCATCGGGCAAGAGCGTTTCAGGTAATCAGTAAACCAATCGGTATCAATATAATCATTGGTCATTTCTGAGTTGAAATAGCCTGGTCCGATACAATTCACCGTAATCTTGAATTCCGCCCACTCATTAGCCAGCGCCTTGGTCATCATCACCACGCCGCCTTTTGAGGTACAGTAAGCCGACAAATCGAACATATCGAAGCTGGCTGCTTTACTATTGATAGAGGCAGTATTAATAATCCGACCGTAATTATTTTTCTTCATCAGCTTAGCTGCTTCCCGCGCCACCATGTAGACCGCGTTCAGATTCACATCAATCACGCCCAACCACTCTTCGTCGGTTTGTTCTTCAGCCGCGGAACTGATACCCACACCAGCATTGTTGACTAAAATATCCAGCTTCCCAAAATGATCTTCTACCTTTTGCACTGCGGCTGGAATGCTGGCAAAATCCGATACATCGCAAGGTACTACCAACGCTTCTGATCCTAGAGCGGTAATTTCTTCTGCCACAGCCTTCAGCCGATCTTCGCGGCGAGCCATCAAAGCTACCTTGGCCCCCTGATTCGCTAAAGCCATGGCAAATTGCACCCCCAACCCTGAAGATGCACCAGTCACCAGCGCCACCCGGCCTGTCAAATCAAATGGATTTTTCATTTTCTCCTCCTATAAAATGGTAATGTGAGGACTGACATTGCCTAAAATCCGCAACGTCCGACGACTAATCACATCGTTCAAATCCCCATCCGGCAACAAGTAAAATTGATCATTTTCAATCGCTTCAAATACCAGCGGACCAAAGCCCTCCAGCGGTTTACCCGCCGTGATTACTTCCTCCACAAACTTCTGACGGGCGGCGAATTTGTCACTTTCATAATAGGTATCCATTATATTAGTAAAGGCTTCTGGCCGATGCTCCTCGTGATGATGCAGATCGGTTTGATAATAGCCTGGACAGACAACAGTCATGCCGATATTGGTAATCCCAGCCATGTTCATGTCATACAGGATCGCTTCACTCGCGGCCAACAACCCATGCTTCGTCGCATGATACGCATATTTGCCTAAGTGGGTAATGATCCCGGAAATAGAAGAGATGTTCACGATATGGCAAGGTGTTTGGCGTTTAATCATATCCGGCATCACTTCGTGCATGGTATAAATCGGGGCATCCAGATTAATACTCCGCATCCAATCGTAATCCCGCAGCGGCATATCCCAAATAGTTTCTTCAAAATAAATCCCGGCATTGTTAATCAACAGGTCAATGCCGCCAAATTTTTGATTAGCTGCTTCCACCATCTTTTGAACATTTTCAAATGTTGTCAAATCAGCAACCAGCGTAGCTACTTCAGCACCAGTTTCCGCAAGGTCTGCGCTGACCTTTTCAAGCGCCGGCTGATCAATATCCACTAAAAACAGCTTCATTTTGCGATTGGCCGCTTCTTTAGCCATCTCAGCACCGAAGCCATGAGCAGCTCCAGTAATCAAAGCAGTTCTATTTTCAAATTCCTTCACGCATTCACTCCACCTTTCTGTGGGTTAGATGAAGCTTGCCGCATTTCCAGCGGCAAGCTCATCCATCAAATATTCAAATACGTTCCCTTATGCCCCATCATCGAGCGGTCATAACGTCCCGTCATCAAGTATGGCATCGTTGCGTCCACATCCAACTCGCAAATTTCAGTAGTTTTTTTCATCAAGCAATCGCTGTTCTTGAACCAAGCAGCACCCAACGGCTGAACCACTTCCAACTCACCATATGGATCATCCGGTGAAGAAGCCACTTTAATACTCAACTCACCCTTGTCCCAAGTTTGGGTGGTATTGGCCATATCCAAGGTCACCATCTTCAAATCGGAGAATTCGCAATTGCCTTTTTCGGTTTGGGTTAGATTGTATTTATGGAAAAAACTGCAAGTCGTGCCCACGTCGCCTGGCTCAGGATCACCAATCATGCCTGCTGCCACTGGTGCATTGTACTCACCGGTCAAGTTCAAATCAATTTCCATCAAGGTTACCCCGTGGCGGACAATTTTCGCTGTACACTGATCTCCCATCCGACGCAGTTCCATCTCATCAGCGTATTTCTTAGGAATCCCGCAGCAGTCCCGACCAACAATGACCCCTTGTTCAGCTCCCGGACCGTGCAGCATCAAGTTCAAGCTGTAGCCGCCGACAATATCGCCGTGCTGAGCGACAGTATAAACCACCGATTCCATATACGGTGCCCCAAAGTTCGGGCTCTTAATTTGTACCACATAGCCGCAAATCACTGGTGCAACCAACGTCAAATGCGGCGGCAAAATACTCTTCAACACTTCCTCCGGCGCGGCATAAACAAACATAATCCCCTCTTGGTCACTAACACACGGTGCATCCACAAAGTTCTTCACATCTTCTTTCGAAACAACAAAGCTGCTCATTCGTATCCCCCTTTTCTTGTCTCTGATCCTTCAACTAAATTTTATTTCCTAAGACAAATCCTTCAGTGGTCGCGGTATAAATCCGGCCAACTTGATTGGCATCGCCGGCTTTGTACACCCGATCAAAGGCTTCTGCAAATTGATCAAATTGGGCATTTTCACTGCGAACACCCAGCGCTAAGACAACTGCATCGCAATCAAGGCTAGTGGTTTCGCCATCTAACTCAATACCTTCATCAGTAATGGCCTTCAACGTATGACTTGGCAGGAAGTTGGCATTGTATTCTTGCAGGCGGCCCATTACGTCCACCACATTTTGCCAGTAGCCGTCTGGCGTCAAGGTTTCCTGCATTTCCACCACCGATACTTCGTTGCCAGCTTCGGCGATTAGCTCCGACACTTCGATACCGGTCATCCCTGATCCGATCACCGCGACTTTTTTATCCTTCAAAGTAACTTTTTCTTCTAAAATATCCGGCACCGTGTAGACATTATCCCGGTCCACACCTGGAATGGTGGCTGGTACAATTGGGGTTGAACCAGTTGCCACAATCACCGCATATGGATCAAGAGCTTTCACATCTTCAACCGTAGCTTTGGTATTCAAATGAACCTCCACACCTAATTTGTCCATTTGAGTGGTATAGTAATCGGCTAACCAATGCAATTTTTCTTTCTTCGGCGGCTTGCTGCCTTGCAATAGTTGTCCGCCTAGTGCAGCGTTTGCTTCAAATACTACCGGTTTGAAACGACGATTTGCCAATACGCGAGCCGCTTCCAAACCAGCTGGTCCGCCACCGATAATCACTACCTTGCGGCCATTGCCATCCTTTTTCGGATATGGATAACGAGCCTCGCGACCTAAGCGCGGGTTCACCGAACATTGAATCGGCACACAGAAAGCTGATACCGTAAAGACGGTTTCGAAACAGCGCAGACAGCTGATACATTGATTGATTTCATCGTCTTGATTATTGAAGGCTTTGTTGGTCCACTCTGGATCCGCCAAATGTGGCCGGCCCATCCCAATCAAATCCTGATTGCCGTCAACTAGTAATTTTTCGGCAAATTCCGGATGACGAATCACCGCATTGCCGCAAACTGGAATTGACACCACGTCTTTTACGGCTTTTGCCAAGTGAGTCCGCCAGCCTTCGCTATAAGAAATCGGCTCAACCACGGTGTTCATGGTTTCATAAATCCCACTGGTGATATTCAACATATCCACACCAGCCGCTTCGATCATTTTGCACAGTTCGATTCCTTCTGGCAGCTCCAGCCCTGCTTCACCCAGGAATTCGTCCACCGTAATCCGAACAGCGATTGGATAATCGGAGCCGCAGACTCGGCGAATGCCTTTGATAATATCCAAAATAATCTTGCAGCGGGCTTCGGTACTGCCGCCAAATTCGTCGGTCCGTTTGTTAGTATGAGGACTGATAAATTGATTCAATAAATACCCGTGAGCCGCGTGCAGCTCTACGCCATCGATGCCGGCATATTTTGCCCGCCATGCCCCATCGACAAAGTCGTTAATAATGCCGTACACTTCTTCCGTCGTCAGCGCCCGTGGTTCTTCGCCAATAATCTGGCAAGTCACATCCGATGCCGAAACCGCCTGCTTGTTGTTGATTAATGCCCGCGGAGTTTGGCGCCCCGGATGATGCAGCTGAACAAAAACCTTAGAATCATGCTTGTGAATTGCGTCAGCCAGCTTCGTTAAGCCAGGAATGACTTCGTTGTGAGACACCGACAGCTGCGCCGATTCCCCTACCCCGGTATCATCATTGACCCGAGTGATTTCCGTAGTGATTAGACCGACGCCTCCCCGCGCCCGTTCTTCATAGTAGCTGATCATTTGCTCAGAAGGACTGCCGTCAATGTTGGCCATACTGCAACCCATGGCTGTCATCACGACCCGGTTTTTAACCTCCATGCTGCCAATTTTTAGCGGTGAAAATAACTGCGGATACTTCATGTAATCGACTCCTTTCTTTTTTTAAACCTTCTATTAAACAACCATAATACCCAAAATATTAAAAAAATAAGACAGAAATGAATTTTTTAACGGATTGACTGGAATTCGTGAAAGTAAATAGCGTATGATAAGAGAAACAACAGGAAAACTGGCGACGGAGGCGACGAAAGTTCTTTACTGTTATGATTGATGAGTTAAGATGAAGGGAAAAGGCTCCCTTTGTTACTATTTTAACAATCTTTGTAAGCGATTACTATGTGATAGATTTTCAATCTTTTGCTTGGCATCTGTGCTGTTGGCCTACGACTCAACAAGCCCTTGTGATGCCAGACTAGTTGCACCTTGTCCTTTTGGATCACTAACACAAAAGCGTCTCTCCCCATCAATCGGAAAGGAGATTTTCATGAATCTTTTTACACAAGTTCTGACGAATTTAGAGGAGTTTAGTCCCCGTGTGATCACAGAAACGCCGTTTAATCACGCGCTGAATCACGTGTACCCGATTCAAATGGATACCAAATTCTCTTCCAACACGATATATGTTGGCTATGCTTCACAAATTACCAATAAACTGCCCTTTGCCAACGGTTTGACGCTCTTCTTGATCGACGATGCCGAAGATTTCCAGCTTTCGGCTGATCATGTCCAGCAGCATACCCTAGTCTTTTTCCCGTTCCAGACGGATATCAGAAAATTAATTGCCCGCACTCAAAAAGTGATCGATCAGCACCTGGCTCAGCTGCGGGATGCCTATACGTTGTTTCAAGCTTATTTGGATCAGCCGGACATTATGGCCGCCTTGGATGCTGCGTCGATTCTGATCAAAAATCCCATGATTGTGCTAGATACCAGCTTTAATGTGCTGGCCTATTCGCAAACTTACGTGACCGAAGATGCTCAATGGCTGGAAAATATTACCCGCGGCTATTGCTCCTATGAGTATATCGCCGGCTTTTTAAACATCGCTGAAGTCCGCAATTCGCCGGAAAACATCGATCCTTTTTTCACGATTTGTTATACCAGCCCATTTCGCCGCTGCGTCACCAAAATTTATCATGGCGAAAAGCACATTGGTTACGCGATTGCCATTGAATCCCATAATTCCTTGGAAAAGGTCAACGGCCAAATCTATCAGTTGGTTAGCCAGCTGCTATCTCAAATTATCCATACCAATCAACAGCTTTCTTTCAATAAAGCCATCGATCGGATTCTGGTGGATTGTCTGGCTGGAAAAGTCAGCTCCCGCAAGCATCTCCAGGATCGGCTGAAGGATACCCAGCTAGAACCAGTTTCCAGCTATTATTTGTTGGCGATTGATGTCACCTTTTACAAGATATTTGATATCGGAAACGAGCAATTACGCGAACACTTGAACAAGTTGTTTAATCAAGCTTGGTCGGTATTTTATCAGGAATATGTGGTGGTGTTAATTGATGCCAAACGGCTTAATCAGCTGACAGTTAAGGACCTTCTACTGCAGGATCGGCCTTACTTTGTCACCAACGGTTTGCACGGTGGTCTGAGTGATACTTTCGATGATTTGTTGCAGGCACCAGCTTATTACCAGCAGGCAGTGAGTGCGTTGGAGATCGGGATGAAGCTGCGTCCGGATGAGCCGATTGCTGAGTACGATGCTTATAAATTTCAGGACTTATTGCGTTCATTAGCCAACAGCACCCAAGCTCAGCAATATTTCAGCCAGTCCTACCAGCAAATCATGATTTACGACCAAAAGCACGACACGCAATACTTGGAAACCCTGCGTGCCTACTTGGATTGCGATCGCCATTTAGATACAACCGCAAAAATGCTCCACGTCCACAAAAATACGATTGTTTACCGCACCAAAAAAATCAAAGAACTGTTCGCCATCGACTTCGATGATCCAAAACAGCGCTTTGATTTGCTTTACTCGTTTTATTTGGCTGATTTGTTGGCGGCGGATTTGCTGCATTGAGAACTAAGGAATCTCCTTGGCAGATTTCAACAAGTCAATTTGTACAAAAAAAGAGGCTGTGACAT
>NZ_JAFREM010000013.1 GCF_017377575.1 Candidatus Enterococcus moelleringii
TTCTCGAAAAAATCCAAAAAGATTTGAATGAATCGAAAAATGATCACTTGCTGGAGAGAATAGGAGAGGTGATTTCCTGTAAAATCAGGTTCTAAAACACCTCAAAATATGTAGTTTTCAAAGAGCCAGCTTCACAGATGAAAAAGACGCCCTAAGTAATAACCGATCCTTACTCAGATCAAAGGTGCGGCGCGCACGCACCTTCAAGGCAGCACCGTTTAAGACGATGGCCGAAGTGTGAGTAAGTTTGGTTTATTTCTTGTGATGTCGGTCAATGGTGATCATCAAGCTGGCAAAAGCGATTGCTAAGGCCAACGCTTGATACACAGTCATGGCAAGCGTTCCTTTCCTAGGATGAACATGTCGCATCCCTCCTTTGATAGAAGTTCAGCCATCGCCATAAACACTGCAATGTTAGGCATCACCACCTTTCCGGCACAAGAAATTAGGGCCGCTAGTTAGCGTTTTTTCTTTTTCCCTTTTTTCGTTTTCTTCTTGTTGGCCTCGTGATAGGCTCGCAGGCGATCGACTTTTTCTTTACGAGGATTGGACGATTTCTTGACTGCAGGACTTTCTGCGGCAGGTGCTTCAAGTCCGGTTTCAGCATCTTCCAGCTGTTCAGCTGAAGCAGTCTTATTAATAGCTTTTTCGATGACATCTGCTGTTACTACTGGACCTTTTGCGGTAGTCGTTCCTGCTGCAAAAGCGTCCAAGGTAGATTTGGCCTGGCTAGTGATCCCAGCTCTTTCTACAACAGCCTCCGGTACACTGGCTGCTTCGATTGTTTTTTGTACAGATTTGTTGTTAATTTCCACTGCTTTAGGTGCTGTGGCTTCAATAGATTTAACAGCAGTTGCTACAGATTTAACTTCTTTAGCTGCTTTTGGTTCTGCGATTTGTTTTGCTTTTTCAACTTCTTTGACTGGCTCAGGGACTTGGGTAACTTCATCCGCAATAATGAATGGCGCAAAGGCATTGTTAGGATCTGCGACATAGGTTTCTGCCTGATTACTTAAATCGAAAATTGGTGTTTCGATAGTTTCTACAAATTTGGCAGAAACGACTTTGCAGAATTGGCGGACTCCGTCTTTTTGGAATAGGTTCAACGTCGTCAGGGTTTCCAACGCTGCTTTAATTTGTTCAGGTGTTTTGTTTGGATTTGGATCATTGTAAGACCAACGGTGGTTTTTACCGGCGGCGTTTTCGAATACAGTTGCTAGTTTTAACATAGTGTTTTTCTCTCCTTAATTAGTTTTTTTATTTGAATTTATCTTCAGGAACTCTCCGAATCTTCGGATTCAGTTCCATTTTCAGTGATAGTTGCTTGAACGACTTCCATTAAATCAGTACTTCCATAGGCAGGCGGAAAACATCTTGCTGTCATCATTTCCCACTCAGTTTCTTCAAAATACTCGCTAAAGAAGTAGAAATAGCGGCGTAGCGCACGATTAACCGTTGCTTTACTAAATAGATGGCGCACTAAATCCTTCAAAAATAGTTCGAAATCCTGTTCACCCAGCTGATTCCGGATTTTCATAGCTAATAACAGCTGGATAGTAACAGAACTATTGTGCGTTTCTTGGTAATAAGCAGAAATCTGTTCTCTTAACGTCTTGGCTTTCAAATGAAACACTTGATATTGAGTAAATGGTAGATCAGTCATGATGGTTTCCTCCTTGAGATTCCGCGGCAATCAAGCCGCGGAAATAGTTTTTTAGAATAACTCTGTTTCTTGGACGGTGACGAATTCGGCGCTCACAACTGAGGCGAATAAGTGAATCCCGTCTTTTTTAAACAGTTTTAGTTCAGTAAGCTGCTCCATCGCTGCTTTGATTTCAGCGGGGGTTTTACTAGTGTTAGGCTTGTCATAGCTCCAAGTGTGGATCTTGTCCTGTTCGTTTCGGAAGCGAACGACTAATTTCGTTTCTGGCATAAATTTCCTCCTTTACTCAGTAGCTGTTTTAACGACACGAGTTTGGTTAGTGACGATGACACTATCTAAAGAACTTCCTTCTTGTCCCAAATCTGCCATGACTTCACCCAATTTCACGATGTCGGCTTCTACTGGATTTGAAATGACGTTGCTGAAGTTGACTTTCTTTTGTTTGTCTTCGCCTTCTTGTTCGATTTGTACTTGTAGTTTTGTTCCCAATTGTTGAATCATTTCACGATTCCTCCTGATTAATTTTTTTGTTCCGGCCGGTGACTAAAAGATAAACCAAAAGAATAAAAAAACAAAATGGGATTCTGTCCCCAGACCCTAGAAACTGTCCACTTTCAAATTGTAAAACGTTGATTTAATCGCACAGTAAATTTTACCAATGGAAAGTTTGGGGGTGTTGGGGAAACTTTCATTTTTTGAAAAGAAAAGGCATGAAAGCTTGATATAAAAGCATATTTGGGCAAAAATCAGATTTTTCAAAAATCTAAATATAACAGTATCCTACAGAAGGATATCAAGGGTCATGTGGATTGCTTTAAATGAAAAGTCAAAAAAACCTACCAGAATCACTTCTGATAGGAGGGTGGACAGCTAGTCCAATGGATTGAATTCTGATTGATACCATTGCAGGTATTCCTGCTGCTTGTATTGATTGAAGAACTCTCCAGGTGTCAATAACCATTGCTGGAGAAGCTCTTGCTTACTTAACAAGCTGCCAAAAGGAGTATCCTGTAAAGGAACATAACTCAATGGCGGGCCTTCTGCCTGTAAAAGAGCCGAATAATCTTGACGATAGGTAGCCAAAGTGTAAACTGCTCTGCTAGACAGGCGTAGCAAGGTTTTGCGATGAATTGGCAGTTCCAAAGATAATCCGTTAGTCAATTCCAATAACGAATCACTCGCTTGTGACTGCACAGTAGCGATACTCAAAGGATTGAGCCAGACCGAATTTTCTGGCGCTTCAATTGGGAACAAGGCAAAATGCGCGTTCACAATCGGTACTTTGTTGGAAGGCAACGCCGGCAATAACTGGCACGTTTGCCGCATTAAGGTGTAATCTATCAAACGATGGGCTTCAAAGAACATTTCTACCATTTCCAACGGCTTTTCCTCTGCCAGATAAGGAACATCGTCCAGCAATACCAGCGTTCCTTGACCATTTGGTAATGGGTAAACCAGACTGATCACGCCCAGTTGCCAATAACTGAAAGCAGAGGCTGAAGTTAAGAAATACTGCCAATCCTCTGGGAGTTTTACATCGCTCAAAACTTTGTCGTTCAACGTTTTTCTTTCCATAGGTTTCATCCGCTCCATCCTCATTAAACTCTGACTAACGCAGGGGAGAAGATAGAATCCAGCAGCAGCTTGCGCCACAATAATTCCTGTTGACACTTCAGCTGATACGGCAATAGATAGTTTCCAGATGGCAATAACCAGTTCGTTAAAAGAGGTTGTTCACGTAAAAAATCGCCAAAAGGTGCTGCTGGAAGCCGCAAACGATCCAACGGCCGCAAGTCTGTAGCTCCATCCGCTCGCCGAAGAGCCAACCCGTATGCAGCCTGACTTGCCAGCTGAATGATTTCTTCTTCACGGAGGCCAACCTCCAGCCCTAAGCCATTTGCCAATTCAACCAAACGCCGCCTTCCTTGCATATGTAGGTGATGAATCTCTAAAGGATTTAACCAAATCGAGTCGTTTAGTGAAAATAAGGTGAACTCCGACAGTATGAAAGAAGATCTTCTTTCAGATAGCGGTTCCAATTCTGGTTGAAGCAGTCGATGCGCGTCACAATATCCTTCTAAGAGCTCTAGCGGTTTTCTATCGGCAATATACATCTCCCAATCACAAATCACCAAAGTTCCCAGATCACAAGGCAGTTCCAATAGAGCTGTTATTTTCTTCATGTTATAAAAATTATTTTCTTTAGAGAGCTCACAAAGCTGCAGCCAATCTTCTGATAATTTCGTTCCTGTTAACACTGTCCCTTTTAATAGTTCTTTTCGTAAAGAATAATCCATAAAAAGCACCCCTTCATTATTTTTCAATAAGTATAGCAAATATTCCGCTATTGTAAAGCACCTATTATTTGAAAATAACTACAAATAAGATGAACCTTCGGATTTTTATAATTAGTTATTATAATAAATGATCGAGGAACGTGTAATCGAAAATCGTTATAAATATTAAAAATACGGTGCAGATTATTTGGTATTAGAAACACTGGGGAAGGGAAGAGAACAAAACCAAATGACGACCAGGCATAAAAAAATTTTATCTCTTTTATTTTAATCCTCGCTGGAAGTCATTCAAGAAAAAGGAAAGGAAATCGATGAGTAGAAGAAAATTCAATAAATAAGCAGATAAGCTATTTATAAGATAATGAGAACAAACGATATTCTCATTCAAATTTATCAACGAATCACAATAACATTAGTTATTTAATGTTAGCCTTCATTTGGAATAAAATAATGCACGAACATTTCAATGGATGAATGAGAACTGTTGATTTTTTAGAAACGATCAGCGGGAAATTCGTCGGAATAAACGCTTCTCATCAGAATCGACCTAAAAACAATCAAAAAGTGCCGAAAAAAACTCCTTGATCTTAAAATAACTTATGTTATTTTAAATTAGACTTGTAAAAATAAAAGAAATTGTATAGGTTTGAAGGGGAGAAGTAATTATTATAAGTTATCCTGTTCGTTGGAAAAACAGGATATTGAAGCTGTTAAGCAATAACTATTGTGATTCTGATGATATTAAAACCACTTTTCGTTAAAATTATAAAATAAATTAACCAAGAAAGCAACATCATATTACAGATTGTTTTAAAATATTTTGTTTTAGGTGTTTTGAAAGGTGGTTTCTCTTGTAAGAACTGACAAAACACCTACCATTTTTACTTGGTCAACTTACTTGGTCAACGAATAGACTACTATGTAAAGGGGAGATTATTTTATGGCACGCACTGGAGAATGTATTTACTTGCGATCTGACGAGAGATGGGAGGGCAGATATCACAAGGGCCGTAACGCTAAAGGAAAACTGATTTACGGTTCGATTTATGGTGACACGTATGATGAAGTGAAGCAAAAATTAGAGCCTTTAAAGAAGAGTGCAGAAATCATGATGCGCCTATACGGTAAGAGTATTATGGCCTTCAAAGATTGGAGTGAGCATTGGGTGGAGGAAAAAAAGAGTACCTTGAAGCCTGCCACCTATGCCAGCTATCAACACAAATTAGGTGAATATCTATGGGAACACTTAGGGAAGCTGTCTTTATACCAGATTGATGATCGTGAAATTGCGATAGCGATTGAAGCTTGGCGACTAAGAGGTCTGTCCTGGAGCAGCATGCGCGTCGTTTTTCGTCTATTGAAGCAAATTTTGGACCAAGCTGTAACTGAAGAGATCCTGGATAAGAATCCTTGTATCGGTATGCCACTGCCTAAAGCAGACAAGAAACAGGTACAGGCATTGACTCTAAAGGAACAAAAACGACTGCAAAAAGTCGTGGATGCCCAAGAGGATGCGCGGGCACAATCAGTTGCCTTAGCCATGGGGACAGGTATGCGGATTGGTGAAATTGCTGCATTAAAGTGGGAAGAAGTGGACTTCGATAATGGGTTAATCCATGTAAACAATACCTATCAACGGGTATTAATTGGCGGAAATAAGACGGAATTAACGTTAGGAACGGCTAAAACTCAGGCTGCACAACGAATTATTCCCATGAGTAAATCGATTAAAGCATTATTGTTAAACTTAAAGCAAAACCAAACAAACGATGAAGAATTCGTGTTTACAACCAATGGCAGACCCTGTGAACCACGACTCTTAACTTATCATTTTCATCAGATTCGTGAAAAAGCAGGGCTTTCAACGATCCATTTTCATCAGCTGCGCCATACCTTTGCGACGCGCTGTTTAGAAACAAATGCCGATATTATGGCGGTTAGCCAGCTATTAGGGCATTCTTCAACGAAGATGACCTTGGATACCTATGCCCACTCTAGCCACGATCAGAAGATCGCTGCTATTCGGGCAATGGACCGCGCAATCGCTTAATTAATCGTTTTTAAAAAGTGGTATTCCACTCCTTACCCTCCCTTTTTTTGCTTTTTTTCAAGTAATCGTTTACTTCCTAATTATTCAGAAAAATGCCCTTCTATTTCAAATAATTGCTAGAAACTTTTCATTTGCTCCTAAATCTCGCTAAAACCTCAAAAATTTGACCTCCGAAAAATTTCTTTTTGTTATTTTATAATTCGCTTAACTAACCATAAGTGGTCAAAATAAATGGTCAAATATAGCAAACAAGCCCGCTGTAGAGGGATTTGTGCTTATCCTGTTTTTCCAACGAACAGGAGAAATAGAAAGCCATCACTTTATATTATAGCACGATGATTTTTCTATTATTTCGGTATCAATGGAGAAGTACCATTTGATATAAATAATTTTTATAAAAAGGAAAAGGGGAAATGGTAATGAAAAAGAAATTATTGGCTAGTTTACTAGCGAGCGCAAGTGTTTTGGGTGTTTGTGTATTAGGTGGAACGGCATTGGCTGATGAGACAGACAATGCTGAGACTGAAGTTGGGATTGGATTTAGCGGGCATGATCCTGGTACTACTGGTGATCCACTAGAGATTAAATGGGCTCCAATTAATTTTGATTTTGGTAGTGCGAATACAGTAAATACTGTGGCAGCTACCTTCAATGAAGATTCTGGCTCCAATAAATACGTGGTTGTTAGTGACGGACGTACAACTCCAACTACGGATGAATGGAAATTGACTGCCAGCTTAAGCAATATGATGAGCGGATCTGCACAACTGACTGGCGCAACTTTGGAATTCGGTACTGTGAAGAAAGCTTATAACGGATCAGCAGCACCAGAAACACCTGGGTCAATCACTGCACCAACTGCGCAACATACCGCAGTTATGGCAGCAGCTACTCAGACACTTACTCAAGGAGGAACGGCTGTACCGGTAATGCAAGATGATGGTGTTGGTACTACCTCTTACAAAGGCATGACTGCTATGGAAATGGAGAGCAGCAGTATTAAACTGAATGTTCCAGCTAGTGTGGCCCAAGCAGGTAAACAATATACTGGTACATTAACTTGGTCATTGGATGACACAATTTAACAGTGAATGATGGAAAGAGGAGCAGGAGGCATCTCCTCTCCCCTTTTTTTATGGAGGAGAAGGTCATGACGATACGGGAAAAAGGGAAAAATGCGAGTCTATTTTTACTATTATTATGGATGAGTTTCTTTTTCCCAGCAATTGGACAGGCGGCAGACGAGGCGCAGAGCCCAGCAGGCTTCACCGTTGAAAGCGTGATTCCTGACAACCAAGTGGATAAAACCAAAACCTACTATTATTTAAAGCTGGAGCCGGAACAAAAACAGACGATCCAAGTGAAGGTCATCAGTACACAAGAAGAACCTGTCACGGTAAAGCTAGCGGTACACGATGCCGTAAGCAGTTCGGTGGGGGCGATTGACTATGCCAACCCGGAGCCAAAGCTGGATGAGAGTCTTACCGATCCTATCACGGGCTTAGTAAAGATTAAAGACGATCTCAAAGAAGTCACGGTTCAAAACTTTGAAGAAAAGCTGGTGGAATACGAAATCACCGCACCAAAGGACACTTTCCCTGGTGTTAAATTGGGCTCGTTACGCTTTGTTCGAGAAGGTGACGAGAGTGAGAAAAATGAAAGCGGACTAGTGTCAGAATATGCTCGAGTGATTGCGCTCATGCTTACTGAAGATGGTGAGACCTTTAATCATGGAGCAGAGCTGCATTTGAAGAAGGTGGGCTTAACCTTATCCAATGGGCGAAAAGTGATTGCGGCTACAATTCAAAACGATCAGCCGAAAGTACTGCAAGAGATGAACATCAAAGGTGAAGTGAGAAAAAAAGGCGAGAAGGAAGTCTTGGTAGATCTGGAAATGCAAGACTTTTCTGTTGCGCCTAATTCGAATTTTGACTTTGAAATGCCTTTAGGAATCGAACGTTTTATGCCGGGTACGTATGTCTTTACAGGTGAAGCCAAGGGTGACGAGCGAACTTGGACCTGGGAAGAAGAATTCACGGTGGGTCGTGAAGAAGCAGACAAGGTGAACGAAGATACCGTCTTTAAGGTTACCGTACCAGACTGGGTGCCGTGGGTGGCAGCTCTGTTGATCCTTTCGTTAGTTGGTTTAATCGGTTACCTCGTCTATCGTCAAAGGCAATGGAAAGAAGGGAGGAAGTGAGGGATGTGAAATTCAAAAAATTTCTACTAGTAATGACAATGCTTAGTTTGTTTTTCCCAACGCCAGTAATGGCAGAAGAACATTCTTCTAAAGAGACGAAGGTGGGGATTGGTTTCATTGAGGAGACGAATCCACCTGGACCAACACCAGTTGATCCGGCACCTTACGAACCATCACCATCAAATAATGTTCTGCCCCTAACTTTGGGACAAACGAGATACCAGACGCAACCAAATCAAGCACAAGCAACTAGTCGAGGAACCTTGCCAAAGACCGGTGAGCAACGACAAGTGGTGCTGCTTCAAGGCATAGGATTAGCCTGTATCGCCTGTTGTTTCTGGTTGTTTCTCTTCACTCGTCTAAGAGAGGAGGAAGAGAATGGGTAAGAAATTAAGAACTTTAGGCTGTGTTTTGATCATGGGCAGTACACTATTTCCAGCAAACCTGATTTTTGCGGAAACGGTGCAGGATGTACCTGTCGGGGAGACAACTATTTCATCAAAAGCAGAAGATCCGTTGCAGGAATACAAGGAAAAAGCACAGAATCAAGTTCCTACTCCTGAAAACACAGACGTTCTGGATGTACCGGAAGCAGAGTCTGAGTCAGATGCTTCATCAGAAGTAGGACTAGAAGCAGCACCTATTCCTTCTAGTGATTCAGGTGGAGAACCGCCGGAAATCAAGAACGAACGCATTGAAACCAGAGGCGGAATTATGCCGATGGCAGGGAATGTCTTGGAAGAAGGATCACCGAGTAGTTTAACACCTTATGATATTGATGAGGATTTTGCGAATGCAATTCGGAGCATCTATCCGGCTGCACCGAATCCTATGACGGATGATTTTATGGAGAGCCTGACGAATCTGGGTGTTAGCAGTCGAAATCTTACCAGTCTTAAAGGGATTGAGTTTGCGGTGAATTTGACTCATTTGAACTGTAGTAACAATCAGTTGAGCGACTTAAATGTCAGCGGCAAAGCTGAATTGAGGTATTTGAATTGTGAGCGTAATCAGTTGAGTAGTTTGGATGTAAGCAGCACTCCTGCATTGACTAGTTTGTATTGTAAGGAGAATCAGCTAAGCACATTGGATGTAAGTAGCAGCCCTGAATTGATTTATTTGGAGTGCGAGTTCAATCAGTTGAGCACATTAGATGTCAGTAACAATCCTGCATTGATTGAGTTGGTCTGTTATAGTAATCAGCTAAGCACACTAGATCTCAGCGGCAAACCTGAATTGACTAGGTTGAACTGCAGTGATAATCAGTTTAGCACACTAGATGTAAGCAACACCCCTGAATTGACTTATTTGGATTGCCAGGTCAATCAGTTGAACACACTAGATCTCAGCAACACCCCTGAATTGACTACGTTTATCTGTAACGGTAATCAGCTAAGCACACTAGATGTAAGCAACAACCCTGAGCTGACTAATTTGCGCTGTGATAGGAATCAGCTAAGCACACTAGATGTAAGCAACAACCCTAAGCTGAGAAATTTGCAATGTGATAGGAATCAGTTAAGCACACTAAATGTCAGCACCCCTGCGTTAAGGGATTTGCAATGTCAAAATAATCAGCTAAGCACACTAGATGTCAGTAGCACCCCTGCGTTGAGGTATTTGTCCTGTCATTACAATCAGTTAAGCACACTAGATGTAAGCAACAACCCTGAATTGATTGATTTGTCATGCATATCCAATCAATTGACTAGTATAACTAGCTTAAATGGTTTAACAAAATTAAGAGAGTTTAATGCAAGGGGCCAACAAATCCTAATTCCTGTTCCGCCTGTCTCTATTGATGGAAAGGCAGAAATTGATGTATTACGAACAACAGCTCAGGCGGGTTTATCAGCTAGTAATGGTACGGTTTCGCCTTCCCCAACTTTTAACTATAATGGCGATAAAATTTTATTATCTAATGTGACTAGTGGATCTTTAAGGGAGAAGTACATCAATTTTAGTTATGACGCTTCACAGCTGGTTGAGGGTGCTGCTACAGGAATTAAAGAATTTAGCGGGACTATAACTTTTATTCCTTTAAGTGAGTTAGGTAACGAGTTGAAGCCGGTCAACAGAAATAAGGTTTATAGAGATACAGAGGTAGAGTGGAACTGGACTATCACCAGTTTAACAACTAAAAAAGCCGAAAATATTCAAGCTAAGTTGAACTTACCTGCTGGATTATCCATTGTTCCGGGAAGTATTGTCGTTCAAAAGAACGGATCTCCTGGACCAGCTATTGGTGATCTTGAAGTCACGAATAGTTTAGGTGATTTGGATCAGGGAGAGGATATCACTATCACATTTAAAACCACTGCATCTGGTAATGTAGATGATTGGCTGGAAGCAACAGGAGATCTAGGTTGGGAAGATGATACCACTGCGGGCCCGTACTCGAACCAATCAAAAGGGGCTGTTCAAATTTTAGATGACGAACAGGTCTATAAGCCTGAAGAATCTAAGGATTTAGCACTCGAATCATTTCCGAAAGCTTTCAATTACGGTGTACAGGAAATGAAATCAACTGCAGCAACGTACAATCTTCATCCATACAACTATCAAACGAATACAAATGTGACCACTAAGGGATTTCATACTCGAATTAAGGACGATCGTGCTGTGAGTACGGGGTGGAAACTTACTGTCGGATTATCAAATTTTGAGGATGCGCAGGGTCAAGTGATGCCGAATAGTGCGGGGACGGAATTAGTCTTGGGAAATCTTTCGATTGAAAATATTCTAGATCGAGATACGCCGCAAGAAACGATCAATCCGACACCGACTGGAACGCCAAGTACGGTTCAGACATCAGAAACCTTAGTTGCGGGACAAACATCGAAAATCCTAATTTCGGCACAGCCTGGCGAAGGACAAGAGATTTGGCAGCTGCGAATGCCGTTTAATGCTATTTCATTAAATGTACCGGCTAACGCAGGTAAAAAGAGTACCTTATACAAAGCAAAGCTGACCTGGTCGTTGAATGATACGCCTTAAAGCTGGTGAATTAGAAGTTAGTATCTAATAATTTTGATTGATAATTCTGTAGCGTGAATCATTCGACTACGATACAAAATGAGGAGAGTGAAGAATGACTATTCCAATCTGGTTAGGAATATTTGCAGGAATCGCCGTGATCGGGCTAGTTAGTTTCCTGTTGTTTTTTATCAAAGACAGTAATCTTCGAGTAACGATGGAGCTGAAGCCAATGGTATTGCTGGTGGATTGCGGGTTGCTTTTTGTCGCATTATTGGCTGTGGGCGCCGCGATCTTCCTATACCTTAACTGGCAGACACAGTTGAATTTTTTTTCGGGTAGTTAAAGGCAAAGGAGTGAATATTCACTCCTTTGATTAAGAAAAGGATTTTGGTTTTAACTAAGTATCGTATTTGTCTGTTGAAAAGCGAGGGAACTGACTAGGTTTGGTTATCTCGCTTTTTTTATTAGAAGCAATCCTGTGTGACAACGGGCAGGATCAAGGAATTAGAGATGGAATTATGAATAACGTTCAATAGGAGAATAAAATAAAGGAGGGGTAGTAGTGAGGCCAATCTTAATTTTAACCAAGAATCTACTGGTGGAACAGACATTACAAGATCAGCTGCAGCGCTTAAACTATGAAGTATTTAGCTCTGTCGCCATGTTGAAACAAATGAAAAACAACCCGAATTGGCTGCAGATAATCCAAAGCTATCAGGCAATTATTTTCAGTGAGACACTGACCAATGAAGAAATTCGTGAACTACTGATATTCGTGGATTTCGAAGACAATTTACTGGTTCGTAAGTTTAATAGAGAACCGTTGACACAAGAAAAAGAAGTTATGTATCAGTTGGGAATTGCTACGTGGGTTTGTGATACGTGTTCACTGGATTTCCTACGGGAGCAATTTGCGGTTAATCTGGCTAGCTGCCAGAAAAATGAGAACCAAAATATCGTCTTTCTCTATCAGAAGGATGAATCGCCAAGGACATTAACAGAGTTCAAGGGCAGACTAACGAAAAAAGAACGGAAAACCTTTGAATGTCTATTGGGAAGCGAAGATGGAATTATTTCTCGCGAGTCTATGTGTCAGTACATTTGGGAAGAGCCACCGAATAATTCTCGGTTGACCCAGCTTTCAGTTCTGGTGAAACGTTTGAAAGCTAAGCTTCATGAAGCAGGCTTCCAAGATGAGATGATCGACACCGTCTGGGGCTATGGCTATCGCCTGTCTCCGAAGCTGTTACAGTTTTACAATCAAGAAATGACGAGATGACTTTTCAATTGAAGAGTCATTTTTTGTGTGGCGGAGTAAATAGGCGGGGGACTCGGCCGGTTGCGATTGGAAGGTTTTGCAGAGGTTTGAGACAAATTTTCAAAGAAACTAATGCATCTTATTGTTTTTCGTTAGAGGGCAGTCAAGTTGGATCGATCACCATTAATGAGAGAGTTCACCTACAGTCGTCTCGCAATCTATAGATTTGCATCATGGAGAACTTTTTCACTAATGTGGGTTTGAAGCTTAGAATGTAAACAAAAGGTGATGCGGCTAGAATTTGGTGGTTACTCCTGTTCATTGAGAAAGATAGTGAGTAGATACATTTTTGTTCTCGGATACGAAAACGGTCCTGCTAACTAACAGAATAGTTCAAAAAAAGCGATCAAAAGACGAAACGGTCTTTTGGTCGCTTTTTTGAGTTATCCAGAACACCACTATTTTTATTCTGAATAGCAGGTAGTAGTGCAAAATAATCAGTTTAGTCATAAGGGTAGGAGCCTCGTTTGCTGTTTATACTTATTGTAAAAAAAGGATTGTATTTTAATGATAATAATAACAAAAATGTCGAAAAGGATTTGGTGTCGCGAAAATAAATTTAGATAACAAAATAGAGGTGTTTTAATCAAGATATTCCAAAATAATTAAAATTAAATAATGAAAGGGTGTGGGTAAAATTGTAAAATGAGAGAGTTAGAGCTGGATTTAAGCAAGGAGATTAATTTTCTTTGTATATTAAAATCTAAGAAAAACAGTAATAAAATAAACATAATCTTTCTATTCAAAGTATAGTATAACCGTAGAAATTCGTCAATATTCTTTGGGAAAATAAATATTTTGAATAATTACATTGGGGGGAAGAGGTTTTCCAGTCGAGCGAGAGAGACAATATCATACAAATCGGACTTTTTTGGCAGTTTCTGTGGTTTTATAAGCCGTCAAATAAGCCGTCAAAAATCTAATCAATATAAAGGAGAGTTTTACATGAGTCGCAGAGGCGAAAACATTTATAAACGTAAGGACAAAAGATGGGAGGGACGCTATATTAAAGGCAGAAAAGCAAATGGAAAAATCCAATACGGTTATGTATATCACCGAAATTTCAAGAAAATGAAGGAGAAGCTGCTAGCTAAGAAGTGGGAGTACCAGCAAATTCAGGAAGTCCATGGTACGTATGCTGGAACCGTTCATGATTGGCTTTCCTTTTGTCTAGACAAGAAAAAGCCGCAAATTAAGGAATCCACGCACACAACCTATCTATATAAGGTAGAAAAATATGTCTTTCCTTATCTTGGAGAGCTTTCTTTACGGGAAGTTGCTCAAAAGGATGTTCAGGAGTGGGTAGATGCATTAGTAGAGCGCCCTTTATCAGGAACCATGATTCACACGGTCTTTCAATTGGCGCACCGTTTCTTTGTTCAGGCAGTAAAGGAAGGCCATCTAGGATCTGATCCTTTTCAAGAAGTAGTACTGCCAGCTAAAGAAGTAAAAAAGGTTGAGCCTTTAACAAACACCCAGCAAAAGAAATTGGAGCAGACAGCAGCTCAGGATAAACACGGAAAGACCGTCCTATTCGCGCTGCAAACCGGTTTGCGGATTGGTGAGCTGGCGGCTTTACGCTGGGAAAATATTGATTTTTCTACTGGCCTAATCACGATTGACAGTACCTATCAACGGATATTATCCGAAGATTCAGGAACGAAACTTCAACTAAGCAAACCAAAAACCAAGGCATCAGAACGAATCATTCCTATGTCTAATGCCTTGAAAACATGGTTGCTTTCTTGGCAGCCAGCCGATGCTTGCGGCTTTGTTTTTCAAGTGAAGGATCATCCAATGGAACCACGGTTGATTTCTTACCATTTTAAACGGATTTGCACAGAAGCAGGGGTCGAAAACTGTCATTTCCATCAGCTGCGCCATACATTTGCGACTCGTTTGCTGGAAAAACAAGGAACGATTGCTGATATCAGTGCATTGTTAGGCCATTCATCTACCCAAATGACTTTAGATGTATACACGGGTTCAGATTTAACCGAGCGCCGCAAGGTAGTGAATCGTCTAGATATAAAATGGGTAGGCTAGATGACTAATTAAAAAAAAGCTTCTATATAAAGAACCATGTTTCATGGAAAGAAATGAAAACGATTCCTGAAAATTACATATAAATAGCAAAAAAAGCTCTTCCAAAATCGGATGGGCTTTTTACTGTTTTATAGAAAGCTTCAGTCAGTATTATAGATTTTTACGCCGTCAGCGAGCCGTCAAATAACCTCGCAAAGCCCTGATTTTAGCCACTTTTCTTGGATTTTAATAGTCAAAGAAAAACCGCGAGCCTGAAGATAGTAGCTTTTAGTGACTATTACTATCTATTGGCTCATCAATTTTGCCTGGAAGGGGGCATGTCTATCGAAGGATAGAAAAAATATCTATTGTTAATTAGATAGCAAAAAGTATATCAATAGTCTGGTCATTTCCGACGATTGATATGGATTAAGTATGCTTGAAAGTGGGACCTCTCAATTAAGACTTTTTCAAATGTTATCTAGTTAAAGTATACACCAAACAAAAAAAAAGGATAGAAAAGGAGCTTATTATGAAGAAGAAAAGTAAATGGATAAGCAGAGTAGCAGTTAGTTTAGGGTTGTTGACAATGTTAGGAGGCGTCGGACTAGGTGCGGGAACATCAGTATTAGCAGCACCGCCTACACAAAATATCACGCAAAACCCAGTGTCGGATACAACTTCAAAACGTTCGATCACCATTTGGAAGTATGAAATTAATAGTGCTTCAGAATTAGGTGGACGTGGTGATGGTGAATCTTTAGATCCAGCTCAAGCACCAGACTTACAAGGCAAAAAAGTGATGCAGGATGTTAACTTTGAAATTATACGAGTGATTCCTGCAGCAGGTAAAAAGCTGACTAATCCATTGGTTCAAACAGTAGCCAACGGAGATTATACAATTGATTCTTCATTCACGAAACAGACAGGCAAAACAGCGGCAGACGGAAGTTTAACCTTTGATGTAGGAACAGGTAAAGCTGGCGACGGTATCTATCTGGTAACAGAAATTCCAGATGCTAATGGAGATTATACGTACTCTGATCCAAGTACTAATCCACTAGAAACTGGATTAAAAATCAACAAACCAATGGATCCATTCTTTGTTTGGTTACCTCAAACAAAAAGAGATGACACAAGCAAATTGATTTATGACGTTCATGTGCATCCTAAGAATATTGTAACTGATACTGAATTAGATAAGACTGTCGAAGGCGGTAAAGGATTCTCAATTAAAGCGGGAGAAAAATTCCAATGGGAAGCAACAACTAAATTACCAAGCGGATTATACTTCAAAGCTGATAAACCAATGATCATTACTGGTATGGTGGATCCTGTCACTCATCTTCCAGCACCAGATAAAGTAGTTGCTGTTGGTGATGAAGTGTACGGAAGTTATTTCCGAGTTAATGATGATTTGAATACTGATTTACTTTTAGATGATGTAGAAGTAAGAGTACTTGGTAAAGATGGTATCACTTGGACTACATTAACTAATGGTACAGAGTACACAGCAGAGCTGAATGGGACTGTTGTTACAGCTGGTAATGCGGTAACTAACACAACTAAAGGGGATCCTAAAAAAGTAGTCATCAGCTTGACAGAGCCTGGTATGAAGAAACTAACTGAGGATGAAAATACTCACATTCAAGTTATCTACAAGGTACGTGTTGAACAAAACTTTAACGGTGTAATCACCAATAAATACGATGTTGCTTACCTGATTCCTGGTCAAGAACCAGTAACAGAAAATAGTGATGAGCCAGAATACTACGATGGCGGATTCAAAATTAAAAAGTTAGCTGAAGACAAAACAACTGAACTAGCTGGAGCAGAATTCTACATTGCTGAAACTGAAGCTGATGCACGGGCTAAAAAATTCTTGGCTTCTGATGGCAAAGCTTATACTTTAAACGACGATGGAACTAGTACACCAGTATTACCGGCAGGTGTAACTTACTTGACTAGCACGACAAATGCTACTGGTGACGCACAGTTTGATGGTTTGCAACTAAACTGGTTTACCGATAGCAACAACAATGGTAAACAAGAACCAAGTATCCCGAGTGAAGCAACATGGCCAAGAGCAGACATCGAAAAAGACTACTGGATCGTGGAAACAAAATCTCCAACTGGTTACGAATTAATCAAAGAGCCAGTAAAAGTTACTGTTAAATTAGATACTCATACTAGCTTGACTGTAGAAGTAGAAAATAAAGCAAAAACAGACCTACCATTCACTGGGGGAACTGGAACAATGTTGTTAGTGTCAATCGCGTTAGGTGCAATTACTATCGGTACAGTGGCGATCGCAATCGATAAAAAACGCCGCGCAGCATAAAATGGAGGTAGAAAGGAAGGGCAGACGATGCGCAGAAAAATCAAATTAAAGCAAATAGTCGCCATCCTACTTCCTATCGTATTCATACTAGGTATTGTTCACGCAATATCTAGTATGGATTCATTACGAGCGGATGATACTTCATCACAGCTGACGGTTCGTCAAGGTGACGAGGACGTCACTGGTAAGGATGTTAGTATTCTAGAGCCTTCAGTCCTACTAGAATTGACAGCTAAAGAGAATCAGTTATTTCGGTTAGTTGAAAGCAACAATGTCGGCCTTTCGTCATCCAATGAAGAGGAAAACAATCTTCCTGTTCGAGAGGTCTTGTCTTCACAGTTTGATTTGGAACAGGAAAAGGCAGCTTTGGAAGAGAAAGCTGACAAAAAAACCGAACCCAAAAGTGAGCTTATTATAGTAAGAAACTTTGAAACTGGAGAAGCAACAACTTATTTGAAATTGCTGAAAGATGATGCGAAAAAGGTTTATATTACTAGAGAAACTGAGGAGAATACCGAAGTAACTTTAGAAAATGTAGTGCTGGAAACGAAGCAGAAGGTAATGACTTTTACTTTACCTGAAGTACAAGAACCTGAACCAGAGCCGGAGCAAACGGAACCAGAACAAACTGAAGAAGAACCAGAAGTTGAGGCGCCAGAAGAAGTTGAAGAACCCCAGGCACCAGAAATAACTGGTGAAGAATCAATTGAAGAACTGGTGGAAAGAGAATATTCAGAGGCAGAATCCTTCAAGCCGATTGCTCTACCATTTGAAGAAGGTCAAAAGAAAAAGCAAAGCAGGGCATCGTCTCCAATTAATGTTACGGGAGCAAGGATGCAAGTTCGAACAGGAACGGCTAGTTTTGATGCTAACAGTAATCCAGGGAACGATGCTGACGCAACCAATGAATGGGTTCGTACCTTTGATTCTAATATTTATCTATTAACATTCTCTCTAGAAGGCAGTGATCCAGGTGTAACCTATAAAGATATTAAATATCGTATAGACATGGATTTGCCCAACGCTTATGGTTTTGACAGCTCGAATAAAACTAGGAACAACTTTGGTATTATCGCTGAAAACAGTGGGAATTTGAGGACTGAACCAGATGGAACAAAAACAGAGAACGGTTATGTAGAATCGTCCATCAATTCGAACGGACAGATACTATTGCCGATTTTTGTGAATGTTTTTGGCGCACAGCATAATACGTTGATTCAGCCTAAAATGAAAATTACGATTATTAGCGCGTTAAACGAAAACACAGGCAGCGTCGAAACGATTAATCAAGTTTATGATGAGAATAACTTATCAGCGTTAAAAGTTCCGGACGCAAGAGTGTCAGCAAAAGCCAATATTAATACCTCGCTAGTAAAGGGGCAGCAAAAACCTTTCGGATCAACAATTTCTGGAGGTGGCTGGAATGCCAGCACTCGAAACAATTGGCAAGTTGCGGGACTCGGTGTAGGAATTAAGCTGAAAGAACTTTCTGGAAGAGCTGCAGGAGATTTTAGAGGTTCAACTTTTCCAGTAGGAGATATTCAATTCACCTTAGGAACAACAAAAACTACTTACCAAATAGGAAATGGGACACCTTCTAATGTAACTATAGGTAATAATTCAACAAGTACAACCCAAGCTTATCCTGTCAAAATCATAGCAGGTACTTGGGGATCATTGGATTCTACTGCTAGTAATTGGGACTGGTATAGTCATAAATCGGGGACTCGCACGTTAAATATTGATAGTGCTATTTTGTCTAAGGGAATCCCTTATGGTAAAGGTATACAAATTCATTCCAGTGAACCTACGACAAATGATTTGTCTAAAATCGGTGTTTACGATACAGGAACAGTTACGGTACCGACAGATACGATAGTGAAGGTATCTGATTATGAGCCTGTTTGGAATCCTTATACTTATTCCATGGCGAGTGCTGATGTAGGAAAAAACAACAAATATTTTGCTTCCACATCACTACTTGTCGAATGGAGTAACTTGTATTTTGCTAATCGTCCTGAAACTGCTAAGACTTATGAGGCTACGATTGAAATAACTAATATTAAATATGAAAATCAATCTCACGCAGGCGAGGGTAAGACTACTTTATCAATATCTGCTGATCCAGGAACAATATCTCAGCATGTTTTGTGGACATACCCTTATAACCCAGTTACTAAACAACAAGGAAACTCATTGGGAAGTGTAAATAGTCAATGGGATGGACGCGGTGATGCCAAGGTAGCAAAAGGGTATGAATTCACAGCTTCAGTTCGATATTCGGATATGAATAGAATGTTGACATCAAAAGTTGTTGCCTATGGAAGATGGAATGCTAACTCGATAGCTTATGATTCCACTAGAAACATGGAAGTCGTAAGTGATTACCCTGACCTATACACATTTTATTATGGTGTGAAGAAATCCGGTACAGTTCCACAAAATACTTATTTAACAGAAACTGCAATTGAGGGTCAGTATACTTGGTACTCTGATGTTAATACAGCATTAGCAGGAGGCAAGATAATATCTGCTGTGAAGGCCGTAGGTGGACGGTATGCTGGAAACTTTGGATTACAAGTGCCTGTTAAAGCGATAGGTCCTATCAATGATTATAGAGATAGTTCGGGTAATCCCAATATTATTTTGATGAATACCTTCACTTATGGTCTTAACGGTCAAGTTAGATATGCAAGACCTAACGTTGGTAATTATTATGCTCCAAGTGTTTTTAACACAAGCGGAGTAAAAACAGGTGGTCACTACGCCAGAAATGCTGCGGGTCAAGATATTGGACAAGCAGGATATCAAGCTAGTCATGGGGATACTTTGTGGATCAATGGTGTCGGTATCACTACGACAACAGAACCCGGGAAATCGATTTACAAAACTGACGAATCTGTCAGCTGGAAGGTTTCGGGAAATGTAACGGGCGGAAATGCCAATCACACGGTTAGATTGACAACGACTATCCCTAAAGGACTGGAGTATACTACTGGCACAGCTAAAGATGGCAAAGGGAATTCGATCTCACCTCAAAGTACTAAGAAAAATGCGGACGGTTCAACAACAATCGTCTGGTTGATTGATAATATCAATCCTTCAAAGGGTGACATTCCTGAGGTTAACTTTGATACAGCATCTGTTATGAAGGATTTAACCTTTAATGACTCAGCAGTTTCAGAAGTAACTGTTCATACAGAAGGTGAGATTTGGATCAAAGGAAGTCCTAATGAAAAAGATACGTCTAAAATTCAGGTGAGAGAATCAACTGGTAAGGTACAGCTTTATCAGATGCAAAAAATTTCTCTAACCAAAGAAGCAGTACCTGAACTGATTGAAGTTGGAAAGAATGATCCGGCGAATACGTCCTTGTCCACCGACATCAAATATAAGATCAAAATAAGAAATGATAGCTCCGACAAGATAGTCAATGCAAAAATTTTGGACGCACTACCATATAATGGAGATTCTTTCGGCACATCTTTCAATGGATCTTATACGGTCGCAGGTATAAAAATTACTAAAGGGACGGGAACCATAAACTACACTGACGCTACTTTGACTAACATTGAAAATACGAATCCAAATTCAATCCCAACCTCAAGCCCGTTATGGCCTGTTTATACGCAAGGGTCTGGCTCCACTGCTATAAAAAATGCCAAAGCATTCTTAATAACAGCAAGGGAATTGGCGGTAGGGGATGAATTGGAGTTTGAGATTACTATTTCACCTACTGGTCAAAAGGCGGGGGATGTTTATCGAAATCGTGCGAGCTTTAATAGCACGCTATATCTGCCGGTTAACAGTAACATCGTCGAAACCAAAGTCTACGGTCGTGACCTAACAGGCTATGTTTGGTATGACGACGACTACGATGGTTTAATCGGTAATAAGAAAGACGGCACGCCAGAAGATCCAGCGTCTAATATTGAAGTTAAGCTTTACCGTACTAGTAAAGAAAAGCCTAGCTATAAAGACCAGGTAGTCAAAGAGAGTTTGACTGGGGAGAAGTTCATTGATGGCAGTGGAAATTCGTTAGTCAAAACAGGACCTGATGGGAAATACAAATTTGAGAATTTACCAGAAGGCGAGTACAGTGTTGAATTCAGTCTCTACGATTTGGTTATTATTCGCAAAGTCATGATCGTGACCAAGCAATTGGTCGGATCAGATGCAACGAAGAACTCGAAGGCCGATCCAGATCTCTTCATTACCCCTTGGTACGATCAGCCGAAATTAACTGATTTGCCAGCTGCTTGTAAGCCAGGTCAATCTGTTAGTCATGTGACTGATGTCAATGCCGGGTTGGTTCGAGTCTCGAAGATACGCCTCTTCAAATATGTAGAAGGCAGTGCAGTTGATCAAAATAATGATGGTCAGTTAAGTGAACAAGAGATCGAAAATACAGCAACGCCATTGCGCAATGCAGAATTCGATATCTACAAAGGCAACAGCACAGACCCAGCAGATAAAATCGGTTCGGCAAAAACAGATGGGACTGGTTGGCTGGAATTCACCCAAGGCTTTGCGCCAGGCGATTACACAATTGTCGAAACCAAGGCACCACCGGGATATGAATTGATTAAGGAACCAATCAAAGTGACGGTTCCGCAATACAATTACATTCTCAAAGTCTACGTGTCTGACACAGGTGAAACTTTGCTGCCATTTACTGGTAGTAATGAACCGATGCAAATTGTCTTAATCGTTTCAGGTAGTCTGATGCTCTTAGGAATGATCGGTGTGATTCATCATTTTCATCCGATCAAACTACGCAAAGTACGGAAAGGGAGAGTAAGATGAAAAAACTAAGTCGTATATTGCTGTCACTTATTCTTTTTCTTCCGTGCTTGCTGCAGAGTACAACTGCTTACGGTGAAGACACGCAACCTGTTGATTCTGGCTACACCATCAATATTCAAAAGTACAAAATTGATGAGCAGGAGATAAATGCATTGCCTCTTGACGGAATCAAAGTGGATCAAGTGACGGACGAAAACGGGAATGCTCTGGAGCCAATGGCAGGCATTTCTTACCAGATTACCCGGGTAACGCCGATTCAAGGCGGCAGTGGTTTTGAAGCAATGAAGGGTGAGGGAGCTTTTTCCACCACCGTAACCACTACTGCTAGTGGATTGGCCAGTGTCGGGGGTCTGGCACAAGGGATGTATGAGATTTCTGAAATGGCCCATGATCAGCTGAAGGAAGTCATGAAGCCGGTTGTTGTGGAATTACCCTTCCCGCAACGAGAAGGTGAACCATTAAATGAAGTCTACATTTATCCGAAATCCAGTGCGGTTAGTCTGACGCCAAAATTACCAAACACTAGCGGAGATACGCCCAATAATCCGAATAGCCCGAATGAGCCAAACAAACGGTTGCCTCAAACGAGTGGAAATATTGGGACGTATCAAACCTTGCTCTGGATTCTGGCGATGATTGTTGTGATGGGCCTAATCGGCATGTTTAACATCCATCGAAAGAAGGATATTTTCTAGCGCTTTAGAGGAAGTAAAGATGCGTTAAACAAGGAATCTTGGATGCTTATTGGAGTATCCTTGATTCTTTGTTTATAAAGATAACGGGAATTACCGTAGCTGCGAATGAAAGAAGGAACGATTGTGAGGAAAAAGAAACGAAATAAAAAAGGGCAATCCCTTCTTAGAAGATTTGCGCTTCTCATGATCCTGGGCGGCGTCTTGACCCTGCTGTATCCAATCGCGGGGAATTATTTGGCGAACCGTGAGCGGAGTAAAGCAGTAACTGAGTACGACGATACGATGAAGAAAATGTCTGAGGAAGACAAGCAGAAACAGCTAGAATTAGCACAAGCCTACAATGAATACATATTCAAGCAGCAGGAAGGCGATCTCAGCGGAGAAAAAATTCTCTACGAAAGCATCATGGAACAAGGCACCGTGATGGGAACGATCGATATTCCAGCGATTGATATTGAACAAATGCCCTTTTACCATGGGACCTCCTTTCGAACCTTGGACAAAGGCTTGGGTCATTTCGAGCCAACCTCGATTCCGATTGGCGGGAACAATACGCGGGCGGTAATCACCGGGCACAGCGGGGTCCAAAACCAAGTGCTCTTTACCGACATTCGTAATTTAGAAGAGGGGGATTTGTTTTTCATCAATATCTTAGGCAAACGCCTGGCCTATGAAATTGATGAGTTTGAAGAAATACTACCCACCGATGCCGAAAAGGTCAAAATTCAGCCGGGAAAAGATAAGGTCACGCTGTTGACCTGCACGCCACCGGGGATTAATACCTTCCGATTGTTAGTAACCGGCCATCGGGTGGATTACAACGAAGCGACGCAACGAGCCGTTAAAAAACGGAATTTGTGGAGCTACCAAAACATTGTCTTGCTTACGCTAGGCATCAATGTCGCGATTTTCTTACTGTTGATGGCGATCTATCAGTACAATATCCGGCGCTTCCGATCAGATGATCCGCTAGTTGTTCGTAAAGCGCGGAAACGATTAAGGCGATTGTTCCTAGTGACCAAGACCTTGTTCATCATTTTGTTCATCAGTATGGTGGCGGTCATGTGTACCGCGATCTATGGTTATCTGCACATGGAGCAGGAGCCGGCTTCGGCCAGTGTTAATATCGGACCGCAGGAAGAATTAAGCGGCTTTAATTTAGATAAAATTTCCAATGCTAATTATGAAGAGAAACAAATTGCCAGTGTCAAAATTGCCGATTATGCCCGCGCCAAGTCAGCGATTCAAACCACGACGAATAATTGGGGCATCGGCAAAATCGTGATTCCCAATGCGCAGATTGATTTGCCGATCCTGGCGGGCCTAGCCAATGAAAATTTACTCAGTGGTGCGGCCACCTATCGGCTGGACCAGCAGCTGGGCCGAGGCAACTACGTGTTATTGGCCCACAATATTTTCGATAAGGATGTGCTGCTGCATCGCATCCAAAACTTGAAGAATGGGGATCTGATGTACACCACCGATTTCAAGGATATCTATGTTTATGAGGTTAACTTGAACAAAGTTATTGAGGAGACTGAAGTGTCGTATGTCGAGAAAAATCCTGAGAGCGGCAAGGCACTGTTAACCTTGCTGCGCTGTGAAGGGGATATCGGGACGATTTATCGACGGTTGGTTCAAGGAAGTCTCAAAAGTATTGTGCCGTTACGGGGTGCGGATCAGAATTTGATGGATCAAATGAACTTGAAGCGCAATAAGGGCAAGATCAACGGCGATATCTTGAAGGCCGATCCGATTAGTACCCCGGAACATATCAGTATGACCTTGGCGGCGAAAATTATCAGCGATCCCTTGCAGACGATTGTTCCATTGTTTTTATTGTTCTTATTACCAATTCTATTTTTTAGTTTGATTTGATTTAGCGGGAAAAAATGAAGTCACAAGTATGAGTAAGGAGAAAAGTCGAATGAAAAAAGTTGCTGCAGGAATCTGTGCCATCTTATTAATGGGTAGCGCGGTAGCCAGTTTAAAGGGCGGCGTGTTGAAGGCGGATGAATTAGAGCCGACGCTGGAATCGTCAACTGGGTTGTCGGTGAATATCGGGAGCTCTTCCGAAAGTGTCGAAACTGTCGTCGAAGAGAACAAGACTCCGGAAGCTCCGGTCCAAACACCGGAATCCAGTACGGTAACCGAAACACCACCGGTGGAATCTAGTGAAGTCGCTGAATCCAGCGAAGCACCTATCGTCGAATCCAGCAGCTCTTCAATAGAAGAAAGCGTGGAATCTTCAACGAGTGATTCGACTAGGGAGTCTACAGAGCCGACTTCATCAGAAACAAGTGAAAGCTCAACATCAACAGATACGTCATCAACTAAACCGTCCACCTCGGAATCATCGGGGGAGAAAGAACCGGAAACTAGCGATTCAACTACAACCGAAACCTCTAGTACAAATGAGTCACAAGCAGAGGAAACAGTGCCGGCAGAATCTAGTGAACCGCCAGCACCAACGCCAGTAGCACCTGTGACGCCTGTGGCAACACCGGAGATCAGCACGCCTAGTCCAACATGGGCACCGGCGAGTAATCCAACTTTTTCGGAGGCAGCGTTGTCTAATACCAGTACGCTGAATCTACCTAGCGAATTCAAGGCAGAACGTTTGGCTGAATCGGATTTAGGATTGTTTGAACTGCCATTACTTTCTTCTTTCAAGCGGCAGGAAGAAGCAGCACTAATCTATGGCGGGATTAAGCATGTCGGGAAAGCGCAAGCTGATGAATTAACCGCCGAAGCCTTTTTCAATCAGCTCTATACGGAGCTGTTTGGAGCGGGTATTACCGAAAATAATCAGAAAACAGAAGAAGATGAGCTGACTGCCGGAATGCTTTTGTACCAGAAGGATGTATTGGTAGGGATGTATCTGGGGAACAACAGTTACTTAACGATTGCCGATGTGGAGATCGAAGAGGAAGCGACAAATGAAGAATCGGAAGAAACCGAAGAAGTCGGCGAAGCAGAACCAGCAGAGTCGGAAACGGAAAAACCAAAAGAACGGCAAGCCGTAGTTCGCTTAGTCAGCGAGCTGGAAGAAGATATCTATGCGCAAGGCTTGCCGGAAGTCACTCTTACCGAATATGGCCAATCCGTTGTGGCTGAATATCCAGCCTCTAAGGATTTTCAGGCTAATGAAGGTACCCAAAAATTTATTGATTCACTGAGTGAAGATGCTCGAACACTGGGCTTGGAATACGATGTTTTCGCTTCAGTCATGCTTGCTCAAGCTATTTTAGAAAGCGGGTCAGGCAGTAGTGGTTTGTCGGTAGCTCCTTATCACAATTTGTTTGGCGTAAAAGGAACTTACCAAGGACAGTCGGTCTCTTTTGCCACAAACGAAGATCGAGGGAATGGTGAACTGTATCAGATTCAATCTGCTTTCCGTCGCTACCCCAATTACGCAGCCTCTTTAGGAGATTATGTGACCCTGCTGCGAGGCGGGATTTCTGGCAACGATGCTTTTTATCAAAATACATGGCGTTCTAAAGCAAAGAATTATTTGAATGCCACGTATTCATTAACTGGAAGCTATGCCACGGATACCGAGTATTTCCAAAAGCTGAACTCGTTAATTGCGGTGTATCATCTGACGGAATACGATCGGCCGAAAGCCAATGACTCCAGCGTCTTTATCAAAGGCAAGGAAGAGATTCCAGTGGGTTACAAGGAACGCATGAAATTCCCAGATTACGATGGGAAAAACTACAACAGCTCTGGTTCTTATCCGGTAGGGCAATGTACGTGGTACGCCTTTAACCGAGTGAAGCAGCTAGGAAAATCAGTAGATGATTACATGGGCAACGGCGGCGAGTGGGGCATCAACGGCAAGCGCTTAGGTTATGAGGTCAGTCATCAGCCCAAAGCCGGATGGTTGGTTTCCTTCACCCCAGGTTCTGCCGGATCGGATGCTCGGTATGGTCATGTCGCTTTTGTAGAAGCGGTCGGACCAGAAGGGATTTTGATCTCAGAAGGCAATGTCTACGGCGGCACCATCATTTCTTATCGGGTGATCGGAAACGACTTGGCGCAGTCCAACCTCGTTTCCTACATTAAACCGAAATAAGGAGTTGGGAGGACAACTATGTCTAGACATCACTCACCGACCGTCATTGACAAAAGGCGAAAAATTTTAAAAGGGTTGATCATCGTCTGCCTGATCGCGTTGTGCATAGAGGTGGGATACTTTTTGAATCTGCAATTAAGGGAACATTTCAGTATTCATTGGGTATCAGGCACTTCGATGGAGCAGAACCTAGAGGATGGCGATGCGGTCCTGGTGAGAAAGGATATTGCCATTAAACGGTACGAAGTGATTGCTTTTAAATTGCCAGAGGAGTCGGAGATGTTTGTGAAACGGGTGGTTGGTATGCCGGGGGATGCCATTATTATCAGAAATAACCGAATGGTTTTGAATATCGGCGCACCAGAAAATTTTGAAACTGTCTATACGTTTCAAATCAATGCGCCTGTGGCAAAGGAATTACAAGCTCTCACATCGATTCCTGAAGACAGCTATTTTGTCATCGGGGATCATGTGGATGTATCCAAAGACAGTCGCACATTCGGCTTTGTTAAAAAAGAGCAAATTGAAGGGACCGTCCAGTTTCACCTCGCCAATATTCACTAATTTGCGACAAAAAACGATGATAGAAAAGAGGGAGAAACGTGTTTATTATCAATTTAATTAGTGTGGGATTGGTCTTGGTGGTTTTAATCATCGTGTTTTATCGATTCGCGGTCAATTCACGGCTTAAAAAAATCAGCCAACAAAAAGGCCAACCCCTATCTTTCCAGAAAAAACTGGCCTACGTAAAATATTTGGAGCAGGAAAAGCATGTTTCTTTCATTTTGTTCTTAAGCCTGCTCTTTGCGGCCGGGATGCTTTTGAGCACGTATAGCCTGTTTGAAGTAGAAGACCAGATGCACAACCTAAGCCAGAAAAATTCTCAGCTGAAGGATGAGCTGTACAAAATGCGCCAAGAACAGCGTCGGTTCATTAATGATATTCCGATTAAGGCCTATCCGGAAGAAGGGCTGGGACTCGGGGACTATGCGTGGCAGGAAATATTTGAACACGAAAATCGCAAGGTGCAATACGAAATTGAAAATGATCTGTCAACCAAGGCGGAGCCGTATTTCGGCTTATCTTCGACGTTGATAGTTTTAGATATACCATCCAAAACCTTAAGCATCGCGATGGTGGGCAACTCAGGAACCGAAGACAAGCTGGAAACGCTGGAAGCCAATCAGCTGGCCTTTGTTCAAGAGGCGAAGGTGGTCACCAACTTAACGCAAGTGACCTTCCAGATGCATGTGACGGATGAGAACAACGAAGAAAAAACTTACAATCGCACCTTTACTCGATCCAACAATGAAGAAGATTTTACCCAAGTAGAAGTGGAAGAATAAAAAGAAAGAAGGTAGCCTATGTCTACAAACAAAAAGAAGAACGGTTGGTTTTTCAATAAGAGTATCGTCGATGAAATCAACGCTATCCCAGAGAACAAAGTAGAAGAAGAATTGGGATCAAATGTCTATTTAATGGACAAGAATGGGGAGAAACCAGTGGAAAGAGCCGTGGAAAGAACACCAGAAAGACCGATCGAACAAGGAACACAACGAGCAGGGTCAGCTGATAGTGAAATCGCCCGTCTGCAAGAGGAATTACAAAAGATCACCGAAGAGCGGGAGAGAGAGCTGATTCAGCAGCAGACCGATCGCCGAATTGAAAATCAAAAAATGATGAACGAACAAGAAAGACTGCGCAGTGCCATGGGCGTGTTGGAAACGGAAAAAGAACAAGCCCAGCAACAGGTTCAGAAATTGAGAAACGAAAGCCAAAAACTGCGGGAAGCCCTAAAGAGTCAGGAAGAGGCGGAAGAAATCGCCAAGGCCAATCAACAACTACAGGAAAAAATGGACGCCTTACTAGCTGAAATGTCGGAAAAGGATACACAGTTAAATGAGCTGAATCAAGTCATTGCCGAAAAGGATGCGTCGATTAAGAGTTTGTTGGAAGACAGTGATTCCGACAGTGTCATTGACCACGAAGCTTTACAGCAGCTGCAAAGCCAATTAAGCCAACTGCAAAAAGAAAACGAAGCATTAAAACTAGAAGCGCTAGATTCACAACAGGAAATCGGCGAAGTCCTAGTTTCAGCTCGTAAACAAGCCAAACGGACTGTTGAAAAAGCCAAAATGGACGCCGAAGCGATGATTCGCTCTGCCGAAGAAGATCTAGAAGTGGTTTACGATCGGGCGAAGGAAATTTCCTTTGAAGTCAACGAATCCAAACGGGATGTCATGGAAATCTTCAAGGAGCTGCAAAACCATGTGGATAAATTAGCCGGCACCAAGATCACTATGAATAAGGAACTGTAGAACTTATACAGAAAAAAATTTAAAATGAACGAAAGAGGGCGAAGCTCATGACTCAAGTCTTGCTTCTGACTAAAAATATTTTATCCAATCAGCTGCTGCAGGAAAAGCTGCAGCAGCTAAACCATGAAGTGTGGTGCTCCGCACAGCTAGTTGATCAGGTTCAACGCTTTGGCACACCACCCACTGTCATCCAACAATTTCAGATAGTGATTTTCAGTAAAACCATTTGTGATTCAGAGACAGAAAACTTGTTAGAATTTTTCTCCCGGTACCCGATTGCGGTGTTACGAGAAGTCGAAAAGCTGCCAACTGCAGAGGAAAAAGACAAGTGGCAAGAACAAGGACTCCAGGATTGGTTGCTAGAAGAAGAGAGCTTGATTAATCTAAGGGAAAAATTGGCACAAAGCCTGGCCGCCGTAATACAGACCAGCGATATGAATCGCCGGGTGGTTCCATTTCCAAATGGTGGAATCAGACAGGAGCTGGATGCGTTGCAGGTGCATTTGACTGGTAAGGAACGCCGATTAATGGACTTATTGATTCATGCACAAGGCGAACTAATGACTCGCAAGGAAATCTGCGAAGAAATCTGGCCTGAAGGAGAAACACCTTCCAACATGAGCCAGCTGTCTTGTATGGTCAACAGGATTAAGCGCAAGTTTGAAGAGCAAGGAGTGGAAGGCAAGATTATCGTGACTCACTGGGGCAAAGGTTATCAGTTAAGTGAAGCCTTCTACCAGCAATGTGTCGGTAACCAGCAACAGATTTATCAATAGAATGCACTATATAATAGAAGGAAAAATTCTAGCAGGATTTAATTCGCTAGTATTATAATCAGAAATTAGCAGGATGACTTTTCTTAGGAGGAGTCATTCTTTCTGTTCTCTGGGCCGGAGCAAACGCTAATCAAATGATGAATTTGAGTGAAGCTTATCTGGATTGTTGCCATTATATAAATATAAGAAGTGAACAAATGGGAGTTGAAGGGGAGATAAAAATGATCATCGATCTTTTAGGTGCAGCATTGCCATGATTTTTAATCGGTTTATTTATCGCTATCAGTTGTGCTCGTATGAGTGAAAAGACGGATGAATCGTAATTGGATAATTTTTATACTCGGTTTTAGAAGCGGTTGTTCGTTGTGAATGACCGCTATTTTATGATTTTTGGAGGATGAATCCTAAGCGATTTTTATTAACAGTCACGAACCGAAAAAGCTGAGCGTCTGTTGCTTACGAGCTAACGTCAAGATTTTCGATAGGTAGTTTAACCTGATCGAAAGATGTCAGCCTTGTATTTGGTCAATAAACTTACATACTCTAGAGGACTTACTACCAATGGTTCTTAAATCGAAATAGAATACGAGAACAAAAAAGTTTGTATACCAGTACTCTATTTTGTAGAAGAGAAGGTCTGCTTTCTATGACGACTAATGCTATTATGGAATAAAAAAGAAGGATCGTGAGGGGATTTTTATGGCAGAGGAAATTCGTGATGAACAAGATAAGAAACGAATGACCGAAAAGACGCAGCAACCTACCGAAGAATCTGTCCAACTTTTTATGGGTGCAGATGCTTGGCAGCGCTTGATGCGCTTTGAGGAAATGCTGCGGGAACGGTATGATCTGAATCGAGAGATGAAGTTTCCTTTTGGAGCTGATTATGGCTGGGGCTTTAGGTATTCCCATAAAAAGTCATTGTTGTTGTATGTATTTTTTGAGGAGGACGGTTTTTGCTGCACCATTTCGATTAACGACAAAGGAGCGCCGCAAGTAGAAGCCATGCTGGGGGAGTTACTTCCTGAAATACAAACTCTTTGGATTAACCGCTATCCCTGCGGTACTAACGGCGGCTGGCTTCATCGTTCGGTTGTCAGTGATGACGAACTGCCTGATATTGTGCGATTGGTAGGCGTGAAGGTGAAGCCTAAAAAGAGGTAATAAAGAGGGAGTTCAATTGAACCATTCGAATTAAAAGAGAAGGAGACTATTCAACATGAAAGAAATCAACCCTATACTGCTTGAAAACATTGATATCCAAGTAATCCACCGCGCTTTTCAGGAGGCGTTTTCTGATTATGCAGTGAAGCTTCCTATGTTGTTAGAAAATTTTCAAACTATGATGAAACGACGAGGCTTTACCCCGGATATATCAATAGGCGCGTTTACTGAACCAGACCAGGATCTGGTGGGATTTGTTTTGAACGGGTTAAGGCACTGGCAAGGCAAGCTGACCGCCTATGATACCGGAACGGGTGTAAGTCCAGCCTACAGAAAGCAAGGAATTACCAGCCGCCTATTTGATGAGGTGCTTGATGTACTAAAGCAGCGAGGTGTGGAACAATATTTGCTTGAAGTGCTCAAGAGTAATGAAGTGGCATTTGAACTATACAAAAAAAAGGGTTCACGGTAACAAGAACCTTTTCGGTGTTTAAGTTGAATAAAAATAGTGTGCAGACCACAACGACGGAAGGAATTGTTTGTGTGCCGGGCATTGCGCTGGATGAATGGGAAATAGTGAAGAGCTTCTGGGATTTTGATGCCTCTTGGCAAAACTCTATTGATTCAGTCCAGGCAGTGCCGGAACAATTCGTTTATGTATTGGTGCGTCGTGATTCTGAAATTGTTGGCTATGGGATCGTTGAAAAAGCGACGGGAGATGTACCACAATTTGCTGTGCGGCCAGACTTCCGGCGAAAAGGAATTGGACAAGGTATCATTTCCACGTTAATGCAGTACACGGAGACTGGGGAATTGCGCTTTGTGAATGTAGATGATTCTTGTGACGGCTGCATCAACTTTTTGCGTGACATGGGGGCAGAAATTACTAGCGGACAGTATGAAATGCTTTTGCCGTTGGCTTAAGTAAGAATGGGATGGATTTTTGATAGTCATAGTTCAAACTGGGGGATGATATGAAAAGGATCGTTGGTAGGTATATATTCGTGGTTTTCCTATTGTTGTGCTTGATAATCTTTGTTCCATTCTTTGAGCCAGAGCAAACGCTAATCACACGATAAATTTGATTGAAGCTTGATAGGATTGTTGCTATTATATAAGTATAAGAAGTGAACAAATGAGCATTTTAAGGAGAGATAAAAATGGTTATCGATTTTTTAGGTGTAGCGTTGCCATGGGTTTTAATCGGTTTGTTTGTCGCCATCAGTTGTGCTCACATGAGTGAAAAGACGGATGAGTTGTAATTAGATGATTTTTATGGCGACCGCTTTTTATGAGCAAAGACGAACGAAATGTAAGCGGTTTTTCGGCGGTTAATGAGCACGTCAAGCACCCCATATCAAAATCTAAAGAAGGGAAGATATTATTGAAAAGCCGTTGGGCTAATAATATCAACTACGCCGATGAACTTAATGCACGAGTATTATCAAGTACTGAAAGAAAGTATGGAACATGTGATAAATGAAGAAACAGAAGTGATTCAGTAAGCCGCACAAATGATGATTGACTGTATTCAGCAAGAAAAGAAGGTGTATTTCTTTGGTATCGGGCACTCAGATATGATTGTACAGGAAGTCTTCGCTCGGGCAGGAGGCTACACTGGATTCATTCCCATTTTGGAAAGTGAGTTAGGGATGAATCATGCTTTTAAAAGTACCATGATCGAATGTACGACAGACTACGCGGGTGTAATCATGTAATTATATTTTTTCCAAAAAAGGCAATGTCATCGTAATGACCTCAAATTCAGATCGCAATGTCTTATTAGTTGAACTTGCCCAGCGGCTAAAGGAAATGGGTGTGGGGATTATCGCCCTGACTGCCTTAGATGCTTCAAAAATAGCGCGAGTCGACACGCGAGTGGACTTCGTTTGTGTTTGAGTTGATTAGATAATCGTTCTTTTTACGGGGATGCTAGTATCGCTCACACAGACCTTGTTATGACGGCCCGACATCTACGGTTATGAGTTGTTTCATTATTCAACTAGTAGTCACCGCGTTTGTCCAGATGTAGGTTGAGTGGGGAGTGGATGTCCCGGTATTTAGAAGCAGCAATATCGATGGCGGTGATGAGTACAATAAGAGGCTGTTCGATATTTATCGGTAATCATGGGTGTATCTGAAGATGTTGAACCTTAATTGCTGAGGTCCCGCTTCTCCGTGTCAAAGTATTGTTATGATACAAGATTAAAAGTGAGAAGTTAGCTTAAACCATATTAGTGAAGACGATTTGTGAAAACAAATAAAAGTGAACCGCTGAAAAGTTTTATGTTAGGAAACTTTCTCTTGAGGAGAAAGACTGCTGTCAATGCGTAAGAAACTAGATGCCGACTCCACGAGAAAGTGAGAACCGACGCAAGTGTATACACAAAAGCTAATGTAACTAACCTGCGCGCTCAATTTTTATCTGTAATCTCCATACTTAAGTAAGCTCAATTCTTATTCTAGTTTTTTCTTCATGTTGGGAATGGTATAATAAAAATAGAATGACACCAAGATATTTGTGATCTATGTTAGCTTTAAATAATTATAAACTAATATCGTTTTCTAAAAGTAGGGATGGAGGAAATCATATGATTTATGCTGCAGATATGATATCGAGTAAAGAAGATTATAAAGGGATGATCGATGATTTAATGAAAGTTTCTGTATGGAAGTTGTGCAATATTTTTTTGAGGGTGATGTAAATGGGAAAGATATTGAAGTATAATAACATACCTATAACTTTAAAAACTTGTATAAATAGTCCTAATATGAGAGGTCGCACTGTATTAGTAGAAAACAGATGGGACTACGTAAGATATTATCTTAATTCTTTACCGAGAGGTAAGAGAAAAAATCTAGCTAATATTCTATTTTTTTGGAATCAGGCAGAAGAATTTTATAATTCAAGTAGAAATCTATCGATTACTTCTTCCCCGTTACCATTGTATTATAGTTTCTTGAACGCTACAAAAGCACTATTATTGTTCAAAAACGAAGAAATAAAAAATGAGTATCATGGAGTTAAAAGAACCCCTAAGAAAGTTCATGGAAGTAAGAAATGTAGTTTGTGTAATGAAACCACAGAAATTAAATCTAAGGGTATATGCCCAGAGTTAGCCGCCTTTTTAGGTGACAAGATCAACAATACAAATTATACGTTAGACAGACTTCTATTTAATTTAGTATTCATACACAGAGCGTATACTATCTCTCATAATACAAAGAAGACAGAGGAAATGTTCTTACCACTCAACTCTGTAAGATTTGAACGTAAGCCAGATCTTCATATAACTTTGGTGTCTGAGGTAGATGAAAAGTATCGTACAAAAAAAGTATTCGAAACTTTTAATAGTTCTAATAAAATTAGTTTTGATAAACGTGATAACGAGTACAAATACTTTTCTTGGAAAAAGGGCCCAAAACTGGGAGATATGAGAAAAGTTGGTGGAGAAGAAGTTATAACTTTTCATAAGAAATTAAGAAGATATTTTCAAGAAATATCTGCTGGAACAAACTCTAGATGGTACTTCAAAAATTTTAAAAATGACCAGGCTATAGATATGAATCCATTAGTTGTTATGTTTTTAATAATGCATACCTTGAGCGAACTGGCACGCTATGATCCAAAAATTCTAAATGAATATATAAAAAGTGAACATAGTTGGTTATTATCAGAGTTTATATCATTTACCCCTTTTCAATATATAAACGGAATTGCGTCTGAGATTACTGGAGAGCAACTAGGAATCCCTCGAAGCCCTCAACTAAATTATTGATATTTTTTTCTTTTTCAAATCGGAAATTCGTTAAATAAAATGCTAGTGTGGGTTATCTAAAATCATGAATTTTGTAGAAATAATCAACTTAATAGATTTACGAGTATAATTGATGTATTTTTTTAGCCAATCTAAGGAATTCAATAAAGAAGACCATTTAAACAGAAAATTTAGATTTAGGTTTGATTGGGTAGTTCGCTTAACACGGTTAATTTATCCTAAAACCCTCATCAGAGAAAATGTTCGAAAAAAATTCAAGGTCTAAAACATTAATCAATATTTTCCTTTATTAATGCATCAAAAAAAGTCTGTAATGCTTTTTCTTGTAGAGAGATGAACTCCTCAAAGTATTTCTCGCTAACAACATGAATTATATTATGGGCATTATTAGAATAATTTGGTGACAAATAGTTAAAGTAGGTCTGAATGTAATTACTCTCTTCTAACTCCATAGTTCCTTTTTTATTTATGAATGCTTCAAAAAGGTCCCCTTTAATAATTACAATGGGTTCAAAATACCTAAACAACCTATCTTCACTTTTGTTATCTTTATTGGTATCTGTTTCCATGAAGTGATTTAATGCCTTTGTTAAACCAGAAAGCGACTTGTAAATGTCATCTCTTGCTCCGTTACCAGAAAAGCCTATGTAAAAATTTCTGCCTATTCTATCTTGGGCCTTAACAGTGTATTTTCTTAATAAGCTATTTAAGCGATATGGTTTAGTTTCAAAACCACCACTAGTATACTTTTTAGGGATTGTTGAATCGATTAAAGAAGTTGCATCAGACGTAAAAAATATCCAGGGCTTTTTTTTTGATTCTTTTATTTCAAGTATTAAAGAAAATACTACTTCAAGCGTGGCTTCTTTGCTAATAAGTTGGTCTTTATGAATCTCTGCAATTACATCAATTTCTCGTCCTTTGTTTTCATCTTTATCAATATAATAAGAACCATTCGAAACATGCCATCCTCGATTTCTCAACATTGATGATATTTCCATCTCGAAAGGGAATCCTGTTTCCTCTATATCTTTAAGCAGTTTGGATTTAAAATCTGATGTACCCATATTTGCCACCCCGTTCAATCATTATTTTTACTACCAAAGCTCAGTTGTTAATGTGAATGTATTCCTTTTGACCATAATTATTATTTTTTATACGATTTTCTAGTTCTAAAAAAATTATGGATTCAGCTACTGGATAACTCTAGTATACTGAAATTATTTTACCTATTCAATATGGCCAAATTTGATAAAAGAAAATGAACTAGCTAGTACAGTAGAAATGGGTTGTAATTAAAATCAGTAATCTTTATACTACGATTTATTTGGTCGAAAAATATAGGTAAGATATCTTTCGTCTTTAAGTAATGTACCTGAGTAAGCCTAGAAGAAGAAAACGGATCTTGTCAGTTTTTAGGTATTACAAGAGGAGTGATGTATACGCTTGTTCGTCAGCTAAATGAAAATAAAAGTGACTTGTTAGCGAAGCAACAATAAATGAAGTGGGAAAAGAACAGCAATTCACTGGTTATACACATACGATCTTTATAATACGATAAACAAACACAGTTTCTACAACTGTCTGAAAAATTGGAGTTGACTGAATTTACTGAACAAAAATAACGAATTAGTTTGTGATAAATTCTTTTATATTTAGACTGCTTATTTTATTTAGCTGTCTTTTTCGTCCAGCTAAAGTGTTACTTTTGAAAGAATTAAGTGCTTAATATAAACCAATCCGCCAAACTCGGAACCCCTCCGAATTTGGCGGATTTTTTCAACTTTAATATTCAGTTAACACTTCCTGTACATTCAGGAAACCTTGGCTGGTTATAGTGTAGATAGTTCTTATTACAAAGGAGTCAGGAGTGAACGGGATGTATTTCAGAATTATAAAAAATGACGTGCTGCAAAGTAAATTAATCACGATTACGACAACGATGTTTGTTACGGTAGCCGCTTTGTTGGTTGCCTTGGCAACGATACTCAGTATCAATTTATCGGGGTCGATTGATACCTTGTTGGAAAAATCCGTGGTAGCCCATTTGATGCAAATGCATACCGGGGACCTGGATGAGGATCGGATGCAGGCCTTCGTCAAAAGCAACGACAATGTGGAACGTTACGAAGACTCGATGTTTTTGAATATTGAAGGGTCGAAAATTCAAGTTGGCGACTACAATTTTTCCGATAGTGTCGATGACAATGGGATGGCGACACAAAATAAAGAGATGGATTTTTTGCTGGATGAGAACAATCAGCCGATTTATCCTAAGCCGGGTGAGATGTATGTGCCGATTTCTTTGAAGAAGGCCGGCACTGCTAAGCTTGGTGATAAGGTGACAGTTGCTGGCAGGGAATTTAAAGTGGACGGTTTTGTTCGGGACGGTGAGATGAATTCGCCCATGACCGGTTCCAAGCGTTTCTTGGTTCATCAAGAAGACTACGATGCCTTAGTTCCCTCTGGCACACCGGAGCACCTGATCCAATTCCGCTTAAAGGATTTATCAAAGCTGAACGAATTTGAGGCGGCGTATCGCAAAGCCAACTTGGAAATGAATGGTCCAACCGCTACTTATCGACTATTTCGATTGGCAAGTGCGATTTCTGATGGCATGCTGATCGCGATTCTTTTATTGGTTAGTATGCTAGTGGTTCTGATGACCTTTATGTGTATTCGTTTTACGCTGTTGGCGAAGATCGAAGCCGATTATCAAGAAATCGGTGTGATGAAGGCCATTGGAATGCAGGTGCGGGACATCAAGAAAATTTACTTGTCGAAGTATGTGGCGATTGCAGTTATCGGCAGCTTACTGGGCTATCTGATTTCACTGCCCATCAGCAACCTTTTGCTGGAAAATATCAGGCTGACCTTCGGGGAAAGCAGCAATCAACAATTAAGCAAGCTGATGGCAATCGTCGGTGTTTGTTTGGTTATGCTGTTGTTGATTCTGTATGTGTCGAGACTGCTGAACCGCTTCAAGAAAATCTCGGCGGTGGAGGCGATTCGTTTTAGTGGCGCTAACGAGAAGATCTCCAGCAAAAACGGCTTCAATCTAAGCAAGCTGACGAAGCTTTCTTACAATACGCGGCTGGGAATCATTGACATTGCGAACCGCAAGAAAATGTATGTGACCATGCTGCTGGTGTTTATCATTTCTTCTTTTATTATGATCGTACCGTGGATGGCCTATCGTACCATTTCTGATGACTCGTTTGTAAAATTTATTGGCTACAGCGAAGAGGTCAATGTTGTGACCAGTCTTTACGATTCACCCAACAGTCAAGGTAAGGAAGAAGCGATTGAGCAGCTGCTGGACAAAGATTCAGATGTTGCAGATTACAATAAGATCGTCGCAAAAAGCTTCAACGTCAAAGAAGACAAGGCGGAAGGTGTGCTGCGGATTGAACTAGGCAACCATCAAAAATTCACGGTGGACTATCAAGCAGGCGCTGCACCGAAGGCCGAAAACGAGGTGGCCCTGTCAACGATTAATGCCGAAGAGTACGGTAAAAAAGTGGGTGACACCTTAACGATTATCCAAAATGGCAAAGAAAAACAGCTAACGGTTTCTGGTATTTACACCAATGCCTTTAATGGAGGGAAAACCGCGAAGGGGACCTTTAAGGATGAGGACACGGAAAAAATGTGGACCAATATTTATATCCATTTGAAGCCCGACGTTGATATGGAAGCCAAGGCCGATCAGTACAAAAAGGACCTGCCTTTTGCCAAAGTGAACAGTATCGCAGCTTTCCGGGAACAGACCATTGGGCCAACTGCACGTTCGTTGCTGCTGGCAGCGATTGGGGCGACGATTACCGCCGTGATCATCACGGGATTGATTACTGCTTTATTTATGAAGCTTCTGGTAACCAAAGACAAACGAGAGATCGCCACCTTGAAGGCACTTGGCTTTACCAATCAAGATTTGGCCAGGCAATATCTAGCTCGCAGCATGGTAATCCTAGTGATTGGCTTAATGACCGGCACCTTGCTGGCGATGACGGCGGGTAAAGGGATCGCCAGCCTTCTGGTTTCCTTGATGGGCTTAACCTCCGTTCGCTTCAGCGGCAACCTGTTGATTTATCTAGGCTGCCCACTGTTAATGATCGTAACCACGGTTTTAGCGACAAAAATGGTAACTAAACACACCGGCGAGATCGAAGTTGCCGAGAATTTGAAGGATTAAGGGTAAAGAAAATGAAAACGATGATTCAAGGAAAAAAGATAGTGAAAAGCTTTGGCAACGGCCAGGAAAAGGTTCGCGTTCTGAATGATGTGGATATTCAAATTGAAGAAGGCCAATTCGTGGCGATTATGGGGCCGTCTGGTTCCGGAAAGTCCACTTTGATGTATGGCCTCAGCGGCATGGACACGATTGATTCAGGCGAAGTTACCTTTGACGGCCAAGTCATCAATCAAATGAACGAGGTAGAGCTGGCCGATTTGCGCCGCAGGAAGATGGGCTTCATCTTCCAGCAGCCGACATTTTTGAAGAATTTGTCCATCATTGATAACATCATCCTGCCTAGTCTAAAAGAAAAAAAGGGCAGCATGGATGAGCTGGTAAAACGGGCGGAAAACTTGATGAGAAAAGTCGGCATTAGTGAGCTGAAGGATCGGAAAATCAATCAAGTTTCCGGCGGACAGCTGCAGCGGGCGGGGATTTGCCGGGCGTTAATGGGACAGCCGCGAGTGATTTTCGGCGATGAACCCACGGGCGCGTTGAATTCGAAGGCCGCGCAGGAGATTTTGACTATTTTGTCGAAGATTAATGAAGAAGGAACGACGATTATTGTAGTAACACATGATGCCAAAGTGGCTGCTCAAAGTGAACGGGTGCTGTTTGTAGGAGATGGTCAGCTGGTGGATGAGCTGTATCTAGGGAAATTTACGAACCAAGAGCTGGAGCGCCGGATGGAATTGGTGGCTCAAACAGTGCTTAAGACGGAGATTTAAAAAATAGCTGCAACTTCTCACCGGCTGTATGATAAACTTTTAGAAAAGGGTTGGACAAGGGTGAGTGGAGAAAAATGGCGTATACGATTTTACATGTGGACGATGAAAAAGAGATTATTAAGCTGTTGAAGATGTATTTGAAAAGTGAAGAGATGACGCTGCTGGAAGCTTATGATGGCCAGGAAGCGTTGGAGATTATTAGTAAGACCGAGATTGATTTGTTAATTGTGGATGTGATGATGCCTAAAATTGATGGCTTTGAGCTGATTCGGAAGGTTAGAAAGATCAGCAACATGCCGATCTTAGTCATCTCGGCCCGCGTGGAAGCTTCCGACCGAATTTTCGGTTTGGAGCTGGGGGCGGATGATTATTTGACCAAGCCCTTCGATCCTCATGAGGCGATCGCGCGGGTGAAGGCTTTGCTGCGGCGCTATCATGGATTAGGTGTTGCGGAAAAGGCGTCGGCGGCTGAATTAACGGTGGGAGATTTGAAGCTGGATCTGCATTCCTGCAGTGCGTTGGTTTCGGGCCAATCGATTGAACTGACGGCGGTGGAATTTCGGGTGTTGAAGCTTTTGATGGAACAGCCGGGCCGAGTATTTACTAAGGAACAAATCTATGAACACGGCTGGGAAGACTCCCTGACCGGCTACAATAATGTGCGGGTCATGATGAGCAAATTAAGAGAAAAAATCGGCAACGAGCGAATTCGAACAATTCGAGGCTTGGGCTATCGACTGGAGGCGGCCAATGAAGGATCTTAAACGAGCAATACTAAAAGCTTTTGTCATTTACTTTTTTGGACTGACTATTACCGTTTCACTATTGGAAGAAGTATCCAGCGGCGTTATTTCTCCGCAGTTTCCGGAAGAGTATCGGCTAATTATCATGCCAATCTGTGCCCTGCTGCAAATCGTATCCATCGGACTGTTTTCCTTTTTGTTTTATCGCAGCCTGGATCAGAAAATTACCAAAAAGAGCCAGCAGCTGGCTAAAGATCAAAGCACGCTGTTTGCCAATATTGCCCACGACTTGAAAACACCGTTGACCAGTATCACCGGCTTTTCCAAGGCTTTGTGTGAAGACATTGTGGAGCCGGAGGAAACGAAAGAAGTTTCGGCGATTATTTATCAGAAATCGGTGGTGGCGAATGAATTGCTGGATCTGATGTTCCATTATACCAAGCTGAATTCAGCGGATTACCAGCTGAACAAGCAGCCCGAGGACATCAGCTATTTATTAAAGGAGACGGCAGCCGATAATTATGATTTAATCGAGGAGCGGGAAATTGAATTGGTGTTGGATTTACCGGAGGAACCGCTGGTCTATCGAATTGATAAACGGGAGATGAAGCGGGTATTCTCCAATTTGATGATTAATGCCTGCAAGCACAATCCACCTGGGACGAAGCTGTTGATTGCTATTCGTCAGGAAAAAGGCAGCCCGGTGATTGTGTTCGCCGACAACGGCACACCGATCCCTGCAACGGAACGGGAGCGGATGTTTGAACCCTTCGTCAGCGAAAATGAAACGGAGCGGAATTTCAACGGCAGCGGCTTAGGCTTAGCCATCACCAAGACGATTGTGGAAAAGCATGGTTTTACCATCGAGCTGCGTCAAGATAATGACGAGTACCAGAAAAAATTCGTTATTCGGCTGGCGGAATGATGATTACATGAGACAAAGAGACATAAAATAGAATGGAATCAGGCTTCCTTAACATTTTAAGGAAGTCTTTTTTAATCTGTACTGATTCATGAGAAGTCAGAAGTATTCCTAGTTTTGCTGAAAGAATCTCGCCTGCTCCTTTTAACAAGCCTCTGTTATCTATTCTGACACAATCGTAGTAGCAAAAGCTGATAAGAACTCGATTGGACTAGACAACTACTAGCTTTATTTTAGCAATCGTTTTCATGTGAATGTTTATACTTATGTTGTTTTTATATTTGAAAGGTTGTAAATTAACGAAATTTATTTATCGATCTGCCAAGGGTTGTCGGCAATATTCGAACTAAAATAACGAGGTTATCAAGCTGATAATCAGTATAAATAACTAGATTAGAAAATAAAGAGAAAACGATTAGAAATCATTATAGGAGTTATAAAAGCGGCATTATACAAGGAAAATAAGTGCTTTTTTGAGTGATAGATCTTTTTTTGCTACTTTAGATTGAATCCAAAAAATAAGTCCAAAAAACAGTCGTTTGGTGAATAAAATTTGTAGGAATTCGAGACAAATAGACAAAATTACCTTTATTAAAATTCCCGGTTGTGATATGCTTTATTTGAACTACGGGCGGCTGATTTGCTCAAGTTCGAACAAGATAAAAAAAGGGGAGGTGAAATAATTTGACACAGATTCTTATACCATTAAAACAACATGTTGGTGCTCCTTGTAGAGGAGTGGTCAAAGCGGGAGAAATGGTCAAGCGTGGTCAGCTGGTTGCGGAGCCAAACGGCCTAGGCGCGAACATTCACAGTAGTTTTTCAGGTAAAGTCGTTGATGTCAGCGAGGAAAATGTCGTTCTCATGATTGATGAGGAACAAGATTTTTCCAGCTATGTCCCAATTCCTGACACAGACACCATGATCAAAGCGGTGGAAGAAGCAGGAGTTGTGGGAGCCGGCGGTGCTGGTTTTCCGACATTCTTGAAGCTTGCCTGTGAAATTCCTGAAGGCTTAATTATTGCCAACGGGGCGGAATGTGAAGCGCTGCTTGCTCATAATGTCAAACAAATGAGTGAACACATCGATCAATTGATCCGGGGTATTAAGTACTGCATGGAGATGACGCAAGCGCCGCGGGGCGTAATTGCTGTCAAAGCCAAGCATCGTCAATTGGTGATGCGCATGCTTAAAGCTGTTGAGTCAGAAGCGAATATTGACATCTATCAATTGCCGGATATTTATCCAGCAGGAGATGAACGGATGATTGTTCGTGAAGTAATGGATGTGATTTTGGAACCAGGCCAGATCCCGATTGAAGTGGGAGCGGTCGTTGATAATGTTGAAACCATCAAACGTATAGTAGAAGCAATTGAGGATCGCAAGCCGTTTATTGACAAGGATGTGACGGTGTCAGGTCGGGTGAAGCAAAAGGAAACAGTCTTTGTGGATGTACCGATTGGCACACCAGTGAAAACCTTGATTAATAACGTTGGCGGTTACGTTGAGCCTCATGGCGAGATTGTCATTGGCGGACCGATGACGGGTCGTTCTGGAGAAGAAACCACACCAATCACCAAAACAAGCGGCGGCGTTTTAGTTGCCATGCCATTTCCACAGGAACATCGCAAGGTTGGCTTATTGATCTGCGAATGCGGCGGCTCAGCTGAACGCATGACGGAGATTGTCAACAATATGGGCGCCGAAGTTGTTGCTGCAGAACGTTGCAAGCGAATGGTAGAAGTAAATGGAAGATATAGGTGTGCCTTACCAGGTATTTGTCCGGGTCAAGCTCAAACGGTGTTAGCCTTGAAGAAACAAGGTGCCGAGGTAGTAATGACCGGGTCCTGTTCTGATTGAACGAACACCGTCATGGGTGTAGCTCCTAGGTTAGGAGTTCCGGTTTATCATCACACTGATCACGTACTGCGGGCAGACGGGCACAGACTATATCGTAAATTACCGACGAAATAGAAAAATTTTAGGAGGAATTAACGAATGTCTATTACAGCAGAAACTGCTCAAGAACATGCAAAAGATCCTGCAGTATTATGTTGCCGTGCAGAAGCAGGGAAAGTGATCGCGCCTGATGATTTAGAAGATCCAGCGATCTTTGAAGATTTGGAGGATTCAGGATTATTACAGATTCCTGAAAACGCGTTAACAATCGAACAAGTACTTGGCACGACTCTAAAGGAAACAACGGATGCTTTGATTCCTTTAACAAGAGAAATTCTTGATGGGGTAAAAGAAGTGGCGGAGGAAGCACCAGCACCAGCTGAAGAAGCTCCTGTTGAAGCGGCTCCACCTGCTCCTGAAGCACCTGTTCATCCAGCTCCTCCAGTACCACCAGCACCAGTTTATGGAGGACAAACCATCAAAATTCATATTGCGGAAGGAAAAGGCATTGACTTAGAGGTTCCTATGTCGGTAGCCGGCTCAATGGGCGTTATGCCACCTGCGCCAGCTGCTCCAGCAGAACATCAAGCAGCCGCTCCTGCACCGCAAGCACCAGCTGCGGAGGCAGAAGTAGAAGTAGAAGCAACAGTGGTTCGTTCCGTACGTCGGGATCATTTCTCGATTGAAAAAGTAGAATTTGGCGAAGAAACCAAAATCGAAGGAACAACCTTAACGTTACGTAAAATGGAAGATATGTGTGCCGAAGCAGTTGAGCTAGAAGAACTAGTGGAAGGCATGACATTTGAAATTATTACACCAGATCGGTATGAAGAATACAGTGAAACCATCATGGACGTTCAGCCAATTGCTGCCAAAGCAGAAGGCGAAATCGGCCATGGGGTTACCCGCGTCTTGGATGGCGTCGTATTAGTTGTTACTGGTACGGATGCTAACGGAGTACAAATCGGGGAATTTGGTTCATCGGAAGGTGAATTGGACCGCAATATTATGTGGGGTCGTCCTGGTGCACCGGAAAAAGGCGAAATTTTCATTAAAACGCAAGTAACGATTAAAGCCAATGCCAACATGGAACGTCCTGGACCATTGGCGGCTCATAAAGCTTCTGATTATATTGCCCAAGAAATTCGCGTAGCCCTGAAAGAGGCGGACGAATCATTGGTGGCAAATTCAGAAGAAATTGTACAAAAACGTCGTCGCGGCAACAAACGTGTCTTGATCGTGAAAGAAATCATGGGTCAAGGGGCAATGCACGACAACTTAATCATGCCGGTGGAACCAGTAGGTACGTTAGGTGCGAAACCAAACGTTGACTTGGGGAACTTGCCAATTATGTTAGCTCCAACGGAAGTTCTAGATGGCGGTATCCATGCCTTAACGTGTATTGGGCCTGCATCGAAAGAAACTTCTCGTCATTACTGGAGAGAACCATTGGTGATTGAAGCCATGAATGATGAAGAAATTGATTTAATCGGTATTATGTTTGTCGGTTCACCACAAGCAAATACAGAAAAATACTATGTGTCAAAACGTCTAGGTATGACTGTTGAAGCGATGGATATTGACGGAGCTATTGTAACGACTGAAGGATTTGGGAACAACCACATTGACTTTGCTTCACATATTGAAGAAATTGGTAAACGTGGTGTCAAGGTTGTCGGCGATTCTTACTCAGCAATGCAGGGTGCCCTAGTAGTAGGGAATGCTGAAATGGGTGCGATGGTTGACAACAACAAATCAAAACAAGGGATCGAAAACGAAATCTTGTCTAACAATACGTTGTGTAAAGAAGATGCAATTCGCGACTTGGCAATGCTGAAAACATTGATGGGCGGCGGCGAAATTAAAAAGGCTGAACGCAAATGGAATCCAAACGTGAAATTGAACAATATCGAAATCATCGAAAAAACAACGGGCAAGAAAGTTGACCTTGTCGACAATGAACAAATTTTACCTAAGAGTAAAAAACGTCAAGAAATTTACGAAAAAGACTAGAAATTTAGGTGACGAAAAACTATGGATAGAATAGATTTACTCAAATATACTTCAACCGAGCAAATGTTTGAGGGAATCATTGTCGAACTTCATGATGCAAGTGTAACCATCGACATTAAAGGACGTTTAGGGCAATTGAAAATCCCTCGTCGTATGCTGATTTCTGAATACGATTTAGCCATTGGACAGGAAGTTGGATTTTTAATGACCTATCCCGAAGTTTTGGAAGAAGAACCTAATGACCACTATGTGCATGCCATTAAAGAGCATGAGCGTCGTCGTTTGGAAGCTCTGAAAAAACAAGAACAGACACAGAGAGAGGAGAATTAACACATGGGCTTAACAGTCTTTGAAGGGCTGCAGTCAGAAATTTTCGTGCCGATTACGCCGAAATCTGTCTACACACCCGTCACAAAAGAGCTTAAAGAAATGCGCGTTGCTTTAGCTACAGCAGCGGGTGTTCATTTAAAAAGTGATAAACGATTCAATTTAGCAGGAGATACTTCTTACCGCGAGGTGCCAAATGATACACCAAGCGACGAATTAATGGTATCTCATGGTGGATACGATAATGGAGACGTAAACCGTGACGTGAACGCAATGTTCCCGATCGATCGTCTGCATGAATTAGTTAAAGCTGGATTTATTAAAGAAGCAGCACCAGTACATTACGCATTTATGGGCGGCGGAGGAGACCAAGAAGCATTTCACGATGTAACGGGTCCTGAGATCGCTCAAAAATTAGTTGACGAAGAAGTCGACGCTGTCGTAATGACCGCTGGCTGAGGAACCTGTCATAGAACTGCCGTGATCGTGCAGAGAGCTATTGAGGAAGCGGGAATTCCTACTATTTTAATTGCAGCATTACCACCAGTTGTTCGTCAAAATGGATCACCACGTGCGGTTGCACCGATGGTTCCAATGGGCGCAAATGCTGGAGAACCACACAACATTGAAATGCAAACTGGTATCTTGAAGGATACCTTAACAAACTTAGTTACCATTGAAACACCAGGAAAGATTGTTCCATTACCATACGAGTATATTGCACACGTATAGAGTGTAGGTGAATTTATGCGAGGCGAAGCACTGAAAATCAGAGTTTTCCACATGGAGGAGGTCACAGTTGGTGATCACTTCCATGTGGAGGCCGATCGTTTAACGATTCCAGCCGACTTTGAGGCAGGCTGCCCCGAGATTCAGGAACTAACCATTCAAGTACTCCAACCCAATCAATTAGATATTGAAACCAATACCATCATGGATGTCTTGCCGATATCCACGAAGGTATTGGGGGCGTTGGGGACAGGGATCACTCATACCTTGACCGGCGTGGCGGTTGTGATGACCGGTGCGATTGAAGAAGGCGAGCAGATGCATGAGTTCGGCTCTTCTGAAGGAAATTTGCGGGATCACCTGGTTTTGAATCGGGCTGGAACACCAAAAGAGAGCGATTTCATTATATTAATTGACTTAGTGGCGAAAAAGGGCACTCCTTTTAATCGTGAGCTGAGTTTGAAAATGTTCGAAATCGTGGATCGTTATGTTCAGGAAATTCGGGAACGAATGAAGATGCTGGAAGGCACTCAGGCGGTTGAAACCCATGTTTATGAAGAAACCAATCATCCAGGAAAACCTAAAGTGGCTCTGGTGAAACAGGTGGCAGGACAAGGCGCGATGTATGACATGCTGCTTTTTCCGAACGAGCCCAGCGGATTTTCCGGCGGGGTATCGATTATAGACATGAACAATATGCCGGTGTATTTGACAGCCAATGAATATCGCGATGGTGCCATCCGTTCGATGGTTTAGTCTGAATTTTGCGAGGGGGAGACGTTATGGGAATCGGCCCATCAACGAAAGAGACTTCGCTGCATCATTTTCAAGACCCTTTGGTGGATCTCTTAGCCAACGACCCGGATATTGATTTCCAAGGTGTCGTGGTAGTGGGAACCCCTCAAAGTAATGTTATGAAACACTTGGTTGGTCGCAGGGCCGCAGCTTGGTTGGAGGGTATGCGCACAAACGGCGTGATTGCTTCTACCGATGGCTGGGGAAATTCCGACGTGGACTTTGCCAACATGCTTGAGGAAATCGGCCAGCGTGATATTAGCGTGATTGGTCTAAAGTTCATTGGATCACAAGCGAAGTTCGTAGTGGAAAATGCCTATACAAAGCATGTTTTAGATTTTAACAAGTCTGAAAAGGGTATCGAAACTGAGGTAGTTGGTGAAAATACGATCAATCAACGAGATGCAGCCAAGGCATTAGCTTCAATCAAATTAAAGATGCGTAAAGAGAATCAAACGCTTAGATAGTTGAGGCGCTTTGAAAAAAGGTGCCTATCATACAAATCGAACTAATTTTTCTATGAAAAAGGCAGTTCTTATTTGGGATGCTTATTTTACTTGAAAAAAGCAGAGTAGGGCATGAAATGAAGATCAGATAATTTTTCTTGGAAAGATTAATTCCTTAAATTATTGAGGAGGATACACATGAAAGTATCAAAAATGATCTCAGCAATCGACACACATACAGCAGGTGAAGCAGCACGTTTGATTATTGGAGGAATTCCAAAATTTCCTGGTAAAACGATGGCTGAAAAAAGAGAATATTTAGAAACACAGCAAGACCAATTGCGTCAGATGCTGATGCTTGAACCACGGGGCCACCGCGACATGTTCGGTGCTTTTATTACTGAACCGGTAAACGACGAAGCGGATTACGGTATTATTTTTATGGATTCCGGCGGTTACTTAAACATGTGCGGACACAATACGATTGCCGCAATGACTACAGCAGTGGAACAAGGCTGGGTAGAGGTTAAAGAAGGCGATCGTGAAGTGAAGGTCGTTCAAGACACACCAGCAGGCATTGTTCGAGGAACGGTTCATTTAGATGAAGATTTTTCAGCTGAATCGGTATCATTCGAAAATGTCGAATCTTTCTTATATAAAGAAGGCGTAAAAGTAAACGTTCCTGAAGTAGGCGAATTGACGATTGATATTTCATTCGGCGGCAGCTTCTTTGCGATTTTGCCAGCTGAACAAGTGAAGTTAACCATCGAGCCTAAAAATGGATCAGAATTCAATCGCTTAGGCATGATTATTCGCGATGCAGTGAATGAGCAAGTGGAAATTCAACATCCGACCTTGGAGCACATTAAAGAAGTAGACTTGGTGGAATTTTATGGACCGCCAACCAGCCCAGATGCAACGTATCAAAACGTGGTAGTCTTCGGGGATGGACAGGTTGACCGTTCACCTTGCGGAACTGGTACAAGCGCGAAGCTTGCGACTTTATACGGCAAGGGTGAAATGAAGGTTGGGGATACGTTTGTTTACGAAAGTATTTTATGCACGAAATTTAAAGGTGAAATTGTTAGTGAAGCGGAAGTTGGCGGCTACAAGGGGATTATCCCTCGCGTATCTGGATCAGCTTATGTTACCGGGTATAACACATTTTTGGTTGATCCAAAGGACTCCTTGAAGGATGGTTTCCTTCTAGGGTAGAGAAATGAAGGAGGGGTAAGAATTATGGTAACAATAATTTTAGGTATATATATTGTTTTGATTCTATTGCATGCAGTGAATACGGGACGGGACTTGGTTGCTCACAAAGAAGATCTAGGTCACGGTAACTGGATTATTTCAGGGATTGTTGGTTTTATTACTGACTTCTTGGATACACTTGGTATCGGGAGTTTCGCGCCAACAGCCATGTTATTGGATTTTACCAAACAATTATCCAGTGACCGTCTATTGCCGGGAACACTGAACGTGGGACACGGTATTCCGGTATTGGTTGAAGCGTTCATCTTTACTCAGGTTGTAGATGTATCACCGGTTACATTGTTTGCTTTGGTTGGTTCGGCGACAGTTGGTGCGTTTATCGGTTCAAGATTAGTAACTGGTTTGCCAGAAAAGAAAGTTCAATTTTGGATGGGCTGGGCGTTGATCGTGACTGCGGTATTAATGTTCGCGCGTCAACAAGGCTGGATCGATATTCTAGGTGCCGACAATACGGCGACTGCCTTAACCGGTATTAAATTAGTCATTGGTGTTGTGATCAACTTCTTCTTAGGGGCGTTGATGACCATTGGTGTTGGTTTGTACGCACCATGTATGGCGATGGTTTACATGTTGGGCTTGAGTCCATTAGTAGCCTTCCCAGTAATGATGGGTTCTTGTGCCGGCTTGATGCCGATTGCCAGCTTGAACTTTGTCAAACAAGGGGATTATGCCCGTAAAGTAAGTTTGGCCATTACTATAGGTGGTATTTTAGGTGTAATTGTGGCGGCTAAATTTGTTACAGGTTTAGACTTGAATGTTCTAACATATATCATTATTCTAGTTATTATTTATACTGGTGTGACGTATATTAGAAAAAGCAGAAGGCCAGAAGCTGCATAGTGTGTTATGATTAAGACTACTTAGTCCTTCTTGTGAGGGGGACAAGTAGTCTTTTAAAAATTGGAGGAAGAGAAGATGATACAGATTGTTTTAGGTGTTTTAGTTTTATTCGCTGTGATGCATATTTTTGTTTTAGGCCGCGACTTGATCAAGCATAAGGATAATCTTGGCAGCGGTAATTGGATTGTTTCTATTCTTATTGGTTTTGTCACCGACTTTCTCGATACTTTGGGAATTGGGAGTTTTGCCCCAACAGCGATGCTTTTGGATACGACCAAGCAGTTGGAGACTGACCGTCATTTACCTGGGACGTTAAACGTAGGACATGCACTTTCTTGTTTATTAGAAGGACTTATTTTTATCACAGTAGTGAATGTTGATCCGTTAACGTTGTTCTCTTTGATCGCATCCTCGATCGTTGGATCATGGCTGGGCTCAAAGACTGTAACAAAATTACCAGAAAAAACCGTTCAATTTTGGATGGGTTGGGCGTTAATCGTCACCGCACTTCTGATGTTGGCTCGTCTACAAGGCTGGATTGATATTCTAGGAGCCGGCAATACAGCGACTGGTTTATCTGGCGGATTGTTAATTGTTGGGATTATCGGTAACGGAATTTTTGGCGCATTGATGACGATTGGTGTTGGGCTTTACGCACCATGTATGGCGATGGTTTACTTATTGGGCTTGAGTCCTTTAGTAGCTTTCCCAATTATGTCAGGTTCTTGTGGCGCCTTGATGCCGGTTGCCAGCTTGAACTTTATCAAAACTGGTGACTATTCTCGCAAAGTCAGTCTGGGGATTGCTTTAGGCGGGATCGTCGGGGTAATCATTGCCGCGAAATTTGTCACGAATTTGGATTTAACGATTCTGACATGGATCATCATTGGTGTCGTTCTTTATACTGGCTTTACTTATATTCGTAAGAGCCGTAGACCAGAAGTTGCACAATAAATAAGAAATGCTTTCATTCCAGGTGTATTTTATCCTGGGTGGAGGCTTTTTTTGAGGAACAAAAAGTTAGCCGCTTACATGGAGAAGAGCTAGTTAAACTGTTATAATAGGAAGTGCGGAGGTGTGATAGAAAAATGGATACAATCGAACAATTAATTGTCTGCGGCGGCTGCAACGCCAAGATCGGTCCCGGCAATTTAGGAGAATTATTAGCAGATTTACCGAAATCGCAAGATGAGAATTTGCTGGTGGGGTTTGATTCCACCGATGATGCAGCTGTTATTAAACTGCGGGATGATTTAGCGATTATTCAGACCTTGGATTTTTTCCCGACGATGGTGAATGATCCGTATTTATTTGGCAAAATTGCGGCAGCCAATGCCTTAAGCGATGTTTATGCGATGGGGGGCGAAGTGCTGTCTGCTTTAAATATAGTAGCCTTTCCGGAAGAAAAGGATTTGGCGATTTTGAAAGAAATTTTACGCGGGGGCGCGGAGAAAGTGCTGGAAGCCGGTGCGATTTTAGCTGGCGGTCATTCGATTCACGACCATTCGGTAAAATACGGCTTGTCAGTAACTGGCACGATCGATCCGAACCGGATTTATCAAAACAATACTTGTCAGGCGGGGGATCATTTAGTTTTGACTAAGCCGTTGGGGGTAAGTATTATCACCGTTGGTTACAGTGCTGGCGAGATTAGTGAAGCTGGTTTTGTGAAGGCGACGGATAGCATGCAGACCTTGAACAAGTACGCGATGGACATTATTCGCACCTACGAGATTCATGGTTGTACTGATGTGACTGGTTTTGGCTTGGCAGGGCATCTGGCGGAGATGCTGAATGAGCAGTTTTCGGCGGAGATTCAGTCTAAGCAGCTGCCTTATTTTGAAGAAGCGTATGCGGGGGCCAAGGAATTTATTTTGACGGCTGGCGGTCAGCGCAATCGCAATTATATGGAAGAAAAAATGAATTTTGTGGTGGATGATTTTGCGATTGAAGAATTGCTGTTTGATCCGCAAACTTCTGGCGGTCTTTTGGTAAGTGTGCCGGCAGATCAGGTGGAAGCCCTAGTGAAAGAGTTGCAAGCAGCCGGGATTCCTGCACAGGATTTTGGTGTAGTGACTGAACGTGGCAAGAAGGATATTACTGTATTTTGATGCCAGTTCTACTTTTCGCAGTATGTAAAGGTTCGAGATCCACGAAAGAATGGTAAATCAAGATTAGTAACGAGCTACTTAGTAGAATGGTATGCGAAACGAAAGTCGGACTTATTTTTCAGAGAAAAATAAGTACCCTATTATGAGATAGCTGCTAGTTCTGTTTTTGGCAGAAACTAAAAAAGAAGTAATTGGAGGAAAAGGATTATGTATAAAATCAATGCAATCGGCAAGGCTTGTCCGTTACCAGTGATTGAAACGAAAAAAGCGTTAAAAGAAAATGATGCGGTTGAGACGTTAGTAGATAATGAAATTGCTACGCAGAACTTGAAAAAAATGGCGGATCAATTGGGCTACATTTATCAAATGGAACCAATCGGTGATGATTACAAGGTGACCATCGCAAAGGGCAACCAGGATTTAGTGGAAATGGCTGATCCAGAGGTTGTTGAAGAAGTAGTGACTACAGAAGATTATATCGTGGTGGTGGATACCAATGTGATGGGTCGCGGTTCGGATGAATTGGGCAAAAATCTGTTGAAGATGTTTATCTATTCTTTGACTGAACAGGATGTTTTGCCGAAGCAAGTGATCTTCTACAACGGCGGGGTGTCGTTAGTGACGGAAGATTCAGATTCGTTAGAGGACTTGCAAATGATGGCGGATCAAGGCGTGGAAATTTATGCCTGCGGCGCTTGCTTGAATTTCTTTGAATTAACGGAAAAAGTGGCGATTGGCGAGATTACCAACATGTATCGGATTGTGGAAATGATGCGCCAAGCACCAAAAGTGGTGAAACCGTAAAGGAGTCGGCTATGCAAACCTATGGAGTAACCCTTTTTTACTCAACCCACGAAGCCATGAAAGCCGAAAAACTAGCCAAGGAAGCCCAACTGAAGGTGCGAATTATTCCGACACCGGAGAAAATTCACGCCAGTTGCGGCTTTTCTTTAAAGTTTGAGCTGGAGGAAGAAGGCCAGCTGCGGAAGCTTTTGCAGGAAGCAGAGGTTAAATCGGAAGGCTTTTATCACGTAAAGCGCGAAGGGTTGAAAACAGACTATGAACTAAGAGAGGACCTTTAAATGGCAAATATTGTAATCGGGACGGCTGGGCATATTGACCATGGCAAGACCACCTTAATTAAGGCCCTAACTGGGATCGAAACCGACACCACCAAGGAAGAAAAAAAGCGGGGCATGTCGATTAATTTAGGCTTCGCCTATTTGGATTTGCCGAATCAGCAGCGGGTCGGGATTGTGGATGTACCGGGGCATGAAAAGTTTATCAAAAATATGGTGGCTGGTTTGCCGGGGATCAATTTAGTCCTTTTGGTGATTGATGCAGCCGAAGGAATCATGCCGCAAACCAAGGAGCACATTGATATTTTAACTTTGCTGGGGATTCAGGATTTTCTGGTGGTGTTGACCAAGGTGGACACAGTTGATCCGGATCTGAAGGAATTAGTGGTGGAGGATATTCGCGAGCAGCTTTCGGATACGCCGCTGGCTGAGGTGGACATTATTGAAACCGACGCGGTGAGCGGAACCGGAATTGAAGAATTGCGGCAGGCAATCCAGGCACGTTCGGAGGAATTAACGGAAAAAAGCAGCACCGGGATGGCTCGTTTAAACATTGACCGGGTCTTTAGTGTGAAGGGCTTTGGCACGGTGATTACCGGAACCTTGCTGGATGGCACGATTCACACGGGGGACGAATTGTTTGTCTACCCTAGCGGCAAAAAAGTGCGGGTCAGAAATATTCAGGTCCACGAGCAGGATGTGGAGCAGGCCCAGGCTGGTCAGCGGACGGCACTGAATTTGGCGAATATCGGCAAAGACGAATTGGAGCGCGGTGATGTTTTAGCGGCTTCGGCGAATTTGCAGCCAACGTGGATGCTGGATGTGAAGGTAAAATGTTTGCCGGAAGTTGAGACGGGCATCGGGCTGTGGGATCGGGTGCGTTTGTTGATTGGCACTCGGGAAGTTATGGCGCGGACGGTACCGCTGGGCACGGAATGGATCGAGCCGGGAACGGAAGGCTTTTTGCAGCTGCGCTTGGAGGATCAGGTGGCGGTGAAGGAGCGGGATCATTTTATTTTGCGTTCGTATTCGCCGATGCACACGATTGCCGGCGGCGAAGTGCTGGATGCGGCGCCAACTAAGCATCGTCGTTTCAAGGTGGAAATTTTGGAAAGCTTGAAGGCCAAGGAAGCCGGCAGCATTGAAGAAATTATTCTTGATTTTATGACCAATAAAAAGCAGCCTTTTACGACGGTGAAGCAGCTTCATGAATATCTGGGTCAATCAGTGGAAGAGTTGCGGCCATTGCTGGCGGAAATGGTGGAGAACCAGCAAGTGATCGAAACCAAGTCCGGCTATTTGGCGGAAACGAGTTATCAGGCCTTGCAGGAAAAAGCGTTGACTGTGTTAAATGAATATCATAAGAAACATCGCTTGCGGCCAGGGATGCCGGCGGAAGAGTTTCGTTCCCGAATGCGGGATCAGTTGGCAGAGAAAGAATTGTCGGCCTTGATTCGCTTACTGAAAGAAAACGGGGCGATCAAGGAGCAGCAGGATAAACTGGCTGCGGCAGATTTTGAGGTGACCTTTAACAAGTACCAGCAGGCCGCCAAGGAAAAAATCGAAAAAGCCTTGGCGAAAAACGGCTATACTCCGGTGAAAAAAGAAGAGCTGTACGACTTAGATAAAAATGCCGAAGAAGTGTTGGAGGCCTTGAATGGCGACACCGTGATTTTCTTGACTCATGAGTATGTGTTGCTGGCTAAGGTTTATTGGCAAGGAGTTCAGCAGGTTCGCAAAACGATCGGGGAAAACCAGCAGATGACCTTAGGGGATTTCCGGGATATGACCAATTCCAGCCGAAAATCTTCCATGCTGATTTTGGAATACATGGACAAGCAGGAAATTACCAAACGGGTGGAAAACTATCGGGTCTTAGGAGCATCAACAGAAACGGGGGAATAGCATGAGTTTCTATTTTGATAACGGCGCGACGACGATTCACAAGCCAAAAGTGGTGGCGGAAAAAGTGGCGGAGGTGTTGAGCGCTGACAGCTACGGTAATCCTTCCCGGGGAGCACATTTGTATTCGCTGCAGGCTTATCAGGTGGTGGCCGAGGCGCGGGAGTCGCTGAAAAAACTGTTTCGAGCAACCGATAAGTATGAAGTGGCCTTTACTAATAATGCAACGGTGGCCTTGAACGAAGTTTTGAAGGGTGTGATTCAGCCGGGAGATCACGTGTTGACCACCAGCTGGGAACATAATTCGGTGCTGCGGCCTTTATATCAATTGGAGCAGGCGGGCGCAACGCTGGATTTTGTCAGCAGTGATCCTGTGACTGGGCGTTTGAATTATTTGGAATTCGAAGAAAAATTGCGTCCCGAAACGAAGGTCGTGGTCTGCAACCATGCCAGCAATGTGACGGGTAATGTGTTGGACTTGGACTGGGTGAAGGTTTTTTGTCGACGCTACGACTTATTGTTGATTTTAGATATTTCTCAAACGGCGGGGGTTTTGCCGATTGATTTAAGTGATGAGCAAATTGTGGCGGTTTGTTTTACCGGGCATAAATCGTTATATGGACCACAGGGAACCGGCGGGGTTTGTGTGCGTAAGGATGTTGATATCGAACCAGTGTTGACGGGTGGCGATGGGATGCGTTCGTTTTCCAAAACCCAGCCGAAGGAATTGCCGACTTTGCTGGAAGCTGGAACGGTGAATGTGCCGGGAATTGCTGGTCTAGGAGCGGCAGTTGATTGGGGCATGGAAAATCCTGCGTCTGGTCAAGAAGAATTAGGCCGCTATTTTGTAGAGCAGTTGAAGGAGATGCCGGATATTACTTTGTATGGTGATTTTGCGGGAGCGCGGGTCAATGTGTTTTCTTTGAATATCGCGGATGCCGATTCGGCGTTGGTGAGTGATTTATTATGGGAAGACTATGAAATTGCGACCCGCCCCGGTTATCATTGTGCCCCCTTAATGCATGAAGCCTTAGGAACCGCTGAACGGGGAACGGTTCGGTTTTCTTTTTCCCGTTTTACCACTCGAGAAGAAGTCGATCAAGTCCTGCGGGCCTTGCGGGAATTGACGGAAAGAAAGTAGGAAGACGATGGCAGAAAAAATCCAAGGACTGCTGGCGAAATTGCCGGCAGTAGATGTCCTTTTGAAACGTTCGGCGATGGAAGAATTAGTGGAGCGGTATCCCCGAGGAGCGGTGAAGGCGGCGATTCAGGAAACGCTAAGTTCGATTCGCCAAGAAGTGCTGCAGGAAAAACGCGAAGTATTGCCGGAGATGTCGGAATTGGAGCAAATGATTTCTCAGCAGCTGGTGGAGCATCAATTTTCGCTGCGGCGAGTGATTAACGGCACCGGCACGGTGATCCACACCAATTTGGGCCGTTCTTCTTTGAGCCCACGGGTGAAGCAGCAGGTGGGAGAGATTAGTTTCCATTATTCCAATTTAGAGTTCGATTTGGCGGCGGGCACGCGCGGCTCCCGCTACAGTCATTTGGTGGAGATCATCAAAGAGCTGACCGGCGCGGAAGATGTGCTGGTGGTGAACAATAATGCAGCGGCGGTGCTGTTGGTGTTGAGCACCTTGATTAAGGAGCAGGAAGTCTTAGTTTCCCGTGGTGAGCTGGTGGAAATCGGCGGTGCCTTTCGGATCCCGGATGTGGTGACCTCCAGCGGCGGAAAAATTGTGGAAGTTGGGACGACTAATAAAACCCATTTGAAGGATTATCAGCAGGCCTTAACCGAAGAAACCGGCGGAATCCTGAAGGTCCACACCAGTAATTATCGAATTGTCGGTTTTACTGAAAGTGTGGCCTTGGCGGAACTTGCGGAGCTGGCGCATCAAGCGGAGCTGCCGTTGATCAACGATTTAGGCAGCGGCTTGTTTATCGACATGCGGCAATTTGGTTTGCCTTATGAGCCGACGGTGAAAGAAGCGTTGGAGCAGGGCTGTGATGTGGTGACCTTTAGCGGCGACAAGCTGTTGGGTGGCCCGCAAGCCGGCATTATTGTTGGTAAAAAAGCTTATATTGAAAAAATGAAGCAAAACCAATTGCTGCGGGCATTGCGGATTGACAAGATGACCTTGAGTGCACTGGAAGCGACTTTTGAATTGTACTTAGATCCAGCGCAGGCGGTGAAGGAAATTCCGGTGTTGCACATGCTGTCACTGGATGAAGAAGCGTGTCGTCAGAAGGCCGAAAGTTTGGCTGCCGATTTGAAAGAAGTCGCAGGCGAGCTGTCTATAATAGTAGAAAAAGATGCCAGTGCAGTGGGGGGCGGCTCGTATCCCGAGCATTTGCTGCCGACGTATGTAGTGGCCTTGCAGTCAGATACGTTCTCGGCAGAAGAGCTGCAGCAAAAATTGCGGGAAAGCCGAGTACCGATTATTAGTCGGATCAAAAATCAGGCCAATTATTTAGATGTGCGCACGATTGATGAGGAAGAATTCCCGTTGATTGTGGCGGCCGTGAAGGCTTTGGCAGAATAAGAACATGAGACTCAAATGAAGGAGTAAAATCCTTTGTTTGGGTCTTTTTTGTGTTGAGGATGGTTGGGCGTTGTCCGGCTTCACAAACTAGCTTTGTCGACAATAAGCGAAAATATGGAGAAACTTGAGAAGCAGTTTTCCATATTTTAGTCTTATTGCTCCAAAGCTGAGCGAGTTTGCAAAGCCTTTGATATGACAAAACTGTTAGTTCCTTGTTTCCTGGTTCGATGGAGCAGACAGCGGGATCGGACTATACTTGCCTTAAAGATAAAACAAAGGAGCGAATGAAATTGAAAAAATTTTTAATCGGTTTAGTGACAGTGATTGTGATCGGCGTGGCGGGTCTGAAAATAGCAGATATCGTCGTGATGGGAGGCGACAGCTATTACGTCCAAGTAACCACTGACGGCGAAAAGGAAACGGAGCGGGATGATCAAGGGCAAACCTACACCAATTACCACTATGTGCTGCCCGGCTACAATCAAAATGGGGAAGAAAAGGACATGGAGTTTTCGGCGATGAAGGAACGGCCGTTGCGTAAGCAAGCTTTCTTAAGAATCACTTGGAACAAAAACAAAGGTGTCACTTCCTATGAAGAGGTTCAAGGAAAAGACGTACCGAAAAAAGCGCAAGAAAAACTATTGGAGGTTCACTAATGGAGACGATTGTATCAATTCAAGATGTAAAAAAAGTATACGGTAAGAAAAATGAAAAGAAGACCGAGGCGTTGAAGGGAATTTCCTTCGAGGTTGAAAAAGGCGAATTTATCGGCATCATGGGGGCATCGGGATCAGGTAAATCCACATTGCTGAATCTGCTGTCCACCTTGGATCGCCCCACAGATGGCCGGATCGAGATTAATCAAAAGGATGTGGCGAATTTAAAAGGCAATCAATTGGCAGATTTTCGCGGCAAAGAAATCGGCTTTATCTTCCAGGATTTCAACTTGTTGGAAAACTTAACCGCCGCAGAAAACATCGCAGTGCCATTGTCGCTGCAGGGTGCCAAACCGAAAGTGATCAAACAAAAGGTGCAGCAAGTAGCGCAACGTTTGTCGATTGACCATATTTTAGACAGTTATCCGTCAGCCATTTCCGGCGGACAAAAGCAACGGGTAGCAGCCGCTCGCGCGCTGGTGACTCAACCGACAATTTTGTTGGGGGATGAACCGACGGGGGCTTTGGACTCGAAAAGTGCCAAGGATTTGTTGGATACAATGGAAGAATTAAACCAACGAGATCAAGTGTCGATTTTACTAGTGACTCATGATCCCTTATCAGCCAGCTACTGCCAACGGATTCTGTTCATTAAAGATGGCGTGATTCACCAAGAAATCCAGCGGGGCGAACAGCATCGCGAAGCTTTTTATCGGGAGATTTTAAATACATTAGGCACATTGGAACAGTAGAAGGAGGTTGTGTATGTTAGTCAAGTTATCATTAACCGGCGTCAAAAGCCGTTTGCGAGATTATTTGGTGTTGTTTTCCGGCTTGGTTATGGCGGCGGCCATCTTCTACATGTTCCAATCGATGGCCAGCAACGAGACCTTTTTGGAAAGCAATTCCTTTATCTCATCGATTGTAATTATTTTCTATTTTGGCACGGTGCTGTTGTCCATCATTACTTTGGTCTATATTTTTTACGCCAATTCCTTTTTGATGGCGATGCGGCAAAAGGATTACGGCATGTTTATGATGCTGGGAGCCAAAACCGGGAAAATCGCGCAAATGATTTTTGTGGAAACCTTTTTTATCGGAATTTTAGCGACATTGTGCGGTTCGGTGCTGGGCTTGGGGTTATCTTCAGTGGTGAATCATTTACTGACCACTAAGCTGGATATTCAAGTGCAGCACTTTTCACCGGTCAACGGCAAAGCTTTCTTAGTCACCGTCATTTTCTTTGCGGTACTTTTTCTAATCGCGGCGGTGTCCAATGCTTCATCGATTGCGAAAAAGCCGCTGTTGACTTTGCTTAGGGAAAATTCAACTCCCATGCAGGTGAAGCGGCGTAAAATTGGTTTATTGTTTGAAGCGATTGTCGGCGTGATTTTGCTGGGCCTAGGTTTTGTCATGATGGATATGCTGATGACACTGCAAATTTTCGGGATCGCCGGTGCATTGGTTACGATCGTTTTAGGGACCTATTTTGTCTTCCATTCCGTGATTGTCTTTATTTTGTCGCTGCTGAAAAAAGTCGACTCGATTGCTTTGAAGCAGCTGAACAATTTTACTTTGTCTCAATTAAGTTTTCGGATGCAGGAATACACCCGCATTTTGTCGATGGTGGCAATGTTGGTGGCCTTAGCTCTGGGTGCGTTGACGGTGGGCTTAGGTTTTCGCAATGAGATTCCTAAAATGGCGGATGCGGTAGCGCCTTATGATTTGGTGTTGAATAATGCGCAAAAGATTGATCAGCAAAAGGTGGCGGCTTTGCAGCCGACGTCTGATGTGACGTATCAGTTTAAAGAAGATGCGGATCATATCTATTATGTGACCGGTGAGTTTGATCAGCAGCCGATTTCGTCGGTGGAATATCAACCGAATGGAAAAACAGCGTTGAAAAAGTATACTGGTCAAGAAATGCAAGACAACGTGACTGCGCAGGATGCGATTCGCGGCGTGGAGCTGCCGGATCAGCAGGGCAAAGAAATTCACTTGGTTTCAGCAGCCGATTTTGCTGGAATTAATTTACCGGTCGGTCAGCTGCAAGTGATTCAGGTGAAGGATTTTCAAGATCAGCTAAAACCGATTCAAGACTTAGCGAAGGAAAATGAGCAAATTAACCCTTCAGCTGTCGGAATGGAAGGCATGGGCATGTCGGGGCAAAAAGCTTCGGCCTATGAAATGTACAACATCTTCTTTTCTGGTTTGGAATTTATGGGCTTCTTCTTAGGACTGGCCTTCTTAACGATGCTGGCCAGCTGTTTGATGTTCAAAATCTTGTCCGGCGCCCACAGTGACGTGCAGCGTTACCGGATGCTAAGCAAAATCGGGACGCGTCAAGCGTTGCTGAAGCAATCAATTCGTCGGGAAATCGGCGTACTGTTTTTAGGACCGGGCTTATTAGGCATGATTCATGTGCTGTTTGGCCTGCAAATGTTCAGTGCCTTTTTAAGTGAACCGTACCATCAGCTTTGGGTGCCGTTTGGAATTTTCTTCCTGCTGTACTTCATTTATTATGTGGTGACGGTGTGGATGTATCGGCATTTAGTGTTGGAGCAGCAGGAGTAAAATCCTGCTGTTTTTCGTTATTTTATGCGGTGGCGGCGGAATTATGAAAAAAGTGAGATAAATTGTTAAAGGAATTTAAGCGATGGAGAGGTGGGAACTGTTATTTTGCTGGGTTTGGCAAAGGCTGTTGCGGGTGGTTGTCGTGATTTGAAGCGCAAAGGATAAACTTCCTAAATTATTTATCAGAAGTATCTGTTTTTTTATCAAAAGGTTTATAGTTTACAATGGAGAATTTAATAGTAGAAAGAAGTGGTTCCGATGGACCGAATAAAACGCGGGTTAACCAATCGTTGGGTGATCCTGCTGGTAGTGAGTCTCTTGTTTTGGGCCAAAACAATGCTGGCTTATCATTTAGATTTTTCATTAGGCGTGAAGGGATCGGTTCAGACCTTTATTTTATGGATCAACCCGATTGCAACGACGGCTTTGATTTTTGGGGTTTTCCTCTATATTAAAAAGCTCAAGCCAGCCTTGATTACGTTGTTTGTGCTGGATGTGCTGAATACTTTGATTTTGTATTTGAACATCATTTTCTATCGGGAGTTTACCGATTTTGTGACCATTAAGTCGGTGCTGGGCTTTTCGAAGGTTTCTGACGGGATATCCGGCAGCTCCTTTGCTTTGATGAGTGGGCATGATATTTTTTATTGGCTGGATATTTTGATATTTTTGGGTGCGTTGATCTGGCTATTTGCTAAAAAAGTGCCGCTAACTATCCGGCCGGTGAAAAAGCCGGCAGCAGTAGCGATGACGGCCTTGTCGGTGTTGTTTTTCACCGTAAATTTATCATTGAGTGAAGCCGATCGTCCTCAATTGTTGCAGCGGACCTTTGACCGTTCTTATATTGTGAAATATTTAGGGCTGGATGCTTTTACCGTTTACGATGGCATAACCACCGAAATGGCTAATAGTGTGCGGGCCCATGCCTCCAGCAATGGTCTGGATGAAGTGAAGCAATATACCGACAGTCATTATGCGGCGCCAAATCCTAATTTATTCGGCGTAGCCAAGAATAAAAACGTGATCGTGATTCATTTGGAAAGCTTCCAACAATTTTTGATTGGCATGAAGGTGGACGGGCAAGAGGTTACACCTTTCTTGAACAGCTTGTATAATGACAAGCAAACGCTGGCTTTCGATAATTTCTTCCATCAAGTCGGCCAAGGGAAAACCAGCGATGCGGAAAATATGCTGGAAACAGGTACGTTTGGTTTGCCGCAAGGATCTTTATTCACGCAACTTGGTTCTGATAATGTCTTCCAAGGAGCGCCAGCTATTTTGAACCAATCGGCTGGTTACACTAGTGCGGTTTTCCACGGAAATGTCGGCAGCTTCTGGAATCGAGATCATGTGTACAAAAATCTAGGCTATCAAAATTTCTTCGATCGTACCTACTACGATGAATCCGATGAAAGTTTGGGTTACGGGATATTGGATAAAGACATGCTGCGGGAATCCGTCGGGCATTTGGAGCATTTGCAGCAGCCATTTTATGCGAAGTTCCTAACGGTAACCAACCACACGCCTTATTATACCGATGATACGAATTTCAATTTTCCATCGTTAAATACGGGCGATAGTGTGGTGGATGACTACGTGCGGACGGCTCATTATTTGGATGAATCGCTGCAGCAGTTCTTTACTTATTTGAAGAATGCTGGGATTTATCAAAATTCGATTTTCATGATTTATGGTGATCACTTTGGGATTTCCGATACTAACAACAAAGATTTGGCCCAGGCTTTGGGCAAAGATCCGGCTACTTGGAGCAATTTCGACAACGCGCAAATGCAGCGGGTGCCAATGATGTTCCATATTCCAGGCTTTGAAAATGGCGGGATTCAACACCAATACGGTGGGGAAATTGACGCCTTGCCAACTTTGCTGCACTTGGTGGGAATTGATGACAAGAACTATATTCACTTCGGAACCGATTTGCTTTCACCGCAGCACAGTCAGGTGGTGGCCTTTAGAAATGGTGACTTTGTGACACCGCAGTATACTGAGCTGGGCGGTCAAAGCTACGACAATCAAACCGGTCAGGTGATCGATGCCAAAGAAGCAGGAATGGAAGATCAGGTGGCGCAGGATCAAAAACAAGTTAAAACCGAATTGTCCTTGTCAGATAAATTGAATCAGGAAAATCTGTTGCGCTTCTACACGCCGCAAGACTTTACGCCGGTGGATGCCAAGAAATACGATTACCACAATTTGGATGACAAGAACGTAGCCATCGAAAAAGAAAAAGGGCAAAAATCAACTAGCGTCTACTCCCAACATGGAAACCAAACAACGGCGGATTTGTACCCGACGGAGCCATAACAATAAGCAGTCCTCAGCTGGAGCTTTTGAAGTTTCGCTGAGGGCTTTTTTTTGCACAAAAAAACGATGGACTCTGGTAAAGTCCATCGCAGAATAGGCATAATTGGCGGGAATGTGTGGGAATCGAACCCACCCAAGAAGCTACTAACTCCTCATACTGGTTTTGAAGACCAGAGGGCACACCAGAACCCATCCACTCCCGAAACAAGATAATCTTATCATTCTTTCAAGCATCAGGCAACCGTTTTTATAACTAAAACCGAATATGTTTCATAGGTAAAGTTTTCCCCCTAAAATGAACGATAGCCTTCTCTAAAAAAGAGAAGGCTACCTAACTAATCAATATTCATATCTTAAAGTTTGAGGGTGTTGACTATTACTAAAAATTAACTATTTCTCGTTTAAACGATGTATTCCCAAATCCTCTAATACATCCTTGTAACCCTATAGTTACGCCAGATTGATTAAATTTCATCAAAATGAGTTAAAGTTGTCGCATAAAAATATCTTTCGTATAGATACAGTATAACATACTTTTAGGTTTGGAGGTAATTGTGGGCGATCGGCACACAATTCATATAGAATTTTTAAGCTTTTCTGAAAGTGAATTTACAGATGTTTGACGTATTCTCGCTTCTTTTCTGCAAATTCATCTTCAGAAAGAATGCCTAGATCAAACAGCTCTTTCAACTGCTTCAAACGTTCAACTGCTTCATCAGGAGTGATGCTTATTTTTTCAGCAATAGCGGCTTTATCCTCGTAATCAACAGCTTCCATCATCGGATGAAGCTGAAGGGAGAGAATTTCACTGTAATCCTCTGTGTCAGCGTGCACAGCGGCTGTCAGAATTTTTCCATCCGAAATACGAAAAAGTTTGATCGTTGCCAGCGATTTTATTTCAACATCCCGTGAAGTTTCCACTGTTTTCTGAAGGGAATCAGCATTCGTTTTGTCGTTGTTTTTTCCCAAACCGAAAAATTCGCTGATGACATTTGTTTTGTCGGTAGTATTTTTGATCGTTTTACTGGAAAAGACGGATTTATAAGCTGGCCCTTGAAAACTACGCTCAATCAAATAGTAGTATTCTGGTTTTTCAGTATCTAAAATAATCCGATTATCATTCAATTGCACCAGTAAAACCTTCCCCGGTGCATGAAGCGGACCTGCCCCAGCAGCAAGCTCTATGAAAAATCTTGAAAAAATTCCTACTTCGTTGATCGCATCTTTAGCTTCCAGCAGACTTTGGACTTCATCGTAAAAATCTCGGCCCAGGGCTTCATAACCGGCATCAATCCGTTCAATTGTCAATTTTCGGGCGGTGATAATATTTAGATTGAGTGTTTCATAAACTTTGTTATGGCAAACCTTGCAAATCTTGTTTCCGTCTGCCAATTTAATCCTATCAATAACCCGCAAAGGCAGCCCGCAGTAAAAACAAGTATTATCCATGGTTCTTCCTCCTAACTTCGTTCAATCAGTCAAGTGTCGGATCGCAAAGTCGGCTTCTTCAGGAGACATTGTCATGTTATCTTGGGATATGCAGCAGCTATAGCGTATTGATCTGCATCTATTTATCGGTAACGTCGGGTACATATGTATAAGGCTGTTAGAGTTGTGGTGATCACGTGAATGGACGGGTGAAGTAAATGACAAGAAAGTATTTGGTTCAGAAGTTCTTTTGTTAGTTTCCAGTATAACAATTTTCAGCAGGTATGAGCAACACTAGAAGATTGAACAATTTTGTCTTTTAGGAGAGGGATTCGCTGATTTTTATCATTGGAAGTGCGGGCGTGTGAATCAAAAAGGACTTAACATAAAAAACGATCGTGACAAACCGATATCTGCTATTTTCCGACTGCAATTGAGCAAAAAAAAAGGCATCTACCGTTTTTTCGAGTAGATGCCTTTACAGAGAACTGGAACCGTTCATTTAGGATGGCACTCCTTATGCGATTTTTTTCAATTCTTGTACTGCTTGTTCGATCGTTACACCGGTAGCAAATTGATCTGCATTATCTTGGTTGATAACAACGAAAACGTTCAATTCAGTATCCAGTGTTACACGATATTTTAATTCTGTGTTATAGAATGTCATATTCATTCTCCTTTCTTGGTTATAACGAAAGGCAACTATTACGTTGATAACGAAATTCCATAAGTTATTATAGCACAAATGGAGCAAGTTAGCCAATTCGTTGCTTTGACGGGAATCTTTCCCCTGCATTCAGTATAGCTGGCAAGCTTGTTGATTGAATGGATTTTAGGTAAATTGTTTGTAAAGGCAAGGGTTGTTTTTCTTTATTTTAGTGGTAAGCTTAAATTGTAAGCGTTATTTTGGCGAGTGTAAAAGAGGGAAAACGATGAACAAACAAATTAGGACGACTTCGATTGTTACAGGATATAGTTTATTTGTTTTAGCAATCATTCTGCCGGGTTTTAAAGGCACTGGTCTCACCTATAGTTTATTTGGTGTCTGGTTTAGAAGTATTGCCAGTGGAGATTTCTGGCACTTTTGGCAGCAGCAGTTCCTTTCCGGCTTTCAGGCAATGTTAGGGGCAGGGCTGTTGGTGCTGCTGGTGGGCTTGAGTTTTGCGGAAGCGGCGAGGTTAACGGCAGGAAAAGTTGGACGCTGGCTGCCGCGGCTGAAAACAGCGGCCTTGTTTTTCGCCGCGATCGGCGTAGCCTTTTTGGAATTTTTTCAAATGAACTTCCTGCTGCTGGTGTTTCCGGGGCTGGCGTTTATTGAGTTTATGCTGCTGCGCTATTTTGACGGCAAGGCGGAACGGGATCGGGAATATGAGCAAAATAAACGGGAAGAGGAGGAGACGAAGCGGGATAAGCAGGAGCGTTTGGCTTTCAAAGGGTCGTATCCGAAACTTTTCCAGACGATTATTAGGAAAAACTTGTTGTATTACCGCAAGGATCTTGTGATTTTAGTGGCGGCTAATTGGCTGTCTTATCTGTCGATTGCTTTGCTGCTGGCCTTTTACCGATCCTTTGCCGGCAGTCATAGTCAGGAGAGTATTTTTGATAAAAGTGGTTTGCTGCGGATCTTTATTGAATCGGGCGGGATCTTGTTTCTATTATTAGTGATTTTTTTGACTTATATCAATGGAACCTATTTGTCTTTCAAAAATACCCATAGCGAGCTGTGGATTTTGTTAGGCATTCGCCGCAAGACTTTTTTGTGGATGCTGCTGCGGGAGTACATTTTGGCTGGCGGTTTGGCAATCGGCTTGGGCACGATAATGATCCTGCCTTTTGTACGAGGCGACGTGACGGCTTATTTGTGGGCGCTGCTGATCCAGATTTTCTTGGCAGTCTTAACCTTAGCCTTTCATCAGGAACGAATTTTACGGATGCTGCAATTTAAACAAAAAGTGCCGGTGAAGGTGAAACGCAAACGAGTGAAGTGGGCGCCGGTGTGGTTGCTGTTGGGGGTCGTCTTTTTAACGATTACCTTTTGGTGGTTCGGCCGTCGCAAGTCTTCGGAAACTTATTTTGTTTTCGCGCCGTTGATTGTCGGGTTGCTGGGAATTGTTTATGGCGGGATGGGCTTGTTTATCGAGAGACTCAAACGTAGGTCGGATTATTTCCAGCGGTTTTTAACCTTTACCGATTTTTTCTATCAGTTTGGCAAAAGCGCCAATTTAATGGTGATGCTGATTTTGCTGCAGGTGTTTAGTTTAGGGATTTTAATTCCTCGCATCGTTACTTATCAGATGACTGATGCTGCTGCGCTGTTTCCTTATGAGATTGTGGCGAAGCTTCATCCTGAAGATGTGCACCAGGTTCAGGAAATTGGCGAAAAATATCAGGCGGAGGTTCACATGTTTCCGGTGGTGCCGATCACATCCGTCGATGGTGATCCTGATCCGGAAATGTACGGCACCCAACGGCCAGTGATGTTTATTCAAGGCCAGCATGTAGGTGTTTCGGAAACCACCTATCAGCTTTTGCGTCAGGAAGTCGGTTTGGAGAAACGGCCGCTGCATTTAACAGGGGATCAATGGCATGTGGTCTACCAGCAGGCGGTCAGTGTTCAGGCGCAGCCGATTGATTGGGATCCCGGCAGTTCGCTGCCGCGATTGCGGATTGGTCAGCCGTTGGAGGAGTACAACACAATGGATGTGGACAATATTTTTCCGATGCGGAATATTCACAGTCAGGAACGGGCAATTTTAACCGGGATGTTTCAACGCGGACTGCAGGAAAATGTGATTGTTTTACCGAATGAGGCTTTCCAAGAAGCGGCGGATAGGCAACCGGAAGATCTGAGGCAGCTTGCGTTGATTCAGGTGGTGGATGCGAAAGGCATGTTGAAGGAACTGAACTTTTTGTCGGAGAAATATGCCGAGGAACAACGTTGGGATGCTTCGGTTTTGCCGGTTTACGGGAAAGAGCAGCGACAGGAAAACGTGGTGACTGAAAACAGCTTGGAGCTGTTAGTGCTGGTTTTCTTAACGGCGATTAGTTTGCTGCTGTGCTTTAGCTTGTTGTTAACCAAATATGTCAGTGAAAAAAGTGTTTGGCAAAGTCGGCAGGATTTGCTGTGTTTGTTGGGCATTCGCGAGAGTGAGCGGCGCAAATTGTTAAATAGTCAATTGCGGTTGTTCTTTTGTCTGCCGGGAGTTTTAGCAGGATTGATTAGCTTCGGATTTATTCTGACAATGCTTAGCTTACGCTTTTTTGAAGCGCCGGAAGTCGTCGGATTTGTTGGGCGTTTATTTTTGGTAGATAGTTTTTACGCGCTAGTCTGGTACGGTGGTTATCGCTGGTGCGGCAATCAAATGATGAAGTGGGTGACAAAATGACAGCAATCATTAAAGCGGAGCAGCTGGTTCATAATTATGATCAGCAGCAGGTGTTAAAAGGACTGGACTTGGAAGTAAATCAAGGGGATTACATCAGCATCATGGGGCGTTCCGGCTGCGGCAAAACCACCTTGCTGAAAATTTTGGGCATGATTAATCCACCAACATCCGGGGAAGTCTTTTTCGAAGGCAAGAACACGCGGGACTTGTATCAAGATGAGCTTTCCGATATTCGCCGCCGCAAATTAGGTTTTGTTTTTCAGGATTTTCAGTTAATGGAAAGTATTACCGTGCGGGAAAATATTTTGCTGCCAGCAGTTTTGGACAAACGTGATCTAGATGAAGTGGAAGAACAACTAAGTCCTTTAATCGATAGCTTACGCATCCGCCCACTACTGGATAAGCTGCCGCAAGAATTATCGGTGGGGGAAAAGCAACGGACCGCCATTTGCCGTGCTTTAGTAAATCAGCCGAAAATAATTTTAGCTGATGAACCAACTGGCAATCTTGATAGCAACGCTGGGGCAGAGGTATTGGCGACTTTTGCGCGGATCAATCAAGAGCTGGGTGTGACCATCCTTATGATTACTCACGACAGCAAAGTTGCTAATGGGGCAAAGGAGGTCGTCTTCTTGAAGGACGGTCGGATTTATGCGCAGATGAAAACGGCTGGTTCCCAGACAGAGCATCAGATTGCTGAGAAGATGTTGGAAGTGTAGAATATATTCACCAAAAAAGCTGCCGAAATGACTGATTACTCGTCATTTCAGCAGCTTTTTTGCTTTATTTCATCACTGCAGCGGCCAAGGCCTGCTGCACTTTAACAATATTTTTGTCTTTTCTAAATTGCAGGGTTTCAGCTGGTTCTAACGCGCTGGACACCCAGATTTTCAGCTCAGCATCCAAGTCAAAATGACCTGAAGTTTCTACGCTGAATCGGGAGATGCTCTTGTAAGGATAGCTTTTGTACTCGGTCTTTTTGCCGGTCATGCCTTGCTTGTCGACAATGATTAACCGATAATCGGTGAAAACGATCAAGTCTCTGACTAAAACAAAAGCCAAATCTACCGTTTCTTCAGGAACCAGTACGTCTGCTAAATCTTTGTCTGCCTTTGCTTGTTTGACTTCAGAAGCATTGCCCATTAATCCGTCAAATAGTCCCATTCTGCTTCACTCTTTTCTATTAGTTTTTAAATACACAAAGCCTCGTAAAAAGGGTTGGTGTAAATGATCTTTCGTTCCAGGTTGGTGCCTAAATCCTTCATCAACGTCTCACCTGTATAACCAAACTGATTCAAAATTTTGAAGCTGGTTTTGCTGGCAGCTTCATAGGAAGCACTGAATTCAGCCTGCATCGTTTGGATCAAGCGCAGTTTTAAAGCTGCCTCAGAAATACCAAATTCCTGCGAGATATCCGCCGGCTTTTTCCCTTGCTTCAATACATGGATGAATACTGGGTCTGGCAAAAGAATAGCGGCTGCACCGATATTGGCTTGAAATTCCACTAGCGAATGATGATCATAGGTGGTCAATGTCTGCTTGGTGTCGTAATAATAGGGTGTTTCATTATCCAAATGATATAAATAGTGAACCAGCTCGTGGGAAATCGTGAAGTTCACCCGATTTTGATTCATGTATTTATTATACGTGATGGTGGTCTCATTTTCATCCTTTACTATCATGCCTGAAAGAGCTTGACGGGCTTTGCCTTCAAAATGAAAGCCGCGAATTTTCACGTTGTCGCCCATAATGCACCGCCAAATAGCTTCGTGGTCGTAATTTTCGACGTTCATATTCAAGCCCAGCATGGTAGCGGAAAGATATTCATTGATTTTAGTAGAAAACTGAAGGTATTCCTCTAATTCGCGTGACATGCAATCAATCCTTTTCTATACGTTCTCGTTTGATTTCTTGCAACCGCCAATTCAAAAAGCGCTCCACTTCCTTTTCAATGTCCTCGGCATCTTCTTCTGAAAGATCTGAGGTATCGGAACGTAGCATAATTTGCCTGGCGATGGACTGATTATCCGGTGCTTGCGTTGAATTGGGATCGGTACGACCCAAAAGATAATCGACAGAGACATTGAAGTAGTCGGCGACTTTTTCCAGTTTATCAATTCCTGGTACTGTAGAGCGCCAACGATTAATTGTGCCGTTGCCGAAGCCTAAAGTTTCTTCCAATTGACGAATAGAAACCTGTTTACTATTTGCTAATACTTTGATCGTTTCATATACGTTCATGTTAAGCAACCTTTCTTGTGTTTTATGTAGACGGATAATCGACGTAGTTGCATTTTGTAGAATATATGTATACAATAATTGTATAAGAATCTGGGATGAGTGTCAAATTTTCGCTATCTTTCTATTATTGTAGAATATTTGTCTACACAAGTAAAGTGAGTGAGAATAGTAAAATCGAGGAGGCAACGAGATGGAAAAATGGAAAAAAGATTATTTGAAAGGTATTCTGGCGGAATATCCTCAAATGGATCAGTACATCAAAGAAAAAGAGCTGGAGCTGTCACTTTCTCAGGCAAACAAACGCGAAGCAACTAGTGACGGGAAATTATTAATTACCCTGTCCTCTGATCGCAGACTGAGAAATCTGGAAAGAAATCAAGCAATCATCAAAGAATGTTTGGAAAATGCTGAGCCGGAAATTCAGAAGATTATTGAGGAGCTGTATATGAACACAAAGAAGGAGCATAATCTAGACTATGTTGCCGATCAAGTTTTTCTTAGTACAAGGCAAGTGACACGTCTACGAAATCAGTTCTTCATGGAGTTAGCAGAAAAGTTAGGGATATGATGTCTTTTTTTTGGCCACAAAAAGAACATAAGTTCGCGTAATATAATAGGTGGAAGCGGCCACTTCTAAAAAAGCTGAAAACCATCAGCTATGGAAAGGAGCAATAAAATGTTAAGTGTAGAAACAGTCATTGCCTGGTTCAAAGCTAGGGAAGGAAAAGTTACCTACTCTATGGATTACCGTAATGGTCCCAATAGTTACGATTGCAGTTCAGCTGTTTTCTCAGCTTTAATCGAAGCTGGATTTTTGCCAAGAGGGACGCATCTTGGAAGTACGGAAACTTTGTATGGACTTGAAGGAAGTTTGCTGCAGCCTATCTCTAGAAATGAAGTCAAACGCGGCGATATTTTCGTTTCAGGACCAAAAGGCGGCAGCGGAGGCATTTATGGACATACTGGAGTATTTATCAGTAATAGTCATATCATTCACTGCACAGCTGGTTTAAATGGTATCGGTGAAACCCCAGCTGCCGGCTGGATGGGCGGACCACCCAACTATTTTTATCGATTAAAGGGTTCAATTGATGGCGGATCAGGCGGAGGAACAGGACAAAAAGAAGGAGAGATTGAAATGAAATGTTTTTATACAGTAGATGGAAAAGCCCCAGTGCGATATTTTGACGGAGAAAGAATTGTTAACTTAGCCCACACAGATGAACAAAAGATTCTGAATGATATTTATAAAGCCAACAACAATAAGGATATGCCGACATTTGCTTTTAGCTCAAAAGTGCCTTACCATGCTCGATTAATGGGAGTATTGACACGACCTTCAAACAAGGAAGCTTAGCAAAAGACAACTAGTGAATAAAGAAGTGTCTACAAGACGATCGAGCTTTTATCAGAGTACTCAATTGAGACGATGATTGGGCTCGATTGTTTTTATTTAGTGAATCATAGAAAGGAGCAAAATAATGAGCAAACACCTAAACGAACTATCAATAATCAGCGGAATCATCGGTGGAACGATCGTCCATCTGTTAGGCGGCATGGATGCCATCTTGCATGCGTTAATCTATCTAGTGATGGTTGATTATGTAACTGGCTTACTTAAAGCCTGGAAATTGCGAACCATTGATAGTCGAATCGGCTTTCAAGGATTAATTACCAAAATACTAATTTTTATTGTTGTGGCTGTTTCAGTTGAGATTGAACGAGTATTAGGCAGCAATCTACCATTGCGGGAGGCGGTAATTATGTTCTACCTGACGAATGAAGGAATTTCTTTTTTAGAAAATATCTCAGTCTTTATCCCGTTACCGAAGCAGCTGAAGCAAGTGTTTCAACAATTGAAGGAAAAAGAATGAATGGCAAAAAAAGTGTCTAGCTGAACTCGAAAACTACGTTCGAAGTTCACCTAGACACCTTTTATTTTCTATCCAGTATATTCTACTTTTTTCAATTCTTTATCGCCAGCCAGATACTCGTCAATCTCAGCTAGGAATTTTTTCAGATGATCAGTTGCATTGTGTTTATCGATGGCATCTTGATCGCGCCAGTTTTCGATAATCATGAATTGATTTCTTGTATCCAAGCTTTCTAAGCAATCGTAAAACTCCGCGCCTTCATCTTTACGAGATTTGTTGACTAAGTCCTCTACGAATACTAAAAATTCCTCGCGTTTTTCTTCTTTTACCGGTAACAATACATTGATAATAATCATTTTTTTCTCCTTTTAGGCTTCTTTGTGGCAGACGGCTTCGATGTTGTAGCCATCAGGATCGATTACAAAAGCACCATAATAATTTTCATGGTAGTGAGGACGCAGACCAGGTGCACCATTGTCTTTACCGCCAGCATCCATCGCTGCTTGATAAAAAGCATCTACTAATTCCCGGGTGGCAGCGCCAAAAGCAACGTGAGTTTTGGTGGGGTCATTTTTGACAATCCAAAGATCGCCGCCGTCACCAGAACCAAAGCAGACACCGTGATCCATTTCGACTTTCACTTGGTAGCCTAGCGGTTGCAGCGTTTTTTGATAAAAATCTTTGCTTTTTGCTAAATCCGTGACGCCTAAACTTAAATGATCGATCATACAAGAACCTTCTTTCTTAATTAAGTTAATTCTAGTATAGCAAATGCTGAAGAGATATGGGCCTATCTTCACAATCTTTTCACCTAAAAATTACGTTTGTTATTATTCGGATGAAGCGGTTGTGTCGGTTTTTGGAATCAAGGTGATGGTTTCGGTTTCTTGTGGTTCATCCGGTGTGAAGACGATATTGTCCTCATCTTTTCTGACCGTGTAATCATTATCTAGTTCCAATTCTTCATTTTTTAAATGAATGGTTTCTTCGTCTAATTGATAGGCCACATGAAAAGTCATGCTTTCGACAAGCTGTTTCCCTAATTCTTCTCCGTTTTTTTCCCATTCATTGGAGGCGCTGCTTTCTAGATCCGACAGATCGAAAGCGAGGATCATCTCGTCATCTGTAAAGGATGCGATGAATTTCGTTTCGGCATCTGATTCCTGTGTTTCCATCGTCCAGTCATGGGCTTTTAGGTCATCAGCTGTGATCGGTTTGCCACAACCTGTTAGTGTCAGGCCCAATAACAGGACCCACATACCCGCGAACAACTTTTTCATATAAAACCCCCTTTAATTGATTTTATCAAAAAAAGAGAACGTTTACAAAGATTACTGAAAGTAACAAAATTGACAATAGCATGACAAATATTCCTTTAATATTTCGAGGGATATTATCGAAATATTGATTTTTAAAAGAGCTATTTTTTAAAACAAAAAGCAGCTGAAACGATCCAATAAAACGGGTCTATGATCAAATGACCGCAGCAAAATAAGCGCTGATATCTATTAGTGAATTGTGAAACTTAACCGACACTAAAATTAATGAGCAAAATCGCTTTATTGCACAAGATATAATAAGGGTAAGCAAAGATTCGCATCCGGATGCCGTCTTTTTCTACATTTGTTCACTGCTGACAATCAGCTCTAATCAAGATTTCAGCTATTCATTTAGCAACAAAAGGGAGGCGATCAGCTTGAAGACGAGCCGACTAACCATTTATGTCAGACGTATCAACATAGTTTTGGGTGCAATTGCCTTTGCTAGTATTCTTGCTGGGCTCGCAATCACCGAGAAAAGAAGCATGTTCTTCAATTTGTGTTCCGCTGCCTTGCTGCTTTCCATCGCCATTCAAATCGTCTGGTTTCTTTGGGACACTTTCAAAAAGGAATAAGTAGTCTTTGCTGGGAAACCTGATTCTCTGCAATCGCTCAGAGCCAAAATAGCATCATCAAGAGGATAGGCGCAAAGAGTTCTAGCGTCTATCGCTTTTTTGTTTTTGCAACAAATTGCGGACGACTATTTCCGTTTTTTCTTCTTTTTCTTCCCGCCGTTGTTTTTATTCTTGTTTTTCTGCTTCTTGCCTTTGTCCTTCTTCTTGTTTTTCTCTGGTTTGCCGTTCTTGCTTGTTTTGGATAGATAACCCTTCAGCGATTTAGACAGCTGGGGTTTCTTGTTGGCCTTGGTGTTTTTCTCGCCGGTTGCTGCCTTTTCGCTGGTATCTTTCTCCGGCGGGGTAGAAGCTCCTGATGTCACTTGCTGCTCTGATTTCTTAGAGGAAGAGGAGTCTTTTTTCTTTCCGCCGCTTGTTACTTCGGAATCTTTAGAAACGGATTTTTCAGTAGATTTAACCGCTCCCGATTCTTCGTCTTCCTTTGGTTCATATAATGGATCATCTTCTTTGCGAACATCAAAAGAGCGATGCTTTTCATCCACAGCATAATCCAGCCAGACTACCCGGGTAAATTGGCGCACGCCATCCTTTTGGAAAATAGTCAGCTCGCCAAAAATAGTTAAAATCGCATGGGCTTCCTGTGGTGTTAGGTGGGTGACCACATTGCTGAGGCTCCAGTTGTGCAGCTTGCCGGTTCCATCTTCAAAGGCGGCCTTCAAGTTGTGCTTCTTCTCTACAGCACACTCTCCTGAATGCAAAAGTGGGATCAATTTTTCTATATGTAAACGATAGTTTTCGTTAATTTCAGAACGTTCTTGGGGCGTTTTGTATAAACGGGCAATGACTGTATCCCATTCTTTGTCGTTGAAATAGGGTCTGAAGTAAACACAAAGATGGCGCACGGAAGTCAGATTCTCACCGCTTAAAAAGCAATTGCGAATCAAGCTTTTGGAAAGGTCAGAAAAGTCCAGCGGGCTAAAAGCATTGCGTACCAGCACAGCCGCTGCACACTGAATAATGTAGGAATCGTTAGGTTTATTTTTGTAATATTCCTCAAATCTCTGAGATAAACTATCAACTTTCATTGTTAGAACCTGCCGCTTTTCCAGCTTGATACTCCCTTTTGCTTTAACTCCTACTTTAGTTTCTGATTTCGTCTCCAATTTCGCTTCTACATTTGCCATCGTCCTTGCTCCTCACCAGTTATCAATTTCAATAACAGAATACTAGAAAGCCTTTGCATAAGGCAAGAGAAATTTTAAATATTTATCGCGGTTATGAAATGAACTTTGCATCAAAATCAGGATAAATCCTCATCCCAAAAAACAGTTAAAAAAACTTTGTTATATTACTTTATCTAATTACAGACAAAAATTCTGGTTAACGAATTTATATTCCGTTATTTTTATGAAAGAAAACTATGAAAATCAGTTTCATCTTTAATTAAAGTTTGAAGAAACGCTTTCAGTAAATATTAAGAAAACATTAAGGTGGTCTTGGAGAGGGTATTTCTGAAGGGACAGTGTGAGCTTTTTCCATGAAAAATGATCACCTTCCGAAGTGGGAGATGATCATCATCGTTGTAGCTAAATTAAGCTTTTTTTGACAGGTGAGCCGCGTTTCTATTTCCCTTCAAACAAATGAGCAAGGAATTCTTTCTCGCTGAGTTTTGGTGCATCGTTTTGCAGCTGATAAAATTCTGGCTTCTTATCATAAAAGATTTCCTGCACAATTTTGCCGGTGACACCTTCAAATAAACCAGTGGGGAAGAAATAGTCTTGGCCTAAAGCATGATAGAATAAGCTGGAGCCGCAATTTTTACAAAATCCCCGTTCCGCCCACTGAGAGGAAGCATAGCGTTGGACAAATTCAGCTCCTTGCAGCGCGAATTGCTCAGCAGACAAACCAGGCAATGATAGAAAAGAACTGCCGAAAAACTTTTGACACATCTGGCAGTGGCATACAGTGATTTCTTCGACAATTTCCGGGATAGTGATCTGGACGTTTCCACAAAGACAAGCGCCATTTAATTGCATCATTTCCACCTCTTTATTTTTTACTCTACTGAAGTTTGGCAAGAAATACAATGCATATCGGTCATTTATACTTGACCTTCACGCAACGGAAAGGTGTATGCTTTAGTTGTGGAGGTGAGACAAGTGGCATATACAGTCAAACAAGTCGCAGATTTATCGGGAGTCAGTCCCCGAACCTTGCGCTATTACGACGAGATCAATCTGCTGAAGCCGGCAGAGGTCAACGAGTCAGGGTATCGCTTATATCAGCAACCGGAAATTGACCGCCTGCAGCAAATTTTGGTGTATCGCTCGATGGGGTTGTCTTTGAAGGAGATCCAAAAAATCCTCGATCACCCGGATTTTGAAATTGAGGAGGCTTTGCGGCAGCAGAAGGCGCAGCTGGCTAAACGACGAGCGGAAATTGACGAGCTGCTTTTATTGGTGGAGCAGACCTTGGCTCATTATAAAGGAGAAAAAAATATGAGTAACGAAGAAATATTTGATCTGTTTAAAAATGAATCTTGGCAGGAAAATGAAAACCTGTATGGAGAAGAATTGCAGGAGAAATACGGAGAGGAAACGGTTGAAGACTCAAAGAAAAAATGGTTGGGACATTCTGAGAAAGAATTCCAAGAGCGGGAAGCTGCTGAACAAGAAATGTTGACCAAACTGAAAGAATACGGGCAAGCTCCTCAGCTGCCCAGTGATTTAGCGCAGGAAATCTTCAAGCTGCATAAAACCTGGCTGGAATACAGCTGGCAGAACTATTCCAGCGAAGCCCATCGTGGAGTGGCAGAAATGTATGTCTTGGACGAACGGTTCTCCAAGTATTACGAAGAACGAGTGGGAAAAGATGCGCCGCAATGGCTAAGAGAGATTATCCATTTCTATGCATAATGCTCGGCGGGTTCTTAGGTTTCTGCTATAGTGAAGCCTAGGAGATGATTTGATGCCGAAAAAAACACCTGTTAAGGATACAGAAGCATACATCCAACTGGCAGCTCCGGCAGCTCAACCTGTTTTGGCCCAGCTGGCGAAGCTTTTACGGAAGGCTCAGCCCACAGAAGAAACCATTAAATGGGGGCAGCCCTTTTTCTTATTTAAAGTAAAACGTGCCAGCATTGCAGCTTACAAAAGTCATGTAAGTGTTAGTTTCTCAACCGATTTAACCACTGAACAAAGTGAAAAAGCCCAGGAACTAGGTTACAGCACCGGGCAGAAACGAATCAATATTGGTTTTGAGCAAGCCATTCCGGAAACATTGATTCATACAATTTTAACTGATGAGTAGAAGCGTCTATTGCCAGTACGCTTCTACTTTTTTGCGTTCGGCAGCCGGCAGTTTTTTTGCCACTAAGCGATAAGACAACGTGATCATCCCTTCGATTTCCTCATCGCTTAATTGTGCAGTGGATAAGGCAATCGTGTTCCAGTGCTTTTTGTTCATGTGGTAGCCCGGCGTGATATCGGAATAGATTTCCCGCAGCTCTTCATTTTTTACAGGTGGACCTTTTAAAGTAATCGTGGCAGTTTCGACCGCTTCCGGCGACATCATGCCGAACATTTTGCCATAGAGATCGAAATACAAAATCTCCCAATCGTTACGATAGTATACTTTGGCTTTAGGCAGTTCGTCGCCAAAGGCCTGAAAACGTTCCAGCCGTTGTTTGATTTTTTGGTTAGTGGTCATTTGTAGATCCTCCTTTGAGAAAGTATCGTTAGGGAGCGCTGAGCTTCGGCGGTCAGCGCAGGCATTGAAGCCGCGATCGTTTCCAATAAATTCCTACTCTGAGGCAGGGCGGAAAAACAGACAACCAGCTTCCACTGAATTAGCGGACTTTCTGTCTGTTCCCATACCTGTTCCAGCTGTTCAAAGTGTTCCTCTTGTACCGCTTCAGGATGATAAAACAGCAGCTGACCGATGGCATCGATCAATTCGCTAAGCTCCGCTTCCGGCAGAACATCCAACTGCTCAAACAGAATAGGTAAAATCTCTGGCGACATATTCCCTAAGGAACGGGCGATCAAATCCCGCGGCAAGGGAAAGGATTTCTTCCCCGAAGGTTTGGTTAATGGAATGGTATGCTGATTGCGGCCGATTTTTCCAAGATATGGCAGCATCATTCTAGCCGTTTCGCAATCGCCGCTTTCTAATTTCCGCATCATTTCCAAACGGCAGTATAGCTTCTTTTCCTGCTGGACTGTTTGCAATAATTTCTTTGTTGTTTCGTTGGTGAGGGGCAGCAGCCGAGCCGCCCCGCTGCGGGCCACCGGATCTTTTGCATCCAAGAGTTCCAGCAATTGCTCAAAAGAACAGGACTGGAAGCTTATCAGGTCCTCTTGATCCAGAAAACCGCGGGCTTTTAGCTGAGTATCAGAACTTTTCATAAATTTTCTCCTTTTTTCGAGTATAGCATGAGTCGTGGCACTGGAAAACGCTTGAGGTAAAAAAGACCAAAAAAATTTGTGCTTTTTTTCACAAAATCGTTGCTTTCTCTTTTTCAGTATGCTAAAGTATAAAAAAAAGGAGATGTGATAGTATGAGAAAAATCGTTGCCAATCCAATCGAACTGAGGGACGCCATTCGTTGTGAGAAAAAGGAAATCGCGTTGACTAGCGGCTTTGCTAACATGATGCGCCCATTCGCAGAGTTCCAGCAAAAAAGCAAGAAAAAACCTGCTTCTGTCAATATCAACGAGGTAAATGAAGCAATTGATTTACCAACAAGTGTCGTTCTAGCATTCGATTCGAAAACAATGGACAAACTGTTCAATACCTATCAAGTAGTGGTAAATGAAGATGCTGCTAAGGGAGTGGAATTGGAATACGTTCATGTTTAATTTTTTTCTAACAACTTGTGAAAAAATTATCAAAGGTAGTCTGTAAAGCATGTACTTAATGTTTTTACTGGCTGCCTTTTTTTGTTCTTATATCGTTTGGTTTCCCTGTGAAGAACTTAGATATAGTCGGTTTATTTGTAAAGTTAGCTTTCTTTTCAATTTTTTTAGACAAAAATGGCGAAAATGTTAAATTTCTGTTAGAATATATTTATAAGAAGGAACCTCTCATTCTTTCTTACCTTGCCTATGATAATAGGTAGACTTTCCCCTAAGGCACTCTAAAGCTAGAGTGTCTTTTTTGCGCTGTTTTATTAACGAAAGCTGAAGGAATTTGTGGCGTCTTTTATAATACAAGCGGATATTTTCCTTTTTTCTCAGCCAGCCGATACAATAAAAGAGAGCCAAAAAAGGAGGAATTCCTATGCCTTGGAATATGAAGGATTATCCCGCATCTATGAAGAATTTAGCAAAAACCACCCGCAAAAAAGCGATCGATATCGGTAATGCCCTGTTGGCAGACGGCTATCCCGAAGATCGTGCGATCCCAATTGCCATCAGCCAGGCTGAAAAGTGGCATGCGGATGCTTCTGATGAAGAACTTCATCAAGAAGAGAAAGCCAAAAATCCGCAGAAAAACGACAAACACGAAACCAATCCCAACACGAAAAAGCTGATCAACGCCAAAGTTGCCGTAAAATACCAAGAAGATCAGTGGATAGTGATTTCAGAGGGAGCCGAGCGAGCCAGCGATCGTTTTGACAAAAAGTCGCAAGCCATTCAACGAGGAAAAGAAATTGCTGAGAATAAAGAATCTGAATTGAAGATTTATAAACGCGATGGCAGTTTGCAGGAAACCCGTGATTACCAAACAGATAACTAATCGAAGAAGCCCGAAAAAGCGATCAATGCTTTTTCGGGCTTCTATTCATTTATGCTAAAAGCGAGCTAGTTACGATACAGAATAAGCCTGCTGGAATTTCTCCATGTCGATCATGATCCGGGTCTTGCCCATGACGGCATACTTGGCAGTGACAAATTGATTGCGGGCATTAAGGTGGCCAGCCACAGCAATTTGCATGCCGTCCTCGACATCGGCTAAAAAGTTTAAACTATGCTTGGCAATAAGACAGTGTTGTCCGTCCAATTGAAAATAAACCAATGGATAATCAGAAAGCTTTAATATCTTTATATGACTGACAGTACCTTTTAACGTTTCCATCACAATCACTCCTTACCTGCAGGGCTAGTGGAATCGGGTATCGCTGGTGCGAACCCCTCTAAAAACCAATTCATCATTTGACCGTTCAAAGAGGAAATAGCTGTCTTTTTTATCTTTAGTGCGCTTGGCAGCTACCTTGAAATAATCTCTTTGCTCATCATCCATCTTTTCAACAATATCACTAAGGAACAGGGCTAAGGGCACGGTATCTTGAACGATTGAATAATAGGTTTGGTAAAAATCAGATACTGAATTAGCACTAATCATGGACATGGTCATCACCTCACTACTATTATACGAACAAACGTTCGTTTTGTAAAGTGAGTTTTCTCGACAGTTAAGAAAATCTACATTTTTACCGTTAATCTGGCTTTTCTGACAGGCTAAACAAAAAAAGAAGCTTCTCAGCTTCTTAAGAATGACGCATTTTCAAACGCAGGCGGGCAATTGCTTTTTGGGCATCCAGCAAGGTGACGGTATTTTGTGCCAGGATGCCGGTTTCGCTGGCTTTGGGACTTTTGTAAAAAGGCAGAACCTCAGTCAGGTAATTATTTTTTACAACAAAATCGGCCGCTTCGCAGACACTCATGGCCACAAAAGGAATCTGAGCAGTGCCTACCTCATTGATCAAATTGGCATAATCCACGTGGTTATTGCCAAAACCATTACAGGACAAAATTGCGCCGTCAACTGCCAGGGAGCGAATCAGTTGAGCTGTTCGTCGGCTAGCCAGCATTTTCTTTGGTGTGTCATCGGCACTGCCCATAATAATCACACCCCGCAAATCAATTTCTGCGTCCTCAGCCAAAAGCTCCACAAAAGGATCGCGATAATGATGCAGGGTCGTTTCCTTCATACTTGATCCTAATCCCAAAATAGTTCCTCCTTAATCCATGGCGCGAATAATGCCATCACGGTACTCATTCGGTGTCACAAATTGCGGCAGACAACCTAAATCAATAATTGAAGTGCTGCCTTGAAAGCCCGCGGGTTCAGTCGGAAAAAGCCGTGTATCATAAACGGCACCTTGCCCGGATACCTCTTTGACTAAAACCACCTGTTTTGCATCAGGCCGTAAGCGGTCATCAAACACATGCTTCTCATGATAAGCGGCCGGGTCAAAGGTCCGCAGCTGCTGGCGAAAGACTTCGCAAAACTGATCGCAGGCTAAATGGATCGCATCTGGACCTGCCCGGGTCATCCAAGCATCCGCCTTCAAGACAACATCAAAGGCAATCAGAAAATCTTCTTCGTCCGGCGTACCCGGTCGGCCCCAAGCAATTTGTTCCGCTAAAATACCGTCCGATCTGCCGCCGTTGCACACCTGACGTCCATTCGTATCCACCCCTGTCAGCAAAACATAGACGCCCGTCAAGGTATGCGTAATACCCTCACCCAGCTTGCCCAACGCTTTAGCTGAAAGAGGGATAACATCCATGATGGTATTGGTGTATTGGTGACGTTCTTCTGGGGAAATTACGCGGAGGGTAATGGAATCAATTAATGGATGGTTGGTGCAAGGCGGACGTGTGGCAACGATCATTCGGCCGTCTTCGGTCACCAGATTCTTGTCACCCAGCTGAACCTGATGTACGTGGTAGCCTTTAATGGTCAGTATTGACATGCACTATCCGCCTCCTTCTATGTAAAGGTTCTCAAAATTAACAATTCTGCATTTTATCCAGCAAAGAATTCACCCAGTATTCCTTGTTGATTCGTTCCACATAAAGATCAAAATCGTGGGAAGCTTCCAGTTGATCGGAAATATTTTTCGTTACCCCATGAACCAAATAGAAGCGCTGCGCGTTGTCGATTTGGATCGTTTCCTCCACTGCCGGAATAGTAGACAGCTCTGCTAAGAAGGTTTTTCGGGTAATCAGGTCGTGTAAACAAACTTTATGCATAACAAACTCCTTTATTCAAACATTGAACTCATGTTGATTATAGCATAGGAAATATCAGAATTCTGCAGGAATAAAAAGAATTATGGCGATAATATGATAAGTAAATGATGGATAAAAAAACGCCGCTGAAGATTCCCATCAGCCATTTTCATCAAATCGTAAGTTTTCGGGGAGATTTTCAAGGAAACAAAAAAAGCCAGATCAATTCTGGCTAGTCGGTAATCTTTTCATACAGATCATCAGGATGCTTGAAAAAGATTGCGGCGTTTTTTCTCTTAAGCTGGTTTCTTGCAAAGGCCAAATCTTGATGGGTCCAAATGTTCGCCGGTGCTCCTTCGATGTGTTCGGCAATATAAAAAAAAGAGCCGTCAGTTGCTAAAAAAGGCGTCATTTTGTGAACACTTTGACTTTTGGTCACGCAAGTAAAACAGAGCTCTTCAGGAGAATCAAACGGGGGAATCTCGTTTAGCAGGGGAAGCTTAATAAAGAGCATGTGTTCACTTCTTTCTTAATGACTAAACTTATTTAATCCGCTTAAAAAAGGATAGTCGGATTGACTATCCCAATAGTTAAAAGAACTAGACACTATTATAGTATCAAATTGTAATAAATTTCACAATAAATATCCTTAATTGTGGGATGAGGGCATAAAAAAGGGATTGACCATGAAACATGCGTAAACAAATTAAAGGACCTGAGAAAGATAGTAATAGTTGTAAACAAATTAATTATCTGTATTCTGCAAGTTCTAAAAGTCATGGTCAATCTAAATGAATTATAGCACACTAAAATTGCCAGGAAAAGATAACATTTGATGTCAGCGCAAGTTTATCAGAAAAATAAGCCTATTTCGCCAAAAAAGCAAAGAATCAGCAATAATTCTATCATTTCAGTGACTAGTGAAGGGGAGGCGGTTGTAAAAAATAAAGAAGTACTTTGAATTTGGGCAAAGAAAAACCGACCACTAAAATTAGTGATCGGAAAAATGGGGTAGTGGGGATATATGCTACATTCTTACTTTACCATCATCTTTCGAATACGACAAAAAATATGCACAGAAACCGAAACTTTTTTGAAAAAAGAATGTAGCAGTGATTCTGGCTGGGAAATGGAGAGTGGGCAATCAAAAATAGGATTGACACTTTAACGAGTCAATCGTAGACAATCGTTTGTTAAAGTGTAAAAAACAGAGATAAAAACGGAGAAATTTTACAAATTAACTCATCAGCCTCCAGAATTGCGAAGTTAAATTGTAAAAGAATGTAGGCAGTTTAAGAGTTGAAAGACACAATTCAGGGCATTTGTTTCCTTACCAAAACAAAAAAAGACGCGTTAAGAACGCGTCCTATCACTGTTTATTCATCTATGTGGACGTTAGGAGTCGAACCTAAACCTCTTTGTTAAATGCAGACTACTTCATTGAACGAGTGAAACACCGTGTTCATCCACAAGACAAGTATACCAAAAAGAATAACAGCTTTTATTTTATTTGGCTTCTTTTAATGTTTTTTTAAAGCTTGTTCCGCTTCTTCCGAAAATTCTCTGGCGATCATCCAGCCATAGCTTTCAGTGATGGCTGCCGCCGTAGTGGCATTGATAATGTTGCCGGCAACTGGAATTTTTCCGGCGAAGAAGCGAGCAGTCATTTTGCCAGCCTGTTGAGCTACGACTTGTGTGGCTAAAGATTTTGCGGCACCTTCAGTCAACTTTTTATCGAATACTTTACCAAGGGCAATGATCATCGCGGTTTGCAAAGGGATTAGGGCGGTTGAGTCAGATACTGGCAGCTGAGCCATGCCTCCACCGATAGCCGCGGCAGCCGAAGAAGCACCGTGAATAATCAAGTGAGCCTTTTTTCGTTGTTTTTTATTCATAGAAATAGTCCCCTTTCTGGGAGTGTGGCAACAGTGTAGCATCATTCAAAAAAAAGCACAATAAATTGAGCAATAATCGAAAAATTGATGCTTACAAATGTGTTATAATTAGATAAAGGAGGCGGTTACATTTTCGGCCAATATTATTCCTGAATTGACCTAATTGTGATGGGACCAACCGGTAAGGGTGCGATTCAGCGGGCCCGGGTGGGTTTAACAACCTCCTATGTTTTGAACAATGCCAATTGCAGTGTCCTTGTCGTTAAATAAGGGGTGAGAAACATGAAGGAATATCAAAAAATCTTGGTAACAGTGGATGGTTCGCCGCAATCACAAAAAGCCTTTGAAGAAGCTTGCCACATCGCTGAAAGAAACCACGCCGAGTTGCACTTGCTTACCGTCCTTGACTTAACTGGTTTTCGGGGAACAGCTAGTGAGAGTTCCGTCAAATTGACCGAAGAATTGCAAAAAATCGCTGAAAGAAACGTAGCAGAACTGAAGGCCTCCACGGATTATCCAGTAGAAGCGAAGGTAGCAGCTGGAAATCCGAAGCATGAAATCGTTAAAATTGCCGAAGATTTAGGTGTAGATATGATCGTCATTGGAGAAACTGGCTTGAATAGATTGGAACGTCGCGTTTTAGGATCAACTACCGTATATGTAGTAAACCATGCCAAATGCAATGTGATGGTAGTTAAATAAAACCAACAAAAAACTGAGCCGCGCTGGCTCAGTTTTTTTCTTGTAGGGTCATCACTAATTCTTCCCCGGTATCATAGACGTATAAACGGGTTGGAAAAGGTACCTTTTCGTAAGCTTCTACGTAAGGCGCGGTGACACTATCGGAGAAGTAAGGTTCACTTTGGGAGTGAACAACACTCAAGGTCTTATTAGGATTTTTAAAAAAGTTAAAGCGCTGCGGCGAGGTCAGCGGCAAGCCTTTGTGGGGGCGAATGAAAATCATATGCCACAATTCGTTTTGCATTTGATCAGGCAATTGCTCGACGGGAACATCGCTGCGGCGGGGTTTATTTGGTTCAAACATAGCAGTCATTCCTTTCTAGCTTTATCATAGCAGTTTTCGTGAGAAAGAAAACCATTTAGCGGCAAAAACAATCGTTTTAAAGGCTTTTTTTCGATACTCGTGATATTGTTAAGATGAATGAAAGAGGGGATTCACATGACTTATGCAATTTATTTTAATCCAAATGCCGGCGACGGCAAAGCCGAAGAAACAGCGCAACGAATGAAGGAGAAATTAGCTACCGTGAACAAAGAGGCTGAGTTCTTAACGGCACCAGATCCGGAGGCTGCTATCGAGAAAATCAAGGATCATTTAGACGATTACGAGGCGCTTGTGGCCATCGGCGGCGATGGCACGTTGAACATTGTGGCAACGGCCTTTGTTCAGGCGGGCAGGTCGATTCCATTTGGCATTATTCCTGGAGGGACAGTCAATAATTTTGCCAAACGCTGGCATATTCCGATGGATTTGGAAGAAGCGATGGACGTGATCGTTGCCGGTCACACGCGAGAAGTAGGCATCGGCTCTTGCGGCGAACGAGAGAAGGCGATTGTCAGCTCTTTTGCCTTTGGGACCTTTGCGGATATTTCCAACGAAGTGCGTCAGCAGGAAAAACAAAAATTCGGACTGATTGTGTACCCGATTAAGGCCATCAAGCAATTCGGTAAGAAACGTTCTTATAAAGTTCGCATCGAGGCGGATTCTTTCAAAAAGGATATTAAGGTCTGGTTTGGCCTGATTACCACCACCAGCTCAATCGGTGGTATGAGTTATGTCCAAAAGGGGTCAGAATCCTTTCATGTGAGCATTTTGCATAACATGACGATTTTCAAATTAATTCAACTAGCCCGTTTCGTGTTCACCGGGAAATTGGAGAATTCGGATTCGGTTCTGTACCTGCAGCCAACGAAAATTCGCCTGACGCCTTTGACCGATAACGAAATCGTCGCCCGCATTGATGGAGATAAAGGGCCGAAGCTGCCCCTTGAGCTGGATTGGCTCCACAAATTTTTAACGATTTATGTACCTGAGAAAAAAGTAAATGCCAAAGGAGGCAACTAATGGATCAAGAAATTGAAGAGTTACTGGAAAAGGTGGACACAGCCACCTTGACTACGATTGACAGTCGCGGCTTTCCCCATGTGATTGCGGTATCCAAACCGCTGGAACGGGGCGGCTTTCACTATTTCAAGTTTTATATTAACCAAGACGGTCGGACCGCGGAAAATATTCGTGCCAATCGTAACGGCAGTTTATTCTTTGTCGATCCGGAGAATCACGAGAGTCTGGCCTTGAAGGGCTTCTTCTTATTGGAAGAAATCGAAGGCTACGAAGCTGTCACTGCCAAACTAAATGATTTTCAACAGTCTTTGGAGTACAAGCATCCCGTCTTAGCAGTGTTTGAGACCTTAAGTGTCAAGCACTACAAGAATCAGCAGACCGAAATTGTCGAAGGTTAACTTAGCAGATCAAAATCTGATTTCAGATTTTGGTCTGTTTTTCTTTTTGGAGGATTTTTTTATTTGTTGTTGACAAAAGAAATGCGCCTGTGCTAAATTTAAACCCATGCGGCAAAACGTAAATGTTACGGTTTGCAAGTATAAAGCGTAAAGGAGCATGCAGAAAATGAAAAAAGCTTGGAAATGGTTGGCTTTAATAGGATTAACCGGGGTGCTGGGTGCCTGTGGAAATAACGATGAAAATGAAAAAGCAGCAGCGGATGGCGAGTTAACCATCGTTGCCAGCTTCTACCCGATGTTCGATTTTACTAGAAATATTGTAGGAGATGAAGGAACGGTGGAACTGCTGGTACCAGCCGGAACCGACTCCCATGATTTTGAACCATCAGCGAAAGATATTGCCAAGATTCAAGAAGCCGATGCCTTGGTATACAACAACGAAAACATGGAAATGTGGGTACCTGATGTTGCGAAATCTTTGGAAAAAGAAAACGTGGAAGTCATTAAAGCAACAGAAGGGATGCTGCTGATGCCGGGGGGCGAGGAAGAAGAGCACGATCATGACCATAGCGAAGAAGGCCATCACCACGAATTAGACCCTCACGTGTGGCTGGCACCCAGCTTAGCGGTGAAGGAAGTCGAAGCGATCCGTGATCAATTAAGTGAAAGCTACCCGGAACACGCCGAAGCCTTCAAGACCAATGCGGCGGAATATTTGGAAAAATTAGAAAAACTGGATCAAGAATATTCGGATGCTTTTACGAATGTGAAGCAAACCAGCTTTGTCACGCAGCATGCGGCCTTCAGCTATCTAGCTCTGGAGTACGGCTTGAACCAAGTGCCGATTTCCGGCGTGTCGGCGGAAGAAGAACCTTCCCCAGCACGTTTGGCGGAATTGAAGGAGTTTGTGGAAGAAAACGGCATCCAATATGTTTACTTTGAAGAAAATGCCAAAAGCAGTGTCGCAGAAACACTAGCTGCCGAAACCAAGATCGAAACCGAAGTCCTGAATCCGTTGGAAGGCTTAACCCAGGATCAAATGGATGACGGCGAAGACTACATTTCCGTGATGGAAGAAAATTTGACTGCGTTGCGGAAAACGACGGATACCGAAAATCCCAAAGAAGGCAATTTGGCGCCTGAAAAAGAAAAGAATGTCTACAACGGCTATTTTAAAGATGGAGATGTGGAGGAACGTCCGCTAACTGACTGGGCCGGCGCCTGGCAATCGGTGTATCCTTATTTGGAGGATGGCACGCTGGATCAAGTGATGGAGTACAAAGAGAAGAAGGATTCCTCACAAACGGCTGCTGAATACAAAGCGTATTACGAAACCGGCTATCAAACCGATGTGAAGGAAATCAAAATCAAAGGCGACACTATGACCTTCATTTTTGACGACGGCACCGAAAAATCAGCGGAATACAAGTCAGCCGGCTATGAAATTTTAGACTACAAAGCCGGCAACCGCGGCGTGCGTTTCTTATTTGAAGCCAAAGGTGATACCGACGCCTTCAAGTATATCCAATTCAGCGATCACGGCATCAGCCCAGAAAAATCCGGGCATTTCCATATTTACTATGGGAATGACAGCCAAGATGCTTTATTAGAAGAAATGGATCATTGGCCGACTTACTATCCAGTGGATCTTTCTGGGATAGAGATTGCCCAGGAGATGTTGGCCCACTAATTCTTCACAAAGCTCATTCTATCCGTTAGAATGAAAGAAACACTACAGTGAAGAGGAACCTGCATGAAGAAGAAAGTAACCATCAATCAAGTGGCAGAAAAAGCGGGGGTCTCCAAAACCACCATCTCCCGCTTTTTAAACGGACGCTACGGCAATATGTCCAAGGAAACCAAAGAAAAAATTGCAGCGGTGATTGAGGAGCTGAACTATCGCCCCAACCGGCAAGCGCAATCTTTAAAATCCAAACGCAGCTACCTTATCGGGGTAGTGGTAGCGGATATTTCCAACATGTACTCTTCTTTACTATTGAAGGGAATCGGGGAAGTGCTGGAGAAGCGAGGCTACCAAATGATTATTATGGATGCCGCTAACTCGATTGAACAAGAACGAGATTTGTTAGAAAAGCTGCTGGATCAAAGCGTGGAGGCGATTATTTTACAACCATCTTCCCGTGATCCCCAGCATTATGCCTTTTTAAAAGAGCGGAATATACCGTTGCTGCTGGTGGATCGTCAGACCGATCCCGCTGAGTGGCCAGCCGTGATCACCGACAATGTGTCGGCGATTGAAAAAATCATGGAGGCCGTCATCCAGCAGGACTATCAAAAAATCGTGGTAGTCAGTGAACCGTTGCGCGAGGTGACCACACGGGAAATTCGCTATCATACCGTGGCGGACATCGCTGGCAAAGCGGGCATGAATGTCGAGTTGATGGAAACCACCATGGATGAGGCATTTGCCAAGAGGGTGCTGGCGGAAATCAATTCGCCGAAAAAGACGATGCTCTTTGCTTCCAATGGTCGGGTGTTGATGGCGGTGTTGACGCTTTTAATAGAAGAAAAAATAGATATTCCGGCAGATGTGGGGGTTACCGGCTTTGATGACTGGAACCTAACCGCCCTGGTAGGACCGGGAATTACCAGTATTGAACAGCAGTCCCAAGCGATCGGCCAAACGGCGGCTGCTAAGATTTTAGAATTACTGAAAGCCGAGAAGTATCTAGCAGAAGAAATCGTGGTGCCAACCAAGCTGCAATGGCGTCATTCAATATAGTTGTTATTAATTAAGAAAACCTTAAGGCGAGAAAGAGGGTCGTGGAAACCGGTTTCCATGATTCTCTTTCTTTTTGTGTACTCGGAAAGGTGTTTTTAAACTGAAAGCGTTTGACTTCTTTTGGAAACCGGTTTACTATATGAGTATGGAAACCGGTTAACACATTGAAGGAGAGCTGTTTATGAAGAAAGAACAAGTAGTCTTAAATTTATTAGTTTTTGCCAGTAAAGTCGAAAAGGGAGCGCTTCAAAGCGACCTGCTAATCAAGGCCAAGGAGCTGGGATTTGATCAAGTCGAGATTCGTCGTGAGTACTTTAAGGATTTAGCTAAAGAGATGTCTGTTATCAAAAAGACGGCAGAGGAGCAGGGCATCGGGCTGTTCTACAGTGTGCCGGAGGAAGTCTTTGTTGAAGGCACAATAAATCCTCAGCTGCCTGACTATCTAAATGAGGCCCAACAAATGGGTGTAAAACACATTAAATGGAACATTGGCGACTTTCAAGCCGACAGTTCATTGGATAAATTAGCGGAATTGACCAAGCAAGGCATTGAAGTCAATATCGAAAACGATCAAACCCAAACATCGGGAACCATCCAAGCCATTGCCACTTTTATGGAAGCGGTTAAGGCGCAAGCGTTGGACATTGGATATGTTTATGACCTAGGCAACTGGCGTTTTGTTGGCGAGTCTGAAGAAAAAGCGGCTGAAGCATTGAAGGAGTATGTTCGTTACATCCATGTAAAAGACGTAGCTTACGAAAACGATCAGCCGCAAGCAGCCGGTTTAGATGAAGGCGTGATCCAATGGCGAGAAATTTTAGCTATTTTACCAAAGGATGTGCCTGTGGCAATCGAATACCCAACCACTGAAGACGAACAAATTTTAGCAGCTAAGCAGTTATTAGAGGAGGCGTAACAGCATGCAAGACCAACAAACTAAAATTGATCCCGAAACATTCGCTTATCATTTTATGGACACGATTAAGCGACCCGATATCGAAAAAGACGAGATGGAGGCGGCTGCTAAAGAAGCGTTGGCTGCCTACCTAAGTGCTTATTACTTGGCGCAACGTTTTAACAATTTGGAAAATGAGTTTTTTGTGGATGATCACAGCAAGCCAGTTTCTACCTATCAAAAGATTTTAAGCGAGTTAAATCAATATTAGGAGGTGACAAATCATGAGTAGTGCAATTATAGGAATTTTGTTAGCGGTTACCTTCATTATTTTCGTGCTTTACGCCATGAAGGGCGGCAACTTGACCGTCGGATTCTTCGTAATGGCGGTGTTATGGACGATTATCGGCGGGGTGCCATTCAATCAAGCAATTCAAGAAATTTTTACCGAACCGGTTTTAAATTACGGCAAGACCGCCGCTTATATTATCTTCGGGTCATGGTTCGGCCGGGTGCTGGTGGATACCGGGATCGCCGGCAGTATCAGCCGCCGCACCGAAACCGTCGGCAAGAAAAGTCCCGTGCTGGCGACCGTGCTGATCGCCTTGGTTATCGCTTTGATCTTCACCAGCTCTTACGGGGTTGGTTCGGCAATTGCGGTAGGTGTGATCTTGTTTCCGATTATGTTTTCCATCGGCGTGCCGCGGAACATTGCCGTTTTAGTCTTCACCATGTCGATTGGCGCCGCAATGTATGTAAACAACGTGCTTTTCGTTCAGTTCCAAGTGTTTTTCCCGGAAGTCGAGTGGGGGACGCATTATCAACGCTTCGGCTTTGTGGCGATGGGCGTACAAATGGTGATTGTTCTGTTGTTCATTTTGTTTAATGCCAAGAAAATTCGTAACGGTACACCAGAAATTATTACCAGCGACGGCAGTGAAGAAATTCCTGAAGTGCCCATCTGGACGTACATTTTACCAGTGTTACCGGTAGCCTTGAGTATTTTTGCCAAATGGGATGCCGTGCCGGCTTTACTGCTTTCAACGATTATTGCTTTTGCGGCGACTGGCAACATGAAGAGCTATCCCCGATTTGTCACCATGATGAACGAGACTGCTAAGCATGCGATTAGTGATATTGCTGGCCTGCTGATTATGTTGTTCGTTTTGACCATGTTTCAATCGGCGGCCGTTCATGCGATGTCCGGCTTCACCGGTATTTTCCAACAGGTGATTCCTGACAGCAAATTGATTCTAGTAATTATCATCGCAGTCATCGCACCGCTGTCTTACTTCCGGGGGCCGTTGATGTTGTACGGTGCTGGAGCAGCTACGGCGGCGATCCTAGTGGGAACCGGCATGTTTGACCAATATTTCTTGTATGGTTTGCTGGTGGTTCCATCCATGATGGGGGTCTCAGCTTGTATCACCCAATCCTGGAATTTGTGGTCAGTCCAATATGCCAAGTTGGATACTAAGACCTTCTTAATGACCGGCCTCCCTTGGGCTTGGCTGGCAACCGTATTGAATCTGGCGACAGCTTATATCTTATTATAATAGAAGAAAAGAGGAAAAAATGATGAGTGAATTTTTAACGATTGGTGAACCGATTGCTTTGTTTGGATCGACTGAGGTGGACAAAAGCTTGAAGGATGCGCAGAATTTCCAAAAGTTTTTGGCGGGAGCCGAAGTGAATGTGGCGGTGGGAGTTTCCCGTTTAGGGCACTCTACTCAATACATCACTCGCGTAGGAAAAGATCCCTTTGGCGAGTTTATTATTGATCAGCTGAATGAAAATAAAGTAGGCACTGATTATGTGGACCAAACGGAAGACTTCTGGACCGCCTTTCAATTGAAGGATCGAGTGAGTGACGGCGATCCCAGCATTTTCTACTTCCGCAAAGGATCAGCTGCGGCTCATTTTCAACAACAGGTTTTAGATACGATTGATTTTTCGGAAGTGAAGATGGTGCATTTATCGGGGATTTTCCCAGCGATTTCGTCAGAAGCCTTAACTGCTTTTCGTCACTTTGTTCAACTATTAGAAGAAAAAAATATCCGTACGACTTTTGATCCGAATTTGCGACCACAGCTGTGGGAATCCCGAGAAAAAATGGTGGAGACCATCAATGAACTGGCTTCTCATGCCGAAATTATTTTACCTGGCATCAACGAAGGGGAAATTTTGATGGGCAGCCGTGACCCAGAAGCGATTGCTGATTTTTACTTAGCCAATGGCGCAGCCACCAAAACGGTGATTGTCAAATTAGGAACCGAAGGCGCTTATGTGAAGCAAAAGGATGGCAGCAGCTTTACCATTTCCGGTTTCAAGGTAGACGAGGTAGTGGATACAGTTGGAGCCGGCGACGGATTTGCGGCGGGATTAATCACTGCTTTAATAGAAGGAAAAAGTTTAGAGGAGGCTGTCATTCGGGCCAATGCTGTGGGGGCACTGGCGGTTCAATCCCCTGGTGACAACGATGGCTACCCAACGCCCGAAGAATTGGAGGCCTTTTTAGCAGAACACGAGGTGGTAGCAAAATGAAGCTGCAAACCGCAATTGATCGAGTAAGTTTAGAAGACGCTGTGGAGCTGGCTGGGAAATTAGATGGTCAGACGGATATTTTAGAAATCGGTACCTCACTGATTAAAGACTACGGCAACCGCGCGATTGAAGAAATCCGTGCGGTCTTGCCTAAAACTGAATTGTTAGTGGATTTGAAAACCATTGACGAAGGGGCCTACGAATTTCGCCAAGGTTATCGCTATGGCGGAGATATTTTGACCGTGATGGGTGCTGCTTCTTATGATACCTTGAAGGCTTGCTATGAGGTGGCACAGGAGCAGGAGAAAACCATGATGATTGATTTGCTGGAGGTTGGCGATGAGAAAGTTGCTCAGCTAACTGATTTCGAGGAGGCAATTTTCGCCTTGCATCATTCGATTGATCGCAAGGACAAGCTGGATGCCGTCGCTAGTGTGGCAGCTTTTCACGAAAAATTTCCGACAATCAAACGACTGGCAATCGCTGGCGGGATTGATTTGGAGCAGGCCAAGGGGTTGGCCCAACAAGGCTTAACCGAAATCGTGATTGTCGGTTCAAAAATTGCCAAAGCTGACGATCCCCAACAAGCCGTCAGGGAATTTATGGAGGGAATACACTTATGAGTACAATGACAACTATTATGGAAGAGATCAATCAAGTCATGCAGCAGGTGGACGAAAGTCAGCTTGAAGCTGCCATGAAGTATTTTCAAAAAGATAAACGAATTTTTGTGATCGGTGCTGGCCGCAGCGGATTTCAAGGCAAAGGTTTTGCAATGCGCCTGATGCACATCGGCTATACCGATTACGTCATGGGGGAAACCATTACCCCATCCATTCAAAAAGGCGACACTTGGGTAGCGATTTCCGGTTCTGGTACCACCAAAAGTATCGTGGCGGATACTCAAGCAGCTAAAAAGCTGGGACTGGATATTGTCGTCTTAACTAGCGATCCAACGTCGCCGTTGGCTGAATTGGCGGATCAAGTGATTGTCGTTCCCGGTGCAACCAAAACTGGTGCCGGCGTGAAATCAGTGCAGCTGCTGTCTTCCTTATTTGACCAAACCGTGCACATTACCATGGATGCCTTGACTTTGATGCTGGCAAAACGTGACGATACCTCCAACGAAGATGCCTTGCACGAACATGTCAACGTAGAATAGGAAGTGGAAAATATGCAACGAATGGAGTTATTAGCAAAATTGCAGCAAGCCGGAGTGATCGCAGTCGTGCGGGGCAAGGATAAACAGGAAGCCTTGAACGCCTGCCTTGCCTTGATCAAAGGTGGGATTACCGGAATCGAAGTGACGCTGACTGTACCTCAAGCAGAAGAAGTGCTGCGGGAATTGCAAGCAGAATATGTTTCGCGGGCAGATGTGATCATCGGTGCCGGCACCGTGTTGAATGTTGCCAGTGCCGAACGCATGCTGGCGGCCGGCGCTTCCTTTGTTGTCAGTCCGGCATTCGATCCGGCAACCGCAGAGCTTTGCAACCTGTATCAAATTCCTTATTTGCCAGGCTGTGGAACGATTACCGAAATCCAGCAGGCTTTAAAAAGCGGTGTGGATGTCATCAAGCTGTTCCCGGGCGACAGCGCAGGGCCAAAAATGATCAAAGCGGTCAAAGGTCCACTGCCACACGCGAATCTGATGCCGACCGGTGGTGTGAATTTGGAAAACTTAGCCGACTGGCATGCAGCCGGCGCGGTGATGGTGGGAGTAGGCGGTAATTTGCTGGCTCCTGCAGCGATTGGTGATTTTCAGCAGGTGGAAGAATTGGCTGGAGAGTATAAAGAGCGGTGGATGGAGTTAATGAACGAAAAATAGAACCAAAAAAATACCGATCCTAAAAGTTAGACCAACAAGCTAACTCTCAGGATCGGTGTTTTTCTAGTCATCTTTATTCTACTACTTCTCATTGTCTAATGTTGGGAAGGCTATGATGTTCGAAGGGGAGGTTTCCTCAGCTTCATTAAGGAAACCTTTGAATAAGTCTTCAACAGTAAAAGGCTTATATTTTTTCAAAACAAGCTCCTTGTTGTTAATGTCAATCTCTAACGTATCACCAATTTTTACACCCAGAGCCTCCAGCATCTCTTCAGATAACCTCACACCAGCCGAATTACCCCATGTTTCGATTTCGATCTTATCCACCTGGACCACTTCCTTCTATAATATACTGACGCTTTTTACATCGTCGACGGATTCCGCCGAGCGAAATCAAAAAACCGAAACTTATCCACCTGATGACGACTTTCGGTATATTGAAATTGCCGTGCTTCTGAGGTGTACACGCGACTTTTCACGGAAACGATGTTGATGTCGTGTTGATTTAAATCCAACAATTCGCGATCTTCTTCAGTTAAGCTGTCAATCGTGATTTCTTTTTCCGCAAAGCCGATGTTGATATGCAAGTCCTGCTCAAAGTAGCGATAAATCGAATCCTTGGCAATCTCGGTATCCAATTCAGGAATCAAAGACACCAGCAGCAGGTCTTTATCCAAAATCATTTTCTTTTGATCAATTTGGCGGGTACGAATCAAGGACCAGCAGATTTCTCCCAACTCAAACCCAGTTCGGCGAGCCATTTCTTCATCAATCGTCACTTTTGTCAGACTTACTACATCCGTCACGCTTTCGTAACCGTAAGAATTTTGCAGCTCCTTGTAGCTGGTTAAGCCAGAAACTGGAAACCGCAGTTGCTCCCGCTTTAGCACTAAAGAACCTTTTCCCTGCATTTTTTGGATGTAGCCGTTGGCCATTAATAAAGAAAGGGCCTTTCTGATGGTGTCACGAGAAACAGCATAGGTTTTTCGCAGCTGGTTTTCACTGGGAAGATAGCTGCCGGGTGGGTAGATGCCTTTTAAAATGCCCCGCTCAATGTTCTGGTAGATGATTTCGTATGTTTTCATGTTATGCCTCCTAGTTCATTTTAATGTATTAATTTTTCCTACAGAAAAATTAGTTCGATTTTCACCACGCATACCATCCAACTAACCGCTTCTCTTTTATTGTAGAGAATAGTTCTAGAAAGATTTCTGATGTTTGCAGAACTGCGAAAAGATGGACTGGCACCCTAATTCAATTTAATGTATAGTATGTTACTCCATGTCCGGCTTCGCAAACTAGCTTTGTCGACATTAAGCAAAACTTTGGAGAAACTTGAGGTGCAGTTTATCCAAAGTTTAGTCTTAATGCTCCAAAGCTGAGCGAGTTTGCGAAGCCTTTCGTTACACTTGTACGGATAAGCAAGACAAGTATAAATAAAAATCGCTCTATTGTAAAGCGCTTTCCTAGATAGTTTTACAACATTAGAAAAAACTTATTTAAAGGATTTTTTATCGATCACTTGTAGGTGATTTGTGCAACAGGTCGGTAAAACCTAGACAGAAAAGAAGCTTGAATCCTTTAATTCCTTAAATAAATATGAGAGAATTCTAATTAAAAACGGGTTGACAAAACTGTAAGCGGTTTACAAATAGGTGAGAATTCCTTATAGTTAAGGCAGATAGAACTTATCCATACAAGTTTAGAAATTGGAGGGAAAAAGATGGGTAAATATGATAAAGATGCCAAGGCGCTGTTAGAGGCGATTGGTGGGAAACAAAATATCTCTGCTGTGACTCACTGTGCCACTCGTATGCGTTTTGTATTAGTTGATGACAAGAAGGCGGATGAAAGTAAGATTGAGGATATTGCGACGGTTAAAGGGATGTTCACCAACGCGGGGCAATTCCAAGTAATCATCGGCAATGACGTTTCGGTCTTTTACAATGAGTTTACTGCTTTGGCTGGGATTGAAGGCGTTTCAAAGGAAGCAGCCAAATCAGTTGCTAAGCAAAATCAAAACCCTGTTCAACGTGCCATTACTGTTTTAGCTGAAATTTTCACACCATTATTACCTGCAATTATTGTCGGCGGTTTGATTTTAGGGTTCCGTAACATTTTAGAAGCAGTACCAATGGGCTTTTTAGATGGACAAACCATCACACAGTCTTCAACGTTTTGGGATGCTGTTAACAGCTTCTTGTGGTTGCCAGGGGAAGCGATCTTCCACTTCCTGCCTGTCGGGATTACTTGGAGTATCGCCCGTAAAATGGGTGCCACCGAAATTTTGGGAATTGTGCTGGGGATTACCTTAGTATCTCCGCAGTTGCTGAATGCGTATTCGGTAAGTGGAACGACAGCTGCTGAAATTGCTGCCGACTACACTTGGAACTTTGGCTTCATGACGGTGGAAAAAATCGGGTACCAAGCGCAGGTTATTCCAGCGATGCTGGCCGGCTTCCTGCTGGTTTACCTGGAACGCTTCTTTAGAAAACGTATTCCAGAAGCAATTTCGATGATTTTCGTACCATTCTTTTCACTGTTGCCAACGATTCTTGCGGCTCACTTGATTTTAGGACCAATTGGTTGGAAAATCGGTACCGTGATTTCTACTGTAGTAAATGCTGGTTTGACTTCAAGCTTCAGCTGGTTGTTCGGCGGATTCTTTGGGGCAATCTACTCGCCGCTGGTTATTACCGGGCTGCATCATACTACCTTAGCGATTGATTCACAGCTGGTGGCTGACTTTGGTTCAACCAATTTATGGCCAATGATCTGTCTATCCAACATCGCACAAGGGGCTGCTGTATTGGCAGTCGTATATGCCCATAAAGGCAACACAAAAGAAGAACAAGTTTCTGTACCATCTGTCATTTCGGCTTGGCTGGGAGTAACAGAACCAGCGATGTTCGGGATTAACTTGAAGTACATGTATCCATTTATCGCGGCCATGATTGGTAGCGGGATTGCCGGCTTGTTTGTGACACTGTTCCGAGTTCGTGCCTTGTCTATCGGGGTTGGTGGGTTGCCAGGAATCTTGGCGATTCGCCCACAAGACTATTTGATCTTTGGCATCGGCATGGTGATCGCGGTTGCCGTACCATTTGTCTTAACACTATTCTTCCGCAAAGCGGGAATTTTCAACAAAATTGACCGAGTTGGCGAAGCAATGGCGGTTGATTTAAACGACATTGACCAACCTGTTGTCAGCAAAAAAGGGCAAGTATTAGAATTGTTTGCTCCATTAAAAGGTGAAATTCTTCCATTAAGCCAAGCTAAAGATCCAGTCTTTGCAGAAGGTATGATGGGCCAAGGTGTGGTAATTGATCCCACCGAAGGCAAATTGTATGCGCCGTTTGATGGTCAAGTTACATTATTGTTCCCAACGAAACACGCCATTGGCTTATTAAGCGAAGATGGCACCGAAGTGTTGATCCATATCGGGATTGATACGGTGAAATTAGATGGTGAGCATTTTACTGCCAAAGTTAGCCAAGGAGACTCGATAACTAAGGGTCAACTGTTGATGGAATTTGATATTGATGCGATTCGCGCAGCTGGCTATGAAGTACAAACACCGATAATCATCACTAACTCGAATGAATTTCAAGTGGATCCAGTTTTAGAAGCAGCACCGATTAGCTTAGATGAAGCGATCATGACTGTCACTCATTTATAAATGAATGTAGGCGGCTGGAGAACCCAGCTGCCTGGTTTTAGGAGGAAGAAGATGTCTTTTAAGGACAAAGTTATTTATCAAATTTATCCCAAATCTTATTTGGATACCAATGGAGATGGGATTGGCGATTTAGCAGGGATCATTAAAAAGCTGCCTTATTTGAAGCTGTTAGGGGTGGATATGATCTGGTTGAATCCAGTCTACCCAAGTCCGCAAAAAGACAACGGGTATGACATTTCCGATTACACTGCGGTCAATCCGGTCTTCGGCACGATGGAGGAATTTGAATCGTTAATTCAAAAAGCCAAAGAACACGGCATCGACGTGATGCTGGATATGGTCTTGAACCATGTTTCCATTGAGCACGAGTGGTTCCAAAAAGCCTTAGCTGGTGATAAAAAATACCAGGATTACTTTATTATTCGCGATGAAACCACCGATTGGGTGTCGAAATTTGGCGGCAACGCCTGGGCACCTTTTGGTGATACCGGCAAGTATTACCTGCATTTGTTTGATATCACCCAAGCTGATTTAAACTGGCGCAACCCGGAAGTTCGGGAAGAGCTGTTTAATGTGGTGCGTTTTTGGATGGATAAAGGTATTAAAGGCTTCCGCTTTGACGTGATCAATTTGATCGGTAAAGACGAAGTGCTGCAAAGCAATGCGATGAGTGACGGCAAGCCGGAGTACACCGATAAGCCAATTACCCATGAGTATTTGCGGATGATGAACGAAGCCACTTACGGTAGTGATCCCGAGATCATTACGGTGGGAGAAATGAGCTTTACTACCGTGGAAAACTGTATTATGTACACTCAGCCGGAGCGCCATGAATTGTCTATGACCTTCAATTTCCATCATTTGAAAGTGGATTATGAAGAAGGCAAAAAATGGACCAAAGTACCTTTTGACTTCGCTGAATTGAAGCGATTGTTTCACACGTGGGGAACACAAATGAGTGAAAATCAAGGCTGGAACGCTTGGTTTTGGAATAACCACGATCAGCCGCGGGCCCTAAACCGTTTCGTGGATGTGGAAAACTATCGGGTGGAAGGCGCAAAAATGTTGGCTTCAGCGATTCACCTGAATCGGGGAACGCCTTACATTTATATGGGAGAAGAAATCGGCATGGTAGATCCGGATTTTGAATCGATGGATGACTATGTAGATGTGGAAAGCTTGAATGCTTACCAAGAATTGCTGGAGCAAGGCAAATCGCCCGAAAGAGCTTTTGAAATTGTGCAAAGCAAATCCCGCGACAATGCCCGTACCCCAATGCAATGGACCCACGAGGTCAACGCTGGTTTCTCTAAGGCAACCCCTTGGTTAGCAGTCGGCAATCATGCCACTGAAATCAATGCCGCCAAGGAACTGGAAGAAGGCTCGATCTTTGCTTACTACCAAAAGCTGATCCGTCTCCGCAAGGAATATCCGGTGATTGCGGAAGGCAGCTATCAAGCCTTCGTGCCGGAACACGAGTCAGTTTATGGCTTTGTCAGAGAACATAATGGTCAGAAGCTGTTAGTGTTAAACAACTTCTTTGCCCAAGCTGCTGAAGTCCAGCTGCCGGAAGAGTTTGTCGGTGGTGAAGTGTTGATCGATAACTATCTTTCAACGGAAGTTACTTCAGACTTCACTTTGCAGCCGTATCAATCAATTGGTATCTTAATTTAAGCAAACGCCATGAAATCTTTCGAGGTTTCATGGTGTTTTTCTGTGTGTAAAAAAAGATCCAATCAAAATTTACACAGACTACTTGAAAAGCTGGCAACAACTTTTATAATTAAGTTATAGAAATAAAATGAAAGAGTGAATCGTTTTAATTTTTTACAACAAAAAACGATGAAGGGGTAGGTTAAGATGGAAAGCAAACGCGTTACTATCAAGGATGTTGCCAGATATTCGGGAGTATCGATCGCAACGGTATCATTAATTTTAAACGGCAATGAAAATAAATTTTCTCGCAAAACGGTGGAGAAGGTGCTGGAGGCTAAAGAAGTGCTGGATTATCAGCCCAATTATTTTGCCCAGCAGATGATCATCAAAAAAAGTAAGACGATTGGGGTGATGATGTCAGATATCACCAATCCCTTTTTCGGTCAGCTGATATCCGGGATCGAAAAGGCGCTTTATCAGGAAAATTTCGTTACGATTCTCTGTAATGCCAACTTTGATGAAGGCAAGGAAAAGTATTACTTAGAGGAATTGATGCGTCGCGGGGTGGATGGTTTTATTATTGCCACTTCAGCGATTTCCAATGAGACCTTGTATGAAATGCTGGAGAAGCGAAAACGGCCCTACATCAACATTGACCAAAAGCGGATTGAAGGCCTGAGTGATGCAGTCTTGTCGGATGACTTTAAAGGCGGTCAGCTGGCGGCCCAGCATTTATTGAAGCTAGGACACAAGGATCTGGTGATTGTCATGCCGATTGACGCGCCAGAGCATATCCAAAATCGACTGCGGGGTTTCAAAAAAGCCTGCGATGACCAGTCAGCTACTTCCATCACCATTATCGATGCCAAGATGAGTAAAGACGGCGGACGCAAAGCTGTTGAGCAAATCGTCCAAACTCGGGCCACTGGAATATTTACCATCAACGATGAGATGGCCTTTGGTTTGTATCGGGGAATGGAGGATGCTGGCAAGGAGATTCCTAACGATTACAGCGTGATCGGTTACGATAATGTGGAAATGTGTGAATACATTACGCCTAGGCTGACTACCGTCGCTCAGTCGATTCCGGCGATTGGCGAAACCACTGCCAAAATTTTAATGGAACGAATTAACAACCCGGACAAACCGGCTGAGGAAGTCATTTTACCGGTCGCCTTAGTTGAACGAAGCTCAACCGCACCCTTAACTTAACAGTTAAGGGTTTTTTTATTTTGCCAGTGCTGCTTTTTGCAGTCTAATAGGAGCGAAGTAAATATAGAAATTGGTCAACTAGATAGAAATTCGTAACGTTTAGTAGGATGGTAGGCGTACGAAAATCCTATTCATTTTTCCAGGGGTTTGGAAAAATGAAGACCTATAAAATGAGCTAGCTGTCAGTGCTACTTTTCGCAGTCTAATAGGAGCGAAGGAAGTATAATAATCAGCCCACTAGATATAATTTCGTAATGTTTAGAAGGATGGTAAGCGTACGAAAATCTTATTCATTTTTCCAGGGGTTTGGAAAAATGAAGACCTATAAAATGAGCTAGCTGCCAGTGCCACTTTTTGCAGTCTATTTGGAGCGAAGGAAGTATAATAATCAGCCCACTAGATATAATTTCGTAATGTTTAGTAGGATGGTAAGTGCTAAATTCAGGAGACGTTGATAGCTATGATTTTGTGATATTTTGAACTTTTGGTAAAATGTTGGAGTTTGAAATGAAGAGTATTAATTCGCGGATATATCCACGAAAATCATCAGTTCCTACATAATAAACACTAGTTTTCGTCAGACTGAGGCAATCAAGACAGGCACTGATATCATCATAATATGGCCAATGGGGAAGTTTGAATAGAAAAAAGGTACCAAAATTTGTCTTGAATCAGCGATATCTTGAATAAAAAGGCGTTTTTGACCGCTATATTCTTAGTGATTCTTCAGTTTTAAAAATATTTTATAAAAAATATTTCGCTGATAATCCGTTGAAGTGATCGACTTTGTTCAGTTCGTTCTGTGGAGTTAACTGTTATATTACGAAAAAGTTCTTGCTTGTGTAAGCGTTTGATAATAGAATGGAGTTAAGTTGATCAAGAGATGCTAATTAAATTATCAAAATATGCTTAAGTAGCTATTTGAATGGTGACTTGATTCATCGGTTGGTCAATTTTAAAAACTTTTAATTCCCAGTTTTATGAGGTTTTGGTTAAGATAGGCTGAGTATTTAGGGTTTACGCAATTTTTCATCAGGAATTACCTGAATCTGTGAATTAAAACGTTTAATTTTCAAGGGATCAACGCATTTTTGCGTGAATATATAACTATGGAGGAATCTATACATGGAAATCAAAGTTGGCGTAATAGGTACAGGAGCAATTGGAATTGAGCACATTCACCGAATTAACGGGAAGACACAAGGTGCCCGGGTCACTGCAGTATCAGATATTAATGTCGATGCAGCCACAGCACTGGCGAAATCAATCGATGCGGAATTTTTCGCAACGGGTGAAGCGCTAATCGCTTCAGATCAGGTGGACGTAGTAGTGGTTACTTCTTGGGACCCTACCCATGAACAATATGTGTTAGAAGCCATCAAGCATGGCAAGTACGTTTTTTGTGAAAAACCGTTGGCGATGGACAGTGATGGCTGCCGCCGGATTGTCGATGCAGAAATTGCTTATGGCAAAAAGCTGGTGCAAGTTGGCTTTATGCGCCGCTACGATCGCGGCTATATCGAACTAAAAGAAGCGATTCATTCTGGGAAATATGGCGAACCATTGATGCTGCATTGTGCCCATCGTAATCCAAGTGCCGACGAAAATTATACTACCCCAATGGCCATCAGCAATACGGCCATCCATGAAATCGACGCGCTGCGTTGGTTGGTGGAAGAAGATTATGCTTCGGTTCAGCTGCTTTTACCGAAGAAAACCAGAAATTCCCACAAAGATTTACACGATCCCCAATTACTAATTTTTGAAACAACTTCAGGAATCACGATAGATTTGGAAGTATTCGTCAATTGCCGCTTTGGTTATGACATCAAATGCGATGTAGTTTGTGAAGAAGCCGAAATCGGACTGACAGATCCAACGTACATTCGCACTAAAGCCGAAGAAAGAAATTACACCGCCATCTCACCAGATTGGCAAACGCGTTTCTTAGAGGCCTATGACTATGAATTCCAAATATGGGTTCAAGCGATTCAAGAAGATAAATTTACCGGACCGACTGCATGGGATGGCTATACAGCTTCTATCACTATGATGGCGCTGCATGAAGCCCGGGAAACTGGCAAAAAAGTCAACATAGCATTGGAAACTTGTCCCGACATTTATCTATAATTAGGAGGAAATTTTGTGAGTAAAGTAAGAATCGGTATCGTAGGTTTAGGCAGATTAGGTAAAGTTCATGCCCGCAATCTAGCAGAAAATATTCAAGGCTGTGAACTAACAGCGGCCTGCAGCCTTGTACCTGAGGAATTAGAATTTGCCAAAAATGAACTAGGAGTTCTTAACACCTTCTCCGATTATGAAGAAATGACTAAAAGCGACGTGATCGACGCAGTCTTCATCGTTTCACCATCTGGCTTCCATTGCCAGCAAGTTGATACAGCTATGAAAAATGGCAAACATGTCTTCACCGAAAAACCACTCGGCTTAGTGGTAGACGAAATCAAAGAAACGCAAGAAGTGATTACTAAGCATCCGGATCAAGTCTTTATGCTGGGCTTCATGCGCCGCTATGACGAATCGTATCAATATGCGAAAGCGATGATCGACAACGGTGAAATCGGCGAAATTACCTTAATTCGCTGCTACGGCATTGACCCTAGCGAAGGCATGGAAAGTTTTGTTGAGTTTGCCATGAACAATGACAGCGGCGGCTTATTCTTAGACATGGCGATCCATGATATCGATTTGGTTCGTTGGATGACTGGTCAAGAAGTCGACAAAGTATGGGCAATTGGTAAAAACGCAGCTTACCCACAATTGGATCAAGCTGGCGAATTAGAAACCGGCGCAGCAATGATGCGTTTGGAAGACAAAACGATGGCTTTACTAGTGGCTGGCCGAAACGCAGCTCACGGCTATCATGTTGAAACAGAAGTAATGGGTACCAAAGGCATGCTTCGCGTTGCTCAAGTACCAGATAAAAACTTGGTAACTGTGATGAACGAACACGGCACAGTTCGCCCATGCTCACAAAATTTCCCTGAACGCTTTAGAGAAGCTTTTGTCCGCGAAGCCCAAGAATTTGTTTCTTGCATCAACGACAAACGTCAACCGGAAGTCAATGCTTACGATGGCCTGCAATCAACTCGTATTGCGTTAGCTTGCCAAGAATCATTTGACACCGACAGCTTGATTGAAGTAGGGAAAGACTAGATAATCAGATTTATTTTTCAGAGAAAAATAATTACATCAAATTGAAGTAGAAGGAGCACATTATGACAAAAAATATTCAGTTAGCCATGGCACCGATTGCCTGGACCAATGATGATATGCCGGAATTAGGCAAAGAAAATACCTTTGAACAAACTATTAGTGAAATGGCCTTATCAGGCTTTACCGGCACTGAGATCGGCAACAAATATCCCCGTGATCCAAAAGTATTGCACCGCTTTTTAGATATCCGCGGCTTGAAGGTTGCCAGCGCTTGGTTTAGTGCCTTCCTAACCACGAAACCTTTTGAAGAAACTGCTAAAGAATTCATCGAACATCGTGATTTCTTGCATGCAATGGGGGCAAAAGTCATCGTAGTAGCCGAACAAGGCCACAGCATTCAAGGCATGATGGATCAACCAGTTTTTGATGCAAAACCTAGCTTCACAGATGAAGAATGGGACAAACTAACAGATGGCTTAGAAAAATTAGGCGATTTGGCTCACGAAAAAAATATGGAAATCGTTTATCACCATCACATGGGTACCGGCGTGCAAACGACGGAAGAAATTGACCGCTTGATGGCATCTACAGATCCTAAAAAAGTTCAACTGTTGTTTGATACAGGTCACTTAGTATTCTCTGGCGAAGATCCAGTAGCGATCTACAACAAATACCAAGACCGCATCAAACACATTCACTTCAAGGATATCCGCGAAGTTGTGGTTGGGGAAGTTAAGAGCACGAAGATGAGTTTCTTGAACGCAGTGAAGAGCGGAGCTTTCACAGTTCCCGGCGACGGCATGATTGATTTCAAACCAATTTGGGAAGCAATTGATGCCAGCGGCTACGAAGGTTGGATTGTGGTGGAAGCAGAACAAGATCCTGCTAAAGCGAATCCGTTTGAGTATGCAGTTAAGGCAAGAACCTATATTAATGAAGTAACAGGACTTTAACCATTGTGCCGGTCCGCTGGAAACTCAGTGGGTCGGCAACAAACAATAGAGAAAGAAAAAGGAGCGCGAAACGGTGAATTTATTTTCTATGATCAGCTTTGTTGTGATTGTAGCCTGTGTTTGGGTCTTTGCCTATTCACGGTCTAGAAGTGTCGATACTTCTGGTTCGGAAGGCTATTTTATGGGCGGGCGGAGCTTAACGGCTTTACCAATTGCTGGAACAATTATTATGACCAATCTTTCCACCGAGCAGATTGTCGGCCAAAATGGTCAGAGTTATCATGCCGGGATGGAAGTAATGGCTTGGGAAGTAACTGCTGCCATTGCGATTGTGGCGTTAGCACTAATCTTTTTACCTAAATATTTCAAATATGGGATTAATACTATTTCAGATTTTATTGAAATTCGTTATGATACCGTTACCAAGCGGATTGTCTCGATTCTGTTTATTGTGACCTATATGATCTCGTTCTTACCAGTGGTGCTGTATTCAGGAGCATTGGTCTTTAATAAGATCTTCCATATTGATGAGCTCTTAGGCATCCGGCCGATTGTCGCTATTATTTTGGTGGCGGTAATCATCGGGATTGTCGGTGTGTTGTATCTCTTAATCGGCGGTCTGTCTCTAAGTGCCAATAGTGATACGGTTTACGGGGTTGGCTTGCTGGCCTGTGGTTTGCTGATACCTTTCTTAGGACTAATGAATTTGGGATCCGGCAGCTTTATCGGTGGGCTTGATTATATCGTGGATAACACCCCGCAGCTGTTGAACTCCGTGGGTTCCATTGATTCGGCTGTTGTGCCGTGGCCCACATTGTTTACCGGGATGCTGTTTAACAACTTGTATTTCTGGTGTACCAATCAGATGATCGTGCAAAAAGCGCTGTCCGGCAAAAACTTGGCCGAAGCGCAAAAAGGTGCCTTCATGGTAGGTGTATTCAAAATTTTCGGCGCCTTGTTCTTGGTTTTCCCAGGGATCATTGCCCGCAATATTTTTGGCGATTCGCTGTTGTCGAATCCAGACAATGCCTATCCGTTTTTAGTAAGTGAAGTGTTGCCGCAGATGCTGTTTGGGGTGTTTGCTGCCGTAATTTTCGGCGCAATTTTATCTTCCTTCTCCGGCGCTTTGAACTCAACGTCAACCTTGTTTGCCCTAGATTTTTACAAGCCAATGATTAACAAAGATGCAGATGATAAACAAGTTGCTCGTGCCGGGAAAATTACCACCGTTGTTGTGGGGGTTATCTCGATTGTCGTAGCACCATTGATCTCTTTGGCTCCAGCTGGTTTGTACCAGTTTGTGCAGGAATTCAATGGCTTGTATAATATGCCGTTATTGGTCATCATCTTGTTCGCATTTTATTCTAAGAAGGCGACGGCGCTCTCAGCCAAAGTTACTATAGGAGTCCACATTGTCTTGTATGCGTTATCTAAAGTATTCTTGGCCGATATTCATTTCTTGTATGTGTTAAGTCTTCTGTTCTTCCTAGACGTCTTCATTATCTGGGCTGTTTCTAAGGCGAGACCAGAGGGTAAATTCGTGCTGGATATCTTTAACACCAAGGTGGATATCAAGCCGTGGAAATATACAAAATTAGCCTCGATTATTGTTGTTGTGGTAGTTATCTTGACCTATGTTGCCTTTTCTCCATGGGGCTTAGCCGCACAATAATTAGAAAGAAGGGAAGCAAATTGGATAAAAGTATTTTAATAGTTTGTGAAACCGGTATTAGTGCCGCGCTGCTGGTCTCAAAAATGCTGGAAGCTGTTCGAGAGCATAAGTTGGATTATGATATCGATTATGCTCCAGTCAGTCGGCTGGAAGAAAAAATCAGCGGCAAAGACTACGATGTCTTCTTCATCACTCCGCAAGTCGCCCGCTATCAAGAAAAAATCAGTGCAGCAATACAGGCAGCAACCGGGACGATCGTCTACATTCAACCGGAAGATTTCCAATATATGAATGTAGAAAAGATGCTGGGTTCTATAGCCGAATAAGTTGGATTAACGTGCGGATTTCCGCACGTTTTTTCTGTGTGCAAAAGTTTTTTCACCATCAGAAAGCAGAGGAATCCAAAGCTGATCCTCCAAAGCTGAACGAGGTTACGCAGCTTTTCTGTTCGCTACTTCCGTTTTTTCCCTCCCCGTTTATTGATCTGGCTTAAGATTCCCCATTTATTCTGTTTATTCCGCTGTATTTTATCTGCTCGCTCTTGGGCTAGTTTCTTTCGTTCCTTTTTGGTCAAATCCTTTTTACCTTTAGGCATATCAGCTGACTGCGCTTTTTCCAGATCGCGTTCCTTCTCTTTTTCCATTTCCAGCTGAATCTCCCGCATCGGCCGTTTATCTAAGGCGGCTTTAAAGGCGATTACTTCACGCTCTTCATCAGTAACGGAGGAAGAATCAAAGCCGGCGGTATAGAAATCATTTAAAGCTTGTGCTTCTTCTTCGGATAAGGTTTTGCTGGGAGGTCCATCAATGATTTCTGCCGATTCTGCGACAATAGTGTCTTCATCCTGTGAATCACCGATTGGTTCGTCTTCGGTTGCGTTTTCAATTTCAGTATTAATAGCTGCTTCAGTAGATTCAACTGCATCGGATAACGATGCATCAAGTGGAAGCAGCTGTCCAGCATTCTGCACCAATTCAGCAGCAGCTTCTTCGTCGCGACGATCAAAGCTTGGTTCATAAACCGTGAAGTCAGCATAAATAGGCTCCGCAAAACGCTGAACGCCGTCTTTGTGGAAAATATTCAGGGTACTCAAAATAGACATCAGGGCATAGTGCTCCTTTTTGGTGATATCGGGATTCACGTTGCTTAGACTCCAGCTGTGTCTTTTGCCGTTTCCGTCTTTGAAATAAGAGATCATGTTGGTTTTCTTTTCGGTGGGTCGTGCCTTGGAGATCAGGCGAGGACGCAGTTTTTCTATGTAAAGCACTGTGCTTTTCGTCAGCTGTTCAAACTCGGCTTCACTGGCAAATAAACGGTTTTTGACCTTTTCCCACTGATCGGCATCGAAATAATCACGGAAATAGACGCAGGACAAGCGAATCTCGTGGACAGTCTTACTAGTCAAAAATATCTTACGAATTAGATCCTCCGCCAAAAAAGAAAAGTCCTCTGTCGATAGGGCGTTGCGAATCATCACTGCTAAAGTTGCTTGGATGGTATAGACATCGTTACCTGATTCAGAATGGAAATCCTGAACGCGTTTTTCGAGAGATGTTCTTTTCATGGTGTTGATCGATCTGGAAGATAATACGTATTTTGCGGTTGTCATAGTTCACTGCTCCTCGTCTGTTTGCATATTTCAAAATGATTTGTTGGTAAAGGTTTTCCGAAACTTACTGATGTAGTCAATTTGGGCTGCGGGTCTCCCGAAGGCGCTTTTGAAGATTACTTAGAATTATTCCATTGTTGGAATATGTTTTCAATTATAATACAAAAATAGCTGATCAAAATCAAGCGTTTTCTTTAAATAATCCAAACAATTTCATTGGTTATAAGGTGAATTATATAGTTAACCAAAAAAGTTATAATGCGTTTATAATTAATAAGGAAAGAAATATTGGAAGTCCGATGGATTTATCTAAATTCTCGCCTAATACGGGGCGGAGTAACAAAAATCAGTGAAAATTCTGCTGAATCAGCTAGGGATAAACCTGCTAAAAAGAGAACCTGCTGTAATTTTATCTTAATAAAATAATTTAATTTCTGCAGGTTTTGTCGTGAAAAGTGGTGCCTATCTGCAGAAAAAGCAGAGATATTTTTTACTGCTGGAGACAAGAGCAGCCTTTTTTCACTTTAAAGAAAAACTTTGCGGAATTCTGCTGACTTGTTATAATGGACGAAATACTTTTTTCCAGGAGTGAGCAGAAGATGAACAAACAACAGCTGAAACAACTGATTGATGTGGCGGCCGGTCGCGTGACTGCCGATGTGGTTTTTAAACAAGCGAAAATTATCGATGTCTATAACGGCACTGTGCTGGAAGGCGATGTCGCAGTCATCAACGGCACGATCGCCGGAATTGGCGGCGAATATGAAGGCGAAGTCGTGCATGATCTGCAAGGAAAATACCTGGCGCCTGGTTTGATCGATCCGCATATTCACGTGGAGTCTTCTTATGTCACACCGGAACAATTCGGCCGCCTGCTGGTTCCTCATGGGACGACGACGGTGTTGGCTGACCCCCACGAAATCGTGAATGTGCTGGGCTTGAAGGGTCTGGATTATATGATCGAAGCAGCTAAGGGAACCGTTTTGGATATTCAATACATGCTGCCATCCTGTGTGCCGGCGACTAATATGGAAAATGCCGGTGCGGTACTGACGGCTGATGACATGGTCGGGCCGATGCAGGATCAATTAGTAGAAGGACTAGCCGAATTCATGGACTTTCCTGGCGTGATTCATGCCCAAGATGAAGTGCTGGAAAAATTACTGGTAGCCAAAAATGCTGGCAAACGAATCGACGGCCATGCGCCGATGGTTTTCGACAAAGAACTGAACGCCTATGCGGCAGCTGGTATTGACAATGATCACGAATGCTCGACGGTGCAAGAATTGCAGGATCGGATTGCCAGGGGAATGTACGTGTTCTTGCGAGAAGGCTCGGTTACTCAGAATTTACGGACCTTGTTAAAAGGTGTGACGCCACAAAATGCTCATCGCTGTGTTTTGGTGGCGGATGATTTGCAGGCGGCTTCGATTTTGGAAGTAGGTCACTTGGACAACAGTATCCGGATTTGTATTGAAGAAGGACTTGATCCGATTTCGGCGATTCAAATGGCGACCCTTAATGCCGCACAGTGCTGCCAGTTGACGGATCGTGGCGCGGTGGCTCCCGGTAAGAAAGCCGATCTGATTGTTTTTGCTGATTTGGAAGATTTTGCAGTGGAAGAAACTTATATTGATGGTGAACTGGTAGCGAAAGCCGGCGAATATCTGCCGGAAATCCATACCACTTCAACTGAAAGTGTCCAGTCCAGTGTCCATATCGATAAATTCCAAAAGGAACAGCTAGTGCTGAATTTAACCGCCGACAAAGCCCGGGCCATCCAAGTAGTACCTCAGGAAGCTTTAACCAATGAAGCAATTGTCACAGTACAGCGGAATGACGCCGGCGAATTTGTTTACGATTCTCAACAGGATGTGACTAAAATCGCCGTGATCGAACGCCATCACAATACTGGGAATGTGTTTGTGGGCTTGCTGAAGGATTATGGCTTGAAAAAAGGGGCGATCGCCCTGTCGATTGCCCACGATTCCCATAATTTAATTGTCACCGGAACCAACGATGAAGATATGGCAAAAGCGGTGGCAGCCTTGAAGGAACTAGGTGGCGGAGTCGTACTGGTGTCTGAAGAAAAAGTGATCGGGCAGCTGGCCTTGCCAGTCGCTGGGTTAATGAGCGAACTGACCGGTGAAGAAGTTGCGGAGCAGGAAGCAGTCATTAATCAACTCGCTCATCAAGAATTAGGCATCTCCAAAGAGGTCGATCCGATTATGACGTTAGGCTTCATGTCGTTAGCGGTGATTCCAAGCTTGAAGATTACCGATGTTGGCTTGGTGGACGTGACGAAGTTTGAGGTTGTGCCGGTTTCGGTGGAAGAATAATAGTTGGAAAAGAAACGCCATGATTGGAAAAATCATGGCGTTTTTCGTGTGCATAAAATTAGGGTTTTTCTTTCTTTACTCGAATCGCATAAGAGTCCAGCAAGATGCGGGCAATTACCGACAAAGGCAGGCGAGAACGCACCTCGTAATCGGGGAAGAAGGAAATTTCTGATTTAAAGCCGATTAAAGATAGTTCTGCCAAATCAGCTAAGGTGCTGTCGGAATTAGCAGTAATCAAAATCGTAGTAATTTCCTTTTCGTAACAGTTCTTCGCCGCAATCACCAGTTCCTCAGTTTCTCCATTTAAAGAAACAAAAATTACCGTATCGCTTTTGTTCAGCCGGGTGCTCATGGTTTTTATGATATTGGGATCAGTATGCAGCTCGCAATATTTTCCCGCCAGCTGGAACTTGATTTTCATTTCTTCGGCAATCAATTCCGAAAAGGCTCGGGCAAACAAAATAATCCGCTGGGAGCTTTCGATTTTCTGAATAGCATCCTCAATCACCCCGGTGTCCAGCATGTTGATGGTGCGGATCACTTCTTGCTCGTTTTTCATAATCGAACGCCGAATTTCCTCATCCACCTTTTCCACTTTCGAAAAATTGATCGTCGAATTGGATTGATCCTTTAAATGATGCTTGAAGGAAGTAAAGCCCTCGTACCCCTTCTTTTTCATCGTGCGAACGATCGTACTTGTCGACACGTTGGCCAATTCACTTAGTTTAACAATCGACAAATTAGGAATCTCGCTAATGTTTTTCGTGATATATGTCCACAGATAATCTTCCGTTTCACTTAATTTGTGTTCCATGCGGCATCTCCTCCACCCACAGTTTAATCACTTCTATTTAAAATTACAACTCTCTCTAGTCTGTATTTTGCCTGATAACTAGGCAAAAGCCAACCTTTGCCAATCACTTAGAAAAATTTTCCAAGGATTTGCCTAGTTTTAGAAAACATTGCCAGCTATTTCCCAGGCATAATAGGTTTCAAGGAGATGGGGGAGAACAACATGTCAAAAGTTTACACATGCACGATGAACCTGGCGATTGATCTGTTCATCGAAACCGAAGAACTGCTCCCGCGAGTAGTCAACCGCACGATTGACGATGATATCCAAGCCAATGGCAAGGGGGTCAATGTATCGCTGGTCTTGAAGATGTTGGGAGTTTCCAGCACGGCTTTAGGTTTCAGCGGCGGATTCACCGGTAATTATATAGAAGCTTTTTTAAAGGAGAAAAAGATTGCTACCGATTTTGTTCCAGTGGAAGGCTTAACTAGAATTAATGTGTTCACACAAGTAAATGCCGAAAACACCGAGTACAAGCTGGTGAATCAAGGACCGGAAATTCAAGGGGAAAACACCCAAGCCTTGCTGGAAAAAATCAGTCAGCTGGAAGCAGACGATTACTTATGTGTTTCCGGCAGTTTGCCAAGAGGCGTCCCGCCGACAATTTTAGTAGAGATCAGCCGCATTTGTTACGAAATTGGTGTCCATTTAATTATTGACAGCAGTTACAAAGAAATTTTGGATTGTCTGAAATATCAGCCGTTTTTACTGAAGCCTAACGATGAGGAGCTTTCAGAATGGTTCGGCAAGGAGCTGCTTACCGAAGATGAGTACATCGCTTATGGCGAAAAGCTGATCGCAGCTGGTGCCAAAAATGTGCTGCTTTCACTGGGTGGTGATGGGGCGATCTTCATCAATCAAGACACTTGTGTAAAAGGAAATGCGCCGACAGGCAGAGTGGTCAATACTGCTTGTGCCGGGGATACCTTATTAGGAACCTTTCTGGCAGGACTGATTCAGGGGCAAGATACCGCTGGAACTTTACGAAGGAGTCTGGCAGCCGGCAGCTCCACAGCTTTTCAAAAAGGATTAACTGATTTTTCAGATGTTCCTATATTAGAAGAACAAATCAAAATCACTAGGAGGAAAGAAAATGACTAAGTACCAAATTATTGCCGCAACAGGTTGTCCAACGGGGATCGCCCATACCTACATGGCTCAAGAAGCTTTGGAACAGGCGGCCAAAAAGAAAGGCATCACCATTAAGGTAGAAACCCATGGTCAAGTAGGTGTCGAGAACGAGCTGAGCTCAGAAGAAATCGCCAATGCCGAAGCGGTAATTATCGCAGCCGATAAGGATGTTCATGCCGAACGTTTTGCCGGAAAACGGATTATTGAGGTTCCAGTTGCTAAAGGAATCAAGGATGCGGCGCAGTTAATCGATGACGCATTAGCAGGTAAAGGCACCGTTTCTGGTGGAGCACCGGTTCAAGCTGAAGCCGCAGAAAGTGATAAAAAAGCTGGCGGAATTGGCCATACGATTTACAAAAACCTGATGAATGGCGTTTCTCATATGCTGCCATTTGTAGTTAGCGGCGGGGTATTGATTGCTATTTCTTTCCTGTGGGGGATTTATTCGGCTGATCCAGCCAATGCCCAGTACAACGAAATGGCTGCTCGCTTGAATGGCATCGGCAATTTCGCAATGAGTATGATGGTGCCGATTTTGTCAGCTTATATTGCTGAAGGAATTGCCAAACGTCCAGGATTAGTGGTCGGATTTGTCGGCGGATTAATTGCCGCTGATGGCGGAACAGGGTTCCTTGGAGGGATTGTTTCTGGTTTCCTAGCTGGTTACGTGGTGTTAGGACTCATTAAATTATTGAACCCATTGCCAAAATCTTTGGACGGTTTGAAAGCAATTTTCTTATATCCAGTTTTAGGTGTTGCAGTAACCGGTCTGGTTATGACGTTTGTTTCTGGGCCGATGTCCAGCATCAATGAAGGCATGATGAGTTTCCTAGCTGGCTTTGAAAATTCCAGTCCACTAGTTTTAGGAGTTATTGTCGGCTGCATGTGTGCCTTTGATATGGGCGGACCGATTAACAAAGCAGCTTATGTAACTGGAACCGCACTACTAGCCCAAGGAAATACAACGTTCATGGCTGGCGTTTCGGCAGCCTGTATCGCACCGCCATTAATTACCGGCTTCGCTGTTCTGCTTTTTGGAAAATATTTCGACAACAGCGAACGCAATGCCGGCTTAGTGAACTTTGTCCTAGGCTCCACTCATATTACTGAAGGCGCGATTCCTTTTGCGGCGAAAGATCCGTTGCGGGTATTGCCAACAATGATGGTAGGTTCATCCATCGCAGCGGTACTGACTTACATGTTTAAGGTTCAAGTTCCAGCACCTCATGGCGGATTTTTAGTCTTGCCAGTGGTTACTCATGGCATGCTATGGGTGGTGTCAATTCTGATCGGCTCAATTGTCGGCGGCGTGATTCTTGGCTTGATCCAAAAAAATCGCGTCCAGAAAGCTCAATAAGGAGAGAAAAAAATGGTAAACGAAGAATTAATATTTGTTGATCTGGATTTGAAGGATCAAGAAGCAGTGTTTAACTTTTTGGCCCAAACTATCGTGGAAAAAGGCTATGCCACCGATGCAACGGCTGTTTATGACGCCTTGAAAAAACGTGAAGCCGAAGGAACTACCGGCATGATGGACGGTTTTGCGATTCCCCATGCCAAAAGCGATGCGATTCAACAACCAGCAATTATCGTGATTAAACTGAAAAGCGCAATTGACTGGGATAGTCTGGATGGCAAACCAACCCAAAACATTATCGCTATGTTCATCCCAACAGCAGAAGGCGGCACGACTCATTTGAAAGTCTTGTCCCAAGTCGCTCGCATGCTGATGCAGGAAGACTTTAAGAACCAATTTGCCCAAACCAATTCAACCAACCAGCTGGCTCAATTAATTGCCAGCAAACTAGAAGGAGACAACTAATCGTGAAAAAAATGACAGCTGCCCAATACGAAAGCTTGATGAATACTTGTAATCCAGACGGCGTGATCGGTGCCTTAGCCATCGACCAACGTGGAGCTTTGAAGAAGATGATCGCCAAATACAAAGATGAAGCAACGGATCAAGATATCGAAGACTTCAAAAAAATCGTTTCTGAAGAATTAACGCCCTATGCAACGTCAATCTTGCTGGACCCAGAATATGGTTTGCCTGCAGCTAAAGCACGGGCTGAAAGTGCCGGATTATTATTGGCCTACGAAAAAACCGGCTACGATGCATCAACTCCGGGACGCTTACCTGATTCATTAAACATCTGGTCAGTAAAACGTCTGAAAGAAGCCGGTGCTGATGCCTGCAAATTCCTGCTATATTATGATGTAGATGAATCCGACGAAATTAACGACCAAAAGAAAGCTTACATGGAACGCATCGGATCAGAATGTGTTGCAGAAGAACTTCCATTTTTCCTAGAGTTAGTTTCTTATGACGCTAACATCAGTGATGCAGCTTCAAAAGAGTACGCAAAAGTGAAACCCCACAAAGTCAACGACATGATGAAGGAATTTTCTGATCCTCGTTACAATGTGGACGTGCTGAAAGTAGAAGTGCCGGTGAACATGAAATTTGTTGAAGGCTACGGCGAAGAAGTTGTTTATACGAAAGACGAAGCTGCGAAACTATTTGCTGAACAAAGCGAAGCGACTGATTTACCATTCATTTTCTTAAGCGCTGGCGTGAGTGCTGAGTTGTTCCAAGAAACTTTGCGTTTTGCTAAATCTTCCGGTTCAACCTTTAATGGTGTCTTGTGCGGCCGAGCAACTTGGGCCAACGGCGTAGAACCATTTATCACGAAAGGTGAAGAAGCGGCTCGCGAATGGTTGCGAACAGTGGGACGGAAGAATATCGATGAGTTGAATGCCGTGTTGCAGGAGACTGCTTCGTCATTGCAGGATAAAGTACAAAAATTGTCATAGAATAATTTAGAGCTGATCTTTACAGGATAACTGTGAGGGTTGGCTCTTTTTTGTCGTGAATAGCAAATTTTTTTAAAAGCCTTTTAAAAAAATATTTAGAACAAGTGGTTAGTAGCGGACTAAAGTAATATAGTATTAGTAGTTAAGTGTTTATAATAGTAGTTTTTATCAAACCAAACGTATAAAAATGAAAACGGTTGAAGGTGAGGTAAGTTGGATAAATTATATAAAGATGCTCACCGATCGCATAAAAGATGGTTCTGATTAAGGAGGAAAACGAATGATGTTACTAGAGGGGAAATTCAATCAAGCAAAGGTATTCACCGAAGAAGTTGAAGAGACCGCCAAATCTCAAATTATCGAAATGCTGGATCAAGAATTTGTAAAAAATGAAACGGTGAGAATTATGCCAGATGTTCATGCAGGAAAAGGCTCAACGATCGGAACAACTATGACCATCAGCAATCAGAAAGTTGTCCCGAATCTCGTAGGGGTAGACATTGGTTGCGGAATCAGTGTGTATGATTTAGGCGACATTGGCGATCCTAACTGGACCAAACTAGATAAGGTCATAGCCGAATTTGTTCCCTCGGGAAATAAGGTCAGAAACAAAATGGTCAGTGATCCGTTTGGTTTCAACCAGTTGTCTTTTGATTTGTTCAATGAAAATCGAATCCAACTATCAAAAGGAACACTGGGCGGTGGGAATCATTTTATTGAAATCTCAAAGTCAGGTGACAGCTATTTCCTGATGATTCATTCAGGCTCAAGGAATTTAGGCGTTCAAGTAGCGAAACACCACCAAGATGCGGCCATCAACTACCACAAGAACGATGTATACGATAAAAAAGCATTAATCAAATAATTGAAAAAAGAAGGTCGAGAAAAAGAAATTGAGGCTGAGCTTAAAAAAATAAAGCCAATCGCTTTTAATAAAGATCTGGCCTTTTTGGAGGGAGACCTGCTTGATGCCTATTTGAACGACATGGCGATTGCGCAAAAATTTGCGATTGAAAATCGGGCCCTGATGGCAGCGATGATAATCGATAAAATGGGGTGGCAGCCAATAGATTCCTTTGACTCGATCCACAACTATATTGATTTAGCTAACGGCATTCTGAGAAAAGGAGCAACCGATGCTTCAAAAGGAACGCGGCTAGTTATTCCTTTGAATATGCGGGATGGTGCGATTATTGCTGTTGGAAAAGGGAATCAAGATTGGAATTGTTCTGCACCCCATGGAGCTGGCAGGGTGATGTCCCGTACTAAAGCCAAAGAACTGGTTAGTTTTAGCGACTTTGAAGAGTCGATGAAAGGTATTTATTCTACGTCGGTGGTGAAGTCAACGATCGATGAATCTCCCTTTGCCTACAAGAAATCTCACAGCATCATCGACAATATTCAAGATACGGTTGAAATTCAAGATATTGTTAAGCCGGTTTATAATTTCAAAGCACACGATTAGTTCATTGATAGCGGGTCGGTGGAGAAAAGAAAGATAGTCAAATTCCAAAATTTGGAGGAGGAGAAAAGATGACACACTGCATTAACTTAAACATTCACTACACGATACCGGATGAACTATGGGATAAGGTCTTAGCAGTTTTTCGATCCATGCCTTATTGGACAGAAAGTAGCGAGGGCACCCATTGGTTTGGTCCAGACATAGATTTATCGACATCTGTTGAGCCTGGGGGCATTCAAATATATGGCACGATGCCTGACGAAATTTGGACAGAATGGTACAGCAGCTTAAAAGAAAAATTGACTAATGCATTGGGCTACGAAATCGGTGAACCTGAGGATGGATACGAGTTCAAATATTGGGATACAAGAGAGAATACTTTGAGAAAAATCCTACGAAAATTTCTTCGCTTCGGCGATTAACATTTATGATTGGCTGGTTATAAAAGATACAATCTAATATTTTAGAGCTGACTTTTACAGTAGGACTGTAAAGATCAGCTCTTTTTAACCATTTCGCCAGCCACCTTCCACTATTGCAGAATAGAATCAGGTATAATAAGGAAAATATCTCGATGAAAGGGTGAATGCCTTGCGTTTGATCCATCTAAACCAAGTAATGAAACAAGAAAATAATCAGTCGATTTTGAAAAATATCACGCTGGAAATCAATCAAGCCGATCAGATCGGAATCAAAATGACCCAAAAAGAAAGTCGGCTGTTGTTTGAATTGCTGCTGGGCAAACTGACACCTTCCAGCGGAACGATTGAGCGCCAGACCAAGTCCGTCATTTCCGAACTGAAGACAGATGAACTTTACGATTTTATGACTGTGAGCACCTACCTGAAGTTCTTTAAAAAACTTGCTGGCTTTCCCTCAGAATTGGAACCCCACATCGAAGCTTTTTCCCTATTAGATGTTTGGGAGAAAAAGATCAAGTCCTTGAACCGCGATCAGAAAAAACGGGTGAGTTTGTTTCGACTGTTTTTATTCCAGCCGGAGCTGCTGCTGATTGAAAGTCCCTTGACCAATTTAACTGATGAGGGAATCGAATTGTACTTGAAAGCTTTGCGTCACGTTCGCCAGCAAAAAACGGCGTGCCTGTTTACGGCTTACTATGTGGAAGAGCTTTTATTGCTTAGCGAGGAGATTTATCGTTATCAGAAAAATACGGGCCTGGAAAAAACCGACTTAACTTCGGAGGACGCACCAGTCTTTAATGAAGCTGAAAAAGCTAATTCCCAACCAAAAAGTGTCTTTAAGGTGGCGTGCAAGCTGGCAGATAAAACGATCTTTTTTAGTCCTAATGAAATTGACTACATCGAAAGCATCAATAGCGTCAGCAACATTCGAATCGGTGAGGAATATTTTCCTTCCGTTTTGACCATGGCTGAGCTGGAAGGGCGGCTGGCGAATTTCGGATTTTTCCGCTGCCATCGTTCCTATTTAGTAAACTTGCAGCGAATTTCTGAGCTGATCAGTTACTCCAAAAACAGCTACACCTTGATTTTGAAAGGTTCCTCCACCGGAAAGCTGCCTTTGTCGCGCTCCCGATTAGAGGAAATGAAGCAATTAATTGAATTTTAGCGGTACATTTCGGCGGAAAAACGACTGATTTCCACCTTGAATCAGTACATTTGGGGCATTTTCAGTACTATTCAGCGAAATTTTACGTCTTTTTCCAGTTTGTTCACTAAGATGGGGTTAGAGATCAGCGGGACCAGCTGATCGTCTAACTATCTTAAAGGAGCGAAAAAGCAAATGGAAAGTACCCCTGTAATTCAAGTCAAACATTTGGCTAAGCAGTTCAAAAAAGAAACCGCGTTAAAAGATATCAGCTTCTCAATTCAAGCCGGCGAAATTTTCGGCTTCCTGGGACCATCTGGTGCAGGCAAAACCACAACCATCAAAATCCTAACGGGCCAGCTGACTCAGAGTGCCGGTCAAGCATCGGTTTTAGGAAAAGCGGTGGAACAGATGGATGAAAGTATTTATCAGCAGGTGGGGATCGTCACCGATAATAGCGGCATTTACGAACGATTGAGTGTCTATCAAAATCTGGCATTTTTTGCTCGCTTATTAGGCGTGGAAAAACGACGCATTGATGAGCTGTTAGAACGAGTCGGTTTGCAGGATCAAGCGAAGAAGCCTGCCGCAAAATTGTCTAAAGGAATGAAGCAGCGCCTGATCCTAGCTAGAGCAATTTTGCATGAGCCTAAAGTCCTCTTTTTAGATGAACCCACCAATGGACTTGATCCAAGTACAGCTGAGGCGGTTCACACTTTACTGCTGGAATTAAAACAAAAAGGTACGGCCATTTTTCTAACCACTCACAATATGGAGGAAGCCACTAAGCTGTGCGATCGCATTGCTTTGTTAAATGAGGGTTTGATTGTCGAAAGCGGCTCACCGAAAGCAATTTGTTTGAAATTTAATCGCAAACGATATTATCAAGTGGTATTGAAGGATGAAGGGGAACTGACGCTGCCTCATACTGCTGAAACGAAAGCCAAAATTGATCAATGGGTGGCTGATGATCGTCTGTTATCGATCCATTCTTGTGAGCCAACGTTGGAAAAAGTCTTTTTAGAGGTAACTGGGAGGGATTTAGTATGAGATTATCATTGAGAAAAATCGACGCCATCTTTTGGATGAAGCTGCAGGCTATTACGAAAAACATGAGTATTATGATAGGACCGATCATGGCGATAGGTATTGTATTGTTAATGAAAGCGGTGATGCCGGAGGTGGATGCCAGTGAAGGTGGAATCCAATTTTCTAAAGGGCCATTTTTGCTGAGTTTTGGCTTGCTCTTTAATAATGTGATGGGTGGCATGATGATGAGCAGTCATCCCTTAGCTGAAGAAAAAGAGAAGAATACGCTGCGGGTCTTAATGACTTCTTCCGTGAAGGGCGGGGAATTCTTTATCGGCAGTATGCTGCCATCTTTATTGATATTATTCGTCGTCAATCTTCTTTTGATTCCTGTTAGTGGAGTAGCATTTTCCCAAATCCAGCTGCCAACCTATCTTTTTCTAACAACCATGACCAGCTTAATCACCATTTTAATGGGTTACATCATCGGAATTGTTGCGAAAAATCAAGCACAGGCCAATTTGGTAGGAACGCCGATTATGCTAGCATTAACAATGATTCCATCGTTTAGTGGTTTTCATGCGAATATAAGTAAAATTTCCAGCTACACTTACTCAGGAGTATTGTCGAAATATACGCAGAGCGCGTTTTCTCCAGAAAAATATCAGTGGAATAGTAAGGATCTCGGCGTTCTATTCGCTTGGTTCGTTGTTTGTTTAGGCTTGTTCATTTATGCCTATAAGAAGAATGGGTTGGATGGCGAGTAGCAGATTTTATTCCAATATAAATGGGAGGCCTAAAAACGATGGAAAATAATAGGGTGATAAATAGAGGAAACAGTGCTTCTATAAGTGAAGTGTGTTTACCAGTAATCGAGTTGACTATGCTAAGATATGAGAACTTATTTTATTATTATGCGGATGAACCACTCACTGTTCTCGTTTCACAAGCAAACAATGAAAAAGAAGAGTTCCGTCGAGTTTTTAGGGTAATTTGCCAAATGCTTGACGGTGACTCGTTTGCTTGGTCGATATACGCCGGAGATTTAGAAGAACTTGATCACATCGTAGTAAGAAAAGTAGTTTGGCATTACTCTATGGATAAAAAGAACGTAATAGAACGGGCACGATTTGAACGAGAAAAGTTGCTGACACAGTACCCATCGATCGAAACAGAAACAATATATTTGAAAAATAATTTGTGGAAAGAAACAGTGGTTGCACAGCTGGCAACTTTAGATGAAGAGTTGACTAGAGGCATAACTTTACGTGACAATGATCATCCTGATTACTCTCGTATCCACACAAACATTGGTAGATGGTATGACTGGGGGAAAATTGAATTGGCATTCTCACCCTTGAAGGTCAATGAAGAGATTGAGAGGAAAATTTCTAGTATTATAGAGACTATCGATCAATCAATTAAAAATCAAACGATGCAAGTACTGGAGATTCTTCTCAATTACAGTATCCCGCCAACAGTTTTTAAACATTATAGCGAAGGGGACTAACTTGTGTTTCTCAGAATCACTAAATCCAATCCGATATTCAGAAACGAAAAAGGACATTATCTTAAAGATGATTGGATCGCACTTTGTGATATGGATTAGTTCGGTGTAGTTTATTTCAAAGATCTCCTTCCTATATATGGTATAAAACTATAATACGCGGAAGCTATAAACAGTATAAGTAGCTACGAAAAAAGCAAGTACATCCATACCTGCTTTTTTTCGCAGCGACAACCAAACTTGAGAAAGAACCCGTTTATTGAGTAAGCCGCTTATTTGTTCCGATTTATTAAAAAACTACTCTAATAATTCCCCAATAAACGCACTATACGCATCCTTCATCGGTAAATCATAATCCACTACCAATTTACGACGCGTCGTTTTGCTGGGGTCCTTTGTGACTGGATTAAAGCCGATCTTTTCTTCCTGTTTCCAGTAAACACCGATTCCGCGTTTTTGCCAATTTGGTAGTTCATTAAAGTTTATGCCGTTCTGGAAAAGAAATTCATTTTTCTCGCTGACAGATAGTCCTTCCAAATAGCTTGTTGCTTTTGCGACATTAACACCTTGCTTTCTCTGGAGCCAATAACAATGAGCGTTTAACGCATTGCGGCTGGCATCTTCGTTGCGCCAACGAAAATAATCAATTACCGCGCTTTTTGTCGGAAGCTCTGAAATTCGACAGTCAAATGCTCCAATCGAGCCTAAAAGCAAAGAGAATTTAGCACTAGCTTCACCCGCTAAAATTGAGTTGTATTTTCGTGTTTTCCGGCTGAAGGCGGATTCATTTAAGCTGAATAATAACGAAATCTCGTCACTTTCTGTGTAGCCGTAAACAACATGAAAACCACAATTCATCAAATGCTTCACTGTATCTACCATGTAATCACGAAAACGTTCATCAAATGGTGCTTCAAATTTTTCCCGATCCTTCGTTAATGTTGTGAAATTTCGCCCATCGATCCGGGCAACCATATACATTTCTGGCAAAACAATGTGATCTTGATTCGTTTCATAAATTCGCATTTTAGCGTCTAACTCACTGAACTTCATTCTCCCACTCCTTTATCTCAAATGCTTGATCTTCTGTCTGTGTAACGTAGTAAAGCTGTGAGAAACCTTCGTCAAAACTAGGCAGCTCAAGCTTGGAGGCAGTAGATTTCAAAGCTATCTCGGGCAAACGTGCCTTGCCGCTGCGTTGCTGGTTCCGTTTTAAACAATCGGCTAGCTTTGATTGAAAGTAGTAGCCAATGAAAGTGACGTCCGCTCTATCAAGAAGCTGAAAATAGCGCTGACGATCGAGCTTAGTTGGGTTGGTATTGTCAATTACGACAGATTGACTGATTTCTAGGCAGGTTTGCAGCAGCTGTTTCTCCTTATTGCGCGTATGGAGCATATCTAAGTTTATTCGTAAATGACTGGTCGAAAAATACTCCTGATAAAAGGTGCTTTTCCCACTAGCCTGAAGTCCTATCAATAAGATAACTTCCATTAATCTGCCTCCTTTTTATTTATAAACTAGTATAGCTTAGGCACCTATACAAGACAACTGAGGCTCTGAGATGAATGGACAGGAGAATAACCGATAGAGGATTCGATCCTTTAGAAAAACGACCAACTCTGATTTATCGATGGTTGGGTGTTTAAGTATAGAAAAATGCTGTCCCAAAATTAGTTTTCTAATCTTGGAACAGCATTATTTTGTGCAACTAGATATTTATAACCGAAGTCTTTTCCTCGGATAAGGAACCTTCTCATCAGTCAACCCTACAAGATAATCAATGCTGGTACCATAATATTCAGCTAGTTTGTACATAATTTGGAGCGGCACCTCCCGCAACCCTCGTTCATACTTCGAATACAACGATTGGTCACACTGCAAGTATTCAGCGATTTCCTGCTGGGTCAAATCTTTGTCTTCTCTTACGTCTTTTATTCGCAAATTCATATTATCACCTAACGATAGTTTATCTTAGGACGATATGACCTATTGCTTTTTAGGACAAATAGTCCTAAAATGGAGACAAGAGATTATTTCATGTTTATTAGTGAAGACGGAAAACAGTTCAAGAATAATGGTGTTATGAATTTAAGAGATGACTCAAAAGATTTCTAGTGTGTGGTTGGTTAATAGAAAAGAAGAGGGTGTGAAGATGAATTGCTGAATAAGTTATTAAATAAGGACTTAAGCATTCGGAAAGTAATTACTTTATTACAAAAGTTTAACTAACAATAAAAAAGATGATGCAATTATTGTTAAGTGAGAGTAAACTTAAAAATGTTGAATTCATTGAATTATGGGGAGTTCTAACACATTATTGATTTCTTTGATTAAGCAAATCTAAGAAAAAACCCACAACAAATAATTAAAATCTTTCTAAACAAAGTATAGTATACCGATATTAATTCGTCAATATTCTTTCTAAAAATAATTTATTTGGGAAAAATGAACGTTTTGACAACTCCGGAATGCTAACTTTGGCACAACAAAATAGGAAATTGACAGATTGTGGGTGTTTCAATAGATTTATGCGCCGTCAAATAAGCCGTCAAACATATCACTATATTGGAGGGATATTTACACATGAGTCGTAGAGGAGAAAATATTTACAAGCGCAAGGATGGTCGTTGGGAAGGTCGTTATATTAAAGGCCGTAGGGAAAACGGGAAAATCCATTACGGATACGTTTATCGCAAAAGTTACAAAGCCACTAAAGCAAAATTATTAGAGATGAAATGGTTCTATAGCCAAATTCAGACGGTTCAAGGCACCTATTCTGGAAGCGTTCGCGACTGGATTGAGCACTGTTTGGAGCAGCAAAAAGACCAAGTGAAGTATTCGACGTTAACCACGTATAAATACAAAATGGAAAAGTATCTTTTGCCTTTTCTTGGAGAAACTGCATTGCGGGAGATTACCCAAAAAGAAATTCAAAAATGGATTGCAGCTTTAGAAGAGCTGCCTTTGTCCAGCTCAACGATCCATATGATCGTTCAGACTGCCCGCCGTTATTTTGAACAGGCAGTGACTGAAGCCGCCTTGGAGACAAACCCTTGTAATGGAGCAGTCTTACCCAAAAAAGAAGCAACGAAAATCCAGCCTTTGACAGTTGAAGATCAGAAAAAATTAGAAGAAACTGCTGCAGCTGAAAAAAACGGCAAACCGATTCTTTTCGCGTTGCAGACAGGTTTGCGCATCGGCGAAGTAGCTGCGTTGCGTTGGGAAGACATCGATTTCTCCAATAATTTGATCACGATTTGTCATACGTATCAGCGGGTATTATCTGAAGGAACGGGAACCGAATTGCAGCTAGGACGTCCGAAAACGAAGGCTTCCGAGCGAGTGCTTCCGTTATCTTCTCGTCTAAAATCGTGGTTGCTTTCATGGCGTCCAGCCCAGCAGACAGAGTTTGTTTTCCAAGTGGGAGACCATCCGATGGAACCGCGTTTGATCTCGTATCATTTCGCTAAAATTTGTAAAAAAGCTGGGATCATCAACTGTCATTTCTACCAGTTGCGTCACACGTTTGCCACTCGGTTATTGGAAACCAGCGGGACAATCGCGGGAATTAGTGCGCTTTTAGGGCATACTTCTACCAAAACGACCCTGGACATTTATACTGGCAGTGATCTAACCGATCGCCGCAAGATGGTCAATGAATTATCAATGGGATGGGTGAACTAGTCTCATACAAGTAACGGCTTATTAGTTATTTAAATAACTAGATTAGAATAATTTTAAAAAAGCCCTCATTTGCCGCAGGGCTTTTTGTCGTGTTTTATAACATTTGTCATTTTATCTCCTAGAATTTTTCATTAGATTTATCAGCCGTCAATAAGCCGTCAAAAGTCTGAATTACCCTTGTAGCCTAGCCCGTTTTCTTAGATTTGCTTAGTCTATGAAAACCAGAAACGGCTTCATTCAGCTATTATAGTCGCTTTTTCTAGTAAGGTCTAGTGATATCCTTATGGGCAAAAGCAGCTGTCATGGGTGGATGGGGCTAAAAAAAGGGGAAAAGGAGTTTTTTATTATGAAGAGCAACAAAAGAAAGATTGTGCGGTTGGCAATGACGGCAGCCTTATTGGCATCCGTCGGAACAGGGTTAGGTAGTTTGGCTTTGGGGAATGGAGTGGAAGCTGACGCAGTGCAAAACATCAGCACCAATCCAGTAGCAGACGAAACATCAGAACGCTCACTGACCATTTGGAAATACCAAGTAAAGGATGCTTCCGAATTAGGTGGACGTGGCGATGGTAAAGAAGAAACTGTTACAAAAGATCCATTAGAAGGAATTAAATTTAGAATCCAAAAAGTAACTCCTGTTAGTGGCGTGTCATTAGTGAATCCGCTGGTACAAAAGGAAACAACACATTATACGATCGATTCAACAGTAGGAACAATTACTACCGGAGCAAATGGTAGTGCCAAACAAGTTTTGGGTACAGGCACAGCAGCAGACGGAGTTTATCTAGTTACTGAGTTGCCAGATGATCGTGGCGAATCACCAAGCGTTGCGAAACCAGCTGATCCATTCTTCGTTTACGTACCTCAAACGGATCGGTCAGATCTTAGTTCATTGATCTACGACGTTGAAGTGCAACCAAAGAATATTATGGAATCATTAATTGATCCAGTGAAAACTGTAAATGAAGGAGAAGCTCATTCCATTAAAGCAGGAGTACCCTTCACATGGGAAGCAACAGCGAACTTACCAAGTGGTTTATACACAGTGGCTGCCCAAGATATGGTGATTACACCGGTTTACGATGAAGAAGGAAACCAAGTTGCTGATATTACTGTAGAAGCTGGTGAAGGAATCCATGCCAATTACTTCCGTATTAACGATACGTTAGTAAAAGAACTACTATTAGACAATGTCGTAGCGCAGGTGAAAACCGAAACCGGTGATTGGACAAATTTAGTTTTCGGTACTGATTACAAAGTCTTCGTTAATGGTACTGAACAAACGACAGCACCTGTTACTGACGCGACCGATGCAGAAAAAGTAGTACGCGTTGAATTGACACGAGCTGGAATGGAAAAAGTTGCCACTAATAATGATACAAAAATCCGAGTTGTGTACACCACTCATACAGCAAACGATTATAACGGTACAATTTCCAATAGCTTCAACGTTGACTTCTTGACTCCTGGTTTAGAACCAGTGACTCCAAAGATTCCAGACGGCAGCGAGCCTAAGTATTACACTGGCGGATTTGACATTGAGAAAACGGCTGAAGACAAAGCGGCACCAGATAATAAATTGGCTGGAGCAGAATTCCACATTGCAGCAAACGAAGCAGATGCTAAAGCAGGTAAATTCATTGCGTCAGATGGTAAGTCATATGTAAAAGCTGATCTACCAACAGACGTAACTTTCTTAACAGCAACAACTACCGCTGATGGCCGTGCAGAATTTAACGGTTTGGCTTTGAAATGTTACGAAGACAAAAACAACAACGGCAAACAAGACTTAACAGATGATCCTGAAACTAACGAACCAACTTTTGCTACTGCGGATATTAAACAAGATTACTGGGTAGTGGAAACCAAAGCACCAAGCGGTTACGAATTATTGAAAGCACCACAAAAAGTAACGGTTGATTTAAGTACAGCCGATGACACGCTGGTTGAATTGAATGTAGTCGACAAACCAACAACTGACCTGCCATTCACCGGGGGCGAAGGTACGATGTTATTAGTTGCCATCGCATTAGGTGCAATCACTATCGGTACAGTTGCGATCGTGATCGACAAAAGAAGACGTGCGGCATAATTCTTGGAGTAGAAAGGAAAGGTAGAAGATGCACAACAAAAAACGTATCAAAAAACTACTCGCTCTTTGCCTTCCACTCCTTGTTGTCCTGGGGGTGGCCGGCGCCATCTCCCAAGGGCCGTTTTTAAAAGCAAACGACAGTGGACCAGCCTTAGTCAGCCTCGCAATTAATGGGGAAGAACAGTCCGATGGCACGTTTGAGACCGAAGATGAATCGGTGAACATAGCACTAACTGCAAAAGAACGAAGCTTGTTGGAACTCCCCTACGATGAGCATGTGCAAATTACGCCATTGGATGAGAGTGAACAGGAATACGCCTATCCGCAAATCGGACAGGACGACTTTAAAAAAGAAGATTTTGTAAAGCAATTTGAAGAAGCAAACCAAACAGAAGAAAGCACCAGCACCACTGATTCAACTGAAATTGTAGAAGAACAGACTCCCGAGGTTCAAGAACATGATTCCTCCCTTTTTTCTGTGTCAGAAAATGACCAAAAAGGTGTCTTCTATTTAACGATGGAAAAAGATGAAGTTCGCAGGTTTAAAGTCACACGTAAAAGTACAGAAACAAAAGAAGTGGTTGTGAGGAATGCACAGGATACTGAGTTAGTGCAGAAGTTGTTTCAATTTGGCGTGACCGAGCAGGAATTAGTTCAGCCAGAAGTTCCTTTAATGGAAGAAGAAGTGATGCCAGAAGGAGAAGGAGTACCGGAAGCCGATCCGGCAGCGGAACAACCAGCGGTAGAAGAAGCACCCGTATCAGAAGAATCTGTAAGTGAAGAAAATGCGGCTGTTGCGGATGCGATTGATCGGGGTACGAGGGCGGTTAGTAAAGATGAGCCTTTTCCGGTTACTATAGACGTTGGTAAAAGGACAGGGACAGAAGCCGATTTAGATAAACAAAAAGGACCTGGTTATGACAATTCTCTAGACGATGATATTGTAAGGACTTGGGATTTGGTAACATACAATATCAATGCTGGAATATCAAATGTAGACTCAAAATATACTTCTATTAGGGTTCGTTTAGATATGGAGCTAACAGATGCGTGGCGGATAGATTCCTCGGGTCAACTTAGACAGACAGCAGAATTTGTTAATGGTTCTATTACTGACAATGGAGATGGAACAAAGAAGTCAACTAGAAGTGCGTGGCAAACTGTTGATAGAACTGGCGCAGGTGCAGCGCAGGTTTATTTTGCTGAAACATTGAATGTGCTTGGTGGAGTAAACGGTGATAAATTAAAGCCAAGTTTTACAATTACGATTGAGAGTGCAACAACTACAACTGGTGATGTTGTAGTAATCGATCAGGTTATTGACGCTAATGTTGAGCCGAAGTTGGATAGTACAGAAGTTTACATCAGTGCGAAACCGTTAGTTGATGTTGTACTAGAATGGCACCCAGATGTAAAGACAACTTTTGAAAAAGCTACTGGAACTTCAGATAAACCATCTACAATGGTAACAAATGTAGGGGCTTATGTTCAATTAAAACCTCTACCGGGAAGATCAGATCCTACTTTAATTAAGGGCGTGACATATCCTGTTGGAGGTATAGAGTACACAATTGATCAGAAAATGATTTACAGTATTCGAAATACAACTGTTAGTCGAGAACTTGTAATTGGTACTGATACAAGACCAATGGAGGTAATCGCTTATGATGGGTTGACTGGCTGGACAATGCCTGATAAAAAAATGACTGATCAATATGCGGCCTATCAATCAAATTTTCAACCGGTATCTAGACAAGGACTAAAAGTACCAGTTGGTTATACAAGAAGAACTTATCCTCCAAATACTTCTAGAGATATTTTAATTGGAGTATTTGATACTGGAACACTTGATGTAAAGAATAATTCTGATAATACTATAAATGTTAAAAACCCAGACTATAAACCGGCTAGTGTCGGCAAAAATAAATGGCTCCTCTCAGGTGATCCAATGGGAAGTAATGAAGAACCATTTTCAGTAGTAGCAATGCAATTAGCTTTCCCTTATGAATACCTTGAAAAACAAACTGGAACAGGAGGTCAAATAAGTTATCAACTATCAATTTCTAGCGTAAAGTATGAAGGAATTGAACAAGACGTAAATACAAAAAAAAATATGTCTTGGGACAAAAGTTTTAATGGAGACATTCACAATTTCTCTGTATTTATGGATGAAAATAAGATTGGATTGAACTCACTTTCTGGCAAGCAATGGTCAAGTAACGGGGATGGACGAACTACACAAGGGAATAAAGTTTGGGGACGAGTCATGAGTAGTTTCAAAGATATCGAAGGAGCTACTGGGGTTATATATGGCAGATGGAACGCAAATAACTTTACTTATGATAATTCTAGGACTTTGTCAAATGATACTAGCAGTAATGGAACTAGAATTCTAAAAAATTACTACGGCGTGGGAAACCCAGTACCTAATATGAATCTCAGAAAATTTGGTGAAATTGATTCCTGTTATGTTTGGTACAATACGCCTGAGGAAGCATTAGCAAAAGGTAATATTGTAGCAACTAAAACAGAATATGAGATTACGGACTCTGCAGGAGTTGGGAGACCAGCAACCTTCATTCCTCTAAATGTTTCAAGTGTTTTAGGAGTACAAGATGGAGAAGGTAACCCTAACATATTGTTGACTAATGCATTCAATTTTGCTAGAAATGCCGATATCCAGACTATGTATTATCCTCTTGAGAATTATGGAAATTCAAATTATGACTATACACCAACAACATATAATAAAGATGGAACAATGATAGATTTTCACAAACCATCACCTGGTTGGGGAGATACACTCTATATTGCAGGAATGACTATCCGACCTAATATTTATACTAATGAAGATATTTATAATCCTCAGGAGACAATAAATTGGACTGTTGATGCAAAAGTTGAAAGTGGTTCTGAAAACAACCACAAAGTACAATTTGCTGTCACAATTCCCAAAGAAACCTTATATACATCGGGAACTGCAAAGGATTATCTAGGGAATACTTTACCCGATCCACTAATCGTTGAAAATGGTGATGGTAGTTGGACATTAAGTTGGATATTAGATTATAAGACTGCAAGTGGTACCTATAATCCTAAAGTAACCTTTGATAGTTCAATCGTTTTGTCTAAACTAAATTTTGTTAATAACTTAGCTAGTTTCAGTGGGAAAGTTGTTTCTGAAGTTTGGCTTGAAAATGACGATAGTATTCGAGATACCTCAGATGAGAAGAATTTTAGAACAAGTACAACAAGTATGAATGTAACAAATTCCGGTGTAATCGTTGTTGATAAAAGAGTAGATAAGTCTTATATCGATGCTGGGAATAAAGTTGATCCTGCTCAAGTGGGGACCACAAATCCTACTGACTTTACTTACACAATTTCATTTAAAAATCACTCTACTATACCAATGGAAGAGGTTAAAATACTAGACGTACTGCCTTACAATGGTGATGCAAGAGGAACAGCATTTAACGGAGATTACTCAATCGTAGATGTAACACAACTTCCAGGAAATATTTCAGGAACAGTTTGGTATACCACCAACTCAATTTTGCCAGATAGAGATCCCAATGGAATACCGCTAAGCGCAGGATGGTATCGGGCAACTAGTTATCCTGCTGGGTTAAAAAATGCTAAAGCGATCATGGTTATTTACGATAAACTACCGCAAGGCGAGGACATGTCCTTTACTATCAAAGTTCGGCCAGAGGATCAAAAACCTGGGGACATCTACGTAAACGCGCCATCCTTGAACTCACATATAAATCAATTTGTTCAAGGTGTTCCATCTAGTGTCCGCGTAGTCGGCCGCGACCTCTCAGGTGTCGCCTGGTATGACGACAGTCTAGATGGATTAATCGGAAATAAAACCGATCCAGTTGTACCAGAAGATTTTGCTGCCGATATTCCAGTGAAGCTCTATCGAACTAGTTTAGAGAATCCTGACTATAAGAATGAATTAGTTGAAGAAAGTTTAACAGGTGAAAAATTCATTGATGGATCTGGTAACTCATTAATCAAAACAGATGCCAATGGAAAATACACCTTCTCCAATCTTCCTGAAGGAGAGTATGTCGCCGAGTTTGTAATTGATGGAAAAGTGCATAAAGTGACTAAGAAGCTAGTCGGTGATGATGCAACGAAGAACTCGAAGGCTGATCCAGGCAGTTATAAGACACCAGGTTATACGCAATTGAAGATTAATGAGCTTGGTTCGGTTTGGGGCCAAGACGATTCCGTCAATCATGTGACAGATGTGAATGTTGGCTTGATTCGTCCGGGAACGATCAACCTCTTCAAATACGAAGCAGGTACGGCAGTTGATGGAAACAGTGACGGGCAATTGAGCGATCCTGAAAAAGCGACTGGAACTCCATTGAGAAATGCGGTCTTTGATCTGATCAAAGATCACGGAGGTACTGGAAAGAAGCTGGGAACAGCGACGACGGATGCCGACGGGAAGTTGAAATTTGATGTGGGATCAGGGTTGACCGAGAATTTATTCCCAGGCGACTACTCCTTAGTCGAAACCAAAGCACCATCCGGCTTCGAACTCTTGAAGAAACCAATCAATGTAACCATCACGCAAGGAAACCAAGTAATTCAATTGTACCAAGACAACGACAAAGGAACTGATCTGCCATTTACTGGTGGAGACAATCCAATGATCATTGTCCTGCTGGCAGCCGCAAGTCTCTTAACCGTCGGATTTATTGGCATGATGCTGTACTATCGGCAACCTAAGCGAAGGAGGAAGCTGTGATGAAAAAACTAACAACGTTTTTCCTGCTTCTTTCTTTGCTAACGGGTTTCTTTCTTCTGCCGCAAAATGTGTCGGCAGAAGAAGGCGGCTTCAGCATCACCATCCAAAAGTACAAGCTGACAGAAGGAGTCACTCTGTCTGATGCCGTACCAGAAGATGGGACGAAGGCGGAGCAGGTGACGGATATCAATGGCAATCAGCTTGATCCGTTGGCGGGGATTTCTTATGAGATTGTCCGGGTGTCGCCGATGGAAGGCACCAGCGAGTTTCGGCCAGTTGAAGGGGTGGATGCTTTTTCCACCACGATTACTACCGATGCCCAAGGGGTTGCTCATGTGGGCAATCTTACCGCTGGGACCTATCGAGTAAGTGAACAACCGACGGATACTTTGCGGAATGTGATGGAGCCGGTGACTTTTGAGCTGCCTTTGCCGCAACGAACCGGCGAAGCACTGTCGGAAGTGTATTTGTATCCGAAGTCTAGTATCCAAGTTTTACCAAAATCAGGTGGCACGGAAGATCCTGATGGCACGCCTTCTAAAGGAACCACAACGGCTGCCGGCAATGAAGCCAACAAACGCTTGCCGCAAACCAGCGGTACCTTAGGAACGATGCAGCCTTTGTATTTGATCCTCGTGTTGATCCTGATAATGGGAGCAATCGGCGGCTACTTTATGCAAAGCAAGAAGCATCATTTTTAACGGGTGCAAGTTTTCAAAATTAGAAAGCTGAACGAGTTTGCGAAGCCTTTCTATTCAACGAGTGACTCCTTGGAGTTGCTCGTTGTTTTAAAATCACCACAAGGAGAGGAGTCTAAGAAGGATGTCAGAAAAATCACCAAAGAAACCGAAATCCTTTTTAATGATCTTCGCCATTGTGATGATTGTTGTTGGCGTGATTATTCTGCTGTACCCGATTGTCGGCAACTATTTAGCCAATCGGGAACGCAGCGAAGCCACTGCTCAATACGACCAAGTCTTAAAACGCATGAGCCAAGAAGAAATCCAGCAACAGTGGCAGCTGGCTAAAGAATACAATCGCTACATTTACCAAAAGCAGCAGGGGGGAAATCCCCAACCGATGGCCTACAAAAATATCGCCAGCATCGGCAACACCATGGGAACCATTGACATCCCGGCGATTGACATTGAACAAATGCCTTTCTATCATGGCACTTCTTATCAGACGCTGGACAAAGGGTTGGGGCACATCGAAGAGACCTCGATTCCGGTGGGTGGCAAGAATACTCGCGGGGTGATCACTGGTCATAGCGGCGTGAAAAATCAGGTGCTTTTTACCGATATTCGCAACCTAGTCGAAGGGGATATTTTCTACATTAATATCTTGGGTAAACGACTGGCTTACGAAATCGAGTCCTTTGAGGAAATTCTGCCTAGTGAAGTGGAGAAGGTCTACATTCAGCCGGGCAAGGACAAGGTGACGCTTTTAACCTGTACGCCGCCAGGGATCAATACCTATCGCCTGCTGGTGACGGGGCATCGGATTCCTTACAAACAAGCCGCCAAAAAAGATGTCAAAAAGCGCAATACCTTCAGCTACCAAAATGTCGTGCTGGCAACGTTGGCCTTCAATGTTCTATTGTTCATTTTGCTGATGACGATTTATCGCTATCAATTGAAAAAACTGCGCTCCAACGAACCGAAGGCAGCGATTAAAGCGGCCAAGCAATTGAAGCGGTTGTTCTGGGTAACGCGGGCGTATTTCTTCTTGCTATTCTTTGCCATGTTGGCGACCATCGGCTTTGCGATTTACGGCTACACCCAGATGCAGGAGGAAACGCAGATGGATGAAGTGGCAGTGGGAGCTGAGGCCGAGCTGGCGGATTACAACCTAGACAAGATTGCCCAGGCCAACTATGGGGAGAAGCAAATTGCCAGCGTCAACATTGCCGATTATGCCAAGGCCAAAAACATGTTAAAGGACACCACCAATCAATGGGGCATCGGCAAGCTGGTGATCCCCAACGTGGATATCAACCTGCCAATTTTGGCCGGGTTAGCCAATCAAAACTTATTGACTGGGGCAGCCACCTATCAAGCTGATCAGCAGTTAGGTAAAAGCAATTATGTGCTGCTGTCCCACAATATTTTTGACCAGGATCTGCTGCTACATAGGATTCAAAATTTGAAAGAAAAAGACATGATTTATGCCACCGACTTCAAGGATATTTTCCATTACGAAGTCACGGTGAACAAAATCATTGAGGACACCGAAGTTTCCTACGTGGAGAAGCCTTCCGCCAACCAGACACCGATCATTACCTTGCTGCGGTGTGAAGGAGACATTGGAACGATTTACCGTCGAGTGGTGCAGGGGAAACTGGTGAAACAGGAATCCCTGACGGACGCCGATGCTGCACAGTTAAAGCAGTTGGGAATTAACAAAGATGGAACCATCAAAAACGGCGAGCTGCTGCAGGCTGATCCGGTTCCGCAAGTCACCAAAACCAGTATGAACATCGCTGCCAAAATTATTTCTGATCCGATGCAGACGGTGGTGCCGCTATTTTTATTGATGATGTTGCCGATTTTATTTTTCAGTTTGATTCGTTAGGAGGAAGTCATGAAGAAACTTATGTTAGCTATTGGACTGCTGGTGGTGGGATTAGTCACAGTGTTTAGTATTTCCAGCGGCCGCAGCCTGCGGGCCAGCGATGAGCCGGTCACCAGCGAAAGCAGCCAAACCAGCATTGAAACCACCGTTCCTTCCGAACCAATCAACGACCTGCCGCCGGAAGTGATCCAAGAAACGGTTCCGGCCGCACCTGTTCAAGAAGAAGCACCGGTGGTAGAAGCGCCCACCGAAGAATCAACTGCTCCGGCTGAAACGATTTTTTCTGACACACAAGTCAGCCAGGAGCCTTCTGTCTCAGAAGAAAGCAGCAGTGAAAGTGTGAGTCAGGAAAGCACCGTGGAAGAAAGCACTACGCAAGAAAGTTCAAGCACCACCGAGACGACCACCTCTTCAACGGAAAGCACCAGCACGACCGAAAGTTCGACAGAAACCAGCGATAATATAATAGAAGAAACACGTAGCGAAGAACCGGAAATTTCAACGCCGAGCAGCAGTCAGGAACCGGAAGTGAAACCTGCGCCAGCACCGGAACAACCGCAGCCAACCGAACCGGCACCTGCGCCAAGTTCGCCGGTCACTGAACCAGCAATTGCCAACTATCCAGCGCAACCTTCAGCGGCTGTAGCGAGTTCAACTTTGCCCACCATTGGAACCACCAATCCATTAGGTGATCGTGAAGTGGAACTGGACGAATCACTGCGGGTCAGTCAACTGGCGGAGTCGGATTTTAACGGCTACGAACTTCCGTTGCTTTCTTCATTCAGTGATACGAAGCAAGGGATTTTAGTTTACGAAGGCTTGCGGCAGCTGGGAGAAAAAGAAGCGGATTACACCGTTCAAACGTTACTGGATAATTTGTTCAGCCAGCTGTTTAATCAAACAACCGAAAATGTCACCTATATAATAGAAGAAAAAAATTTACAGCCGGGAGATATCCTAGTCGTAGATGATCAATCCATCGGTTTGTATCTAGGGGAAGACCATTATTTAACCGTTGAAGAAAAAGGGGAAGACGAAGAAACCACACAAGAAGTGGTGATCGCCTTGCTTTCGGAACGGGAGGAAGAGGAAGCGATCAGTGGACTGCGAGGCACGGACCTGAACAAGACTGCCTACGCTGAAGAAGTCGAACAGGCTTATCCAGCAACATTCGCAATTGAGGCCACGGAACAAACCCAGCAGTTCATCGATCAAATTTCTGACGATGCCCAAAAGCTGGGGCTGAAATACGATGTCTTTGCTTCAGTCATGATCGCACAGGCTATTTTGGAAAGTGGTTCAGGTACTAGCGGCTTATCAGTAGCGCCGAATTATAACCTGTTTGGTGTAAAAGGCAGCTATGGCGGACAATCTGTTAGCCTGCCCACCCAAGAAGATCGCGGCAATGGCGAGCTTTATACGATTTCAGCCGCTTTTCGTCGTTACCCTAGTTACGGCGAGTCATTAGGAGATTATGTCACCTTGATTCGCGAAGGCATTTCCGGCAATCCGGCATATTATCAGGAGGCATGGCGCTCAGAAGCGAAGAATTACTTGCGAGCAGCCGGTTCCTTAACTGGCAAATACGCGACGGACACTTCTTATCATAGAAAAATCAGCTCGATTATCGCGGTCTATCATCTTACTTTGTACGATGAGCCGTTACCTGAAACAGTAACCGGCACCACCAGTGCGATCCTGCAAGGAAAAGAAAGCATCCCGGCAGAGTATCAGCAAAAAATGAAGCTGCCGGATTACGACGGCAAGAACTATAATACCTCCGGCTCCTATCCCGTGGGTCAATGTACCTGGTACGCCTTCAACCGAGTGGCGCAGCTGGGGGGGCATGTGGATGATTACATGGGCAACGGCGGAGAGTGGGGAACCAAAGGTCGGGCGCTGGGCTATGAAGTCATTCGCGATCCGAAAGCTGGGTATCTGGTTTCCTTTAGTCCTGGAACGGCGGGGTCTGATCCCCGCTATGGGCATGTGGCCTTTGTGGAAGCAGTCACCGAGAACGGCATTTTGATTTCCGAGGGCAATGTCGTCGGCGGCACCACGATTTCCTATCGCGTCATCTCCAATGATATCGCGAAATCCAATTTGGTTTCCTATATTAAACCAAAATGAGCAGGGAGCGAACACACCAGCCACCGTTGAAATTGTACGCAAAAGTATTCGGCAAAGCCTTAGTTTTTGTGGCGGCCCTCTTGATTTTATTTGGCTGGGTCCACCGGAGTTACTTGATTCACCCGGTCGCCGGGACCTCCATGCAGGAAGCGCTGCAGGATGGCGATCGGATTTTGTTAAGCAAGCGCTCGCCGATTGTCCGCTATTCGGTGATTGGTTTTTCGATGCCGGAGGAAGACGGCATGTTTGTCAAACGAGTGATTGGCCTGCCGGGAGATTCGGTGTTGGTGCAGGGCAATCGGTTGGTTTTGAGTATCGGCGATGAAGGCTTTACCACGACTTATACCTTTGACTTAGATGCCAAAGCCGCCCGCCAGCTGAAAAAAACCACCACGATTCCCGAGGGACATTATTTTGTGATTGGGGATCATACGGCAGTGTCCAAAGACAGCCGCACCTTTGGCTGGGTCCAGGCCGCTGACATCGAAGGCAAAGTTCAATATCGCCTGTATCCATTTTCGGCATTTGGGCCGATTAATTAGAGAGGAGTACCAGCATGTTCATCTTAAATGCCCTAACTGTGGCATTCGTACTGATTATTTTAGGATTGAGCGGGTACCGTTTCTTAATCTATTACCGCATTCGCCAAGTGGAAGCCGCCCAATTATCCCCTCAGGCTCGTCAGAAATTAAGCCTGATTAAGCAAAAGGAACAAGAAAAGCATGTGCATTTTTTGCTGCTGAACGGTTTGCTGATTGGGTTGACGGTGTTGTGTGTGACCCTGTCGCAATTTCAAACCGAGGGCCGGGTGGAAACCTTGCGGGCGCAAAGTGAAACCTTGAAGGACGAAACGCATTCCTTGAAGCAGGAGCAAAAACAGCTGATTACCAAGATTCCGGTGAAGGAATATCCGGAAGAGGGGATTGGGTTGGCCGACTATCAATGGGCTCAGTTATTTGAAGACAGTGGCGCGGCTTCGTTGCAATCGGAAATCGAAACGGCCTTGAGTCAGCAGATTGTACCTTACTTTGGTATTTCCACATTTGTGTTGTCGATTGATGTGCCGACGAAAACACTGAGTTTGTCTTTAGTGGGAGATGTCAGCAATTCCGCCAGTGAGGAAACGATCCGGCAAAACATGGCGGCTTTTGTCAAAGAGGCCGAAGCAGTGACTCAGCTGACCCAAATTCACTTTCAAATCAACGAAAGCTCCTTGGCAGACAACGCAACAGTTTACAGCTGCACCTATGGTCGGGAAGCCGAGGACGGAGCCTTCGAATTACTAGATGAATCAGAGAAAACCGCAAAGGATGGGGACTAATATGGCGACAAAGCGCAAAAAGAAAAAAGACGGCTGGTTCTTTAGTAAGAGTCTGCTAGACGAAATCAATGAATTATCGGAAGAAGCGGTGGAGGAGCGTGTAAAACCACTGGCCGAAACAGTCACGGAGCAACTGCCGGAAGTGAAAGAAACCAGCCAGCAAAAGGTTTTTCCTTTGAAACCAAAAATGGAAGATGGTTTGCTGCAAGCTTTGGAAGAAGAAAACAAAAAGCTGAAGGAAAACCAAGCAACTCTGGAAAAGACCAAACAAGAGTTGCTGGATAAGCAAGCCGAGATTACCACCTTCACTAAAAAACTGATGGAGCAAAAGGAACAACTGTTAAAAGAACGAACACAGCTGTCGGAAGAATTGGCGAAGCAAAAAGAACAGCCGAACCAGCAATTCGAGGATCAGCAAGCCTTAGAAGAAGCCTTGAGAAAAGCCAAGTTTGAGTTAGAAGCCCAGTCGAAGCAATCCCAAGAAACTTTGGAGCAATTGAACAAGGATGTGCAAAATTTGCGCAACCAGCTGGAGCAGCAAGCACGGGAACGGCAAACCCTGATTGAACAAAATGATATTTTAAGCAGGAAAATCGACCACCAGCAGACCACCCAAGTGGCGGTCCAATTGGAAACCGAGTTGAAAGCAGAAAAAGAAGCCCTCAGCGATGCCTTGTATCGGGCTCATAGCGAAATTATTCATCTGCAAGGCCTGGTGGAAGAGGAGCGAAAGCTTTCCCATCAAGTGCCGCAGTTAAAACAAGAACTTGCCGATCAACAGGCGATTTATGAAAGCTTGAAGAAGCAGCATACCGCTGTTTCCCAGGAAGCGGCGAAATTGCGAGAAGTCGAAGCTGAAAAGGGGCGTTTAATCCAGCAGCTAAAAAGTGCTGACGAACAAGCGGTGATTTTTTCTAAACAATTGACGGAAAAAGACCAACTGATCCGCTCGCAACGGGAACAGCTGCTGCAAAAAGAAGACGATCTGCAAAGCAAACAGCGGGAGTTTTCCCAATTGGAGCAGCAGGTTACCGATGCCCAGACTGCTTATCATGCCGAGAAGGATCATGCCCAATTAATGGAAGAGCAATTCTATGCCTTGCAGGAAAAGATGGCGGCCAAGCAAGAAGAGGTCAGCAAAATTCTTTTATCTGCTAAAAAGCAGGGGGATGAAACCATACAGGAAGCCCAACAACGAGCAAACCAGCTGATCAGCGACGCAAAAGAGCGGGCAACAGCAGTGGAAACGCAGGCACAACGATTGGCAAACGAATTAACAACCTCGAAGCAAGACGTTCTGAATTTGTATCAACAGCTGCAAAGCAAGGTCGATCAATTTGCTCGGGATATTTTAAGCGAAGAAACGCAAACTACAACGAAAGAAGGAGAGGACCATGAGTCAAGTCTTGCTGCTAACTAAAAACATTTTATCCAATCAAGCGCTGCAAGAACGGCTGCAGCAGCTTAATTACGAAGTCTGGTGTTCCGCCCAATTAGTGGAGCAGGTTCAGCGTTTCGGCACGCCGCCATCAGTTATTCAGCAATTTCAAGGGGTGATTTTCAGCAAAACCATTTGTGATTATGAAGCAGAAGCGCTGCTGGGCTTTTTTGCCCGCTACCCGATTGCTATTTTGCGGGAAACCGAAAAGATGCCGGCTGCTGAAGAGCAAACATCATGGCTGGAACAAGGCCTGCACGGTTGGGTCTTGGAAGAAGAAAGTTTGATCAGCCTGCGGGAAAAACTGGCGCAAACCCAAACCGCGGTGATGCAAAAGATGGATGCCACCAATAACCGCGTGGTTCCTTTCCCTAATGGCGATGCAAAACGGGAGCTGGAAGCTTTGCAGGTACATTTGACCGGTAAAGAACGGAAACTGATGGACCTGTTGATTAAAGCCCAAGGTGAGCTGATGACCCGTAAAGAAATTTGCGAAGCCATCTGGACCGAAGGGGAAACCCCGTCAAACATGAGCCAACTTTCCTGCATGGTAAACCGCATCAAACGGAAATTTGAAGAACAAGGGGTGGAAGGAAAAGTCATCGTGACCCACTGGGGCAAAGGCTATCAGTTGAGCGAAGCCTTCTACCAGCAGTGTGTCGGCTACGACAAAAGAACCATTAACAAGTACTTTTAAAAAGCATATTCTCCTCTTCTGAATTCTATGGTATTATTAATTAGAGTCATTATAAATTCCAGGTAAAATGAAATTTATAAGGGCTCTATTAGTATATATAGCGATAAAATTAAAAATGTCAAAGGGGATTATTAATTGAAACGAATGAAAGAAAAAAACAAAGAAAATAGTAAAATAAATGGCGTGAAAAATTCAAAAGGGTTCAAACGATTCACAATTTTCTTAGTTGTTTTGCTGGTAGGGATTGTTGCCGTTTTCAAGTTTTTCGAAAAAATCGACAATGGCTATGTCGGCGTGCGCTATTCCATGAACGGCGGGATCAAGGACGAAGCCCTGACTCAAGGGGTCAAGTTTGTCGGAATCGACAAGGTGATTCAGTACCCAATTCGCCTGCAAACCATTCAGGCCGATAAGGTTTCCGTTTCCACCAGTGACGGTAAGAAGACTACTATCAATATTAAATACGATTACAAGGTCGATTCCACCAAAGCGGCAAAAATGTACAAGGAATTCGGGAATATTACTAGCGAAGACATCGAAAACGGCTGGTTAAAATCCAAGCTGCAAAAGGTTTCTCGCGAAGTCTATGCTAAATACAGCTTGCTGGACATTCTTTCTGGCGAATCCTCCAAGGTAGAGGCTGAGGTGCTGACAAATTTCGCCGAATCAGTTCAAGGAAAAGGTTTTGAAGTGGAAGACGTGACGCTAGGTGTGCCGGATGTCGATGCGGAAACGCAAAAATCGATTGATGCCATCATTCGTGCCGGACAAGAAAACGAAAAGGCCAAGCTGGATGCCGAAACCGCGAAAACGCAAGCGGACAGTGAAGCTTACAAAATCACCAAGGCTGCTGAAGCTGAAGCCGTGGCGAACCAAAAGATTTCCGAATCGGTCACCGATGAACTGATCCGCTACGAAGAAGCTCAAGCACGTAAAGAACATGGTTGGGTAACGGTGAACGGCGGCGGTACGGTTGTTACGCAGCAAGGGGAATAATCATGGGCTTTTTTATTAGTAAAATCCTGCTTATTTTCATCCTAGTGGGCCTAATAGCTTACGCTGTTTACTACTGTTTCTTTAAGGAAGAGAGTACGGAGGATGAAGATACTAACAAAGAGGAGACAGACGATTCGGAGGACTGGAAAGACTTCTGATCGGCTGGCATAAGAAATTATGCAGAAAGGGTGGAATCGATGTTTGTTATTTGGGGTAGCAAAGGATTCGTAGAAGATTTAGGGAAGACGCATTTGGAGTGTGAGTGTCCCAATTGTCACAATTGGGTGACCATGCAAGGAATAAAAATGGGCCGCAAGTTTACGCTGTTTTTCATTCCGCTGTTCACCACATCATCGGAGCATTTCATCGCTTGTCCCATTTGTATGTGGCGAGAAGAGGTCAGCATTCCGAAGATGGAGAGTTATTTGGTTAGAGGTGCTGGGAAGGTTATTGAGGAGTAGGGAGCTTGGCGACACGAAAGTCAGCAGGTGAGGAAAAATGATTGAGGTATCAAATAAGTTAAGTGAAGCTGATTGGCTAGATTTTAACGAAGTCTATGTTAGGCATCTTTCGAAAAAACGAGTCAGCCGGGCGATGAGTGTACTTCCTATCTATCTCCTGCTGCTGCTCTATTTTGTTTATCGTTTGATCAGCGAACTGAACCTTTACATGAATACACTGTATTTTCCTTTGAACCAGGCGCTACGTTTAGCAGCCGGCAGAATTTTTGTTGTGATTGTGATTGGCCTGATTTGCGCTTATGCTCTGTTTCATGTGTACGCATATTATTCATCAAACTATCTCAGAAAAAAGCTGCGCAAACAAATGGATCCGGCAACCTTTGAAGAAAGCCGCATTTGCCTAACCGATGAATCGATCGGGACCTATTCCAGCAGTACCGACTTGCGTTTGTCCTGGGAAAAGGTAACGAAGCTAGTTTATACTGATAAGCTGATTGTGTTATATGGGCCGGGAATGGTGTGTATCATTATCGCGAAAGAGTGTCTGACTGAGGAAGAATTGACGTCGGTGGAAGCGAAAATTGATAGTCGTTGTTCAGGGGAAGTAGTCAAGCTAGGATGATAACAAAGACGGGAGCTAATAGCTTTGAAAAGTCGTATCTGAGGATTATTCGGATACGGCTTTTTCTCAAAATAGCTAAAGTAAAAGGAGAAAATATGGAGAGAAAAAAACTTTCCGGTGCCGTGATTGTATGCATCGTCATCGGGACAATCTTTACTGCTTTGGGTGATGGTTGAAATACCTACTTTGATTAGCAGTAAACGGAACTTAGACGTAGATTTCATTCCCAGCAATAAGATTTTTATACCAAAATATAAAAAATTCAAGAAATTATTTAAACACGAAGAACATAATAGGATTCTCAATCAATCTGCTTATCAGCATTTTACTGATTATCGACGGTCTTCGAACCTTGTTTTAAGCTGTTCCAGTCATTTATACCTGTAATATCAATCATTTTCAGAATAGATCAGACTGATATAATTCAATGTGTCTTAATTCATTATTGGAGGAGGTAATCTCTTGGTAACAATTTATGATATCTTTCCAATTAATAGTTTGTTTATTTATTTGATAGTTCAAATCATTGCCACTGCTTTTTATTGGAAAGCGCCAAAGAAGAGTTGGCTGGCTATTTCTATATATGTCATCATTATATTCGTTCCATTTTATACTTTTTTCGGGTCGGTTATAGATCAAAACCTTAGAACTCTAGGTTTTTCACCCAAACTGAATTCAAGAGCTAGTGCGGGATATCTTACTACTTTAGTGATGACTTTATCTGTTATGCTTCAAAATGTATTATATTATTATGGTCCAGAGCGTAACATTAGTGGTGCAAAAATTGTTGCATTATCGATTTTGAATATTTTAGTTTTGGTTACAATTATCTGTTATTCTATTTTTAATGCTGTTTATTAAATGTTTTCGATGTTAATAATAGGTGCTAGGGGTGCTGCTAGGAATGATTTTCATTTTCTAGAATAGCAAAGCCAGAAAGTAGGCGCTTGATCTGGTGAACATCAATTTGCTTTACTTCTGAGCTGTCTCTTGACCACTTAAGCTGTTCGTTTTCGAAGTGTTTGTACAGAAGTAAAAAGCCATCTTTTTCCCAGTAAAGAGCTTTGAACTGATCCGGTCGTGTTCCGAAAAAGAGAAAGAGTGCTTGATCGAATACGTCTAATTGATAAGTTTCAGTAATGGATGCAGCTATTTCATCGATACCTTTTCGCAAAACATTTTTTCCACAAACAAAAGAAGATATTAGGTGTTTTTGCGAAATCGTGAGGCATGAAAACTCAACTCCTTCAAAATTATAGTTGACACATATTATCGACCCGTTATAGATGTAGACTTCCGCCTGACCTATCTTCATTCGAGCAGTGACTTTTTGGTTTGACTGGCGTCACAGGTTTTAAAGTGGACTTTTGTTCGACAAGTTGAATGGGTACAATCTCCTCTTTCTCCATAAACTAAACCTACAATACTTAATCTTGGTAGATCTAGTTTAGCAAGTTCGCCCTGAATTATCTAGTCGTCTTACTATCTGATGCTTGCCGCCTTTTTCGTGAAAAATCTACTGTTTAGGAGATTCTGTGATGAGAAAAAAACTTTCTAGTGACGTGATTGTATGCATCGTCATAGGAACAATTTTTACTGCTTTGGGTATTTATTGGGATCATGAACCGCGGATGTATGCTTTTGCTGCAGTATGCTTTTATGTGGGCTTTCAATATTACAATGGCAAAGGAAATAAAAAACGTGATGGGAGGTAGCCAGGTGGTGGAATTTGCAGATATATTTCCGATGGACAATTTGTATATTTACATTCCCACAGCAATTATTTTTGTACTGTTGTATTGGAAAGCTCCTAAGGAAACATTATGGCCGGGAGCTCTTCTGTTGCTATTCCTATTGGGTACTTTCCATTTGTTTTTTGGACGGGAGATAAATCAAAATCTAGCTAGGTTTGGTTATGAGTATGAAGGTGGGCCCAATACTCAATCTCAAGGATTTATTGTTATGGGTATGATGTGTGTGCCTATCTTATTTCTGGTTTTAATCATGTTTCATAGCTCGAAATCCAAATTAAGTTTACCAGCAAAAACATTTTTTGCCATCATAGGTTTTCCCGTAGCTGCGGCACTTGTTTATTTTGGGATTGTTATGACATTAGCGCTTCAAGGCACCAGGTGAAGGTTATGATGGCAGAACGGTGGGGAATTATTTCTGAGACAGAATCAGAAAATATTTGGAGTATGGGTATAAGTAATTTTGGTTTTCGACCAGACTTTAAAACAACTAAAATGGAGGAAAAAATGAAAAAGTGGATTGTTTTAGCAATAATGCTAGGAATTTTATCAGGGTGCGGCTTTAGCAGCGGGAATGAAAATGCTGGGTCGGAAAAGGCGGCCGAGTCAACTTCGGAAAAGAAGTATGAGCTGAAAGCCGCTGATTTTGAAATTGATGGAACGAATTATCGCATCAGTCTGTTGGACAGCTGGACGGCTTCGACGGGGGAGACTTCGTTTCGCGCTTATGATGATCAGGATAACAATAAACTAAGTATTTACGGCATGAAAAAAGAGGATGATTTTGAATTCGATACCTTCAAATTTATTCTAAAGGAGCAAGTTTCCCTCGACATCGATTTTCAATTAGCTGAGGACAGTATCGAAGAAACAGCGTATCAAACTGCCCACTATTCCGGGGAGCTTTACAGCTTTTCAGGAACATCCGAGGGAGAGCCGCTGGAAGTTCGCCGCTATTTCTTAGAAACCGACACCGATTATGTTGCGATTATGCTCATGGAATCGCCTGCGGTTTTTGATAAGAATGCGGCGCTTTATACGGAGATAATCGAGTCCTTTGTAGCTGAGTGAGGTGTGAGGAGGATAAGATGTCATTTGACTTAAATATCTTGTATGTAAATCAAAAGAGGAAAAAAGTTCCTAAGGACAGACGCATTTACGTAAAAGCACGTAACAAAAATAAAGATGTTTTTCCTAAATACTATGATGATACTTCCATCTAATGAATTCAATTAGTAGCATCTGGTACTACCTGGGTTTTCTAGGAAGTTCATTCTAATAAGGGATTATCATATGAAAAAAACTAACTTTGTAGTTGTATTTTGGTTGCTTTTGACACTCATTTCATTTGTTGTATTTCTATCTAATTTCCACTCATTCTGGGATTCAATCGCTACTTTGTTATTTCCTAATCCTGACAGAGACTTTCTAAGTAAAAATGATATTTATCGTGAACTGGTCACTGTAATACCTATGATGATAGCAATAGCCGCATTTTTTTATATTGGATTGAAGCAAGGTTTAAAAATTTACAATCAAAATTAGTATTCACCAAGCATCTGGTCTTTTTGTATGCGATGATAAATCAATAAAGTAATACTAATTTTAGTTAGCCCTCAGACACTTCGTCAATAATTTTGCAGAAGTGCTTAATATATCCATAATTCCATACTATGCTGAGTTAACTGACTTATTTCAATCACTTACTATTGCATTCCCTTGTTAATTTTTTTGGCAATGATATAATTAACAGAAAGAGATTGAGGTGATTTAGAATGAGTCAAGTACAGTTTCTACTTTTTGCTTTTTGTGCTCTCGGTTTTTTTGGTAGTCTTTCAATACTTACCCCTAATGTTCCTTGGCGTGATTTTACTTTTCTATTTCGCAAAGAAAAGAAAGAAGAGTACCTCAAATTTTCCAATAGCTTTCTTGGAAAAACTTGGCTAGCTGTTGGCTGCTGCTCATTAATAATTCTTTTAGTTACTTTTGTTACAAGAATCAATATCCGTCCTCAATTAATTATATTTTGTTTTGTAGTCTTTTTATTAGTGATGAGAATTCTACTAGAAATAAGTTGGCAGAAAAATAAAAATAGCTTCTAAGAGATAGTGCGATTTTAGTGCTATCTTTTTTTATCTTCTTACTACTCCGTAATCCTCGTGGTTAGTCGATTTTCTTTACAAATTACGCGGGGTGTTTAGATCATAATGCTCAGCTAGTTTTCAATAATATTTTTTGATACTATATATTTATGGAGTTTTTAATGCTCTGAGGAGGATGACTCGTTCCACCAATCAATAGGTTGGTGGGATTTTTATTGAACGTTCCTTATTTCCCATGACTAACTGACAGGATAACACCATTTTGATATAATGCAGCTATTAATTTACGAGGTGATTTTAGTGGAACTACTTATTCTAGGTCTCTTATTGATGCTTTGGGTGATAGTCAAAATACCTACTTTGATTAGTAACAAAAGAGATTTCGGAAGATACTTCCTGCCGAACAATCGCGTTTTTATTCCAAAATACAAAAATTCCGGAAATGGTTTAAACACGAACAACAGAATAGGATTCTCAATCAATTTGCTTCTCAGCATTTTACTAATTATCTACGGGCTTTTGACTTTGTATCGTTAGCTTTGCCATCATTTATATCTGTGATATCCATCGTTAGTCGACCCCACGTTTATTTTGCCTGATCAGGCAAATCTTCTTTGTGATATACTAAATTAACTATTCTGTTCAAAGGGAGTTGCTTATGCAAATTGTTGGTTTATTCTTGATAGTGATTGGGTTGGCAATGGCAGTTTTCGATATCATTTATTACAAAACGAAAAACTTAAATGTTTCTTGGATTGGATTCGGTATTTTATACGCAGTAGGCATCTTTGGTGTATTAAGCAATGATTCTTTGAAAGAAATCTTGCATGTTTCTACTGAAAAGAATTTTTCAATGTTTGGTCATTGGTAATTTTAGCAATAGGAATCATTTCTTCTTATTTCTACTTTCAAATTTTATCCAACAAAGGGGATAAAAAATTGATCACTGGAATACTAAGCGCAGTTGCTATTCATTTCATCCCGTTCTTTTCAATGTATGCGTACATCTTGTCGGCTTTACTATTAGTGAACTGCTTTATTTCATTTCAAAAGGAACAAATTTCCATCTACTCTACAGTTGCTATAGATGCTGGGATTAAGATGATCGTTGGATTGCTATTATTCATCTCACCACTGCTTAAATAAACGTCTAAACTCAGCAAACTTGTTGAGTTTTTTTGTACACCAAATTATTACGCTGAAGGATCTTTTCTGTGGCTTTTCCACTGCAAAAAAAGAACACCCCGCAGGATGTTCTTCACTATAGCTTATGCTTCAAATTTTGCTCTAATGGTATTCAAAAAGAGCTCCGCTGCCGGGGAAAAGACTTGATACTTTTTCCAAACTATATGCAGGCCTGATTCCAGCTTTGGTTCTAATGGACGGAAGGTTAAATTATTTTCCGGCATCGTATTAATCATATTGTCGAAGGAGATAACATAGCCAAAGCCTTCCCGGGCCATAATGATCGGATTGAAGCTTAAAGAAAAGGTCGCAACAATATTCAATTCTTCAAAATACTTTCCAAACCATTCCGCAAATTCATTTTTTTGCAGCGATTGCTCACTGGCTTGGCGGGACATAATGATGGGAACATCCAACAAATCCGCCGCTTGAATCGACTCTTTGGCTGCTAAAGGACTGTCTTTTCTCATAATAACGCCCCAAGTATCCTTATTTGGTAAAGTAAGATAGTCGTATTTTGATAAATCTACCGGATCAACCACAATACCAAAATCATCCAACCCACGATCCAGCCGTTCCATCACATCGTGGGAATTGCCGCTAAATAAGTGATAACACATGTTAGGATAATCTGTTTGCAAGTCACTGGCTGCTTGCGAGAAAATTTTGAAAGCATCGGTTTCCGCTCCCCCAATATAGACATCCCCACCAGTAATATCATCCATAGTTAAAAACTCGGTCTTGGTTTTTTCCACCATTTCTAAAATATCTTCCGCTCTTTTCCGCAGCAGCATCCCCTCATCTGTCAACTTCACTTTATAATTCGTGCGAATAAACAGCTGTTTGCCTAGTTCTTCTTCCAATTCTTTGATTTGTTTGGATAGTGTGGGCTGAGTGACGTGGAGGAACTTAGCGGCTCCTGTCATGCTTTCTTCCCTGGCAATGGTTAAAAAATACTTCAATACTCTAATATCCATGCTTCCACCTGCTTTCAAACCAAGCATACCATAATCGGGTATTCCTGAAAAGAATACCTGGGTATAAGATATAAATATTGGATGTTTTGTGTAAAATCGCTTACTCTATACATGTAGACAAGAAACAGCGATCAGTTGGAGGTTACGTAAAAGCAAATTTCCATCTCCTAACAATCGCAAAAACTTCTTAAAAGGTGGTGAAGCTGTGGCAGATGCAACAGATCCAATAGGAAAAATTATTCAGACCTTAGAGGATTCAGGCTGCAGTCCTGAATTTATTGCTGAGTTTTTGAAGGATTTTCATCAAGAGAAAACTGCGAATCAGCGTAAACTGCTTTTAAAGCACAAAGAAGTTTTGAAGAAAGAAGTGCACGGGCAACAAAAGCGAATTGATTGTTTAGACTATTTAATTTACAAACTCAAGCTGTAAAATCAGCTGCATTTACTAATAGGAGGAAAATACATGTCAATTAAAGACAAAGTAGTCATTATCACCGGGGCTTCATCAGGAATCGGGGAAGCCACCGCAAAACTGTTAGCTTCAAAAGGTGCCAAGCTGGTATTAGGTGCTCGCCGCGAAGACAAGCTGCAACAAATTGTTTCAGATATTGAAAAAGACGGCGGTGAAGCTGTTTATCAGGTAACGGATGTCGTTAAGCCAGCAGATAATGCTTCTTTAGTAAAATTAGCTCAAGAGAAATTCGGCAAAGTCGATGTCATGTTCCTAAATGCCGGAATCATGCCTAATTCACCAATGTCGAAATTAAAAGTTGACGAATGGGATGCCATGGTAGACATCAATATCAAAGGTGTGTTAAATGGGATTGCTGCGGTTTTACCAATCTTCACTGAACAAAAATCAGGACAAATTATTACCACTTCTTCGGTAGCAGGATTGAAAAATTACCCTGGCGGTGCCGTTTACGGAGCCACCAAATGGGCGGTCCGCAATTTGATGGAAGTCTTGCGGATGGAATCAGCCCAAGAAGGAACCAATATTCGGACATCAACCATCTATCCGGCAGCCATCAACACTGAACTGTTAAATGCTATCACCGATGAAGCTACGCTGACCGGAGCAACAGCGCTCTATGAACAATACGGAATCACACCGGATCGGGTGGCGAACGTGGTAGAATTTGCTATCAATCAACCAGAGGACACCAATGTGAACGAATTTACCATTGGACCAACGAGCCAGTCTTGGTAAAAATTAGCCAGATTAATTGATGGCAACCGCAAAATTGAATGTATCATAAACTGTAATCAATGAGAGTTACTCTTCGGAGGCTTTACCGCTGATACATCAAAGCAATCAGTTGCTTTTGTTGTGGGGAAGTCTGCGAAGAGTTTTTTTATCAAATTTAAAAGAATAGGATGGATGAGCATGTTTAACTTTTTAAAGAAGAAGGAAACAGTTGAAAAGACGGGCCCGGCAGCATTATACGCACCAATTACCGGAAAAATGATTCCTCTGGAAAATGTCCAGGATGAAGTATTTGCCTCGAAAATGATGGGAGAGGGCGTGGCCTTTGAACTAAGTGAGGATACAATTTATGCCCCGATTGATGGTGAAATTACCATGTTTCCTGATTCCTTGCACGCATTCGGCATGAAGACGGCGGATGGCGCAGAAGTCTTGATACATGTTGGCTTGGATACAGTCAATCTAGGTGGCGAAGGATTTACGAAATTAGCTGACCAAGGGGACACGGTAACAAAAGGAACCCCTATTTTGCAAGTAGCTCGTGAGGAATTACTGGGCAAAAACATCATTTTGACCACGCCGATGATTGTCACTAATAGCAGTGAATTTGACGTAACGGTATTAGCAGCCGAAGAGGTAACTGCTGGCGAAACGAAGGTACTGGAGCTTGTTAAAAAATAATCCCGCGACTGTTACAAATTGGAAAGGCAGGGGAAAAATGTGCAGGTAGTAAAGCAGATTAATAATAATGCCGCCTTGGCAATTGACAGTCACGGAAATGAAATCGTTATCCTGGGAACGGGCGTCGGCTTTCATAAAATGCCTTATGAATTGACGGACCTTTCTAAAATTGAACGTACCTTTTATGACGTAGATAATCAGTATGTGGACATGATTACCGCAGTGTCTCAGCCAATTATTTTAGCCAGTGCCGACATCATCGAACAAGCTGAGATCAATCTGGATTGCGAGTTTAATCCCAATTTGACCTTTACCTTAGCCGATCATATCAGCTTTGCTATTGAGCGGATGCGCAAGGGGATCGATATTACGGTTCCCTTGGCTTACGACGTTCGCCATTTGTACCCGGAAGAATACGAGTTGGGAATTTTAGCATTAGATATTATTCAAGATTATACAACCCTTCGTTTGCCGGACAGTGAGAAGGTAAACATTGCGCTGCATTTAATCACTGGACAACTGGAGACCGGGGATATGCATTCGGCGATGCTGACGATGAAAATTATTGCCGAGATTAAAGAATTGATCGAAGAAGAATTAACGATTCAAATCGACGAAGATTCTGCTCAATATTCTCGACTGGTGACCCATTTACGCTATTTGATTCACCGCTTGCAAAACGGCAAGCCGGCGGATGAGGCCAATTCCATCATGCTTCAGTCGATGAAGGCAGAATATCCGGAAGTTTATATCTGCGCCCGCAAAGTCGCCGATTATTTTAACGAAACCCAAAAGTGGGACTGCGGCGAAGAAGAGCTGCTTTACTTGATGCTCCACATCAACCGCATGAAACAAAAAAGTGAATAAACACCTTGCTCGCTGGCGTGTCACCCTTGAAAAAGGAGCATTACCCACAGCAGACTGAAAGCCCTATAGGCGTTTAGTTTGTCGTGGGTATTTTTATTTCCGTCAGGCAAGTTTGCCAAAGGAGGTTTTTCAATGGAACAAGCAATTAAACAATACTGCGGTGGGGACGATAATATCAAATTGTATCAACAAGATCATGAGCAGCTGCACATCACCGTGAAGGACCGCAGTTTAATCGAGATCAAGAAGTTAGAAAAAATCGCAGGAATTAAGCTGGTTCAATTAACCAACAGCCGGCTGAAAATAATACTTAATCAGGAGGAAAAGAAAATGGCAAAAGGGAAAAAGAGCTACACCAACATTGCACAAACGATCGTAGAAAATGTCGGGGGACAAGAAAATGTGTTAGGCATGCGCCACTGCATCACCCGGGTGCGTTTCCGACTGAAAGACGAAACTATCGCCAACGATGATGTCTTAAAAAATGCCGATGGGATTATTTCGGTAGTGAAAGCCGGCGGCGAATACATGGTAGTCATCGGCAATGAAGTAGCGGACGTGTACGAGGCCATTCGGAAACAGTTAGGATTAGATGGAGATACTGCGGTAGCTTCGGAGGAAAAAAGCGATAAAAAGGTCAATCCTTTTGTGAAGGTGTTAAACACGATTGTCGGCAGTATCAGCCCGGCCTTAAATTACATCTGTGCCGGCGGGGTGTTGAAGGGTTTGTTAACGATTTTGACCATGACCGGGATTTTGTCGGCTGACAGTGGACTTTATGTGGTGATGAATGCGATGGGAGATGCGGTATTTTTCTTCCTGCCACTTATTCTAGGCTACAACCTAGCAAGACATTTAGGTGGAGAACCGTTTCTTGGTTTGGTTATTGGTGCGATTTTATGCTATCCAACTGTCAACGGAGTGGATATAAATCTCTTCGGACAAGCAATTAATGCTACCTATACTAGTTCCTTCTTACCCGTAATTGCCATTACAGCGATTGCGATTCCGATTTCGAAGGTGCTGAAGCGCTACATTCCAGGTGCAGTGGAAGGCTTTTTAGTACCCGTTTTGACATTGTTGATTGTGATTCCTTTGGGCTTTGTATTTGTCGGACCAGCAGTGAATGCCATTGGTGGCGCGGTTAATAGTGGAATTACCTTCCTATTAAATAGTGTACCTCTATTGGCAGGTATGGTGGTTGCTGGAACCTATCAAATTATGGTGCTCTTCGGGGTCCATAGTGCTATGACCTCATTTTCATTCATGAATGTATTAGCTGGAAATCCCGATCAAGTCATGGCGATAGTTATGTTCCCAAGCTTTGCGCAAATCGGTGTTGTATTAGCAATGTATTTGAAAACAAAGGACCAAAAACTAAAAAGTATCGCATTGCCGGCCTTCATTTCAGGCGTTTTCGGAGTGACGGAACCAGCAATTTATGGGGTAACGCTGCCGCGCATCAAAATGTTTGTTGTCTCTTGTATTGGAGCTATGACTTCCGGTGCGATCGTGATGCTGTCTGGCATGACCATGTACAACTTTACTGGGATGGGTGTGGTGTCCTTGTTGGGGATGGTTTCACCAGAAAATCCTAGTTTTCTGTATCCAATTTTAGCGGCCGTAGTGCCTTTCGTTGTATCATTTTTTATCGCCTTTGTCGTATTCAATGACAAAGAAGCAAAAGCATAGAGAAGGAAGAGGGAAAACTAATGAGTAAGTTTCCAAAGGATTTTTTATGGGGCGGCGCAACAGCGGCCAATCAAGTGGAAGGTGCCTGGCAAGTAGATGGAAAAGGCGTCTCGATTTCCGATATTTGTACTGGCGGTTCCTATAATCAAAATAAACGAATTACGCCAGTGTTAGAGGAAGACACCTTTTATCCTTCCCATGACGCTATCAACCATTACTACCGCTTCAAGGAAGACATTGCCTTGTTTGCGGAAATGGGCTTCAAGGTGTATCGCTTCTCGATTGCTTGGACGCGGATTTTTCCAACCGGAGAAGAACGGGAGCCAAATGAAGCGGGACTGAAATTTTATGATCAAGTGATCGACGAATGTTTGAAGTATGGTATTGAGCCATTGATTACCATCTCTCATTTTGAAATGCCTTATGCCTTAACCGAGAAATACAACGGCTGGGTTGATCGTCGATTGGTAGAAATGTACGTTCGTTATGCCGAAGTATTATTCAAACGCTACAAGGGCAAAGTGAAATATTGGCTGACCTTTAATGAAATTAATTGCGCTACGATGGCGCAAGGAAATCTTCAAGGTACCGGAATTTTAAATGAAGGCTCTGTTGACTATATGAACCAAGTCGACGTTCCGCAGCTGCGCTTCCAGGCGTTGCATCATCAGTTTGTAGCCAGTGCTAAAGCAGTTCAGCTGGGACATGCCATTGATGAAAACTATAAGATCGGCTGTATGCTGGCAAACTTTACCAGCTATCCCTTAACACCTAATCCTGAAGACGTGTTGGCCAACCAAAAAGCCATGCGCATGTCGAACCATTTTTGCGGCGATATTCAAGTTCGGGGAGCTTACCCAACTTTTGCCCAGCGCTATTTTGATGAGAACAAGATTGTGATTGAAAAGATGGAGGGCGACGATGAGATATTAGCCGAAGGAACCGTTGATTACTATACCTTCAGTTATTATACTTCCTTCTGCCAAACAACTGATCCGAAAGAACTAGCCGCGGGGAATGTTTTTGGCGGGGCGCCCAATCCATATTTGAAAGCCAACGACTGGGGTTGGCAAATTGATCCATCCGGCTTACGTTTTGCCTTAAATGAAATTTATGATCGCTATCAAATTCCTTTGATGGTGGTGGAAAACGGCTTAGGGGCCAAGGATGTAGTAGAAGCAGACGGTTCGATTAACGACGATTACCGCATTGATTACGTTAAGCAGCACATTGAGGCAATGGGTGAGGCGATTTTGGATGGTGTAGATTTAATCGGTTATACACCGTGGGGATGCATCGACTTAGTTTCCTTATCTACCGGTGAAATGGCCAAGCGTTATGGGTTTATTTACGTGGATCGCCACGATGACGGCACTGGGGATTTTTCCCGCAAACGGAAAAAGAGCTTTTACTGGTATAAAAAGGTGATTGAAACCAACGGAGAAGAGTTGTCTGTGTAGATGCAGCTTTAGTTAAGACGGGATTAATAGAAGGGATTGGAGAATATCAAAAAAATAAAAAAGAAAAAGCTGCTGATGTTGGTGTTGGGAGTTCTGATTATCAGCCTAGGAACGGTGATATGCAAAAAAACCAGTTTAGGAGTCGATCCCTTCAACGCTTTTTGCATTGGACTATCCGAGGCGGTGTCCATTCATTTAGGGCCGCTGACCCTGCTGGTGAACAGCGTTTTGATCCTGATTATTTTACTAACGGGTCGCTCTTTTATCGGAATCGGCACAATTTTTACTATGGTATGTATCGGCTATTTTATCAGCTTTTTCGATACGATCATTCCCGATGTCCATTTTCAATTACTGGCGATTCCTAATATTCTCATATTCATCGTAGGAATGTCGGTAATGTGCTTCGGAGTGGCTCTTTATATCGAAAGCCAAATGGGGATGGTTCCTTACGATTGTTTTTCCTTTATTCTAGTCAAGCGGTTTGGTGGCAAAACCTTTGCCTACCGTATTGGACTGGATTGCACTATGTCTCTAGTGGCTTTTCTGCTGGGAGGCCCCATCAGTTTCGGCACGATTATTTTGGCCGGCGGTTTAGGACCACTGATTGATTTCTTTAGAGGACTCATTGGTAAATATTCCAGCTTAGCCAGCAGCAAAGTTGAAACGGAATTGAATTAATATTCTAAGAGGGGCTAAGTCTCCTCTTAGAGTGTTGGAAGGAGGTTTCATATGAATATATTGTTATTAAATGGAAGTCCAAGAACTAACGGAAACACTTCAGCATTGTCCCAAGCTTTCGCGGAAGAAGCACGAAGTAACGGACACCAAATTTCTCTGCAGCCGATCGGGCGGATGGACATTCGCGGCTGTAAAAATTGTGATGCCTGCCGTAAAACATTAACGGGCAACTGTATTCAAAAAGATGACATGCAAAAAGTGCTGCCTCTGATGGCTGAATGCGAGATGCTGGTGATTGCCTCGCCAATTTATTATTTCTCCCTGGCTGGCCAAATCCATTGCGCAATTGAACGGATGTACTCCTTTGAACGCTTACCAAAGCTGAAAAAAGCGGCGTTATTTTTGACCGCTGGCGGCAGCGGATTTACTTCGGCAATTCAAACTTATCAAGAAGCCATCATTCATCATATGCGGGCTGAAGATATGGGTATTATAAAGGCAGTCGGCAGCCAAGCAAAAACCAAAGAAAAGCAAGAAGAAGTCCGACGAATTGCTAGAAGTCTGTAGTATAAAAAGTGAAAAAGAATGAGTCCGCCGTGTTTGGTGTAAGGGTGGAAAAGAAGAGTGAAAACGATTGTCTAACGATTAAACAAATAGAAACCCATGATAAATCCCGAAAGCACGAATAATTGGAAAATTCAAAAAAAGTTGTTGACAACGCTTTCGGGGTTTGCTATGATTTGCTTGTAAATAAATATGGATTGTTACTCTTAGGAGGCACTACCATAATCATGATGACGAAACCTGTTGTTTTTGATGAGGGATCAGTGGCTGCTAAGAGTTTTTTTTCGTGGAAGGAGGGAGCGTCCAATGAGAGCAATCAAGAAGATTAATAATAATTTTGCTTTATGCAAGGACAATAATGATGTTGAAATGATTATATACGGACGTGGGGTTGGCTTTGGCAAATTCCCTTGCGACATTCCTTTGGAGCGAATCGAACGAACGTTTTACGATGTCAATGCAAAGTACTATTCTATTATCGAAAGCTTGCCATCTATGATCATTGAAGCCAGCGCCGCGATTGCAGAACAGGCGGAGCTGAAGCTGGATTGTGAATTGAATCCGAATTTGCCGTTTTCGCTGGCGGATCACTTAAACTTTGCTATCGAGCGGTTTGAAAAGGGAATGGACATTAATACACCCTTAGCCTATGATATTCGCTATCTTTATCCTAAAGAATATGCACTTGGAGTAGAGGGGATTGATTTATTAGAAGAAAAATTAGGCATCCGACTCCCAGAAAGTGAGGCAGTCAGCATTGCGTTGCATCTGATCAATGCGGAATCATCCGCTTCGGATATGCATTCCATGATGACTCGCACGCAGGTGATCTCAGATGTTCACCAGATTATTGAAAAAGATTTGGGAATTGAAATTGATATCAACAGTTATCAATTTTCCCGCTTTGCGACACACTTGAATTATTTAGTTCAGCGGTTGATGACTGGTGAAAGTATCCAAAAACAGGATGCCCACATGTTGAAGAAAATCGCCCGTGAATATCCAAACTATTATGAATGTGCCAAACAAGTCAGCAATTATTTTAAAAATACTTGGCAATGGACCTGCAGTGAAGAAGAAATTTTCTACTTGATGCTGCATATTTATCGAATACAAGAAAAAAATGAATAAGCAACCATGTATATGGAGCGTTAACCCGTAATGGGGCGTTATCCAGAGTAAATCATAGGCAGAAACGGTATTCTGCTTATGATTTACTCTGGATTTTCTTTATTTATGCCTACCCAATGGCGCGCGTTGGCTGGCATAAAGGTTAAATGAAATGATTTGAAATGGGGACCCGAAAATGGACAAACAAAGCATGCTTGAAAAAATTCTGCCATATATTGGCGGTGAAGAAAACGTGAGTCGATCAGAGATGATGGACACCACGTTGGTAATAATTCTAAAAGATCGTAATTTAGTTTCACTTGCAGATCTGCAACAAATGAAGGAATTGGAAGAAGTAGAATTACTGCGCAATCGTTTGAAGATAAAGGTTCAAACCGACAAACAGGAGGAGAAAACGATGAAAAACAATAAAAATAAAACCGAACTTGCAAAAGCAATTATTGAACAGGTTGGCGGCAAAGAAAATATTCGCAGCCTAAGACACTGTTATACTCGGCTAAGATTTAGTTTGAAGGATCAAAGCAAAGCTAACACCAGTGCTTTAGAAGAAACCGAAGGCGTAATCTCAGTAGTAACGAACTCAGAAGAATATATGGTGGTTATCGGAAACGACGTTGCGATTGTTTACAACGCCGTTTGTAATGAAGCCGGATTGAAGCCAGGAGAAGTTGTTGAAGAAAATCTGGATGATGAAGGAAAAAAAGGAAATATTTTTTCTCGCGTGCTAAGTGTCATTATGGCATCGATGCAAGCAATTGTGAATTTGATTTGTGCCTGCGGGTTGATCAAAGGTTTCCTTACCTTGATTAGTATGACCGGTTTTGTCCCGCCAGAAAGTGGTCTGTATATTTTAATGAACGGAATGGGAGATGCTATTTTCTTCTTCCTGCCGATTGCCCTAGGCTACAATTTAGCTAAAAATCTACACGGCTCGCCGTTTTTAGGCTTCTTGATTGGTGCGATCTTGTGTTACCCGACCTTGAACGGGGTGGACTTAGATTTCTTTGGGTATGTAGTCAATGCGACGTATACCGGTACATTCTTGCCGGTGGCTTTCATCGTCGCCTTAGCCGTTCCGATTGAACGTTATTTGAACCAGCATTTGCCAATGATGATCAAAGGTTTCTTAACTCCAGCAATTGTCTTGTTAATTACGATTCCGCTAGGATTTCTGATTATCGGCCCAGTCGCCAACGTGTTGGGTGTGGGAATCAATGATGGAATTACCGCATTGTTAGGCTTCAACCCGATTATTTGCGGCCTAGTGTTTGGAGCCATTTGGCAAATTTTGATTGTCTTTGGGATTCACGGTGTGCCATCAACTTTCATGTTTATGAACTTAGCAGCTGGCAATACCGATCAACTGCTGGCAATGTGCATTTTCGTAAACTTCGCCCAAAGTGCTGTAGTACTGGCTATGTATATGAAGACAAAATCACCAAAATTGAAATCAGTAGCTTTACCAGCATTTATCTCCGGCATGTTCGGAATTACTGAACCAGCCATTTACGGAGTAACCTTGCCGCGGATGAAGATGTTCGTCGTATCATGTATTGCAGCGGCTGTCGGCTGTGCCATGGTTGCGGTTCTAGGAGTAACCGGTTATGCCTTTACTGGTACGGGATTCTTCGCCATTCTAGGTATGCTTGATCCGGTGAATCCACAGATCCTGCCGGTGCTTATCGTAATTGCTACTCATTTCATCTGCGGTTTTGTTCTAACTTTCGTTACCTACAAAGATGAAGGAAAAGACTTGGAAGATGCTAAAAACCTGAATAAACAAGAAGCGCCAGAAGCAGATATTGCTACTCAAAACTAATCAACTTGGAGGAAATGAACGTATGCCAACATTTAAAAAAGATTTCTTATGGGGAGGCGCCATCTCTGCAGTTCAAGCAGAGGGCGCCTGGGACCAAGATGGACGCGGACCGGTTCTAATGGACATGCGTTCACAAGGATCGGTGAATGAACAACGAAAATTAACCTACAAACTAAAAGACGGAACCCCGGTGAAAGTTCCTTACTTTGCTGGGAAACTGCCGGATTTGCCAGAAGGTGCTTACTTTTCTCCAGTGGAGGATGAGATTTATCCCAGCCATGTCGGAAATGATTTCTATCACCGATACAAAGAAGACATTGCTTTATGTGCTGAAATGGGTTTTAAGATGTTCCGAATGTCGATTTCCTGGCCACGGATTTTTCCCAATGGTATCGAAGAATCACCCAACCAAAAAGGGTTAGATTTTTATCGCGATGTATTTCTTGAATTGAAAAAGTATGGAATCGAACCTTTGGTAACCTTGGAACATTTTGATGATCCGCTGTACTTGATTACGGAATTAGGGGGCTGGCTGAATCGTGAGTTAGTAGATCATTTTGTCCGCTATGCCGAAACGGTCATGCGGGAATACAAGGGCTTGGTAAAATACTGGCTGACCTTTAATGAAATCAACAACAGCTTAGCTATTTTGGACATGATAGCAGAAGCCTCCGATGAAGTGTATCAGGAAAGCTATCAAAAGCTGCACCATCAACTGCTGGCCAGTGCCATCGTTGTTGAGAAGGCTCGTACTATTTCAGAAGACTATCAAATCGGCTGCATGATTTGTGGCTTAGCCAGCTACCCGCTAACCTGTGATCCTAAAGATATGATCACTATGATGAAAAAAGATCAAAAGGATTTGTTCTATTGTGGAGATGTGCAAATTCGCGGAGAATATCCCGAGTTCGCCCACCGGCTGTGGGCTGAGCACAATGTGGCTATCAAGATGGAGGAAGGCGATTTAGAGCAGTTAAAACGTGGCAAAGTCGATTTTTGTTCCTTCTCCTATTACTGTTCCAGCTGCACAACAGACAAAGATGTTGAAATGGATGGCAAAGGCAACTTCTCCATGGGAGCAAAAAATCCTTATTTGGAATATTCGGCTTGGAGCTGGAGTATGGACCCAGATGGTCTGCGCTATTTGCTGAATCTATTATACGGACGCTATCATGTGCCGCTGATGGTGGTTGAAAATGGGCTAGGTGCTCACGATACCTTGGAAAGTGACGGTTCGATCCATGATGACTACCGAATTGAGTATCTGCAAAAACACATCGCAGCTATGAAGGAAGCGATTCATGACGGGGTTGAACTGATTGCTTATACACCATGGGGCTGTATTGATCTGGCTTCATCCTCAACCGGGGAAATGTCCAAACGTTACGGCCTAGTATATGTCGATCGGCAGGATGATGGAACCGGCAATTTTGATCGCTACAAAAAAGACAGCTTTTATTGGTATCAAAAAGTAATTGAATCCAATGGAGAGAATTTAGGGGGATAAGATGACGATGCAGCAGGAAAAACCTAACTGTTTATGCTTTGATGTCGGAGGCAGCTCCATCAAGTATGCACTGATTGATTCCAACCTAAATTTCAGCAACTATGGCAAAGTGCCTACTCCTTATGATGGAGTAGAAACCTATCTAACATGCTTAGAGGAAATTTTTGAATCTTTTAAAGATCAAGTAGATGCGATCAGCCTATCTGTTCCAGGGATCATTGATTCTCAACAGGGCATTTGTATTGATGCCGGAAGCCTCAAGTTTGCCAATGGCCTGCATCTGGTTGAAGAACTGGAGAAAAGGTGTCAGCTTCCGGTCTATATTATGAACGATGCCAAGTGTGCCGCTTTGGCAGAATCCCAATGGGGTGCGTTAAAGGATTGCAGTAATGGAGTAGTGATTGCGTTGGGAACTGGTATTGGTGGAGCCTTGATTTTGAACAATGAGGTGTATTCCGGCTCCCACAATGCTGCTGGGGAACTTAGTTATCTCAGTTTAAATAGCCATCTGGATGATACAAGAAATTTGCAGTGGGGAAATATCGGTAATCAAAAGCTGCTGCAGATGGTCTCAAAGGTGAAAAATATAAAGCAAGTAAGCGGAGAGCAGCTGTTTGAGTGGGTGGAAGCCGGGGATCAATTGGTGATCCAAGTATTGGACCACTTTACTAAAGAAGTAGCCCGAATGATCATGAATTTACAGTTTGTTTTAGATCCGGAGCGCTTTGCGATTGGCGGTGGAATCAGCCGACAACCGAAATTACTGGAGTATATTCAGAAAAATTTAGCTTATTTCTATGCGGTCTATCCCCATGAGGTAAGAAAGGCCGAGGTGGTTGCCTGCCAATACTTTAACGAAGCCAACTTGTTAGGCGCCTACAGCCATTATTTGAGAAGTTTCAAAACGCGATAGGAGGTGCACAAATGAACTTTTTCGAGAAGTTGAAAAATAGAGGTAAAAGCAGCTTTCCCATTGCTGTTGGGGCCAGTGCCACAGGGAAAATGGTTAAAATGGAGCAGCTTTCCGATCCAGTTTTCTCCTCAGGGGCGATTGGTCCCTGCTGCGGAATTGACCCGCAGGAAGGAAAAATCTATGCCCCGATTGATGGGGAAGTTGTCACGCTAATGGACTCCCTGCATGCGCTAGGGATAAAAGGAGCACAGGGCGTCGAAATACTCATTCATGTGGGTATTGACACGGTTAATTTGAATGGAAAAGGATTCCGAGCGCATGTGAAAGCTAAAGACAAGATTAAAAAAGGACAGCTGCTTTTGGAAATTGACCAAGCTGTCATAAAAGAAGCGGGTTATTTAGATACAGTAATCACGGTAGTAACCAATGGATCAGAATTTTCATCGGTTGAAGTGATGGATCAAAGTGACGTGCAGGTGGGAATGGATATTATGCAAATCCACTAGCTGCAAATTTGAAGTTAGAAAAAGATGGTTATTAGCTATTTTATAATAATGGAACTTATGAGAGGAAGATGTTGATGTTAGTCGCAGCATATATTGGTTTTGGCAATAGCGTAATCCGCTATCATTTGCCCTACGTAAATTTACGAAAAGATAAGGTGAAAGTTAAATATATTTATCGCCGAGAAGAAGATCGGGCACTTGAAGGGGAAAAAGAACGGGAAGCTTTGTACAAGGATTATATCTTTACCAGTCGGCTGGAGGATATATTGGAGGATCCGGAAGTCAATCTGATTGTTGTTAACACCCCTAATACTACCCATGTGATGTATGCAAAAATGGCTTTGGATGCAGGCAAAAATGTCTTAGTGGAAAAACCAATTGCCATGAACTATGAAGAAACTAAAGATTTATTGGAATATGCGAAAGAAAAAGAATTAACCTTGATGCCTAACCACAATCGCCGATTTGATACTGATTGTTTGGCGGTGAAGGATGCAATTGCCAGCGGCAAGCTTGGGCGATTAATCGAAATTGAATCCCATTACGATTATTTCCGCCAGGAGCACTTTTTAACAGAACCAGAAATGGTGATAGTATCCGGTCTAGGAATTCATACAACCGACCAAATTGTTTCAATGCTGGGTGTGCCAAAGAGATGTCAATATGATGTGCGCAGTGTCTATTTTGATAGTGGGGCCGATGATTATTTTGATATCGATTTATTTTATGACGGCATGAAAGCTATAGTAAAAACCAACTACTTAGTAAAAACCAAGTATCCGCGATTTATTGTTCATGGGGATCATGGCAGCTTTATTAAATATGGCGGCAAACACAATTCGGATACTTCTTACACAGAACCGATTCAGGTGAAGCTGGAAGTAGAAGATGAAAGTGATTGGGGCGTCATGGAATACGTGGACGAGCAGGGCGAGACCCATATCGAAAAAATCCCTAGCCAACCAACTGATTACGGCAGAATTTATGATGGATTGTACGAAACCATCATCAATCAGGCACCAAAATTGGTGGCCGATGAAGAAGTCTTGGCAGATATGAAAATAATTGAAGAAGCAATGGAGGCATGCATATAATGAGTCGGAAATTGAGAATTGGTACCGTGGGAACAGGTTTTATTGTTCAATTGTTTGCGGAAGCAGTGAGCCTAAGCGATCATGCGGAAATTACAGGAGTTTATTTACGAAATGAAGAAGTAACTAGCGGATTTGAAAAAATTATCAAGGTGGATACGGTTCATACTACCTTAGAAAGTTTATATAGTGATCCAAATGTGGATGCGGTCTACATTGCTACACCCAACAGCTTGCACTATCCAATTGCTAAAGCTGCTTTGGAAGCCGGTAAACACGTTATCTGTGAAAAGCCCTTTACTTCAAACAGCCGCGAAGCTAAGGATTTGATTGATTATGCGAAACAGCATCAATTGTTCTTGTTTGAAGCTATTACTATTGTCCATATGCCAAACTTTCAAGACATTAAGAAACGTTTGCCGGAACTGGGGGAAATTAGTTTGGTTCAAGCCAACTACTCTCAGTATTCAAGTAAATATGCTGCCTTAAAAGAAGGCGAACTGCCTAATGTGTTTAACCCAGCTTTCTCAGGCGGTGCCTTAATGGATATCAACATCTACAATCTTCACGGCATCATCGATTTGTTTGGCTTGCCGGAACGGGTGGAATACCAAACAAGAAAACATGAAAATGGCATTGATTTGGCGGGAATTGCGATGCTTCATTATAAGAATATGCCTTGTGTCTGTATCGGTGCCAAAGATTCTAAAAGCATGAACTATTTCCAAATTCAAGGGGACCAAGGTTATATCAATATTCCAGAAGGCATTAATGGGGTTCGCAGCTATGATCTTTGTATCGGCAAGGAAAGCGAAAATGTGAATTTGCAAGACAAAGAAAATTGGTGGTTTTATGAAGTCGATACTTTTGCCAAAATCTTTTTGGCCGATGATCACGCAGCAGCTGACAAACTTTTAGAACATTCATATGCTGTGATGCAAGTTATTGACCAGCTGAAAGATAGTGCTGATATTGTATTTAAAGCAGATCAAGTATACAGTTCAGTTCATTAATCGGCGTCTCGCATTTATCGTAAGTATTTTATGCGGTAAATGCGAGATTTTTTGATTGAAGCAATGTATAGACTTGGTGTGTTTAAAAAAGAATATTTGAACGCTATTCACATCCATATAGTAGAGAAAGAGGGAAAGTAAAATGAGTGTATTTCCAAAAGGATTTTTATGGGGCGGCGCGACCGCAGCCAATCAAGTAGAAGGTGCCTGGCAAGTAGAAGGTAAAGGCGTGTCTATTTCGGATATTTGTACCGGTGGCTCTTATAAGCAAAATAAACGAATTACTCCTGTGTTGGAGGAAGGAACCTTTTATCCTTCTCATGATGCTATCAATCATTACTACCGCTTCAAAGAAGACATTGCCTTGTTTGCAGAAATGGGTTTTAAGGTCTATCGTTTTTCGATTGCTTGGACGCGAATTTTTTCCACCGGCGAAGAGCTGACACCCAATGAGGCGGGGCTGGAATTTTATGATCAAGTGATCGACGAATGTTTGAAGCATGGTATTGAACCACTAATTACTATCTCTCATTTTGAAATGCCCTTTGCTTTAACTGCTAAATACAACGGCTGGGTGGAACGCAAGCTGATTGATTTATATGTCCGCTATGCCGAAGTTTTATTCAAACGCTACAAGGGCAAAGTGAAATACTGGCTGACCTTTAACGAAATCAACAGCGCTACCATGCCTCAAGGTAATTTGCAGGAAGCTGGGATTATTAATAAAGGCACGATTGATTACATGAACCAAGTCGACATTCCGCAGCTGCGTTTTCAGGCATTGCATCATCAGTTTGTAGCCAGTGCGAAAGCAGTACAATTAGGTCATGCTATCGATGAAAATTACCAAATCGGCTGTATGTTGGCCAACTTTACCAGCTATCCTTTGACACCAAGTCCAGAGGATGTACTGGCTAATCAAAAAGCGATGCAAATGTCCAATCATTTTTGCGGCGATATTCAAGTTCGCGGAGCGTACCCAAGCTTTGCTCAGCGCTACTTTGACGAAAATAATATCGCAATCAAAAAAATTGAAGGGGACGACGAAATATTAGCCAACGGTACGGTAGATTATTATACCTTTAGCTACTATACTTCCTTCTGTCAGACCACCGATCCTGAGGAACTGGCAGCCGGCAATGTCTTTGGCGGGGCACCGAATCCTTACTTGAAAGCCAACGACTGGGGCTGGCAAATTGATCCTTCTGGCTTGCGCTTTGCTTTAAATGAAATTTACGACCGCTATCAAATTCCGTTGATGGTGGTGGAAAACGGCTTAGGCGCCAAGGATGTCGTTGAAGCAGATGGCTCGATTAATGACGATTATCGGATTGATTATATTAAGCAGCACATTGAAGCTATGGGAGAAGCAATTTTGGATGGCGTAAACTTAATCGGCTACACACCATGGGGATGTATTGATTTAGTTTCGTTATCTACCGGTGAAATGGCCAAACGTTACGGCTTTATTTACGTGGATCGTCATGACGACGGCACCGGGGATTTTTCTCGCAAACGGAAAAAGAGCTTTTACTGGTATAAGAAAGTGATTGAAACCAACGGGGAAGAGTTGTCTATGTAAAAGAAACTTTAGGCGCGCGCTTTTGGATGATTACCCAAAAGCGCACGACGTATTGAGAAAGGATTTGGGATTATCAAAAAGGTAAAAAAGAAGCTGTTGATCTGAGGATTCGAAGTAATCGAAAAGTACAATAATCAAACTATTATAATAGAAGAAAGTGGTACATACAAAAAGAATGAATGTCAAAAAGAAGGAGAATTTACGGTGTTGCTTTAGAAGGAAAAAGCGATGAAGCTGGCAAAAACAAATACTGGCTCAATCCAGTGGAAACCGGAAAAAGCCAGTAGAAACTTTATGCTGCAGCTTAGGTAGATTCTCTTCTAATCAATTGCACTGGAACCAAAGAAATTTCCCCTTGAATCTCCTTGTTGCCGTCGATTAGTTTAATCAGGGAGCTTGTCGCCATTTCAGCAATTTTCTGAGTATCTTGATTAATTGAAGTGAGGCGGGGAGCTGAATGCTGACCGGCCGGCACATTATCAAAGCCGATTACTTTCATCTGGGCTGGCACTGCAACCTCAAACTCCCTAAGATAATCCAAAATATTTAAAGCAATATCATCATTAATGGCGAATAGTCCATCCACGTCATTTTGCTGCTGCAAAAATTCCTGCAAGCTTTTCTTATCGTGACTTGAATCCAGGTTAAAATCAAGCCGATGCTTGTCTGGGTTAAAGGAGTAATTGTTCTTCTTTAACGCATCCTTGAAACCGTCTAAGCGTTCTTTGGCGCTGGAGGAGTTGCGCTGATGCATGACAATTATCGGGTGCTTCACTCCTTGCTGCAAAAGATGCTCGGCTGCTTCGAAGGCGCCTTGGTAGTGATTAGAAGAAACGAATACCGTTTTATTTTTTTCCTTGGGTTCTCGGTCGATACAAATGTAAGGAATCGTTTTTTTATCATTTTGCACCTGGAATTCAAACTCATCGGCGCCAGAAATAATAATTAAGCCGTCGATCATTTTTCCCTCCAGCATGGAAAGGTAGGCAGCTTCTTTCTCAACATTTCTTCCCGTATTACAGATGATGGTAGAGTACCCTTGATCAAACAAAATCGTCTCGATCTTTTCTACTACATTCGCAAAAAAGTAGTTGGTAATATCGGGAACCAAAATCCCGATGGAAAAACTTTTATTCATCCGCAGCGTTTTGGCGGAATAATTCATTTGATAGCCGGTTTCTTCCATCACACGCAGCACTTTTTGCCGCGTCTCTTCAGAAAAACGACCATTATTATTAATGACTCTGGAAACTGTGGCCGTTGATACCCCGCTAAGCTTAGCAATTTCTTTAATTGATATATTTTTCAAATTTACACCTCATTTGAGTTAACGATTACCCTATCATTTTACACAAACCAGCAAGGAAATAAAAGAATTATTTTTTTCATTGACAAACAGAACTGTAGAATGCTACTATATGGCCATTGAGTAAACGATTACTCAATAGAGTTTTATTTTAATCGAACGGTATGTAGACTAGTGGAAGCAGTCGAATTGCAGCCCATTGGATAGTTGAATTGGTTGGGAAAAGAAAACTCCAGCCCCAAAAGAGAGGAAGTTTTGCTGCATATCAACATTATCAAGAAGCTCTTCCAGTAAAGTATCCGGCTGCTTAACAGGTGAAGCATGAAAAACCCAACATTAGGAAAAAACCTATTGTTGGGTTAAGGATTAATATGCATTTTGTGTATATCTCGTTACTAATTTTTTGACTTGTATTTGTGAGCAGAATTCTTGGACTTTATTAGGATCAATTTTTCCCACTTCACCATGTTGGGCATTTGACATCCCGCAAGCCATGGAATATTTCAAGGTATCTTCAACGGAAAAATCATTGACAACTGCGTGGGCGAAACCACCGACACTGGCATCACCAGATCCCGTTGTATTAATAATGGGAATTGTTGGGATGGTTATATCATAATAATCAGCGCCAACTTTACAGAGCGCACCTTCCTCGCCGCAGGATATCATAATATACTCTATTCCATCAAAAAGCGGATGTTCCAACTCTTTTAAAGCTTCTTCTTTAGATGAAATATCTTTATTCAAAATTTCCCCAAGTTCGTGAGTATTTGGTTTAATAAAGGTTGGTTTATACGTCTTGCTTTTCAATAGAGAAATTAATTGTTGTTGCGAAACGTCCATAAATACCGGAATAGTTTTGGAAATATTTTCTCGAATATAAGTAAGCATATCTAAGTAGACATGTTCGTTGCAAGAGTTTATGGACCCTGAAATACAGATTAAATCGACGGAATCTTCCTTGCATTTTCTGCTGATTCTATTTAATAATTCTTTTGTTTGAACATCAGAAATTTCAGGACCGCTTTCGACTATTTCAGTATGCGTATTATTATCATGCATGATGGTGATCGCTTTTCTTGTTTTCCCATTCGTCTCTAACATATCAAGACTGCATAAATCCTCCCGCACCAGGTAATTTTTTACCATTTTGCCAAACTCGCCGGCCAGATAACCTGTTAATAATACTTTTGAACCAGATAAAGCTGCTGTTCTGCCAGCGTTGATGCCTTTTCCACCAACTGATTGAGTTGGATCAACAAAACGATTCATTTTCCCTAATTGAAAATGGTCAATTGAATACGCAAAATCCATAGATGGATTCATTGTTATGGTTATTATCACTCATATTCCTCCTTGAGTATCTTTACATGCTTGCTGTAACGATCGAATACTTCTTGGGGGATTTTGTCATCAGTAATTAGATAGTCTACTTGGTCCAGTCTTTGGAAGGTATACACATCGGCTACATCCAGCTTTGAGCTATCTGCTATCACACAAGTTGTTTTCGCTTTAGCAAAAGCAGCATTCTGTACCGCACCTTCGTCAAATTGAGCAGTGGTTATATTGTTTTCAAATATTCCATTGGTAGCGACAAAGGCCATATCAATATTGAGATTGTCGAATGATCGCACGGCTACCTCGCCAATGAACTCCTCAGTCGTTGGAATAAATTCGCCTCCAGTTAATAGAATCCTAAAATCAGTGTTGTCCTTTAAGTAGTTAAAGGAAATCAGGCTGTTGGTAATAATAAACAGGCCTTTTTTTGTAATTTCAGGAAGCGCATGGAGAACGGTCGTACCGGCACCAAGAAAAAGAATGGAATTGTCTCGGATAATTGAATTCATAATCCGCCCAATGTATTTTTTTTGATCCACATGGCTTTGAATTTTTTCATCCGTTGATAATTCTTTCTTTTCTACATCTAATTTCTGAGCTCCACCGTAAAGTTTTGTCAGTTTATTTTGTTTTGCTAATTCATTAAAGTCACGACGAATCGTCATTTCAGAAACGTTTAGTCGTGATGCGACATCTGTAATAGTCAAAAAGGTGTGTTGTTGGATTAATGAAAGGATTTTGTTTTGACGTTCTTCTTTTAACATAGAACAGTTCCTCCTTAGATTGTTGGACATTGTTAAGGTTTGTTATAAATCGATGTTAGCTTCATTATATAGATTTTCTAAAGCTATTTCAAGTTAAACGATGAAAGAATATGTTAAAGTTTGTTAAAAGAAAACGTTGACAGCCGGGATTTTTCCGTGTAATATGTTCCTTGTAGAACAAAGTCGAACAATAAAACAAAAAGGTTAACAAAGATTGACTTTGGTTTGCAAAATCAAGGAGGTGTTGAGGATGGACTATAAATCGATGTTTAGTCCCAAGCTGATTGATTTATCAGTGGAGGCTTCAACGGAAAATGAAGCGTTCGAAAAAGTTGCTGAGAAGTTAATGGACGAGGGGATGGTAAATGGCAGCTATCTGACTGGTATTGTGAAGCGAGAAGCCGAGTTTCCAACGGGTTTAATCACACAATATACTAATATTGCTTTACCTCATTCAGACCCCCAATATGTGGAGAAGGCTTTTGTCTATGTGTGTCGTCTAAAAGGTGAAGTGTCCTGTCGTCAAATGGGTGATAGCCAAGAAATGAGCACGAGGGACTTATTCTTCCTAGGAATTAAGGACGGTAAAAACCAAGTGGGCTTGTTACAAAAATTTATGAATTTGTTTATGGATGAAGCGTTTGTTAATCAGTATTTATCAATTCAGGATAACGAAGAGATGTATGAACTCTTCATGAATCATTTTTAAAAAAGAAAACTGGAGGAAAAAAGAATGAAAAGAAAATTAATTGTAGCATGTGGCAGCGGAGTTGCAACGAGTCAAACGATTGCAAGTAAAATTGCAGGTAAATTTGAAGACGACGGAATTAATTGTCAAGTAGAAGCAGTGGATTACAAATCAATCCAAAATGAATTGCCTGCTGCAGGGATTTATGTGTACATTGCTCAACCAGATGCGGATGTATTATCAAAAGCTGAAGAGTTAGATGTAAAAGTTTTTCCAGGAGTGCCTTTTTTAACTGGTATGGGTGCTGATGATATCTACGACCAGATTACCAGTCTTTTAAGATAAGGAGGAGAACACGATGACGATTTTTCAAGATATTGTTAATTATATTTTAGGCCTAGGATCGGCAATCTTCGTTCCGTTAATCATCTTAGTTTTAGGTTTATTAGCTGGAATGAAATTTAAAAGAGCCTTCATGTCGGCGATTACTTTAGGGATTGCCTTTACCGGAATGTCGATGGTCATCAACTTTATGTCTGCTGCTGTAAGTCCCGCTTCCGAAGCGCTGGCAACTAATACAGGCATCAATTTACCAGCACTAGATTTAGGATGGACAGGTGCCGCAAGTATCACTTGGTCATGGTCTTATGCTTTTGTATTTTTCGCAGTAACTATTGGCGTCAATTTCGCTATGTTGGTGTTTAACTTAACGAAAACCTTGAACGTAGATATGTGGAATGTTTGGGGAAAAGCACTGACCGCCTACTTAGTCTACTATGTATCTGGGAATCTAATCGCCGGATTTATTACGGCAATTGTGCAAGTTATTCTTGAATTAAAGCTTGGAGATATGTTCCAAAAACACATTCAAGATTTGACGGGAATTCCTTTAGTAACGGTTACACATTTTATGACTTCATCGGCTGTATTGCTTTTACCGTTTAACATGATTATGGATAAAATTCCCTTCTTCAATAAAAAAGCGGATGCAAATGCGTTGAAATCAAAACTGGGTATTTTCTCAGAAAATTCAGTGATGGGATTTATTATTGGTCTAGGATTGGGGCTAGCTGCAGCTTACGGCATTTCCGGCTCGCTGAATCTAGCAGTGCAGGTGGCAACAGCGATGGCTTTATTCCCAATGATTTCTAAAATGTTCATGCAATCATTGTCTCCTCTAGCAGATGCGATGTCTGAATTTATGAAACGTAAATTTAAAGATCGGGAAGTATTCATTGGCTTGGATTGGCCGATTTTAGCTGGCCGTTCAGAAATTTGGGTAACAGCGATTTTGCTGGTACCAGTTTTCATCGGTTACGCGATCATCTTACCAGGCAATCAAGTATTGCCTTTGGCTGGAATTATTAACTATGCGATTGCTGTAGGCGGCTTACTGCTTACTGGCGGTAACTTAGCTCGTATGTTGGTTCTAGGTGTGATTACTATGCCAATTTATCTTTATGCTGCAACCTATTTAGCACCGATTTTGAGCGGACTAGCTGAATCAACGGGTGCGGTAGAAGGTTTCCAAAGCGGACAGCTAATTACTTGGTCCTCGATTGAAGGAGCCGAATTCAGAATTTTCTTTGCGGAAGCCTTTAACATGAATCCGTTGGCTATTGGTGCCGTGATCGTCTTTGTCGGCTTGTTCTACCTGTTGAACAAATACATGAATAACGCGAAGGTTCCAAGTCAACGCTACGAAGAAGCAAAAGAAAAAGATACGAATTTAAAAGCAAAACAGGCCTAGGATTTATCTGAAAGGGGTTTTTAATGATGGAAAAAGTCAGTCGCTTAGGATGGTGCGGTATTTTATACATCACCATTCTGCTATTCGTGCTAAATCTTTCTTTACAAGTTTCGTTCCTGAACATTGTCATCATCGGCATCGCCATCATCATTTACAAGTATGGAAGTCCGGTCATGTTTAAGGAATACGAGGAAAAAAGAAAGAAAAAGCTAAATGACTCTCAAGTCATTAAAGACGCCGCCAGAGAAGTGTTATCGTCTGGAAAACTTTTTAAAAAGTGATGGAGGAAAAAGAATGTCTGATGGACGTATGATTTTTGAAAGAGAAAGAGAAGATTTAGCTGGGATTGTAAAGCTGATTTTCGCACGGAAGCTAACTAATGTTGCTGGAGGGAATTTCTCCTTTTTAGCAGAAAAAGACAACAAAGAATATATTATCATGACGCCAACGATGATGTCTGAGGCTTACCTAGGCGATCTTTCGGCTTCACAAATTTTAGTGGTGGACATGGAAACCCGAGAAGTCATCAGTGGAGTAGGCAGTTTGACACGAGAAATCAATATGCACCAAGCGGTTTATCAAACCAACCCTAAGATCAAAGCTGTGCTGCATGCTCACGCACCAAATGCGATGTTCTGGGCAACAAGTGGACTGCCAATGCCTAACTTAACCGAAGCTACCCAAAAAGTTGGCCCAGTTCCAGTGATGAAATTTGCACCAAACTGCTCAGAAGAATTAGCCGAAATTACCAGCACATATATTCGTGAAAACGATCTGCCAGTTCCTCATATGCTGCTATTAGACAGCCACGGGGTGTTAATCAACGCAACTGGCGATACCGGAATGATGGCGATCCATAAAGCATTGTCTATTTTAGACACAGTGGAGTGGAATGCTGAGATTGCTTACAAGCAAGCGATCTTCCAAGCCTTAGGAATCACCGACTTCTTCCATTCTAAAGGGGAAGACATTGCTACATTGGATGATCTAAAAGCCAACGAAGCAATCTACAACCGAGCAAAAGTTGCCGCTGGCGGAGACTAAAACAAACGAAAGATTTAGTACTTTTGACAACAAAGAAACTACTGATTTAGTAAGAATTCTACAACCATATTTACGATTAGTATTCAACAATCTTTTTTAGAGGATATGAAGCTTGTGCAGTATATTGTACAAGCTTTTTTAGTATCATAAAAAAACCTTGGTATTCTTAAAATCAATAGCTGGATATAAAATATGGGTATTTGGCATTCTATACTAAGTAAGATAATCTTATGCCACACAGTAATTCGCTTTAATCTAATTGAGTTTAGAGAATTCATTATCAACAGAAATTTTGATTGGTATTTGATTTGGTTAAAGCAGTAAGAGCAATGCAAATTATTAAGGAGTGAACTTATGGTAAATCGAATTGTAAAAAATGTTCAACTGAACAACGGAATTGAAATGCCTATGGAAGGTTTTGGGGTTTTTCAGGTAACAGACTTAGCTCAATGTGAAGAGGTGGTCTCAAAAGCTATAGCAGCAGGCTATCGTCTTTTCGATACTGCCAGCGTCTACCAAAACGAGGCTGCTTTGGGTAATGCTATTCGCAAAAGTGGAGTTGCCCGTGAAGAGTTTTTTATTACAACAAAAGCCTATATTCAGGAAATGGGGTACGAAAACACCCTGAAAGCCTTCCAGCAATCGATTCAAAAGTTAGGACTGGATTATCTAGACTTGTATTTGATTCATCAACCATTCGGAGATTATTACGGCGCTTGGAAAGCAATGGAGGAACTATATAGAGCCGGAAAAATTCGTGCTATCGGAGTTAGTAATTTTTACGGAAGCCGACTGGTGGATTTTTGTCTGCATGTAAATGTTGTTCCAGCAATTAATCAAATTGAATTACACCCATTTTACCAGCGAGCGGACGAGCTGAAGCTTATGGCCGAATACGGCGTTCAACCACAAGCGTGGTCACCTTTTGCAGAGGGGATGAATGATTTGTTCCATAATCCAACTTTAGAAACTATTGCGAAAAAATACAATAAAAGTATTGCCCAAGTTGTGTTGCTTTGGAATATTCAAAGAGGGGTAATTGTCATTCCTAAATCCGTACAAAGTGAAAGAATAGCAGAAAATTTGGATATTTGGGATTTTGAATTAGCCACCAAGGATATGGAAACTATCGCGACCCTTGATACAGGAAAGTGTCTGATGTTTGACCCGTTAGACCCCAGTGAAGTCAAGAGAGTCATTGATTATGTGAAAAATCCGGTTCTTCGGTAGTTTGGTGATTAAAAAACGGCTTCGACAATAGGATCGAAGCCGTCGATTACTTTACACAAACCAGCAAGGAAATAAAAGAATTATTTTTTTCTGTTGACAAATAACCAAGCAGGGTGCTATGATGTGTCCATAGAGTAATCGATTACTCATATTATTTTTTAGCTTTTGAGTAATCGTTTACCCACAAAAGGAGGAACTATTATGAATCATTTAATCTGTCCGTCAATGATGTGTGCCGATTTTGCTAATTTGTCTGAAGAAGTGGAAAAATTGGATGCTGGGGGAGCCGACATCTTTCATGTCGATATCATGGATGGCAGCTTCGTCCCCAACTTCGGAATGGGACTGCAGGATTTTGAACTAATTAGAAACACCACCGATAAATTAGTGGATGTCCATTTGATGATTATGAATCCCATTAAGCACGTGGAGATGTTTGCGGAAAAAGGAGCGGATATCATTTATATTCATCCCGAAGCTGATTTGCAGCCGGCGCGAACCATCGACTTAATCCATAGCTTAGGGAAAAAAGCTGGGATTGCCTTGAACCCGGGAACATCAGTTGAAAGTGTAATAGAGCTGTTGGAGCTGATTGATTACTTGATGATTATGACGGTGAATCCTGGTTTTGCCGGGCAAGCCTACTTAGAATACACCAATCAAAAGATCCGCAAAGTCTGCCAACTGAAAAATAACTATCACTATCAAGTGATGGTGGATGGCGCGATTTCACCACAAAAAATCAGCGAATTAAGTGAGCTGGGGGTGGAAGGTTTTGTATTAGGAACTTCTGCCTTATTTGGAAAAGAACAAACATACGAAGAAACTATTTTAAAACTAAAAGAGACTAACTTAATGAAAGCAGGAATTTAATCATGAAAATAGCTATCGGAAGCGACCACGTAGGAATCGAAATGAAGCCGCAAATCATTGAATTTTTAACAGAGCTGGGGCACGAAGTCACCGATTTTGGACCAGACTCTTCAGAACGAACCGATTATCCAATCTACGGCAAAAAAGTTGCCGAAGAAGTGGCGGCTGGAAACTTTGACAAAGGCATCTTAATTTGCGGGACTGGCGTAGGCATTTCAATTTCTGCTAATAAGGTCAAAGGTATTCGCGCAATTGTCTGCAGCGAACCTTACTCAGCTAAGCTTTCAAGAATGCACAACAATACCAATATTTTAGCCTTTGGTTCTCGCGTGATCGGCATCGAGCTGGCGAAAATGATTGTGACGGAATGGCTGACGGCAGAATTTGAAGGTGGCCGACATGCCAATCGGATCAAGATGATTAGCGAAATCGAAAACAATTAATATAGTAGAGAAAGGATCGATAAAAATGGAAAAAAAGTTGGGTAAACGCATTTTGTCTTTTGTAGGAAACGAAAATAATATTCAATCCATCACCCATTGTGCCACCAGATTGAGGATGTCCTTCAAGGATCGAACACTGGTAGATGAAGAGGCCATCAAACAATTAAACGGCGTATTAGGAACCATGGAAAAGGGTGGGCAATTCCAAATCATCATCGGCCCGGCGGTAAATTCGGTTTATGCTGAAATGATCGAAGGAACTAAGTTTGAAGGCGAAACCGTTAGCAGTGACTCAAAAGAGAAGAAAAATATCGTGACGGTCTTTTTAGACACGGTGGCTGGGATATTCACACCGCTGCTGCCGTTGTTGGCTGGTTCTGGGGTATTAAGAGGAATCGTTTTACTGCTGACGCAACTAGGCTGGTTATCGACCGAAAGCAGTACCTACACTATTTTGACCGTTTCCTCGACAGCAGTCTTCTACTTTTTACCACTGTTATTAGCCTTCACCTCGGCGAAAAAATTTGGCGCCAATCAATATATCGCGGTAGCCATATTAGGGGCATTGATCATGCCGGATTTCGTCGCCTTAATGGGAGACGGCGGCAATGGTACTATGTCTAGCTTTATTGGTATTCCAGTTGTTTTAATGGGCTATAGCTCGACAGTTATCCCAGCCATTTTAGCGGTCTGGTGTCAATCAAAGCTGGAGAATCTATTAAGGAAAATTATTCCGGTAAGTCTGCATTTATTGTTCGTATCATTAATCACCTTACTGGTAATGGTTCCCTTAACCGCAATAGTTTTTGGACCATTCGGCGTTTATGTTGGTCAAGGATTTGCTGGGCTAGTTAACAGCTTGATGAGCTTCAACGGCTGGATCGCCGGCGCATTCATCGGCGGCATCTGGAATGTCATGGTAATTTTCGGTCTGCAATGGGCGGTCAATCCGGTAATGATTCAAAATATCAGTATTCTAGGCTATGACCGAATTGTACCATTAAGCAGTGCTGCTAACTTTGGGATGGCCGGGGCCGCATTCGGTACCTTGCTGAAAACTAAAGACACGAAAATGAAATCCTTCTCACTATCGGCATTGCTTTCGATTTTCTTTGCGGGGATCACTGAGCCTGCTATCTATGGAATCGCCGTTCGTTACAAACGGCCACTAATTGGTGCGATTATCGGTGGGGCAGTAGGCGGAGCTTTCATGGGTGGTATGAGTGTTAATGCCTATGCGTTTGTTTTTGGCGGCTTGACTACCATTCCAGCATTTGTTGGTGACACGTTAATCTACTATGTCATCGGCTTGTTCATCTGTTTTACTGTAGGAACAATCGCTACCATGATCTTAGGCTTGGATGAAGGGGAAGTGACAGTTGAGAACAGCAATCCAAATGAAAAGTCTGAGATCAAGGTTCCTCTACATGGCCAGTTAATTAAACTAGAGGAAGTGAACGACGAAGTTTTCTCAAGCGGTATGATGGGTACTGGCTATGCAGTAAAACCGACAGTCGGCAAGGTTTACGCACCTTTTAATGGCGTTGTTACCATGATTTTTCCAACGAAGCATGCCATTGGCTTAACCTCAAATGATGGCACTGAGCTATTGATCCATATTGGGGTAAACACAGTGGAATTAAATGGGAAATACTTTGAGACCTTTGTCGCTCAGGGGGATAAGATTGAACAAGGGCAGCAGCTGATTGCCTTTGATATCGAAAAAATCGAAGCGGCCGGCTATGATGTAACAGTACCAGTGGTCATCACCAACTCGGATGAATTGTCGCAAGAGTCAGCGGTTCTGGAGTTTGGAAATTAAGCTATAAAAAGAAGAAGCTTATCCAGATATTTTGGATAAGCCTCTTCTCATTTATCAATGGAAGAACAGCAGCCTCGCACTCGAACTAAGCGTTACAGTAATGATTTAGATTCATAAGAATAAAGGCTTTCAGGTTCTCACGAAAATCAATTTCCGGCACTTGAATATTTTCCTTAGCTAGCGCCTCTGAAATCAACGGGTTCCATTTGGAAATACTTTGGATTCCCACGGCATGGTAATGAACATTCAGGTAAATATTATGGGCATCCTCGTGAGAAATCCCCAGCTGTGAGCTGAGTCGGCTGCACAGTTCATCGGTTTTTTCATAATAGCGTTTCTTAAAAGCAGCTAGGCGGTCAACGTTGACATTGGTCTCAATGATGGTATGCAAAATATCACTGTAACGCAGGTAATCTCGGTGGGCATTGATGATGCCGGCCCACACTTCAGCAACTACCCCAATCGAATACCCATTGTCTTCAGGGAAAGCCGCTTTCAAGGCAGCGTAGTAAGTATCTCTTTTATCAGCAGACAACTCTAAAAATATGTCCTCTTTAGTTGAAATGTATTGATACAAATTCGCTCTAGTCAAATTTAGTTTTTTGGCAATGGTAGTGAGGGTAATATCATGATAAGGCATCTGGGAAAACAATTCGTCCACCGCTTGCTTAATATCCATCATCCGCTGTTCTTTTTGTTTTTCGCTGCGGGCTCGCTTGAATTCTGTCATCTTTTCCATCTTCTTTCTTTCTAAAACCTGGAATTATTTCTCTTACAAGCAGTGTAACATAAAAAAAAGCCCTTGATAAGATTCTTTCTATATGTTAATCTCTTTATAAGTTACACATAGTTAATTAATATGTGTTTAATAAACGGATAGTAAGGAGTTGTAAGAGATGCCAATCATTCGTTTAGAGTCAA
>NZ_JAFREM010000014.1 GCF_017377575.1 Candidatus Enterococcus moelleringii
ATGTCACAGCCTCTTTTTTTTTGGCATGAGAATTGCTTTTATAAAGATGAACAGAGAAATAGAAAGGAGTGTAGCAGATTGATAGGAATTATCGTTGTAACGCATGGTGATTTCGGCCAAGCAATGATCAAGAGTGCAGAGATGATCGTCGGCGAAGTCAAAGATGTAAAAACTTGTTCGTTAAGAAGAGACAGCAAAGCGGATGAATTTAATCAGATGCTGAAAAAGAATGTGGAAACCTTCGATCACTGTGAAGGTATCATTATTTTCTCCGATTTATTTGGCGGAACCCCTTCAAACATTTCCATGCTATTTAACAAGGATGTAAAGGTGCGCACAATTACAGGCCTTAACATGCCGATGCTGGTCACCTGTTTGATGGAAAGGGAAATGTTGGAATTAGATGATCTGGTTGAAGAAGTAATGAAGCAAGGACAAGAAGGAATTAAGAATACTACCGAATTAGTAAAAGAAAGAAGGAAAAATTAAATGGCTGATATCAAAATAACTAGAATCGATTTTCGTTTAATCCATGGTCAAGTAGTGACGAAATGGATGAAGTCTTACCCAGCTCAAAGGATTGTGATTGTCGACGATGTTTTAGCGGAAGACGAGTTCATGTCCGAGATCTATATGATGGCAGCACCAGCTGGAGTAAAAGTGAATATTTTCTCTTGTGAAGAAGCAAAGGAAAAGCTGGAAGCAATGGACCAAAGCGTGTTTTTATTATTCAAAAATTTAGTCAGCTTCCAAAAGGTATTCAATGACGGATTACAGATTGAGAAACTGGTTGTGGGCGGAGTGCCGAGTGAACCAGGGACACGCTTAGTTTTCAGTGGTGTTTATTTAGACGATAAGGATTTTGAAATCTTGGATGATATCACTAAACGAGGGATAAGCGTGACCTTTGCTTCAACACCTGATGACAGCTCACTAAATTATTCACAAATAAGAAAATAGAGGAGGAGTTTTAAAAATGGATGCACGAACGGTTATTTTAGCAGCGGCAATGGCATTTTTATACTGGTTTGGGAAATCATATATTGGCTATTCTGCTGCACCGATTGTCGGAGCGCCCTTTATTATGGGCTTGGTCGCTGGAATCATCCACGGAGATGTCCAGCAGGGGATTATGATTTCTGGCTCGATTATGTTGATTTACTTAGGGGTTATTTCACCAGGCGGGCAATTGCCTTCAGACAGTGCACTAGCAGCGGCTTGTGTATTGCCAATTGCTCTAAACACTGGTATATCTACCGAAGTTGCGGTAACCTTGGCAGTTCCTTTAGGTATCTTAGGGGCATTCTTGTATAATTCGAAAAAAATCTTGAACGTTTGGTTTGTGGAACGTGCCGATAAACGGGTTGAGGAAGCTGATATCAAAGGATTGTGGCGTTATGCGACACTTTATCCTCTTCTACTAGGAATTCCAGTGTTCTTCTTACCAGTATTTTTAGTTGGATTATTTGGACAAGACATTGTTCAACCAGTACTAAATGCTATTCCTGAATGGTTGATGCATGGGCTAGAAGCAGCTGGTGGAATGCTGCCTGCAATTGGGTTTGCAATGATTTTATACATGTTAGGCAGAGCAAAATATATTCCTTTCTTCATCATCGGATTTTACATGGTACAGATTCTTGAAGTATCTACACTAGTATCAGCAATCATTGCTGCAAGTGTTGCCTTTCTAGTTGTTGTTCTACGAAGAGAGTTTAAGGAGGACCTGCAAAATGAGTAATGAAAAACAAGTAATCACAGATAAAGATATTAAAAGAGCTTACCTTAGATGGTGGTTGTCAGCTGAAACCAGTGCTAATTATGAAAGAATGCAGGGACTCTCTTGGTGCGCGAGTTTAGCACCAATATTACAAAAACTCTATCCTAAAAAAGAAGATCTAGTTAGCGCGCTGAAACGACATGCGGCCTTTTTCAATACACAAGCTATGTGGGGAAGTTTGATTTTCGGCAGTACCATCGCCTTAGAGGAACAAAAAGCCTCAAGTGGAACCATTCCTGACGAGATGATTACAAGTTATAAGACTGGGTTAATGGGGCCAGTTGCTGGACTTGGAGATACGATTGACTACGCAACGATTTTTACAATTATGTCTGCGATTTTCTGTAGTATTGCCACCGAAACAGGAAGTATTGTTGCTCCATTATTGATGCTGCTATTTTCAATTTTCCACTTCTTTGAAGGATATTTCTTTAATCAAATCGGCTATAAAACAGGTAGAAGTTCGATTCAAAAGATTATGAAATCAGGTGTTCTGAAGGAAGCAGTTACGGGTGCAACGATCATGGGATTTATGATGATGGGTTCACTCTCCTCAAGTTTAGTTAGGGTTCAGACAGTCTTTGAAACAGAGGGATTTAATTTACAAGAAACGTTGGATGGGATTGCTCCAGGAATCCTGCAAATTATTTTAGTCTTCATTATCTATGGGTTGATGAAAAGAAAACAAATTACACCTGCAAAAATTGTAGTCGGTATTATCGTGGTATCAGTCTTGCTGTCACTAATCGGAGTTTTATAGGAGGGAGTAAATTAATGGGTTTTATGAAAGTCGAGTTCTATTCTGAAGCTTTAGAACAAACGGTGCCAATTAACGTGGCACTCCCAAAGATTAATAAAGACAATCTCAACAAAAAATACCAGGTTTTATATCTTCTGCATGGAGCCAGTGATGACTACAGCAAATGGGCCCGGCGTGTACCAATTGAGCGAGTGACCCGGGAAAAAGAATTGATTGTAGTCATGGCAGATGCCGGCTTAAGCTTTTATTCCAATACAGCTGACAGCTATAATTACTGGGATTTCTTTTCCTCGGAGCTAATTAATTTTGTCGATGGGCATTTTCCAACTGTTTCCGACAGAGAACATCGTATGGTAGCGGGACTATCCATGGGCGGCTTCGGCAGTCTAAAGCTAGGCATCTTAAATCCAGAAAAATTCTCAAAAATTGGCAGCTTCTCGGGGGCCGCTATGCCAGACGAACTATATACCAACTCATTTTCTGAGCATAAATTTATTCAAACCAAAAACACCGCAGCTAACTTTATTGAGAACGGCTTTGGGCCAGCTAGTGAATTTAACGAGTCGGCGAATGATCTGCTTTATCAACTAAAAAAAGCCAAGGACTTGCCCAAAATGTATATAAGTTGTGGAGATAGTGATTTCTTAATTGAGATGAATCGGGCCTTCCACCAGACATTGAACGAAATGGAAATCCCTCACACCTATGAGGAGTGGCCGGGAGATCATGACTGGGACTTCTGGGAAGAAAGCCTGAAACGATTCGTCAAAACAATCTAAGCAGGGGGGAATAAAGACGATGTACGCAAATTACTTTTTTTACTCCACAACGTTAGGGCGAGATGTCTCACAAGATATCTTTATTCCAGAGAATGTTGAGGATTTGGAACAAAAAAATATTGTCTATCTGCTCCATGACAGTGGCAAAATCTATAGTCAAATTGCCAGAGATTATCAGCTAGATAACCTCCTGTCACAAGCAGTAGTAGTAATTCCAGAGGGCGGAAGCAGCTTCTTTCTAGATTTAAAATACGACAAGAAATACGAGAGCTTTTTATCTGACGAGCTGCCAAAACAATTAGAAAGTGCTTTTTTACCTCTAGGTTTGAAAGACTATACTGTTCATTTAGTGGGAATCGGTTCAGGCGGCTTTGGAGCATTGAACTTGATGTTCAATCCTAAACTGACTATTACAAGTACAACCAGTATTTTTGGCAAACATGATCTAGAAGCAAATCTCAAAACATATCCAAAATTACGTAATGGATTGATTGAAAAACCAGATTTGTTGGAAAAAATGACGGACAGACAAACAGCTGCAAGTGTCTCGTTGTTCTCGGATGAAGAAAACAAGTACGATCAACACTTGACCGAACAACTCGTACAAAACAAGGTATCGGCTACCATCCATACCGAGTATCAAAACACAACTCAAGACATCAATCGTATCTTAAAGCAGCTGCAATTCTAATTTGAAAACAGGAGGTGATTTCTTGAAGGACTGGATTAATTTAGAAAAAGCCGTTGTCATCGTCACAGGCGGATCTTCAGGCATCGGTGAGAGCCTGACTATCGGCTTAAGCGAATTAGGAGCAGCAGTAATTAATGTGGATATTAAACCGTGTGAAAATCAGCATCCTAATGTTCACTTCATCGAAACCGATGTATCCAATAAAAGTTCAATTGAACAGATGGTGACGGAAGTGGTAGCGAAGTTTGGCCGAATAGATAGCCTGATCAACAATGCAGGAATCAATCTGCCAGCCTTACTGGTAGATGCCAAACAACCAACAAGCCAATACGAGTTAAGTGAAGAAATCGTGGATAAGTTATACGCCATAAATCAAAAAAGTGTCTTTTTAGTCAGTCAAGCAGTTACCCGCGTGATGCTGCGGCAGGAAAAAGGCGTCATCATCAATATGTCTTCTGAAAGTGGACTAGAAGGCTCTGAAGGTCAAAGTTTTTACGCGGCAACCAAAGCAGCGATCAACAGCTTTACCCGATCATGGGCAAAAGAACTAGGTAAAAAGGGCATTAGAGTAGTCGGAATTGCTCCGGGAATTATGGAAGCAACAGGCTTACGAACACAAAGCTACGAAGAAGCATTATCTTACACTAGGGGGATTACGGTGGAACAATTAAGAGCCAACTATAGCAATGTCGGACAAATCCCTCTTGGCAGGAGTGGAAAGCTGAAAGAAGTAGCCGACTTAGCTTGCTTCTTATTATCTGATCGAGCCAGCTACCTGACAGGTGTGACGATTAATATATCAGGTGGAAAATCTAGAGGATAAAATAAGGCAATGAAACGACCGAAGAGTTCGTTTCATTGCCTTTTTTGCATGTCTCTTCTCATCAGCTTTACACATCTTCCACCAACGGTCGGACCTTCGAACGAAAATCAGTAGCTCTCATTTTCCGTTGAATCGTCTGCTCGATATTCTGATCGTAGTTTCGGGCGAAGAGGCCAGCGTATAGGATATCTAAAATCATAAGAATTGATACCCGTGAGGAGAAGGTGCTGATTTTTGAGAACATTTTTTCCCGCGTAACGATTTTAAGGGTTAAATCGCATAAATCGCTGATACTGTTGTGCCCAACGCTGGTAATACAGATCATCGGTGATCCAGTTTGTTTCAGCACTTGACAATATTCGATAATTTCTTTTGTCTCCCCAGTATAAGAAATAATTAGCGAAGCTCGTTCAGGGTTTGAATTGGTTGACCGAACCATCAGTTCCTGATGATTCTCAGCAATAGAAACTTCCTTATTGATTCGTCGCATATCCAGCATAAAATTATAGGCAAGGTGCTGGTTTACGCCAGAACCGTAAATGTCGATAAACTTGGCCTTGTCCAATAGTTCGATGGCTTTCTCGTAGATGGCTTCATCCACTAGCGAATCGGTTTCCTTAATCGCATCCGTAATCAGTAGAGACAAGTTGGAAGAAATTTCAGGAATACTATTGTCTTTTTTAAATGGGAAATTCGCATCGACAGCCAATAAAGGTGCTTCACTAGCTCGTACCGCCGACAAAAATTCAATTTTAAAATCGTTATAGCCTTGGAAGCCTAATTTTTGTGCTAATCGAACAACAGTCGATGGACTGGTAAAGGTTTTTTGTGCAATGTCTTTAGTGGTGGCATTGATAATGTCGTTGGGATTATCCAGCAAATGCTTTATAATAATATTTTCAGAATTAGAGAAAAAGTGACTTTGATTCATTTTATTTAATATATCCATGAGAACACCCCCAGCTCATTATAGCATTTTTTTCTTCCAAAAATGAAACGCCTTTGCAGGATTAAATCTAAAAAGCAAAAAGTATGAAACGCTGCTCCAATAACGATGGAAGCCCTTTACTTAAAGTGTGTTCCGGTCAATAATGAGAGCATATTAAGAAGGGCGGAGACTTAAAAATGAAAAATGAAGAACTAGCTAAAAAGATATTATCTCTAGTTGGTGGCGAGCAAAATGTTCAGTCAGTTGTTCATTGTGCGACAAGATTACGTTTCAAACTGAAGGACGAGGACAAAGCACAAACAGAAGAACTGAACAACCTGGAGGGTGTAATCACGGTCATGCAAAGCGGCGGTCAGTACCAGGTAGTCGTAGGAAACAATGTTCCTTATGTGTACAAAGCTTTATTGAAGGTTAGCAACTTAAACAGTGAGGCAGGCAGCAACGATTCAGCAGATGATGAAGGAAAAAGTGTCTTCAGCAGAATCATCGATGTCATTTCAGCAATCTTCACTCCGATTTTAGGGGCAATGATTGGCAGTGGAATCATCAAAGGTCTGCTGATGGTTGGGACAATGTTCTTAGGCATGGATGCTGCTTCAGGGACGTATCGAATTTTAGCGGCGGCTTCAAATGCTATTTTTTACTTCTTGCCAATTATTTTAGCCTACACAGCTGCTAAGAAATTCGGAGCAAATCCAATTATCGCAATGGTTATCGGTGGGGCACTGATCTATCCAGATATGCTTGCAGCCTTCACAGAAGGAAGCTCCCTGTACTTTCTTGGTATTCCGGTAATTTTGATTAATTACAGCTCATCGGTTATCCCGACAATTTTAGGAACCTGGGTGCTATCGCGAGTAGAAGCAATCTTGGAAAGATTCATTCCAGATATCATTAAGAGCTTTGTGATTCCATTGATTTCGTTACTAATCGTTGTACCAATTGTTTTCCTAGTAGTTGGACCGATTGGCAACTATGTTGGATTAGGAATTGCTGGGGCTTATAAAGCGATTTATTCATTCAATCCGGTGATTGCTGGCTTTGTCTTAGGTGGTTTGTATCAAGCTTTTGTTGTATTCGGTGTTCATTGGGCGATTGCTCCGGTTCAAATCAACAACGTTGCGGTTTACGGCTTTGATACGATTACTGCGATGTATTTACCATCAAAATACGCGCAAGCTGGTGCTACTTTGGCAATCGGCTTAAAGACAAAAAATAAAAAGTTGAAATCCGAAGCTCTGGCAACAGCAGCGACCACGGCAATTTTTGGAATAACTGAGCCAGCGGTATATGGTTTTACCTTGAAATACAAGAAAACCTTTATCATTGCTTCCTTGGCCTCAGCAGTAGGTGGTGCTTTAGCAGGATTATTCCGCTCAGCCGCTAGTGCCTATGGTGTGTCTAATGCCTTAACCTTGCCGGTCTTTTTAGAGCACGGCTTAGTGGGAATGCTTGTGGCGATTATTGCAGCCTTTGTCATCTCCTTAGTGTTGACTTTCCTGTTTGGCTATAGCGATGCGCCAGAAGTAACTGTCGATGAAAAGGAAGAGATCGTTTTAACTAAAACAGCTGTCAGCGGTGAATTAATGGCGCCTGTCAAAGGTGCTATTGTCCCTCTAGCAAACGTAAAGGATGAGCTATTTTCAACTGAAGCAATGGGCAAGACCTTGGCGATTGAACCAACAGAAGGCAAAGTTTTTTCGCCCGGTAAAGGGGTAGTTTCTATGCTTTATCCATCGAAGCATGCAATTGGTTTGCTGCTGGATAATGGACTGGAAATCTTGATCCATATCGGCATTGATACCGTCCAACTTCAAGGCGAGCATTTTACGTCATTAGTCAAGGAAGGCGATGCTATCGAAAAAGGACAATTACTAATTGAGTTCGATGTAGCAGCGATAAAAAAAGCCGGCTATCCGGTCACCACTATGATGGTTATTACGAATGCTACTTCTGAAGTAGTCGAAGTAAATAAGACTGATCAAGTTGACATCACCGATGCAGTATTGCAAATAAATTAGAAGGCAGGCTATCAGCGTGAATAAACAATTTCCAGATACATTTTTATGGGGCGGCGCAACTGCTGCTAACCAATATGAAGGCGGCTATACTGAAAGTGGTCGAGGACTGGCAGCTTCTGATATGATTACCAGCGGGAATTATGAATCTCCCCGGAAGATTTACTACGCTATGCCGGATGGACAAGAAGGTTATATTACATTAGGAGAATCGCTGCCGGAAGGTGCCGAGCCAATACTAAAGGATCATCAGTTTTATCCTAGTCATCAGGCAACTGATTTTTATCATCATTTTCAAGAAGACATTGCTTTGATGGCGGAGATGGGCTTTAATTGCTACCGTATGTCGATCTCCTGGACGCGAATTTTCCCAAATGGCGATGAAGATCAGCCAAATGAGGAAGGCTTAGCCTTTTATGATCAAGTCTTTGATGAATGCTTAAAGCATGGCATTGAACCAATTGTTACAATTTTACACTTTGACATGCCTCTGGGCTTGGCGAAAAAATATGGTGGCTGGTTGAACCGCAAGATAATCGATTTTTACCTCAAATATTGCGAAGTATTGTTTACCCGCTATAAAAACAAAGTGAAGTATTGGATCACTGTCAATGAAATAAATGTATTAGGCGGCTTTTGGACGTTGGGAACTTATAAAAAGGATAAGGTTCAAAAAGAAATCAATGGTCCGGTGATCCCTACCAATAACTATTTGCCAGAAGAGGCAGCCGAAAAATATCAAGCCCTGCATCACCTGATGGTTGCCAGCAGTTATGCCAACAAAATAGCCCATGAGATCAATCCAGAAAATAAAATTGGCAGCATGCTGGCTTTGTCTGGAATTTATCCTAAGACCTGTCATCCTGATGATGTACTGGGTGCCTACCAATTTCGCAGAAGAGCGTTGCTTTTCTCGGATGTCATGATGAGAGGCTATTATCCGGCTTACGCAAAAAGTATTTTTGATGAATATGACTTCCAGCTGATCATGACTGAAGAAGATCAGAAAGTATTGAAGAATTATCCGTCAGACTTTTTAGCCTTCAGTTATTATCGGACGACCGTTTTTGATAAAGATGCTGAAACGACTACCACAACCGGCGGACAGCAGGGACAGCCAAACCCTTATCTGGAAAAAACACCCTGGGGCTGGCCGATTGATGCCACTGGATTCCGCTTTGTACTGAATGAATTATACGACCGTTATCAGAAACCCCTGTTGTGTGTGGAAAACGGGATGGGTAATATTGATACGATCGAAAACGGCACAATTCATGATGATTACCGGATTGATTATTTGAGAAATCATATCGCTGCCATGCGAGATGCCGTGACGATCGATGGTGTCGACCTAATGGGTTATACGCCATGGGGCTGTATTGATTTAGTATCAGCTGGAACTGGCGAAATGCAAAAGCGCTACGGTTTTGTCTATGTAGATGTTGATGACAACGGAAATGGGACTTTAAATAGAATCAAAAAGGATTCCTTTTACTGGTATCAAAAGGTAATTGAAACCAACGGTGCACAGCTGCCGGAATTAGTTTTTGCCAACGAAAGAAAATAGTCACCTACTAGAAGCAGAAGATCGAGCCAGCTATCTAACAGGTGTGATGATTAATATTTCGGGCGGGAAATCTAGGGGGTAAGTGAATAGCTTACAATCAATGTGCATTGCCAGCCAATATTCAAAAAATGGAAAAAGCATTCTCGCAGTTGGAACTGTAAGAATGCTTTTTTTGTTCGAGACTAACTCATGTCGTTTTTTCAGTATACAAAAACTTCAACTTCCTTATCTCCTCAAAAAGATAAGTCAGTGGCTCATCAATCAACAAATCCTTTCGATAGGTTAAATTAATCTCTTTATTGAAATTCAAATCTTCCACCGGCTTGATAGTGACTTTTTCCGATTCCCCTTGAAGCATAGAACCAGCAATCAAGGAAATGCCCAGTTGCCTTTCTGAATAAGCGAGACAAGCATAATGACTGACCAGTTCGCAAATGATATTGGGTACTACTTTGGCCTTTTGCAGCTCTTTATTGATAAAGTCGCCAATCAGCAGATTCTTAGCTAACAAAATAAGAGGCATGTTATTTAAATCTTCCAAATGAATTTCTGGTTTTTCTGAAAGCTCAAAATTATTGGGAATAATAGCAAATAGTTCATCGGTAAATAATGGCTCGGTTACTAAATCGCTGCTGGCTGAATGAGAATAAATAACACCAACATCCAATTGTCGATCGGAAACTTTCGCGATTGTTTGCGAGGTTGAGTGCTCAGAAATACATAGTGAAGTATCGGGATAGGCATCAGTAAATTTTTCAAAAGGGGTCATAACTAAATGGCTGCCAGAGACTCCTAAGCGGATTTGATCTCGTTGTTCGGTTTGGAAATACTTCATCTCAAGAATCGTGCTGTCAAGCTCCTTTTGAATAGCATAGGCATGCTGCAAAAAGACCTGACCTGCTTTAGTCAGTTGAATTCTTCGACCAGCTTTGCGAAAAAGTGTAACGCCCAGCTTGTTTTCCAGCAGCTTCATTTGTTGACTTAAAGAAGGCTGTGAAATGGATAGACGTTCAGCGGCTCGGCCATAATGCAGCTCATTTGCTAACATAATGAAGGATTCGATTTGTCGAATGTTCATAATAATCCACCTCCTAATAGGTTATTTCTATTGTAATCATAGGTTTTATCCTATTGATTGTCAAAGCGAAGTTACATAGTATGGTGACACAAACGACAATTCAGATAGGAAGCGATGGGATGGAGATAGCAATTGCTGGAGCTGGAGCAATGGGCAGCCGTTTTGGCTATATGCTGCAAAAAGCGGGCAATCAAGTAACGTTTATTGATGAATGGAAGGAACATATAGATAAAATAAATCGCGATGGACTGCTGGTAGAGACAGAAAGCAGCAAAGAATATTGTCAGATACCAGCCGTTTTTCCAACTGAGGCTGCAGGAAAGTTTGATCTTATCATCTTATTCACTAAAGCCATGCAGCTGGAGGATATGTTGCAGAAAATCAACCACCTGCTGTATAAAGACACCGCAATACTGTGTTTAGCCAATGGCTTAGGCAACCTGGAAATCATTGAAAAATACAGTGGGGATAGCGCAATTTATATTGGCGTCACCCTATGGTCTAGTGAATTAGAAGCAGCTGGACATATTCGTGCCACCGGTTCTGGCTCAATAGAATTGCAGCCTATAAATGAAACGTCTAAGGAACGAACATTGGAACTGTTGGCTACGTTAAATCTTGCCGGGCTTAATGCAGATCTCAGCGAAGATGTACTGCTGTCTATCTGGAAGAAAGCCGCATTCAATAGTGTCTTGAATACCTATTGTGCCATTTTAGATTGCAATGTTGGTGAATTCGGTGCAAGCCCTCAGGCAATGATACTAACTGAAAAAGTTGTAGCCGAATTTGTACAAGTTGCTGAAAAAGTGGGTGTTCCACTTACAGCTGATTCAGTCCTAGAAACGGTCAGAAATGTTTTTTCTCCGGAAGAAAGCGGACATCACTATCCGTCGATGCACCAGGATCTGGCAAAAGGAAGAAAGACAGAAGTGGATTATCTAAATGGAGCAGTAGCGAAAATTGGTGCCAAGGCAGGTGTTAACACACCGGTCAACAGTCTCTTAACTGCTATTATCCATGCGCAAGAAGATATCAAGGGCTTATAGGCTCATTAGATTTGTAGAATAAAATAACAGAGTAAAGTAGTCTTTTAGTATTTGGTAAAAAAAGTTTTAGAATGTTGTTGACGTTTACAAAAAAATGTTCTATTCTTTAGTTAATCAAATATCAGGCATGTAACTGGTAAAGCAGGCAGAACCGAAACAGACTAGTGTTATCATTAGTCTCTTTCGGTTCTTTTTTTTAGCCTTGATCACACTAAGAAACCTGCAAAAAATTAAATTGGAGGAAAAAGTTATGAATGAGAAAAAGGTTGCTGAGCAGATACTAAAAGCTGTGGGGGGCGACAAGAATGTTTCCCACTTAGAACATTGTTCAACGAGACTAAGATTTACCTTAGTCAACGATGATCAGGTGAACGTTGAAGAGTTAAAGCAGATTCCAGAAGTTTTGGGTGTCAACCAGACGGCACAATGTCAGGTAATTATCGGGAATTCGGTAGTGGAAGTCTACAATGAATTGAAAAAAATGCTGACACAGAAAGATCCCAGCGCAGACAATAAAAAGGATAAGAAGCTAGGCACCGTTCTTTTAGATTTTGTCATCAGTATTTTTCAGCCGCTGATTCCTGCAATTGCCGGCGGCGGAATTCTTAAATCCGTTTTGATGCTTTTGAATATGCTGGGGGTATTGGAAAGCACCACTCAAACCTATCAGATTTTAAACTTTGTCGGGGATGCACCACTGTATTTCCTGCCGTTGTTAGTAGCGATTACCACCGCCAATAAATTAAAAGTGAACTCCTTGGTAGCGGTATCTGCTGTAGGTGGTCTGCTGATTCCTGGGTTGGCAGCCATGTTAGGAGAAGGCGCAGCATTGTTTTCTTTCCAGCTGCAAAATGTCAACTATACGTATCAAGTATTTCCGGCGATTCTATGTATTCTTTGTTACGCCCAGTTAGAAAAGTTCTTTACCAAAATCAGTCCTAAGGTGATTCGGACTTTCTTTGTTCCGATGATGAGTTTATTGATTGTGGTGCCGTTGACTTTATTGGTGCTTGGCCCATTGGGATACAACTTCGGTCAAGGTTTTGCCAGCATTATCATCGCCATCTTCGAACGTTTCGGCTGGATTGCCGTAGCCATTCTAGCAGCTTTCTTGCCATTCATGGTAGTAACGGGAATGCACAAGGCGATGCTGCCTTATGTGATTACTTCATTAGGTCAATCAGGCAGTGAATTGATTTATTGTTCGGCTTCTTTAGCTCATAACATTGCGGAAGCAGGCGGCTGTTTTGCCGTGGCACTTCGGACAAAAGATAAGGGGTTAAAAGCAACAGCCATCTCATCTGGTATTTCTGCATTATTCGGAATTACGGAACCAGCCCTTTACGGTGTGACCATTTTGCACAAACGAGCATTGTACGGGGTAATGATTGGTAGCTTTATTGGAGGAGCCTACCTTGGAATCACAGCAGTTGAAGCTTATGTTGCGGTGGGTCCTGGTTTAGCAAGTCTATCCATGTTTATTTCGGAAACGTTACCGAATAACTTAATGAATGCGGTCATCGGACTAGTCATCTCCTTTGTTGCATCATTCGCAGCAGTAGCCGTGATTTGGAAAGAAAGTACAGTGGAAGAAGCCGTTAAGGATCCAGCAGAAGAATTAGCTTGTGATGAAATTTTAACCGCACCACTGGAAGGTCAAGTGATCCCGATTTCTGAAGTAAAGGATGAAGTTTTCTCCAATAAGTTATTAGGAGATGGTTTTGCGATTATTCCTACAAAAGGGGAAGTCTATGCGCCGGCTGACGGGGTGATTGAAATGATCTACGATACCAAGCATTCACTAGGTTTGAAAACCGCTAGCGGTGTGGAGATTTTGTTCCATATCGGTATTGATACTGTCAATCTGAAGGGTGAGCATTTTGAACCGATGGTTGAAGTGAAGCAGCAGGTGAAGCAAGGGGACTTGCTGTTGAAGTTTGATTTAGAAAAAATTGTCGCTGCTGGTTTTGATCCTGTGAGCGTCGTAGTGATTACTAATCCTAAGAAGGTTCAATTGAACTTTTCAAATACAGACCAAGTGAAAAAAATGGATTCTGTTTTAACGTTGAGTGAAGGAGTAGGAGTTTAATGTCATTTAGAGAAGATTTTTTATGGGGCGGCGCGATTGCGGCCAATCAAGTAGAAGGTGCCTGGAATCTTGACGGTAAAGGTATGTCGGTGGCAGATATTGCCAGCTTTAAACCCAATCTTAGTATTGAAGATTATGCTGGACATAATACGATTACCAATCAGATGATTGCTGATGCGATAGAAGACCAGACTACCAGCATTTACCCAAAACGCAGAGGGATCGATTTTTACCATCATTATCCAGAAGATATTGCGTTATTTGCAGAAATGGGCTTTAAAACACTGCGGCTTTCAATTGCTTGGAGCCGCATCTTTCCCAACGGCGAAGAAGAAGTGCCCAACGAAAAAGGATTAGCGTTCTACGAAAATGTATTCAAGGAATTGAAGAAATGCAATATCGAACCGATCGTCACCTTATCTCATTACGAAATGCCGCTGGCACTTAGTACTAAATACAATGGCTGGGTAGATCGACGACTAATTGACTGCTTTGTGAACTATGCCAAAGTTTGCTTTGAACGGTTTGGAAAATATGTCAAATACTGGCTTACTTTTAACGAAATCGACAGTGTCGGTCGCCATCCTTTTACAACGGCTGGGATTATTCCAGAAAATTGCGGCGATCGTTTGGAGCAAGCGGTGTATCAAGCGCTGCATCATCAATATGTCGCAGCTGCTTTAGCAACAAAAGACTGCCATGAATTAATTCCCGGCAGTCAGATGGGGTGTATGTTGACCAAGCTGACTACTTATCCCAACACCTGTCATCCGGCTGATGTCGAGCTGGCATTATTAAGCAACTTGAACAACCATGCTCATGCCGATATTCAAATTTGCGGCGAATATCCACCTTTGTATCAGGCACAGCTGAAGGCAAAAGGCATTCAGCTGACTATGGAACCGGATGATCTAAAGATACTAAAAGCACATACGGCAGACTACTTAGCTTTCAGCTATTATATGTCCCGCACAGAGTCGGCGGATCCTGAAAAAGAAATCACCTCCGGCAATACCGTTACCGGAGTGAAAAATCCTTATCTGGAATCCACCGAATGGGGCTGGCAAATTGATCCAGTCGGTTTACGGGTTTCCTTGCTGGAATTGTATGATCGCTATCGCGTACCGCTGATTATTGTCGAAAACGGGATGGGTGCCAAGGACACTGTTGAAGAAGATGGCAGTATTCACGATCCTTACCGCATCAACTATTTCCGCGAGCACCTTTCGGAAATGAAAAAGGCAGTTGAGATGGGTGTGGATTTGTTCGGCTATACCAGCTGGGCACCGATTGATCTTATCAGCGTGTCAACGTCACAAATGAGTAAACGTTATGGCTTTATCTATGTCGATCAAGAGGACGACGGCAGCGGAAGTCTTAAACGAAGCAAGAAAGATTCATTTTATTGGTATAAACAAGTCATTGCCTCCAACGGGGAGGACTTAGAGTAAAAAATAGGAGCGGTTCTTATGTTCATAAAAAAGGTACTAAATGCGAATTCAATTTTAGCAGAGGACCAAGATCGCAAGGAATTTGTCTATTTTGGCAAAGGAATCGGTTATGGGAAAAAGGCTGGCGATCAGGTTCTGAAGGATAATGTGAATCAGGTTTTTATCCCAATCGACAACAATCAAACCAAAGAATACCTCTATTTGCTGGATTCGATTCCACCAGTCTTTTTGGAGATCACACAAGAAATCGTAAAACATGCGGAAGAGGAACTAGGTACAAAATTGAACCTAAGTATTTATTTCACCCTCAGCGATCATTTGAATTTCGCAGTTGAACGTCTGAAGAATGATATCAATATTACCAATCGGGTATTTTGGGAGATTAAGAACTACTATCCTAAAGAGTTCAGTATCGGTGAATATGCAATCAAGCTGTTAAAACGCCATTTAGGAGTTGTTTTGCCTAAAGAAGAAGCAGCCAATATTGCATTTCATTTGATCAATGCCCAAACCGAGGAAAATCAGACAAAAGACGGGATGAATTATGCCAAGCTGATTGGCGGGATTGTCAATTTTGTCCGCTATTCTCTAGGAACAACCATTGATACCGAGAGTGTCCATTACCAGCGATTCATCACCCACGTGAAATTCTTTGTGGAACGCTATTTTGAAGATTCAATGCTGAATGAAGAGAACGATGCCCTGTTTGAACAAATTGTGCTGTTATACCCGAAAGCGATGGAGGTGGCTTTTAACGTAAAGGACTACATTGAAAAAATCTACTCTAACAAGCTGACGAAGGATGAACTAACCTATTTAGCTGTTCACATTAACCGCCTGTTAACCTATGACGAAATCGATCGCGCGAAAGACCATAACGAGTAGGAACAACCCAAGGATTTTTCCTTGGGTTGTTTCAATAGTATAGACTTTGAAATCAGCGGTGCCCTATGATTCACAATTTTTATTGCACCGATAGGTTTTGACTTATTGATCTTAATAACGTTTTTAGTATGATTGTTGATGAAAGAAGGGATCGAAAAATGACTGATACAAAAAACCGCGCGCTAAAAACCGCATTTCCACTAACTGTACCTATCATGGCTGCCTTTGCCTTTCTGGGTCTTTCTTATGGGATCTTGATGAACCAGGCCGGCTTCAACTTTGTCTATCCGTTTGTCTGCAGCTTGTTGATCTTTGCCGGTTCGATTGAGTTCATGACGATTGGCATGCTGGCTACCACGTTCGATCCAATCAATGTGCTGCTGCTGACATTAATCGTTAATGCGCGACATGTTTTTTATGGGATTTCCAGCTTGGAGCGATTTAAAAGCTGTGACTGGAAAAAGTGGTATCTGATTTTTGGCATGTGTGATGGTACCTTTTCGATTCTTTCAAATGCCGAAATACCGGATGATGTGGATAAGGATTGGTTTATGTTTTTTGTGACAGGCTTGATTCATTTGTACTGGGTGATTGCGGCAACCATCGGCGGAATAGTCGGTTCCTTTATTACTGTAGAGATCAACGGATTAAGTTTTGTCATGACAGCCTTGTTTATTGTGCTGTTTCTTGATCGGGTGTTTAAGGAAGAAGATCATTTCAGCAGCTTAGCCGGGGTAGTCATCAGTATCATCTGCCTAATCATTTTTGGCAGTGAGCACTTTATCTTGCCGACGATGCTGATGCTGCTGATAGTTATCATTGGAAAGACAAAACAAAAAAGGAGGGAACGATTGGTTTGAGTCTAATACAGCAAGCACTGACGATTTCGATGGTGGTTCTAGGAACACTCATCACAAGAGGCCTTTCCTTTTTTATGTTCCCAGCCAATCGCAAAACGCCGGAGATTATTATCCAAGTGGGAGAGTTGCTGCCGGCAGCGATTCTAGGTATGTTAGTCATTTATTCTTTGAGAAATGTCAACGTAGCAGATCTGACGGAGCTTTTGCCAACAATTCTTGCCGCAGCGATTGTTGTCGTTGTACACACTGTGAAAAGAAACATGATGCTTTCGGTTTTCTCAGGGACATTTGTTTACATTGTTTTGGTCAATTTTGTCTTGGTATGATAGTAACACAGTTAGAAAACTAATATTTTATATACTTAAGGATTGTGGCATGCTATGAGGGTAAGATCTAACTAGTTTGTTAAATAGCGACGTACAGCTGATTGAATTAGTTCATAGTTCAGACAGAGTATTAAAGAGTTCAAGTAGAGCTGAACAATGAAATGAGTCAATGATTATTCGTATTCCTTGATTGTCGCTTCGCGAAGCAAAAAGGATATTTTTGTAATGTTAGTATCAGCTTATAGGAAGATTATGGAAACCATACATCCTCTTGTCCAACGAAGCAAATAGAAAACATTTGGATGCATCTATCCAATAACTTTTAAAAAAACATTCCCTCGGTATAATAAGGACATATCAACGAGAAGTTCTCCTGTCGAAGCCAATCAGACAACGTAATTAGCAGATGATTTAAGCTAAGCATCTGACAACTTTCAGCTTCTCCGTATTCACTCTATTAGAAAACTACCAACCAGTGCTTGAAGCAGCAGTCAATAAAGCTAAAGGAGATGTTTTAAATGTCGATTAATCAAGAATCCGCTCATGCAGAATTCTGGCAAGACGTCCCTTACGAAACTAAAACTGGCGAATTACTTACGATCGCCAATAATCTGAATTGGAGCCTTGAGGAGCTTGCTGCAAAAATGAATATTTCCTCTGAACAATTAGTAAACATTATTTCGATGGAAGAAGTAGATGATGCTCTGGCAACAAAGGCTCTAGTAGATCTATTTCCTCTTCTAGATACACGAGTAAAAGAGCAGCGCCGTAATATCGAACGACGTAAAGGAACGCACCTTTGAAAATTGGACGCAACGTAAAATCACCTAAAGTAGTTATTGAACATTTCAAATCGACGAGACTCATTCTACCCAGTACAAAGAAACCAATAACAGCAAGCAAAAAGCCTGAGTTCACTTAGGCTCAGACTGGAGACAAACTAATAAATAAGGTAAAGCACTGTATATCAGGAGTATAAATATACAGTGTTTCATTTTTACTTCTTACTCTGGTATAATAAAATAAATCAAAATTTTGGAAATCAGTTAAACATGATGAGATGACAGAGTTTGAAAATGGGGTGTTATAGTGTCGGCAGTTCTGTAAAGCATTCGATAAGAATATTTCAACAGCATTAGCTGTTGTTGTTTTTGTTGTGCCTTGCAGAATATGCTTATACTGACGCATCATCGTATAGATAATGTGCTCTATATTGGCATGGCCTTAGGCTGTGCCTTTTTTGTTGCTCTCTGCAAGAGCCTATTTGAAAAATGGAGGATTACTGCAATGAACAATCAAGAAAATGCGCTAGCCCAGAAATTTACAACATTTTCGCTGCTGCGCTTTGCTATGCCAACAATAATTATGATGGTGTTTATGGGGCTGTATCAGGTTATAGATGCCATGTTTATTTCAAACTATGTGAATACGGATGGCCTGTCAGCTATCAATATCGTAACACCTGTCATATCATTTTTTTATGGGTTGGGAACCATGTTCGCCACCGGCGGCAGTGCCATCATCGCAAAAAAAATGGGCGAGAGAAAGGATTTGGAGGCCAAGCAAAACTTTACGGCCATTGTTCTTATCGCGGTAACAATTGGAATTGCATTCGCACTTTTGAGCACGATTTTCATGGATAACCTTATCTTCGCTTTGGGTGGCAGCGAACAAATCCTGCCGTATGCCCGCGAATATTTGGGCATTCTCATTCTATTTGCGCCAGCTTTACTGCTGCAGATCCTGTTTCAAAACCTCTTTGTAACAGCTGGAAAGCCCAATTTGGGTCTTTGGCTGATGGTGGGTGCCGGAGTGACAAATATTGTGCTGGATTACATTTTCATGGTGCAGCTGCATATGGGGATGGCCGGAGCCGCGATTGCAACAGGCATCGGGTACAGCATTGCAACCATTGCGGGGATCATTGTATTCTCAAAACGAAAAGGCACCCTGCATTTTGTAAAGCCGCTCATAAAGCTAAAAGAATGGGGGCAATCCTGCTATAACGGCTCGTCTGAAATGGTGCGGGAACTGGCGCAAGGAATTACATCAGCCATCTTTAATATCGTAATGATGCGGCTGGCAGGGGAACAAGGCGTTGCCGCACTTGCCGTTTTGATATACACCCAATTTTTATTTGTCGGGGTCATTGTCGGCTTTTCCATGGGTGTATCCCCATTGGTGAGTTACCAGTACGGGGCGCAAAGCAAAAGGGAGCTACGCCGGTTACTGAAACTATGCCTGTTTTGGGTATCGTTCATATCTGTGCTTTTATTCATCGTTTGCCAACTATGCGCGGGAGTAATGACAGGCTTTTTCGTGCCACGGGATTCCGAGGTGTACCGGCTGGCGGTAGACGGTTTCAAGATTTATGCGTTTGTCTATTTGTTTAATGGAATCGGCATGTTCACTTCCACATTATTCACGGCTCTTTCCAACGGCAAGATATCCGCCATCCTTTCCTTTATCCGGACGTTTGCATTGCTTACCGTTTTTTTGTTGGTGTTTCCGAATATATGGGGGATAACAGGTATATGGTTGGCTCCACCAACAGCCGAGTTCATATCATCAATTTTGGCGATTGCATTGTTGGTGAAATACAGATCCAAGTATTTTGACGGAAAAATAGCCTCTGATTTGTAGATTTTTTGAGCACAAACCCGACAACTTCCCGTTTGTCGATTACAAAATTGTATATTAAGAGAGTCGTGATTTTGGGATTATCGCGACTCTTTTGTGTTGTATGTATACCCTAAAAACCATCAAGGAGTTTGTCTACAGTCTGAGCCTGAGTTTACTTAGGCTTTTCGTTTTCCATCAAAAATTACTCCATCCTTCCCGTATAAACGAATAAACAAAGATCACCTAAAAATCCCCTTAACCGAGGGAGTACTTCCTCCCAGCTCAAGCTTTCTATCATATCTCCTCCCAAACTTTCACCATTCACCTTAACTCACTCACTCACCATTTCTCATTATTCAATTTTCAAAGATCAAATGGATCACCTGCGAAGTGCCCAAGCTCCACAGGTGTCCGGCGTCAAGGATCATGATCGTCTAACCAATGCTTGAACCATGCGGTAACCAGTCCAACAATGATTGGTGCTACGATATATTGCAAAACGAATTGCACTTCACCACCTCCTTTCAAGGAGAGGGATCATGATCCTGACAAGATGTAACCCCTACGCTAACAATCGATCGAACTAGCGTTGACTTGCGGGCGGATTAGTCGGGATTTTTCTTCTGTTTTTCCTGCGCTTTTCTTCGATTTCTTCTGCGCCGCAGTATTTCTGAGATGCGGTAGTTAGAAGTTGACGGTGTTTCAGACAGTGATTCAGTTGATTCCTCCAATACGTTTGGTGTTTCTGGTGGGGCTGTGATGCCTTTTTTTTGCTGGTCAAGAGAGACTTGGGGTACTGCTGGAATTGCTTGATAGGTACTGCGTTTCTTCAACTCCGCTACTTTTTCTGCATCAATTTCGGCAACGGATGGTTCTTCGATGGATGCTGCAGGCAGATCTACTACAGGAGCCGGCACTGGATGAGGGAACATCGATTGATTTAGGACGATCGGTGCATGTTCTTCACTGAACAACTCGTCGCCGGAAAAAATCGGTGTTTCGATGGTTTCTACATATTTGGCACTAACGACTTTCTGGAACAAGCCAACACCATCTTTTTCAAAGATCGTTAAGGTGGTTAACAGCTCTAGCGATTCTTTGATCTCAGCTGGACTCAGATCGGTATTCGGATCTTTGATGGTAAGGGTGTGCTTGTTGCCAACACTGTTTAAAAAGCCGCTGACTAGCTTGATCATTCAAATTTCTCCTTTCATAGTTTTTAGCGTAGGGGACTGGGCAATAAAAAACGAACAGGTCAGGTGGTTGCGACATCAATTGGCAATAATTTGGCAAGGGGCGACAGGATCATGGACTTGGCCTTTTCGATAAAATTACGCAGCGGGAACAAGCGCAACTTTACTTTCTTCCACTCCGACGTTTCGAAGTAATCACGGAAGTAAAAAAGAAAATGCTTCAAGGCTTTGTTTACTTTGGATCGCATAAATAGGTAATGAACTAATTCTTTTAGTACCAGCGCAAACTCCTCCGCACCCAGCGGGTAACGAACTCGTAAGGCTAGTAATAACTGAACGGTGGTATCGCTGTCGCGCGTCTCCTCGTAAAAATCTATCATGCGCTGCTCGATGGTAGTGATTGATAAGTTAAAAATTTGGTTGGGTGTGAAGGGTTGCTCTGACATCATACATCTCTCCTTATTTCGTATTTGCTAAACAGCTTAATTAATAGTTCGTTTTTGAGTTGTTGGATGGCTGCGCAGTCTATACAAAACTGTAAAAAGCAGGATAGGCAGTTTCCTTATAATAAAAGTCTATTGATCCCAAAAATTAGTCAGTTGATAAAGCACCTTCACCTATAGAAAAGCACTAACTGGAGATGGTAAAATTTAAGTATCGAAACTCTTCCGGGGGAGGTACGCTAATGAAAAGTTTATTTATCGAGCAGTTGAAGAACGCTGAAGAACACCGATTTTTCTCTGGGGAAGGGATTATTAAACTAATCCCTAAAGAAGAGGTACTCAATAAAAATTGGTTGATCACTGATTATGATGGATATACTGGATTAGGCGAAGATTTCAAACGGGTCGAAAAAGAATCCACCAACGGAGATCGTTATATGTGGTTCACAGGAGAAGAACTGCTGGGGCAAATAGAGGACATATATATTTATGAGGGTGTTCTTACAGGATTCTCGCCTAGTTTGCTTCTGGAGGATATTTTGACCTTTGGTTGTTTCCCATCATGGGAAGGATACAAACGAGATATAGATATTCCTTACATCCAGCATCCTTTAGGAGAAATCGAACTTCGGGTGGATGATTCAGCTTATTATATTGTTGTTTCTGACGACAAAAAGCTGCTTCAAGCTGTGGAAAGTCAGTGCAAAGTTTTTAATTATGATGAGAGGTTTAAGAAAAGAATCAAACGTCGTTTCGGAAAGCAAGCCCATCAACAACGGACACCGACCGGGGTAGGCAACTGGTGGTTGGAATTTGAGGGTAAGCCGATCAGATTTGAAGTTTTGGATGGCACTCAATCATTTCTTCGTTACTGGTCAGACAGACATCCTGAGTGGGTGGATGAATTAGAAGGTAGAATTATTTTTGTACCAGATACTAATGAACTGAGATCAGGTGGAACGCTGCAAATCAAGTGCGACTTGCCAATGGGCTCTTACGAACTGGTAGATGTAATAAGCGATGAGTGGAACCAAGGCAATCAATATCAAATTCAACAATCCAATAAAAATCTAAATTTTGGAGTAGCCCAGTATTACGAGGAAAGATTGTTTACAAGGAACAGTACTTCGCTTTCTGAAAATGAATCTGCTTTGGATATATCCAGCAACAAATTTCCTTCTTACTTCATCGAAGGTGAGGAAAATTGGCGTGAGTTGAAATTTGTTCTATCATGGGGGCACTTGAAGGACAAAGAATCGTTGGTTATTAATTTTGCTGCTGATTTTGAGCGGGAAGAAATTGCATACGAATATTCTGTTGGTTCAGATGACAAGTTGTTTACTATCTATACGGATTTGGAGTATTACTCTTGATTAGAGTTAGAATGGTAATTAGCATGCCGGTTACAAGGGGGCTAGCGGGTTAATATAGGACTGGGACCTACCACCAAGCGTTGCCGATGAGTCTGGTGATCGAGATTCGTTCTAGTTTTTAAACGGTAGAACTATATGAGAAATCAATGAATCCCTAGCTAATTCTATGTTGTATAATTAGCTAGGGTGCCTTATCTACAAAGTTTACTATATCTTATAAATAATGAACTGCACTTTTGTGAGAGTTTTATCTTCTTTGTTAAAAGATTTAAAGCGATCTCTAGTCGTATGTCACACTCGTCGGGAACGTGCGTTCTCTAATCGTCGAGTTAATTGAATAGAATCGGACAATTAAAAGATACACAGATTTTGAATGGAAAATTATGAATTCAACGTTCGTTCAAAATAATCTGCTAATGCTGCCAAAGCTTTTTTTGTCCGCACCTTAGTTATCCAGGCAGGAGTAACCTGAGGTTCAGCATCAGTGTTTATTTTAACTGTCCAATTTTCTATCAAAGGGGTGCTAAGATCAATGGGATTTTCTGAACCATTGATTGTTGCATTAACAGCATGGAAACCAATATATTCATGAATACGGAAAGCCGCATCTAAAATAGTTGAACCTTCATGCATCTCCACTTTCAAGCCATCTGGCAGAAAAATATTAATAGTATTACTATCACTTTTGGAATTAGAGACAGTCTCAAGCGGTGCTTTTAATAAGCCTCGTTGTGTTTCTAAGTAATGATTTTCGCCCTCAACAATAAGCCTATAGTATAGTCCGAAAGAATCTTCCACTAGAAAGAATGATTCTTCTAAATCAGGGTCATGTTGATCGGGTAAAGTGAAGAAGTTGAGAATATGCCAAGATTTACTGGCTAATTTCTCTTGAAACAATTTTAAAAAAATGGGCATAGTATTCCATACGAATTCTTCTTTTATTACTACTTTTATATCGCAAGTGGGTATATAAATTATTTTAGATTGAGCTTTTTTTTGAGCTTCTGAAAATTGTTTTATTGTAATAGGCAGTGTTTTAAACATGGTAATTTTATGAACTTCGGTAGATTTTTCTAATTTTGAGAGTAAGCTCTTTGCTTTCTGAATAGCCCAGGTGTTTGAACTCAATAGATTATTCTGTTTAGTTGCAAGGCGCTGATATTCAAGAGGATTTTCGACGTAAAAGAAAGCGTCCTCAATTCTGCTCACAAAAAACTCACTATTCCTTTTGGTTGCTATTTTCAAGTATACGTTTTTCGTATGTTCTATCTTTGCTATCTGTCTATCGCTATCGAACATATCCATCGTTCTTAGATTATCTAAACGTGATGCCAGCACAATGTAGTCCGTACGCCCGTGGTTCATCTTATTAATTTTCTTAGGATCTTTATTCAAAATTAGTATTTCTTCTGCTAATTTCGGGTAATAATTTTGACGTATTTCATCTTCGGTAGCAGTACCTTTTCGAACTACATCTTTTAGCATTGCTAGTAAGATATATTCAGGTTCAAAGCCAGCCTGTGCTAGTATCAGACCGGCTCTCAAACCATGACAGAAAATTGACTCTCCAGTCAGTCTTTTTTGGTAATGGTGGTCCTCGCCAAAAACAAATGTTTTATAAAGAATAGATGTGTAGTTATTTCTGCGTTTCAAAACGGTCCTAATGTCTTTAAAAAGGGACTGGGAATCTTCAGTAGACCACATGTAATTAATTCCATTGTCGCGGTTCATATTCATAATACTTAATTCCTTCGCTATTTTGATTTGGATCATTGCTATTCTGATTTGAACCATAACTCGTTCGTTTTACCATTAAATACCAATTGCCATCTCGTTCTTTATCAACCTTGCCATAGGTGTAAATGTGCTTCTCGAGCCAACCTTCCACAATCTTTTCTAGGCTCGAAGTAACAATAATTGTTTTTTCGTCTTTTCCCAATAGCGAATTTTCACCAATGCTATTAAGATAGTCTAGCAGTTCAACGATTCTCTCACCCTCATTCCTTAAATTAATATTGTTTTTCTTAAAGATTAAATGTCTTGATGCTTCGAAAGCCTCTAAACGGAACCTCGATAATCCAATAAATCCAATACATGGTTCATGAAGAACACCTTCTGAGACGGAGTTTATTGTGCCTAATCCACCTATATAGGATTTCTTTTCTTTTATGTTAGGAGGATTTGGAAGAATGATCTTGGCTTGATCATGATTACCAAAGTATAGATTGATATAAATCTCAGATTTGGTAATCTCAACATTGCCCTCGTATCTACCACTGAGATTATAGTCATTTGCAAATCTCTTTGCCTCACTCATAAAGTCTTCATAATTTTCTTTAGGCCTAAAATCCGATAAATTAGATTCCATAATGCCCATTAATGCATCCACCCTTAATTTATTGTTCTCCTTATATACAAAAGCCATCCCGCATCTCAAATCTCTTTTTTCGTTAGTTTTATCTGCTGCACTGTTTGAGTCATAATAGTACATATAAAAAGATCCTGTGTATTGATCTAGCTGGTGGTCTTCAGGTAAATATGCCTCGGCTAATTTGCTCAACAACAGGTCATTAAACTTAAGGTTTTTGCCAGATAGATCACTGACTTTTTTTAGGTCTCCGATAGTTGGCAATGATTTCTCTTGCTTCCAATTATGCACTTTGCTCTTCGATACCTCTAGTTCTTTAGCTATGGTGTCTAGGTTTTCATTCGGGAATAAAAAATTTAGATTCTCCTTAAAATTCTTTTTAATTTCATCTGTATCAATCATTAGATGTACCCTCCTTTTCACGCAAATAGTAAATCTGACTCGAATTCCATAAAAATGGAAAAAGGGAATGACGCGTTCCATTTTTTCAACACTTATTCCAAAAAACAAAACGGGGAATCTGTTGACTTTTTTTGGAACAAGCTTTAATATTTAAAACAACCAATAGAAAATGCTTTATATAGATGGTGTTATTTTATGTCGATCACGTTTTTTAAAATAAATGCAAAGGCCCCTTTTTCTATATTTTAACATGACGTATACTGAAGCACAAGCTTCTTAAACGCAAATAAGCATGCTTTACAGCAAACATATCTCCCCTTAGCTCTATGGAATTCTTTTTTGATAAGTATGCGATTCCTCCCGCCTAACATAAGTTAAACCTCAAGGGAGAAATAGCACTTATATAGTCTGTTGTTAGTAAGTTTAATCCATGAGCTGTCTTCACTGACAAATGCGAGAGTAAACCTAGCCAACTAAAAACCCCCTAAGAACAAATTCATGTACTTAAGTCAACCTGACAATCCCCAAAACATATCAACCGTCTTTAATATGCCCGTTTAATGAAGGAGGGACATAGTTAATGGCTCAAAATTCAATATTGAAAAAATCACAAAAGGTAAATTTAGCAGATGGACATACCGTAACTGTTGTTAAAGAAATTGGTAGAGGAGGACAAGGAGTCGTCTATAAGGTGGTAGACAAGACAAAAAAAGAGCTGGCTTTAAAATGGTACTACGGCGACTTAATCAAACAGCCTAAAGTTTTTTACAACAACCTCAAAGAAAATACCAAGACGGGGTCTCCGTCGCCTGCATTTCTTTGGCCAGTAGAAATCACCAATTGGTATAAAGGGACATTCGGCTATGTTATGCCGATATTGCCCAATAATTATCGGAAGTTTTCTGATTTCTTGTTGGCTAAAGTTAGGTTTGCGAGTTATAGCTCTATGGTGGATGCTGCATTAAATATAGTTGCAGCTTTCAAAGATCTGCACAATAAGGGGTATAATTACCAAGATTTAAATGATGGGAATTTTTTTATCAATCCGCAAACTGGCGAAGTACTAATTGGTGATAACGACAATGTTATGGGGCATGGACAATCATCCGGTGTTTTAGGGAAGTCCAGATATATGGCTCCTGAGGTGGTTCGTAGAGACAAGACTCCCAGTAAGTTGACCGATCGCTTTTCCCTGTCAATTATTTTGTTTATGCTATTGGTAGGCGATCACCCACTTGAAGGTACCCGAACTAGAACTGACATATTTACGATTACTCAAGACAAGAAATTTTTTGGTATAGAACCATTGTTTATTTTTGATGAACACGACTCATCGAATCGACCTGTCAAAAATTTACACATTAATGCGATCGCTTGTTGGCCGTGTCTTCCGGATTTCATTAGAAAAGCATTTGTCGAATCATTCAGCCAAGAGTGTTTGTTGCAGGAAAAAGGACGGCTGCTTGAACAACAATGGATTCACTTGTTATTGCGACTTAAGAGTTCAATTGTAAGATGTCCTGAATGTAATGCAGAAATATTTTTGGACGTTAAAGAACAAGCCATTTGCCCAGATTGCCAAAGTAAAATTCAGGTTGTCGGGTATTTGGAGTTTGCAAAGAAGCGTTCCAATATTGAGATATGCGTCCCAATATTTGAGGGAATTTGTTTGTATGAATATCAAATAAGCGTTGCTTCAGATGATTACCAGACCGAGGTTGCAACCATATTAGCCAAACCCGGCAAGTTTGGTTTAAAGAATAATTCGAATTTCAACTGGACGATTACGGCTCCGAGTGGAAAAACAAGTATTAAACAAAAGGGAGAGGTTGCTATTTTAGGATTGGGCTTCAAAATCGACTTTGGCAATGATTGCATTGCTGAAGTATTTTCAACTAGCAAATTTTAAGGAGGAGAAAATTATGGGTATGTTAAATAAAGCAGAGGTTCAGCGTCGTATGTGTCCAGTTATTTTCTTGCTTGATGTATCAGGAAGTATGTCAGGTGCGCCAATTGGAGCGGTCAACGCTGCTATTGAAGGTGTCTTGCCGGAGCTAATCTCGATGAATGATGACAACGCAGACACGGAAATCGAAGTGGCAATTATGGCTTTCGAGAGTCATAGTCGCTGGGTAACAGGGGCTGGTTTAGTTAATCCGAAAGACTATGCGTGGAATGATTTGAATGCAGGTGGTGGGACTTCAATGGGTGTAGCCTTCAAGGAACTCGAAAAACAATTATCAGTCAGCAATGGCTTCATGAAGCGAGCAAGTGGATCGGTTGCTCCAGTTCTGTTTCTGTTAACGGATGCGGCACCTACTGATGATTATAAAACTCCTTTATCAAGCTTGAAGAATAATAATTGGTATAAAGTCGCTGCCAAGGTAGCGATTGGCTACGGAGATTCAAACGATGCGATTCTCGCGGAGTTTACAGGTACCCCAGAAACCGTCTTGCATACGAATAATCCTCAGGACCTAAAAAATATGATTCATTTTGTGACTATCACCTCTAGTATGGTGGCATCCAAAGTTCAAGTTGCAGTTGGAAAAGACAAAGGTCTTTCAAATGCAGATCCAAATGATATGACCAATAAGGTCGGAGATGCATTGAAACAGATGCCGCCCAAACTTAATAACGTTGATCCGGACGATAGCTGGTAAATTACTAGAAGGCGAAATAATTAGTCTTTGGCAGACGATAAAAACAGAAGATAAAAAGTTAGGTATCGGAAGGATTGAAAACAGAAAGGAGGTGTTTTTCCATCGTGGATTTTCGAATGTTTACTGCATCCAACCCAGGGCCGAAATACGCCAAAAAGAAGTGGGCGTGTCAAGATAATTCGGGAAAAAAAGACCTTGCTTATGTAAAAGCTATCGCCGTTGCTGATGGTCATGGTAGTTCCGACTGCTTTCGCAGTGAGCTGGGGTCTTCGATTGCAATACGAGCATTTTTTAACGAAGTGGAAATATTTTGTGGAAAGGAATGTGATGATCCAGGTTTATCAAAATTCAGTGAAACAGGGATAAATAATTTTAAATACGCCGTTTGGTGTGAATGGAAAAAATTAATTAAGGAGGATTGGGAGAAGCGCTTAATAAATCAGGTGCTTGGAGAAAATGAACTACGTTTCGAATTTGTAAGTGAAAAGTATAAGGATCGCTTCAGCTCTGAAGATCCTGATATTGTGGAAAGATATTTGTATACCGCCTACGGTACTACTCTGTTATGTGCGGTAGTAATAGAGAGCCAAATACTGCTGATTCAAATAGGCGATGGTACTTGTGTAATGCTGCAAAAAAACGGGGAATACAGTACGCCTATTCCATATGACGAAGATAATTTTCTTAACGTGACAGCATCGCTGTGTGAAGAGGGGGCAAACCGCAAAATTCGTCACAAGGTGATTGATTGTAATCCTGACTCTTTGACTATGCCCGTAGCAATTTTTTTAAGCACGGACGGAATAGATGATTGCTATCCAGTTTATCACAATGAACATTATCTATATCGCCTATACTCGATCATCATCGAGAACATCTTAGCCATAGGTTTTTCTAAAACTGAGGCGGAAATAGAGGGTGACCTACTAATTGGTATGACCGAAAAAGGTAGCCAAGATGATATTTCTTTAGCTTACTTGATTAGTGAGAATATGGAAAGATTACGTGAAGCCTACGAATATATTAACCCCTCTTTCAAAGTTGCGGGCAATTTAGATAATCATTTAGATGTCGATGAGAACTCTCAGGATGAGGTACAAGAATAAGGAAATTGGAGCTGATACGCATGAAATATTTGAATAATCAGGCTATGGGTACTGCGGTAAAGGAGGCTATTTCTCTTTGCGGTATTAAAGTGTTGGCTGATACAAATAAATTTCAAGCGGCTATCAGAGATTTTCTTCCTGGAAGTTTACTAAAAAATGAGCGACATCTGCTTGTATTCTCAATTGAGATTGGAGTAGGAAGGAGACTGCTAGAGACTGTTAACAAGCCAATATCTGATCAAAAGAGAACACTTTGGATTGTTGACAGCCTCTTAACAGTAGAATACGGTTTTATGGATATACGCAGTAAGGAGATCCTCCACGCCTTTATGCTTGCGCTGGGTTGGCCATTGAGGCTGTTGCTAAATGATGAAAACACCTTTTCCAAGAGTTATCTATTGGGTACTACTACTGACAAATTTACTAAAAATACAATTGTCACTTTCGGTAAATACAGCTGGTTAGTCTTGCATGTAACTAACAATGCCGCATTACTAGTTACTAAAAATATTACGGATATTGGGATACCTTATAATAAAGCTGAAAATATAGAAAAAACCACGTGGGAAACCTGTTCACTACGAGAATGGCTTAACACTGAATTTCTTCAGAGATTTTCGGAAGAGGAAGTGGGTAAAATAGTAGAAAGCGAAATAAAAGAAGAAAATCCCTGGCCTCATACATCTGGAGGGTATCAGACAAAGGATAAGGTATTCTTATTGAGCGTCTCAGAAGTTATTCGATACTTTGGTGATAGCGGCTTCTTTAATAAGGGGGCAGTAAGTACCGAGGTTTGTACTATTAATGACGAATTCAATCTAGATCGTCAAGCAGCATATAAAACCGAAAATACTTGGTGGTGGCTACGTTCGCCGGGTGATTCAAACAATAAAGTTGCTTACATAAACGCTGAAGGAGTTATTAATTTAAACGGTGAAGTGGCTTTCGATGACGGCGGGTTCAGTTGTGTAGGAGTTCGACCAGGTGTGCGACCAGCTATCTGGTTAAGTAAAACCGTATGGGAGGTATAAGGATGATTAAGACAGAAAGCATTGGGATTTATGACGTTGCCTGTAAGTATAGAAAGACATTATCACAAAACAGGTCAGTTCACAATTATGGTCGGAGGTACGGTAATGATTATAGTCGACAGTATGGGTGTGCATATAGTTCTAATTATAGGTATGAAAATCGTGATCAGATTGTTTTAGAAAAGTACTATCTTCATATAATAAATACAGCAATCTACGAATTAGTCGTTAAACGTAACTGCTCATTATTATCATACTTGTGTGCGCTGAACAATATACAAGTAGATGTAGTTAACTTCGACATTGAATACACCAAACAAGTTAGTTGCTACAATGCCTATGACCTACTTCCTGTTGTCAGTGGGTTGAACAACGCCCTTTCAAAGGACCTTAAGGAGTGTTTACGGCGATATAAAAATGAGTACGAAGAGAATATGTTTCAAGGAAAGGACTTTAGTTCCAAATATGATTATGCTTCTCAAATTAAGAAAATGTTAAAATTCTTGGATGAAAACATTGGTGAAGTATTATCAAGGAATAAAGAGGTACAGGGTAGCGAAAATTCCGAAGAACTCAAGATGGATACTGGTGTAGAAACTATAGACAAGGTGTACGATCCCAAATTAGCGGAATGGCTGAATCAATTTGCTGAAAACCGTCAAGCAGGCGATGCAAAATTATCCGAAGAAGTGAAGCGAGTTCAACTAGTAGTTCAAGATGAACTTAATCAGATCATGTTGCTGCGTGAAGATATTGAGTTCAATATTCTGCAAGAACCAATAAATCAGTTGATTTCACTGTTTAGTTTGTTCAGTGACAGCATAGAGTACCATTCTAATAATGAAAGGACCGATAGTAGCTATACTAATCTAATTGAAAGTGGAGTAGACTTCTTAGAAAACATCTTACAGTCACTTGCAATGATGGGGGTCACTATCATAAACGATGCTCAAAAGCCCTTTAATCCTGCTAGGCACAAAAGTATTTCCGCGACGCAACCGACTAGATCATCTACGGTGACGAAAGTAGTGAAGATTGGCTTCGAATACAAAGGCAAAGTGTTTGAAAAAGCAAAGGTAGAAATTATCTAGGTTCAGTGGTTCGTATAAGAATAGGAGGAATTGTGTATGAAGATCGGGATCGACTTTGGGACAAGTTTTTCAATGCCGGCGGTTGTGGTTAATGGTGCACCGCGTACATTGCTGCCAAATGGTGAATACGCTATACCTTCAGTGTTTTATTACGACACTGAGGTCGGGGTTCAAATTGGTAAGGCTGCTGAAGATAATGCTGATTTCCAGCCGCTTAACGTTAAGCGTGATATAAAGATGGAACTTAGTACAAATTGTGCTGCCTTCGTAGCTGACGGCATGACTTTCAGTGCAAAGCAAATCATTAACTACATCTTTGAAGAAATTAGAAAGGTTTCTTTAAATGAAAGCAAGCGAAGAGAATTGGTCTCTCAAAAGATCGATGGGGCTGTGATCTCAGTTCCGGTGGCATTTACACTTAGAGAACTCAATTTAATTCGTGAAGCAGCGGAAAGTCCTAATTCAGATGGTAAAGATGTTCTAAATGTACTAGGCTTTATCCGTGAGCCCGTTGCAGCAGCTATATCGTATTTTAATGCTCCTAATTCTGAAGATAACAAAACAATTTTAGTATACGATCTAGGAGGAGGGACTTGTGACGTTGCAATCGTACGCTCCAGCAAGAACGCATCTGAATGGTACACAGTCATTGATTCAGATATGGACCGCATCGGTGGCCGTGAATGGGACAAAGCTCTTATAAAATTAATAAAGCAAAAGTATCAAGAGAAGACCGGACATTTAGATTTCGATGCAGAAATGGAGAATAAAATTCTTAAACAAGCAATAAATGTTAAGCATATTCTTTCAGACCAGCGTGTTGCTCGTGCTTCTGTAACTTTATCTGGAAAAACTTATTCATGTGTAATCACCGTTGAAGAATTTGAACGAGCTACTGCCAATATTTTACAGAGCACAATGCAGTTAGTAAATAAATTGATTGAGAAATGCAATGTTCCGATTGATTATATTGTCTGTGTGGGTGGCAGTTCAAACATGCCTCAGATAAGGAAGAATTTTGAAAGCAGCTATCCTGAAATTCCAGTAAAATTGTATGAACCAGAGAAAGCTATTGCTTATGGTGCAGCCATATACGCTGAACACTTGACGGAGAAGAATTTTTTGAGTGATATATGTAAGTTTTCCTACGGAGCGCTCTATTTAGATAGTCTTAGTAGATATCAAGGTAAAAAACGAGAGATAATAAACAATATTATCTATAAAGGAACCCAGCTTCCTGCTTCTAGCGAGTCAACTTCCTATCATATCAGAAGCGGCAGATACACGATTGAACTTCCAATATATGAGTCTGAAAAGACAGAGCGTATTTATTTACCTACTGAAGGAACTCATATTGGTGATATCCTCATTGAATGCAGTGAAAATAGTAAAGAGAGTGATGCTACACTTCTGAAAATGGCGATTGACCCGAATGGGTTAATGACTTTGAACGCAATTGAAGTAAGAACTGGGGATCAAGTAACTGCTGAAATTAGATTGAATGATTTTTAGTGAGGTGCTTTTTGTATGATACATTGCAAATCGAAATTTTACCGGACTAGATTGAGTACTTCTGCAGACATATTACTATATGACAATATTTTGAATACGTTAGCAGCTAGACAAACTGAAGTAACCGTAAGTTCGGAACTAAGGTCAGTTAGTGTTTGTACACTTGAGACCTTAGTTCTGTATGTGAGATTGGACAACCCGGGCTTGTTTTATGTGAACTTTCAAGAATTCTATATTGTGCATAAAGGGACAAATACAACCATTGTTTTCTCTTACTTCTGTTCTTTGCTGCAGGTTAAAGAAACTGAGGAAGAACTAAATCAGCAGATCAAAGATATTCTCTCTTTAATTAATGAATCCCCTACAGAGGCATACAATAGAGAACTTGCCATTCATGACTACTTAATTTCAAATGTAAACTATGAGGACTGCAATACATCCAATCATATGAAATATTCAGCGGTAGGGGCATTACTGAATGGAAAGGCTGTATGTGCAGGATTCGCAATGGCATTTAAACTACTGTGTGATGCGGCGGGGCTTTCGTGCATAATCCTACGAGGAAAAGCGAAAAATTCTGCTAGTGCTGAAAATCACTTATGGAATATTGTAAAACTCAACGGGAAGTGTTATCACATTGATGTTACCTGGGATAGTAGTTTCGCAATTGAAGAAGCTCTCAATCGCGCTTGTTTTAATCTCACTGATCAAGACATCGCTCGGGACCATACGTGGGACAGAGAGCTATTACCAAAATGCTTCTCTCTGGAAGATAACTATTTTGTTCGTTCAGGTCTGTTTTTCACTAATAGCAAAGCGCTGAAGCGACATTTTATTAGTGGGTTAAAAAAAGGAGAACGGACATTTTCAGTGAAAATTAATCATAAATTTGAAGATGAAGTGCACATTAATCGTATCTTTCAAGAAGCGGTGGACTCGCTATTCATAAGAGGCTCACTGGGTTATTCATACCGCTACAACTATGACTCCAATCGTAAGGTTGTCCATGTCTCATTTCAGCTAGCATTTGATAATTATAAGCAGCAAGAACGTAAGCGATGGAAGACTAACTAAGATAGCTTTTAGGCCTGTCTATATGTAATGGGAGGGATAGCAATGTTTAAATTAATAAGGTATATATTGTTTCTGGTCTTAACTGTCGGCTGTTTTGGCTATTGTGCCTATTACTTATTTGAATACAACCTATGGATTAATGCACTGTCTGCATCAAACGCTCGTTCAATTCTTTTTATACAATTTGGCATGGTTGGTTACACCTTATTCTCATCCTTATTATTAAGGAATAAGCTGCCCTTAGGTATAGTGATAATTTATCCTTTTTTAACTTTGCTTATTACTAATACTTACTATAAAATTCCGCTATATGTATTTGATTATGATCATGTGGAAATGTTGCTGTCGTGTTTGGGAGTTATTATTATTCAAGTTTTATTCTTTCTTTTGTGGTTCGCATTGGGCCTAGTTATTTGTGGATTAGTAACTTTGTTTTTCAGCGAGATTCTCCCAAATTAATATTGAGTGGTTTAGTGAGACTCGAATATTAAAAAGATAAAGTAAGTGATAAAAAGGGTTCATTACAGGAAGTCGTGAGGTGTGGGAAAGGGTATCATATTTAACAATCACAGCGGTAGTTTGTTTGGCGTTGCTAGGGTTAGAGGGGTGTACTCAAGGAAAAATGAACTGACTTTCATAGTACACGCCTTACCCACAATCGGAACTATGAATATAATGATAGTAATTTGGATAGCCGATTGGGAAGTGTTATCCGTTAGTATAAGTATTTTTGGAATTCTTCTTAAATTCTTAATTCTAAGTTTTATGCCAACCTTAGCTATTCGATTATCTTATAATGATGTGGTATTTCTTCAGAAAACAACAGTGGACTCAGTGTTATACAGGCCGTAAAAAAGGAATTTCAGTTTATAAAAAGACTCTCACGCCAGAAAAAGAATGAAAGAGGTGCGATTATTATGAGAAGAATGAAGGTGAATTCCTCAACTGAAGGCTGTAATAAAGAACCTGAAAATTTCGCAGATTACAAACGAATTTATATGATAAGAGGGGCATATTCCTTGTTGTTGCTTGAAGTAATAATTTTCCTATTATTTTGGATTTTTTGGTAAGAGTACGGGTCTATTCAAATGATGAGAAAAGCTAGCTAGTTTGATACACAGGAAGAACTGTAATTGAATATGGGTTCTGCGAAAATAGTTAGTGTAGGTTTAATACGTGATGGTAAATTTTTTTATGAAAGGTTGGACAGGTAGTTTTGATTACTAAGATAAAGAAAAGGTATTCTAGCAAGCTAACTATACATGGTAGGATACCTTTTTTGCTATGCATGGTTGGTAAGGGCTGTCGGATGATCAAGTATAAGCTTGTTCAAACCTTTCCAGTAGCTAATCGCAGATTTTTCAGGAGAGATTATTCCAAAAAATATCCTTTTTATAACATCTAAAGAACAGCCTCAAAAAATCAACCGCATCTCAATTTCCTATTTTCCCTATCTCGTCAATGAAGTATAATTAATGATGTATTCAACAATTTCTTAAATAAGTAACCAAATGTGAAACTAGTAATTACAGATGGTCTGTTTGCACCTTGTATGAATAGAAAATTCTCGAAATTTTTATTCCCATTTCCAAAGATTGAAACGCTTTAAATTGGAATTGTTTTACAAGTTACTGGCTTTACTTCTTCGTGAAGAATGAGCAACGAAAAATGATTAGAAATAGACCAAGAAAAAACATCTGAACTAGGTCGACCTCCGACTATGGACGAGTTTAGTTAAGATTCATTGGCAAGAAGAAGGTATGGCACTTGGAAGAAGTTCCTATCCAGTGCGGGTCTGTGACTGTTTATCTATAGAAACAGCCTAAATAATGGCGAGTTGATCGAATTAGTCCAGGCCGAACCTTTGATCCAACTATATCCTATGACAAGCAGAAAGCTACTGCTGTATGGTGGGTTCCTGCTTCATCCTTATTCCTTGAGAAAATCGTTCAAGTTAAACTAGATCGGGGAAGAATTACCATGAAATTCAGTGTAAAGGATCTTTACGGCTATCTAAAAAGAACCATCGTGAATTTTGTGGTTTTCCCTGATGAGGGAATGAAGTATAATGAAGCAATCAAAGGTGGAAATTCTACATAGCACTGGGACAGAACCTGGTGGATAAAGAACGTAAGAAGAAATGTGCGCCTGCAAGAATCTGGTGATGGCACCATCGCCGTGTGCAGACAAAGCGACGGAAAAAAGTGGCGTGCCACTAAAAAAAGCAGCATTCCAAGAAAAAAAGTAAATGAGTCCGATGGAACACCCACTACATATCAATTGACTCATCGTTCATTTACAGCAAGGAGAAGGGATAAATGGACAAAGAAAAGCTAAAGGGTCGGGTCTACCTATCACCAGTTATCAGTGCTGATGAGCTGGTAGAGATGATCAACAAAAGAGCCGCGGAGTTAGGTCGGGTACCTGAAAAGGAGGAATTCGAGTTTGCTCAGGTGGTCAAAATAAAATATGGCAGCTGGCGAAGATGCCTATCAATCATCGAGTTAGATCCTAAGTATTCCCTCAGTGATGAAGAGCTGTTGGAATTGGTTCAGGCCAAAGCCGCGGAAATAGGGCGCACGCCGGAGCGAACCGAGTTTGAATATGGCTCGTTAATCAGACCCCGCTTTGGCAGCTGGAAAAAATTCGTACTGCAAGCCGGACTTGAACCGCCGATACCTAAACCAAAGATAACCAATGAAGAATTGATTGAACAGGTTCAAAAACAAGCGGCGGAACTGGGGCGTACGCCGACTGCACCTGAGTTTAAGAACAGGAAAACGGCTCAAAAAAGATTTGGCAGCTGGAACAACTTCATACTAAGTGCAGGGCTGAAAACAAATGATCGGAAACTAAAGATCACCAACGAAGAGTTTATTGAGCGGGTTCAGAAGCAGGCGCAGGAATTGGGCCGCACGCCGTTAAGATCTGAGTTTGAAAAAGGAGACGTAGCGGCTAGTCGCTTTGGCAACTGGACTAATTTTTTGCGGAGTGCGGGTTTAGAGCCGAAAAATCCACGGTTGAGCAATGAAGAGCTGATCGCGCGCGTTCAAGCCAGAGCGGCGGAGCTGGGGCGCACCCCCTTGAAGACTGAATTCTTCCACAATGAAGCGGCTATTAATAGGTTTGGCAGCTGGGCAAACTTTTTGCAAAGTGCGAGTTTGGAACACGAAGGCCAATACATGAGCAAGAAAGAGCTGGTCAAACGCTTAAAAGAGCAAAAGGCCGAACTGGGACGGACACCCCATAAAGCAGAGTTCAAACACAGTAGTACCGCGGATAAAAGATTCGGCAGCTGGAAAGCATTTCTGAGTTATGCAGGCTTGGGGCCAAAAAGGCTGCGTAATGAAACGTTAATCAAACGGGTCCAGGAAAAAGCCGAGCAGCTGGGTCGTTCGCCGAAAATGAAAGAATTCCCGCTGTATCGCCAAGCCATCAAACGGTTCGGCAGCTGGACGAACTTTTTGGAAACTGCCGGCTTAGAGGTCCGCAAGGTGAACCGCATCAGCAACGAAGAATTAGTGGCAGCCATTCACGAAAAGGTGGCGGAATTGGGGCGCACACCGACGCAACAGGAATTTGACTACGGGACGTTGGCCTCCAGTCGCTACGGTACTTGGTACGAATTTATAAAAAGCGTTGGTCTGGAGCCGGTGAGGGCTAGAAATGTTTTTACCAATGAAGAGTTGATTGAAATGGTTCAACAGCAGGCGGCAGAACTAGGGTATACGCCAAATGGCCCTGAATTTAAGTTTGGATCGATGGCGTCGCAGCGTTTTGGCAGTTGGGCCAAATTTGTCGAAAGCGCTGGTCTGGAAGTGCGTCGAACGAAGAATGTGATGAAAAATGAAGAGTTGATCGAATTGGTTCATGTGATAGCGGAAGACTTAGGTCGCACCCCAGTTAGAGAAGAATTTCCGTATACTTCCCTGACAATCACTAGATTTGGGAGCTGGACTAAATTTTTGGAAAGTGCTGGGTTGGAACAGTATACTGCCAAAAACCGGATGAAGAACGAAGAGCTGATCGAATTAGTGCAAGCAAGGGCCACCGAGTTAGGCCATGCACCAACTAAGGATGAATTTGCCTACACTGCTTTAGCGAAAACTCGATATGGTACTTGGAACAACTTCATCGAAAGTGCCGGACTGGAGCCCAATAACCCGAGATATAATTTAAGCGAAACGCAGCTGATGGAATTGATTCAAGCACAGGCGAAGAAATTGCGCCGCACACCTTTTCGTAAAGAGTTTAAGTACAGCACGTATGCGGTGAAAAAATTTGGCAGCTGGGATGAATTTATTGAAAGTGCTGGCCTGGAAAAGCGTAAAGCAATGAGTGGCTTAAGCGATAAACGGTTGCTCAGATTAGTTCGAGCACAAGCAAAGGATGAAGGGCGTGTCCCAACCAAACGATCATTCCCCTATGGTGCAATGGCCGCCAGCCGATATGGCAGCTGGAGTAATTTCTTGAAGGCAGCTGGGTTGAAAACGTGGAAGCATGGACCAGTGATTAGCAATGAAGAGTTAATCGAGGGTGTCCAAGCAATGGCCGCCGAGCTAGGCCGTATCCCTACCAATAAAGAGTTTAAGCAGAAGCATACAGCGGTCAGCCGATATGGCAGCTGGAATGAATTCTTGTGTCAGGCAGGCTTGAAGCCGAAAAGAAGTGAAACGACGCTAAGCAACGAAAAGTTGATCAGCCTCATTCAAGAATTAGCTGCTAAGCTAGGTCATGTGCCTAGCGCCGAAGAATTTTTGCATACCAAAGGTGCAACTTACCGATTTGGTGGTTGGATTAAATTCTTACAGGAGGCTGGTTTTGATTTGAGTAAATTCGACCGACGTCTAAGTAACCAAGAGTTGATTGAATTGGTTCAGCTGAAAGCCGCAGAATTGGGCCGCTCCCCGATAGTCAGAGAGTTCCAGTATGGCCAAATGGCCGCCAGCCGATATGGCACTTGGGGCAAATTTATGGAAAGCGCTGGTCTGAAATCCTTTAAGGCTAGATTAAGCTATAGCGAGTTGATCGAATTACTTCTAGAAAGAACAGCTGAATTAGGTCGAGTGCCTAAGAAAGAAGAATTTGAATTCAGTAAAAGGGCCATCAACAAATTTGGTTCTTGGAACACCTTCTTAGTGGACGCCGGCTTGGAGGGCGAGCAGACGAAGCCCACTAGCAATAATAACCCGTTGGATTTGTGGTTTTTGTAAAATTTGGAAGTCGGCGTTGAAAGTCGCGGGTCAGCTGTACGTTTGAAGGAAGCCTTATATAATAGAAGCAAAAATTCCAACAGTATGGATTGTGTTGGACCAGAAAAGTCATGGGAACAGGGTGCTTTGCACCAGTCCCACGACTTATTTGTTTTTCTATTTGATGCAATATTGGGCTGAGCAACTTTCTTAATAGGAAAAACTTTTGGCGCGGCGCTGATTTTCCAGTAATTTTAATAAGCCGATAATGATTCCAATAATAGTAATCGCGCTTAGCAGGAGGACCACACTGACAAGCAGCAGGATTGGCCAAGGAGATTCCAATGCTGTGGTCACCGGTTGAACCAACAGTCTGTTTGCCAGGGCTGGAATGTCTAATTGCTGCAGGCGATGCAGGGCTTCAAGGATTTCCTTTTCCGTAACCTCGCTACCTAAGGAGAAGGCAAATTCGCCGGCGGCTTGATTTGCGACGGCAATTTTAGCAGCGATCAGATTGCCGATCCCTAAGTAACCAATTCCAAGATTGGCAAAGATCACCAATCCCAACGCCAGGTTGCCAAAAGAGAGCAGACCGAGTGAAAGATGACCAAGGCTGACTAAACCGGCAGTAATCCCACCGACAGAAATAGCTCCCAGTGACAGGACCCCAATCGAGAAAAGACCGCGACTAAAAATGCCAACTGACAGAATCCCCGTCGAGAAAAAACCGCAGCTGATCACGCCCTTCGCCTTGGGCATTTGACGTAAAATGGCATAATAGCTTTGTCGCAGACCATACGTCCGAAGCAACTCCGGAATATTGGGGATGACAATATGCAAAATCGGCAGCAGCGCAATCACAAGCGGACTTTTGTACTCGAAGTAGGTAACCGGCTCCCGTTCATTTAATAAGTCATCAATCGTCGTTTCTAAAAGCTGCGCAATTTTTTTCAAGGTCTCAATGTCCGGCTGCCCATTTCCCCGCTCCCATTTTGAAACCGTCTTATCTGAAACGTACAAGATACTGGCCAACTGCTTTTGGGTCAGGTCATGTTTTAACCGATAGTGTTTAAGTTTTCTTGCTAAAAAGGTCTCCATAAAAATCCTCTCCTACCATAAGCTGTTTTGTGGGGCTTCTATTCTTTAAGCATAGCAAATTTTCATCATAATGGTAGAAAAACCTGCACAAATGCGACTCTACTTTGCGTAGAATGTTGGTTTTACAGGCTTTTCGTGCTATTCTGGAAAAAAGAAAAGAAGGATGTGTTTGGATGCGGATTTTAGTGGTAGGCGGAAATGGCACCATCGGCCAAGCGGTGGTGGCGAAGCTGCGGGAAGAAAATTATGAAGTACTGACTGCTGGACGAACCAGTGGTGATGTACAGGTGGACATTACTTCAACTGAAAGCATTGAGCAAATGTTTCAAAAAATCGGTAATTTAGACGGGATTATTTCAACTGCTGGCGCGGCGAAAAAAGTGTTAGTGGAAGAGATGACGCCGGAAGATAATCTAGTGGCGGTGCAAAGCAAGCTGCTGGGTCAGATCAATTTAGCGTTGATTGGGCAAAAATACTTGCGTAATAACGGCAGTATTACGTTGACCACCGGCGTGATGAAGGACGACCCGATTGCGGCGGGCGCTTCTTCGGCAATGGCAAATGGTGGGGTGGCTGCTTTTGTTAAAGCTGCAGCGATTGATTACACCCGCGGGATTCGGATTAATTGTGTCAGCCCAAATGTCTTAGAAGAGTCTTTTGAAAGATTGAAGGAGTCTTTTAAAGGTTTTGTACCAGTGCCGGTGGATCGGGTGGCAACGGCGTATTTGAAGAGTGTGGCTGGTAAGCAGACCGGGCAGGAGTACAAAGTTTATTAGTTGGCCAGATCTGAGACTTGAGATAATAGCAGCAAAGGAAAACGTAGCTAAATTTCCATAATGACCTTCAAGTTCCGACTAAAGGCGGATAAGGAATTTTCTAATAAGAGGTATAATAAAAGAAAACGGAGGCGAAGGTTATGAAAAAGTTAGGGATTATTTGGTTATTGGGAATTACGCTATTATTATCCGGCTGTTTTGCTGCGGCAAAGGAAGTAAAAGAAGAGGTTGATAAGCAATTAAATAAAGGCATCGGTGAAGTGACTTTATTAACACCTGAGATTACACCGGAAGACAATACCTTACGATTTAAGGTAACAGACTTTGATGAAGAGAAAACTACCTTCGTCTATGTAGCCAATCAAAAAGTGATGGAAGAAAAGTTGAAGAACGATCAAGAGTATACGATTGACATCGAAGGGCTGGAGGACGCTCATCCAACCGATTACAAACCAAAAGTGCATTTTGTGCAAACGGAGAACGATTCGGAAGCGGGCGAAGAATCGACCATGTTTAAAGAGGTTCGGTATACAGTAGAATAAAAAGCAAAAGCTGAGAAAGCTGCCTGAGGAATCAGACAATTTTCTCAGCTTTTTTTGGTTTAAACGTGTGTTTCATAAATCCGGCTTTTTTCGCCCCAAGGATGAAAGCCGTCGCCAATGTAAGTGAAGTTCATTTTCTCGTAAAGGCCAACATGATCGGTGCATAGATAAAGTTTTTGATAGCCGAGTTTTTGGCTATCTTTTTTGATTTGATCGATAATCAAGCGGCTCAAATTTTTCCCGCGATAGGCTTCATCAATAAATAGGGCACATAACCAAGGCATCAAATCCATTCGACTGATAAAATCGTTAGGGATTAAGCCGGCACAACCAATAATTGTCCCCTCATCTTTTAAGGCATACCACATAGGTAAAGCAAGTTTTTCTGTTGTCGCGTGATCTAGGCAATCGCGATAGAGTTCGTTGGTTTCGTCATTGGCCCATTGCAGTTGTAAATATTCAGTGAGTTCATTTTTTAATTCAGGGGATTCTCGTAAATTTAGAAGTTCCATTCTAGCACCTGCTTATTTAGTAGTAGTAAAGTGTGTTTTTTATCATTGTAGTGTGTAGGCTTGGGAAAAGCAATGAAGTATTGAATTGCTGCTGCTGGTTGAAAAGGATACGTGCTGCACGTATAATTGTAGTAAGAGAATTTTGATATGGAAGCGAAATAGCATGTTACTTACTTATCCAGCAGTTTTTTTTATGACTGATGATGATTCTATTCCGTTTTACATTGTATTTCCTGATGTTGAAGGGGTGGGAACACAAGGAAAAAGCATCACTGATGGGATGGAAATGGCCAGTGATTATTTAGGGTTGATGCTGGCAGATTTACTAGAGCAAAACGAAAAATTGCCGAAGCCCTCTAAAGTGAATTCGATCGATGTTCCTCAAGTGGCTTCTGAGATAGAAGTGGACTATATCCCTGAAGAAAGTTTCGTCACCTTAGTATCAGTCAACTTGAGTGAGTATTTAGAAATGAATGAGCTCAAGAAAAAGACCTTGACGATTCCCAAATGGGCAGATAAATTAGGGATGGATTTGAAAATCAACTTTTCTCAGACTTTAGTAGAAGCAATCGTAGAAAAAGCGCAACAACAATAATGATCGTACGACCGGATAATTGAGCCAGGTGCTGAATTATTCGGTTTTTTTGCGAGATTTGATAATAATACAACTAAAATGCGTAAGTTAATATAAAAGGGGAATATTCTATGGGTATGGAAAGTTTTCGTAATATGCATTTTTGTAATTGGCATAAGTAGTCTAGGAAAATAAAATCTTCAAAAGGAATTAGCAGCGTATGTTAAAGCAGAAAAAATATTGCCCAAGTGTAGCACCTGTGCTACACTTGAGGTGGCCTAGGAGGTCTACAAAATGAGTGAGCGGAAAAAATGAACAGACCAGTATTTGATTGGGGAGAAGAGTTTGAGGATTTTTTGAGGTCATTGAATGTTAAAGATGAAGCAAAAATAAGAACATTGATAGATCGTGTGGAAGCAACAGACTTACAGGATTCAATTCGCAAAGAACGTGTAAAAAAACTTAGCAAAAACATTTATGAATTACGCTCTCAAACAGATGAGCATTGGCTTAGAGGATGTTATTTCCAAATTCAAGGAAATAGTTATTGGATCACACACGGTTTTAGCAAGAAGAATAATAAGACGCCGAAAAGAGAGATAAAGAGAGCTGAGACGATTCGTACCACTTATTTTAGGAGGAAAACTGATGAGTAAAAACAGTGAAGCCATCAAAAAGCGGATGGCGGAAAGTGAAGAATTTCGACAAGAATTCATTAAAGAGGTTCAACGACTTGATTTAGCTGATCTGGTTTTTCAATTGCGGGAACAGACTGGTTTAAACCAAACTGAATTTGCTAAAAAAGTAAAAAAATCTAGATCAACCATTGCCCGGATCGAAAGTGCGCGTGTAGAACCAACAATTTCATTGCTCAATGACTTGGCACAAGCATTTGATCTAAATTTGGAAATAAAATTTGTGAAAAAAGAAAAACAAAACAGCTGATAATAAGGGGTATTACAGCAATCTCTGACGATTCCTAAATGGGCGGATAAATTGGGGATGGATTTGAAAATCAACTTTTCACAGACTTTAGTAGAAGCGATTGTGGAAAAAGCCCAGCGATAATAATTGAATTGCCGAATAATTGAGCCAGGTGCTGAATTATTCGGTTTTTTTTGAGCAGAAAAGGAATGAAATGCGTAAGTTAATATAAAGGGGGGGAATAACGAATGAGTATATAAAAGTATATATTTTTATGATGAAATGAAAAGGAGGAATACCTTATGCCGATGTCAGGTAAAGATCTTTTGCGTTTAGCCGGGAAGAGTGGTTGGAGGGTAATTCGCCAAAAAGGTTCGCATGTCCGAGTGGAGCATATTGAAACGAAGCTAAAGACGGCTATCGTTGTTCACTCGAATAAGGACTTGCCTAAAGGAACTGAACAAGCATTGGTGAAACGGCTGGGGCTGAATTGATTATTTTCAAGGAAAGGACATATGATGGAAAAACAAGAATTCGTTTATGCTATGCGCATTAGCAAGCTGGCCGAAAATGACTATTTTATCGACTATCCCTTTGAGGGAATGGCGATCAATGCATCAGCTGAAACGCTGAATGAAGCGGTGGAATTAGCCAAAAGTTCGCTGGAATTTACCTTATTTGATTTGTATGAAGCCAAAGAACCATTTCCAGAAATGGCTGAACAGGCGTTGGCCGATTTGGAGAAAGGTAAAGGGGCAAATCAATACATCACCTTGATTGCCACTAACCTCACGGCTATTTTGAAAAGATTCAGCGAAGAGCCAGTGAAGCGAATGGTATCCATCAAAAAATACCAGGATTTCTATTTGAAGAACAACGACATAAGTATTTCCAAATATGTGCAGGAAAAAATTGACCAGGATATACAAAGAACTTAAGTGGTGGCTATATATAATAGAAGGAAACGGAATAACAATTTGAGATCGAGGAGAGAAATAATGAGCAAAAACAGTGACGAAAGCCGGAAGATTGAGCTAGCTGACCGAATCTCCCGGGCACGAGAAGATGCAGGATTGAGCATCGAGGATTTTGCTAAAGAACTGAAGCTGTCCGTATCCAATACTGTCTCATTGGAAAGAGGTCAGATGGTGCTGACGGATTCACTATTGAAGCGTATTTCTGAAGTGCTGAATACAAAATTTGAATAAACAGCAAGAGCCTTCTGGATGTCCAGAAGGCTCATTTTAATAATCACTTGGATAATGCACCACGATAAATTTCACCACGCGGTTGGTTTGGTTGTCCCAATTGTGATCCAGCGTGGAGAAATAGTGGGCGGAATCGCCGGGATACAGCTGATAGCTTTTTCCGTCTAGATTTAAGGTCAGAATCCCTTCCAAAATGTACACGAATTCTTCTCCATGGTGGGGATAGGAATCGGGAAATTCTCGTTCTTCGTGGGGCATGATTTCAATCAGCTTAGGCGCCATTTCCTTGTCCTCGGGTACCGGACTCAATTGTTTATAAATCATATTATTTAAAATACGCAGGACTGGCTGATCATAGCCGCGAATAATCGGTTCGACTTCTTGTTCATCATCAAAAAAGTAATTGATCTTTACTTCAAAAATATCGGCAATCGTTGATAGATGTTCCACGGCAATCGTGGTGATCCCCCGTTCAAACTGTGACAGAAATCCGGTGGACAATCCAGTGGATTCCGACAGCTGCTTCAAGGTTAGTCCCCGCTCGGTGCGTAGGGCTTTGACTTTTTCCCCAATATTCATTGTTCTCCTCCTCGAAGTTCTTATAATAATTATAACGCAAAATGCAGCAAAAGCCTATCTGGTCATGCTCGTGAACCGCGGCGAAAAAACCCGAAGTAAAATTCATAATAATGAAGAAATCGCTTGCAATCTTTTTGGATTGTGATTATAATTACAAGTGAGTAGGAGGGGGATAAAGTGAAGAAACGACCCACAGTTTTTAACATTCAAAAGTTTTCCACTCATGACGGTCCCGGCATTCGGACGACGATTTTTTTCAAGGGCTGTCCTATTAGATGTGAGTGGTGTCACAATCCTGAAAGCCAGGTATTTGCGCCAGAGATAATGCTGAATAAATACGGCAAGGAAGAGCTGATCGGCAAAGACTATTCAATTCGTGAATTAGTCAAAAAAATCCAAGCAGATCAAATTTTCTACGACCAATCCGGCGGCGGCGTAACCTTTTCCGGCGGGGAAGTAATGGCTCAGGACATGGATTACGTAGTGGAGCTAGCCAAAGAGTGTCAGCGCATGGGAATTTCGGTCACGATCGATACTTGCGGGGTAGCACCGAGAGAAAATTACGAGAAGATTTTGCCTTATGCGGATTTATTTTTGTACGACCTAAAGTTCATTGATTCACAATTTCACCGTGAATTTACCGGGATCGGCAATGAGTTGGTTTTAGAGAATCTGCGTTATCTTTCTCAGCAAAAGGCTGCGATTGACTTGCGTCTGATTTTACTGGAGGAGATCAATGCCGACGAGGAAACAGCGGAAGCAATTATTGATTGGCTGGACAAAGAGAATATTCACGTAGATGAAATTTCTTTGTTGCCATATCATGATTTTGGCCGGGACAAGTACAAACGTTTGAACAGAGAATGCACACAAAACTTTATCAAACCATCCGATGAACAAGTGGAAACGATCCAAAAGGTTTATGAGTCAGCTGGTTATCAAGTTTCAATTGGCGGATAAAGGGTAGATTAAAAGGAGGAAAATAAATTGACTGAATTAACACTGGAACCAACGCGTAGAGGAAGTACAGAGCGGATCAAGGAATTGCGGGAAATTAGTGAAAAGGGTTGTGAACCGCGGATTTCGATGGAGCGGGCGGTACTGTTAACCGAAGCCTACAAGCAATGGGAAGGCAAAGTGTCCGCGCCGGTTTTACGGGGCTTGGCCTTTAAGCACATCATGGAAAACCGCACCAATTACATTGAAAAGGGCAGTCTGATTTTAGGAGAAAAGGGTCATGCTCCTTGGGCGGCGCCAACTTTCCCTGAATTATGCTGTCATACGATGGACGATTTCGAAAACATGAACAATCGGGAAAAAGTGTTCTTTAAGGTTTCGGAAGAGGATCGCAAAATTCAAGAGGAAGTGATTATTCCTTACTGGCACGAGCGGGCGATGATGACGCGGATGAATAAATTGTTGCCAGAAGAGTGGCATCTATTATTTGATGGCGGTTTGTATACTGAATTCTTGATGCAGCGGGGGCCGGGGCATACCGTGGCAGACGGCAAAATGTATCAAAAAGGTTTTGCTGATTTTATTGCGGATATTGAGCGAGAAATTGAAAACTTGGATTACAACAATGACATGGAAGCCTTGAACAAGCGGGAAGAGCTGGAAGGCATGAAGCTGGTGTGCGAAGCGATGATTATCTTCGGTAAACGCTATGCGCAGCAGTGTCGTGAAATGGCGGAAACGGAAACTGATCCGCAATGGAAACAGGATTTGCTGGACTTAGCTGAAGTCTGTGATGTAGTTCCAGAGCATGCGCCGCAAACCTTCCGTCAGGCAATTCAAATGTACTGGTTTGTCCATATTGGGATCACGGTGGAAATGAACAACTGGGATGCTTATTCGCCAGGGAAATTGGATCAGCATTTGGAACCATTTTATGAAAAAGACATTGATGAAGGCCGATTGACCCGTGAGGAAGCTCGTGAGTTGCTGGAAAACTTGTGGATTCAGTTTAACAATCAACCAGCACCGCCAAAAGTGGGTATTACCTTGAAAGAAAGCGGCACTTACACCGACTTCTGTAACTTGAATACCGGTGCATTGCGGCCAGATGGTACTAGCGGTGTCAGCGAGGTCAGCTATTTGATTCTTGAAGTTATGGACGAAATGAAATTATTGCAGCCGAGCTCCAATGTGCAAATTTCGAAAAAATCGCCAGAAAAATTCCTGCGTGAAGCGTTGAAGGTTTCTCGTAAAGGCTGGGGCCAACCGGCGTTATACAATTCAGAAGCGATTTTGAGTGAGTTGGCTTATTTAGGCAAATCGGTGGATGATGCCCGTGAGAGCGGCATTTGTTCTGGCTGTGTGGAAGTGGGCGTGGCTGGTAAAGAGGCTTACGTGCTGACAGGGTATTTGAACATTCCGAAGATTTTCGAATTGGCGATGCATCGCGGTTACGATCATTATTCCGGCAAACAAGTCGGCATCGATGTGGGCGATTTCCGGGAAATGACCAGCTATGAAGAAGTCTACAAAGCCTTTTATGAAGAGCTGCAATATGTGGTGGACGTGAAGGTGGCCGGCAACAACATGATCGAGCGGATGTACATGGAATTCATGCCCGTACCGCTGCTTTCCGTGATGAGCGACGACTGTATCAAGGCCGGAAAGGATTACAATGCCGGCGGGGCTCGTTACAATACCAGCTACATTCAGTGTGTGGGAATTGCGACAATCACCGATTCATTGGCAGCGATCAAGCACAATGTATTTGAAGAAAAAACCATGACTATGGATGAATTGATCGCGGCTTGTAACGACGATTTCGAAGGCCACGATGATATTTACGACATGGTTTATAATGAAACGCCGAAATACGGCAATGACGATGATTATGCCGATGACTTATTGAAAAATGTCGCCGAATCACTGCAGGATGTGATTGCAGGTCGGCCAACACCAAAAGGCTCGAAAACGGTAGTGGAATTCTTGCCGACAACTTGTCACGTGTACTTTGGTCAAGTGATGGAAGCTTCACCAAACGGCCGTCACAAAGGCATTCCGTTGCCTGATGGCATTTCGCCAGAAAAAGGCGCGGACCGCAATGGACCGACAGCCGTAATTAAATCGGCATCTAAAATCGACCAAACCAAGACTGGCGGGGCATTGCTGAATCAGAAATTTACCCCAAGTGTGGTAGCGGGAGAACAAGGAATTACCAACATGGCATCCTTGGTACGCAGTTACTTTGCTTTGGATGGACACCATATCCAGTTTAACGTAGTCAATCGGGAAGTGCTGTTGAAGGCGCAAAAACATCCGAAGGAATACGAAAATCTGATTGTGCGGGTAGCCGGCTACAGCGACTACTTCAACAATTTGGAAAAAGCGTTGCAGGACGAAATTATCGCCCGGACGGAACAAGCTTTCGGTTAAAAAATTTGATCCTAGAAAGGACGCGGGAGTTTCTTTCTAGGATCTATTTTAAAGGAGAAGAAGTATGAAAGAAATCGTTTTAGGCGTATTGGTTGTGTTTATCCTGTTGCACATCGGTGTTTTAGGACGGGATCTGTTGAAAAACAAGGAGGATCTGGGCAGCGGAAGTATGCCGGTTTCCATCGGGATTGGGTTTATCACTGACTTTTTGGACACGTTGGGAATTGGTGCATTTGCGCCGACGACTTTGTTAATGAACGTGACCAAGCAGCTGGATGATGACCGCAAGGTGCCGGGCACTTTGAATGTCAGTCATGCATTGTCGTGTTTGTTGGAAGCAATTATTTTTATTACGGTGGTGAAGGTGGAGCCGCTGACCTTGTTCTCGCTGGTGGCTGCGGCGACGGTAGGTTCGTGGATTGGTTCGAAATACGTCACCAAACTGCCAGAGCAAAAGGTTCAATTTGTAATGGGCTGTGCGTTGATTTTGACGGCGATTTTGATGGCCTTGAAGCAATCGGGCTTAATCAACATTTTAGGTGAAGGTAATGTGGCGACTGGTTTGACAGGAATCAAATTGATTATCGGAATTGTCGGGAACTTTGGCTTAGGTGCTTTAATGACCATGGGTGTGGGACTTTATGCGCCGTGTATGGCGATGGTTTACATGCTGGGCTTGAGTCCGCTAGTGGCCTTTCCGATCATGTCGGCCTCTTGCGGGGCATTGATGCCAGTGGCTAGTATCAACTTTATTCACACCGGTGAGTATGCAAGGAAAGTCAGCTTAGGGATTACCATCGGCGGGATTGTCGGCGTCATTATTGCGGCGAAATTCGTGACGGGTCTAGATATTACCGTGCTGACTTGGATCGTTATTGTGGTGATCATTTACTCTGGTTTCACCTATATTCAAAAAAGTCGCAACATGGCGCGAGTACAAAAAACATAATTGTGAGCAAATGAAAAACGGAGGCTGATAAATTGTTAAAACAAGTCAATGCAGTGAAAAAGGCCAACATTTATTTTGATGGGAAAGTAACCAGTCGAACGTTGATCCAAGCAGATGGAAGCAAGGTGACACTGGGATTTATGTTGGCTGGTGAATATACCTTTGGCACCAATGAAGCCGAACTAATGACGGTACTTCAGGGGGGAATGAGCGTGCTGCTGCCGGGTGAAACGGCATGGCGCAGGATCGCTGAAGGGGAAGAGTTCAGCGTTCCGAAAAACAGCGAGTTTCAAGTGAAAGTAGATAAATACGTGGATTACAGCTGCTCCTACATTACGGAATAGCTGACAACGGCCCAGACTTGGGGAAGAAGTCTGGGCCGTTTTTTATTTAATATAACGAAAAGCTTTATAAGGTCGGCCGACTTTAGTGTAAATTGTTTCGCTTTTCAACTGGCCTAGGTTTTCTAAATAGTGAATGTATTTCCGCACCGAAACGTGGGATAAGCCGCATTTTTCCGCCAGCTCTTGAATGGTGAAGGGCTGGTGGATTTCGTCGATCACTTTAAAAATATGATCCATTGTCTGGTTGGATAGGCCTTTGTCCAGTTCAATCGCAGGTGGTGCTGCATCTTTGGGCGCTTGCTGCGACGAATTAAGCAAACGGTCAATCGTGTCTTGGCTGACTTGACTGGAATCCAGCTGGCGTCTTTTGTCTTGAAACTGCTGGATACTTTGTTGGAAACGTTCAAAGGTAAAGGGCTTGATCAAGTAGTCAATCGCACCTAGATGAAGCCCAGTCTGGACGCTGTTGGTTTCGTTGGCGGCAGTGATTAAAATAACTTCAACCTCGGTGCGATTGGCTCGCAGCTGGGTCAAAAAATCTAAGCCGTTGCCTTCTTTTAAATGAATATCCAGTAAAATCAAATCCACTTGTTTTTCGGACAAGCGCTGTTGCGCATCGTCAACGGTATCGGCGGAGTAAATTTCTTCAAAGATAGCCAGCTTTTCCAAATAATTGCGATGGATAAATTCCACCATCGGATCGTCTTCAATAATTAGTACGTTCATGTCGGGCTCCCTTCGTAAGCAGTGGTGATGTGGATAATCAGCTGTTCTTCGGTGATATCCAGCCAAAATTCTCCCTGGGCATCCTTTAACAGCTGTTGGAAATAATTTTCCTTAAACACCAGCTCCAGCGAATCGCTTTTTTCTTCTTTTAAAGCTAAGCGATAGGTGGTAGTTAACTGCTGGTTGCGATACTCGATGGACATCGCTAATTCTTCCGGCAGCCAGCGTTGCAGCAGGGCGTGATGAATGTAGCGATAAATATTGATAATGTTCGTTGTCTGTTCTTGATCAGCCGCTTCTGGGATTTCCGGTGCAATTTCGATCAGCAGCTGAGTTTTTCGTTCAGCAAATTTTTCCCGTTCGCCGATGAAAAATCCCGCCAACATGGGATTGCGCACGAGAATCGATAGACGATGAGAAAATTCCTTTTCCGGCTGTAAAATATCGCCTAAATAGATTTTCAGTTCATTATAAGCTTCTAAATCCACCAAACCGTAAATGACATGGAGCTTGTTCATGAATTCGTGGGACTGACTTTGCAGAGCCGTTGCGTATGCTGTGGTGTTCGCCAGTTGATCGGTGACGAACAAGGATTCAGTAGCATTACGCAGAAAGACAATCGAACCGATGCGGCGTTTGTTTACCATAATTGGTGCCGCCGAAAAGAGATAGTCTTGGCCGTTTTGACGATACAACTGTTCCACTGAGCGCTCAAAATCAATTTGTTCTTTGTCTTGCAGCAGCTGGCTGATTGGTTGACCAGCTAAATCGGTAGGCTGGTTGGTCAACTGCTGGTACATGTCGTTAGCGGCAATATTGGCTAAAGTCACGATCCCTTCCGTGTTTACCACCACCACCGCATCCTTGGTTTCATTCAGCATGGCGTTACGTTCTTCCAGCAGGCTGGAAATTTCTCGCGGCTCCAAATTCAGCAGTTGTTTCTTTAAATAGTAGGCAACTAGTAAAGCCACAATCAAACCGGCGCCGACACTAACGATTAAGGCCAGCGTATAGCGGCTGCGGGAATTTTCGACTAAGGTGCTTAAAGAATCTAAGCGAATCCCCAAAGCGATCACACCGATTTGCTTGTTTCCTTCATATACAGGTACAAACCCCCGCAGTGAACTGCCTAGTGTGCCTTCGCTAATGGAAATATGATTCTTCCCTTGGAGCGCCGGCGCTTCATCGCCGCCTTTGAAGGGCTGCCCGATTTGGCTTTCATCCGGGTGAGTCAGGCGGATGCCTTCCATATTCATCACCACTACAAAATCCAACCCGTGAATCGCAGCGACTTCTTTGGTATATTCTTCTACTGTATCTGAGGGCGTGTCTTCATTGAGTACTTGAAGAACCCCCGGCTCAATCGCCAGTTGCCGGCCCACTGACAGCAGCAGCTCTTCTTCCTTCTTTTGAACCATTTGGGCATCCTGATACAAAATAAGTCCATATAAGATGGTGTTAGTGATTAATAAGGTTGCCACGAAAATGATCGACAGCAACGTCCATAGCCTAAGTCCTTTTTTCATCGTAAACTCCTCCACTTTGAGTATAGCACAGACTTTTTTTCCGCTGAGTACTTAAATTACTTACCTTACTTAAATTAGTTAAATAATCTATTTTAAATGCTCAGCAGGGGGTAAACTGAAACCGTAAACAAAACAAGGAGGCAAACATAAATGGAAAAGAAGATCGAAAAAGCACAACCGGTATTACCCATTAAGCCGAAGCTGAAGGGTAAGAAATTTCTTGAAAAATGGATGGACGTCAAGGTAGGTTCGATGCCACTTCCAGTATACGCAGCTATGGCTACGGTAATTATTGCCACCGGCCTGATGCAGCAATTGCCGGTCAACATGCTAGGCGGCTTCGCAGTTATTTTGACGCTAGGATGGTTGTTAGGAACAATCGGCGCCAACATTCCTTTTGTGAAAAATTTCGGTGGTCCAGCTATTTTATCTTTGTTAGTGCCATCTATTTTAGTCTTTTTCAACTTAATCAATCAAAACATTTTGGATTCGGCAGATTTGTTAATGAAGCAAGCGAACTTTTTATACTTCTATATTGCTTGTCTAGTCTGCGGCAGTATTTTGGGGATGAACCGCAAGATGCTGGTTCAAGGCTTGATGCGCATGATTATTCCAATGACCGTTGGCATGCTTTGTGCTATGGGTGTAGGAACGTTAGTTGGTGTATTAGTGGGATTTGATTGGCAACATGCCTTGTTCTTCATCGTAACGCCAGTATTAGCCGGCGGAATCGGCGAAGGCATCCTGCCATTGTCGCTAGGCTACAGTGCGATTACCGGCATCGGCAGCGAACAGCTGGTAGCACAATTAATTCCAGCAACAATTATTGGTAATTTCTTCGCGATTATGTGTTCAGCGTTACTTTCTCGTTTAGGGGAAAAACGTCCGCATCTTTCTGGTCAAGGTCAATTGATCAAAATGAAGGGCGCCGACGATATGGCGGACGCGTTAAAAGAAGACAACTCGCCAATTGATGTAAAAATGATGGGTGCGGGTGTAATGACAGCATGTACCTTGTTCATCGCCGGCGGTTTGCTGGAGCATTTAACTGGCTTCCCGGGACCTGTGTTAATGATCGTCTTGGCTTCATTCTTGAAATACTTGAACATCGTTCCTAAAGAAACGCAACGTGGTTCAAAACAATTGTACAAATTTATTTCCGGCAACTTCACCTTCCCATTGATGGCAGGTCTTGGCTTGTTGTACATCCCGTTGAAAGACGTGATTGGAACGTTGAGCTGGCAGTATTTTGTAGTCGTGATCAGTGTAGTATTCACGATTATTGCAACCGGATTTGTAGTTTCTCGCTTCATGAACATGAACCCAGTCGAAGCAGCCATCGTTTCAGCTTGCCAAAGCGGCATGGGCGGAACTGGTGACGTAGCGATTTTAAGTACAGCAAACCGCATGAACCTGATGCCATTTGCACAAGTTGCGACTCGTTTAGGCGGCGCGATTACCGTAATCAGTATGACCGCGATCTTGCGGATGATTTTTTAAAGATAGTTAGTTAAACAAGAGTAAAATAGGAAAAAGGGATGCCAGTTCTGCTTTTGGCAGTTTAGCAAAAGCAGAACAAGTATCAAAGAATTTTAGCAGAAACATCAAAAGGGACGTGTAGCAGAATGGTATACGGCCTGAAAATCAAACTATTTTTTGGAAAAAAATAATACCTTAAAATGAAGAAGGAGCGAAATAATGAGCAGAGATGTAAGAGAAATAGCGTTAGAGCAAGCAAAACAAAATGGTGGTAAATTAGAGGTTGTTTCTAAGGTCAGCATCGAAAATAAACAAGACTTGAGCATTGCCTACACGCCGGGAGTTGCGGCGGTTTCCTCAGCAATTGCGGAAGACAAAAACTTGGCTTATGAATTAACAACTAAGAAAAACACCGTGGCGGTTGTCAGTGACGGCTCAGCGGTTCTAGGCCTAGGTAATATCGGCGCCGAAGCAGCAATGCCGGTAATGGAAGGCAAGTCTGCCTTGTTTAAACGCTTCGCTGGTGTGGATTCTGTGCCGATCGTCTTAGACACACAGGACACGGAAGAAATTATTCAAATCGTTAAAGCCATCGCACCAACTTTTGGTGGGATTAACTTGGAAGACATCAGCGCGCCTCGTTGTTTTGAAATCGAACAGCGTTTGATCGAAGAATGCGACATCCCCGTTTTCCATGATGACCAGCATGGTACGGCGATTGTAGTTTTGGCGGCGTTGTTCAACAGCTTGAAATTAATTGGCAAGAGTATTGATGAGGTTCAGATTGTGGTCAATGGCGGCGGGTCAGCTGGTTTGTCAGTCACCCGGAAATTCTTGGCAGCTGGCGCGAAAAATGTGATGGTGGTAGACAAAGTGGGGATCATTAACGAACAGGACAGTGATCAATTGCCTCCTCACCATGCAGAAATCGCCAAGCTGACCAATCGCGAAAAACGCTCTGGAACATTAGTGGATGCTTTGCAAGGCGCGGATGTCTTCGTCGGTGTTTCGGCTCCTGGCGTGTTAAAACCAGAATGGATTCAACGCATGGCAGACAAACCAGTCATTTTCGCCATGGCTAACCCAACGCCGGAGATTTTCCCGGATGAAGCTTTAGAAGCTGGTGCCTACATTGTCGGCACAGGCCGCAGCGACTTCCCGAATCAGATCAACAACGTATTGGCTTTCCCTGGAATCTTCCGCGGTGCGTTGGATGCTCGGGCGAAGAAAATCACGGTGGATATGCAAATTGCGGCCGCGCGCGGCATTGCTAGTCTGATTACGGATGAAGATTTAAGTACCACCAACATCATCCCGGATGCTTTCCAGCCTGGTGTGGCCCAAGTGGTTGCCGAAGCGGTGAGTGATGCAGTGCTTGAGAAGGTTGGGGTTTAGGAAATTACGATAGCTTATCAGAGAGACGCGAGGTTTGGGCGTCTCTCTTTCCTTTGGTCAAAATTTCCCCTTAATAAATAGAAGAAATCCGGTCAAAATAGCAGAAAGTATGATAAATTAGACGTAGACCAATTGAGTGAGGAGATAATTATGACCACCACACAACTTCGATCGGAGAAAAAGCATCCTGAACCGATCTTTCATAAAATAAAGAATATACAATTTCCAACGTTCTTCTTTTTGATTTTTGCCATCTTTTTTGGGGTTACCTTTATTAAGACCATTCCGCCGTTGCAGGCACCGGATGAAGTTGGGCATTTAGTGAAGGCTCATGCGTTGTCGGAATTTAAAGTGCGCCCGGAGACGCGGACGGGGAAAGAGCCGCGAAAGAGTGACCAGACTTGGGGTTTTTACGGCTTTGAGGTGCCGGATGAAATTTATCGCATGAACGAATACGCCATTGATAAATGGGGCGAAAATGAAAAGTACCCTTATATGACTAAATCAGACGGAGATACTTCCGACAAATTTATCGGAACTGGCGGAATGACTAACTACAGCTTCGTCAATTACATTCCACAAATTTCGGCGATCTGGGTGGGCAATATGCTCAATAAGCGACCGTTGGATCAATATTATTTGGCCCGTTATTTTAATTTGTTTGCTTATATTATCGTGATTTTTGCGGCATTAGCGATCTTCCCGTTTTCTAAGTGGGGCGGGGCAGTGGCAGCATTGAATCCGATGGCGTTGTTTTTGGCTTCGACGGTTTCCGGGGATGCCATGATTATCGCTGGCGGCTTTTTCTTCACCTCCTGGATTTTACATTTGCGAGGGAAGAAGCGTATCAGTTCACCGGCCATGCTGGTAAGTACGATCATGATGATCGGTCTAGTTTTAATGAAGCCGACGATGATTGTGCTGGGCTTGCTGTTCTTCTTATTGCCAAATAGAGCGCTGAATGTCAGAAGGAAAGTTGCTTGGGGGATATTGATTTTAGTTCTATCCGTTGGCTTTTACCTTTTGTGGAACAATTTCATGGTTGACCAGCAAATTCTTTACCGCGATTTTGCTGATCCGGCGAAGCAAGTGTCGGCCTTCTTTAAAGATCCATCGGTTTTCTTCACCAACTTTTATGAGAACTATGTGTTGGGGCTAAAAGGCGATTATATTACCCGGTCAGCAGTGGCTGATTTTGGTTTGTTGGATGCACCAATGGCGACTCATTGGATCATTTTCTATTTTTGCTTGTTGATCGTAGCTTCCTTGCTGAAGGAGGAAGACGGTGACTTTCTGGTCCTTTACCAAAAGGGGATTGTAGTCTTATTGCTGGTTGCTTATACGGTGCTAACGTTCTTTGCTTTGTACCAGATCTGGAATCCGGTTAATGCTAAGAAGACAATTGAAGGGCTGCAGGGACGTTACTTTATTCCGGCTGCTTTAACGATGGTTCCGCTGTTTAGCAGCCGCGGAAAAGGCTTAGATGTCAGCAAGCGTTCTATGAATGTGGTGTTTAGTATCAGCCTGGTGATCCTGTTCGCTGTTGCTTTGACAGTGCTGAAGGATCGTTACTAAATTTTTGAATGAGCAGTCTGTCTTCATGGAAAATGAAGTACAGGCTGTTCTTTTTTGCATTTGCTTACTTTTGGTGAGCAAAACAGAATTGTTGTGAAAAATAAGAAGATTAGGCTGTATTAAATTGCTTATTTGTTGTATTATTATTTTATAACCAATGTCATTGATTGAAGTGTTTTAGAATTTATGAGGAAATATAGGTAGTTGTGTTTGGCTGGAAAGCGGCCTAGCAGTATAAAATGCAACTATAATAGAAGAAAAGTGTTTTTGCAGGTATCAAATTCCATTGTTTTTATTCTTTCGTCGGCTGCGGGTGTATCAAGTGTGTCAAATTGTTGCGTTCGTTTGACGGGAAAGGTAAAATAAAGCAACAACAATAAAAGCGCTGACAAGCGCAATTTTGGAGGAGATAACATGAAAAAAGGGTTTTCTTATGTTTTCGTTGGGGCAGCACTTGCTATGTGCGGCGCCGTAATGGTCCATGGGGATGCTGCTGAAGCATCTACTTTGTATCGTGCGTACAATCCGAATACTGGGGAGCATTTGTACACACAAAATCACAATGAAATTCCATTTGTTGTCAACGCAGGTTGGCAAGATGAAGGAACAGCTTGGACTGCTCCAGACAAAGGCGTTGAGGTGCATCGTTTGTTTAACCCGAACAACGGGGGCGATCATTTCTATACCTTAGATACGAATGAACGGGATCATTTAACTAGAGTCGGTTGGACTTATGAAGGTCTTTCATGGCACTCAGGTGGACAAATTCCGGTGTATCGTTTGTACAATCCAAATGCTAAATCAGGAACGCACCACTATACAACTGATGGCAATGAACGCAATCACTTAGTAGGTCTGGGCTGGCGCTCGGAAGGTACTGCATTCTATGCGACTTCAGTCGGTCAGGGAAGCAACACCCCAGCTCCTAATCCAGGAGTAACGCCTAAGAAGGTTGATGAAAATATCACGGGAGTTGGCGGACAAGAAGCCAATGTTCCTGGTTCTTACCGTAATCTTTATTCAAACAAAGCTTTTGATAATGCAAACTTGAGCGGTGCAGCAGCTGTTGAGTTTTCTGCTGATGTTGCAATTAATGGTTCAACTAACGATTATGAAACACAATTTGTTATCGGAGGAACAAATCCGGCTGATGGACAGATTGGTGTTGGCTTGCACTATCAAGCAGGTTCTGACGCAAACTTTGCTCAAGGACGGATTAATACTACCAATATTAACTTCCCGGCAGGTGCGGGAACTTCTGGTCAACAGTACTATTCAGTAAACACCAATGCACCTAGAGTTAATAAGGGTCAAGCGGTGAATCTGAAAGTGAAATACTTTACTTCTGGCTATATGCAAGCTTTCGTGAACAACACGTTAGTTGGTCAGTATCAAACAAAATTAGCTACTACTAACGACGCATACATTTTGCATGTTGGTACAAACGCACCAACAACTGTACGTAACTTGAAAGTATTCAAGAACGGTGCTGATGTTACTTCGAAGGGTAGACCATCATTTGATAGCACATCATTTGACTTCTCAAGTGGTAATGCAACTGGTGCATACTAAAATTTAAAATTGAATGAAACTTGGCAGCCTGCCTCCGTTGAAATCGGGGGCAGGCTTTTTATGTGTGGTCTGACCTCAAAAATACAAGCTTCTTTATAAAAAAGAGCAATCTGTCTATTTTTTACGTTATGATGAAAAAAAGTTAAAAAAATTCTAGTGTATTTGCGCTCCACCTGTGTATATATATATGACAGAAGAAATAAATGAAGGAGGGATTCTTTTGGAAGACTTGAAATTGCTGCGAGGAATTGAGCAGCACAACGAAGAAGCATTTGAGCTGCTGATGGACAAATACTCAAAGCTGCTTTGGGTCGTTTCCTTATCAATATTAGGAAAAAATCACGATCCGCAGGACATTGAAGAAATTGTCAGTGATACTTTTTTACGGATATGGAAGGCACCAGGGAAATATCAATCGTCGCGGGGCTCGTTGAAAAATTATTTAATCTTGATTACCAAAAGTCTAAGCATTAACAAGCTTCAGCGCAATAGGAAAGACTATCTGCTGGAGGACAACTTTACCCTGGAGAATATTCCCGCGGCTGAAGAAAATCAAGAATTTGTGAATCAAATGTTTGATTTGATCAACGGCTTAAATAATCCGATGCGTGAAATCTGTTTACAACGCTATATTTTTGAAAAAACGCCAGCCATGATCAGCTGCGAGCTGAAGATGCCGCAAAAAACGGTCAACAATTATCTTTATCGGGGGAAACGGTTGATCCAGCAGGCATATGACCGTCAAGAAATGCAAATATGAATTTACTAGGCAAAGGAGCTGAAAAAAATGACGAAGAAATATGAAGAACATCCATTAGGCAAACTATCGGATGAAGAATTGGATCAGATTTTAGAAAATTACGGCAGCGATTATTCTGCTAAAAATAAAGAAAATATCAAACGCAAGGCGAAGATGAAGACAAGAAAACCAGTGGTGAAAGTCACTTTTTCTAAGAGCCGGCTTTTGTTAGTGGCGGTCATCGTACTATTTTTTCTCCCCGTAGGAACCTACGTAGCCGCAAAGCTGTGGGAAATCAATGTTGAGAAGAAAAACTATGAGCTAACTACCAAAATTGATAAGCCTGCGGAGCAATTGCCGGATACGGGGTATTATCGGTTGGAGGCTGGATATGTGCCAGAGTATTTCACTGTGAATGATGAACCGTATTTTCTTTCCTTTTATGAGGAGTTAACCCCCGAAGAGGAAGAGGCTCTTGAGAATGTAGACCAAGTTCGCTCTATACAGTTTATGCTTTATGAATTAAATGGGAAAAATATCGTTATTGATGACTACGTGAAAGATTTTAAAGAGATCAAACTGTCAAATGGCTCAGGATATTTAATTGAAAAAACAGATTCTTTTGGTGTTGAAGAGCCCGCTTTAGCTAGAGTATTTTTCGAAAAACAAAACCGATTTGTCGAAATGGAATGCTATGGTGACATTTCAGAAAAAGACATAAAGAAAATCATGGATAATATTTCTCTTGTCAATGTTGCCTCTTTTGAAGAGGCTACTCTGGCAGCTGAATATACAAGTTTGGAAGAAAAGGTAGCAGAGATGTCTGAAGGGCTAAACAATATCGAACCATTAGATAGTAACAATAAAGAGGAGGTCGTCCAACTTAACGAACCAATTGTGATCACAGACTCTAGTGGCGCCCCTATGGATGAAGTTACTGTTGTGAAGGCAACTCTTAGTGATAAAATTGCGCCAGAAGCCTTGGCTATTTTAAATGAATATCCAGAAGAGGAGCAACAAGGAAAAGCACCTAACGTAACGTGGGACAAAAAAGGTAGGCTAAAGCCTTTTACAGCAGTAAGGTACCAACCTGGCGATGGTAAACAAAGATTAGACGAGAAAATTGAAGAAGTGGAGATAGAACCTCAGTATTTAGAAATTGAACTAACGATCAAAAACGTTACTGAGGATGTGAAAGATGTGTTCTTTTACACACCAGTACAAAGGCTAGCTAAACAGGGGAATCAATTCAGTCAGTTGCGTAGCGAGACATTCTTAGCTCGTAAGACAGCCGAAAACAAGGATATACCTTCTAGCGTGCTAACTAATTATTACCAACCATTACCAACAGAAGATTTGAAAGAAGTTGAGCTTGGTATGGAAGAAGATCTTGGAATGCAATCAATAGCTCCAGGTGAAACGACCACAATTAAAGCCAGCTACATTTTAGCTGATGAAGAATACAGTAATCTATTTCTCGACTTCAGTTTTGGAATTCCTGGAAATCGCTATATCCAGTTAACACAATAAAGGTAATCGAAATCCAATAGCTGCGCCATATTCCGAGCGATTACCGCTCGGAATTTTTCTTTTGGAGTTGCAATCAGTAAGAATTGAATAAAGTGACAGTTAGTTTTTGACGGTTTAAATAATTCAAAAATTTCTTTCAAATAGAGAAAAATACCGTCCAAAACGTTAGACTAAAATCTAATGTTTTGGGCGGCAGATTATCTACTAGCCTTTTTAGAACTCAATTACTCCTCTAACGCCGCATCGGGACCAGAATACATTGCCACACCTTCGTATCTCCAACCAGCACGGATTAAAATATCTTTTTCATCACCGTTGGCCGTCAAATGGTGGGTGCCAGTCACAGCGTTAGGGTTATATAACCGGTGAACCGGTGTGCCGCCGCCAGAATACCAGGCAATTCCTTCAAACTGCCAACCAACATCGACTAACATCTCAACTTCCGCCACATTTGCAGTGTAATGATGGTCGCCACCGTTATTTGGATTGAATACACGATAAATCGGAGTACCTCTTGATGGAACTTCCCAAGCAAGTGCTTCATCCCGCCAACCAGCTTGTACGACAAATGGAATTTCATTGTAATTTTGCGTGTACAAATGCTCGCCAGTGTTTGGGTTGTAGGCTCGATATAGGATAGCCGCGTTCGCCGCTTCACCTGCGACTGCGAAACTTGCGATTCCCATGCCCACCAACAACGATGCTTTGACAATTTTAGCTTTATTCATAAAAAGTCCTCCTTTTTCGAATTCGCTTACAAGTTTATTATAACATGGATAAATCCTGCTCATGACATTATCGGGGGAGTTCTTTATTTAATGCCAGTAGCCAAAAATTCAAAGTGAAACATCATTTTAGATATTTCTGAATGTCCGTTAAACATTCCAGATAAAATCCCTGACTCCTCTTTGGTGCGCACCCCGTCAATAGGACAGTGAAATATTTTAAGATTTTTGTGGACTACTCATCGTAAATAGATGGGTAGTCTTTTTTGGCGTGACTCACTGATTTAAGCAGCTTTGTAGTAGTGCTCGTGAAATTCCATGGGTGTCATGACCTTTAGTTTTCGTTGATAACGCCCGGTGTTGTAATACTCAATGTAGCCAGTGATCATAGTGACGAGTTCCTCACGACTGTTGAATTTGCGTCCATAATAGTTCTCTCGTTTAAGCATACCCCAAAACCCTTCCATTGGCCCATTGTCGGTACATTTACCCACGCGAGACATACTCATTATCATATCTGCTTTTACGACTCGGTTGAAAAAGCCAACGTGTGTGTATTGAAATCCCTGGTCGCTATGAAAAAGTGGATGAGCCTTTGGCTCCAATTCAACCGCTTGATCAAACGTATCAAAAACCAAGTT
>NZ_JAFREM010000015.1 GCF_017377575.1 Candidatus Enterococcus moelleringii
TTTGATAGAATAACTGATTTTCAGTCGTCTGTCAACGTCTTTTTTTATCAAATTGTAAATGTTTGTTTCGCTTTGGAACATTCAATAATATAGCAGTTTTAAAGCCGTTGGTCAACGAAAAAAAGGCATGTTTTTTCACTTTTTTTCAAATCCGACAGATCGGTGTTCAATAACCTGTTTTTGTTCGTTTTTCGTCAAAAACGGGTGTGATTATTCGCGATTTATATAACCTTTTTGGGCTTTTGTATTCTTGATTTTTTTTAAACTCATAAAGCGGATTTTCGCCTTCGTTCTGTTTCTCTGGTAAAATGGGGGTAAGAACATATTTTTTAATTATGGAGGTTTTCACATGAAAGTATTAGTTGCTGATGATGATAAAGAAATTGTTGAGTTGCTGAGTATTTATTTACACAATGAAGGTTACGAGGTTGTTAAAGCGTATGATGGAAAAGACGCGTTAAGCAAGTTACGAACATCCAGTGATATCGAATTACTAATCTTGGACATTATGATGCCGGTAATGGATGGAATGCAAGTTGTTAAAGAGCTGCGCAAAGAATCGCAAATCCCCATTATTATGTTAACTGCTAAAACAACCGATATGGACAAGATTAAAGGTTTGGTAGCTGGAGCAGATGACTATGTGACTAAACCGTTTAATCCACTTGAAGTAATGGCACGAGTGAAATCGTTATTACGCCGAACTAAAATGCAAGTAGCTGAAGACCAACCGGATATTCTAGAGATTCAGTCACTGATTATCAACAAAGACTCTCACGAAGTAAAAACAGTGGATGGTAAAGAAATTCAACTGACTGCTTTGGAATTTGGTATTTTGTACTTGCTGGCTAGTCACCCTAATCGCGTGTTCAGTGCGGATGAAATTTTTGAACGTGTGTGGAAACAAGAAAGTATTGTATCGGCTAAAACGGTAATGGTTCATGTCAGCCACTTGCGAGACAAAATTGAAGAAGCCACCGATGGAGAAAAAGTCATTCAAACCGTTTGGGGCGTCGGATACAAGATCGATGCAAAATAGTGTAGAAAAAAAACGCCGTGTTACGCTTACTTCAAAAGAAATTAGCGAATTAATTGCTGAAGGTATTGTCACGATAATCATTTTGCTTCTATTAAATGTAGCAATTATGGTCGTTCTTACTCAGATGATTGAGAACTCACCTAACTTAAGTGATGCCATTTACAACTCGCGAAATATCTTTGCCCAGAATTTTAATACGGATATCTTTTTAAGCGCTCGGAATTTTCTTTTCCCTTTCTTTTTCATTGTTGATGGACTAATCGTTTTTTGGCGGCTGATCCGACGTTATCGTCAGATGCAGCTGCGCCATATTATAAATGAGCTTCATTATATAGCTAACGGCAACTATGATTATCGAATCCCTTTTGAATTACGAGGAGATTTGAGTAAGGTTGTTGCCAGCATTAATGGGCTAGTTGATAGTACGGTAGCTGCGATTGAAGATGAACGAGAGATCGAAAAATCAAAAGATGAATTGATTACAAATGTTAGTCATGATATTCGAACACCATTGACTTCTATTATCGGCTATCTGGGGTTAATTGAAGATGGCCAGTATCAATCTAAAGAAGAAGTATTTAAGTATACACATATTGCCTACACTAAAGCGAAACAAATGAAATCCCTAGTTGATGACCTGTTTGAGTACACTAAAGTTCGCCAGCCTACTGTTCCAGTTAATGCGATGTCTTTTGATATGGTACAGCTATTAGAACAATTGGCTGCTGATTTTGAACTAGAGGCCAGTAAAAAGAATATTCAGCTCTCGGTTGAAACCAGCGAAAGCAGTCTGATTATGGATGGTGACACTGAAAAACTAGTTCGTGTCTTCAACAACCTGATTACAAATGCTCTCAAATACGGTGGTCATGCGACACAAATTGTCATGCAGCTTGAGAAAGCGAAGACCGAGGCGATTATTACGGTGAGAAATAATGGAACACCCATACCTCGGGAATCACTGGACCAATTATTTGACCGCTTTTACCGCGTAGATGAATCGCGTTCCCAGGAAATCAGCGGGACGGGGTTAGGTTTGGCTATTTCTCAAAATATTGTCAATTTGCATGGCGGCTATATTTATGCGCAGTCCAATAAACAATGGACTTCTTTCATTATTCATTTGCCGTTGAAAGCCAATTTGCCGAAAGAACCTACTATTAAAGACCATTGACTTTAAATTTCATTTTGCTTATACTGTGGTTAATCATTAATTATTACAAATGCAGGAAACCAAGTACGTAAGTTCGTCCTTTTAGAGAATTGGTGGCTGGTGAAAACCAATAGACGGCTTAAGGAAATCCAGTTTCATGATCTGCGCTTTTTGAAAAAGAAGCCGGAAGACAGCCGATATCTGTCAACTAAGAGCAGCCGATTTTTGGCTGAACTCGGGTGGTACCGCGAAATAACACACCGTTTCGTCCCAAGATTACAGGGATGAAATGGTGTTTTTTATTTTATCTAAGGAGGAAAAAATAAATGTTAGATGTAAAAATGATTCGTCACAACTTTGAAGAAGTCAAAGAAAAATTGGCAACACGGGGCGTGAAAAGTGAAGTCTTAGAGCGTTTTGTCGATTTAGATGAGCGTCGTCGCCAACTATTGGTTAAAACAGAAGAACTAAAAAAATATCGGAATGATGTATCTGGCGAGATTGCGAAGCTGAAACGTGAGAAGCTGGATGCCGAAGATAAAATCGCTGAAATGAAAGAAGTTGGGGTTAAAGTCAAAGACTTAGACGGCGAAGTGGCGGAAATTGATGCGCAATTAACTGAGATTGCTACTACTCTGCCAAACTTGCCTCATGATACAGTTCCAGTTGGAGCAGACGAAGACGACAACGTAGAAGTTCGTCGCTGGAGTACTCCGCGCCAGTTTGATTTTGAGCCAAAACCTCATTGGGATGTGGCCGAAGAGCTGGATATTTTGGACTTTGAACGAGGAGCAAAAGTGGCAGGCAGTCGGTTTGTTTACTATAAAGGATTAGGTGCCCGTCTAGAGCGTGCTCTTTATAATTTTATGTTGGATGAGCATGTTTATGAACAGGGCTATACCGAAATGATCACCCCTTACTTAGTGAATAGCGAAGCGATGTTTGGTACTGGACAATTTCCTAAATTCAAAGAAGATGTCTTCCAAATTGAAGATCGGGATCTTACTCTAATCCCAACTGCCGAAGTACCGTTAACTAACTATTACAGTCACGAAATTTTGGACGGAAAAGATTTGCCGATTTACTTTACTGCGCTATCTCCTTCTTTCCGTTCTGAAGCGGGCAGTGCCGGTAGAGATACCCGCGGATTAATCCGTCTGCACCAGTTCCATAAAGTAGAAATGGTGAAATTCAGCAACAAAGAAAATTCTTACGATGAACTTGAAAAAATGACCAACGATGCTGAGGTACTTTTACAGAAACTGAATTTACCTTATCGCGTGGTGGCACTTTCTACCGGTGACATGGGCTTCTCAGCAGCTAAAACGTATGATATCGAAGTTTGGGTTCCGGCTCAAAATACCTATCGGGAAATCAGTTCTTGCTCTAACTGCGAAGACTTCCAAGCAAGACGGGCAATGATCCGTTACCGCGATGAAGATGGAAAAGTACAGTACGCTCATACCTTGAACGGATCTGGTTTGGCTGTCGGTCGAACAGTTACAGCGATTTTGGAAAATTATCAAAATGAAGATGGGACTGTTACAATTCCTGAAGTTTTGGTACCATATATGGGGAACTTGAAAGTCATCGAAAAATAAAAGCAACGGGAAAAATTCAAAGACGGGAGCGGCTGCTGTCTTTGAATTCATCCATATACAAAAAGAGGAAAGAATTGCGGGATTCTTTCCTCTTTTTGTCGTTTATTTTATTGTTCTACTGAATAGTTCGGTGCTTCTTTAGTAATTTGAACATCATGGGGATGCGATTCTTTTAGTCCGTTGCCGCTCATTTGAACAAATTGCGCGTTGTCTCTTAGCTCTTTTAAGTTAGGAGCTCCAACATAACCCATCCCAGATTTTAACCCGCCAATCATTTGGAAGACGATATCGGAGACACTTCCTTTGTAAGCTACGCGACCTTCGATTCCTTCAGGTACTAGTTTGTTTGCTTCATTTACGCCGCTTTGGAAATAACGATCACTAGATCCTTTTTCCATTGCACTAAGAGATCCCATGCCGCGATACGTCTTGAAGCGACGGCCTTGATAAATTTCAAATTCACCTGGAGATTCGTCCGTTCCAGCTAACATTGAACCTAGCATTACGGCATGTCCACCGGCTGCTAAAGCTTTAACAATATCCCCTGAATATTTGATTCCGCCATCAGCAATAATTGCTTTGCCGTATTGACGAGCCACAGATGCCGCATCGTAAATAGCGGTCAATTGAGGAACACCTACTCCGGCAACAACCCGGGTGGTACAAATAGAACCAGGTCCAATCCCAACTTTTACTACATCCACTCCGGCATCGTATAAAGCCTTGGCACCTTCAGCTGTTGCAATATTTCCGGCAATTAACGTAGCTTCCGGGAAAGTCGCTCGGATTTCTTCGATTTTGCGAAGTACTCCAGCACTGTGTCCATGAGCAGTGTCGATTATGATGGCATCTGCTCCCGCTTCTAGTAAAGCTTCTGCGCGCTCAAATGTATCACTGGTTACGCCAACTGCGGCCGCTGCTAATAAACGTCCATGTTCATCTTTGGCTGCATTAGGAAATTCGATAACTTTTTCGATATCTTTAATGGTGATTAGTCCGCTTAAACGGCCCTCTTCATCAACAATTGGTAATTTTTCAATTTTGTGTTTTTGTAGAATTTTTTCAGCATCTTTTAAAGAAGTTCCAATTGGTGCAGTGACTAAGTTATCTTTAGTCATTACTTCGGCAATCGACATTTGGAAATCAGTCACAAATCGCATGTCGCGGTTCGTAATAATACCGACTAATTTGCGGTTTTCCAAGGTTTCCACCACGGGTACGCCACTGATGCGGTAACGACTCATTAAGTCTTCTGCATCACGCACTTTATGGTCCGGAGTTAAGAAAAACGGATCGATAATAACGCCGCTTTCTGACCGTTTTACTTTACGAACTTCATCTGCTTGGGCTGCAATACTCATGTTTTTGTGTATAACACCTAAACCGCCTTGACGTGCCATTGCAATTGCCATTTTACCATCGGTCACTGTATCCATACTTGCACTCATCAATGGAATATTCAGTTTAATATTTTTGGCTAACTGCACACTCATGTCCACTTCATTTGGCAACACATGACTTTCAGCTGGAATTAACAAGACATCATCAAAGGTTAGACCTTTTTTTACAAATTTCGTTTCCCAATTAGACATTGTTCGTAACCACTCCTCTAAATTATTTTTACTGAATAAACTAACAGATGGTTTTACTTAAGTCAATAACCCGGAGAGAAATCCTCATCTAACCTTCACTTTTCTGTCCACTCGATCAATTGTTCCTCTGATAACACGACTTCTTGCGGGGATACTTGATACCACGTCGCGCCGCTGATGGTGTTCCTGATCAAATAAAGCTCCCCTTGATTCGTGAAATCAGCTAAATGCAAAACAACAAACTGCTCCCCTACCTGATGTATTCCTTTGACTACCTGTTTCATCATGCGTTTTGTTTCATGAATTCCCTTTTGCTGCTCTCTGGCTTTTTCTACGGCTGTGGTCAGCGTATAGCCTTCATCTAAATAATTTTTGATCATTTCTACTTTAACGACCATCGGAAGTCGGTATTTACGGTTACTCTTCCCTTCAGAAACGATGGAAGAAATATAGCCCTTTTCTTCCCAATACCTCAATTGCCTTGGAGAAACCTCCGTCATTTTACTCAGCTCACTAATACCCACCACTAACTCATCACTTTCCAGCAGTTGTTTTACCTTTGCTTTATTCACAGGAACACCTCATTTCTACCTTAAATTATACTTTCGATAACAAGCGTGTCAAGTAAGTTGACAAAAATCACAAACAGCAGTAAAGTAACTCTCGAACATTTTTTCTGAAATTTTCATAAAAATAGAGAGGGCGTGAGATCGTGAAACAATCGGTCGACATCTATGGAAAACCGTACAACCGTTCTTTGTTGGTAGCCGTATTACTAATCGGAACCTTCTGTACGGTTTTAAACCAAACTTTATTAACCACAGCATTTCCTACACTAATGAAAGATTTTGATATTTCAGCTTCTAGTGTACAATGGCTGACTACTGGCTTCTTGCTGGTAAATGGGATTATGATTCCCATCAGTGCGTGGTTAATTAACAAATTCAGTTCTAAAAAATTATATATGACCGCGATGATCATTTTTTTGATCGGAACGATTACTTGTTTTTCTGCTCCTAGCTTTTCCGTTCTATTAATTGGACGGTTGATTCAAGCCGCTGGAGTTGGTATTTCTATGCCGCTTTTGCAAAACATTATGCTATCCATCTTCCCTCCAGAAAAACGTGGTTCTGCAATGGGTATGGCAGGTATTGTTGTCGGCTTAGCACCTGCATTAGGACCCACACTTTCGGGTTGGATTATTGACCATTATACTTGGCGTGACCTATTTGGGATGGTAATCCCAATTGTTATCTTAGTATTGATTTTAGCCAGCTTTTTAATGAAGAGTGTGATTCGCTTGTCGAATCCAAGTATCGATATTCTTTCAGCAATCATGTCTACCATCGGTTTTGGTAGTTTGCTTTATGGCTTTTCGACAGTTGGGGACAACGGTTGGGGCAGTCCTAAAGTTCTTGGCTTTTTAGTCGTTGGGGTTCTAGTCATTGCGGCCTTCGCTTGGCGGCAGCTGCATTTGGAGCACCCTTTCTTGGAATTGCGGGTGTTCAAATCAAGCACCTTTACGATTGCAGCTATCTTAGTTGGGGTCGTTAATATGGCGATGGTAGGTGCAGAGATGGTTCTTCCATTATATATTCAAAATATTCGGGGAGAATCAGCTTTCCATTCTGGTTTGATGCTGCTTCCTGGAGCGATTGTGATGGGGGCTATGATGCCGATCACTGGATCTATTTTTGATAAATATGGTGCGAAACGTTTAGCTATCGGCGGCATGCTGATCCTAACTGCGGCGACCTTGCCTTTTGCTTTCTTAACTAAAGAAACACCGATTGCTATGATCGTCATTTTGTATGCCTTACGGATGTTTGGGATCTCGATGGTTATGATGCCCGTTACTACTTCTGGCATGAACGCTCTTCCAATGGACTTAATTAGTCACGGAACAGCGGTTAATAACACCTTCCGTCAAGTAGCCAGCTCAATTGGAACGGCTATTTTGATTAGTATCTTAAGTAACGTAACCAAAGGAAACTTACCTAAGGCGGGCTTATTGAAGACTTTGCCGCTGACCTATAAGACCCAAGCGTTAAACGCTACCTTATCTGGTTACCACGCTGCCTTTTATACTGCAGTCGCTTTTGGTATCGTTGGCTTTGCCATTACCTTCTTCTTGAAACAGAAAAAAGTAGAAGCTGGGGGGCAAGAATCATGATTTTTGTTGTGACTATTTTAAGTGTTTTAGCCTTTGCTTTAACCAATATTTTTGCAAAAAAACATTGGCAAACAGGACTTTCCGTTTTGTTTGCTGCCATCTTCTTAGTTAGTTTAGGTTTCATCACAGCCAATGACCATTACCATTATGGGATGAAAAAAGTAACTGAAACAACGGTTAAGCCCTTAGTCTCCAGTGCTGATGGACAACAAGGCAATATGTTATTGTATCAGCCTTTAGGAAATGGTACTGAAAAGGTCTATCTGTATAAAACAACGAAGGACCAAAAGAAACCTAAGGCAACTGGAACAGATTTAGTTGCTAATCACCTAAAAACGAACCAGAAAAAGGCGCAATTGATCGAAAAGATAACCTACTGGACGTACAAAAACGACACAGCGAAACGTTGGTTTAATCTGACTAGCAAAGACCATGAGTTAGTCAAAGAAGATAATACCTTCGAGGTCAGCGATGATTGGTTTGTATTAACTACTGATCAGGCTAAAAAATTAGCCAAGCTCGCTGCTGACAACCAGTCAGCGATGGCTGAACAGGCTAAAGCTTTTGTCCAAGAAAAAGTGGGTCAAGCGATGACGCAAAACCCTTCTTTGGATCAAGCCGCTCAACAACAGATAGCTAAGCAGGCAACTGCTGACTATCAAAAAGAAGCGATGACCAAGCTTATTGCTGAAGTTACACAATAAAAAAATGCGATCTCCCAAAATTGGAGGTCGCATTTTTTGTGATTATTTCTGATTTTGAGGTTTTGGTCCTGCCAAACTGCTGACAATACCATACCGTTTTTTCAAGAAGTAACGAGCAGCTAAGGCGATAGCCCCCAGCGCTGTTAAAATGACTGGATCAATCGTCGGATTCAACGATGACGGTAAGAAGACGGCCCCGTTGAAGATCAAAAACCAGACTAAGGTCATAGATCCTAGAATCAAAATCGTTTTCCAGGTTTTTGGTTTCTTAGATTTATCTGCTCCTGGTTGTTCATATTGATAAACAAACAAATACATGAAGTAGAACACTAGCCCACCAGTCGCTGACGCAACGATTAAGGCGGTTAAGCCATACGTAGCCGTTTGTGTTCCACGTGGAACAAACAGCGCCATAGCGCCTGAAATAAGGGACAATAAGCCGAATAAAAACATAAAGTTATCCAACCACATTAAGACTGGCTTGGTGGCTAATTCATTTTTTACCGGTTTGTTAACAATCGCATCCAAACGCTCGGAGACTGTACCAAACAACTGGCGTGCTGTTTTCCCGGTTTTTTGTTCAGTCACCAAGATTGGCAGCATATCATGCAGCGCTTCTTCTTGCTGTTCCTCCGAAAAATTAGCCGCATCCAATGATTTTTTCAAGTCAAAGATGTATTGCTGATTACGTTTTGTTAGTTGTGATTCTAGCTGACGGTTTTCTGCCGCTAGCTCCTGCAACTTTTCTGGTTCCATCTTTTTTCCCCTTTCAGCTTAGACGTTGAAACGGAATAACATAACGTCGCCATCTTGAACAACGTAGTCTTTCCCTTCCAAACGAACACGTCCGGCTTCCTTAGCAGCATGCATACTGCCATATTTGTCTAAATCTTCAAAAGATACGGTTTCAGCCCGGATAAATCCTCGCTCGAAGTCCGTATGAATGATCCCAGCTGCTTGAGGTGCTTTCATCCCTTTACGGAAGGTCCAAGCTCTAACCTCTTGTTCTCCGGCGGTAAAGTAAGTTGCTAAGCCTAACAAATCATAGGCTGTACGGATCAATTGGTCTAAGCCAGATTCTTCTACGCCCATTGCTTCTAAAAATTCGGCTTTGTCTTCATCGTCTAATTCAGCAATTTGCTCTTCTGCTTCAGCACTAATCACAATGACTTGTGAATTTTCAGTTGCCGCAAAGTCGCGTACTACTTGCACATAGTGATTGCCATCAGGATCGGCTACCGTTTCTTCATCAACATTGGCTACATATAAAACTGGTTTGCTGGTTAACAAGAACAGGCTTCGTACAATTTTTTGTTCGTCATCTGAGAACTCAATCGTCCGTGCTGACATGCCTTCTTCTAAAACTGGTTTGATCTTATCCAATACGGCTAATTCTGCTACCGCATTTTTTTCTTTCGTTTTAGCTACTTTAGCTACGCGGGCGTAGCGTTTATTCACTGAATCCAAATCGGCTAATACCAATTCCAAATTAATGGTTTCGATATCTTCTAATGGATCTACGCGTCCTTCAACGTGGGTGATGTTCTCGTCGTCGAAGCAGCGAACAACATGACAGATCGCATCTACTTGGCGAATATGGCTCAAGAACTGATTTCCTAATCCTTCACCTTTGCTGGCACCTTTGACGATTCCAGCAATATCAGTGAATTCAAACGTAGTAGGCACTGTTTTTTTCGGTTTTACTAATTCTGTTAGACGCTCTAAGCGCCAGTCAGGTACTTCCACCATTCCAACATTGGGATCAATTGTCGCAAACGGGTAATTGGCCGCTTCGGCTCCTGCTTTGGTAATTGCATTAAATAAAGTTGATTTACCAACGTTTGGTAAGCCAACGATTCCGGCTGTTAAGGCCATGTCTTTTTCATCTCTTTCTGTTTTAGATTACGATTGTTCGTTTTCGCTCTCTTTTTTCTCAAGAACTTTTTTCATCTTTTTTTCAAAATCGCGACGTGTCATCATTACAACATGTCCGCAATTCACGCATTTGATTTTGATGTCTGCTCCCATTCGCACGATTTCCCAGCGATTGGTTTGGCAAGCATGAGGCTTCTTCATTTCTACAATATCGCCTAAATCATACATAGTCATTCCTCCTACGCTTCATCAAAATGAATACTTAAAATATCTAAAATCCGCGTCAAATCATCCGGCGACAAGTATTCAATAGCAATTTTTCCTTTGCCATCCTTCTCGACAATTTCAACGCTGGTTCCGAATTTATCCATTAAGCGATCTTCGCTTTCTCTTAGATAATACGGTTTTTCCTTAGCTAACCGCGGACCTTTTTTCTTTTCTTTGGTTTTGCCTTCGTTATATTCCGCCACCATTAGTTCCAGTTGGCGAACAGTTAAGCCTTCTTTTACTACCCGGTTAGCCAGCTTTAAGATTTGATCTTTTTTCTTCAAACCTAAAAGGGTTCGGGCCTGTCCCATCGAAAGACGTTCATCCTGCACCATTTCTTTTACCAGCTTAGGTAACGTCAATAGACGCAAGTAGTTAGCGATATACGGACGGCTCTTGCCTAAACGCTCTGCTACATCCGCTTGGGTCAATTTTAAATTCTTCATCAGCATATCATAGGCTTCTGCTTCTTCCAAAGGATTCAAGTCTTCCCGCTGCAAGTTTTCCAATACGGCAATCTGCATCATTGCTTCTTCGTCGAACTCACGAACAATTGCTGGAATGGTTTCTTTTCCAGCTAATTTCGAAGCCCGGAAACGGCGTTCGCCGGCAATTATTTCATAGCCCTTTACTGCCGATTTTCGCACGATAATTGGTTGAAATACCCCGGATTGCTCAATCGAGTTTGCCAGCTCCTGCAGCGAAGTCTCGTCAAATGACTTTCGCGGCTGGTAAGGATTGGGACGTAATTCACTTAAGGGGATTTCGATAATTTGATCATTTTTCATATCAACCTCTTCGATTTCTGACAAATCTTGAAACAACGCATCAATTCCGCGACCTAGTCCTTTATTATTTTTGCTCACGATCTAACACTTCCTTTGCTAGCGCCTGATACACTTCCGCACCTTTTGAACGTGGGTCATAATCAATAATCGGTTTGCCATGACTTGGAGCTTCAGACAAACGTACGTTACGAGGAATAATGGTATCGTAAACCTTCTCTTGGAAATAGCGACGTACCTCTTCAACAACTTCCGCACCTAAATTGGTTCTAGCATCGTACATAGTTAGCAGGACGCCCTCGATTTCCAATTCAGGATTAAAGTGTTTTTGAACAAGACGTACAGTGTTTAACAATTGACTTAATCCTTCCAACGCATAATACTCGCATTGAACTGGGATTAAAATGGCATCACTGGCGGTAAACGCATTGATGGTCAGGTGTCCCAAAGAAGGCGGGCAATCGATTAAGATAAAGTCATAATCATCCGTAACATCGCTAAGTGCACCCTTTAGTCTAGATTCCCTAGCCATCATAGAAGTCAATTCAATTTCTGCACCTGCTAGCTGCAGGGTGGCAGGAACGATGGATAAGTTTTCTCTTTCCGTTTGAATAATCGTTTCCTTAATCGGAACTTCGTTAACCAATACATCATAAATATCTTCTTTAACATCTGGTTTTCTAATACCCAGGCCGCTGGTTGCGTTGCCTTGAGCATCACTATCAATTAATAGGACTTTTTTCCCAATAAAAGCCAAGCAAGCGCCCAGATTAACGGTAGTGGTTGTTTTACCAACACCACCTTTTTGATTTGCAACAGAAATAATCCGTGCCATGTACTTTCCTCCTATTTCAGTGGTTGCTTATTCGGCAGCCCTGGTTTTCGCGGATACTTTTTCGGTGTTTCCTTTTTCTTCTGGATCGTCAACACATAGCGGCTGCCGCCGTCATTAGGTAATGAAACGTCTTGCTCTTTCACTAATTTCCCACCTAAAACTGCGATCGCTTTTCTTGCTTCTTCCAGCTCTTCGTCGCTTTTAGCTGCTTTTAGCGCAAAAAAATAGCCTTGTTTTTTCACTAACGGCAGGCAAAGTTCTGCCAACACGTTTAGTCGCGCTACTGCTCGAGCCGTGACAGAGTCAAAGGATTCCCGCAGGTCTTTTCTCTGAGCAAATGTTTCTGCCCGATCATGATACAAAGAAACGTTATCTAAGCCTAACTCTTCTACTAAAGTAGTAAGAAAGGTAATTCGTTTGTTTAAGGAATCGACGATCGTTACCTTTAGCTCGGGACAAACAATCTTCAAAGGAATACTTGGAAAACCAGCACCAGCCCCCACATCACATAGCGAGCCGTCGGTTTGAAAATCCTCTGAAAAAAGTAAAGTCAGTGAATCGTAAAAGTGTTTCAAATACACCTCTTCCAACTCAGTAATGGCCGTTAAATTCATCTTTTGATTCCATTCAACAAGGAGTCTATAATAGGCGGAAAATTGTTCCATTTGCCTACTGGTCAATTCCAGTCCATGTTTGGCTAATTCAGCCTGAAATTCTTCTGGTTTCATAGAAAATCCTCTCATATTGTGAAACAGATAAAATGTTTCACAGACTAACCTCTACTTTAACGCAAATTCCCTTATGATGCAATGCTTTGAACAAGTTTCACAACTTGAATAAAGAAAGATTTAACACCCAAAATCTGCAGCTATTTTTTGTATAAACCTCCTTTATCTAACTTATCAAAATAAAACATTAGTACTTAAGCATCTCCTCGCGTAGAATGACTATGTAACTAAATAAAAGAAGCGAGGGTACAATTTATGACTGAACGATTATCCGGACACACGCTGCTCATTGGTTTAATGGCTTATCCAATCCGTCACAGTATGTCGCCTACCATGCACAATGAAGCATTTGCTAAACTGGGACTTGACTATGCCTACTTGGCTTTTGAAGTTGGCAATGACGAATTGAAAGACGCGGTGCAAGCGATTCGTGCTTTAGGTCTGCGAGGATCTAACGTTTCAATGCCCAACAAACAAGAAATCATTCAATATTTAGATGAAGTCTCACCAGAAGCCCAATTAATCGGTGCTGTGAATACCGTTACTAACAAAGATGCTAAAGGACACTTAGCAGGGTATAACACTGATGGCATCGGCGCAATGGAAGCACTAAAAGATGAAGGTGTAGAAGTAAAAGATGCAATCATTACCTTAACAGGTGCTGGCGGAGCTGGAACTGCGGTAGCTGTTCAAGCTGCTTTTGACGGTGCGAAAGAAATCCGTATTTTCAACGTAAACGACGGCGTATTCGCAAACGCTCAAGAAACAGTCAAAAAAATCAACGAACATACCAATTGTATCGCTACTGCAACAGACTTAGCTGATCAAGAAGCCTTCAAAAAATCAGTTGCCGAAAGTTCTATCTATATCGATGCAACTGGTGCCGGCATGAAGCCTTTAGAAGATGTTAGTTTAATTGAAGATCCGGAAATGATCCGTCCAGACTTAGTGGTCTTCGATGTTGTTTATTCTCCAAGAGAAACAAAGCTGTTGAAGTTCGCCAAAGAACATGGTGCTAAAAAAGCCATTAATGGTTTAGGCATGATGCTTTATCAAGGCGCTGCAGCCTTTAAGTTATTTACAGGTGAAGACATGCCAGTAGATTATATCAAAGACTTACTTTTTAACGAAGAATAAGCTTGGATTTAGACGCATAGGACAATGTTCCTGTGCGTTTTTTTGCTGGATCAGAATATGTCGTTAACCTTATCTTTAATAGATTTTCAATCCTATCCACTTCATTGATTGCGTTGTTAAAAAATGTGTAAAAATTTTCATTAAATGTATAAAAACAACGCTGCATAGAAATGCATAAAAATTCACCAGTCGATTCTCGTTGTTATATAACACACAACTAAAACGCTGTTTGTAGCCGCTCCCACAAGAATCAATTTAATAAAAAATGAATGCATATCTCTGAGTTTTCTCAATTAAGTTCAGCCGAAATGTTCAGACTTGTTGTGGACTGTTATGCAAGAGTTGTTTCATGTGGAACTTTCCATCTGTTTTCAGCATAATTACATACAACATAATATATCAGTTCTTAATGTTTCGAAAACATCTTCTTTCCCCTGACTACGCTTCTTGAAGGTACATTTAGTTTCCTAAACAAACCAAACCTCTCACACTAACATATTCAATCGTAGAGTTGAATCTCAAATAAGGGATCAGATGTCCTCAACCAAAGTTCACTAAACATAGTGACATGAGTAAAGATATATAACGTGATACAAATTTATCTATCTTTAAAAATAACTACATGCTGAATAACTGATAAATTAATTCTTCTGCAACTTCCACAGATGAATATCAGGCTTGTCTTGTAAATATTGGGATCAATTGGAAGACAGGCTCATGTTTATAGCGTAAAACGTCGAATCTGAGTACTTATCTAACTCAATGAAAAATAAATAATAAGAAAGCACATAAACTGTGAAGATACCGGTATGCACTCCCGGATCACAACTATAAATTTGGGAATTCTGTTGATTTAGCAATTAGCAAAAACAATATATCTCGTTATTTAAATAAAGGACTCATCTATAACCCAATCAAATTAAGCGATATTCTCAAACACATATAAAACCTATCAATACCAAACAAAAAACACTTAAACAGTGAATTTTTCCAATACAATATTTTTTGCCACCATCGGATTTGTCGTTATTCAAAACAACTTTTCATAGCTCATATACGGATTTAAAATCCGACTATCTCAACTAATAAATTTTTCCCCTTCCAGCTTTATCTTCGATTTATCTCGCAAATCCAACGGTAATAACTGGTCTTATCTGGTGAGTTGCGACCTACAGAAAGTTGATTGTTTGCTATTCCTCAAACACTGTCATTTTTAAGTTTAAAAATGTTACACGTGAAACATTTTAGCTGGTTCACTCGAATTAAAATAACTATCTATCGAAATAATAAAAAACAGCTGTCGGCCAAATTTATCAGCTGACAGCTATATCATTTACTCCAGTACTTTCTTCATTTTGAAGGCTTTGTTTTCCTCAGAATTTGATTCTTGATCCGATAATTCAAATAGAATATGATCGCCATTCGCTGGATCTTCTACAATAACCAATTTCCCTAATGACTCTCTCTGATCCTTTACAATTTGTGCTTCTTTAATTAATTCTTTTGGATCACGTTTTGATGCTAAAGCATTTCCTAAGTTGAAAAAGACTGTTTCTTCCATCGATTTATCCTCCAATTTTAAACAACAACAATCATTAACCATTAATTTGTATGTCTGCCTTTTTCTATTTAGCCTGAATAGACAGTCAGGTGAGCCGGTAGTACTTGAATCTTTACCGGTAACGCCGCCCCTGGATCTCCATCTACGTTAGTAGCTAGCTTTGCCTGATTTAACACTTCAATGATCAAGTTTTCTGCTGTCAGATACGCAACGTTTTTAGTGGATTCTGTTATTCCTTTTAAGAGATCTGGCACGGTCTTTACTGTATCCAAAAACTTTTGGTCTTTTAAGTATAGCAGATGTAATTTGCCATCGTCGATTGTGGCATTTGGTATCAGAGATTCAAACCCGCCAATTGAGTTAGTCAAACCAATCAATAAGGTGCTGCTTTCGATTTCCTGTTCTTCCCCATCGATAGTCAGCTTGAATTGGTAGGATTGATTAGCCGACAGCTGTTTCGCTCCTGAAATGAAGTAGGCCATTTTGCCAAACTTGGTTTTTTCTTTAGTATCAACCTGGTTAATCCCTTCAGGAATAGCACCAATCGCAACGACATTAGTGAAATAGCGATCGTTTATTTTGCCAATATCCAGGTGTCTTTGTTTGGTAATATCTAAAGAAGAGATCGCTTCTTTAGGATCTAAAGGCATGTTAAGAGCTCGGGCCAAATCGTTGACCGTTCCTAAAGGGAAAAAGCCGAAATTTGGACGATTTTCTTGCCCAGCTAAGCCATTAACCGCTTCATTAACAGTCCCATCTCCACCCATCGTGAATACGCTGTGATACTGTTCTTGCGCTGCTTTTGCTGCAAAATTCTCCGCATCTCCTGCCTTCTCGGTCCGCTTCACTTCCACCTTATCAAAAAGGCTCGCTAGTTTCTCTTTTGCTGAAGCTTCGTACTCCTTAGCTTTTTCACCACCAGAGCTAGGATTAACGATCAATAAAACGTTTTTCATAAGACACCTCCAATAAATCAATCAACTAAGCCACTCCACTATTTTACTATCAGCGAATGTTTAATCGTTATCCTCATCATACTGGATTTACTTAAAAGTTATAAGCTAAGAGACTCGTACTTAACAACTTGTTTTCCAGCAAACGATCAATAAGAAGAATCCAACTGACTTTTCTTAGCAGCTTGTTTATTAACTATAAAAGATTGCGATTCTTCAATTAACGAACTAAAGAATTATTGAATCTCTTTCTTAAAGAAAAAGTAATCGCAGTCCGCTACCGGAACATCTTTGATCTTTCCAAATTCCTTATAGCCGTTTTTTTCATAGAATCGCGGTGCCTCAAAGGAAAAGGTTTCTAAATGAATCACTTTGCATTTTTCTCTTTTTGCGATACTCTCCATTTTATTCAGCAAATTTCTTCCTTGCCCTTGACCACGCAAGGATTCATCTACCCAGAAAAAATCAATATGCATGATATTCCAGAAGCAGTGGGCAACAATACCACCCATCAGCTTAGTTGTCTCATCATACAAGTAACAGCCGTAAGTGGATTCTGGCAATGTATCAATTGAAGGAGGTAAGCTGCTGTTCCCAAATTCAACTATTTTGTCTTTGACCAATTCTTGCATCTCAAGGGTATTATTTTCTACAATATTCACTTCTATTCACCTAAGTCTCTCTAACGAATTTTATTTCTGTCAGCATCGCTTGCAACTAACGAGCCATAGCAATCTCAAAGCAGCTAATTTCTTTATCTATTCACTGCAAATTTTAAAAGCGTTTCAATCAATTATAACAGATTGGTTTTAAGCACTGAGGTATTTCTTTATGTTCCTGGGAATCATCCCCTCTCACTGTCAAAGCAGGTGACTAGACAAGCGAGGTCTTTGAACACAACTTCAGGAAAAGCGGCTTCTTGGGCACAAGTCCACAAAAATAACGACCGACATCTACACTCTGGTCACTAGACCTGGCAAGATGGATCGGTCGCTGATTTTGCGAAATATATAACTCTTTAGATCGAAGGATAAATCATTTTATACTTCTACTTTGGCAATTTTTCCTTGTTCGATATAGACCATCAAGATACTGATATCAGCTGGATTTACGCCGCTGATCCGGCTGGCTTGAGCGATAGTTTCTGGTTGAATCTTTAGCAATTTTTGGCGTGCTTCGGTAGCCAAGCCGTTGATTGCTTCGTAGTCAATCCGTTCTGGAATGCGTTTTGCTTCCAAACGTTTCAATTTTTCTACTTTTTCCATCGCTTTTTTGATGTAGCCTTCATACTTGATTTGGATCTCTACTTGTTCCACTTCTTTAGCAGTTAGGTTGTCATTGGCAGGAATAAATTGAATGACTTCTTGATAGCTGATCTCTGGACGTTTCAAGAAATCGGCTGCTAAGACACCATCCTTCAATTCCGCACTGCCTTTTTCCCGTAGGAAGCTTTGAACTTCAGCAGTTGGTTTGATACGGATTGTTTCTAATCGTTTGATTTCTTCTTCGACGTTGGCTTTCTTAGACAAATAGTTTTGGTATTGTTCTTCTTCTACCAAACCAATTTGATGTCCAGCTTCTGTCAAACGCAAGTCGGCATTATCATGACGCAAAATCAAACGGTATTCCGCACGAGAAGTCAACAAACGGTAAGGTTCGTTGGTTCCTTTAGTTACTAAGTCATCGATCATGACACCGATGTACCCATCGCTGCGTTTCATAATGAATGGTTCTTTGCCTTGAATTTTCAAGGCAGCATTGATTCCGGCAATTAAGCCCTGGCCAGCAGCTTCTTCATAGCCGCTGGTACCATTAGTTTGGCCAGCTGTATAAAGATTTTCAACTACCTTTGTTTCCAGTGTTGGACGCAGCTGATGAGGTGCCACCATATCGTACTCGATCGCATAACCTGTCCGCATCATTTCCGCATTTTCCAAGCCTTCAATTGAGTGTAATACGTCGTTTTGGACATCTTCTGGTAAAGAAGTAGATAGCCCTTGTACGTAAACTTCTTCGGTATGCAAACCTTCCGGCTCCAAGAATAATTGGTGACGGCTTTTATCTGAGAAGCGAACAATCTTATCTTCAATCGAAGGGCAATAACGAGCGCCTACACCTTCCACGATACCAGTAAACATCGGTGCGCGATGCAAGTTGGCTTGAATGATTTCATGGCTTCTAGGGTTCGTATAGGTTAACCAGCAAGGTACTTGTTCCATGTTGTAAGCTTCGTCTGGTGTACCGTAGCTGAAATGATTTGGTGCTTCATCCCCTGGTTGAATTTCGGTTTTGCTGTAATCAATTGTGCCGGATTTTACCCGCGGTGGGGTGCCTGTTTTAAAGCGGTGAATCTCAAAGCCTAGTTCTTTCAGATTGTCAGACAGCTTAATTGAAGGCTGAGAGTTATTAGGGCCGGAAGAATACTTCAAGTCACCAATAATAATTTCGCCTCGTAAAGCTGTTCCAGCAGTAATAATAACGGCTTTGGCTGAGTAAACAGCTCCAGTGGAAGTCACAACACCTTTACAGATACCGTCTTCAACAACTAAACGATCCACTACGCCTTGTTTCAAGGTCAAGTTTTCTTCTTTTTCAATCGTATGCTTCATTTCTTCTGCGTAAGCATGCTTGTCGGCTTGTGCTCTTAGGGCCCGGACAGCTGGTCCTTTACCAGTATTCAGCATCCGCATTTGAATATAGGTTTTATCAATGTTTTTGCCCATTTCGCCGCCTAATGCGTCAATTTCACGGACAACGACACCCTTGGCCGGTCCTCCGATTGATGGGTTGCATGGCATAAAGGCTACCATTTCTAAATTGATTGTAATTAATAAGGTTTTTGAGCCCATGCGTGCAGCAGACAAGGCTGCTTCTGATCCGGCATGGCCGGCTCCTACTACGATGACATCATATGATCCTGCTTGATATTCCATGACTCTCTCCTTTATTTTCCTAGACAGAATTGACTAAATAGCTGTGTAATTAATTCATCCTGGACACTATCGCCGACAATTTCGCCTAGATAGTCCCAGCAACGCGTCATATCGATTTGAACAAGGTCAACAGGCATTCCTGCCTCAATCCCGCCTTGCACCTCATATAGCGCCTGTGAGGCGTTCTCCAGCAACGCGATATGACGAGTATTAGATACGTAAGTCGCATCCTTTTCGCCGGTTTGACCGCCAAAGAATAAGGCAGCGATCGCTTCTTCCAATTGATCCAAGCCATCCTGCTGCAAAACAGAGATAGCCAACAGCTCGTCTTCACCGGTTAGACGACGCAATTCGTCTTGGTCCAATTTAGCTGGCAAGTCGGTCTTGTTCAGCAAAATGATTCGTTTTAAATTTTGAGTTGCTTCTAATAAGTTGCGATCTTCTAGGGTCAGCTCTTCGCTTTGATTTAAGACTAATAAAATCAAGTCCGCTTCACTCAAGGCTTTGCGGCTGCGTTCTACCCCAATTCGTTCCACAATATCTTCGGTTTCACGAATGCCGGCAGTATCAACTAATTTCAACGGTACGCCTCGGACATTCACGTATTCTTCAATTACATCACGAGTGGTACCGGCAATCTCGGTCACGATGGCTTTTTCTTCATGCAGCAAATAATTCAATAAGCTCGATTTCCCGACGTTTGGTCGACCGATGATTGCTGTGCTTAAGCCTTCCCGCAAAATTTTGCCTTGTTTAGCGTTTACTAACAGGGCGTCAATTTGCTGACTGACTTGCGCGGCTTTCTCCAGCAACAGCTTAGTAGTCAGTTCTTCTACATCGTCGTACTCAGGATAGTCGATATTTACTTCTACTTGAGCCAAGGTTTCCAGTATTTCTTGACGCAATTGACGGATCAACTTAGACAGGTTGCCGTCTAATTGATTAATCGCAACATTCATCGCTTTATCGGTTTTTGCTCGAATCAGATCCATCACCGCTTCAGCCTGTGACAAATCCACTCGGCCGTTTAGAAATGCTCGTTTGGTGAACTCACCTGGTTCTGCTAAACGTGCCCCTTGCCGCAAGATAAGCTGCAGCATCTCATTAACCACCACAATACCGCCATGACAGTTGATTTCTACTACATCTTCTCTAGTGAAGGTTTTGGGCGCTCTCATGACGCTGACCATAACCTCATCTACCAGCTGTTGACTGGTAGGGTCAACAATATGTCCATAATGGATGGTGTGACTATCTACATTTTTTAAAGATTTTTTACCGCTTTGAAATACTTTACTCGCAATTTCAACCGCTTGGTCGCCGCTTAGACGAACAATGCTGATCGCTCCTTCTCCTGGAGGTGTGGAAATTGCTGCTATTGTGTCAAATTCCAAAATCTCTGCCACGAAAAATCCTCCTTAAACGCACAAAAAAAGCGCCCACTCCACCCCTTGTAATGAACGGGTGGACTTCGCACTTTGACTGCTGTCTCAATATTATTGTGCTACATTAGCACATTTTATTTTATTTATCAAGTTGAAAAAACCCCCGCCACGACGAGGGTCATATCAAAGTAGGAACAACTCTGTCGTATACTCTGATAAGAATGATTTCTACCACAATATACTTGCTTTATTAAGCTTTGTCAATCAGTTCTGATGGATTTTAGCGAATAGATGGCGATAGCATTCATATTTACGACTGTATTCAATCAAAAATCACCAAAAATAAAACAGGATTTAGATAGTTAGGAATCCCTGTATTATTCCAATCGTTCATTTCTGTCCATAATTTTTAAATACGTCTACAGCTTCTCGGATTTGTTCTTGATTCATCATGGCTAGTTCTCTTCCGCAAGACCTGGCTGCGACGATCGTTTTACAAGCTTCTTCTAAATAGACACATGAATACAAGGCTTGCTTTAAAGAGTCTCCCACACCAATTACACCATGATGCTTTAGTACTACTGCTAACTGCTCGCCTAGATAATCAACAGCTTTGACTCCCATATCAAGACTGGCTGCTGAAGAGTAAGGCGCTACTTTAACATCTCCTCTGGCGGCATTGGCTAAGGTGGTCAAATTACACGGAATTTCGTCTTCAATCAAGCCTAAAGCTGTGGCGTATGGTTGATGTGTATGGATAATACCTTTAATATCCGGCCTTTTTTGGAAAATGTATAACAAAGCGATTGTATCAACACTTGGTCTGCGCTTAGACTCTAAAATATTTCCATCGATATCCATTACGATAATGTCCTCAGGAGTAAGGTCTTCATAGATCATCCCGCTGGGTGTCACTAGAATTTCCCCTGAATCCATACGCCAGCTGACATTTCCGCCAGATAAGGCGATTAAACCGTATCGATCCAATTTTTTACCTGTTTCGATAACCATTTCCTTTTCTGCAGTAAACATATATCCACCCTCTCGTTATTGTCCGCGTTTTTTCTCCAATTCCAAGTATTGCGTATTGACTCTGCGAGCTCTTGCTTTTAAGGTTTCTGGATGAATCTTGTATTCAATGTCTAATATCTGACGCATTAAATCTTGGCCATCGTTAAATTTCTTAAACTGAACCCAATAACGGCCTTTTAATAGATTGTAGTCATTTATTCGAATATACATTTTTCCACCAGTAGGAAATTCTCTCACGCGAATTTTCTTAATTTCATCGATTTTGTAAGAATCTTCTCTTCCTAAGGATTCAAAAGAAAGAGTTGTCTCGCTGATTTTTACTTGTTGAGTGTTACATTTCCCGATAAAACTATTCCAAAAGGTATAAAAAGCAATGAGTGCTATAAAAAATAGAATACCGCGATTAACCCTTCCAGCAATGCCTAAATACAAGCAAACTACTGTAATTATTCCACTGAATCCGCCCGTCAATTTTACATCGAAAAAAAAGAGCAGTTTGTCATAAGAAAATATTTTTGTCTGCATGAGTAAAACCTCCCTTTTGATTAGTGGACAGGCATTTAAACTTCAAATGCCTGTCTAATCAATTTATTCGCCGCTGGCACCAGATTCGTGCAGCAATTTAGCTTCTTGTTTGATCCGACCGCGATTCCAAACAGCCATTACTACAGCCACCACAGCAGAAATACCCGTTCCGATATATCCTAATCCATTTAAGCGAACTAGTACCCAAGTTAATGGATTCGCACCATCACAGATAGAAGAGATCATTTTTGCACCTTCCGGCATTTCAAAATTAACGTTGCGGGCTGCGACAGTGATCATTGGTGCTAAATCAGTCGCAATCAGTAAACCGACGACTAATACAATAATCCCGATAATAATGCCGCGGAAGCCATTTTCCTTTACGATCGGGGTAATCAAAACGAACATCCACGGAATAACCGCTAAGTCAGCAAATGGCAATACTTGGTTTCCTGGTAAGATTACCGCAATAAAAATCAGCAATGGAACTAGAACAAATGAAATAGCCAATGTAACGGGATGCCCAACACCTACAGCAGAATCTAAACCAATATAGATTTTGCCGCGATTTTGAAATCTTGTTTGAATAAATTCACTTGCGGCATCACTAATTGGAATTAAGCCCTCCATTAGAAGTGCTGCCATTTTAGGAATCAAGACTAGTACTGCTCCTAGCGAAACACCTAATGTTAAAACACCTGTTGCATCATAACCAGCTAGAATCCCAATACCAATACCTAAAAGTGTACCTACTAAAATTGGTTCACCGAACACGCCAAAGCGTCTTTGGACCGTATCCATATTAATTTCGATCTTATTGATAACTGGAATTTTATCCATTATTTTATTGAAAAGCATTGCAATCGGTGCATAGGCAGTCGTAAATCCATGAGGCAAAGAAATGCCCGGCAAGTCTAACGATTTTTCAACTTCTGGTGCAGTGTAATCTGCCAACACCATAATAATGACCATATTAATGACCGCAGCACAGATACCTAGAGGCAAGCTGTCAGTAAGAATAGCAACCAGTGCTCCAGTAAAGGCAAAATGCCAATAATCCCAGATATCAACATCAACTGTTTGTGTTGTATTCGTCAAGAGCATGACTATATTTACCAATAAACCTAACGGAATAATGATTAATCCTACCGTTGAGCCCATCGCAATAGCTGCTGAAGCCGGCCAACCAACATCAATAATTGATAAATTTAAGCCAAAACGGCTGATCATCTCTTGCACAGCTGGCGATAAGCTTGTACCTAATAGGCTGTTAATGACTAAATTTAGCCCAATAAAACCTACACCTACTGTCAAACCAGCCCGTAGACTTGAACCCACGCCTGTCCCTAAAACACAGCCTAAAATGAAGATAACCAGAGGCATAACGACAGAAACGCCTAATCCTTGAATAAACTGAAAGAACGAAATAATTGCATCCATTTTTTTCCTCCTTTATTTAAACCAAACTACTTCTCCATCAATTCTAAAATCATATCGATCGACTTTTGAGCATTGACGCCAGTTAAGAAACAAACCCCTGGAACAAATGGACAATTCAGCTCTTTTGGTGCCATGGTTGTAGCAATTAAAAAGTCATAGCTGCTGGATTTTTGTGTCGCTTCAGAAATTTTACATTGGGTAATCTTGTACTTTCCTTTATACCCGTTTTCATCTAGCATTTTTGTGATTTTTGCGTTTACCGCGGTTGATGTAGCGATGCCTGAGCCGCAAGCCAATAAAATATTTTTCATTCTGTATTCCTCCTATTGAATAATTTTTTTAAACGTTTCGACAACTTCTGTTTCTGATGTTGAATCTAATAGCTGCAAGATTTGCTGATCATCTTGCATAAGATTAATTAGTGCTTGTAAAAATTCCAGCTGTTTATGCGGATTCTTAATTGCCAGCATAAAAAGGATTTTTACATCTACATAGTCATTTTCATCTCCTCCCATCACATGAAATTTCACTGGATTCTTTAAGATACCTATTGCCAGTGACTGTTTTTCTACGTGAATCGCATCAGTATGAGGGATTGCTACACCTAAACGTTCTAGCAACAATCCCGTAGGAAATTCTTTTTCTCGTGTCTGAACGGCTTCTTTGAAGGAATCCTTGACGACTTTTTCTTCAATCATCATGTCTGCAAGTTGTTGCAGGGCTTCTAAATCTGATTTCGCTTCAATATTTATTCGTACTAAATTGCTGGAAATAAACATATCCATTAAACTATCTGCCACAATAATCACCTTTCCACTCATCGATTTTGTTCAAATACTTCGTTTCGTATTGCTGAAATAAGTTGGATTTTAGTTTCAATCCGATTAATTCGTTCCACTACCGTTTTATCCTCAGCCATACTAAAGATTTTTTTTATGATCTCTCGCGCTAAATCAACATCTTTGTTGGATATTGCTAATAAAACGATAAAGCTCACCTCATTTGCACCCCATTGAATCGGTTTTTCTAATGTAACAAAGCTGATCTTCGTATGCTGGATTGTCTCAGGCGCTGCATGAGGTATTCCTACACCTGTATAGATACTAGTGTCCCCCATCGCTTCACGATCGTAGACAGATTGACGGAATTTTTCTGAGACAGTTCCTTCTTTTTCATAGATTTCGATCAGGAAATCCAAACACTCTCGCTTATTCGAGAAGTTCTTTTTGCAGAAGATATATTTTTCATCAATAAAGGTATCTATATTTTTATAGATGGTAGATTTGCTAGTTAAGGCGATGCTCTTGTACTGATTGTCTTGATTAGCATACTCATCCATAATTTTAATAGCATCAGCTCCAGTCAACAGAGGTGAGACATAAACGACTGGCACCTCTTCAACTTCTAAATAGACGGTAGAAATAATAAAATCAATGTCATCCAGGGATAGATCGTGCAACTCTTCTACTGTTCGCGTTAATACCCGATCCCGCATCGGAATCATCCCACGAACCTTGGTATAAAGCAGCTCTGAAGTAGATAGTCCCCGGGGGCAAACTATCACGATATTTTTAAAATACACACCATGACGTTTCTCCAATGAAACTTGGAAATAAATCAATAAAAATGAAATTTCATCATCATTTAAACGAATATCGTATTGTTCCTCTAAATCACTAAGGACATACCACAAAAGTGAGAACAGCAGCAGATACTGCTTCTTAATTTCTCCAAGTAAAGGATTTTCGATCCGCATATTACGTTTTAACCGAAAAACCATTGGCGGTATGTGAGCCATCAAAGAACGCTTTAGTTCTACATCGTCAGAAATATCTACTTTCAAAAGATTTCCCAGATTTCTCAAAATATTATCTACGGTTTTTTCAGTTGCTGGATCAATTGTTTCAGGATCCAAGGTCAAATAAATACCATTAGCATATAACTGCTCGTTAATTGCTTGTATATCCTTTTTTGTCAATTCCAATTGAAACTGCTCGCGATAAAAACTCGTTAATTCATAAGAGATAAAGTAGGTTTCCAACATACTCAAGTCTTCTTTACTCATTACGTCATGACAGTAGTGGAATTCATGATTCACTCGGATACCAAATACTAAGAAAAAGAAAAACAACGAATTCATGTAATAATCGGAAGTTACAGCATTTGATAATATCAGCACTTGCTTTAAACTTTCTTTGGCAAAACTAACTTCTTCTTCTGTAAAAAAACGACTTACTTTACTTTTTTGTTCTAAATCGATAACTGACCATGGAATTTTTTCCATTAAGTAATTTTTTACCAAATATTGAACTGATGCTTCATCTCCTTTCAAACAAATACGTCCTCTGTTACGGCTGAAAAATTGCATCGAATGGTCTCCACGAATCTGTTCCAAATCTAGGCGCAGCGTTGAATCTGAAATATAGTATTTCTCTTCTAACTCCTCTTGCAAAATACCTTTTTTACTGCGTAATAAATTGCAAACAATATCGATTTGTCGGTCTTCTGTAGTAAAGTAATCGGTTTTCTCCTCCTGTAAAGAAAGAAGATACTGCTCAAATAATTTACGTTTTTTTGCTTCACCAATTAACAGAAATCCTGAACTAGGTTTTTTTTCGATAAACAAATCAAATTCCTTCATTGCTTCATTCAATTTATTCATGTCGTTGTATACAGTTTTAGTTGAGACAGCCAGTATCTCACTAAAATATCGAGAGGATCGGTACTCTTTTTCGCTAGACAACAGCTTGAACAGTTGGCATTGCCGAAAAGACTTTTTGTTCATATCTTCCCCATCTCCCTGTTTTATAAAGAATTCTTTATATATCTATCTTATCGAAAAAAATTTCTTATTAACATGCATTCTTTTTTCCACATTATTGTGGAACTTTCTTTTTAGTTGTAATTTGCAGATGACTATCTCATAGATTCAAACACTATATAAATAACAACGTTGAAGGAAGTAACTTTCTATCTAAGGATGGACGTCGGCTTCTTTTCCTACTCTTTTTCTCTCTGTTTATCCGATTCCCGCTGAAAACCTTAAGAAAAGTTTAAGACGGAATTTATTGTTATATCAACGTTTCTAGCACTTCAGGACTTTTTTCGCAAAAAAAGTGGGCAGGAATTCACCTTCGACTTAGAGCCGTTTTTTCTATCCAAAAAATCAAGAATCTCTTTAAATCAAGGTTTTCAAAAATTGAAAGTTCTCTAAGTCGTAGATGACCCTTCTAAGTCGCATGTGGCATTTTTGCTGGAAATATCTTATCGTTTAATCACCGGCCGGGGCAACATCACAGCAACAAAAAATAAAAAGATAAACAACAACAGAAAATGGAGGAATTCAAAAAATGATTCAGAAGCTAGGCACCAAACTGAAAGTACTAATCGAACAAGAAGGCGAAGACAAACAGAAGAAAGTGAATTTTCAAAACGTAATTGATAACCCACCCGAAGCAGAAGTCGTACGACTGGGAGAAATCGTAGCTGGGTTATCTAAAACCGGAAGCAGCTTCGATAGCGTAATTATGACCGTACAATCTCGTGTGATCAAAGACATGACTGAGGGGATTGAATAAGATGATAAACAGCGTGAAGAAATTAGTGGTGAACTTTAGAAATGCCATGGGTAAAAGTCAGACAATCAGCTTCAAAGATCCCGATACAACCAAAACACCATCTCAAATCAAAACCTTGTTAACTGATTTTGTCGGACTGAATCTGTTCCAAAAAGATGGCGTCCGTTCCTATGAAACTCTCATTAGTGCCAAATTTGTAGAAACGATTGAAACACCTGTCTTTGATTTAGAACAAGAAGCCTTAGCTGCCTATAAACGTCGCTAAGAGCTAAGCAATATTAAGTAGGATATCCTGCCAATTCCCGTTGTTACTAGTTTGTGCGCACAACAGTGGTAGTTGTGGATAGTCTTCTGTCCATTAGAGGATGCCAGTTCTGCTTTTCGCAGTTCTATAAGGATTAAACATCCTTCAAACAACTCTAAACCGAAACACTGATCGAGCCACCTAGCAGAATGGTATGCGGCTCGAGGATCAAACTAATTTTTGAAAAAAATTATTACCTAAATTTACGAGAAAGCAGGAGATATGAGATGTCAGAGCAACCCTTCACACCCAATCAGATTTTCAACTTATCACTAAACACCATCGAGCAGCGCATGATGGATTTTTATGAGGAAACCCAAGACAACGCCACGACGATCCAACTATTGCTAGCGTTACGTGTTCGCTACCAGTTAGGTGCGGAGGAGTTTGCTTTGGTGTTAAAAGATCTAGTGAAGTATCTATTTACCCGAACCAAAGTAACCAAAACCATGAAGAAATTCATCTACTTTTTCCAGGATTACTTCGAGACGTCGGAGTGGAAGAGAATAAATTTGAGAGTGTTCCCTGTTCGTAATTTTATTGAAAAAGCCAAGTCCCTGATCCTGTCACCACTTGCCAAGTTATTGCCGATTGAAGCAGCTGCCACCTGATTTTGACGATGTTACTGTCCTGTCCCCTACGCAAAAAATAAATGGAAGGAGTAAACAAAATGATTAAACTCGAAACCAAATTCCTAAATAGTCTTGGAAAAAAGCACACGCTTAACATCAAAGATCCCAATACTGATCTAAGTCCAGCTGAAATCAAACAGTCGCTAGAATTGCTAACCACCTTAGACATCTTTGAAAAAGACGGCGTTGGTTTGTTCCAAGAAGTAGTTAGCGCCAAGTATGTAGAAACGATTGAGACACCAGTTTTTATTGGTGACGAATATTTTGGCGAAGCTAATGCACCAGTGATCTTGAACCAGTCCATGTTGGCTTATGCGCCTGCTGAGCCTGTGATGGACGTACCGGAAGTATCTTTAGAAGAAAAAACGGTGGAAGAAGTTGCTGAAGCCGATAAAAATCAAAAACTAGAAGAAGTAAAAGCTCAAAGCAGCTATAAAGCATTACCAGCAGTGCCCCAAGTCTCTCTTGATAAGCCAAAAGAAACGTTACCAGCAACACCTGAAATAGTGGAGGAAACACCTGAAACTCCAACTGAAACTCAACCAAACTCCAACTACCGCATCTCAGAAATACTGCGGCGCAGGAGAAATCGGAGAAAAGCGCAGGAACAACAGAAGAAAAGTCTTGAATAACCTGCCCGCAAGTTAAATGCTAATTTGATCGATCGTTAGCCGAGGTTTCATCATGATTTGTTCATGATGAGAGCCCTCAATACCAAGCATCCGCGAAGATTGGGTCCTTCGCAAAAGATCCATTCGTTCCTTGAAAATTACATACTAATCGATACGTTATTGGGGAAAAGCATAAAAAAAGACTGCAAACATCATCCCTTGTTTAGGACTTCGTTTGCAGCCTGTTAAGCTCTAGCTTTTATGCTAAAAGTATTTTTTAGCCGGTTCTACTACTAAATAGCGATAAGGTTCTTCGCCTTCGGAATGGGTTTTGATGTAATCATCATAGCTTAATGCTGAATGAATCATCTTACGTTCGAAGGCTGGCATTGGTTCTAAGAAGACTGGACGTCCAGTTTCTTTGACTTTTTCAGCGGTACGCTTCGCTAAGCGTACCAGTACTTCTTCGCGTTTTTGGCGGTAGTTGCCGACATTCACAACCACTGAAAGTTTATTTTTGGCTACTCGGTGAACAAAGACTTGCGCTAAATACTGCAAAGCGTTCAAGATCTTTCCGTGTTTACCAATCAGCATGCCTTGTTTGTTCGTTTCCAAGTTGAAGATTGTCAGATTATTGTCTCCCCGCTCAATTTTTACTAACGCGGGTACACCCATTTCTCTCGTTATATCTGTCAGATAAATGGCTAAGTGTTTGATGGCTTCTTCATTGTCCAACTCGCTAAGCTCTTCTGAAATAGCTGTTTCACTAATTTTTTCTACGACAGGTTCGGTGACGGGTTCGCCCATCACTTCTTCCACCGCTTCTTCAACAGCTTCACTGATTTCTTCCGCAACAGTTGGTTCAATGGATACTTGCGCATTCTTTTTACCGATTCCTAAGAATCCTTTTTTTCCTTCATCCAAGATGCTGATTTCAGCTTCATCTTTGGTTAACCCTAGAACATCTAATCCATGCTTGATTGCTTCATCAATCGTAGCACCTTCATAAACAGGCATTCATCCTTACCTCCTTGTTCTATTTTCATACTGGACACTCAATAAATGAATGGACCAGTGTTTTTACTTTTTGCGTTTTTGTTTTTTCTTTGGATTTTTTGCTCTTTCCAATGCCCGTTCTTTTTGACGAATTCGACGAGCTTCTTCGGCTCTTTCCTGACGAATTTTAAACGGATTGTTAATCAATAAAGTTTGAACCGTTTGGAAGGCATTTGAAACCACCCAGTATAGTGACAAACCACTAGCTAAATTCATACCCATTACAAAAATCATTACTGGCATGAAAAAGGTCATAATCTTTGTGGAAGGGTTTGATTCCAATTGACTCATACTTGACAGATACGTACTAGCAAAGGTAAAGATCGCTGCTAGAATCGGTAAAATGAAGTATGGATCAGGAGCACTTAAGTCTAACCACATGAATTGGCCTTGTCTTAACGCTGGTACGCGCAAAATAGATTGATACAAAGCAATCATTACTGGCATTTGAACCACCAGCGGCAAACATCCGGCATACGGATTTACATTGTGCTCTGCATACAGCTTCTTGGTTTCAGCTTGCAGCTTGGCTTGGGTTTCTTGATCCCGGGAAGCATACTTTTGTTGAAGCGCTTTGATTTTCGGCTGCAGCTCTTGCGTTTTACGCATGCTTTTTGTTTGGAAGTGCATCAAAGGCATCAGGATAATCCGGATAATGATCGTAAACAAAATAATCCCTACACCAACGCTGCCAAAGGACAATGCTTGAATTGCTTCACCAAAGTAGTAGATAATGTATCGGCTCCAAATACCGGTACTGTTCGCGTCTACATCGCCAGTACCACAGGCAGACAATAAGACTACTAAGGCAAGCAAACCTGCCATTAAAATTATTCGATTGTATTTCTTCACTTAATTCTGTTCCCTTCCTCATTCAAAATTTTTGCTAATTTTAAGACGTGTATCAAATTAGAGCGCACTTCTTCATAGGAAAGGTCTTTGATCGCAGGACGGGCAATCACTATAAAATCCAGCCTAGGATCAATCGCCGGTGCCAATTCTTGCAAAACGGCCCGAATAAGACGTTTTACTCGATTGCGGGCTACCGCATTTCCAATCTTTTTACCTACAGAAAGTCCAACTCTAAAATGGGGTTGATCAGAAGGCTCTAATCGATAAACAACAAATTTGCGATTGGCAAAGGAAGTTCCCTCCTGAAAAACTTTTTGAAACTCTTTTTCTTTCTTTACGCGGTATGCTTTTTTCATTCAGCTTCCTTCGTTTCTTAAAATCTATACTTACCAATAATACCATAATTCAAATTAAGGATTCATCTCATTTAAATGAAAAGATGAGAAATGCCTTCTTTTTACAAAAAAAGCTCCACGAACTGATTTGGCTCTTTCGCTTAAGAACGATAAAGCAAGTTCGTGAAGCCAGACATCGTTAAACACACTATTTAATAAGTCCAAATAATAAGCCTCTTTATAAAGAAAAAAACCACTGGACCGGCAGTGGTTTAAGCAGAAAGTACTTTTCTTCCTTTACGGCGACGGCTAGCCAAAACACGGCGGCCATTTTTAGTGCTCATACGTTTGCGGAAACCATGAACTTTCTGGCGTTTACGTTTATTTGGTTGATAAGTTCTTTTCATCTATTCCACCTCCATTATCAACGATACATAGACATACTTTAGTAGTATAACGACTAACCCTACCATTTGTCAATCCAAAAAAAATAAAAAAAATTTTAGTTTATCCACATTTTTTGGGGATAAGTCTCAGTTGCCTGGGGATAATTTATCCACAAGAAAATCTGCTTTTTTTATATCCGCATATTTATCCCCATAATTTTGGACTATGGAAAAGTTATGCACATGGTGGATAACTTTTGTGCATAACTCTGGTTTCCATTGATATAACGCGGTCAATTTATCCGTAAATCTGTGGAAAGTCCCGTGGAAAAAGAGGAAACCTATTATCTATACCCAGGGATGTGGATAACTTTTTTTAACAACGTGTATAGCTCTTTTTTTATTTTCCCACAGTGTGGACAAACTTTGCAAAAAAAACATCCTCAGCTTTTGCCTGTGGAAAACTTTCGTAAAAAATGATAAAGTAGACCTATCTGAATTTAATTAAGATAGGAGGCGAATTATTTGACCTCATTAGAAGATATATGGCAAGAGTTGAAGGAAAGCTACAAGAATGAATTGAACCCTGCCAGCTACGACGCTTGGGTAGATACTGCCAAGCCTTTGTCTTTTAACAACAATCAAATAACTATTGAAGTAACCAGTGATCTCCATAAGAAATATTGGGAGAAACACTTAGCAGCAAAAATTGTTGAAATAGGCTTTAAACTAACAGGGGATGAAATTATGCCGGCCTTTGTCACACCCGACGAAGCACCGGTTTTTACGCCTGTAGCAAAACCGCCGACACCAACAGTTGAAGTAACAAAACGAGCCATGCTTAATCCAAAATACACCTTTGATACCTTTGTTATTGGTAAAGGAAATCAAATGGCCCATGCCGCAGCGTTAGTGGTGGCTGAAGAACCAGGCTCCATTTATAACCCTTTATTTTTCTATGGAGGCGTGGGATTAGGGAAAACTCACTTGATGCATGCGATTGGTCATCAAATGTTAGCCATTAATCCACAGGCGAAAGTAAAGTATGTCTCCAGTGAGACCTTTGCCAACGATTTTATCAATTCCATCAAAAATAAAATCTCCGAAGAATTTCGGCAAGAGTACCGCAATGTCGACCTGCTTTTAGTAGATGATATTCAATTTTTTGCGGAAAAAGAAGCAACGCAGGAAGAATTCTTCCACACCTTTGAGAACTTATATAATGATAATAAACAAATTGTTCTAACCAGCGACCGTTTGCCTAATGAAATTCCAAAATTGCAGGAACGCCTGGTTTCCCGCTTTGCTTGGGGACTGTCTGTCGACATCACACCGCCAGATTTGGAAACCCGAACAGCGATCTTACGCAAGAAAGCCCAAGCGGAGAATCTTGAGATCCCGGATGACACCTTAAGTTATATCGCTGGTCAGATCGATTCCAACATTCGGGAATTAGAAGGGGCTTTAGTCCGAGTTCAAGCTTTTGCTACTATGAATAATGCGGATATTACCACCAGCATCGCAGCTGATGCCTTGAAAAGTCTAAAAGGTACCAGCAATACACAATTAACGATCACACAAATTCAAGAAGAAGTGGCCAAGTACTACCACATTCAAGTAAAAGACTTAAAAGGTAAGAAACGGGTGAAGGCGATCGTCGTTCCCCGACAAATTGCCATGTACTTATCCCGGGAAATGACCGACAGCTCTTTACCAAAAATTGGTGCCGAGTTTGGCGGCAAGGATCATACCACCGTCATTCATGCCCACGAAAAAATTGCTCAACTAATCAAAAATGACAGCAGTATGCAGCAAGAAGTAGCTGAGATTAAGAATCTGCTGCTGAATTAGCATGTGGAAAACCTATGGAAAAACAGCGAAGGTTTTCCACACCTTTTCCACAAGTGGAAAACCTTGAGAATCACTCTTTTTTTCGGTTTTCCACAGGTTCCACAGGCCCTACTACTTTTATTACTTAATATTATAAATAAATATATATAAAAAGGAGTCTCCCAATGAAATTTACGATTAATCGCTCACGCTTCATTCAAGAACTAGCTACGGTCCAACGTGCTATTTCAACTAAAACCACTATTCCTATTTTAACCGGTGTAAAAATCGTCTTAACCGAAGAAGGACTGAACTTAACCGGTAGTAATGCTGATATCTCTATCGAAACCTTTTTAGCGGCAGCAGACGAAAAAGCCCAGCTGCAAATTGAAAAAACCGGGATGATTGTTTTACAAGCCCGTTTCTTCAGTGAAATCATTCGCCGTTTGCCAGAAGATACCTTTACTTTAGAAGTGTTAGACAATCTTCAAGTAGCCATTACTTCAGGCGCAGCTGAATTTACCGTTAATGGATTAGATGCCGATAATTATCCACATTTGCCGGTTGTGGAAGAACAAAACCAATTAAAATTACCTGTCCACATGTTGACAAAATTAATTGGCGAAACCGTATTTGCCGTTTCCCAGCATGAAAGTCGTCCGATTTTGACCGGGGTTCATTTTATGTTGGCCAATAATCAATTACTAGCTGTGGCTACTGACTCACACCGAATGAGCCAACGAGTAGTACCGGTTGAAAATGCTACTAGTGATTTTGATATCGTCATTCCAGGAAAAAGCTTAGTGGAACTTTCACGTTCAATGAGTGATGAAGAAGCCGAAGTAGAAATCAGTATTATGGAAAATCAAGTCTTATTCAAGACACCATCGATGTATTTCTATTCACGCTTGTTAGAAGGAAACTATCCTGATACGAATCGTTTAATTCCAACCAGCTTCAATACCGAAATTTCTTTTTCCGTTCCAACCTTACTAGCAGCAATTGAACGGGCATCATTGCTATCACATGAAGGCAGAAACAATATCGTGCGTCTGGCGATTGAGTCTGATTCAGTGGTACTTTACGGAAATTCCCCTGAAATCGGGAAAGTAGAAGAAGAGCTGGCGTATGAAAAAGTAACCGGAGATCCATTAGAAATCTCCTTTAATCCAGATTATATGAAGGATGCGCTGCGGGCCTTTGGCGACATGAGTATTACCATTCACTTCATCTCACCAATTCGTCCATTTACTTTAGAACCAACCGAAGGCGAAGTTTCATTTATTCAACTAATTACGCCAGTACGGACTAACTAATTTGAAAAGTTTCACAGCTCTTTTTGAAAAACTTATGAAAGAGCTGAAATATGAGTAAAAGGTCTTAAAATCGATTTTAAGGCCTTTTTTTCTTTTTGTAGTAAAACATTGGAATTTGAATGAAACTTCTTAAAACGAAAAATACAAGGATGTTATTTGTTTTTTGACTAAAAAAAGAGTATAATATAGAGGTGTCTCTGAAATGAAAACGAGGGATGAAATGTGAAACAACGAATAGTTTTAAAAACAGAATATATGACGCTGGGCCAGCTGTTGAAAGAGATCAATGTGATATCCAGCGGCGGGCAGGCTAAATGGTATTTAGCAGAGGAAACTGTGTTTGTAGATGGTGAGCCAGAAAATCGTCGCGGGCGCAAACTCTATCCGGGTATGATGATTGAAATACCTGAGATGGGTACTTTTTTTATGGCTAAAAACGGGAATACTGAAGATGAAACTGAATAAGCTTCAACTGAAAAATTATCGGAATTACCAAGAGTTGTTTTTAGAATTCCCTAATAGCTTAAATGTCTTTTTAGGGGAAAACGCTCAAGGGAAAACCAATTTGTTAGAGAGTATTTATGTACTGGCTTTAACGCGGAGTCACCGCACCAATAATGAGCACGAACTGATTGGCTGGCAAGATGATTTTGCCCAAATCAAGGGTCGTATCTCAAAAGGTGTGGGTGAGACTGAATTAGAGCTGCTGCTAACAAAAAAAGGTCGGAAGTCTAAGGTTAATCATATTGAACAAAAGCGCTTAAGCAGTTACATAGGCCAATTAAATGTCATCTTATTTGCACCTGAAGACCTTTCTTTAGTGAAAGGAAGTCCCCAGATGAGACGGCGCTTTATCGATATGGAGCTGGGGCAGATTAGTCCCATGTATTTATACGATTTAGCCCAGTATCAAAAAACGTTAAAACAACGCAATCTTTACCTCAAACAATTAGCGGAAAAAAAGCAGACGGACGAAATCTATTTGGATATCCTCAGCGAGCAGCTGGTGGAATTCGGCAGCAAGGTATTAACCAACCGTTTGCAATTTATCAAGCGCCTAGAGCATTGGTCGAATGAACTGCACACGAGAATCACCAATCAGCGTGAACACCTGGAGATCGAATATGTTGGCAGTCTGCCGATAGAAGCTGAGTCGTTAGAAAATATCCAAACCATCTTTCAAGGGGAGCTGCAAAAAAACCGCAAGCGGGAATTGTTCAGAGGGACCACCCTCGTCGGACCGCATCGGGATGATCTGCGCTTTTTAGTGAACGGGCAAAATGTTCAAACCTACGGCTCGCAAGGCCAGCAGCGAACAACGGCTTTAAGTGTCAAATTGGCTGAAATTGATTTGATGAAGGAAGAGACGGGGGAATACCCTTTGCTGCTGTTAGATGATGTGATGAGTGAACTGGATGATAACCGTCAAGTTCATTTGTTAGAAACAATCGAAGACAAAGTTCAAACCTTTTTAACAACAACGACCTTAGATCATGTAAAAGGAAAGATGACCGTTCACCCGGATATCTTTTATGTCCAACAAGGACAGATAGAAAGGAACGAAACTTAAATGACAGAAGAAGAAAAGAGTTTACGAGAACGGGCTAAAGAATATGATGCCAGTCAGATTCAAGTACTCGAAGGACTGGAAGCGGTTCGTAAACGTCCTGGGATGTATATTGGATCAACCAGTACCGAAGGATTGCACCACTTAGTTTGGGAAATCGTTGATAACTCTATCGATGAAGCACTAGCAGGTTTCGCTACTAGGATTGAAGTAGTAGTGGAAAAAGACAATAGTATCACAGTTAGTGACGATGGTCGGGGAATCCCGGTGGATATTCAAGCTAAAACCGGACGTCCCGCTCTTGAAACTGTTTATACCGTTTTGCATGCCGGAGGAAAATTCGGCGGCGGCGGATACAAAGTTTCTGGTGGTTTGCACGGCGTGGGGGCTTCAGTCGTAAATGCCTTGTCCAGCAGCTTGGACGTGCGAGTGTTCAAAAATGGTAAAATTTATTACCAAGAATACCGTCGCGGGGCAGTAGTTGATGATTTGAAAGTAATCGGCGATACTGAAAAACACGGAACCATGGTTCACTTTATCCCCGATACTGAAATTTTTACCGAAACAACCGAGTTCAATTTTGAAAGACTAGCAACACGGGTTCGTGAGCTGGCCTTTTTGAATCGCGGCTTGACCATTTCGATTGAAGATAAACGTCCAGAAGAGCCTGTAATGCGGGAATACTTCTACGAAGGCGGAATTAAGAGCTATGTGGAACATTTAAATGCCAATAAAGCCGTCTTGTTTGATGAACCGGTTTTTGTAGATGGGGAACAGCAAGATATTACCGTGGAAGTCGCTATGCAATATACGGACGGCTACCACACCAATATTTTAAGTTTTGCCAACAACATTCACACCTATGAAGGTGGGACTCACGAATTTGGTTTTAAAACAGCCTTGACTCGGGTCATTAATGATTATGCTCGTAAGCAGAAAATCATGAAGGACAACGAAGAGAACCTTTCGGGTGAAGATGTTCGTGAGGGACTAACCGCGGTTATTTCTATCAAACATCCAGATCCGCAATTTGAAGGACAAACGAAAACAAAACTAGGCAACTCAGAAGTTCGAACAGTTACCGATCGTCTGTTTTCTGAAAGCTTTTCAAAATTCTTGATGGAAAATCCAACTGTTGGCCGTCAAATCGTTGAAAAAGGGATGCTGGCTGCAAGAGCACGGCTGGCTGCCAAGCGTGCCCGTGAAGTTACTCGTCGTAAGGGTGCCTTGGAAATCAGCAACTTGCCCGGTAAATTGGCGGATTGCTCCAGTAATGATCCAGAACGTTGCGAATTATTTATCGTCGAAGGAGATTCAGCCGGCGGTTCGGCTAAACAAGGACGTAATCGTGAATTCCAGGCAATTTTGCCAATTCGCGGGAAAATCCTGAATGTCGAAAAAGCCTCGATGGAAAAAATCTTGGCGAATGAAGAAATTCGTTCATTGTTTACCGCAATGGGAACTGGTTTTGGCGCGGACTTCGATGTAGCAAAAGCTCGTTATCATAAGCTCGTTATCATGACGGATGCCGATGTCGATGGTGCTCATATTCGTACGCTGCTGTTAACCTTGTTCTATCGTTACATGCGTCCGATTGTGGAGGCTGGTTATGTTTATATCGCGCAACCACCTTTATATGGGATCAAACAAGGGAAAAATATTACCTACATTCAACCAGGAAAAAATGCCGAAGAAGAGCTGCAGCAAAAGCTAGAAGCACTGCCTGCTTCACCAAAGGCCAATATTCAGCGTTATAAAGGTCTAGGAGAGATGGATGACCATCAACTATGGGAAACAACCATGGACCCGGATAACCGTCTAATGCTGCGTGTCAGCGTGGATGATGCCATCGAGGCCGATCAGGTGTTTGAAATGCTGATGGGTGATCGCGTAGAACCACGTCGGGCCTTTATTGAAGAAAATGCTCATTACGTGAAGAACTTAGATATTTAGTGAGGAGGATCGATTTGGAAGAAAAAAGAGAAAATATCCAGAATGTCAATCTGACCAGTGAAATGCGAGAATCCTTCATTGACTACGCCATGAGTGTTATTGTGGCTCGGGCTTTGCCAGATGTTCGTGATGGTTTGAAGCCGGTTCACCGAAGAATCCTATATGGAATGAACGAGTTAGGTGTTACACCAGATAAGCCCCATAAAAAATCAGCCCGTATCGTAGGGGATGTAATGGGTAAGTATCACCCCCACGGCGATAGTGCGATTTATGAATCAATGGTTCGGATGGCACAGCCCTTCAGCTACCGCAACATGCTGGTAGATGGACACGGAAACTTTGGTTCAGTCGATGGCGACGGTGCTGCAGCGATGCGGTACACCGAAGCAAGATTGAGTAAAATTGCGATGGAAATGCTGCGGGATATTAACAAAGATACCGTTGATTACCACGGCAACTACGATGACAGTGAACAAGAACCCGATGTTTTGCCAGCTCGCTTCCCGAACCTTTTGGTCAATGGAGCAACTGGGATTGCGGTTGGGATGGCTACCAATATTCCTCCGCATAACTTGAAAGAGGTTATTGAAGCAATCGGCTTATTGATGGAAGATCCTGAGGTTACTACGCAGGAATTAATGGAAGTCCTTCCTGGTCCAGACTTCCCAACTGGCGGTATCGTCATGGGGAAATCCGGCATTCGCCGCGCCTATGAAACAGGTAAAGGTTCGATTACTGTTCGGGCGAAAATTGAAATTGAAGAACAAAAGAACGGCAAAGAGCGAATTATCGTGACTGAATTGCCTTACATGGTAAATAAAGCCAAGTTAATTGAACGTATTTCCGAACTTCACCGGGATAAACGGATTGAAGGGATTACTGATTTGCGGGATGAAACCTCTCGTGAAGGGATGCGGGTGGTGATTGAAGTCCGCCGTGATGTCAGTGCCTCAGTTATTTTGAATAACTTGTACAAATTGACGTCTCTGCAAACCTCTTTCAGCTTTAACATGCTGGCAATCGAAAATGGGGTACCGCGGATTCTGAATTTGAAACAAATTCTGGAAAATTACGTAGCTCATCAAAAAATTGTTATTACTCGCCGGACTAAATTTGAAAAACGCAAAGCGGAAGCGCGCGCCCATATCTTAGAAGGTTTGCGGATTGCGCTGGACCATATCGACGAGATTATTGCCACCATTCGCGGATCTGAATCCGACGATGTAGCAAAAAATACTTTGATCGAACGCTTTGAATTATCTGATCGTCAAGCACAAGCCATCTTAGATATGCGTCTACGCCGTCTAACAGGCTTAGAACGCGAGAAAATCGAGAATGAATACCAAGAGCTGCTAAAATTTATTGAGGACTTAGACGACATCCTAGCGCGTCCTGAGCGTGTGGTGGAAATCATCAAGACTGAATTAAGTGAAGTAGCAGTCAAATTCGGAGATGCGCGCCGGACGGAATTATTAGTCGGTGAAGTCTTAAGCTTAGAAGACGAAGATCTGATTGAAGTAGAAGATATCGTCATTGCTTTAACCAATAATGGCTACATCAAACGGGTTGCTTCTAGTGAATTTAGAGCACAACGTCGTGGCGGCCGCGGAGTTCAAGGAATGGGTATTCATGATGATGATTTCGTGAAAACACTAATTTCTTGTTCCACTCACGATACCTTGCTGTTCTTTACCAATACTGGCCGGGTGTATCGTGCGAAGGGTTACGAAATTCCGGAATACGGTCGGACAGCCAAGGGTATCCCAATTATCAATCTCTTGGGAATTGACTCCAGCGAAACGATCCAAGCGGTTATTTCGTTGACTGGCCAAGCACCAGATGATCAATTCTTGTTCTTTGTTACTAAAAAAGGAATTGTTAAGCGTACGACCGTTACCGCCTTCTCCAATATCCGCAGCAATGGTCTGATTGCCATCGGATTGAAGGAAAATGACGAACTAGTCAATGTACTCTTTACTGAAGGTGAAGAAAAAATCATTCTAGGTACGCATAACGGCTATTCGGTTACTTTTGCTGAGAAAGCCGTTCGTGACATGGGTCGGACAGCCAGCGGTGTTCGCGGCGTTCGCCTGCGGGAAGATGATTATGTCATCGGATCAGCTGTCTTGAAGGAAGATCAAGAAGTCTTAGTCATCACTGAAAAAGGTTATGGCAAGCGCACCAAAGCTTCTGATTATCCAGTTAAAGGCCGGGGTGGTAAAGGGATTAAGACGGCTAATATCACTGCCAAAAATGGTCCACTAGCTGGTTTAGCTGCTGTTAACGGCGATGAAGATATCTTACTGATTACTGATAAAGGTGTCATTATTCGTTTCAACGTAGCCAGCGTTTCACAAACTGGTCGAGCAACCTTAGGGGTTCGTCTGATGAAGATGGAAGAAAATACCCAAGTTGTAACGATGGCAGTTGTTGAAAATGTACCGGAAGAAGCAGAGGAAGCAACTGGAGAAACAGCTGCTGAAACAGTTTCAGAAGATACAAATGAAGAAAAAAGTGAATAAATTTTGAAAGACTGAGAGAATTCTCAGTCTTTTTGCGTATGTTAATTATAGAACCAAAAGAAACATTTGATTTTTGCAGGACGATTGTGTATAATGATTATTTGTGAGTGTCTATATTTTTTTAGATCGCTCTCCTTGCTCTCAGGAAAGCTGAGGGCCTTATAGTCCATAGGGAGGTGAAAAATCAATGGAAAATACGAAGTATGAAATCACATACATTATTCGTCCAAACATTGATGAAGAAGCAAAATCTGCTTTAGTAGAACGTTTCGATACAATCTTGAAAGATAATGGTGCAGAAATTATCGATTCAAAAGATTGGGAAAAACGCCGTTTCGCATATGAAATGAACGATTTCCGCGAAGGTATCTACCATATCGTCAATGCAACTGCTCCAGCATCAGCCGGCGCAATCAACGAATTTGATCGTCTTGCAAAAATCAACGACGATATCATTCGTCACATGATCGTAAAGATTGAGGAGTAATTGTTTCACGTGAAACAATTGACGAGAAAGGAGCTGGCTTTACTTGATTAACAATGTTGTATTAGTTGGTCGCTTAACAAAAGATCCAGATTTACGTTACACTGCAAGCGGTACTGCAGTAGCTACTTTTACTTTGGCGGTAAATCGTAATTTTACCAATCAAAGTGGAAATCGCGAGGCAGATTTTATCAATTGTGTGATTTGGCGTAAATCAGCAGAAACACTAGCAAACTATGCCCGTAAAGGAACTCTATTAGGTGTAACTGGACGTATCCAAACACGTAACTATGAGAACCAGCAAGGTCAAAGAGTGTATGTAACTGAAGTAGTAGCGGATAACTTCCAACTGCTTGAATCACGTACGGCAAGTGAACAACGCCAACAAAGTCCTAACTTTGATGGTGGTGGAACGCAAGGATCCAATAATAGCTTTAACAACAACTTTGAACAATCTTCGCCGTCAGCTAAAAACACGATGCCTGACTTCGATCGGGATTCTGATCCGTTCAGCGGTTCAACGATCGACATTTCAGATGATGATTTACCATTCTAACAATTGATAGGAGGGAAACGGAATGGCACAACAAAGAAGAGGTCGTAAACGTCGCAAAGTAGATTACATTGCAGCAAACCATATTGAATATATTGATTATAAAGATATTGAATTGTTAAAACGATTCATTAGCGAACGCGGTAAAATTTTACCACGTCGTGTAACAGGTACAAGCGCTAAAAACCAACGCAAAATTACTGTAGCAGTTAAACGCGCACGTATCATGGGCTTACTACCATTTGTTTCAGAAGAGTAAGAATTCAAAAGACTTCCTTGTGAAGTCTTTTTTTTGTTTCACGTGAAACATTTTGAAATTCGCTTGCTGGCAGTGGTTGTGATAGAATTAAGTCTGTCAGGAGGAACATGGATGAAAAAGAACACGAAATTTACGTTGTCTCTTTTTTTCTTTTTTTTATTGCTGTTGATGCAATTAATGGCAATCTTTTTCCTGCCGCTCAATTACGTGACAGCGACAATCGTTGTTGTGATTGATCTACTATTGTTAATTCAAATTGTTCTGCAGAACCGACGTTTGCAAATCAGTAATCATCAAAAAATTATGCAAGCCTCTCGAGTGGCTGAAAAGGCGCTGGACTTTGTATCAGAGGATATGCCAGTGGGGGTTGTTTCATGGGGAAGCGATCAGCAATTTATTTGGATGAACCCCTATATTACGGATGAAGTGAAGGACCTTTCGTTGGCGGACCAGCAGGACATGATTAACGAATTAATGCAGCGGGATGAAAAAGGAAAGAATGTATACAAGATAAAAGATACCTTGTACCACTTTCAATTGAACAAAGAAAAACAATTGGTTTATTTGATTGATATCACCAAGGAAGTTGAACTAGAGACGAAGGAACAAAATCTTCAGACGGTGGTGGGACTGCTCTCCGTTGATAATTATGACGATGTAATGGACCGCAGAGATGATAAAGAGATCTCCTATTTGAATTCCTTTATAACCACAGTTATCTCTGATTGGATGGACTCCTATCAAATCTTTTACAAGCGAGTGAACGCTGAGCGGTTTTTCTTTTTTGCGCGACATGAAGATTTAGAAAAGATGACGGACAATAATTTTGACCTGCTGGAAAAAATTCGAGCAGCTGCGGAAAAAGAAGGCGTCTTAATTACAGTTAGTATGGGGATCAGCTATGGGAACCAATCGTTAGAAATTATCGGAGACACCGCTCAGAATAATCTGGATATCGCCTTAGTACGGGGTGGCGATCAGGTTGTAGTAAAGGATGCGGCAGAGAATGCGAAACCGGTCTTCTATGGTGGGACGTCAACTAGTGCAACCAAACGGACTCGGGTCCGTTCCCGCGCCATGTCGACGGCTTTGAAAAATGTTTTTCACGAAACCGGAAATGTTTACGTTATGGGTCACCGCTTTCCAGACATGGATGCCATCGGTGCTTCTTTTGGGGTATCTTGTCTGGCACGTTTCCACAACAAGAATGTTCGAGTAGTGATTGATGAACAGGAAACCATTCCGGATGTGGATCGCTGCTTAGAAGAGATTCATAAGGATGGGGAATTGGAAGGCTTGCTGATTTCACCTGCTGAAGCAATCAAGCAGCGAAAAGCTGGCGACCTGTTAGTGATGGTGGATTATCATCGTCCTTCTCTTTCGATCTCACAAGACTTGTACGAACAATTCGATAATGTAGTGATCATTGACCATCATCGAAGAGGGGAAGAGTTTCCTAGTAAACCATTGTTGACCTACATTGAATCTTCAGCGTCTTCGGCTTCAGAACTAGTTGCGGAACTGGTGGAATTTGAAAGTAAAGAGAATCGCAAGATGACCAAGATGGAGTCAACGTTGCTGTTGGCGGGAATTACGGTAGATACTAAAAACTTTTCTATTCGCACCACGGCACGCACGTTTGATGTAGCCAGCTATTTGAAGACTTGTGGTGCCGATGCTTCTTTAGTACAATATATTTTAAGTACAGATATTCGATCTTACCTTGAGATTAGTCAATTGGTGGGTGAGAGTGAATATGTTCGCAACGATATTGTGATAACTGCGGGAAGCGAAACCAAAAAGTATGATAGTGTGACGGCGGCTAAAACGGCAGATACACTATTATCAATGGTAGACATCAATGCAGCCTTTGTAATCATAAAGCGTAATGATGGCGTAATTGCTATCAGTGCACGCAGCGCCGGGACTATTAATGTCCAACTGATTATGGAAGCAATGGGTGGCGGCGGACACTTTACTAATGCCGCTGCACAGGTAGAAGATGCTACCATTGCTGATGTGAGACAACAGTTATTAGCAACCATCAAAGAACAATTGTCGGGAGGAGAAGAAGAATGAGAGTAATTTTCTTAGAAGATGTAAAAGGCAAAGGAAAAAAAGGTGAAGTAAAAGAAGTACCAACAGGCTACGCGCAAAACTACTTGATCAAAAACAAGTTGGCCCAAGAAGCCAATAAAAGCAGTATCTCGGCATTGTCAGCGCAAAAGAAAGCCCAAGCTAAAAAGGATGCAGAAGTTTTGGCAGAAGCCCAAAAGCTGAAAGACTTTTTAGAGCAAGAGGATACTGTGGTGGAATTAAAAGCCAAAGCTGGTGAAGATGGTCGTCTATTCGGCTCAATTCCCTCTAAGCAGATTGCAGAAGGCTTAAAGAAACAATATGATTTGAAATTAGACAAACGGAAAATTGAATTAGAGAATCCGATTCGAGCATTAGGATACACCAAAGTTCCTGTGAAGCTTCATACCGAGGTTAGCGGGATCATCAAAGTTCACGTTAGTGAGGAATAAATGAGGCTGAGACGATTTGTCTCAGCCTTTGTTGTATTTCTCAAGTTTATTTTGTAAAATAGGTGGACGAAGAATTTTAGGAGCGAAAAACATGAGTGAAATGTTACAAGATCGCATACCGCCACAGAGTGCTGAGGCAGAACAAGCAACATTAGGCTCGATATTTTTAGATACAGATGCGCTGATTACGGCGATGGAATTCATCCAGCCGGAAGACTTCTATCGTCGCAGCCACCAAGTAATTTTCCAGACGATGATCAAGCTGAACGACCGCAACGATGCGATTGATGTGGTTACCGTCAAGGATGTTTTGGAGCAGGAGCATTTGCTGGAGGATGCCGGCGGGTTAAGCTACTTATCGGAATTGGCTTTAAGTGTGCCTACTGCAGCTAATGTGGGTTACTATGCAAAAATTGTAGAAGAAAAATCGCTGCTGCGCAATTTGATTCAAGCAGCTACCAATATTGTGACTACCGGATTTGAACAAGGTGACGATGTCCAGACCATTCTGGACACCGCCGAACGCAGTATCATGGAAGTATCTGAGCGGCGAAATAAGAGTGGTTTCTTAACGATAGCGGAAGTTCTAAATACCGCGATTGAAAACATTGACCAGCTGGCTCGTAATGATGAAGATATTACCGGAATCCCAACCGGTTATGCTGCGTTAGATAAAATGACTGCTGGCTTGCAGCCGGAGGAACTGATCATTTTAGCAGCCCGTCCGGCGGTAGGTAAGACCGCCTTTGCTTTGAACATTGCTCAAAACATCGGAACGAAGACCGATAAGTCTGTCGCTATTTTTAGTTTGGAAATGGGGGCTGAGTCATTGGTTAACCGGATGCTTTGTGCAGAAGGTTCGATTGAGGCCAGCCATTTACGTACTGGACAGCTGTCAGAAGAAGAGTGGCAGAACTTGATCGTGGCCATGGGGAGTCTGTCTAGAGCCAACATTTTTATTGATGACACTCCAGGTATCAAGGTTTCGGAGATTCGGGCTAAATGCCACAAACTGGCAAAGGAAAAAGATAACTTAGGTCTGATACTAATTGACTACCTTCAATTGATTGAAGGAACAGGTCGGGAAAACCGCCAACAAGAGGTTTCGGAAATTTCCCGTCAATTAAAGAAATTAGCTAAGGAATTAAAAGTTCCAGTTATTGCTTTGTCACAGCTTTCTCGTGGCGTGGAACAGCGTCAGGATAAGCGACCGGTGTTAAGTGATATTCGTGAATCTGGATCAATTGAGCAAGATGCCGATATCGTGGCGTTCTTGTATCGTGATGACTATTACGAGCGAGAAGGCGACGAAGAGGAAGATATGAGTGCCAATCGAAATGTGATTGAAGTCATCATCGAAAAAAACCGTAGCGGTGCCCGTGGTACGGTGGAGCTGCTGTTTATTAAAGAGTACAATAAATTCTCTTCTTTATCACCGAGGGATGAATTCTAAAGCGCCTGTCATTTACGACATGCGCTTTATTTTTTTCTTCTCTTCTGCTGTTTATTTTGACAAGGTTAAGAAAAATTGGCAAGTAAAGCTCTTTATCCAAAATAATGTTCGTGATTTGGCGGAAATAGTTTAATCAAAAATTTTAATATTCGAATTTAGATTGAAAAATAGCGGTTTTATTGTTACAATGGTTCAGGATTAAATAAAATAAAACGAGGTGTTCAGATGTCATCTGTAGTAGTGGTAGGCACGCAGTGGGGCGATGAAGGAAAAGGAAAGATTACTGATTTCTTAAGCGAAAATGCGGAAGTCATTGCTCGCTATCAAGGTGGAGACAACGCAGGACATACCATCAAATTTGATAATGAGACATACAAATTGCACTTGATTCCTTCCGGTATTTTTTACAAGGAAAAAATCAGTGTCATTGGTAATGGTGTGGTCGTCAATCCAAAATCTTTAGTTGAGGAATTGGCTTATTTACATGAACGTGGCGTTTCCACAGATAATTTACGTATTTCTGATCGGGCCCATGTGATTTTGCCTTACCATATTAAATTGGATCAATTACAAGAAGATTCAAAGGGCGACAATAAGATCGGTACGACCATTAAAGGGATCGGACCAGCTTACATGGACAAAGCAGCTCGCGTAGGGATTCGGATTGCGGATCTTTTAGACAAAGAAATTTTCGAAGAGCGCTTGACCATCAATCTAGAAGAAAAAAATCGCCAGTTTGTGAAGATGTTTGATTCTGAACCTATCGATTTCGATACGATTTTTGAAGAATACTTTGAGTACGGACAGCAAATTAAACAATATGTAACGGATACATCGGTAATCTTGAATGATGCATTGGATGAAGGCAAACGAGTGTTGTTTGAAGGCGCCCAGGGCGTAATGCTGGATATCGACCAAGGAACCTATCCGTTTGTTACATCTTCTAACCCAGTTGCAGGTGGCGTAACCATCGGCAGCGGCGTAGGACCAGCTAAAATCGACAAAGTAGTGGGCGTATGTAAAGCTTACACTTCTCGGGTGGGTGACGGACCATTCCCAACTGAATTGCATGACGAAATTGGCGAACAAATCCGCGAAGTCGGCCGGGAATACGGCACAACAACGGGACGTCCGAGACGTGTCGGCTGGTTTGATTCTGTGGTAATGCGCCATTCAAAACGGGTTTCAGGGATTACCAATCTATCTTTGAACTCAATTGACGTATTAAGCGGCTTAGAAACAGTTAAGATTTGTACGGCTTATGAATTGGATGGGGAACTGATTTATCATTACCCTGCCAGCTTGAAGGAATTGAATCGCTGCAAACCAGTCTATGAAGAATTGCCTGGCTGGAGTGAAGATATTACCGCCTGCCGCGACTTAGCAGATTTACCAGAAAATGCTCGCAATTATGTGCGCCGAGTGTCTGAATTAGTGGGTGTACGGATCTCAACATTCTCTGTTGGACCAGATCGTACTCAAACCAATATTTTAGAAAGTGTTTGGGCACAAATTTAAGGGTTTTGATGGAACAAACAACAAGTTATTTAGTATAATAACAATTACTAAAAAGTGTTAGGAGGATAAAACATGTATCAAATTCTAACCGATTCCTGTTGTGATGTTCCTTATCAAGTGTTAAAGGAATTAAGTGTAGACTTTATTTCCATGTTCATTAATGTCAACGGGCAAGAATTGGTTGATGATTTAGGTGAACATTTTGATATTAATGGGTTTTATCAGGAAATCGCAGAAGGTGCGTTGCCGACAACCTCGCAGGTGAACGTCGGTCGCTATACCGAATTCTTTACGCAATATGCAGCAAAGGATATCCCGATTTTATATATTTGCTTTTCATCTGGTTTAAGCGGCTCTTACCAAAGTGCCCTGCAGGCCGTTGAGATTGTCAAAGAAGATTTTCCGCAAGCGGAGATTCATGTCTTCGATTCTCTAGCAGCTAGTGGCGGCGAAGGCTTAATGGTTTATGAAGCAGCTAAAATGCAGCAGGCCGGAATGGCGTTAGCAGATTTGCTGGAGTGGTTGGAAGCCAACCGCTTAACCTATCAGCATTGGGTAACCGTCAATGATTTGAATCACCTGCAGCGGGGCGGCCGGATTTCTAAAACCAGTGCAGCCATTGGCGGCTTGATGAATATCAAACCGATTATCGATGTGGATCCGCAAGGAAAGCTGCGTACGCTGGAAAAAATCCGCGGACGTAAAAAAGCGTTGCAGCACATTGCTGACAAAATTGTTGAAAATACCGGTGATCCTAAAGATCAGGTTATTTTCATTCATGCCAGCGGCGACAATGAGGGTGCCGAGGAAGTGAAACGGCTGATTGAAGCACAAATGCAGCCGAAAGCTATCGAAATCTTCCCGCTAGGACCGACCATTGCCAGCCATACTGGTTTAGGCTGTGTGGTGGCTTTTACTAGAGGACCAGTTAGACAGTAAAAATAGATACAAAATGCAGCAGCCCAAACTTCTCACTCAGGAGTTTGGGCTGTTTTTTCGACATCTGAGAATTCGCGGATAATCTGACTGATTTGATTACGATAAGTGGTCTGCAGCACATTTTCTCGTTGAACCAGTGAAATCAGAAAATCTGGCTGAGGGCGATCCTCAATCGGAATACTGACTAGATGATCATCGGCGTTAATCGCCAACTCCACTAGAAAACCAATGCCTACCTGCTCTTTAATCATCCCTTTTAAGATATTCAAATTGCTGCTTTGATAGATAATCTTCGGTTCAAAATGAGCCTGCTGACTAAATTTATCAAAGGCGATCGGGTGGACGTAGTGTTCATTCAGTAAAACAAAGGACTCATGCTCTAGTTCACTAAAAGCGACACTTTTCCTTTGTGCCAAGGGATGCTCCGGACTCACCACAATCGTAAACTGCTTTTTCACCAGCAGCTCGCTGTAAAGCTCAGGATCGCGAATCGGTTCGGTGGAGCCTAACAGGGCCATATCAATTTTTCCCCGTTTTAATAAGGCATATAAATCCTTCGAACCGCCATCAATCAAATTCACATGTTCCATCAAATCATTTTTGAATAAGAAGGTGGAAAGCTTAGGAAAGTAGTAGTTGCCGATAATCGGCGGCAGGCCAAATTCCAAGGTTTCTTCCTTTAAACGATCAATTTCACGGATAGCAACTGATAATTCCTTTAGCATATTACTGATATGCTTGGACAAAATTTGGCCAGCTTTTGTGATGACAACGGAACGATGAGACTGATCGCGAATAATCAGATCGGCTCCCAATTCTTTTTCTAACCGTTTAATCGCATAAGTCACCGTTGGCTGGCTGACATGGAAAGCTTGCGCCACCTTGGTGAAGCTTTTATCCCGCACTAGGCGTTGAAAATATTCTAAGTCTTTTAGGTTCATAAAAACTCTCCTTAAATGAATATCAAACTTTTTCTCATATAAATATTATTTATCATAATCCTAATTTTTGACTATGACAAGCCAGAGGGTGTACCTTGTTAATGTAATCAATAAGGATGTGACTCAGCTTTGACAGCTCGGCAGTTTTGGCAAGTGCAAAAAGTTTGAAGGACATGCGATGTGACCACGAGATTAATTTTTCGCTGAAAAATTAATTCCAAAACAAATCCAAGGAGGAATTTAATTATGAAAGGGATCGAAATTTTAAACAATCCATTTTTGAATAAAGGAACAGCCTTTACTAAAGAAGAAAGAAAACAATACGGACTAGAAGGGATGCTGCCTTCACAAGTACAAACACTGGAACAACAATCTGTTCAAGCTTATGGTCAATATCTAAGCAAAACTACCGATCTTGAAAAACGTATTTTCTTGATGAACATTTTCAATACAAACCGTACATTATTCTTCAAGTTAATGGACGAACATGTCGTTGAATTTATGCCAATCGTTTACGATCCAACTGTTGCTGATTCTATCGAACAATACAACGAATTGTTTGTTCAACCGCAAGATGCAGCGTTCTTGTCAGTAGACGAACCAGAAGCTATAAAAGCTAGCTTGGAAAACGCAGCAGCCGGCCGCGACATTCGTTTGATCGTTGCAACTGATGCTGAAGGTATTTTAGGAATTGGTGACTGGGGCGTTAATGGTGTAGATATTGCCATTGGTAAATTGATGGTTTATACAGCAGCTGCTGGAATCGACCCATCACAAGTATTGCCAGTATCAATTGATGCCGGAACCAACAACCAAGAACTAATCAATGATCCTTTGTATTTAGGTAACCGTCACGAACGGGTAAGAGGCGATCGTTATTACGACTTTATCGATCAATTCGTCAATGCTACCCAAGAATTGTTCCCTAAAGTATTGCTGCACTGGGAAGACTTCGGTCGTTCAAATGCTGCCAATATTTTAGAAAAATACGAAGACAAAATTACTACCTTCAACGATGACATTCAAGGAACTGGTATTGTAGTATTAGCCGGTGTTCTAGGTGCTTTGAATATCTCAGGTGAAGATTTGACTAAACAAACAGTAATGACCTTTGGTGCAGGTACTGCCGGTGTCGGTATTGCCAACCAATTGTTAGACGAAATGACTCGTCAAGGTCTATCTGAAGAAGAAGCTCGCAAACACTTCTACATGGTAGACAAACAAGGCGTATTGTTCGAAGACACTGAAGAGTTGACGAATGGTCAAAAACCATTTACTCGCCAACGCAGCGAATTTGATAATGCTGACGAATTAACCAACTTAACAGCAGCAGTCAAAGCAATTCACCCAACGATTATCATTGGGACATCTACTCAACCAGGTGCCTTCACTGAAGAAATCGTGAAAGAAATTGCAGCTAATACTGAACGTCCAATTATCTTCCCATTGTCTAACCCAACTAAGTTGGCAGAAGCAACTGCTGAAGATTTGATCAAATGGACCGATGGTAAAGCCTTGATCGGTACTGGGATTCCAGCAGCTGATGTCGAATACAAAGGTGTGACTTACCAAATTGGACAAGCCAACAATGCCTTGATGTACCCAGGTTTAGGTCTTGGTATCATCGCTTCTACCGCTTCTCGGGTAAATGGCGAGATCTTATCACAAGCCAGCCATGCTCTAGGGGGAATCGTGGATACAAGCAAACCAGGTGCAGCCGTATTGCCACCAGTATCTAAGTTAACTGAGTTTTCTCATACAATTGCTGAAGTTGTGGGACAAAGTGTCTTGGATCAAAAATTAAACAAAGAAGAAATCAAAGATATTAAACAAGCAGTCGCTGACATGAAATGGTACCCAGAATACCGCTCACTAGACGCTGAATAATCTTTAGAGGGGGAAATTAAGATGATCTTCTTTCAATCGATTCAAAGCGTCATTAGTATCATTCTCATGATTGCTTTGGGTTATATCTTGAAGGGCCAGGGATGGTTTGACGAAAAATTTGGCGGCAGCATTTCATCATTAATTACGAAAGTCGCTTTGCCAGCTTCCATTTTCGTTTCAGTTTTGAAAAATTTAACAAAGGATACCTTATTCCAACTGTCGGGTAGTTTGATCTACCCAGTTGGCGGGGTAGTTATCTCCTACATTGTTGCTTATATTTTAGTAAAAGTATTGAAAATCAGACCAGGTCGTCGCGGGATCTTTATGAACGCGGTGGTTAATGCCAACACCATCTTTATTGGGTTGCCATTAAATATTGCCTTGTTTGGCGACAAAGCTTTACCTTACTTCTTGGTTTACTATGTAACTAACACGGTTTCTACTTGGGCCTTTGGGGTGTTCTTGATCTCCAACGATGATCCAACCAAAGTGAAAGGTGAAAACAAAGCCAAACTAAATTGGAAAAAATTGCTGCCACCACCATTACTTGGTTTTATCGTAGCGATCATTTTCTTACTAGTCGGTATTCCAGTGCCAACATTTATTAACTCTACGTTGACTTACGTTGGGAATATCGTAACACCATTGTCCTTGCTTTACATTGGGATTGTACTGTACGATGCAGGGCTTAAGAGTATCCGCTTTGATCGGGATACTGTCGTAGCTTTACTAGGTCGTTTCATTTTAGCACCAGCCATTCTAATTGGTCTGCTGCTAGTTGGACAAAACGTTTTTGGTGCAGAATTAGCGCCACTATTGCAACAAACCTTGATTGTTCAGTCAGCGACTCCAATGTTGGCTGTCTTGCCAATCTTGGCTAACGAAGCTCACGGTGACGTGAAGTACGCTACCAACTTAGTTACAACAAGTACATTGCTATTCGTCATTGTTGTTCCAATCTTGATGCAGCTAGTACAATTTATTTAAACAAAAAAAGGAAAGCTCAAATGCGAGCTTTCCTTTTTTGATGTCCGGTTTAACAAAGCGAGTTTGTTAAACTTTTCCTAGTTCCCAGTAAACAGGTGGCTAAGTTTTGCTTGCACATCTTTGTTTTCCAAAAATTCATCGTAGGTTGTTTCGCTGCGGTCAACCACGCCATTTTCTGAAATAGCGATAATCCGGTTAGCGATGGTTTGGATGAACTGGTGGTCATGGGATGCAAACAGCATCGCACCCTTGTAAGCAATCAAACCTTCGTTCAAGGCCGAGATCGATTCCAAATCCAAGTGATTAGTTGGATCATCTAAAACTAAGACGTTGGCTTTAGACAGCATCAGCTTAGAAAGCATACAACGGACCTTCTCGCCCCCTGAAAGGACGTTGACAGGTTTCATTACCTCGTCACCAGAAAACAGCATACGGCCTAGGAAACTGCGTAAGAAGGTGTTGTCGTCTTCTTCTTTGCTGGCATATTGACGCAGCCAGTCTAAAATTGGCAGTTCACTGTTAAATTCATGGCTGGTATCCTTTGGCAAGTAAGCTTGGCTGGTGGTAACACCCCAACGAACAGTACCGGTATCGGGTTTCAAATCTCCCATGATAACGCGGAACAAAGTAGTTGTGACAATATCATTTTCTGCAACAAAGGCTACTTTGTCTTCCCGGTTCAAAATAAAGGAAATATTATCAAGAATCTTCTTGCCATCGATTGTGACACTGACATTTTCAAGCTGAAGCAGGTCATTGCCGATTTCACGATCTGGTTTGAATTGTACAAACGGGTAACGACGTGAAGAAGGTCGAATGTCATCAAGCGTGATTTTTTCCAGCATTTTCTTCCGAGAAGTTGCTTGCTTAGATTTAGATGCGTTGGCACTAAATCGGGCAATAAAGTCTTGTAGCTCTTTGATTTTTTCTTCTTTTTTAGCATTCGAGTCAGATTTCAATTTAGTCGCTAATTGACTAGACTCCAACCAGAAATCGTAGTTGCCGACATACAGTTGGATTTTACCGAAATCAAGGTCGGCCATGTGAGTACACACTTTGTTTAAAAAGTGGCGGTCATGGGATACGACGATAACGGTGTTATCAAAATCAATTAAGAAATCTTCCAGCCAATTGATGGATTGAATGTCCAGTCCATTAGTGGGCTCGTCCAATAGTAAAACATCTGGTTTGCCGAATAATGATTGGGCTAAAAGGACTTTGATTTTTTGACCAGCGGTTAATTCGCTCATTTTTTGCTGGTGCAGCTCTTCAGGGATATTCAGCCCTTGCAACAAAACAGCTGCTTCCGGTTCAGCTTCCCAGCCGCCTAATTCAGCGAATTCGCCTTCTAAATCAGCCGCACGAAGGCCATCTTCGTCCGAAAAATCTTCCTTCATATAAATCTCGTCTTTTTCCTTCATCACTTTATAGAGCTGTTCATGCCCCATCATTACCGTTTCAATGACTGGGAAATCTTCATAGTCAAAGTGATTTTGTTTTAAAACGGCCATCCGTTCATTCGGTCCTAAAACGATGGTGCCGGTTGACGGTTGAATTTCACCGGATAAAATTTTTAAAAAGGTCGATTTGCCAGCGCCGTTTGCGCCAATCAGTCCATAACAGTTGCCAGGGGTAAATTTAATATTCACATCATCAAAAAGTTTACGGTCAGAAAATTGTAAACTTACATCACTTACAGTAATCAATTGTTTTCCTCGCTTTTCTTTATTGGCGTAAGCCTCTTGTGCATTATAACTAGGGGTTAAAGAAGTTTCAAGCCAATAACTGTGAATTTACTTGTGTTTTAAAATACGTTAGACTAATGATGGGAAGGAGTGAGGGTGAGATGATCGGGATAATTGTAGTTGCGCATGATCATTTAGCAGAAGGACTGGTTGAGACAGCACAAGCAATTATGGGGCAACAACAACACGTAGATACCATCGCTGTGGAGGCTAAGGCAGTAAATCTCCAGGAGATGTTTGACAATAAAGCCAAAAAGATGCTTGAGGAAGTAGACGAAATCGTTTGGCTGGTTGATATATTCGGCGGGACACCGTTTCGTTACGCGAGCCAATGTGTTGTCAATAATCCAAAACAGCATTTAGTAACCGGCATTAATCTACCAATGATGCTGCAGGCACTAACCAATCGTGATCTGCCAGCTGCATCGCTGACAAAGCAGTTGGAGGATGAAAGCAAAGAAGCTATTCGTCGTATGTAAGAATCACAACACGTTTAATCAATTTGCATGATCCATTTTTCGTGAACAAAGAAAAATGGATCATGCTTTTTTGTGCGTTTTTCAGCAGCAATACAAGCGTTATCGATCACCAACTAAACCTATTTCGAGTTGAAAAGAGCAATAAAAGCAAAATATAGTTTTAAAAAACGTTTACAATTCTAAATGAGCGTGATATACTCGTTTACGAGCAGAAGGAAGAGTAAATGGTGCTCGAATATGAGGAGGTTGAGAAATGACAGTAGCGCTTGAATCGAGAGTGTTTAGTTTAACAAAACCAGAAGTAATTGAAGAAGTTAGCAAGCAACGGGAGGTTTTACCCGGTTGGGTGGCAGTTGAACCAAGCTATGCCAGCATCTGCCATGCTGATTTAAGATATTTTGCGGGTTTGCGCCGACCAGAAGCTTTAGCTAAGAAATTACCGATGGCTTTGCTGCATGAAGGAATCGGTGTAGTGAAGGAATCCGGTTCACCAGATTTTTCAGTCGGTGACCGAGTAGTAGTTGTTCCGAATATTCCAGGAGCGATTCTTCATCCGGAAATCCAACAGAAAAATGATGTTCCACCTAACTACTCCCAAGGAAATGCTTTTTTAGGCAGTGGGTATGATGGAATGGCCCAAAGCGTGTTGGTTCATCCAGCCGAATGTCTGGTTTCGATACCAGAGGAAATTCCTAATGAGATTGCGGTACTTTCTGAGTTGTCTTCGGTTTCCCATCATGCGATCAGCCATGTAGAAGAAAAACTAAGCAAAAAAGGTACGCGAGTGGCATTGTTTGGTGATGGTCCTGTAGGTTACTTTACGGCAGCAATGATGAGATATCTATACGGTATTGAAGCAGAGCGTTTCATGGTGTTTGGTGCTGCGGAAGATAAGCTGGCTAATTTTGACTTTGCCAGAACAGCCAATGTTTTGACCTATGATTTCCAAAACGAAACGGAGAAATTCGATGTAGTGATTGAATGTACCGGCGGACGTTTTAGTGAAAGTGCGATTAATCAAGCAATTATAATTGCCGATTCGCTGGCGGATATCATCATTATGGGTGTGACGGAAGAACTCGTTCCGATTAATACCCGCGATATTTTAGAAAAAGGCATCACCGTTCATGGCAGCAGCCGATCTTCTACAGTAGACTTTGCCGCTGTAGTAGAAGGAATGAGAAACGCGGATTACCGAGAAGCATTGAGCAAAATTTTACCTGAAGAAGTGACTGAAATAGCCAGCGGTGAAGATTTCCGTCAAACGATGGCTAAATTCGTTGAAAATCCTGGCTGGAATAAAACGGTTATGCACTTTAACTGGTAAATAATAGAAGGGTGGATGGCAATGACAGGGATTTTACTTATTACCCATGGTGAAATGGCTGCAGGAATTATGGATAGCCTGCAGCTGATCATGGGAGAGCAAACAGACTACCTAACCATGGGATTGAAGCATGGGGATGATATCGGTGTCTTCAATGAACAAATTCAAGAAGCAATTATTCAATTGGATCAAGGCAAAGGGGTACTGGTTATGACAGATTTGTTCTCAGCCAGCCCTTATAATCAAGCGGCTATGTGCTTCAACCAATTAAAAGGGCAGCACACGTATCGTCTGCTTTCTGGAGTGAATTTGCCGATGGTGATCGAAGCCTTTAATCAGCGGTTGATCGGTTCGGATCTTGAAACGACTTATCAAACAGCCATGCAGGCCGGTCAAACAGGTATCAAAGAGTTTTTTGAAGAAATACAAAAAATGAACTAGAGGAGCGTATAAAAATGGGCGAAATAGTATTAGCAAGAATCGACGATCGTTTGATTCATGGGCAGGTAATGACAGCCTGGCTGCAATTTACCGGAGGAAATCATATCGTCATTGTCGACGATGCCACTGCTGGTGATGAATTTACTAAATCAATTATGTCAATGGCGGTTCCTAACGGGATTAAATTGTCTATCTTAGGTGTTACTGACGGGGCGGCGTTGTTAAAAGAAATTCCTGGAAATGAAAAGGTAATTGTCTTAGCCAAAGAACCCCAAACTTATTGGCAATTAATTGAAAACGGCGTTTCTTTTGAAGAAATCATTATCGGCGGTATGGGGTCTAGAAAAGATCGTAAAACCTTCTATAAAAATATCTCTGCGACAGATGAAGAAAAAGAGACCTTTAGAAAAATTGTTGCAAGCGGTGTCAAGATGAAAATTCATGTAATTCCGGATCAAGGTTCCCATGCAATTGATAACTTACTATAAGTGAAGAGGATGTGAAAAAATGAAAATCAATTTAATTCAAGCAATTTTAATTGGTGTTGTTTATTATTTGGGAATTAATGGTACACCTTGGCTTTCATTGGTTGGTACCCATGGGTGGATGCGACCGTTAGTCAATGGAACAGTCGTCGGTTTGATCTTAGGTGATCCGGTTCAAGGCTGTATTATCGGTGCAGCTATTAACTTGCCGTACTTAGCCTTTATCTCAGCTGGTGGAACCGTAGCAATGGACCCGGCTTTGGCTGGTACATTAGGGACTGCTTTAGCAATGGCAGCCAACGTTAGTCCGTCTGTTGCGACAACCTTGGCAGTACCAATCGGTTTGTTGGGTACGCTGATCTGGGTTGCTCATATGACTGTGGATATTACCTTTGTCCATATGGCGGATAAAGCAGCCGAAGAGGGTAACATTGACAAGATTAATTGGCTTCATATCGTACCACCGCAATTATTTCTACTATTAATTACCGTTGTTCCTGTTGCTGCAGCTGCTTATTTAGGTGCGGATGCTGTTGAAGGTGTTGTCGATGCGTTAGGCGGTCGACCGTTAGCCGTTCTATCAGCAATTGGTGGGATCTTGCCAGCATTAGGGATTGCGATGAACTTACGCGCGATGAACGGGAAAGGAACATTATTGTTCTTTGTACTTGGTTTCATGTTAGCTGTTTACTCTGGTCTTCCTGCTGTACCAATTGCCGTGTTCGCGCTAGTGATCGGTTATGTATTTACTGAGCTGTATCTGAAAGATAAGAATGGAGGAATGGTCTAATGGAACAAACGACAACGGAACCAACTAAATTACTGACGAAAAAGGATGTTGTCAAAGCCTTCTGGCGCTGGACCTTCTTTTCACATGCCAATTACAATTACGAGCGGTTGCAAGCAACCGGTGTAGTACACGCTTTTAGCCCAATTTTGAAAAAGCTTTATGGTAAAGATGAGGACGAAATGAAAGCGGCATTGGATCGCCACATGCAGTTTTTCAACACCGAGCCTTCCTTTGGCGGACCGATCTTATCAATGGTTATTGCCATGGAGGAAGAACGTGCCAGTGGTGCGGATATTCCAGATCAGACAATTAATGGGTTGAAAACTGGGTTAATGGGGCCTTTAGCCGGTATTGGCGATACGCTTTGGCAAGGAACTTTGATTCCGATCTTACTTTCCTTTACGCTGCCTTTTGGTTCACAGGGAAATATTTTCATGGGACCAGTTTTATTCTTCGCGCTGCATTGGATTATCATGACTGTGATTGCCTACTTCTTATGGATTCAAGGCTATGAGCAAGGTAAAGAAGGAATTCAAAAGATGATGGCTGGTGGTCGTTTATCCTATATCATGACCTTCTCACAAACTCTGGGAGCGATTGTAATTGGATCGCTAGCGGCAAACTTCGTTAAAATTGCTACACCGCTGCAGGTACACTTAAGCGGCAAAGAGTCATTGTCGATTCAAACCGATGTGTTAGACAGCCTGATCAAAGGAATTTTGCCTTTAGGTGTCACTTTGTTGACGTATTATTTGCTGAAAAACAAAAAATACACACCAACCAAAGTACTGGTGATTCAAATTGTCGGTGGGGCAGTCTTAGCTGCACTAGGCTTAATCGTGAATGCTATTTAGAATGTAACTGTAATTCCTAACCAACAAAAAAGGCCATGCTGAATCCTCAGCATGGCCTTTACTAGGTTATTCTTCTCTCAAAAGTTCCCCTAAGGCAGGCATATCATGAACCTTGTATTTCTCTTTGAAGGCTTGAACTTCTTCAGCTGAAAATTCAGCTGGGTCTAATTTCAATTCTTCGACTGGCAATGGACGAGCATTTTCGATTTTTACATCGATAACGACAGGTCGTTTGCTGTTTTTAGCTGCCTCAAAGGCAGGTTGTAATTGATCATATTCAGTAATAGTGAAGCCTTCAGCACCCATGGCTTCTGCTGCTTTACCGAAGTCTGCGCCCCCTAAGAACACACCAAATTTCTTTTGTTCGGTATCTTCTTGTTCGGCTTCAATGAAACCAAATGATTCATTGGAGAAGACCACGTTGATAATCGGCAATTCGTACTTCACTTGGGTCATAATGTCTTGCATCACCATGGCGAAGCCGCCGTCACCGCTTAACGTAAAGACTTGGCGATCTGGATAGCTCAATTGAGCAGCGATCCCGCCTGGTACGCCATTCCCCATCGTCGCAAACCAGCCAGAAGTCGTATGAAGCTGTTGGCCGTTCATTTCTAAATGGCGAATCGAGTTGATGGTTGTATTACCGACATCGGTAACGAAGATCGCATCTTCTTCGGCAATCCGATTGATTTCTTTAAAGACAGGTTCTGGGCGTAATGGCGATTGTTTGTCTTCATAGAAGCTTTTACGCCAGTTGTGCCAGTTTTTAATGTTTGTTTGATTGGCTTTGAACCAATGATCGGCTGGTCGAGCTTCACCTAGTTCAACCATTCTGCGCAAAGCAGTGTTGGCATCACCAAAGATTGCTACATCGGTATGATGGCGACGGCCGAATTTAACCATATCAATATCCACTTGGATGAACTTCGCTTCAGGATTGAAGAAAGCTCGTGCAAATGGGAAGTCACTACCGACAAAGACAATTAAGTCCGCCTTAGCTAGTGCTTCATTGGCTGGTTTAGTCGCTACTCGAGCCGCAAATCCTAAGAAGTTTTCATAGGTATCCGGAACAATCCCCTTAGCCAAAACAGCCGCAGCTACTGGCATTGAGAAATGCTCAGAGAAAGCCTTGATATCTTCAAAACCGCCTCGTGTTCCTTGTCCTACATATAGAACCGGTTGTTTAGCCGCTTCAATCAAAGGAATCGCTGCCTTCAAATCCTCTTCAGCCGGCATCGCAACACCGGTACGATGATTTTTAGCTGTTGCAATTTCTTGTTCTTCAATATCTTCAAATCCAAAGTCAACCGGTATCGTTACTACAGCTACACCTTTGTGTTCATAAGCCGCTTTAATCGCTTCATCAACTAAATGAGGCAAACTTTCAGGTGTCATAGCTGTCCGGTTGTAGATACTTACGTCTGCGAACATTGGATTTTCATTCATTTCTTGGAACATATTGTAGTTCATGGCAGTTGAAGCAACTTGGCCTAACAAAGCCACAACCGGAACATGGTCCATTTGGGCATCGTATAAGCCGTTAATCAAATGGCTGGCGCCTGGTCCGGCAGAACCGAAAACTGCACCGACTTTGCCTGTAAGTTTGGCGTCAGCGGCGGCAGCTAGAGCACCGACTTCTTCGTGACGGACTTGAACGTATTTTACACTTTCTCTTTCTTTGTATAAGGCATCCATCGTTGAGTTAAAGGAACCTCCAGGGATTCCGTAAATATGATCAACGCCCCAAGCTTCGAACACTTTGACCATTGCAATAGCAGCATTAATTTTTGTCATGTTTCTCACTCGCTTTCTTAATAGCTAACACCTTAAGTATAACGCTTTTGCTAAATCCAACCAAAGAATGTGTTTCGCCTAGCATTTGAGAGGCGGTCTATCTTGTGATAAACTAAAAAAGAGCGTAAAAACGCTTTAGGAGGTTAGTATGGCAGAATGGTTGTTGACGTTGTCTGCTTGGCAGCAGGCATTAGTGGGTACACTGTTTACTTGGGGAATGACTGCTTTGGGAGCAGCGATGGTTTTCTTCTTTAAAAATATTAATCGCAATGTATTAAACACAATGCTGGGATTTGCTTCTGGGGTCATGATTGCCGCCAGCTTCTGGTCGTTGTTAGATCCGGCAATTGAAGCAGCAGAAGAGAACGGTTCGATTCCCTGGTTGGTAGTCAGTATCGGCTTTGGTTTAGGCGGACTCTTTTTATATCTGGCAGATAAGACAATTCCTCATATGCATTTTGGGCCAAACCAGGAAAAAGAAGGCTTGCCTAGTCATTTAAAGAGGACGATCTTACTGGTATTTTCTATTACCTTACATAACATTCCGGAAGGTTTGGCAGTAGGAGTTGCTTTTGGAGCGGCAAGCGAAGCCGCGAATCCAACAGCAGCGGTACTGGCAGCGGTCTCGGTTTCCTTAGGGATTGGGATTCAGAACTTTCCTGAAGGGGCAGCAGTATCGATCCCGCTGCGGCAAGAAGGGCTTAGCCGGTGGAAATCCTTTTTATATGGCCAAGCATCGGGGATTGTGGAGCCGATTGCCGCAGTCATTGGGGCCGTACTGGTGATGCGGGTTCAGCCGCTATTGCCTTATGCGTTAGCTTTTGCCGCAGGTGCGATGATCTATGTCGTGGTGGAAGAGCTTATTCCAGAAGCACAAGCAACCACCGACAGCAAGCATCATCATGCTGTATTTGGCGCCATGTCCGGCTTTATTATTATGATGATTCTAGATGTAGCATTAGGGTAAATGTAGGAACGGTTTTATACCGTTCTTTTTTTCGTTTATCTGCAGCTACTAACAGCCAAAGCAACACAGGTTAAGTTATTAAGAGGAAAAGCAGTTTCTTAATGTTTTACGGTATATTTCATGGAAATGTTCATATTTAGTTGCAATTTCAGCTGGGAGATGTTATGCTATCTCATGTAATACTTTTGATATGTGACTATTTGTTTATCTATACTTGTTGATACGCACTTCTTTCTACACGTCATTTCTTATTACAAAAATAAACACAGTTGATGTGTATTTGGAGGTACTTATTATGAATAACGGTACAGTAAAATGGTTTAACGCAGACAAAGGATTTGGATTTATCACTGGAGAAGACGGCAACGATGTATTTGCTCACTTTTCAGCTATCCAAGGCGAAGGATTCAAGAGCTTAGAAGAAGGCCAAGCAGTTACTTTCGATATCGAAGAAGGTCAACGTGGACCTCAAGCTACTAACATTGTTAAAGCTTAATCACACTAATTAATGAGGAGATCTATTAAGATCTTCTCTTTTTTTTTACATTTTAGGAGGATGAAAAAATGGCTGGAAAAACGTTTGGATATAGACCTAATGTCCCTTCAGAAATTGGTGAAAAATTTATGGTGGGCTCGGAAGTCGCGTTCTTTTATAAGGAAGAAGCGCAAGTTGGTGTCATTGAAACCATGTTGAATAACTCGGCTGTCGTTAAAATTGTTCTTAGCCCTACCAAAACATTGCACGATTTCACTACAGTCATTCGTTATGCGGATCTGCAGGATACCAAAATTAACTAATCTTCTAGGTACACAAAAGAGAACAAATCATCTGATCCTGTTTGAGATGATTTGTTCTCTTTTTTCGTATTTGTAAGGATACGTTTAAACTAAATTAGGTATTAATAGCGACGCTGCTGGCTGCGTTTGGTTAACCAATTAACAATAAAGTAAGCAATTGCTAAAGGAACCCCAACGCGAAAGACAACTGACAGTAATCCGGAAATCAGCGGGCCGACGATGTGCAAAGCAAGACTAGCTACGAGAAAAAAGCCGATGACCATTAAAATACGTACAGGCGTTGAATATTCTTTCATAAGTTTCTCCTTCTTCCTTGTTGTTCTTGATGATGTATAAAGTATAACAAAGGTTTTTATTAAAAACGTCCAACCTAAGATGTATTTCTAGATTGGCTATTAGTATGAGAAGTTTGTTAAAATGGAGCTATCTTAGTTTGTGCAACTATGCTAGAGTAGAAGCAAAATGAATAAATGATGAGGAGCAAAAGCATGCTAGAAGCAATTATTTTTGATATGGACGGGGTATTAGTTGATTCAGAATATACCTATTTTGAGAGCAAGTCCGCTATTTTGAAGGAAGCAGGTCATCCAGTAGAAGAAAGCTATCATTACCAGTTTATGGGGACTACCGGTGAATTCATGTGGCAAAAGATGAAGGAAGAATTTGATTTGTCGCTGTCAGTGGAAGAATACGTGAAAAAAATGGTTCAAATGCGGGAAGTAATGGTAGAAAAGGACGGAGTTCGCCCAATCGAAGGGGCACCAGCATTTGTTAAACGCCTATACGAAGCAGGATTACCTTTAGGAGTGGCTTCTTCTTCGACTTTAAAAGAAATCAAATCCAACTTAAAAGCCTTAGGAATTGCTGAATGCTTTCAAGTAGTCATGAGCAGCGAAGAAGTTCCTAACTCCAAACCCGCTCCAGATGTTTATTTGGAAGTGGCACGACGTTTAGGTGTAGAGCCAGTGAATTGCTTAGGCATTGAAGACACCAAAAACGGCAGTACCTCGGTTAATCGTGCTGGGATGGTTTGCGTAGGTTTCCACAATCCTATTTATCCTAAACAAGATTTGCAAAAAGCAGATCGCATCGTAGAAAGTTTTGATGCGTTAGATCGAGAAGCTTTAGCAAAAATCCAACAAGAAGTGAGAGATGAACAAGATGCAGCAAGCAGTCATTAATCAGCAGAAGTTTATCTCCGAGGGCGGCTGCAATGCTTGCGGCTTTCAAAGCAGCATCACCTATACCTTGCATTTAGAAAATCAGAAAACCATCTTGCTGGACGAGTATGACAATCCTTCTTTGATTACGGCGTTAGTGATGGAAAATGGCTGGCGGCAGGACTACGTAACAATCGGAATCGGCGAGGATGAATTGGTCTTCAAAAAAGCCGATCAGCAGATTGAGGTTCACGAAGTCGGCCCCATGATTACCTATCAAAAAGCTGACTACAGATGTTCAATCCCTAAGTGTGCAGCAGTCAAAGAAGAAGGATTCATTCAAGTCAATCAAGTGCTGCAGGAGATCTTTTCCATTCCAGCCTACGAATTTTTAGAAGTCGTTAAATAAGCAAAGACCGAAACCTTGGATAATTCCAAAGGCTTCGGTCTTATTTTTGTGTTTAAGGCTTATTTTTGCAAATCTTCCCAAGTCCAGTCAGTAACATCAACTAGATCTTTTCCTTCTTTGCGAATGTAGTCGTGATGACGTTGCAGAATTTCGTCCATTTCTTCCGAAAATTCCGCAGCTGCTTCACCATGAACGGCATTGGCTGCATCTTGAGCTAAGTGGAAGCGATCCATTTCGCTAAAGACCCGCATATCAAACGGCGTAGTGATATCGCCATTTTCCCGGTAGCCATGGATATGCAGATTATGATTGTGGCGATCAAAGAAGAAATCGCGAATCATATTTTCATAGCCATGGAAAGCAAAGACAATTGGCTTATCTGTTGTAAACAAGTCATCAAATGCTTCATCACTTAACCCTCGTGGGTCGTTATCAGGATGACGCAATTTCAAAATATCTACCACATTGATAAAGCGAATCTTCATCTCTGGGTAATGCTTATTCAGAATGCTGACAGCAGCCAGTGCTTCCAAGTTTGGCTCAGTTCCGGCAGCTGCGATGACGATATCCGGCTCGCTGTCGCCATCGGTACTTGCCCAGTCAATGATCTTCATTCCTTTGTCGACTAATTCTTCCGCTTCTTGGGCTGAATAGAATTGAGGACGGGGATGTTTGCTGGAAACAATCAAGTTAATGACTTGCTCTTCCTGCAAGGCTTTGTCCATAACGGCCATTAACGTATTAGCATCTGCTGGCAGATACTCGCGAATAAATTCAGGTTTCTTCTCAGCTAAATGAGACAAGACACCTGGATCTTGATGGGTATAGCCATTATGGTCTTGCTGGAAGACTGTCGATGTTGAAATCAAGTTCAAGGATGGATAATGCTTGCGCCAAGATTGATCACTAGCTTTGCGCATCCATTTGAAATGCTGCGTTAACATTGAATCAACTACTCGCAAGAAGGACTCATAACTGGCAAAGAAGCCATGACGCCCAGTTAATACATACCCTTCTAAGAAGCCTTCTGCTTGGTGCTCAGACAATTGACCATCAATTACCCGACCAGCTGATGCCTGCCATTCATCATAACTTTTCTTAGGCTCTAGCCATTGGCGATCGGTTACCTCAAAGACCTTATTCAAGCGATTAGACTTAGTTTCATCCGGTCCAAAAATTCGGAAATTGTCAGGGTTGTTCTTAATAATACCCCGTGCATGACCACCAAAGACGATCATATCCTGTGCAGTGACAGCACCGGGATGTGACGTATCCACTGCTAGTTCTCGCCAATCTGGCATATTCAACGGTTTTGGATCAATCCCGCCATTGGTAATTGGATTGGTAGACATCCGTCTATCTCTCTTAGGTGAGATTTCACGGATCGATTCAACTAAGGTACCATTTTCGTCAAACAGTTCTTCCGGACGATAAGACTTCAACCACTCAACTAATTTATCAGCGTGTTCCATATGTTCACCATCTACCGGAATCGGCACTTGGTGAGCCCGGAAAGTCCCTTGAATTTGTTCATTGTCCCATTCTTCTGGACCTGTCCAGCCTTTTGGTGTACGGAAGATAATGACCGGCCATTGCGGCATGGTTGCATCTTCGGCTTTGCATTGGCGAGCTTTGGTTTGGATTGCTTTAATTTCTTCAATCACTTTATCCAAGGTTTCCGCCATAATTGGATGAACCTTTTCCGGATCAGTTCCTTCAACAAAGTAAGGCTTCCAGCCCATTCCTTCAAAATACTTGGTTAAATCTTCATTACTCTTGCGAGAAAGAATCGTCGGATTGGAAATTTTTCCGCCATTTAAATAGAGAATTGGCAAAACAGCTCCGTCATTGACCGGATTAATGAAGACATTTGAAAACCAGCTGCCGGCTAAGGGCCCAGTTTCTGCTTCACCATCACCGATAACCGTAGCTGCGATCACGTCGGGGTTATCCAAAATAGCACCAGTAGCGTGGGAAATGGAATAGCCCAGCTCGCCGCCTTCATGGATTGAACCAGGAGTTTCTGGTGCAGCATGAGAGGCAATCCCCCCTGGGAATGAGAACATCTTAAATAGACGTTTCAAACCGGCTTCATCTTGAGTTACTTCCGGATAAATTTCGGTATAGCTGCCGTCGATGTAAGAGTTGGACACCATTACTTGACCGCCATGACCAGGTCCTTCAATGTAAAACATGTTCAAGTCATACTTATTAATCACCCGATTTAAATGGGCATAAATAAAGTTCTGACCGGCAATCGTTCCCCAGTGTCCAATTGGATGTGTTTTAATATCTTCTTTTTCAATGGAGCGCTTTAATAAAGGGTTGTCCTTTAAATAAATTTGAGCGACAGAAATATAATTGGCTGCCCGCCACCAGGCGTTGAGTCGGTCGAAATATTCTTTAGAATCTACGTTTACTGTCATAAGTAAAAGCTCCTTTTTTAGTATTTTTTACTATAATGTATCCAATTTCACTATAGCGCGATTGGAAAAAATTGTAAAACAATCAGTCTCTCGTTACATCACGGGATAGTTAAATAATGAGACTTACTGGTTAAAAAAAGCCAAATGTTGAGCACCAAGTTGCCTAAAGGGTTAGAAAAAAAGTATATTGAAGGAATGAAATTCTTTGGTTTGACCGCCTTGTTCATAAAAGAACAAGCAAGAAACGGTATAAGCTGTAAAAAAAGGTCTCATGTTGCATAAAAAACACTGAATATTTTGGGAACAACACTAGTAGTATTGTAAGCGATTTTATAATAAATTGTAGTTGTGAGAGGGATGGCTATGAACTTAGAAAAACGAACGAATCAAATCTTTATCGAATTAATCAACAATCCGCAGATGACTAGTAAAGCCGTGTGCGAAAAATTTGATCTATCACGAGGGCAGTTGAATTACGCCTTAAAAAAAATCAACGAGTCCTTGCAAGATGAAAAGCTTGGGGTCATTAAAAGAACAAAAAATGGTCGTTTTATCATTCCAAATGAAACCTTATCTTACTTTAAAGGTGGTGATGAAACACTCGGCGAGGTTAAGGAAAATTATGTGTTTTCTGGCAAAGAGCGAGTGTATCTAATCGAATTAATGCTGTTAAGCAAAGAGGATTATCTTTCCTTGAATCACTTTATTGATGATTTGCAGGTTAGTCGCAATACGATTTTACGGGATTTAAAAGAAACCAATTTAGATGTCATCCGCCATGACCTAACCTTGAAGTACACCCGGCAAAAAGGCTACTTCATTGATGGCGATGAATGGAACAAACGTCAGCTATTATCGGATGTTCTCAGTCATCTAGCGGAAATGTACAACGGAGTTCAATTTATTATCCAGTTTGCCAATATGGATATTGCTATGATTGAAACCTTCCGCAAACGGGTGGAATTAATTGAAGAAGACTTGAATGTTCAATTTACTGATGACCGATTGAAAATCCTACCGTTGCTGATTATCTTGTTAATCCGCCGGGCCCAAAGAGGCAAACTGATCTCTTACAGCTTTAAAGTCAACTATCGGGAACTGGCAGATACGAAAGAATATCTAGCTGCCGATCGGGTAGTTTGGGACGTGGATGGGATTAGTGAAAATGAACGGGTGTATCTAACGCTGCTGCTTTTAACCACCAATCTTTCCCGGGGCGATATTCTTTCAGTGAAGGAAATCAACAAGCTGAAGGAAGCCTTGGAAGGAGTTATTGCTAATTTTGAGAAAATCGCCGGCGTTAACCTGGAGAACAAAGAAAAGCTTTTGGAGCGTCTGCTGGTTCATATGCGGCCAGCCTATTACCGGATTAAGTATCATTTGAATTTACAAACCAAGTATTATCAAGAAAATAAAGATGCCAATTTGTTCTCACTGGCTTATTTAGTCAAAGAGGCGAGTGGTCCGTTGGAGGAGTTCTTCGGACAAGAAATTCCTGAAGCCGAGTTGTTTTTCATTTCCTTATTCATCGGCAGCCACATTATCGAGAGCACGGAGATCATTCATCCGGAAAATCGCAAGAAAGGCATCATCGTTTGTCCCAACGGTGTTTCGATCGCGGTGCTATTGGAAAACACGCTGCGGAACCTGTTGCCGGAAATTGATTTTGTAGCCCTGATGTCTGCCCGCGAATTTTATCAAAAGGAACATGAGGCTGATTTTATCTTTTCAGCTGTTCCCTTAAAAACCGAGAAAAATGTATTTGTAGTGAATAGTTTTTTGACGGAGCAAGAGAAAAAACAGCTGCGGGAACGAGTACTGCGCTCAACTGCGGTAATCCAGCCCGGCGTTGTGACACCGGAAAAGGTTTTATCGGTAGTGAAAAAGTACGCAACGATAACCGATGAGGATCAATTGTATAGTGAGCTGTTGAATCTGTTTACACCGAAGGAATCAAAAATTTTAACCCGGAAGCGACCACGCTTAGTGGATCTGTTAAAAGGAGAAACGATTCAAATATTTGAAGAGCCTACTGAATGGTTGACGGTACTAGATGAATTGGCGCAGCCGCTGCAACGACAACAGGTAATCAACGAGCACTATATCGAAGCACTAAAAGAAGAAATGCCCACTTTGCCGGCCTATACCGTACTGCGTAACCGAATTGTTTTGCCTCATACTGTTCCTGAAGCAGGAGCAACGGGCGTAGGAATCAGCTTAGGCATACTAAAACATGCCCTAACCGCTGATGATGGCAGTCGGATCAAGACAGTCGTGCTGTTAGGTTCAAACGACAAGGATGAGCATATCGATTTGATTTTTGAGCTGATGAGTTTGGCTGGTGCCAAACAAATTGATCAATTAGAACAAGCAAAAAATGAAGCGGAAGCCCGCGCGGCTTTACTAAGCTTTAACGAAGATTATTGGAGGTAATTAGATGACGGCAGAAACGAAGCTAAGCGGGTATCTAAAGGAGTCCCTGATTTTTGTGCAGGAGGTTTACGATTCCCGCGAAGAATTATTAGAGCAGGTGTACCAGCGAGCCTATGCACTAGGCTGGGTACGAGAAGATTTTTTAGAACGGATCAAAGAACGGGAAGAAAACTTTCCCACGGGCATTCAGCTGCAGAACTTAGGCGCAGCGATTCCCCATACGGATTCAGAATGTGTATTGAAGGAATTTGTGGCGGTTGTAACCAACGGTCGACCGGTTGTATTTAACAGCATGGAGGATAAAGAGGTTCAGGTGAAAACCGATATTGTCTTTGTTTTAGGCTTAAATCAGCCCCATGCCCAGCTGGAGATGCTGCAATCCTTAATGGGACTATTGCAAAACGAAACCTTATTGTCTGAAATGTTGTTGGCGTCAAATGAAGTGTCGTTGTTAGAAGTCATTAAAAAAAATAACTTATAGAATGGGAGCAATAAAAATGAAAAGAAAAGTAAAAGTATTAGTCGCATGTGGAGCAGGAATCGCAACGTCAACCGTGGTAATGAAAAAGGTAGAGGACTTGTTTGCCCGGAATGATATTCCCGCAGAAATTATCCAAATCAAGATCGCTGAAGCAGCAGCTAAACAAGACGAAGCGGATATCCTGATTTCAACTACGATGTTGCCGACAGAATACAGCATTCCAGCGATTAAAGCGATGGCCTTTTTAACTGGAATTAACACTGAAAAAGTCGAAAATGAAATCTTAGAAGCCGTTAAGGCAGTTCAATAGTGGTATTCCAGCTATTCGGTAATTAAGCAGAGTCGTTTAGCTGGGGATTTTCCACATCAAAAAAGGAATAGTTTTTCATGGAAAAATTTATTCATAAGCACAAATCAAAGGAGGATTTAATTGAATGGATAGCTTAACGAACGTTGTACAAAGTATTTTGAACATGGGTTCAAGTGTTGTGTTGCCGATTATCATGTTTATTGTAGGGATTGTTTTTCGGGTTCCGCTGAAAAAAGCCATTATTTCAGGTCTTACAGTTGGTATCGGGATGATCGGGATTAATCTAGTGATCAATTTATTAACAACAAGTGTTGGTCCTGCAGCACAAGCAATGGTTGAACGTTTTGGGTTAAACTTAACAATCATTGACGCGGGATGGCCAACCGTCGCAGCTGGTACTTGGGCGCAACCAATCGCAGCTGTGATGATTCCAATTATTTTAATTGTGAACCTGATCATGTTAGCAATGAACTGGACGAAAACACTAAATATCGATATTTGGAACTATTGGCACATGAGCGCTGCTGCAGCAACCGGTTATATTGTAACAAATAATTTCCTATTTGGTATCGTTTGCGGGATTATTTATACCGTTTTTGTATTAATTATTGCCGACAAGACAGCACCAAAGATGCAAGAATACTATGGATTGGAAGGCGTCAGCTTACCAACAGGCTCTGCACAAGGCTATGCGGTCTTAGCTATTCCCATCGGTTGGGTAATTGACCGCATCCCTGGCATCAACAAATTAGACGTAAAACCAGAAACAATTCAAAAACGTTTTGGAATTTTTGGCGAACCAATGATCATGGGGATTATCATCGGGGTATTCTTAGGTCTCTTGGGAGGCTATGATATCGCAGGTATTCTGCAAATCGGGATGACCATGGGTGGCGTGATGTTCTTAATGCCGCGGATGGTTAAAATTTTGATGGAAGGTTTAATTCCAATTCAAGAAAGTGCCCAAAAAATGCTGCAAAGCCGTTATGGCGACCGCGAAATTTATTTAGGAATGGACGCGGCCTTGGCGACTGGTTCACCCGCAGCCTTATCAACTGGTCTATTGATGGTACCAATCACGTTGTTCTTAGCAGTTATACTACCAGGAAACCGCGTATTGCCGTTTGGTGATTTAGCAACAATTCCATTCTTTGCTGCTTTAGTTGTACCTAGTCGTAAAGGAAACATTTTACACTCAGTTCTTTCTTTAACTGTCGTGATGGCTGTAGCCTTACTAATGGCTACCGACTTTGCGCCAACTTTAACGACTATGGCAGAAGGAATCGTGGAATTTCCAGAAGGGGCTGCTCAAATCAGTAACTTGGACACCGGCGGAAATATCTTAAACTGGATCTTCTTGAAATTAGCACAGCTAGTGAACTCAGTATTGTAGGAGGCTTTTAGATAAATGAGCGAAATGATGAAAGGTGTCTCAAAGCAGGCACCAGGCTATGACCAAATGGAATTTATTGACTTACCAGTACCTGAAGCATCTGGAGATAAGGTATTAATTAAGGTAGCTTACACGGGAATTTGCGGATCAGATATTCACACCTTTAAAGGGGAATACAAAAATCCCACCACACCAGTGGTTTTAGGCCACGAATTTTCCGGGCAAGTCGTTGCTGCAGGAGACCAAGTGTCAAAAGTAAAAGTCGGCGATCGCGTGACTAGTGAAACAACATTTGCGGTTTGTAACGAATGTGATTACTGCAAAGAAAAACAATACAATCTCTGTCCTAACCGTAAAGGAATCGGAACTCAGCAAAACGGCAGTATGGCCAATTATGTATTAGCCAGAGAAGAAAGCATCCATTTGTTGCCAGATGGATTGAGCTATGAAGGCGCAGCAATGAGTGAACCATTAGCTTGCTGTATTCATGCCATGTACCAAAAAAGCCGCCTGGAATTACAAGACAAAATCATTATCATGGGCCCTGGTCCGATTGGCTTGTTCCTGCTGCAAATTGCTAAAGACATCGGTGCTTTTGTCATCATGACTGGGATTACCAAAGATGCTCACCGTTTAGAGTTAGCAAAAAAAATGGGCGCGGATGTAATTGTCGATACGATGAAGGAAGATTTGGCAAAAGTAGTCGAAGAGGTGACTGATGGCTACGGTGTCGATAAAGTATATGACGCTTCCGGTGCTCTGCCAGCAGTAAATGCCAGCCTGCCGCTGATGCGTAAGCAAGGAATTTTTGTTCAAGTCGGATTATTCCGCGATAAGATGAATGAGCTGGACTTAGAAACCATTATTCAGCGAGAAATCGAGTACGTGGGCAGCCGTTCGCAAAATCCGTATGATTGGCCAATTGCGATTCATTTGTTGGCTAAAGGTGCGATCCACATTGATGAAATGATTACTAAGAAGTACCCGCTGGAAGAATGGCGCACAGCCTTTGATAAGGTGATGGAAGGCAACGAAATTAAAGTCATGATTGAATCCAATCCGGGGGAATTTTAAAGAAAAAGGGCTGTCCGTTTAATTGCAAACTGACAGCCCTTTTAACATCTAATTTTTCAGCAAATGCCCTTTTTCAACTCGATAAGTCTGATCGGCAATATCTAAAGTGGTCTCTCGATGGGAAACGATCAGGAGGGTCTTGTCGGTTAATTTTTTATCCAGCGTGGCAAGAATCGCTTGTTCATTGACGTAATCCAAGTTGCTGGTTGGCTCGTCTAATAGAATCAGCGGCGCATCATAGAGAAACAGACGTGCTAAGCCGATGCGCTGTCGTTCGCCGTCGGAAATATTTCGCGACAGCTGACTTAAGCGGGTTTCGTAACCTTGAGGCAAGGATAAAATCCACTCATGAATCGCAGCATCCTGAGCGGCTTGTTCAATCGCACTTTGGGAAACAGCCCGCTTCATCGAAATATTATTGGCAATCGTATCTTCAAATAGAAAAGTCGTTTGCTCCATCACTCCCTGCAGCTGATGCAAAGCAGGTTCGGTTACCCTTGCTATGGGTAGCTGATTCAATGTTATTTTGCCGTTATCAGGATCCCAATAGCGCATAACTAATTTTAACAACGTACTTTTCCCGCTGCCGCTTTCACCGCTGATGCCAATACGATCCCCTTTGTTTACGTTCAACGAAAGCTGCTGGAGAACTTTTTGCTTTGTTTCGGGATAAGAAAAGGTTACTTGTGCTAACGCTGTTTGCTGGAATTCCGCTGGTTCTTGCCCTTCAGGATCAAACTGAACGCTAGGTGTTACATGCACTAATTGATACAAGCGTCGTCCACTGGAAAAGGTCGTCAGCAAGGCATTGCCCAGATTTCCCAAGGCCAAAACCGGACCAAAGGAACTCAAGCTCAGAACAGCTGCTAATGTAAGAGTCAGCGGATTAGCGATTGAATAAAAACCAAATAACAGAATTCCTAATGTGGTAAAAACTACGACTCCTTCACTAAAAGCCTGTAAGGAACTAGCATGGAGAATGCGTTTTTTGTTTTGCTGATTGAGCCGTTGACTGTCTGACAATAATTGGCCGGTTCTTTGCTGAGCCAGCTGATATTGAGCGATATCTTTTAAGCTGTTCATGTTTTCCATGATGGTTTGATTAACTGCCACAAATGCTGTCTGGTAGTCGTCACCAATTGAACGGTTGCGATTGTAGCTGATTAAAGGAATAATCACACCAATCAGCAGTTGTCCTAAAAGTAAAATCAGTGCCATCCGCCAGTCGAAGAAAGCCATAAAGCCAAATGTAATAACAGTTGTACCTAAAGCAATAAACACCGGTGAAATTGTATGAGCGAAAAAGACTTCCAACGCCTCGACATCGGTAGAAATAGCGGTAATCAAATCACCGCTGTTTTTACCAGAAAGATAAGCAGGTCCCATTTTCCGCAGAGTCGAAAAAATATCTTCGCGAATCAAGGCCAGCAGCCGAAAAGCAATATCATGATTCAAATATTGCTCCGCATAACGAGCCACCCCTCGAAGCACGCCGCAAGCAATTAAGACACCGAGAATGACAGACAGGTTAACTGCTTGCTGGTTCAATAGCCGAAAAACAGTCCAGACAGCGATCATGGAAATCGCCACCACAGAAAGATTGCTTAGGATACCTAAAAAAATCGCAAGGGTCATTTTACCAATAAAAGGTCGAGCGAATCCCAACAGCCAACGAATCAATGAACGATCTTTCATCAGGATAACTCCCCTTTCATCGTTTGATTTTCCTCCAAGAAATAGGCTTTAAAATAATCCGAAGTTTTACGCAGTCCCTCTGGAGCACCGGATTCGATAATCTTCCCATCCTTAAAGACATAGACTTGATCAGCTTGCAGCACGTTGTACATACGGTGGGAAACGAAAATAACGATTTTTTCCTGGGCCAGCTTCTTCAAGGCGGCTAAAATAATTTCTTCACTTTCTAAATCCACGCCGGAAGTAATTTCGTCAAATATATAAAGATCGGCGTCCTTCAACAATGCGCGAGCCAAAATCAAACGTTGACGCTGACCGCCCGAAAGATTGTGACCATTCTCTTCAATCGGCATCGCTAATTTCTCAGATGAGTCAGCAACAAAAGTTTCCAGCTTCACTTTTTTCAGTACGGCCCATAATTCCTCGTCACTGGCATCTGGGTTTGCCAACAGCAGATTGTCCTTTAAGCTGCCCAAATACAAAAAGTCTTTAGTATTTACCAAAACAGCTCGTTCTAAAATCGCTCCTCGGCTAAGGTCGGACAAAGCAAACTGGTTCCACCAAATATCCCCTTGAAATTCATCTAGTTGATTTAACAATAGTTGGGCAAAGGTGCTTTTCCCCGACCCAGATTTTCCTACAAAGGCGGTAAAACAGCCGCGAGAAAAGCGGGCAGAGAGATTAGTCAAGGCAGGTATTTCACCAGAGTATGAAAAACTCAAATTGTCTATCTTTACCTCAGTTAACGGTTCGGTCAGCTGTTGCGAACCAAAGCTGCGTTCAGGCAAATCTAGATAATCGAAAATTTTCTCACAAGAGCTGATACCATTCATAGCTACATGAAACAACGAACCTAATTGTCTCATAGGTAAGAAAAATTCCGCACTTAGCAGGATGAAAACCAGCATTCCATAGAGACTTAACTGCTGTGCTTGGAAGGCAAACAAGGCTAAACCGATCCCTAAAGCAGCCCCACTATAAGATAAAATATCCATAATCGTGATGGAATTTAACTGCATCCCTAACAAACTCATAGTTGCTTTACGAAATCTATTGGCATCGGCGGCTAATTCATGCTGCTTTTGTTCATCTTGATTGTAGGCCTTTAGTACGCTTAAAGCAGCTAAACTTTCATGGAATTTTGTCCCTAAGTTAGTGTAATTGGACCAATATTTGCTTAAGATTCGTTTGGCTATCTTCATCACCAGCATAATAACTAAAGGAATGAAGGGAACACAAATAAGCATCACAATTGCTGGCAAGTGCGCTAGCATGAAAAGATTGATAAATAGAACGACTGATGCAAAAAGACAATAAAAAAGTTGCGGCAAAAACCGCGCATAGTAGGTTTCCAATTGTTCGATCCCATCACCAGAAAGCTGAGTGAGGGCGGTGGCTGACAATTGCTTACGGGTATTTCCAAGGCGAAAGGCTTTTTCCATCACTTTTTGACGCAGAGAAATCCGCAAATTAGCAGAAGCCTGATCAGACAAACCAGCCAAAATCCAGATCAGCAGCAATTTTCCCACTAATGCTAGGAGGATCGGTACTAAAAAAGGCGATAAAGGCGGATAAGTGTCGAGAACACTATTACTAAGAAAATGGGCGATGCTTTTCCAAATAAAAATTGATAATACTAAGCTTCCGCAACGCAGTAAAACTTGCAGCAGTAAAATTTTCTTATCGGTTACTTGAAATAGGCGGCGATCAATCATTTGGTTCACCTAACCCCATTTTCACTTTCTTTGGCTTACGCAAATACCAGCTTAAGCCAATCACATGAGCTACATAAACAATCGCTAAAGTAATCCGCATAATGGTGTTGTCCACTAACAATCCCGGAATCAGAAATACGACTAAGATCATCGCAAACATCTTCAGCATCCCTTTATTCGTGATTTGCTTTTTGACAATCGGCTCTTCTACACAACGCTGGTAAAAGGAGGATTGAATAAAGCGATTATAGTATTTGTCTGAGCTTCGCAGCCAGAAAAAAGCGGTTAACAAATAGAAAACAGTTGTTGGCAAAAACGGCAGAAACATTCCTAACGTTCCAAGAACAAAGGTGACGCTGCCTAAAGAGAAATAGAGAATTTTTTTCATGGAAACCTCCCGAATACAGGAATTTGTGAATTCCTTCTTAAGGCTATAATAATGCAATTGAAAATGATTATCAATCGCATTGTTGCAAAAAGAGGTTTTAAGATAAAATCTGTTGTATTTTCCAGACTCTTAGTGTCTTTTTTTCACGACTTCACGAATTAGTGCACGTTTTTTATCGCGCCGGAAAAAAAGACCGTATTAATTTTTGATGAGAGGGGTCCTATACTAAGAATGTAATCAAGCGGAGGCCTAGAGCAGACGATTTGAAGCTAGGAGTGATTTTATCATTCCAGTATTAGGAAGTAGGAGGAACTAAGCTATGACAGATTGGTTAAACATTGCAGGCAGAAAAGTAATTGTGACAGGCGGATCATCAGGAATTGGTGCCAGTATTGTTGCAGAATTGTTGGAGTCAGGTGTTCAGGTAGCGAATTTTGATTTAAGAGAAGGCCAACAGCAACATGAAAACCTTACATTCTTTGCGACAGATATTTCATCCAGGGAACAGGTTGAGGCAAACGTTGCGAAGGTGGAAGAACAGTTCGGCACAGTTGATGGGTTAGTAAACAATGCTGGAATCAACGTTCCAAGATTATTAGTAGATGCAAAAGAGCCTCATGGCGAATTTGAATTATCCGATGCTATTTTCGACAAGATCTTTGCCATTAACCAAAAGGGCCTCTTCCTAATGAGTCAGGCAGTTGCTAGAATAATGGTAGGGAATAAACGCGGCGTGATTATCAACATGTCTTCTGAAAGCGGAATTGAAGGTTCTGAAGGACAAAGCGCCTATGCAGCAACCAAAGCGGCTGTTAACAGCTACACCCGTTCGTGGGCAAAAGAACTTGGTAAGCAAGGGGTCCGAGTGGTCGGAATTGCTCCTGGTATTATGGAAGAAACTGGCCTTAGAACGATTGAGTATGAAACAGCGTTAGCTTATACTCGCGGAATTACTGTTGATGATCTAAGAAAAAATTACAGCAAAACCACGACCATCCCACTAGGAAGAAGCGGAAAATTAAGCGAAGTAGCAGATCTGGTTTGTTACTATTTGTCGGATCGGGCAAGTTATATCACTGGAGTTACAACCAACGTCGCGGGTGGTAAAACAAGAGGTTAAAGTGAAAGTGGGGTAATAAGATGGCGTTGGTGAATCGTTGGTATCAAGTATTGCAGCATTTTATTACTCAAGATCGGCTGACCTTAGATGAGTTGAAGCTGATCACCGATACAACTTCACAGACAGTCAAAAAAACCATTCAGCTATTGAATGAACAACTGGAACACATTGCAAAAATTGTGGAATCAGCTGGTGTGTATCAATTGAAGATAATTGATTCAAAACAGTTTGAAGAAGTGATGAACGGCAGTTTAAAGCAGGAAATGGATTTCAATTCCAGTTCTAAACGAATCGCTGTGTTAATTGAATGCTTCATTAAAAGCGGGGATTATGTGGTAATTGACGATCTGTCAGAAATGATAGGTGTCAGTCGTTCGACGGTTAATAAGGATTTGCGAAATTTAAAGGCAATCTTAGCTGAGTTCGATCTGTCTTTAATTGGTACACCGAATAAAGGTCTGCTGCTGCAGGGACAAGAAGAAAATTTGCGAATGCTCTATCTGTATCATGCCTATGATTATTTGGATCACAACGGGTTAAACGAAAATCTTCTACTATTAATAGAAGAAATCTCTTTAGCGAAAAAATTGGATTTTCGAACATCGGGTTTACTGAAAAAGGTGATTACTTTAACTTTTGAACGGATCTTAGATGGATACAATCTTTCTGAAGCGATTCCCTATTATGTTAATTACTTTGCCAAGGATCCTCAGCTGGAAGAGCTGTTGGTTACTTTAGAGGAAAGCTACAGTATCACTATTAGCCAGTTTGACTTTGATTTTCTCTGCTTCCCGTTAAACATTTTTAACAACAATGTAGTGGATGATAGTTACTCTGAAAATCAGGAAGTCAAAAGCTTGTTCCAAGTTATGCTGGAGGCGATTCACGAAGCGGTAATTATTTCGATTGACGAAGCTGATTTATTCAACAGCTTAAAGGCACATTTTATGTTTTTAGCCAATCGCATTATTTTCCGGGTGGATGCCTACGATATTTTTGGTCAGGACTTCCGCTTGAAGCATGCTTTTGCTTATGAATTAGCTGACATTGGGATTCAAGCCTTGGCTGACTTTTTAGGAAAACCAAAGCAGGAAACGGAAATTTCTTACTTAGCCATTTATTTTGAATTAGCGTTGAAGGCTGACACCAGTGGGAATTTCAAAGAGATTGCGATTGTTTGCAATACTGGTAAAGGAACGGCATTAATGATTAAACGGCAGTTGGGAAATGTGTTAGGACCGAATATTCGGATTGCTCATTATTCAGAAGAGGAGTACCAGACGACAGATTTGAATCGCTATTTTGCCATATTTACGACAATTCCTCTAGCAGAAACCAAAGTGCCAACTACCTTGATTAAGCTGACTGATTTATTCAATGACAATTGGCTGCTGGGTGAGTGGAAACGAATTATGGCTTCCAAGGCTGCCTCCTTTGAAAACATTCAGTTTTACTTTGAAGACCTGAATGCACAGGCATCCTATGAGGACAACTTGATCCAAATGCTCAATCGATTAGCTGAGGAAAGCTGGGTGGATGAGGAATTTAAGAATTACATTTTGCTGAAAGCACAGGAAGAGTCAGCCGTGATCGAAAACGGCATTGCCTTTCCTCACGGAATCAATAATCAAAGCGATCGAATTATTGTTTCCATCGGCTCTTATCAGGAATTAACCTCCATTGAAGAGATTGAATTGGTTTTCTTAGTAGCCATTCCAGTCGATTTGACGGTGGAAGCAGAGGATGAACTGCTGAGCTTTTACGATACAATCTTTACTATTTCATCCAATCCGCGCTTACGAGCGCAGGTAAGAACGGTTTCTTCTAAAGAAGATTACACGCGCTTGCTGACGAAAGGAGAAGTCTAACATGAATATCTTTTTCTTAGGTGCTATTGCTCTTGTTGCTTATATTGTTCAAATGTTCCTAGGCTTAAAACAAATCAAAAATTTCAATACGGTGTATGGAAGAATGCGGCGTAATGGAAAAGTTGCCATCGGACGAAGACCAGGAAAAATTGCTTCGGGGACCATCCTATTATTTTCTGTCGACGCAACTGGCAAGATCAAGGAAGCGGAAATGATGCAGGGAACTTCGATTCTGGCTCGCTTCAAACCAAGGCCGCAGTTTGCTGGGCTAAATGTTCACGAGTTGAGTGAGGATCATCCGGTATTGTTGAAGGAAAATAAACTAACTCGTCAGGCAGCATTGAATGCGCAGGAAGTTTATCTAAAAGTAGAAAAAGGCAATTACCAAGAGACTAAACCAGTATCGCCGGTGATGAATCTAGGCTTGCAGTTGTCATTAATGAAACAATCAGTTCAAACAAAGTTTACTAAAAGGAGTGTATAAAAATGGATTTTCTAATTAATTTTGCGGAAGGGTTCATGGGACTTTTCCAAACAGGTGCGGAGACATTTATTAGCTGGATGACGGGGATCGTACCAGTCGTATTACTTTTGATGGTGGCAATGAATACCTTGATCGCCTTCTTAGGAGAAGAACGAGTAACCAAAGTAGCGAAGGCATCATCTAAAAACCCACTGACTCGTTACTTAATTTTGCCATTTGTTTCAGCCTTCATGTTGGGCAATCCGATGTCATTTACCATGGCTCGTTTCTTGCCTGAATATTACAAACCAAGCTATTATGCGTCACAAGCGCAATTCTGTCATACAAGCAACGGCGTGTTTCCTCATATTAATCCAGGTGAATTGTTCGTTTGGATGGGGGTTGCTCAAGGGATTACCGCTTTAGGATTGAACTCAATGGAACTTGCGATTCGCTATATGTTAGTAGGGATTGTGATGAACTTTATCGGCGGCTGGGTAACAGACTTTACAACCGCTTTTGTTTGTAAACAACAAGGAATCGAACTTAGCAAAGACGTTGCTAGCGTAGAATAAGACGGAATAAAGGAGAGAATACCATGGCTTATAAAAGTATAAAGATTGTTAAAGGTAACGGCGGATTTGGTGGACCATTAGTAATTACTCCAACCGAAGAAAAACATAAATTTATTTACGTAACCGGCGGCGGTGAAAAACCTGCCATCGTTGATCAAATTGCAGAATTAACTGGAATGGAATCAGTAAATGGCTTTAAAACTTCTATTCCTGATGATGAAATTGCTTTGGCGATTATTGACTGCGGCGGTACCTTGCGCTGCGGGATTTATCCGAAGAAAAACATTCCGACAGTGAATATTGTCCCAACTGGCAAAAGTGGTCCTTTAGCTCAGTATATTAATGAGACTATCTATGTTTCGGCGGTTGGCCCAGAACAAATTACGTTAGCGGACGAAAACGAAGCAACAGTCGCTGCGGGAACCGAAACACCAAAAGAAGAAAAGAAATTCAAGTATTCTACTGATAAAAAGATTACTGAACAACGGGCAGAACAACAAAGCTTCATCGCTAAAATTGGGATGGGTGCTGGTAAAGTCGTAGCAACCTTCAACCAATCAGCGCGTGAAGGTGTGCAGACTATGATTAACACAGTCATTCCCTTCATGGCCTTTGTATCCTTACTGATTGGGATCATTCAAGGTTCCGGCGTGGGTACTGTATTTGCCAATTTGATGAAACCTCTAGCAGGAAATGTCGTAGGACTAATTATCATCGGCTTTATCTGCTCACTGCCTTTCTTATCCCCACTTTTAGGACCTGGCGCGGTTATCAGTCAGATCTTAGGAACGTTGATCGGGGTAGAAATCGGCAAAGGCAATATCCCGCCGCAATTGGCTTTACCTGCATTGTTTGCCATTAATACCCAAAATGCCTGCGACTTTATTCCGGTTGGATTAGGGTTGGAAGAAGCCGAAGCGGAAACAGTAGAAGTCGGCGTGCCATCTGTATTATACTCTCGTTTCTTAAACGGTGCTCCCCGCGTTGTCGTAGCTTGGCTAGCAAGTTTCGGTATGTACAGTTAAACTAGTAGTAGCAAGTAATTAGTTAGGAGAGATGAGAAATGATTTATGAGACGGAAGTAACCAATATTGGGCCTGAAGCAGAAATGTTTCAAGCGGAAAACATGTTGATTTTCTTTGGAGATGAAGCACCAGAAACTTTAGCAGATTACTGCTACAACATTGTGTTGAAGTCATCAACTGGCGAGATCACTCCCGGTATGACCTTCTCCTTTGATGAACAAAGCTACCAGATTACCGCTGTTGGTGATGTGGTGAAGAAAAACTTAGATGATCTAGGCCACATTACTTTACGCTTCGATGGTTCAACCGAGGCTGAATTACCTGGCACCTTGTATGTAGAAGACAAACCAATGCCAACAATTCAGGTTGGTACCAAAATCAGCATTCAATAAGTGATACCTTCTTGGAAAAGTTTTGCATTTTCGATTGAGAAATGTAAGACTTGAACCAAGAAGGTATTTTTTTGATGAGGTGAAAAAGATGAACGTATTAATTATGCCGGATTCCTTTAAGGGAAGTCTTTCGGCGCCAGAAGTTGCAGCGGCGATTCAACAGGGAATGGAAAAAGTTTTACCAAAAGCGGAGTTTCAATTATTGCCAGTTGGCGATGGCGGAGAAGGAACATTAGATGCTTTGATCAGCAGTTTGAATTTGACTACTGCGACAGCGGAAGTCACGGGACCCTTTGGCGAGAAAGTTGCGATGCGCTATGGTTTCAAGGAAAGCCAAGCCTTTTTTGAGATGGCTGATTTGGTGGGACTGCCGAAAATTTCTGAAGAAAAGCGGGCACCGTTGCAGCTGCAGACTAAGGGATTAGGTGAGCTGGTGATTTACTTGATTCAGCAAGGCTTCACTGAAATCGGTATCGGAGTTGGTGGAAGTGCCAGTGTCGATGGCGGCATTGGTTTTGCGGCTGGATTAGGCTATCGCTTTTTGGATGAAAAAGGCGAAGAGCTGTTGCCGATTGGGGCGAATCTTGGGAAGGTTGTAGCTGTAGAAAAACCGCAGTTGGAGTTAGAAAACGTAAAGATCAAGATTATTAACGATGTACAAAATCCTTTATGTGGTGAACAAGGCGCTGCGGCTGTTTTTGGACCGCAAAAGGGTTTAAAACCAGAAGAAATCCCGTTGGTGGATGAGGCGTTACAAAGTTTTTATCAACAAGCAGAATCAGATATTTTATCATTAGCCGGCGCTGGAGCTGGTGGTGGCATGGCCGCCGGAATTACGGCTTTCGCTGGTGGCGAGATTGTTTCAGGGATTGATTATGTATTGGACCTGATGGATTTTGACGAACTCGTGCAAAATGCTGATTTGGTAATTGTTGGGGAAGGGCGGATGGACCAGCAGAGTCTTTCCGGTAAAGCTCCGGTAGGAATTGCTCGTCGCGTGCCAGCGGGAATTCCAGTGGTAGCCATTTGCGGCAGCGTGGATAAAGAATTGACGAATACAGCTGAAGCAGGGATCACGGCAGTATTTCCGATTGTTAGTCAACCGATGGACTTGTCTGAGGCAATTGCTAATACTGAGATCAATTTAAGTCGGACGGCTGAAAATATTGCTAGTCTCTATCACAAATTAGTTGAAAAATTTTAGGCAATCGACGAAACTGTAGAGTGTTGAGTAAATAAGAAAGTAGGGAAAAACAATGCAAGTACAACCTGCACACAACTCAAAATACCAAAACCATTTTTTGATGAACAAAGAAGATGTAAAAGACTATGTAGTAAATGAGTTACATCTTTTTCCAGCGGATCAGATTCTAGAGGTAGCTGAAATTGGTGATGGGAATATTAATTATGTTTTTCGTGTGATGAATCAGACGACGGGTGAAAGTGTCGTGATTAAGCAAGCGGACAAACTGTTGCGTTCTTCTGGTCGGCCTTTGTCGATTGATCGCAGCCGAATTGAAGCCGACATTCTGACCTGGCAAAATGAATTGGCGCCGGATTATGTGCCAACAGTGTTTTACTTTGATACCAATATGTATGCTTTGGTGATGGAAGATATCTCGGATTATCAAAATATGCGTTACCAGTTGATTGATCAAAAGATTTTTCCTAATTTCAGCGAAGAAATTTCTGATTATTTAGTGGAGACGCTGCTGCCGACGACGGATCTGGTGTTGGATCGTGATGTGAAGAAACGCAAGGTTCGCGATTTTATCAATATTGAAATGTCTGATATCAGCGAAGATCTAGTTTTCACCGAGCCCTATAATGATTACAAAGGGCGCAATATATTGACTGCCGGTAACGAAGAATTTGTTGCGGAGAATTTATACCAAAATCTGCCGCTGCAAACGGAAGTGGCCTGGCTGCGGAACAATTTCATGAACAATGCCCAAGCCTTAATTCATGGGGATTTGCATACCGGTTCGATTTTTATTAATCAAACGGGATTGAAGGTGATCGATCCAGAATTTGCATTTTACGGTCCGATTGGCTATGATATCGGCAATGTGCTGGCGCATTTATATTTCCCAGTGGCTAAAAATTTAATGGAGGAACCATCCAATGAAGACTTTCAGCAATGGAGTTTGACCGCTATTCAAGAAGTCTATGATAAAACAAAGGCCAAATTTGAACTAGCCTATGATCAAAAGGTGCAGTGTTCGTTATATCAAAATGAGGCCTTTAAGCAGAGTATGATGGATACTGTTTTTGCGGATGCTTTGGGCTATGCCGGAACAGAATTGATTCGTCGAGTGGTGGGTGATTCGAAGGTGAAGGAACTGTCATTACTGGATGATCACGATGCTCAGCTAAGACTGGAACGACTGTTGATCAAAACCGGAATTCAATTAATTACCGATCGGCGAAAAATCACCAGTGGCCAACAATTGATTCAGCATTTTAATGAGTTGAAGGAGCGATAAACAAATGGAACGACAAGATACAGGCATGCCGACTTTACTGCAATATGAAAATGTTGCCTGGTATGAAGCGGGCAAGGTGCGGATTTTGGACCGCAGAATTTATCCTACCCGGTTGGAATTTGTAGAATGTACCACTTATCAAGAAGTTGCGCAAGCCATCACTGACATGGTGACCCAAAGTGCAGGGCCTTATACGGCAGCCGGGATGGGCATGGCTTTGGCAAGTGAGCAAAGCAAAGAACTGTCTACTGAAGCGCGCATGGATTACTTGAAGAAAGCATCGGAAACAATCGCCAATGCCCGTCCAACCACGGCTAACCGTATGCGCTTGATTACTGAAAAATGTGTCATAGTAGCAGAAGAAGCTTTAGCCAAGGGGGAAGATCCGACTGCGGCTATTAAACAAAATACAGTTGATTCACTAGATCGCCGTTACTTCACAATGGGCAAAGTAGCGAAGTATTTAATCGATAAAATTCCTGATGGCGGGACAGTTTTGACTCAATGTTTTGGGGAAACGATTATCGGAACCTTGTTGCGAGAGGCGAAAAATCAAGGCAAACAGCTGCGTTTTTTCTGTGCTGAGACTCGGCCTTATTTACAGGGAGCACGCTTAACGGCTAGCTGCTGTGCTGAGATGGGCTTTGATACGACCGTTGTTTCCGATAACATGATTGCTTATTTGATGACTCATGAAAAAATCGATATCTACACTTCGGCGGCTGATACAATTGCTCAAGATGGCTACATTGCCAACAAAGTGGGTACGTATCAGATTGCTTTGTTAGCCAATCGTTTTGGGATTCCTTACTTTGTTACGGGGATTCCGGATACGGATAAGAAAACCCATGAAAGTATTAAGATCGAGATGCGGGATCCGGAACAAGTTTTGGAAATGAATGGGATCAAGCATACGTTGCCGGGGGTTAAGGCGATTTATCCGTCATTTGATGTGACGCCGCCTGAGTTAATCGGCGGAATTGTGACCGATCGTGGGGTTTTCTCACCTTATGATTTGGCCAGCTACATGAAAGTTAACCCAGAAAATACATTTTATTAAGGATGGAAGATAGATGAACTATTTAAAAGAGCGGGAATTAGTTGTCGAGTACGGCAAGAAGCTGATTACTGAAGGCTTGACTACGGGTACTGGCGGCAATATCAGCGTCTATTTACGAGACGAACAGGTGATGCTGATCAGTCCTAGCGGGATTCCTTATTTTGATACCCGAATGGAAGATATTGTTGTGATGGATCTTGAAGGCAATGTGGTAGAAGGAACGCGGAAGCCTTCGAGTGAATATGACTTGCATGCGATCTTTTACCGAAATCGGCCGGATGTGAATAGCGTAGTCCACACCCATTCTGAGTATGCAACTACCTTCGCATGCTTGCATCAAGAGATTGAGCCGCTGCATTATATCATCGGTTCGATTGGCGAAAAAGTTCGCTGCTGTGACTACAAAACCTTCGGCAGTTATGAATTAGCAGAAGAAGCCTACCACGCGATTAAGCAGGACAAAGGTATTTTATTAGGTAATCATGGAGTATTAACCATCGGCGGCAGCTTATCAGACGCCTTTGAAGCTGCTAAAGATATTGAGTTTATCGCAAAATTAAATTACCGGGCTCGCTGCATCGGCACTCCTGTTTTATTGAACAAGGAACAGTTGCAAGAAGCGGTTGAAAAGTTCGGCACATACGGCCAGCAGTAATAGACGGCCAAAAGAAAGGCTCTCATTAACAGAGAATTTTTGTTAATGGGAGCTTTTTTCTATTTGTTTAATTAATAAAAATAACTTGCTGGGATAGCTATTTATATAGTAGAGAATAACCTAAACGCATCACAGCGCTTACATTTTTGCACAAAAAAGTGGCAACAATCTCTACTTATCAAGAATTGCTGCCGACTATATACTTTGTTTAGACGAGGGGATAAGAAATGAAAGATCGAACACGGACCATCCTAAAACTTTTTATAACTACTGAGTATCCTTTAGACCTGCAGGCGCTGGAGGAAAAATTTCATATCAGTGCTCGAACAATTCGCAATGAGCTAAAGGAGATCAATGAATTTTTAGTTAACGAAAAGCTCCCTGAAATTGAGAACGTTCGCAAAAAAGGCTACCAGCTGGTTTTAACCAAGGAACAGCTGAACCGGCTGAACGAATTCACTAAGAAGGTGGATACGCCGGATTACCTGGAACGTGAAAATCGGATTTTTGATTTGATTCTAGCTTTTTCTTTAGGCAAACGACCGGTTTTTCTCTATCAGAAGGAAGAAGAGTATGTCATTTCCAAAAGTACCTTGGATGAAGATATGCGGCGGGTTCGCGCCACTTTGCAAAGCTATGGGATCGAAGTACTAAGTATTCCCAAGCAAGGGATTGTCCTGCGGGGAGCAGAACGATCGATTCGCACCATGATTTACGACATTATCAACCACACCGTTGGGATGATTGATCCAGCCAAAGAACAATTTTCCTCGTTAAACCGTTCGATTCTGGATCGTTATATTCCCATTCAGCTGCTGCAAAAGCTGGATCAGCTGCATGATCAGTCGGTCTCGTCAGTGGAAGACAATATTTATCGTAATCAGCTGATTGTTTTTACTGCTGTTTGGCTTAGTCGTTACATGCGGCAGGATTTGATCGCCAGCACGACCTGGGAGGTTGTCGATACACCACAAAGTGAAATTCGCGATTACGTGAATGCCATTTGTGAAACCTTCGCCATTCGTCCGCCGGAAATTGAAATTAAGTACATTGTGTTCATGCTGAACACTTTCAACTCCCGCGACATGCATAATTCCATCGAGTGGGTACAGGCTCAGCTCTTGTCGATTCAGATGATTCAATTTGTCGAAAAGCAAACCAAGATTCCTTTTTCTCGTAAGGAAGAAGTTTTGCAGGAGGGGCTGTATAAGCACATTGCTGGCTTAATCAATCGCGTGAGAAATGATGTTCAAATCGTTAATCCGTTGAAGGAAAACATCCAAAAGAATTACGGCAATATTTACACCGCCATCCATCAGTTCACACCAGAGATTGAGAAATGGACCATCAAAAAATTGAGTGACGATGAGATCGCCTTTCTAACCATTCACTTTTCTACTTCGGTTAGTGCGATTAATCAGGATTTGCATTATGTCTACAAGGCTGTTGTGATTTGCAACCACGGGATGGCTACCGGAAAGCTTCTATCAGAAAACCTAAAGGAGCTTTTCAATATCGAGGTGCTAGCAGTTTTAAGCTCACGGGAAATTGATCTAATCGAGAAATTGGATGTGGATCTAGTCTTTTCGACAGTCCAGGTTACCTATGACAAGAAACCGCTGCTGGAGCTGGACCCGATTATTAAGGAAGAAAGCAAAAAACGGATTCAGCACTTTTTAAACGAGAACAGCAAGTACAAGCGTTTAATTAACAATTCGAATGACTCCACTCGCCTGTTTTATTCTTTGATCGATATTATCGAAAAAAGTCAGGGCAAGGTGAATGGTGAAATTTATAAAGAGTTAGAACTAATCTTTGATCAAAATCATTTAGTGATCAATAAAAAGGAGATTCAGCCGATGTTGAAAGATGTATTGAAGGATAGTGCGATTTTGTTGAATCAGCCCGTCGCTGACTGGGAAGAAGCAATTGAAAATGTCGCCGAGCCTTTATTGAAGGAAGCCGTGATTGAAAAAAGTTATGTCCAAGCCATGATTGATTCGGTGAAGGAATTTGGGCCGTATATTGTGATCGGCAAGCACATTGCCTTAGCTCATGCCCGTCCCGAGGATGGTGTAAACAAGCTGGGACTAAGTGTGGCTACCTTGAAGGAGCCGATTGAATTTGGCAACGATCTAAACGATCCAGTAAAAATTGTTTTTTGCTTAGCCGCCGTTGATTCCTTCTCCCACCTGAACATTATGAAAGGTTTAGTGGAGTTAATCAATGACGAAGACAAAATTGATCGGTTGAGTGAATATACCGATATCGAAGAATTCAAAGCAGCATTATTTAGTGAACCAGGGAATTAATTATTTAAAACATAGAATGGAGAGAAATGATTATGGGAAAAAGAGTAGAGATTTTATTTGTATGTGGTGCCGGTTTAGGAAGCAGCTTTGCGGCTCAAATGGCAGCAGAGGATGTATTGAACGCACATAATGTAGATGCAAAATTGGATCACGTGGATATTTCAACGGCAGCATCGGTTCAGCCAGACATTATCATTACGGCGCAAAATTTTAAATCGCAGTTTGAAAAATTTTCAATTGATGAAAGCAAAACGTCAGTGGTCTTCTTGAAGAACATTGTCTCAAAAGCGGAAATTGAAGAAAAATTATTACCGGTTTTAGAAGCAAAAGGTGCTTTGTAAAAAATAGAATAAAGGGGACAAAAAAATGGGTGTAGTTAATTTTATTATTCAGAACATTTTGACACAAGCTTCAATCACTATCGCACTAATCGCCATGCTGGGTCTAGTGCTGCAAAAGAAATCCGTTGGGATGGTCATTTCCGGAACGTTGAAGACCTTGCTGGGCTTCCAAGTATTGAGTGCTGGTTCTAGTATTATCGTGGGCAGCTTAACCTACTTTGGGGAAATCTTTACGGCCGGCTTCCATATGCAGGGGATTATTCCTTCCATTGAAGCAATTAACGGACAAGCGATGAATGAATTAGGTTTAGGCCGCGACATCGCGTTAACCTTCTTAGCAATTTTTGTTTTTAATATTATCATTGCCCGCTTCACGAAATGGAAATATATCTTCTTAACTGGACAAGCGATTTTATGGATGGCTACGATGACGACAGTCTTCGGATTCTTCTCAGGTTTACGAGGAATTGTTTTGATTCTAGTAGGTGGGTTCGTTGGTGCTGTCTTCGCAGTGGCAATGCCGGCGATTGCTCAACCGATCATTCGCAAAATTACCGGATCAAACGATATTGCCTTGGGTCACTTCTGTACCATTGGTTATATGTTTGAAGCGGGCGTTGCTTATATCTTCGGTGAAAAAGGCGAAAATAAAAAATCAATCGAAGATATCAATATGCCAAAATCTTTTGAATTCTTACAAGACACTTACTTATCAGTAATGGTAGTAATGGTGCCGTTGTACATCATCACTGCAGCCTTTGCTGGAGCAGGTGCGGTGGATACAGGTTCACAGCACTACTTGATGTTTGCCTTTTTACAAGCTATTCAATTTGTTGTTGGGGTTTACGTTCTACTATCAGGTGTTCGTCTGTTGTTAGGTGAAATTGTACCAGCCTTCCGTGGTATTGCGATGAAGCTAGTACCAAATGCGATTCCCGCTTTGGACTGCCCGGTATTCTTCCCTTACTCGCCAAATGCAGTAATTTTAGGCTTCATTACAACAACGATCGGAACCATTATTGCGATGTTTGTTCTGCCTATGTTCGGCTTAGCAATGATCTTGCCAGGTATGTTAACTAACTTCTTCGCCGGTGGTACAGCAGGTATCTTCGGTAATGCAGTCGGCGGACGTCGTGGTGCAATTATTGGTGGTATCGCTCACGGATTCTTTATCACGCTGCTGCCAGCATTATTGGTAACGATCTTCAATCAAATGGGCTTCATCAATGCAACGGCAACCGATGTTGATACTGTTACTGTAGCCTTGTTATACGCATGGATTTTAAGTCCAATCCTGAAAGCATTTTAGGCGAACGGAAAGGAGCACATCATGTTTGGATTTTTGAAAAAGAAAGATAAAAAGGCCAAGGTGGAAGAAGTTGTTGAACCTACCTTAACCGAAGAAGAAAAACAAACGCTCAACAATCAGATTCAAGACTTAACTAAGCAAATTGAGGCGGCTGATCCGGAAGAAAAAGAAGCCATGGCTAAATTATACGAACAACTAGGCTTAGCCTATGCCCAACTAGATGACACCGATCAGGCCATCAAAGCTTTGGAAACCAGCCTTGATTACAAATTAACCATCAAAGACGGCTACAAAAAATTGATGAGTCTTTACAATGCTAAGCGGGCAGAAGCTGCCCGCAACGGCGATGATGCCGGTATCGATTATTACATGAACAAGATGGACGACATGCGACAAATTGCTAAAAAAGTCACTATCAGTGGCTAAAAATAGAAAAGAAGGTAATGGATAGATGTATAAAACATTAAAAGAAGTAACACAAACAGCAACAGAATTGAACATGACAGTTGGGGCTTTTAACACCCACAACTTAGAAATGCTGCCAGAAATGATCCGAGCGGCTAAAGAAATGGGCGCACCAATCATCATTCAAACAAGTATTGATACAGCTAAATACATCGGCTACAAAGTAATGGTGGCTGTAGCTAAAGAAATCGCTGAAGATGAAATGGTAGACGTCTGCCTGCATTTGGACCACGCCCGCGACTTTGATGAAATCAAAGCGGCGATTGATGCTGGTTACTCTAGTGTCATGTACGATGGCTCACATTTACCTTTCAAAGAAAATATTGCCAAAACCAAAGCAGTTGTTGAATATGCTCACGCTCACGGCGCTTCAGTGGAAGGCGAGCTTGGAACCATCGGCGGAACCGAAGAAGGTATTTCCGTTGCTGAAGACGACAAAGTTTATACGAAACCAGAAGATGCAGTGGAATTTGTTAAACATACTGGCGTTGATGCTTTGGCAATTGCAATCGGTACAAACCACGGCCAATTCAAATCAAAAACCGAAGTGAACATTCCATTACTAAAAGAAATTCACGCGGTTGTTGATATTCCGTTAGTTGTTCATGGTGGAACCGGAGTAAAAGAAGAAGACTATCCTGAATTAATCAACCACGGCATCCGCAAATTCAATGTCGGTACAGAATTGTTAGTCAACTGGACAAAAACTGCGAAAGAATCATTTAGCGAAACCGAAGTCAACAAATCATTGCGTCACAATGTGATTCCTGCAAACATGAAAGTCAAAGAAATCGTTAAACACAAAATCGGACTATTTATGAATTCAGATAGCCCATTATCTATGAAAAAATAGTATGAAGAAGTATTTGATTTTACTTGCAGGAAGTCCGGCAACTGGCAAAACCTATTTAATCAATGAAATCAAAAAAGTCATTCCGGAGTTGTTTGTTCTAACTCCGGATGAAGGCAAAGAAATTTTAGCTGATTCAGTGGGTTTTGATAATGCCGCCGAAAAAGCTGAATTGGAAAAACGGGTCTGGAAATTTTACTATGGGGTGCTGGATTTGTATATGGAAGCTGGCAAACGAGTGATTCTGTCGGAGTATCCGTTTAGTGCTAAGCAAGCGGATAAGCTGCAGGGGTTAGCTGAAAAGTATGACTACCAAGTAATTACGGTGCGATTAGTTGCTGACTTTGATGTATTGTGGCAGCGGCGGAAAGTTCGTGATGTGGAAAACGATCGTCATTTAAGTCATATCATGACCCACTATCATTTTGGCGATCAGTTAGCAGACCGTACCCAGGCGGATGCCATCATTACCGAAGAAGAATTCCGTCAGGTGATCCAAGATCGGGGCTATAATCAGTTCCAATTAGGGGAATTGGTGGAGTTTGATGTTTCGGATTTTAGCAAAGTGGATTATCAGCCGTTTATCCAGAGGTTGAAAGAACGGATAGAGGATAATTGGTAATTTAATAATAACTTAGTTAAGTGGAAAAATCAGAGAGGCATATCATTATGTATTCTCTGATTTTTTTTGCCGTTTTATGAAAGACAATGAATGAGCTGCTAAGCACTTTGAATCTTTCTTAGAAGGATAGAAAATATGTCTAGAGAGTGAAGCAAGAGAATTGTCGATTTTATCGATGAATGCCAATCTAAGACGAATCGCATATCTACAATGGTTGGAATTAATAGAGCTTTTTCACGTTTGTAATTGACTATGCCCAAAGTTTATTATCGATATAAAATAACAAATTTTATCGAATGGCCTTTGAATTAATTGGTGGAGCGTATCTTTTTTCTTCTTAAAAGTGATAACTCGCAAGGATGAAAGGTTTGATTGAATGATAACGCAGTTTCTGAAATTTTTCTGTATCTATTCAGCACCCTGTGCGATTAAAGAACGTTGAACCTCTTGATTCGATGGAACACCTCTCCCTACATTTTTGCAGATATTCTCATCGAAAAAATAATTAATTTGAATTTTTGTTTATCGTATATATTATGAATTAACGTTGACACGTATAAAATATTAAAGTATGCTGATAATAAGATAAGCCTGAAACACTGAAATGTTACCCGATAATAATTTATTTCGTTATTACAAATTAATATTTTGCATATTTTTGTTTAGGCGAATATTTTTATAACAAAAGAGTGTTTGTCACTATTTTTTTGTTGCATTTCGAAGAAGATGATATAGATGCAAGCGATTATTAAAGGAAGTGTAATAAACGTAGTCCTCTAGTACATATTGCCAAAAGGCTCAATCGTTTTAAAACCTTTCAATTCCTATATTTTGATTCGCAATAAATATCAGCAACTTTTTCTAACTTGAATAGGTGATCAAGACTAGTTTCATCCGGAGTGATTTGTCGGAGGTAAGGATATAAAGGAGGGATGAACTTGAAGAGAAGCATCATTAGGTTGGGAGCAGTTTGTGCAACTGCTTTGTTTTTGGGGGCCACGATAGCGGAAACAACTATCAGCACAGTCAGCAACATTAGTTATGCCGAAACAATCGCGGCAATTCAGACAGAAAAAGGACGGTTCATATTTTCTGAGCCCTCGATTGATGAAGCAGCATCCACGATCCAATGGGAGTTAACATTGACCAAAGCGGTTAGTTCAGAAAATGTTACCAGCCATCTGCTTATTAGTTTCTCAGATTTTACTGGGATGTCATTGAAATCCGTAACCGATGCGAGTGGCGATCAATTATTTACAGAACAAGATGGTGTTTACTTGGTTGGCGAAGATGGACAGGCAGCAGAGGAACAACAGGTGATTGTAATCGCTGATTTATTGGATGATGCAACACAAGCAGGAGTAACTGTTCAACCACAAATAAAAGAAACTACCACAATGATCACCGAAAATAAAGATATTATGGAAGCTAAAATTACAGATACTGAACAAACTTCGGAAACCTACGATCTTTCCTCAGACAGCGGCAATCGCCTAGAAACCGAAATCCCAACCAATTTAACAGCAGATGCGAAAACTGATACTACTAAGGAATCGATTGTAGATGAAGAAGTAAAGCAATCGTCGACAGAAGAATCTAAGAGTAATGAATTAGCATTCACGCAACGTCAGAATTCAGTTTTAGCAGATGCGGTTAAAATTAGTACAGTCAGTAATTGGGCAGAACTTAAAAGAGCAATCAATGATGGGGCTACGGAAGTTCGGGTAACAAAAGATATTGGACCACCATCAAACAACTGGAGCCAAAAAGGAGAAATTTCGATTGTACGTCCTGTAAAAATCATTGGTTGGAAGGGTGACGAAACTAGCGGGGAAGCAGTTAACCGGGATTTGGATCCTACCTATAATGATGGCAATCGTAGAGTTTCCTTTAATGCTAGGCCAGAAGGGGAGCTAGCATTTGATACAGTTACTTTGGGAATGAACACCTTTAACATAAATGCGCTAGTAATTGGAAGTGCTAAGAAGGTTATGTTTAACAAAGTGACTATAACCCCGCCGTCAGCCAATGGTGCTCGTCAGCCAATGGTAGGTTCAGGGGCAGAGGAGATTGTTGTTAAGGACTCCAATTTAATTTCTATCTACTGTGATTATGGCAATGTCAACAGAGCGCTATTTGATGGAATGGCAAAGGTAACTATGAGCGGCAACAACACTTTAACTGGTTATGGTAATGATTTCACTGTTTTTGATAATGTTGGAAGTGAAGTTTTATTCGAAGAAGATTCTAAGTTTGTTGTAAAAAATGGAGCAGGTACTCAGGGAAGTGCTCATCATATATTTTGGTTTGGTAGTTTTGATGGTCAAAACAAGATGACTTTCGAAGGAAATACCTCAATTGAAATGGATCGAACCAATACAAGTTTTGTTGGAGGAAACAGTTTAGTAACCTTGACTTCAGATGTAGCAAGTCTCACCCCTAAGAATGTAGCGAACACAGCAAGGTTAAATTTGTCTAGTGGGAATTTTGCGGATAGCTTAGATAGTAATGATATAGCGTTTAAATCAATAAATTTAGATATGACTCAATCAACTGGAACATTCGCGAAGGGCTCTAAAGTAACATTCGATCAAGTAACAGCAGAAATTAATATCCAAACAGTAAATCCTGAAATGAAATTTGTAGAAGCAAGAGAATTTTTAGTAACAAACAACTCCAGTATTACTACCCCTGATGGAGGCGGCCAAACCTTTCGATTGTATTATACGGAGGTCAGCAATAGCAAAATGACCGTTGACGGTCAATCGAATATTGATATTGATGGTGAAGACACCGTAGTTTCTGATGTTGAAACTCCCGTACTAGCAATCATCGATTTTTCTCATGGAAATAATTACGACAAAACTTCCTCCGAATTGACTATTGATAGTTCAACTATTTCCCTCAAAGGAAGATCCTATAATAGTGGAGATGATGGTAATAATCAGGAAGGACTGATTGCTATTAAGCAACAGAGATCTTCCATTAATGTAATAAACTCTAGTAAAGTAGATCTGAAAAATGATTATGGGACGGCCGTTTTCATGCGTGGAAACGAAGGACAATTCAACATCAAGGATCAATCGGAATTTAACGTTGTGTCTGGATCGGGAATTGATCCTAGGATCATTCCTGATGAAGGTGGCAGCAGATTCAATGCTGAAGAATGTTTTCCTGGTATACGTCTATTCGGATACTCTGGCGGAACGGGAGATGCGAAAGGGAACTATAAGTTTAATATTGATAACGCCTCTTTTGTATTGACTAAAGAACAAGGGAATTTTAAGTCGGCTGGTGTTCGCGTAGGCGGGAATAGTAATCAAATTAATGTGACCAACAGCGGTGCTTTTGAAGTAACACATAAAGGCAAGGGCAGCAACGAGGGGATGGACCCCAAAGGTGAAGGTGATCTTGTAGCTGTTCAGTTTGACAATATCCAAAACGAGGAATGGAATCAAGCCAGTTTTACGTTAGGTCGATCTGGTGTGGCGGATAATAGCCGTGTGCTAATTGATGCTAAAGGCGGTGCGGCCATTCATGCTGGCAAGGGTCAAGGAGAGGATCACGGGATCATTTCTGTTACGGCAAATCCTGGAACGAATTTCATCGCTCGCGGAAACACGGCAGGGGCAGGAATCTTCAATGCTGCAAGTGATCATGGTGCCCAAGGAATATTAAAATTCAAATTAGACAAACCTGCTAATTATGAAATTCAAAATTACAACGTCGACGGTGACCTATTAGGCGCTTATCATGAAGGTTCGGAATTAGATGCGATTAATATTTTGACATCGCTTTGGAAAACTGGGGCAGGTCATGCAGAAAAGCCAACTGACATTATTTCTAGAAGGGACTATAAACTGTCTGGAAGTGAATTTAAAGCTGCTGATCCAGAGGAATTCGCTAACGGTATCAACCAATATTCATATATGAAATCGCAAAGTGATATCCAGGCAAGAGTGACAGACTTCTATCAATCGACCAATGCTGATAGCAGTATTTTTGCCAAAATAGAACTTCCAAAACGTGATGAAGAGAATCATTTTGAAACTAGTAAAGATGAACATGGAAGAACAGATTTCGTTTATGAAGCGGCTAGTTCAACCAACATAGGTGCATTAATCGTTCACTACACGGATCAAGAAGATCAAAAAGTAACAACCTTAGTGAATTCTTTTAATCAAGGAGGATCGGGAGTCGGCTGGGCACCACAAGACGCCAATATCCGCATTGATTTAGGAGCTGGAAATCATTTGAAGCCGGGGACAACGATTGAAATACTTGGTTCTTGGTATAAAGGAATGAAGGGAATAGCTGATACGTCTGAACCGGGTGCTAGTGAATATGGAGACTATGCAGCTGATGATTTATTGGGTACGCAGCAAACAGTAGATGTTTTACCTCCTGAAATAAAGGTGACTACTGAAGAAGTAAAAGCTGAGGCAGATTCTACAATAGCAGGAACGACTGAGCCAGGTGCAAAAGTTGCTATCTATAGTAGTGATTATACCGAACTAGGCACAACCGAAGCAGCTGAGAATGGTGCATGGACTGCAAAGTTGGATCTCACAAATCTTGAAAAAGTTTTTGTCTACGCCCAAGATACTTCGGATTTAACAGATGTGACCTTAATTGATGACGGACCAGTAGGGAATCTATTTGGAGATCCGCAGTCTATTAATAAAGATCAAGGAAATTGGACACTGGATTATGGAGAAACGATTCCTTATCACGATATTTCCTTAGTACCAACAGCTTTTGAAATTCAACTTGCATCTGTGCTTAAACTGATGCAAGTTCCTAACCTTGACTATGGCTCTCGGACTGTTAATGAGCTGGCAGCCGAGAATTTTACAGCCCCAATCGATCAAGTGGAAAACAAGATCGTTGTTTATGATTCAACTGCCAATGCCAATTGGGAGGTTCAAGTTTCGACAAAACCTATTTGGGATGAATCATCACCAGCCATCGCAAAAAGTCTTGATTTGCTGGCACTCTATGGAGAAGCTGATCACACCTACCTTAATGAAGGGACTGTTGTTCTTGATAAAGCAACCGCTGCCCAATCGAACAACAACTATTCCTCTGACTGGTCAGATGATCAGGGAATCCTGTTTGAACTGAATCCTGCTTTGGGGCTCGGAACTTACAAGGGAAAAGTTGAGTTTGTACTAAATGATGGACTCTAAAAAAAGGAGAGGATGTAGCGAAGAATGAAAAAGCTTTTAATTGTTATCATCGGTATTTTTTCAGTCAGCTTTTTGTCACTGCTTCCTTTAACGGGTGAAGCCTCAAGTCAACGATCCTATGTGCATGTGCAGCTGGTAGATAATACAGATGAATTGCCGGCAGCCGGAGACGGCAATTCATCTGGAACTGGCAAAACCACGTTACCGCAAAACGGCTCTGCGGCAGCTTCGGAGAGTAACAAAAAATTGCCGCAAACCAACGAAGTCATTGGCTATCTAGCTGCGTTGATGGGAACGCTGTTGTTATTGGGTGTAGTGATCATCCTGTTGGCAAGGAGGAAAGCAAATGAAAGGTAAAGGATTCGGTGCTTTAGTTGCTTTACTCATCTGCAGCATTTTTTCTCCTGTGAGTGCCTTAGCCAATGGCGGTCAATCCTCTACGACTATCACGATTTTGCCGCAGCCGATTGAGGTTATGTCGGTTACGAATGTAGACTTTGGTCTGGTTGGCACAAATGATGGGGTAATAACCTATCAGGCGTTGGATGATTTTTCGGTAGTAATCAGGAAAAATCAAGAGACCTCAGCTGATTGGAAATTGATGCTGATTTCTCAGCCTTTTACTAGCGTGGAAGGTCATCAGCTGGAGAATTACGAATACACATTAGGTGCAGGTCAGGTAGAAGCCGATCAAGAGTGGCTTCCCATAAATATCTGCAGTGAAGTAAAACGCGTCGATGCAGTATCAACCAGTGAAGCAACTGAGGTCGTACGTTTAACGGATCATCAAGGAAGCGGGACGATTACTTATCGCGTGCCTAAAGAAAATATTTCCCTGATGGTCAAAGAAAACAACCAATTAGGCGATTATTATGCGCCGATGGAATGGGCAATACAGGATGTTTTATAAAATGGATATCAAATGAACTTGATATAAATAGAAAAATGGAGGAATTTAAATTGAAAAAAATCAAACTGTTCGGTTCAATGTTAGTGTTAATGGCGATTGTGGGGGCTGCTGCTCCAGCGAGTGCAGCGGTAGTTGCAGGTGGAGAATTAGATTCTGATACAACGATTACGATTAAAAATATTGAGGATGAAAATCACGATGATTACGACAAACTTCAGTTGTTGCAAGTTCCATCGGAGTTTAATTACGGCCCACATGCAGTATCTGCGGGTACAATCAGTGCTGATGCTACAGTTACAGGAGATGCTAAAGTAATGGATACTCGCTTTATTACAGGTGAAGATAAAGCGCCAGTTGGAACAACCCTAACTAATCGTGAGTGGGAATTATCTGCTAGTTATACACAAGCAGATTTAACAGCGTCTAATACCTTAGTATCACTTGACGTTACTATGGGAGATTCTACAAATGGAGAGGCTACTGGTACTTTAGCAACTCTTATTGATGGAGATACTGTACCGGTTGTCACTGTTCCAACAGGAGTGGTGGGTAGTTATGTGTTTAAAGAAGGTGGTAAAGACGGTCAGATTAAATCAAATATGAAGATAACTGACGCAAATGCAGGTACTTACGATGGCACGATCACATTCGAATTAAACGACACAATATAAGCTCATAGCACAACCTTTAAGAGAACTAGTCTTCTAGTTCTCTTGGTACATATTTGGAGGACAGGATGAAAAAAATAGGTAGAGTTTTATTCGTTATATTGATTGGATTAATCGGCAGTGTGAACGTATATGCAGAAGATGCTGCTGACGACGGAGTGGGCTATTCGGTTCGGGCGATGCTCCCTGAGAATCAGCGGGATACCGGACGCTCCTTCTTTGATTTGCGAATGGCGCCAGACCAAGAACAAGTCATTCAAGTAGAAATCAGTAATGAGAGTGATGAAGCAGCAACTTACGAGATTCAATTAAACAATGCATTTACCAACAATAATGTCATTATCGATTATCAAAAAACGGAGAACCCAGTTGATGAAACCTTAGCTCAGCCCTTCGACACAATCGCTAGTGCTCAAAACCAAATCAAACTTCCCCCAAAAAGCCAGTCCATCATCGATATTACCTTGAAAATGCCGGCAGAAGAATTTGATGGCATGAACCTTGGCGGCATTCGGGTTTCAAAAGTTAGTGACAACCAGCAGGCTGAGAATAGTGTCAGTGTAGCTACGGCCTATGTGATTGGTGTCATTCTGACTGAAAACGATACGGTTGTTAAACCAGATATGCAATTGAAGAAAGTCACTGCGGATCTTAGAGGATTCAAGCCGCAGTTTGTAGTAAACTTGCAAAATCCACAGGCCATGAACATTACAGATTTAACGATTGATGCGCAGGTCTATCGCGCAGATTCAGACGATGTTGTCAAAGAAGCCAAAACGACGGATCATCGGGTAGCCCCGAATACAACCTTCAATTATTTCATTCCAACAGATGGAGATCCGATGTACCCTGGTGATTATCGTCTCAATATGGTGGCCGAAGATCAAAGCGGCAATCGTTGGGAGTTTGATAAGATATTTACTGTTACAGATGAGGACGCTGACCGGATCAATAACGATGCTGTCGGAATTACCGTTGAAAGTAATAATCGCTGGCTGTTCATTGCCTTAGGTATTCTTAGTGGAATTATTTTAATTCTAATCATTTACTTGATCGTCACCCGCCGCAAGAAAAATCGCAAAGACGGAGAGACAGTTTAATACAGGAAAGAAGAAAGAAGGAGATAACCAATGTGTCGAATTTTGTTATTAACTAAGTGCTGTTTTGCTGAGCAACAGATCGAACAACAAATTCGCTTGTTAGGTCATGAAGTCTTTTGTACAAATTCACTTTTAGAAATGCTTATGCGTGGTACAGTACCCCAAGAGTTGTTAAAGGAATTCCAAATTGTGCTGCTAAGCGATACGATCACAGATAAGGAACGGGGGCGTGTGTTACTTCTTTTAGGAAATCACGTGGACCTGATTATTCAAAAAACTGATGCTTCATTTTCCGAAGAAGAACTGGATAAGCAGAAGATATCTGGAGTCAAACGATTCTTGTCAAACGAGCCATCAACGGAAACGCTTCGTGAAGTATTAAGTGTTCCGAATGCAATGAGTACAAAATCGTTGAACAACCGAGTTGTCTTAATGACAAAAGCCATACCCTATAATGAGCAGGAATTGTTAGAAAATGTTTCTCTATCCCGTTTAGAGAAAGCAGTTTTCCATTGTTTGTTAGAGGCAGATGGTACTGTTTATTCGCGAGATGAACTTTGTGAGATGATCTGGCATTCAAAACCGACGAATTCCAATCAATCTCAGTTATCTGGCTTAATCAAACGATTAAGAATTAAGCTTGAAATAGCTGGGCTGGACGGCAGTTGTTTGAAGACTTTATGGGGTAAAGGATATATACTGGAAAAAAATTTGTTTCCAGAGATGCCAGGTGTGGAGACAGAGGTTCCCGCACTTGCTGCACAATAAATAGTTGTTGGTATAAAGAGCATCCTTGTTTTTTGACAGGGATGCTCTTTATATAATAGAAGGAATTTATCTTGGTCTAGCCCTATCCACGAAAAATTAATAATAGTAAATGAACAATAAAAGAGCTCTTTACTATATTTAGGTGATAGTAGAGAAGCAATTTCCAGATTTGATCGTGCCAGCTACATTAGTGGCGTAACCATTAATGTAGCCGGGGGAAAGACTAGAGGCTAAAATAAATTTATCCTGCGAAAATTCTTCAAACAGAAGAAATTTTCGCAGGATTTTTTGGTGTGTTGCGAAAAAGAGGCATTGCTTGAAGAAGTAAAATGACAAATTGCATAGGGAGAGGGAGCAGACGGAGAAAGGGCAGACGGTTTTTTTTCAGCAGAGGAAGGACTATTGCTTAATGTGCAAACGCTCACAATCTTGTGATAAGTTATTAATCATTGATTAATAACAATTATAAATACAAATAATTTTTAAGGTAGAGGACCATGAGCAGATCAGTTAACTTCGTGAATTTGTGAAACGTGAATTACTGATCAATCTCTTTTGGTTTTATAAAAAATCTGATTTCTTGAATTTCACCTAAAAAATGTTGCGTTATTTTAATACCTTTTTGGTTTTTCATATTATAAAGGTCAGTGATGAAGAAAGCCTGTTGAGAAGCCGTCTATCACCTTTTCTATAGGGGTTTCGGCCGCTGTAACATATGTTCCAATACATACAAAAGGTGCAAAAAGATAAAAGAAAGCGTTGACATGTTTTTGGGCCGTGTTATACTAAGGGTGTCTTAAGCATATGACAGTTGAGTTGTCATATGACAATTAAATGGAGGGGTTCAAATGACACTGTATGGAAAGCTTTTAGAGAGAGAAAGAAACAATGACCCAATTAAAGTCGGAGTAATCGGCGCAGGGCAAATGGGTTTTGGAATGGTCGCACAGATTTCGACAATTCCGGGAATGGCCGTGACCGGCGTCAGCGATATTCACATTGATGCAGCCAAACGTGCAGCCGATGCCTACAACGCAAGTGCAGAAAAGAAAGTCGACATTTTAACCAGTTCAGATTTTAAAGAAATTATTCATTCCGATAAAGTGGAAGTAATTGTCGATGCAACTGGTGTACCTGAAGTTGGGGCGCAAATTTCCTTAGAAACTTTGTTAGCTCAAAAGCATTTAGTTCTCTTGAACGTAGAAGTGGACATTACCATTGGACCTTTGATGAAGAAAATGTATGATTCAGCGAATTTAGTTTATACCGGATCTGATGGCGATGAGCCAGCAGCAACCACTGAATTGTTCGAATTTGCGAAAAGCATGGGGATGGAAGTCTTAGTTGCAGGTAAAGGGAAGAACAACAAACTGCAAGTTAGCGCAAATCCAGACACTGCTCAAGCAGAAGCTGATGCGAAACATATGTCTAGCCACATGTTAGCCGCTTTCCAAGATGGCACGAAGACCATGGCGGAAATGAACTTACTATCGAATGCGATCGGATTTGTTCCTGATAAAGTGGGAATGCACGGAATCAGCGGCGACGTAGATTCAGTTGTGAAAGATTTAGATACGAAAGAAAATGGCGGTGTCTTAAGCAAATATGGCGTCGTTGAATACGTTGATGGTTTAGCACCAGGAGTATTCGTGATTGTAAAAGGCCAAAACGAAGGCGTGCAGCATGAATTAAGCTACTTGATGAAGAAGGGCGATCGTGATCATCACATTCTTTACCGTCCATATCACTTAGCAAGCTTGGAAACACCAATTACAATTGCGAAAGCGGTCTTGAATCATGACCATGCGATCGTTCCAATGGGTGCTCCAATCTCTGAAACAGTCGCAGTTGCGAAGAAAGACATTAAAAAAGGCGAAAAAATCGATGGTATCGGCGGCTATTGTGTCCGCGGTGTACTGGAAACTCATGAAGACATGGCGAAAAATGGCAATGTGCCAATTGGTTTAGTTGGCGGATCATCGGTTGCAAAACGCGACATTAAAGATGGCACCTTCTTAACGTATGATGACATTGAGATTGATGAATCAACTACGGTTTATCGTTTACGTAAATTACAAGATTCAACGTTTGGTGACTAAGAGTAATCATTAAAGCAGATGGGGGGCGCCCCCTGTCTGCTTTTGGAAAGGAACAAACCTATGAGTGGATTCGTAATTTTTTTCATTGGACTAATGCTGCTGCAAAGCGTGCTAAGTGTTGCCCAAGTAAAACAGTATCAAAGCTTCATTAAAAAGGTTACAACGGAGCAGGCTGGAACAGACTATGATTTTTATACGGAGGTCGTTAAAGGCCGCGTGATGAGAACAGTGGTTGCAGTTGTTGTGGATAAAGACGGCAAAGTGATTCAATGCTATTGCTGCAGTGGGATGACCGTCTTTGCTAAATTCAAGGAAGATTCGTCGTATCAAGGAAAGCATTTGGAAGAGTTTTACAGTAAGAAGGTTCAAGAAAGTCAACTGTCGAAAATTGAAGAAGCGTTGTCGAAAATCTACTCACGTAAGTTGGAAGCGATTACCTAAAAGGAGGAAATTAATATGAAATATATTGAATGGGCAGGAAGAAACTTTATTGGGTTGTTTGAAGCCGGCGGGGAACAGTTCATGGGCTACATGACCGGAATTATTCCTTTGCTGATTGTGTTGCTAACTTTCACTTACTCAGTTATCTCATTTATCGGGGAAGAACGTGTTGACCGGGCGATTCGCTATTGTTCTAAATACATGATTTTACGCTATACATTAATGCCGATTTTAGCAGTACTAATGCTGACTAACCCGATGGCTTATACGTTTGGAAAATTCGTTAAAGAAGAAGAAAAACCAGCCTTTTATGATGCAGCTGTGTCTTTTGTCCATCCCGTTACTGGTTTATTCCCATATGCCAATGCAGGTGAATTATTCGTTTATCTGGGGATTGCGAATGGGGTAATGGAGGCTGGCTACAACCAGTCCAGTCTAGCGGTTCGTTACTTCCTAGTTGGGATCGTAGTTATCCTGATGCGTGGGATTGTAACTGAAACGTTGACGAAATTCATGATGGCCAAAGAAGCGAAAAAAGCGAACGCATAAAAAAGGAGGAAGCGGCATGTATAAAACAGTCTTTGTAAAACCGGGTAATAAAGGTTGGGGTGTTGGTTTAACCTTAGTACCGAATGAAAAGAAAAATAAAGTTGTATCAGTTACTGGCGGCGGCATCCATCCGGTGGCGCAGCAAATTGCCAACTTAACTGGCTGTCAAGCTTGTGACGGCTTTAAAAATCAAATTCCAGAGGATGAAACCTTATGTGCAGTCATTGACTGTGGCGGGACAGCTCGTATTGGGGTTTATCCAATGAAACGTATCCCAACGGTGGATATTTTACCTTCGTCACCTTCTGGACCTTTGTCCAAACATATTACAGAAGATATCTTCGTTTCTGGGGTTCGTCCAGAGGATGTAACGTTAGTCGAAGATGCTAATTTAGAAGATCGTCAAATGGCTGGAGTAGATCATGCTCATGCCAGCTCAGCTGAATCGGCAGCAAAAACAGAAGCGATTCTTACGAAGCAAGAAGAAGGTCGCGAATCAGAAACTGAGTTTAAAGAACGCTATTCGAAGATTAAAGAAGAACATGCTCAAGAAGTGGCGAAAAAAGACGGCATTCTGGTTCGTTTCTCTCGTGCCATCGGTGGAGTTATGAGTACCTTCTATCAATCTGGTCGTGATGCGGTAGATATGCTATTGAAAAATATCATTCCATTTATGGCCTTTATCAGTATGATGGTAGGGATTATCAACTACACTGGTATCGGTGACTGGTTGGCTGAGGTGTTGTCACCACTAGCAGGCTCACTGCCAGGGATGATTGTCTTGTCACTAATTTGTACGATTCCTTTCATGTCACCAATCTTAGGACCTGGTGCGGTAATTTCTCAGGTAATCGGGGTACTAATTGGTACGCAAATTGCGAACGGTTCGATACCAGTGCAGTACGCATTGCCTGCCTTGTTTGCCATTAATGCTCATTGTGGTTGTGACTTTATCCCGGTTGGTTTGTCACTAGGGGAAGCAAAACCTGAAACAGTAGCGATCGGTGTTCCGGCAATCCTTTATGGTCGGATGTTAACTGGGTTTACTGCAGTAATCTTGGCTTGGTTAGCAAGTTTTGGTATGTATTAAAAAGAAGTTGAATGGGAGCGAATGAATAAATGACAAAAACAAAAATTGTAGAAATCGGCAGCATGGTACCAGCTTTTGAAGAAGAACAGTTAATCATCCTCTTTGGACCAACAGCAACTGCTGAATTGAGAGATATTTGTGTGATTCATGAATTTGAAGATACACCAAAGGATGCATTAAAAGTTGGTGGAAAAATAAAATTCGGAGATCAAGAATTTACAATTGATGAAGTTGGCTCTCAGGCGAACGCAAATTTTGAAGAATTGGGACACATTTCCATCTACTTCCGTAATGAAGCAGAGGAAGTACTTCCAGGCGCGATCATCGCAAGCCCTGGCGGATTTCCAAAATTTGAAGTTGGCGATACAATCGAAGTATTGTAATTTGCAACGACCTCCCTTACACTCTAAGGGAGGATTTTTTATTGAGAGGTGAGGATCAGGATGGAAAAAGGGCAGAACAACCGTGACTTAGTAAAAGTGGCGACGATGTACCATAAGGAGAACATGAAGCAATCAGATATTGCCGAGCGTTTGGGGATTTCCCGTTCGCTGGTATCGAAGTATCTTATCGATGCAAAAAATCAGGGCATCGTGGATATTTATATTAAAAGCGAAAGCGCTTACTCCGTAGAGTTGGAATTGAAATTAGAAAAACTGTTTGGTTTAACAAATGCGGTAGTTTTGGATACTAGTACCCTTAGGGAAAATGAAATTGAAAAAATCATTATTCAGACGGCGATCACAGCCTATAAAAAGGATATCGCTAAAGCTAAGAAGATCGGTTTGTCTTGGGGCAAGATTTTACGGCGTTTTGTAGACGAGTACCCTTATGAAAACCATCCTGAGGCGACGATTATTCCATTGATTGGTGGAATGGGCTCGGACTATGTCGACATTCATGCCAATCAGCTGGCCTATGACTTAGCCCGCAAGCTGCGAGCCAAGTGTAAATTTTTGTACTCGCCGGCTTTGGTGGACAATTCGATCATTCGAGAAAACTTGATTCAAAATGCGGCCATTAAGGATGTGCTGGAAGCTGGAAGAGATGTCGATATGGCTGTGGTGGGTCTGGCTTCACCTTTTTCCTCCAGCAATACCATGACAGAAATCGGCTATATTAATGAAGAAGATATTCAGCAGTTGGCAGATGCGGACGTTGTGGGAGACATTAATTCCAAATTCTTTAATGCGGAAGGACAGGAAGTCGATTGCGCGATCAATAAAAATGTCATTGGCGTGAGTCTGGAAAGTATTCGTCAGATTCCTAAAGTGGCAACGATTTGTTACGAGGATACCAAAAAAGAAGTTTTGTACGCGGCGATGAAGTCAGGGATATTTAATTGTGTGGCCGTGACGGATGTGCTGGCGGAGTATTTAATTGAACGTATCGAAAATTAAAAAAGGGGCGCCGCAAATGTTGAAGTTTGCGGCGCCTCTTTTAGTTACGGGTGAGCAGCCAGGAAGTTCGCGACTGTCTCTTTGTATTTCGCTGGATCTTTGGACATCGCTTGAGCATGTCCGGCATCGGGTACAACATATTTTTCTTTTGGTGCATCGGTGGCGTCATAGACTTCATCTAACATGAAAAAGGGAACGAAGTCGTCTTTGTCACCGTGGATGAACAGCATTGGGGTGGTATTTTTTTGGAGCTGCTTCACTGCATCGGCTTCGCCAAAGAAATAACCTGCGCGGATTTTGGTAATCAGGCTTGTTACTTGGATCAGCGGAAATTGCGGCAGATTAAACATTTGCTTCAATTGATAAGACAGTTCGTCTTTGGCAGAGGTGTAGCCGCAGTCCTCAACGATTGCTTTGACATTGTCGGGCAATTCTTCGCCGCTAGTCATCATGACAGTGGCGGCTCCCATGCTGACGCCGTGGAGTACGATGGATTCATCAGCGTTGGTTTTGTCTAAGACTTCTTGAATCCATTGCTGATAATCCTTGCGTTCATCCCAGCCAAAGCCGATATAGTCCCCTTCGCTGCTGCCGTGGCCCCGTGCATCGGGTAATAGTACATTATATCCTAAGCTGTGGTAAAGCTCGGCATATTGGGCCATGTCCTCAGCCTTGCCCATGTAGCCGTGGGCGATAATGGCGGTCTTCTTCTGATCGCTGTCTGCGGGCAGGTAAATCGCTGATAAATCCAGGCCATCCTCTGATTTCAGCTCCCAGGTGGTGCGGTTGTTGTCGTCAGTAAACCAAGCTTCAGCCTGGATCAGTTCGGCAGATTTTTCGTAGCTGCCGTCACCGAGAAAGTCTTTTTCAGCGGGGACCACGGCGTAGTTATAGAAATAATTGCCGGCAAAGATCAAGGCGATAATGATCACTACGAGAATGCCAATTAGTATTTTCATGCTCTTTTTCACAAAAAATGCTCCTTCTTGATTGTTTAGCGTACATAGTATTTATAGACTAAAAAGCTGTCCGATTGCAAGTATAGAGAACATTGACGCGACTTACAAGTGAGTTTTTGAAATAGTTAAAATTGCCTAATTCCCCGACGTAGAATGGGGACGTTGGAATAAAAAGTGCTAAACTACTTTTACAAAGGAGGAACATACATAATGAAACTGACACTAGCAATCGATCTATTAGAAAATGAATGGAACATCGTTGAACCTAATAAGCCTGTTTCTCCAGTGCCGCTGATTTTCGCGACTCTTTTACTGGATAAAAAGCGGGTGGCCTATAGTTTGGACAATAAGCCGAAGCTTTCCCGCAACGATGAACGGGATTTGAAGGGCATATTGAAAAAGATGCGGACGGATCATCGCGGATATTTGCAGGCTTTGGATCAGGATGCGCTGCTGCCCAGCAATGAACACCTTTCCCAGCAGCAACAGCTTCTGCAGGCGCTGATTACTGAGCTGCGGGGGATGGAAGCTGAGGATCAATTGAAATTGATCCGCTTGGAGCTGACCGGCAGCTGGCCCTTGTATCAAACCGAGGAAGGCTTGCTGGATCTGTCTTAATCCTTTTACTAACGGTTTTTGGGAATTTCTTTTACAATAGAAGAAAGAGGACGTGAAAGGAAGCGATCAAGATGGTATTAGAATATTTTGACGGACAAGAAAACTTCTTTAAGGATTATAAGCAAGCAGTTAAAGATGAGGATTTCGACAAACAAACAGTGATTGATGATGTGATGGCGCAATTGAGTTTGCCGGCTGACGATGACGGCAAACTGACCTATACGCTTTCCGGTAGTAAGACGAAAAGCGGCACAGCATCCAGCTTTCCTTTTAGAAAAGAGCTGATTATCCGTGATCCGGAAGCAGTTGTAGATACCTCGTACTTCTATGAAGGCGAGCCTTACGAAGTGGATGTATATGAAGATGAACAACCTTAATTAACGGTTTCTGCGAAAGCAGGAGCTGTTTTTTTTATGCAGTAAAATTGATTAGGGAATCTGGTTGTTCACTTGAATTTCAGTAAGGGTCAATGGATGGCAAGGCAAAAGAAGTTAGCTGAAACGGCTGGAACTGAACTTCTATTCTCCGAAATTTGAAGCGGATCTTTTCCACTCATTCTAAGGTTAAATTCAGATGGTTTTTCGATGGAATTAAAATGTTAAAACGGTGTGAAAAAACGTATACAAAGTGCGGTTTTGATGGTAAAATGCATAAATATACAGCAGTTTTCGTAAGGCAAGTAAATCATTATTTTATGCACGAGGGAGAAAAAAGGATGAAGTTATGGGGAGGACGTTTTAACAAGGAAGAAGACCAGTTAATGAAGGATTTTGATAATTCTTTGCCTCTGGGGAAACGTTATTATGAAGAGGACATCATCGGCAGTATTGCTCATGCAACGATGCTGGGAGATGTCGGGATTTTAACACCAGATGAAAGCAATAAAATCGTTACCTGCTTAAAAGCGATTTTAAAGGATCTTGATTCTGGGAAATTAGTGATTGATGAGGATGCTTTTGAAGACATTCACAGCTTTACCGAGCTGACCTTGACGCAGCGGATTGGCGAGCTGGGCAAGAAGCTGCACACAGCCCGCAGCCGGAATGATCAGGTAGCCGTGGATACGAAGTTGTATTGCCGCAAAAGAGGGAATCATTTTATTGAGTTGTTGGAGCGCTTGATTCAAGCCCTGCAGGAAAAGGGGGCGGAAAATCCGGTGCTGATGCCGGGATATACTCATTTGCAGCGGGCGCAGGTGGTGACGTTTCAGTATCATTTAGGAGCCTATGTAGAAATGTTCAAGCGGGATAAGCAGCGGGTCCAAAATGCCCTGGAGATTATGGATGAAAATCCTTTAGGTTCGGGAGCGTTGGCCGGGACTACCCACCAAATTGATCGCAGCAAGACGACGGAATATTTGGATTTTGCCACGGCTTCCGTCAACTTCATGGATGCGGTGAGTGATCGGGACTACATCATTGAACTGCTTTCAGCTTGTTCATTGATTGCGGTGCATTTGAGTCGCTTGAGCGAGGAATTGATTCTATGGTGTTCCCAGGAATTTAAATTTATTTCCATGGATGATGCTTATGCCACTGGCAGCAGTATGATGCCGCAAAAGAAAAATCCAGATGCTGCAGAGCTGGTCCGTGGACATGCCGGCTTAGCGATTGGCTCGCTGGTGTCGATGCTGACGATTATGAAGGGCTTGCCACTAACCTACAACAAGGATATGCAGCTGGACAAGGAAGCCTTTGTTTCCGCCTTTGATCGGACGGATCAGACCTTGACCATCATGCAAAAGATGATCGCCACCTTGAAGGTTCATCAGGAGAACATGGAAAAAGCTATCAAGTCTGGTTTCTTGAACGCCACCGACTTAGCGGATTACTTGGTGAAAAAAGGCGTGGCCTTCCGGGATGCTCATGATGTGGTGGGAAGTATTGTTTTGTACTGCGAAGAACATGAACGCTCGATTGAAGAACTGTCGCTAGAAGAGCTGCAAGCTTATTCGGACCAAATTGAGCAAGATATTTACGACTACCTAGATTACGAAGCTAGCTTGAACCAAGGAACCAAAAGTGAAATCAGAGGAGGCGTGAATTAATGAAGAAAAAACATCTTGTACTGTTAACCTTTGCGGCTCTTGTGGCAGTTGTTTTGCTGACTAGTGCACCGGCTGAGGCGGCGGGGCTGGAGCTGCATTTTGAGCGGGTCTTCCCTTACAAAGGAGTCTATTTAAACGGACTGAAAAGTACCTTGAAGATTACCCTGTTTTCTCTGTTCGGGGGCTTGATCTTAGGGATTTTGCTGTCGATTATTAAAGTATCGTCGATCAAACCATTGAAGCTGGCGGCGCAGTTTTATACCTCGATTTTTCGAGGAACGCCGCTGCTGGTGCAAGTGTTTATCGTGTACTTTGCGACACCTCAGCTGGTAAATTATGAAATTCCAGCCTTTAATGCAGCCGTGATTGCCTTCTCACTGAATTCCGCCGCCTATATCTCAGAGATTTTGCGGGGCGGAATCGAAGCTGTCGATGTCGGTCAAATGGAAGCGGCCTTGTCTTTGGGGGTATCTAAAAAAGATGCCATGATGGATATTATTATTCCTCAAGCATTGAAAACCGTGCTGCCGGCTTTAGTGAATGAAACGATTGCTTTATTGAAGGAATCTTCATTGGTTTCGACGATCGGTATGCTGGATTTGATGCGTTCGGCACAGGTAGCCATGAACGCGACCTATCTGGCATTTGAGCCATTTCTTTTGGTCGCCGTGATCTATTACATTTTAGTGATGATTTTGAATACCTTTGCCGGATTTATTGAAAGGAGACTGAAGCGCAGTGATCGATATTAAAAATCTTCATAAATCCTTTGGTTCAGTTGAAGTATTAAAGGGAGTTAATTTGCAAATTGGCAAAGGAGAAATTGTCGCCATTATCGGGCCTTCTGGTTCGGGGAAATCGACCATTCTACGCTGTATGAATTTGCTGGAGCAACCAGATGCTGGTGAAATTATCATCGACGGGCAGGATATCACGCAAAAGAATGTTGATATCAAGAAGGTCCGGGAAAATACTGGGATGGTGTTCCAGCATTTCAATCTGTTTCCTCACAAAACCGTGCTGGAAAATATGATCTATGCCCCGATGAAGGTGAAAAAGCTGGATAAAAAAGTCGCAACTGAAAAAGCTCGTCAGCTGTTGCAGCGGGTTGGGTTAAGCGATAAGGAAAATGAGTATCCTTCAAAATTATCCGGCGGTCAAAAGCAGCGGGTCGCCATCGCACGTTCCTTGTGTATGGAACCAGAGGTTATGTTGTTTGATGAACCTACCAGTGCCTTGGATCCGGAAATGGTTAAAGAGGTATTGGCCGTTATTCAAGGCTTGGCAGATACCAACATTACGATGGCTTTGGTTACCCATGAAATGGGCTTTGCCCGGGAAGTGGCCGATCGCATCTGTTTTGTGGAAAATGGCATTATCGAAGAAACCGCAACACCAGAAATTTTCTTTACCGCGCCACAATCGCAAAGAGCGCAAGAGTTCTTAGCGAAAGTATTATAAAAAAGGATGGGGAAAAAATGAAAAAATGGAAAGTAGCAATGGCAGCACTAGGATTAGTTGGATTATTAGCAGGCTGTGGAGGCGGCGAGAGCGGCACCACTGACAGTACACAGGAAGCAAGCAGCAACGATTCATCGAAGCCGCTAGCAGGTCAAACCCTTAAAGTGGCTATGAGCCCGAACTTTGTACCCTTTGAATCGGCGGAATTAAACGACGAGGGTGAAACGGAAATTGTCGGCTTTGACGTGGATTTGATGGATCAGCTGGCAGACGACATGGGCTTTAAGTACGAAATTATCGAAACGGAATTTAAAGGCTTGATTGGTGAATTGCAATCTGGCCGGGCGGACTTGATTATCTCAGGGATGACTGCCACTGAAGAACGGGCAGAAAGCGTGGATTTCTCAGACCCTTATTTCTACACTAGAACCGGTGTAATCTTCCCGAAAGATCGTGAAATTAAGTCAGTTGAGGACATGAAGGGCAAGAAAATTGCGGTAAGCTTCGGTACCAACTTCGAAAAACAAGCCGAAAGCATGGGGGCAGAAGTTACACCATTTGACTCTGGTGCTGCTGTGTTGCAGGACTTGTACAACGGCCGGGTAGACGGAGCCATGATGGATGCAACCAAAGCAGCGATTGAAGCGGAGAAAAACCCTGATTACTCTTACATTATTTTTAGCGATGAAGAGCTGGGAATTACTGGCGACAACACCTTTAACATTGCCTTTGCCAAGGATTCTGATTTAACTTCAGAATTTAACACGTATATCAACCAATACCGTGAAGACGGCACAATGGACGAAATCGCTTCTCGTTGGATGGGTGAAAAATTCATCGAAGAGAACAAAAAGAAATAAGCTAAGTAAATTGAAGTGCAGTCCCTAGGTTAGATTTTTAGTCTAACTTAGGGGCTTTTTTTGTTTATGGGCCTTTTATTGGGGATCAATCTTTCCACAATGGTGGAACAAAAAAAGCTTAAGATCTCGGCGACCTTAAGCTTTCCTTCATTAAAAGATTAGTCCCGTCACAATGGCGCTCAAGAAGCTGACCAAGGTGGCGCTTAGTAAAATTTTCAGTCCGTTTTTGGCAACTAGATTGCCTTTTTCTTCGTTCAAACCTTTCATGGCCCCGGAAATGATACCAATGGAAGAAAAGTTGGCAAATGACACGAGGAACACGGAAACGATCGCAGTAGTGCGTCCGCTGAAATCCCAAGAACCGTTGGCTAATTCAGTCATGGCCACAAATTCGTTAGTGACTAGTTTAGTTGCCATCAAACTGCCGGCATCCACTGCTTCGTTCCAAGGAATTCCGGTGATGAAGGCTAGTGGTGCAAAGACATAACCTAGAATTTCCTGGAAGGTTAAGCCGGTGATCTTGCTGAAGATGAAGTTAATCATGGCAATCAAGGCGACAAAACCGATCAGCATCGCCGCCACGGTAATCGCCACGTGGAAGCCGTCTAAAATGTATTCTCCCAGCATTTGGAAGAAGGTTTGCTGGCCGTCTTCTTCAATCACCAGCTCATCTTCTTGTTCCTCCAGCTGATACGGATTTACAATAGAAGAAATAATAAATCCGCCAAACAGATTCATTACCAGCGCCGTAATTACGTACCGTGGCTCTAACAGGGCCATGTAAGAACCGACGATGGACATGGACACTGTAGACATGGCGGAAATACTCATGGTGGTCAGGCGTTTTTCCGATAAAAGAGGCAATTCCTTTTTCACCGAAATAAAGACTTCTGACTGACCAAGAATCGCTGAGGCAATCCCGTTGTAGGATTCCAATTTGCCTAAGCCGTTAATTTTGCTTAAGCCTAGGCCCACCCATTTCATGAAGAAAGGCAGCACCTTTATGTAACGCAAAATGCCGATAATCGCTGAAATGAAGACGATCGGCATCAACACCGTTAAGAAAAACGGTGCCTCACCTTTATTGGCAATGCCGCCAAAGACAAAGGTTACACCTGATTGGGCAAACGAAAGCAGTGCTGCAAAGACATTCGCCAAGCCGCTCACCAAGGTCGTGCCAAAGGTGGTTCGCAGTAAAATAAAGCCTAGTAAAAATTGCAATATCAGCATCACTAAGAGCGGTCGCAGGTTAATATTTTTGCGATTGCTACTAATGAGAAAACTCAATCCTAAGACTAAAATCAGTCCGATAATTCCTATTATAAACGACAAATAATCTCCCCCTTAAAAATTCGATCTGAGATAGATTACGACTTTTTTAACAAAATTGCGAGCAAAATCACTTGTCAAACCGGGATTTTTAGCGGGTTATTAAATAGTAAACACTAACAAATTAAGGTTTCTCTTGCGGAAAAATATATTCATAGGGTACACTATGAGATGCATTGAACAAACCACGTAAAGAAGGGTCAACATGGATAAAGAAAAGAAACGGGTGTCCTTACCCCGCTACCAGCAAGTCGCAGTGGAGATTGCCGAACGGATTGCCGACCAGCGTTATGTTGTCGGCCAGAAAATTCACGCCCGCTCCACCTTGGCCAGTAATTTTAATGTGTCGCCGGAAACTGCCCGCAAAGCCATCAATGTCCTGGTGGATCTGGGAATTATGGAAGTGCGTCACGGCAGCGGAGCCTATGTTCTATCCCTTGAAAAGGCTCAGGCTTATTTAGATAAATATAAAGATGTCCAATCGATTCAAGAAATCAAAAACGATATTATGGAAAGTGTTGAACAACAAAAGCAAGAGCTGGAGAATTTTTCCGGCCTGTTGGATCAATTGGTTTCACAGACGAAGCGGGTGCACAACTTTGCACCCTTTATTCCTTATGAGCTGAAGCTGACGGAAAAGGCTCAGCATTTAGATGCGACGGTGAATGAGTTGAACCTCTGGCACGAGACCGGAGCGACCATGATAGCCATCCAGCATGGTGAGGAGCTGCTGCTGTCACCAGGTCCCTATGCCAAGCTAAGTGCAGGCAGCACGTTGTTCTTCGTGAGTAATGAGCTGGGCTTCCAGCGGATGCAGCATCTTTTTTACCCCGAAGAAACCAGCGAAATAAAAGAATAATTAAGAAGTTTGCCCATTATTTGGAGATAGTCGCCGAATAATGGGCTTTTTTTGTAGTTTGCTGACGGTTTTCTGAAAACTTGCAGTTGTGCTTTGACAAAAGTGACCACATGATGTTACTATGATATGGTCACTTTGTTTGAAGGAGGAGTTTTTTAATGAGTAAAGTTAAAGTAGAACACTTAACGAAAATATTCGGCAAGCGCAAGCAGCAGGCGCTGGCTATGATTAAAGAAAATAAAAGCAAAAATGAAATATTTGAAAAAACCGGCGCCACCGTCGGGGTTTATGATGCCAGCTTTGAGGTGAACGAAGGAGAAATCTTCGTGGTAATGGGGCTTTCTGGTAGTGGGAAATCCACCATGATTCGCCTGTTGAATCGTCTGATCGATCCAACCTCTGGCGTCATTTCTATTGATGGGCAAGATATTGCCAAAATGAACAAGGAAGAATTGCGGGAAATCCGCCGTCACAAACTAAACATGGTCTTTCAAAATTTTGGCCTCTTTCCTCACCGCACCATTCTTGAGAACACGGAGTATGGGTTGGAAGTTCGCGGCGTACCAAAGGAAGAACGTCAAAAATTAGCCGAACAAGCCTTGGATAACTCCGGCTTGCTATCATTTAAAGATCAATATCCTAACCAGTTATCTGGCGGGATGCAGCAGCGGGTTGGTTTGGCCCGGGCATTAGCCAACGATCCGGAAATTTTACTAATGGATGAAGCTTTTTCAGCTTTGGACCCTTTGATTCGTCGGGAAATGCAGGATGAGCTGTTAGATTTGCAATCCAACGTTCAAAAAACGATTATCTTTATCACCCACGATTTAAATGAAGCTTTACGGATCGGGGACCGGATTGCCTTGATGAAGGATGGCCAAATCATGCAAATTGGTACCGGGGAAGAAATTTTGACCAACCCAGCCAACCAATATGTTCGTGACTTCGTTGAAGATGTCGATCGTTCTAAGGTTCTAACAGCGGCCAACATTATGGTGCCAGCCTTGACGACGAATATTGAAATCGATGGACCAAACGTAGCCTTGAACCGGATGCGGAAGGAAGAAGTCAGCATGCTGCTGGCCGTTGACCGTAAACGGATGCTGAAGGGCAGCCTGACAGCCGACAAAGCCTTAGAAGCCAGCAAAAAGAATTTATCCTTGAAAGATGTGATCGATAAAAATGTCCGCACGATTCCTAAAGACATGCTGGTCACAGACATTTTCAATTTGATTTTTGATTCACCTACACCATTAGCGGTAGTAGAAAACGATCGGTTAGAAGGGGTGGTAATTCGCGGCAGTGTGCTGGAATCATTAGCAGCAACCCGGGAAGAATCCCAAGAAGAACCAGAAGGAGTGACCGCAAATGACTAATTTCTTACAACAAAGCTTACCAGTAGCTGATTGGGTCGAAAACTTTACCGATTGGCTGACTCAAACCTTCACTGGACTGTTCTCCGCTCTGCAACAAGGCGGCCAGTTCATCATGGATGGAATGACTGGGATTTTAACTAGTATTCCAGCGTTACTATTAATTGTCCTGTTAACAGCAGTCGCCTTTTTCATCTCCAATAAAAAGTGGGGCCTAACCGCCTTCACCTTAATCGGCTTGCTGTTTATTTACAACCAAGGTCTGTGGAATGATCTGATGAGTACAGTCACCTTAGTGATCCTGTCCAGTTTGATTTCCATCATCGTTGGGGTGCCGCTGGGGATCTTGATGGCAAAAAACGAAACCGCCAAAGCGATTATTACCCCGGTTTTAGACTTTATGCAAACCATGCCGGGATTTGTTTACTTAATCCCAGCCGTTGCCTTCTTTGGAATCGGAATGGTCCCAGGGGTCTTCGCATCAGTGATTTTCGCCTTGCCGCCAACCGTTCGCTTCACCAACTTAGGGATTCGTCAAATTCCTAAAGAACTGGTGGAAGCATCGGATTCATTCGGTGGGACCGGTAGCCAAAAATTGTTCAAGCTAGAATTGCCATTAGCGAAAAGCACCATCTTAGCTGGTATTAACCAAACGATGATGCTGGCTTTATCAATGGTAGTTACGGCTTCCATGATCGGTGCACCTGGTCTAGGTCGCGGCGTCTTGTCGGCCTTGCAACGGGCACAAGTAGGGAACGGCTTTGTTAATGGTCTAGCTTTAGTAATTCTAGCGATTATCATTGACCGTTTCACCCAATACATCAACAAACCAAAACAACAAAAAGTCCAACAAGCTTCCACCAGCAAGAAAAAAGCAGGCATCATAGTTGCTGCGGCTGCTGTAGTGGTAGTAATCGGCTCAGTTGCTCTTGGGGGAACCCAAGAAACCAACAAAGGCACCGTGAATTTATCTTATGTGGAATGGGATACTGAAGTAGCTTCCACCAATGTGGTGGGTGAAGTCTTGAAGGAGATGGGTTATCAAGTGACCTTGACACCTTTAGACAATGCCATCATGTGGGAATCAGTCGCTAGCGGGGAAACCGATGGGATGGTGGCCGCTTGGCTGCCAAGCACCCATAAGGCCCAATACGCGCAATACAAGGACCAAATTGACGATCTTGGTGTCAACCTTGAAGGGGCCAAAGTCGGACTAGTTGTTCCTGACTATATGGATGTTAATTCAATTGAAGATTTAAGTGATCAAGCCAATAAAACCATCACCGGGATCGAACCGGGTGCCGGCGTAGTCAATGCTGCGGAAAACACCCTTAAAGAATACCCTAACTTGGCCGACTGGAATATTTCGACTTCTTCCTCTGGCGCAATGACCGTGGCACTAGGTCAAGCCGTGAAGAACAAACAGCCGATCGTTATTACCGGCTGGTCGCCTCACTGGATGTTTGCTAAATATGGCTTGAAATATTTGGAAGATCCAAAAAATGCCATGGGAGAAGCCGAATCGATTCATACAATGGCTCGTCATGGCCTAGAGGATGATATGCCTGAGGTTTATAATGTATTAGACAACTTCAATTGGACTAAGGATGACATGGAAACAGTCATGCTAGCCATCAATGAAGGACAAGATCCAACCGATGCAGCTAAAGACTGGATTGAAGCTCATCCGGAGCAAGTGGCAGAGTGGAAGAAATAATAGTAATGATGGAATAAGTAACAGTAATAGTTAGAGAATTAACAGGGAACGATTGTTACCTCTCTTTCTGAAAATCATCATAATGAAGAAACCCCTCTTTAGATTTCGAAGTCTAAAGAGGGGTTTCTTGTTGTTTTTTAATCTGTATATTAATTTTTGCTTCTATAATTAAATTTTATGTGAATTTTGATGTAAACCAACAAACGTTGACTTGATGCGGTTTGTGTTGGATAATTTTGTTAAGGTTGGCCTTGGTATGAAAAAAACCAGGACTGATTCAGCCTTTATTTACGGTTTTTTTTAGAAGAGCAGAATAAAGTCATCTAAATTGTAGTATGTTTCTTCGGCTAGGTCAACACTTTTATTCATAAAAAACAAAATATTTTATATTTGTTGAAAAAACGTAACCGAATTAGATAGTCTATAAGAGGGGCAGCTGGTTTATAAACCGTCAATTGCGCCGTCAAAAGAAAGGAAGATCAGAAATGAGCAAACGGGGAGAAAACATTTACAAGCGTCGTGATAAACGCTGGGAAGGACGTTACCACAAGGGAAGAACTTTAGAAGGAAAAATCCGCTACGGTTCCATTTATGGTGATACGTATAATGAAGTGAAGCAGAAACTTTATCCTTACAAGATAAAGTATCAAACAATTATGGAGACCCAAGGCAGCTGCAGTGTTCCCTTAGCAGAATGGGTAGGTGTCTGGCTGGCGGAGTTCCAATCTGAATGGAAACCAGCTACTTATGCCAATTACCATCACAAATTAAAGAAATATATTTTGCCAGCTATTGGAGATCAAGCCTTAAATAAATTAACCAAGGCTGGATTAGAGGAGCTGGCAGCGCAGCTGTTAGGTGATCCATTAAGTCCTTCTACTATAGAAGTAGTTTTTCGTATCCTGAGTAATTGTCTCAGTCAAGCGGTCCGCAAAGAATTATTGAAAAGCAACCCCTGCGAGCAGTTGAAGCTGCCGCGCAAGCCGCAAACGAAGATTCGGGCATTAACGAAGAAGGAGCAGAAGAACTTAGAAGATAAGGCGAAAGAAGTGCCGCTGAACAAAGGGCTGCCAATTTTGTTAGCTTTGCAAACTGGGATGCGTATTGGTGAAATTGCGGCATTACAATGGAAGGATATTGATTTTGACAGCAACTTAATCCATGTCAGTCACACCTATCAACGAGTGACAGCACCAGTTTCTATGGAGGAAAAAACGCTGTTGATTTATGGCGAAGTTAAGACACGCTCTTCCAATCGCGTGATCCCTATTACAAATGAACTCAAAAAAGTGCTGTTGAAAAAGCAAAAACAAAGCAATCAGCCATTTGTGTTCTCAGTGAATGGGCATCCCTGTGAGCCGCGTTTGTTAACTAGTTATTTCCATAAATTGCGGAAGGCCGCCAACATCGAGGACGTGCATTTCCACCAGCTGCGTCATACTTTTGCGACTCGTTGCATTGAGACCCGTGCAGATATTGCTTCGGTGAGTGCCTTATTGGGCCATGCTTCAGCTAAAATGACCCTGGATATTTACACAGATGCTACGATAGATCAACGAATCCAGGTAATTAAACTTTTGAACGCCGCCTAGTAAAGCGTTTTCAAAAATACTTTTCCCCGTACCTTACTCTCCCTTTTTTTACTTTTTGTTTAGTGAACGCTTACATAATTATGTAAACCTCGTAATGGGAAAAATCTCCCATATCACCCTTCAAATCCCTTCTTATTTTCAGTTCCTTAAACCTATGCGCCGTCAAAAATGGTCACAGTCGCAAAAAAATCCAGTCTTATCAAGGATTTTCAGCCCCTCCTTGGTTTTTTTCATACCAAGATGCGGGTAAAGGAAATCTGCCGATTCATTTTACTATTTTATTATAAATGAGCGTTATTTAAAAGCTTTGAACGCCTGGCGGTCGGATGGGGGATCCGGCTGCCAGATCGAGGTCTGCTAGATAACATTCGCGGTTCCCACTGCCAGCGGATTGTTTATAAATCTAAATACAAAATGAAAGGGTCTGATTAATGAAGGAACTGTTGGCACCAAAAATGGGGGAAGTTAGCGGTCTTCGCTAAAGATTTTAGAAGCATCAAAGTATCATCGAAAAAAAAGGAGAGAAATAATTGAAAAAGACAAAATTGATTAGTTCACTAGTAGTATCAGCAACATTGGGTTCAGTAGCAGCAGCGCCAGTAGTAAGCCAGGCAGCAGAAGCTACAAACAACACAGAAACAACACAAAAAACATTTGACGAAACAAAATTCGTTGAATTAGAAGCAGCAGCTAAAACAAGACTTGAAAATGCTAAAACAGCTTTATCTCAAGCCCAAGAAGCTTTAGCCAAATTAGAAGCTGAAACACCTGCACAATTAGAAGCAGGCAAACAAGCAATCGAAGACAAAAAAGCTGAAATGCCAGCTCTTCAAGAAGCATTGGAAGCAGCACAAGCTGCAGTAGCAGTCGAAGAAGAAAAAATGGCTGATGCTCAACAAAAATACGATGATCTTGTAGCAATGGCTCAAAACGAAATCGCTAACGCGCAAGCATTAATCGACGAAAAACAAGTTTTAGCTGACGAAGCTCAAGAAGCAGTAGATGCAGCACAAGTTGTACTTGACGAAGCAATTGCTGACTGGAATGCTGAACAAGCAGCTCAACAACCTGAAATTGATGCAGCTAACCAAGCAGTGGCTGATGCTGCTGCGAAAGTTGAAGCAGCACAAGCAGCTTTTGACGCTTCAGAAGCTGACTTACAAGCTAAAAACATTGCACTTGAAGAAACAATTGCATTGATTGTCAGCCAACCTGGCGTAATCGATCAAGCGAATGCTGACAAAATTGCAGCACAAACAGCAGTTGAAGATGCTGAAATCGCTGTAGGCGATGCACAGTTTAATCTTACTGTTGCACAAGATGCAGTACCTGAAGCACAAGTTGCTTACGATGTTGCAGTTTCAGAATTGCAAGCAGTAGCTCCATTCTACGATGAACAAGTTGCTATCATCGACAGCCAAATCGCTACACTAGCGCTAGTTATTCAGCAAAATCCTGATAATCAGGAAGTAATCGATGCTGCATACGCTGAAATGCAAAGTCTGCAAGGTACTAAATCTACTCTTGTAAACGAAAGAATTAGCTATGAAGATGCTGTAACTAATGCAGAAGCTGCTTTAGCTGCCGCTAACGATGCGGTTGTTGCTGCTCAAGCTAACATTGATGCAACAGAAGCTGCATACCAAAATGCACTTGTAGCTCAAGAAGAAACAAATGCTGCTGCTGATGCAGCAATTGCTGAAGCGCAAGCGATTATTCAACAAACAAATCAATTGATGGCTGCTGCTGAACAAGCTGTTCAAGAAGCAAACTTAGCTCAAGAAGCTGCATTAGCTGACTTGCAAGGTGCTCAAATTGATTTGGACGAAGTAACTGTTCAAGCAGAAGCAGTAATTGCTGAAGCACAAGCTGCTATCGATGCTAAATTACCAGCAATCGACGAAGCTGAATTGGCATTACAAGAAGCAAACGTAGCTTTAGAAGCTGCGCAAGCAGAACTTGATACTGTTATCGCAGAACAACAACCAGTAATCGATTTCGCAAATGAAACAATTGCTGAAGGCGATGCTGAATTACAAGTTCAAAAAGACGCATTAGCTGCTGCTGAAGCTGCTGAAGCTGAAGCACAAGCTGCTGTTGATACTTTGAAAGCTGAAATCGCAGCTGCGAAACAAGCATACGAAGATTTAGTTAAATCAATAACTGCAGCAATTACTAACGCTGAAAACGATGTGAAAGCTGCTGAAGCTGCTGTTAAAGCTGCTGAAGATCGCTTAGCAGGTTTACGCGCTGGTGCTGCTGATGCTAAAGCTGGTAAAGACAAAGCTGACGTATCTGGCGAAAGCGAAAGCTACCAGTTAGGTTACGCTGACGGCTACGCTTCAATCGTTACTCCTGAAAAAGTGGATGTAGTTGAAGCAGAAAAAGAAGCAGACAAAGTTGCTGACAAAGCAGTTGATAAAGTAGCAGACAAAGCTGTTGTTAAAACTACTACTACAGCTAAAGTAACTCCAACAACTACTAGCGGAACTACTGAAAAACAATTCCCGCAAACTGGTTCAGCGGATACTTTAGCAGCTTCATTAATCGGTTTAGGTTTAGTTTCTGCCTCCGGTGCTGCAATCCTACGCAAAAAATACCGCGTATAATTTTTAAAACAAAGAAACGCACTGAAAGAGTGTCTTTTAGTGCGTTTCTTCTATACATAGTAAAGAAAGGATGCTTTTTATGTCTTCATTAGAAATTCAATTGGCCGATGGCGAAGTATTCACAATGAGCGGCGGTAAACTAAAGAAGCGACCGGCGATTACTGCTGCCAAGAAAACTTTAGATAAAACCCTGATCCAATCGAAAATCGAAGCCCTCGACTTTTCCAATGAAATGACGAAAAATGCCTATCTCTACCGCTTAAACGAATGCAAAACCGAAAGTGAGCTGAAGGATTTAGTCGATGTCATCTCGGTGGGGGAAGAGCAGCTCTATTCCATCCAAAGCGGACTTTTCCAGCTGTTAGAGAAATACATTTTACGTATCCAAGATATGCATTTCCTGTCCCTTACACGGAAAAAGGATCTGATCGAAGCCCTGATCGAATGCGAATTGCAGGATGAAATGGAAGAGCTGTATTTAAAGGCAGTAGTGGAAGAAGAAGTGCTTAAGATATCCAGTGAGCTTTAGTGGGAAGCTGGCTTACTTATATTTGTGAAAGTCAACTTGTTGAGAGTTGGCTTTTTTAAGTTTGCTTAGTTGAGAGGGAACTTTTCAATGGTTGGAAATACGAGCTGGTCAAAATTGATTAGTAAGGAATATGTATTTCTGGATCAAAGTGAAAACCCGAATTGAGCTTGTGTCATCTTGACAAAAAATAAATAAACGTTACTATGAATGGTGAAAGCGCGACCGGGGGATGGTGATGTCAGGTGCTTAGAATAAAAAAGATTTTCAACAACAATGTAGTGTTGGTAATTGATTCTAAAGGCTTAGAGCGTATCTTGATTGGAAAAGGAATTGCTTTTCAGAAAAGAGTTGGCGAGACAGTCCAGAAGGATAAGATTGAAAAGACCTTTGTGGTGGACTCGCCTAATGTAGCTGACCGCTTTGTGCAGCTGATTGAAGAAGTGCCGGTTAATCGCCTTGAGATGGTGACCTTGATCATTAAGAATGCTGAAGTCCAGCTGAAAAAGAATTTTGATGGGAACACATATATTGGTTTAGCCGACCATATTAATTATGCAGTGAATCGGTTTAGAAAAGGTGAAACGATTCGCAATGCTCTGCTGTTAGAAATTAAGAAATTTTATCCTAAGGAGTATGCTGCTGGTTTACAGGCGTTGGAAACAATCGCTTATTATGAAGGCATTGAGTTGAACGAAGATGAAGTAGGATTTATTGCGTTGCATTTTATTAATGGCGGCTTAGGCAATGATACGACCCAGACCTTATTAACAGCTGAGATGCTGCAAAAAATTGTGCTGATTGTAGAGGATTGTTTAGGCATTGAGTTGGATGTCGATTCGTTAAATTATGTTCGTTTCGTTACCCACTTGAAATTCTTTATCCAACGTGTCATAATTAATGAACCGAGACGTGAAGCTGTACCGGAAATGTTTGACCAAGTGGTGCAGTTTTATCCAAAGGCAACTGAAAGTGTCGGTATCATCAAGAACTATCTACAGGACAAATTACATTGTCAGATCTACCCGGAGGAAGAAATGTATTTAATTCTACATGTCCAACGGCTAATTAAATAAACGGGATTGTAACTGATTATGCAGGCAACACCCAAACAGGAGATGTTCAGCGTCTCTTGTTTGAGTGTTGCCTTTTTTATATTTCAAAATAAGAAAGGAAGAGGCAGCATGGAAAAGTATCAAGCACTTGTAGAGTTCATTTTGAAAAATGTGGGAGGCAAGGACAATGTTTTAAGTGTCACTCACTGTATGACAAGACTAAGATTCACCTTAAAGGATGACTCCTTGGTTCAAAAAGAGGAGGTTGTTAAATCACCAGATGTAATGAGTGCCCAGTTTGCCAGCGGGCGTTTTCAAGTTGTAGTCGGAACGCAAGTTGCAGAAGTTTTTCAGGTGGTTCAAGAAAATTTAAACGGCAAAGCAGTTGCAGCGGTGGAAGAGAAGAAGGGGATAGTTAGTACTTTAGTGGATACAATTACTAAAGTGATTACGCCGGTTCTGGGTATTTTGACCGCTTCTGGTTTGCTGCAGGGAATTTTAGCGCTGCTTACAGCAACAAATGTTTTGTCAGTAACCGATGGCGCCTACATTATTTTACATGCGATGGGTCAAGCTGTTTTCTACTTTTTGCCAGTGACGTTGGGATATACCAGTGCGAAAGCATTTAAAATGAATCCTTTTGTCGGGATGATGCTAGGAGCTACCTTGGTTATTCCGGAATTAATGACTGGACTGACCAGTGGAGATGCTTTGTACACATTATTTGAAGGTTCGTTGTTCCAAACGCCGGTTTATAACACATTCTTTGGTATACCGATCCTGTTTCCAGCAAACGGTTATCAGTACACGGTTATTCCGATTATCTTTATCGTATATGTTGGTTCCAAGGTAGAAAAATGGTTGAAGAAGGTTGTACCTGCAGTGATTGCTCACAACGTCAATTCTTTTCTAACGATTTTGATTACTGTTCCTTTGGCTATTTTGATTGTTGGTCCGGTAACTAACGTATTGAGTTCATTGATCAGTGCCGGTGTTTCTGGGCTTTATGCGATTTCGCCAATAGCAACTTCATTGTTAGTTGCTCTATTGTATCAGCCGTTAGTTATCTTCGGATTGCACTGGCCGATTTCTGCGATTGGGATTACGAATCTGGCCCAGTCAGGTGTTGACTACATTTTCCCGATGTCATTCACAGCAAATTTTGCACAAACCGCTGTCGTTTTAGCTGTTTTCTTACGGACACGTTCAAAAGATCAGAAAGCTTTGGCGATTCCAGCGATGGTGTCTGGACTGTTCTGTATTATTGAGCCAGCTATTTACGGCTTTAGCTTACCAGTGAAGAAACGTTTTGCATTTTCAATGATCGGTGGAGCTGTGGGCTCCTTGATTTTAGCTTTTTCTGCTACGAAAATGTATGCAATGTCCTTTGGTATTTTAGGCTTCGCGGCGTTTATTAATCCTGAATCAGGTAGTATGAACGGGGTAATTATGGCAATTGTCGCAACGGTTGCAACTTCAGTAGTAGCCTTTGTTTTGACCTACACCACCTTTAAAGCAGAGGACGATGTGAAAGATGCTGAAGAAAAGGAATTGGTGAAAACGGAAGTAATCGTTTCTCCTTTAGCTGGACAATTAAAACCGATTGAAAGCTCAACTGACGCAACATTTTCTTCGAAAGCACTAGGAAATGGCATTTTGATTGTTCCTGAAAGCGGAGAAGTTGTCTCCCCGGTAAACGGAACAGTGGAGACCGTCTTTCCTAGTGGTCATGCGATTGGGATTGTCAGCGATACAGGGATTGAGCTTTTGATTCACATTGGGATTGATACCGTTGAATTAGAAGGTGAAGGGTTTACGCCGTTGGTGAAAAAAGGCCAAACAGTGGCTCAAGGAGAAAAAATTCTAGAAGTCGATTTGGAAAAAGTAAAAGAAGCTGGTTATTCCACTGAATCCTTAGTAACGGTAACCAATACAGATCAATTTTTAGATGTCATTAGTGAACAGGAAGGAAGAATTAAAGCTGGCGAGAAAATTTTGACAGTGATTCCCTTCAACAATCAAACAGAATTAACTACTTTAGCGGAGGTCAATTAAATGAGAGAAAAAATCTGGGGAGTTTTAGCTGGCGGAGCATTAGGTGATGCTCTAGGAATGCCGACAGAATGCTGGACACAAGAAAAAATCCGCCAGCAATTTCCAAATGGTGTGACTGAATTAGTCGCTTCAAATGAAAATGATGTCTTCGGACGTAAATTAGCGGCAGGAGCGATTACCGATGATACCCTTAATGTATTGATGATTCTATCCATGATCAAAAAAAATCAAGGAAGAATTCGGGTAGCTGATTATGTAGCAGAATTAAGAGACTGGAATGAAAATTCTGGAGTTTCAGCCTTTGTCTCTGGTCCATCGACACTAAAAGCGCTAGATAAAATTGCTCAAGGTGTGCCGATCGAAGAAACCGGTGTAACAGGAACAACCAATGGTGCATCAATGAAGATTGCGCCTATTGGCTTGATTAGTGATTATCGGAATCTTCCTGAATTAGTAAAAAACGTTGCCGAAATTTGCCTGCCAACTCACAATACCAAAATTGCCATCGCTGGAGCTAGCGCGATAGCAGCGGCGGTCAGCTATAGCGTTCGCGGCGGACAATCAATTGAAGAGATTTGGCAGCTGGCTTTTGCAGCAATTGATGCAGCAAAAGACTACGGACATGATTTTCCCGCAGCTTCTTTAACTTTTCGAATGAATCAAGCACGAAAAATTCTGCAGGAAGACACGGATGAGCAAATTATCTTACAGCGCCTGTATGAAGAAATCGGCACGGGTATGGAATCCATCGAAACCATTCCCAGCTCCTTTGCCGTAGTAGAATTAGCTCAAGGCGATCCGCTGAAAGCAGCACAATTAAGTGCATCAATTGGTTGGGATACTGATACAATTGGTGCTATCAGTGCCGCAATTTGCGGCGGGATGAATCCCACTTTACCAAAGGAAATGATCCAACAGATCGAAGAAGTGAATCAGCTGGATTTTGAGCAATTAACCGATGATATCTTGCCATTTGTTGGATAAATAGATTTTCATATTGTCTTGCGAACTACTGAAGGAATGTAGTTTGATCAGGTCGATAAGCACAAACCTTACGTGCTTATCGACTTTTTTATACACCGAAAAACCAAAAGCCGCCTACCGCTTCTTCCCTTTCCCCTTGCCTTTTCCCTTACCGCCTTTCCCTTTGCCACCTTTGCCGCTCTTGCCTAGCTTTTTATTTAGCTTTCGTTGCAGTTGTTCCTGTTCTCGCTGTTTTTCTAGTTTGCGAAGCTCATCTTGTGTTCGATAGGTGGATTGTTTCTCTTTGCCTTTTTTGGATTTTTGCTTGTCTTTATTCTTCACCGGTGTATCTGCTGACTTCGCGTTTTTATCCTTATTTTTGCTTGGATCATTGTCAGGATCGGTTTCAGGGTCGTCCTCCGGGTCGTCGTCCAGCAGGAATTCCGGTTTGGCATCCTTCAGCTTGATTCCGCGGGCGAAGGCGGTCAGTATCCGGCTGAGGGTTTCGATTTCGTCGTCTTCTGGGGATGGCACTTCGGTAAAGCCATCCAACAGATAGGCGATCGTCTCTTCCTGGGTTTTCCCGGCATAAACATTATGTTTCAAATACTCACTGGATTCAATGAACAACACAGAATCCTCCGTACCATCTTCTTCAACGATTTCCATGTGTGACAAGATTCTTTGGGCTTCAACGATTCGTGGTTGGAGCACTTTCACTATATCAGCCGTTGGTTCTGATTTTTGCTGGATTTCGGGCTCGGCCTCTTGCTCGCTGTCGTAAACTGGGGTAGTCGACTGGTAAATATAGCGGACTAATTCCGTGAAGCGGCGTACGCCGTCCTTTTCAAAGATGGTTAAGTTAGTGAAAATGGATAGAAGTTCGGTGGTTTCCTCAACGGAATAGCAAGGATCAGTGTCCTTGATAGTAAAACGGTGTTTTTTGCCGTTGGCGTCTCTGTAGACGGTGGCAATATTCATCAGTTCCGTTGCTTCGCGGCTGCCTGAATGCAGCATTCTATGTAGGTGATGGTTTGAGCGAGCAGCGGCGGTAAGCTCTAGATATTCCTGCTGATTTTTAAATAAGCGGCCAATCACGGTGTTCCACTCATCTTGGGAAAAATATTCTTCGAAATATACGCAAAGATGGCGCACGGAAACTAATTTCTGCGGATCGCTGGTTAAAAATACCTCACGCATAGTATCGCGTGCAATACCGGAATAGTCCTCGCTGCTAAGGGCGTTGCGTACCATAATGGCCACAGCGCTTTCGACTAAGTAGGCTGGATTGTTAACGGTCTCAAAATTATTTTTAATTCTCGTTTCAAGACCTCTTCTTTTAAGGTTGAAGATTTGGGGCTGGTTCAGAGTAGTTGGCTTCGTTTTCATTTTCATATGCTCCTTCTGCGGTGTCTAATTTTTGGCTATTGATAGTCATTACAAGTTTCGATTCGTTATCATCATAATCTAATTTTAGCGAGTAGACAAGAGGGTTTTTGAAACAAAATAAGACCGCTTAATTATCTGTTTTATTTAACTGTAACTTTAAAATAGATTAAACAACGCAAATTTAATGGGAGAGTCGTTGCTAGGAGCGGGGTTCGCTGGTCAAAAATAATTTGCTGGGAAAACAACGCAGAATTTTTGTGTTTTTTTAAGAATAAAAATAAATTTAGCAGCGTTTTTTTGGATTTTCTAGCTGATTTACCTTGATATGACAATGTTTTCAAAATCAGATAAAAATAAAATAACAAGGAAAAACCATTCTTTAAAATCGAAAAAACATGAATCCATTTTTTGTCCGAGGGAATCTTTTTACTGAGTAGATAAAAAATGAGAACTAATCCTGTAAGTACGAGATGAGTAAGAGAGTTCATTTCGTCATAAAAAATAAGGTAAAAATCATTGTATTTTTCACTTAGATAACATTAGAAAACGATGAGTGAAAAGAGGTTTTCATGGATGCTGAACCTTTCTCACCACTACAAAAATCAGTTCTTCAACTTCAGGGAAGGATAGGCGAAAGGATCGAATCCTAGGCGTTAACGTGATACCCTATAGGAAAGAAGGGAGCGATTTTTATGGTTGAAGTAATTCTTGGCGACATTACAAAGCTGGATTTTCACGTAGACGCCATCGTCAATGCGGCGAATGCGCATCTTGTCCCAGGTGGCGGCGTGGACGGAGCGATTAACCAGGCTGCTGGCCCTGAATTGGGGAAAGCGATGAGGGCCTTCGGTGGCACACCTACTGGCACCGCGGTTATCACGCCGGCCTATAATTTGAATGCGGAATATGTCATCCATGCAGTAGGACCGCGATACAAGGATGGCAAGCATGGAGAAGAAAAACAGCTTTATTCGGCGTATGAGGCAGTATTTGCGCTGGCTCATAAGCAGGGGATTCAGTCGTTGGCGACCCCGATTATAAGTGCCGGTGTCTATCATTACCCGAAAGCAGAAGCAGCGAGGATTCTGTATGAGGTGGCAACCCGGGAGGAGAATGAAGATATTCAAGTGAAGATCGTGGTGTTTAGTGAAGGATGGTTGTCGATTTTCGATAAAATACAAAGTCATTGAAAATCAGGTATTTTCCTTTGCATAATTGTGTGGTATTCTCAAATTATAGTATTGTAATTATTTTCTTTATTATTTAGTGTAATAAGTTTTAAAAAAACGGTATATTGCGTCACAATTTTTATTCGATCAAGCGATTAAAGTTATAATGGATTCATCTTGTTTAATTCCATGGAAAAGCAATAAATTGTAAGGATAAATACTTTAGAGAGAAAGCGGAGAGGAAAAAAGTATGAGTGAAGTTTTTGTCGCTTTTGTATCCACAGTCAACCAATTGATTACTTTAGCACTTTTTTATAATCTCTTTTTAGTGCCCCGTAGACGAGCCGGCTATTCTTATGTTGTGTTCTTGGTGTTTAGTTTCGTCTGCAGCCTAATTCATGTATATTCTGAAAGTATTCCATTGTTGACGACTGTTTTACTTATTTTTGTCATTCTATACTTTTTTCAAGGAACGAAGCTTTTAAAAGTTTTTGTCCCGGCTTTGTATTTGCAGTTGGGGCTGATCGTTGATTTTATCAATGGTCTAATTTCCATGGAAATTGGCAAAGTAGGTCTTTTTGGTACGTCGGATATCTTGATCATTGTTTTACTTCTCCTGAATATTTGGCGACGTAAGAAACCGCGGCTGATTCAGCAGGTGGGGGTTAAGCATCTGATGCTTTGGCTGCTGACGCTGACAAATTTTGTTGGCCTGGCATTGATTTATTTCAGCGGGGTTTTTCCTAACAATCTAAAAATTGTTTTTGCGACCTTAATTATGCTGTCTACCTTGCTTGCCTACTATTTTTCTTTCTATTTAGAGAAGACCTACAAAATTCGTGAGGAAAATATGCTGACAACAAAGCAAATGGAATTTCAAAAGGACAAGCTGGAGCAGATGAGCAGCTATTTGCAGGCTTCCAGAAAAATCATTCATGATACCAAAAAGAATTATCGAGCGATCAGTAGTGCATTAGACAACGGCGAAACCGAACAGGCGAAGCTGTGTCTCAAAGAAGCAAGCGAGAATCTGACCTTTCCGGATTTACTGGGATTCACCGGCAACGATCTGGTGGACAGCATGCTCTACTCCTTATACAACAAGTGCCAGCAAGAAGATATTCAGCTGAATCATCAAATCGTGATTAAGCAGCGGATTCAAATCGATGAAACCTTATTGGCCAGCCTACTAGGGAATTTGTTTGATCGTACAATTTCATTGGTTAAGCAAGAGAAGATCAAAAGCATTGATTTAGTGATAAAAACCAGTGCACAATTTTTACTGATTGAGCTGAATTACCCTGAAGAAAAACGGCTGATCAACAAACTCGATATCCCTGCGGATGAAAGGTTGGCGGCGATTATGCAGATGGTTGAAAAAATTTCTGGGGTTTACGAAGCAGACTGGTCTGAAGGTGAATGCCAGATCAGAGTGATGCTGCCCCTTCAAGACAGTTTATTGGCAGGGGGAGAAAAATGATTAATATTATCATATGCGAAGATGAAAAATGCTATCGCGACCAAGTGAAGGAAATGCTGGTGAAAATGGCCTTTTCCCTCGACATTGAGATTCAGACGGAATGCTATTGTTCCGCCGAAGAAATGCTGGCAGCCTACGAAAATCGTGAGAAAAGCTATGAACTGATGATATTTGATATCGAAATGCCTGGCTGTGATGGACTTCAGGCAGGGAAAATTATTCGTGAGCAGTACCAATATGATGGACAGCTGGTGTATTTGACTAGTCATGCTGAGTTGATGCAAGACAGCTTTGAGATTGGAACGAATCAATACTTAGTGAAGCCGATTGAGTATAAGGAATTTGAGGCCAAGCTGCGACCGATCATTAAGAAAATTATCGACAATGACAAACGCATTACGGTGGAGCTGGTGGCAGGCGGACTGCAAATCATCCCTATGAAGGACATCACCACTATCCAGGCGAAATCCCAAGGACGAAAAGGCGGCGTGATCATTCAAACCACGCGGGAACTGATTGAAGCCTTTGGGAAAATGGCTGATTTTGAAAATATGCTGGAGAAGCGTAAATTTTTCCGGATTCATAAGCAAACGATTATCAATTTGGACAAGATTACTCAGTTTGATGGTGTTGAAGCCACCACTGTCGATCAACAGCGGTACAAGGTGAGTCGGAACAAAAAACGAGAGCTGAAGGATTTATTACTGCGAAATTTCTAAAAATCGTACGCAGCATACGCTTTTGATAAAGAAATAAGCGGTTTTTTTGCGAGCTTTTTAAAACATAGTTTTGCTGATTAAAGATTGCAGCGCTATTTATGGCTTTATAACTAGTATTAAGAATAAGGTGTGTTGAACTAAAAAGGCTAAAAACCGTTTGTGGTATGAACACGATAATTAGTTGCACAAGGGTCCTTTCAATTAGTCTGGGATAATCGATCTGAGACTAATTGAAGGGACTTTTTAAATTTTATAGTCTTTAACAAAAGATTAGTAAACATTCTCTTCTATGCCAATAAAACATCGGATGTATGTCTGTTTAAATTAATTTTGTTTGAATTGGAAGGTAAAAATGTGTAGATTTACGAAATAGATTATGAAAATATTAATTAAGTTAAAAAACTTTTAGCTTTCGTGATATAATTGCTTTGCAAAGCTTTTTTGAGGATATGTTAGCTGCAAAAGGTTATGGATGGATTTACTGCTTTCTGTTTTCAGATGAACTGGGGAATATTGGGGGGATATGTTTGGTTGAGTTAGTGCTTATTTCAACAGAAATGCTGTTGGCGAATCTTTTTCTTTGGGACCGCTGTGCTAAAAGACGGCATTCTGTAGCTGCTACGGTTTTGTGCTATGTACTTTTTCGACTGTTCCTGATTTTTGTGGGAAACGTGTTAAAATCGATTGTTGGGACACCTTATGAAAGTGGTCCGCTGGTCATTTTGTCGGGATTTTTGTACATTATTCCGATTTTCTTTCTTTATGAAACCCGGATTTTGAAGCTGGTAAATATCTTTTTCTTCCTGTGGACATATACATTCTCGCTGTACTCCATCAGCTATTTTACTAGCTTGTTTTTTACTGCGGGCAGACAAATGACAATTTTTGCAGCCACCCAGACACTGCTTTACGCACTAACCTTTTATTATTATTACAGCTATTTTATTCCAAAGTATTCTTATATGATCGATCACATCTCAGAACAAGACGAGCGCTGGTTCTCAGCCTTAAGTGTCAGCTGGTTTTTTGTCTTGTTTGCCCTCTACATGGCTTTTGCGGCACCTAATTTAGTAGGAATGCCAGTATTTGTCTTTTTCCTTTTTCTGGGAATTGTGGCCCTCTCCAGCCGTTTGATTTACAATTTGGTCATCACTAGAAATCAGATGCTGCAGCTGGAATTGCGCTTTGATCATCAGCTGGCTCAGTATCAAGACCAAAAGCGGCATGCCGCGGAAATTCGCAAGCTGTCTCACGACATTAACAAGTACAACAGTGTGATTCAATATGCGCTTAAAGAAAAAAATTATGAGTATTTAGCGGAATTTTGCGATTCGGCCTTCGAAACCCTGCGGCTGCGTCCGGCCTTTCAAGAGACCGGGAACGAGACGCTGGATGCCTTGATCTATCATTTAGTGAACCAGTGCTCAGAAAAGGGCATTGAGTTAACCTTGGATTTAGATCCGGCATTGACTGGTTCAATCGAAATTGCCCCGTTGAGTTTGACGACCATTTTGGGAAACTTATTTGAAAATGCCGTGGAGGCCTGTGAATTGATGCCAGAAGACCAGCGGTGGATTAACGTCACGATTCGACCTGATGGAGCCAGAGTTCATACAGTGATTAAGAATTCCTGCAACCAGCTAGAAAAGAATAATCGCCAAGGCATGAAGCGTCTTTTGCCAAAGCATATTGGAACTACGCTTGTGGAACAGACCGTCAAAAAAATTGGTGGTATGGTAAAGTATCAGCGAGAAGAGAATCAGTATGAAGTTGTACTGATCTTGGCCAACAGAAATTTGAGTAATTAGGAGAAAAAATGATCAAGTTAATTATCTGCGACGACGAGGAACACATTATCCAACAGGCAAAACAGTATTTATTACAAGTGGCTAAGGAGCTTTCTTTGGAGCTGACCATAGACACTTTTTTGTCAGGGGAAGACTTGCTGGCAAGCTATCAACCCAATAGCAGCTCACTGATTATTTTGGATATCGAAATGAAGGGGCTGGATGGCTTAGCAACGGCGAAACGTTTAAGAGAGCAGCAGGGCTATCGTGGGTTAATCATCTTTTTAACCAATCACGAAAGGCAGCTGTTAACCAGTGAAGAACGATGCGAAAATCTTGTATTAGAAAAGTCGGCTGAGTATTCAACTTTTGCCCAGCAGCTAAAGCCGATCTTACAGAAGCTGGCACAGGATCAGCAGGAATTTTCTTTTGTAACAGTGGAGGGTGCAGAAATTACTGTTTTGGCCCAAACTATTTTAGCCTTCTATACTAAACGATTCCAACGTGGGCAAACGGTTCATTTAAAAATGACGGATCGGGAATGTACAGTAAAGGCTTCCTTGGATCAAGTGGAAGAACAAGTAGCAGGAAGTACCTTCTATCGAATGAATCCATATCAACTGGTGAATCTCAAGCATGTGCTGACGTTAGGGGAGAATTACTTGCTGCTGACGGATCAAACAAAGCTGAAGCTCCAGCGTAAAGAAAAAAAGGCACTGCAGGATCAGCTTTTTCAAGTTGATTAGGAGAACTAAATGTATATAACTGAATCAAGGAAGCAAAAGCCAATGAATTCGTTCATTGGCTTTTTTTTTATTATTCATGGAGCGAATCGGCATCATATACGGCGAATTAGAAGGTTATTATTAATCAGAATTACGATTAAAGATTAAAAAATGCAGGTTAACTATCATTTTCGACATGTTAGTTGCAAAATCTAAAGTTATCATTCGGATGTCTTACAATAAATTAAGGTTAAGGTTTATACCGTACAAATGTGCGTATAAATGGAAAACTAAAATAAAAAAAGAGGAGTGAAAAAAATGGTTAAAAGCAAAAATTGGAAACGTCTTTTAACAGGGTTGATGGCGGCGGTAACTCTTGCACCTGTAGCATTAGCTTTTGGTACTGGAACAGCCTCAGCAGCAGATGCCGGCGATCCGGTAACCATCAATGTACATAAGTATATGTACGAAGATGGAACAGTCAAGTATGATCCGACTACCGGTGAGGTAACAAAAGAGGGTGCGTATTTCGAGAATGATGGAACGGTACAAACACCGAAGGGAACGGGAGCATCTGATTTAAAACCGTTTGATCCAGCGAAAGTAATTAACTTGCCAGGTGGAGGAACAACTACCTTAGGAAATGTTGAATTTACATTGGTGGATATCACAGACTACGCAAAGAACAAAACAGAAAAAGATATTCTAGATACACTAAAAACTTCAGGTAAATACGATCCAACGCTATATGCAAATTTCATAACTAATAATGTTACTGCTGGAACTACTCCTGACAAAAAAGTAATTAATACAGTTAATACACCAGCTTCATTTACTAATGTTGCGACTGGTGGAGCAGCTGGTAAAATCTACATGATTTTAGAGACTGCAGCAGGTCCTTACGTGACACAACGTACAATTCCAATGATCGTGCATCTGCCATTCACGAATGCAGCAGGTGACGGCTACTTAGATGATATTCATCTATATGGAAAGAACCAAATTACCCAAGGTGAATTAGACTTCACGAAGTATTCAGAAAATATGGATGCTGGTTCTGAATTATCAAATGCTGTCTTCAACCTGTACAAAGGAACAGCAGGAAGCGGCCAAACATTACTAAATGATGGAACTTGGGGAGCAGAAACTCCTGCAAATAAAGCAAAACAATTTAAAACAGGTACTGATGGTAAATTGACGCCATCTATTACTGGTTTAGAAGTCGGCTCTTATTACCTAGTCGAAATTGGTTTTGATGTAAGCGGCGTAATTCAAGATAAAGATGGTAACGGCAACTTGAAGAGTCCAAATGCATTAAACGATGCAGACAACAAATTAGGCTTCACAATTGCAGCTGGCGATACTGGCAAAAAAGAAATCAAATTTGTCAACTTTATCAAACCTGACGTAGAAAAAGATGTTGAAAATGGCGCATCTAGCGGAAATCATAACTTCAACGTTGGCGATACTATCAACTACGTATCAAAAATTACAGTTCCAACAGATATTAATGGCGGAAAAATTTTACCAGATGGCACAATCAGTAAACCTTATACTAAATTTGTGTTTAAGGATACGGCTGTTAAAGGATTGACTTCAAACGTCACAGCTTTAACAGATGTGAAATTCTTCGAAGCGGATGGAACAACACCAATCGTCTTTACAGAACCAACTGATCTTGACTTTGATGTTTCAGATCCTACTGCTCCTGGTTACACTGTTGACTTTTTTGAGCTAGCTTTTAAAGCAGGCGGAAATATCAAAAATTTTGCTGGCAAAGAAATCATTGTGAAATACTCAATGACAATTAACGAAGAGGCAGTTATCGACAAAGAACAATTAAATACTGTTGATCTAGATTACAGCAATGGACCAGTAACAGATAATGAACATGATACTGAAAAAGTTTATACTGGCGGATACAAATGGCAAAAATATGGTGAAGAAGCAGCAGACCAAGATGGTTTAGATGGTGCAGAATTCATCGTAATGAACAATATCACTGGGGATCCTGACAACGGAAAATACTTGCAATCAGATCCGATGGTTAGCGGCGAAGTTAAATGGGGAGCAGAATCGACTGCTTTCAAATTCACTTCGAAAACTGTTGATGGTGTGAAGGGTGTTATTGCAGTTGGCGGCTTGGAATATGGCAAGTACCAATTGAAAGAAACGAAAGCACCAAATACTTACCAAAAACTAGTAAATCCAATCGATTTTGAAGTAACTAGCACAAGTTGGACTGACAGCCTTGTTGGCGGTATTTACCAACACAGAATCGAAAATAAGGAAAAACCTGAGCTACCAATCACTGGTGGCATGGGTACAATGATCTTTACTGTTTTAGGTTTAACAGTAATGGGTGCTGCAGTTCTTTACACAGTGAAAAACCGTCGTAAAGCAGCATAATTTCTCCTCTGAATGAGAAGCTTTGGCTTCTCATTCAGTCTTACATAGTCACACATTTTTAACTTACATATCTAATTGGAGGGAGGGCATATGGCGAAACGAAAACAACTACGAAAAAGAAACCAAAGACGCACAAACAATAAATTTCAAAACGCCGTCGCGGTCATTTTATTCTTGCTGGGATTGGGGCTCTTCTTGTACCCCACCATCAGCAACTACATAATGGTGCGCTCCCAAACCATGGTGGTAGAGCATTACGAACAAACCATCGAAGAAATACCAAAAGAGAAAAAAGAAGACTTAAAGGAAAAAATCAAAAGCTATAACCAGCAGCAAAGTGGCGTAGGACCGGCTGTTCAGGAAATAAAAGGAAATAACAAAGACGAAGAAGGCAATGAAGTTTTTGATGTGATGCAGGCGATGCTGGGAGAAGAAGTCGCTACTTTGACCATTCCCAAAATCCACATCACCATCCCCGTCTATCAAGGAACCAGCGAGGAAGTGCTGCAAAAAGGTACAGGATTATTAGAAGGCAGCGCCATTCCGATTGGCGGCATGGGAACACACGCGGTCATTACTGGTCACAGCGGATTGCCCAGTGCCAAGATATTTACCGATTTACCAAAGATTAAAGTCGGCGACCGATTTTACATTCAATCGCTGGATGAGAAATTGGCCTATCAAGTGGATCAGCTATTAACCGTGACCCCGGAAGAAACCGATGCCCTAAGAGCAGAGACCGATAAGGAATACGCGACCTTGATTACTTGTGTGCCGATTTCAGTCAATAGTCATCGGCTATTTGTTCGCGGGCACCGGGTTCCCTTTAAGGAAACGAAAAAGGTAGCGGATGATAAAAAAGCACAACGCAGCTTCAAGTGGGATCGGGTGAAGGAATACATCGTCTTTGCCGCGATCATCATTTTAATGATTTTAATCATTGCGTATTTAAGATATCGAAGAAGGAAAAAACAACAAGTTGGAGGTGAGCAGGTTGAAAGGAAAAATGAAAAAGGGTAGTTGGTTAGGGTTGTTTTCATTGATACTATGTTTCGTTGGATTCATGGTATCTAATGGAGCGGAAGCAGCGGAAGAAACGACAAAGGTGATGATTCACCGAATTGCGTTTTCCGGGGAAAGTGCCTCAGATGTCTCCTTCAACAATAATGGTCAAGCGATAAAGGAAGAAGATTTAATGGGCGGACGCCCGCTGGAGGGAGCCACCTTTTGTGTTTATGATGTCAGTGCCCGCTTTTATGAATTGACCGAAGCAGGAACGGCTCCACAGGAAGCACAAAAGAAAATCAGTGAAGAAGCTGATCAAGCTGTAGAAAAAAACGAGATCAGTCAGTATAAAAAGGTTGCAGAGGATAAAACCGGAAAAGACGGCATCGTCACTTTTGAGTTAGCCACGTATCATTCTGGTACAACAGGAAAAGTTTATTTGTTTATGGAAACTGGCGTACCTGACCACGTACCTTATAAATCCAGCAATATAGTAGTGGGCTTACCTTATGCCGACATAGGCAGCGATAATATTCTGCATCTGTATCCCAAAAATCAGCTGCAAATTCGCAGACCATTTTTCTACAAATACGGACGGGAAAGCACAAATCCAGCAGAAGACAAGAAACTAGCTGGCGCAGAATTTCGGGTTTCAAAAGAAATGAATGGGAAAACCTATTATCTGCACAAAGATATGTACAACAACAATAACGCTTGGGTAGAAGACGAAAACGACGCAGGAATCCTAACGGTCATTTCAGATCAAAATGGTTTGGTGGAATTAGGGGATTATATTTTACCAGCAGGAATCTACTATTTTGAAGAAACCAAAGCCCCGGCAGGCTACGAAATCACTAATGAATCAAGAAGAGTCCAAGTTGAGATCCCAGCGAACTTTAATCAGCCAATCACCGTAACCGTGGGCAGTACTACCAGCTCGATGAATGAGTCAAAAGTGATCAATATCAAGACACCAAATATACCACCAGAAGAACCAAATGAACCAAATGAGCCGGGAGAACCCGGTCAACCAGGTGTGCCAGACGGACCAAGTCCTAGATTGCCTTCAACAGCTGGCGGAACAACGACACCAGCTAGTACTAGAAAATTACCGCAGACTGGGACGCAGCAAGCAATCGGCTTAGCCCTTCTAGGTGTGCTGATTCTTGTCACAGTCGCAGGCATCCTAATTAAACGATATCAAACCAAGGGGGAGAAATGATGAAGAAGAAGTTTTCGATCATAGGAACGATCATCTACTTAACGTGCCTACTCTTTCCCATGTTCCAACCAGTTTTGACCGCAGTGGCCGAGGATAAACAGCCGCAGCTATTTACAGTCAGCCATAATGGGGCAGAAATTAAGGCCGACCAAGAGATTGAAGCCAGTGATAATAATATTATTCAGATTCAAGCTACCGGAAACTTCACCTTGAAGATTCCCCAAAGCGAAAGCTATGAAATAGGTTTGCTGACAGAGGAAGAGCAGCAAGAACTTAAAAATAATGCAAAAGAAACCGATAAGCTTTCCTTTGATGTAACTGCTGGCGAATCAGACTATCAACTACAACTGGAAAAAGGCATGAAGGCTTATTTCAAAGTTAATCTGTTAGCTGAAGCAGCTTTATTAGAAGGAACGGCAAGCTTTGAAGATGTTAATTTGCCTGAAACAAAAGTGGGTATAATTCATTTAGTACAGCCAGCTCAACCAGAGCCTGAGGTAAGTGAAAGTCAGGAAGAGGAAGCTGGGCAGACTTCGGAAGCAACAGAAGAATCGATAGCTGAGGAGACAACAGAAAGCTCTAGTGAAGAAAAAAAAGTCATCTTCTACAAAGACGGCGAGACATTAGACGCTAAAAAAAAGTTAACGGTTGAAGAAGGAAAATCTTTTAACCCTACCAAAAATATCGAAGCAAAAGCTGAGGATGGTTCAGAAAGCTACGAAGTAAAAGCAAAGGTTTATCAAAATGACAAAGAATTAAAATTGAAAAAGAATACCTTTAAACCTGAAGCAGATAACACCTACTTCATTCAATATGAAGCCATTGAAGAAAAAACAAACGAAGCTGTTAGTCAAACGAGTATTGGGTTGTTCATAAGTAATGGTAGTGTGGATGTGTCATTGGAGTGGGTAACTGATGTTGCAGGTGAGAAAGAAACACGAGATTTTTCAATTGGAAAGACAAGAACAACTGTGATCAATTATCGACTAAACATCGATACAGGCGGGACAGTCTACCAGCCAGGAGAGTTGGAAATAACTTTACCTGCTAGTCAATTTGTCTTTTCTAACACAACCGGATTAACAGCAGCACTTGGTTTTCACAAAGATCATATTTCACTCAGACCATATGATGAAGCTGGTCCGACGGATATCTATGGCTATAAAGTATCGGCAGACGGAAAGACACTAACGATTACCAATAAGTACACAGTTAGCGGAGCAGGGGGCAACTCATTTGAAATTGGTGCAGTATTCAAAACGACCGATCGTAAATACAATGGGCAGAATGTAGGTGTTTTCGGAAGGCAAGTGGTGGATGGAACAAGTGCCAAGATTAAGTTTAATGTTACTGATAAGACAAAAACAGCTGCAAACCAACGCAATTTTTCAACAAATGAATTAAAGGTAACGCTTAGAACAAATTATGTAAAAAATCAAACTCAAAAATGGTATAACGCGTTTAATCCTTATCAAAATTGGGATGTAAACATGTATGGCGAAAGGCCAAGTGATTTTGAAAATTATCGCTGGGGATCATTTACCTATAAAGAGACAATTTCTGATGATAATCAAAAAGTAATGGAGGTAAGAGTAAAAGACTCAGTTAGTGTTTACAAAGATGGTGCTGTTACACCAGTCCCAGGTAATGCAGTGAAAATAATTTGGCCTTCTTCAGGGAATTCTGATAAAGATATGATGGTCGAACCTGATGGGGGATTCAGTAATCGGACTGTCAACGGGAATTCCATTAATTGGTCTTTCAAATATAACCGAAATGCTTCGGCTTTTTACGATAATAAGGATCCTAAAACAATTAATTTTCATTACTTAGTGGGAATACCTAAAACACGGATCAATGCTGGAGACTCGATGCGGAACAATATCGAGACAACTTATCATGATCTTGATAAAAACAACACTCTTTTGGATCGAAACAGCGCCGAGGCAAGTGTTCGGATGGAGGAATATCGATTTATATATCCTCCAGGAGATACCACCTATTCATCAAAGAGAATCTCTTACTATAATACAAGTGACCCTGTAATGAATCCTGAAGTGTATTACGTAAAAGAAGAAAGGGGTAATCGTGATACAATCGATCGAGATATGGTATTGAATGTCTTGAAATCAGGAGTCGATGTCAAGATGCGCGCAGCTTGGGTGAATTTTGGCATAAACCACGCGCAAGGGAATACCGTACCCTATTCAATGGAAATGTATGATGATCATACTCGATGGAAAATGACCAATACAAATTCAGTTTTAATGGGTCCGGATGATTTCTACTTTTCAAAAATACAGATTAATTCGGATACCCTCATGCCCAATGAAAGCAAAAAATATAACCAGCCTAATGGTGTTGTTTTGAGTAATTTGAGAGTTGAGTATCAAGATAATCTTTTGAGTGGTTGGAAAGAAGGACCCATTATTGCTCCAACAGTTGAAAAAAATGGAGGTACCAATCCTGATGGAACTAAGTATGATCTGTATTTTTGGGGTACTAGCAAGCATGGGTATAGGACGATTGACCTAGAAGCTTTAGGGATCAAAGCCCACCGCTATCGTTTAGTCACAGTTGACGAGAATGGAAAAAAAGCCGGCGTTCTGGGTCAAGTCAATGTATCAATTGAGGGAATAATGTGTTTTAAAGGTGTGAATCCAAAAGATGGAAAAGAAACACAGCTGGAAAAATGGTTTGCTGATAGCAAAGTAGATACCTCTTCTATGACCTATCATAATTTTTCGGGATTTAAAGTAGAAGCAAAAAGTGAAGGTTCTGCTGGGGTTAGTTGGACTGTTTTGAATCCAGATTTAAACCCTAATAATAGTCGTATTCCAACAGATCCAGGTGAGTATGGAAATTATCTCGAACGAAGAGAAGCAAATGCTACTATCGGCAATGCTAAGCCGAAAGCAATACTGACTAAAAAGGCATCCCAAACCAATGAGGTTGCTGAAAAAAGAAACAAAGTAAAATGGTCTGTAAATTGGGCTGAAGGGTACGAAACTACTAATAATGGCGATTATGTAATAAAAGATTTGTTTGATGATGGGTCCTTAACTGTTCCGATCCGTCCTAAGGTTGTACTAACAGATTTACTGCCCGCCGGACATACCTATGCAGATACGACATCGGTCAGTTATCGTGAGGTCGTTCTGAATAGCTCGCAATATACTGTTGAAGTGGTAGATCCGAATTATAAAGATAGCGGCCGACAATTAGTAGAGCTGACCATCGATGGAGATTCTGTTAGTGAAAAATCTGGAAGTTCCTATTTTAGGGATGCGGACTTGAAGCTTCGGGGGAACAATGTAAGTTGGGAACTTCAATCTAATGTTACTTGGGGTGATCGACGTTTAGCAAATGAAAATTACAATACGACCAATCGAAATTCGGTAACTATTTCATTGTTTGACGATAAGGATATCGCTCAGGAAATGTTAGCTGATGGATTAGGTCGTAACGAGGCGAATGCTGTCGTCATGCGTGGTTTAGGTAATATTAGATTAGCCTATCTCGGCCATATAAGTGGGGCTAACGATAAAATAAAAAATAATATGACTAGCTTTGGAGAGATCGAACTTTCAGGAGTTACTTCAGTCCAAACGGGTCTGACAAAATTGGTTAAAGGAAATATGCCGGGTGCAGGATTTAATCAATCGGATGTTGGTGTACACAAACCGGATGGAACTTATGATTACCGACTAGATTTCACTTCAGAGGGGGATGACAATAATTATATCGAAAATGTTATTCTTTTTGACAGGCTTGAACATGTAGACAGTCAAGGCTATACACAAGGGTGGAAGGGCACCTTAAATAGTGTCGATTTAAGTTACGTGCAGAGTCGAGGAATCGATGCAAAAGTCTATATATCTAGTTCAATCTACGCACCAATGTTTGGACCAAATCATCCGTATGACTTTGCAAACTATCCAACATGGATACCACTTGCTACAGCTACACCACAGCAGATAGCAGCAACGAAAAGCATTGCAATTGATTTAAGGAAATTGAAAACTGGATTACCTTGTCGATTTACCGCCAATGACTATATTAACGTAACAATCAAGATGAATATGCCGGATAATTTCCCATCATTGCCTAAAGCATACAATGTGCCGTGGTTATCTGCCAGTAAGGTAGTTTCGGGAATAACTAATGATGCGCTGACTGAAGGAACCTATACGGAATTTGAATTAATCAGAAACCCTGATCTGATCATTGTGAAACAAGACATGGATAAACCTTCAACCAAACTAAACGGCGTAACATTCGAAGTCGAATATCCTGACGGGACGAAAAAAGATCATACAACTAGCGGTCAAGGGCAAATCAAAGTGACTGATCTAGAGCCAGGGAAGTATAAGCTGCGAGAGAAATCTACTAAGCTTGGTTATGAAATCCTAACCGAAACATATGAATTCACAGTCAATCAGGATAGGACAATCACACATCAAAAAGACTCGACCTATTGGAAATACAACTACAAGGACAACACGATCACGCTAACCGTCTACAACCGCAGGAAATTCACTCTGCCATTTACAGGTGGTTCGGGTGTAGTCATTAACTTGCTAGCGATTGTGGCAATTGTAGTTGTCGTAGGACTTGGCTGGTACTTGAAAAAATATCGTTTTACTGCTTGATAAAAAGAAACTAGAATCGAGTGAAAACGGCGTAAAACGTAATTACGCCGTTTTTGCTTAAAAGGAAGAGGAACGATGGAGAAGACGACAGGACAAAAAATCATTTCAAGAGTCATTGTGCCGCTGATTTTTCTAATTGGCTTGGGGATTCTTCTTTATCCGACCATCAGCAACTACCTGCTTGTCCGGTCGCAAACCATGGTGGTAGAGCACTATGAATCCCAGGTGGAGCAGCTGCCGGAAGCAAAAAAAGATGAATTGAAAAAAGGGACCGCGGAATACAACAAGTCCCGCGTTGAATCGACACCCTCCTTAGGCAATGCCTTTAGTGAAGAAAAAGTGCAAGACACTAAAGGCAATGCTGTCGATGATGAGGGCAATCAAATTTTTGACGTGATGCAGGCGATGCTGGGGGAATCACTAGGTACGATTGAAATTCCCAAAATCGGTCTGACCTCACCTATTTACAAGGGAACCACCGAAGATATTTTGCAAAAAGGAATTGGCTGGTTGGAAGGAAGCTCCTTGCCATCTGGCGGTGAAAGTACCCATACCGTGTTAACTGGTCATCGCGGATTGCCAACCGCTGAATTGTTCACCGATTTACCAGAATTAAAAAAAGGCGACCAATTTGTGATTACATATTTAGATGAAAAATTGGCCTATGAAGTCGACCAGATCCTGACGGTAAAACCCGAGGATACCGAAGCCCTGCGCATCGAACCCAATCAAGACTATGCCACCCTGATCACCTGTACACCCTATATGGTGAACAGTCATCGGCTGTATGTGCGGGGTCACCGGGTACCTTATTCAGAGGAAAAAGTTGCAGCCCAAAAGAGTACGAAGAAACAGCAGCGGAATCACTATATCATGATCGGTGCAGCTAGTTTGATCGGCTTATTGCTAATCATTTGGCTAATCAAAAGACGCAGAAAAAAGAAACAAGAATAAACTCATCGTTTTACGAATGAAAAGGGTGTGAAGGAAGATGGAGATCACGATATTATTACTAACCAAAAATGTCTTGGCAGAAACCAGTTTACCGGACAAGCTGCAGCGTTTGAATTATGAAGTGTTTTGCTCCAGCAGAATACTGACCAAACTGAAAACCGAAGAACCGTTAGGGAACTTTCTCGACCTATTTCACTACACGATCATTAGTGAAACAGTTTCGGATGTGGAGCTGAAGCAAGTATTGCCACGCTTGAAGCAATCATCGACGGTCATTATTCGCAAGTGTGATCATAAGGACGAATCCCCAGAACGAGACAGCTGGTATGAGCAGGGGGTAAGATACTGGGTCTCCAATGACTCCTCCTTTGAAGAGCTGCGAGAAATCATGATTGATTCAGTCTTAGAAATGAACGACGCGGAAATCCTAGAAGCCAATCAAGAATGGAAGGAACAAAGACTAACCCTGCTGATTCAAGAAGCCGAAAATGGAAAAAAACGTTCTATGTCCACTATCCCGCTAAAACCAGTGGAGCGAGCGATCCTGGATCGTTTGTACCAGTCCAAAGGCGAACTGGTTTCTAGAGAGGAAATGTGCAAACATCTATGGAATGGTGAAAGCAACAATTCAACGATGGTGAGCTTGTCCTCCTCTATTAATGGCATGCGCAGGAAGTTTCAACAAGAAGGACTGCCAGCTGATACAGTCCAAACAGTTTGGCGCAAAGGGTATCGCTTAGCAGATTATTTCTTCTTGATTTACAGCAGTGATGCGGAGATATGTGAAGATGCCAGACAAGTAGGCCGCTTTAAAGTCTTAACAAATCCAACCTAATGAAAGATAAAAATCAGTCAAAGGAGCAGCTGAGCTTCGGAAAAAAGCAGCGCCCGATATGGACCTCGACCTCACTTATTTAGTGAGAGAAATGAAAGGAAGTGTTTCTATGCGCCCCATTTTAATCTTAACCAAGAACCTGCTGACAGAGCGTTGGCTTCAGGAGCAGCTGCAATTATTGAATTATGAAGTCTTTTGCTCAGTAACCATGCTTAAACACCTGCAGCTCAACCCCAACCGGCCGAAAATGATCGAAAATTATCAAGCAATTATTTTCAGTGAAACGTTGACCAATCAGGAAATCCGCGAACTGCAGGACTCAGTTGATCATGAGAACAACCTGCTGGTGCGCAAATTTAATGAAGAACCAACGATAAAAGAAAAAGAAGTGCTGGCGGATCTAGCGATTGATACTTGGATTTATGAAGATCAATCCTTAGACATTCTGCGGGAACTGTTGGCTACTCGCTTATCCCGCTGTCAAAGCAGAACCCTGAACAATGTGTTCTTCCTCTATCAAAAGGATGATTCACCGAAAAGCTTGATGGAATTCAAAAGCGGCTTAACTAAAAAAGAACGCCTTGCCTTTGAATGCTTGATGGAAAGCGAAACAGGACAGGTTTCCCGTGACGGTCTCTGTCACTATATCTGGAAGGGTGACTCGAACAATTCGCGGCTAACTCAAATTTCGGTGTTGATCAAACGCTTGAAGTATAAATTGGAGGAAGCCGGCTTCCAAAACGGCATGATCGAAACCGTCTGGGGCTATGGCTACAAGCTGTCACCGAAGCTGGTGCAGTTTTATAGTCAAGAAGCGATGCAATAAATGAATAAAGCAGCCGCTGATTCGAGTTACACAATCAGCGGCTGCTATTTTTATATTTCTAACCATTTGTCCATCAACCTATGACAAAAGCTAGACAACGATACTTCTTTGTCCATCTCCGGATGACAAAGAAGTTGTTTTTGATTTTAGGGGAACAAGTTAAGATGGGTACATAAGAAAGAAAACAAACGTAAAACAAAAGGAGCACATTATGGATAAATTAACCGAAAAAGACGCAAATTTTCAATTGGAAGCGAATACGCAAAAGGAAGTTTTACAGCAGTTAGCTGAGCTGGCCTTTGAACGAGGTAAGGTAGCAGATGCCGAAACCTTTTATCAAGAGCTGTGCAACAGAGAAGAAGAAAGTACGACTGGATTTGGGAACGGAGTAGCAATCCCCCACGCTCGTCACAGTATCGTAAAAGAAGCTGGAGTCTTAGTGGCCCGCACGCAGAACGAGATTGAATGGAAGGCGATGGACGATGAGCCAGTCAACGTATTCATTTGTTTGATTGCACCGGATGATCAAAATGATTTCCACTTAAAGACCTTATCAAAGATTTCACGACGTTTGATTCACGACGATTTTATCGACACGTTAAAACATGCTTCGCAGCCAGAAGTATTGGAAGCCATAAACCAAATCATAGTATAGGAGGAAATAAAAATGGGAAAGTACAAAATTGTTGCGATCACGAACTGTCCAGCCGGAATTGCGCATACCTACATGGTAGCCGAAGCCTTTGAAAAACGGGCACGGGAATTAGGGCACGAAATTCATGTAGAAACGCAAGGGGCCAGCGGGGTAGAAGATCAACTGACCGAACAACAGATTGCGGAAGCGGATTATGTCATTTTGGCGATGGGTAAGTCACTGACCGATTCCGATCGGGCACGATTTAATGGTAAAAAAGTGGTTAACTTGAAGGTAAGTGATGCTTTGAAGGAAGCCAAAACAATTTTTGATCATTTAGAAGAACGTTCGGTACTTTTCGAAGGTGAAAAACCAAATGTGAAGCTAGGCAAACAAAATACACCGCAAGGCTCCATCATGTCTCACTTGATGGCTGGGATCTCGGCTGCCTTACCATTCGTAATCGGCGGCGGGGTATTAGTAGCAATGGCCAACGTGTTAATGCGTTTTGGCTTTGCGTATACAGGATTTGAAGATGGCGGCGCATCATTTGCTTGGATCATGGAGCAGGTGGGGTATCTTGGCTTTAAATTTATGATCCCGATCATGGGTGCATATATCGCTAACAGCATTGGCGACAAGCCAGCTTTGGCACCGGCATTTATTGTGACTTATTTTGCTAATGACAACACCATGCTGGGAACTGAATCCGGCTGTGGCTTCCTTGGAGCGATCTTCTTTGGTTTAACGATTGGTTACTTTGTTAAATGGATTAAGAGCTTCAAGTATCCGCAAGCGGTGAAATCATTAATGAATTTGACGGTTATTCCGTTTCTGACGATCTTGATATTTGGTACCTTAACCTTCTATTTAGTGGGACCGTTCTTAGGTGGTTTAATGAGCGGCATGTTGAACTTCTTGAATGGCGTACCAGCTGAATTCAAGATTCCGTTGGCCTTCTTAATCGGTGCGATGCTGGCCTTTGATATGGGTGGCCCGATTAATAAAATTGCTTGGTTCTTCTGCTTCTCACTAGTGGCCGAAAAAGTATATATCTGGTATGCCATTGTTGGGGTAGTTGCTTCTGTACCACCCGTTGCAGCCGGAATCGCTTCATTAGTTTGGCCAAAAATGTTTCCAAAAGAAGTCCGGGACACAGCCGCTTCAGCGATTGTCGTTGGGGCAACCGTGGCGACTGAGCCAGCGATTCCTTTTGCCATGGCTGATCCAATTCCTATGATTGCAGCCAATACCTTGTCCGGCGGTTTGACTGGTGTGGTGACGATTCTATTGGGGATTGAACGACTAGCACCAGGTATCGGTATCTTTGATCCATTGCTTGGTTTGATGACTCCAGGTTGGGCTTTCTATCTGGCTTACGCTTTTGGTGTCGGCACCAACATTCTGTTCATTGTTGTCTTCAAGAAAATGCGCATGAAGCATACTGCGAAGAAACTAGCGAACAAACAGCCATCCCAAGAAATCATTCAAGGGGAAATTATCGAAGAAAAATAACCCAAGGCAGCGTGAGCGAAGAGTCCATCTTTTCTCACGCTGCTATACTTAGGTGGAGGTAAGACGGATGAGTTATGATTTTGATCGGATGATTGAACGCAAAAATACCTACAGTACCCAGTGGGATTATATTGAAGATCGGTTCGGCCGGTCGGATTTACTGCCTTTTTCCATTTCAGATACTGATTTTCAAGCACCGAATGAAATTCTGGAAGAACTGAGAAGAGTAGTAGATCATGGAGTGTTTGGCTATAGCCGCTGGAATCACGAGGATTATAAGCAGACCATCAGCAGATACTATAAGAACGCCCATCAAACAGAAGTTCAAAGTGATTGGGTAGTTTACAGCCCAAGTGTGCTGTACAGCATTTCGGTACTATTGCGTCAGCTGACGAAGGAACAGGAGAATGTGTTAGTCTTTGATCCTATGTACGACGCTTTTATTAATGTCGTTGAGAAAAATAATCGGAAGCTGGTTACCGTACCTTTGAATCGGGAAACCAATTACGAAATCGATTTTGCCCTGTTTGAGGAAAAAGCGGCCCAATGTCAGGTGTTTTTACTATGTTCTCCTCACAATCCTACCGGAAAAGTTTTTTCTAAGGGGGAAATGGACGAGCTGATCAGGATTTGCCAAAAGTATCAAGTAACTATCATTAGTGACGAGATTCACAGTGATGTGATTTTATTCAGAAACACCCATTACCCATTGCTGAATTGGTACAATAAGTATGAGCACTTAATCATTGTCAGCTCGGCTTCCAAGACCTTTAATATCCCAGGATTGGGGGGATCCTATGCGCTGATTCCTTCCAAAGAATTAAGAGAGGCTTTTTTAGTTCAGACCAAAGAGCGGGATTTTGTCAATTCGCCAAGTATTATGGGCATGACTGCGACTATGACAGCATACAATCATTGTCAGGACTATACGGCTGCCTTAGTGTCTTATATTGAAGGAAACATGACTTATTTAGCCAATTATCTTGAGTGTGAGCTGCCAGAAATTGCTTTCCAGCTGCCCCAGGCGACTTATCTGGCTTGGCTGGATGTCCGCGGGTTAGGCTATTCTTCCGAGAAACTTCAGGAAGGCTTGGTAAATGTCGGTAAAGTAGGGATCATGCGAGGCGAAGTATATGGTGAAAATGGCCGAGGATTTCTACGAATGAACCTTGGCTGTCCCCGAGCAAAAATGATTGAAGGCTTAGAACGCATGAAGCAGTCGTTGGACTACTTGAAGGATGAAAGCTATGTTAAATGAAAGACAATACATCATAATCGAATTGCTGACGAAAGCACCGTCGCCGATTCGCGCCGATGAAATTGCCAAAATCGTGGTGAAATCAAAACGAACCATTATGCGGGATCTTTCCAGCATTAAATTGTTTTTGGAAACCAATAATGTCGGCGAACTGATCGTTCGTCCCGAGCAGCAGGGCTACACGATCACGATTACCAACTATGATCGTTATGAAGAACTGATGATGAAAAATATTAACGATGAACAAGTCATTTTGTATCAGCTGATTATGAATGACTATGTGACGATCGAATATTTAGCCGATTTGCTGTTTGTTTCCCGAATCACTGCTTCGGAAAAAATGGGCGTAATCAAGGAAATGTATTCTTCGGTTTTAAATATCGTGGTGTCCCATAAAGGCCATCACCTAGCAGAATCGGATGTCACAAAATGCTTTTTGTTAAGCAATTTGGTGGGAACGAATCTGAAATATTATCTGGAGCTGGCTAACGTTACCCCGGAAAAGTATGAGCTGCTTTTGTCCCAGCTAAAGCATTCCAAGCATGTGGGGGATTATTTTCCTAATGTGATGGAAAGCCAGTTAGCCAATCTGTTTATTGCCTGTATGCTGTATCCAAATTCTGCGGCAGAAGAGAATGAAGATTTTGAATACCTTTATGAAGCTTGCGGGTTGGCTTACACACCGCAAACGATTGGCAGTCTCAGTATGCTTTCTGATTATTGTGTCGAAACCAATTTGAATCTAACAATTAATCAAATTCAGCGGGTGCTGCAGGTAATTGAGCAGGAAAACAGCATTACCTTCCCGAATGTTGAGCTGTCCAAGCAGCTGTACCACCATTTGAAGCGAATTTTGTGCTATCCGACTTTTTTGAAGAACAAAGAAATTCATAATATCTCGAATATTAAGGCGCTCTATCCTTTTGCCTTTGATCTTGGCATAGTTTTTATCAATTATATGAAGAAGTTCTACGAATATCGGATCACCAACGGCGATTTAGTTGGCTTGTATTTTACTGTGGGCATGGAAGAAATGATGAAGAAAAACCACCACATCTTGATTTATTCATTGGTCAATTCGATTGCCAATATCAATCGTCAGCTGATTGAGGCGACGATTTCCAATTGTCAGGTGGAGATTGTTGATTCGCTGCAGGAGGTAACGCTGAAGGACTATTCACTGATTGTGAACAGCTCCGGCGAGACGCTAGATGTCCAGCTGCCGGTTTTTAAGACCGAATACATTCTTAGTGAAAATGACTTGGCCGATCTAAAAGCGATGGTGGAAAATATTAGTATTGGCTGCAATGTTCAAACGATTTTTCCGAAAGAATACAGCTTTACGTATCATGTGCAGGAGAATGAAGGCTGGTTCGAGATACTGGATCGGATATGCTCTCGTTTAGAGGAATCCCTAGTCATTTCTCGGGAGGAAGCCACGAAAATTATTGAGCGGGAAAAATCCGGCAATCCGTTACTGATCAATAATTATTCCGTCCCTCATTGCATCAGTAAACGAGAAAATTTTGTGATCTGTATCTACGTCCATTTAGACAAACCAGTGATGGTGGAAACAACGATGGTTTCCCATGTCCTGTTGACCATGATGAATCCTAATGTGAACAAGTCCATTAACATCTTCAAATTCCTGTATCGCTATTTACAGGAGCATGAAGAACAGCTGGCGACGATCGAAAGCTATGATGAATTTATTCGTTTTGTAGAAAAGTAAGAGGATGACCAGCATGAAGGATGTTACCGAACTATTTTTAGATTTAGTCAAAATTTCTTCTCCCTCGAAACAAGAACGGGCAGTTGCGGATTACATTAAGGACTATTTATCAAGCTATTCAGAACTGGTGATTGTAGAAGATGAAACCGGAGAAAAAATTGGCGGTACTAGTGGGAATATAATTGTTCAGCTTCAAGGCAAAGGACCAAAGCTCTTGTTCGATGCGCATATGGATACAGTTAGTCCTTGTCAGCAGGTGAACCCACAGATTGAAAATGGGATTATCCGCAGCGATGGAACGACCGTTTTAGGTGCAGATGACAAAAGCGGTGTGGCCTTGATGTTGTCGCTGATCGACCATTTATTGCTGGCGGATTCGTATCCGACGATCACTTTCTTGTTTACTGTCTGTGAGGAACAAAGTTTGCAGGGAGCTAAACAGCTAGACCCCAGCTATTTGCAGGAAATTGATTTTGCTTATGTGCTGGATGGCGAAGGACCGCTGGGTACGGCGGTGGTCAAAACACCGCATGGCTGTAAAGGAACTCTGCGGATTATCGGAAAAGAAGCCCATGCCGGTGTTTGTCCGGAAAAAGGAATCAATGCCTTGGCTGTCGCAGCCGAAGCGATCACCCGATTACCGCTGGGACGAGTGGATGAAGAAACCACTTGTAATATTGGCGTGGTGAAGGGCGGCAGTGCCACCAATGTCGTGATGGGCGAGATCGAGATGCAATTTGAAGCACGCAGCTTTGATCGGCTCAAATTAGAACAACTGATTGATCAGGTGAAGACGGAATTCCAGACGGTCTGCAAAAAGCACGAGGCAATTTTCGAAGAGACGCTGAGCTATGGCACCCCTGGTTATACAATCGATGACCAAGATGAGATCATTCTACCTTTCAAAAGAGCCTGCGAGAAAAACGGCATCAGCTATCAAGGTGCGGCCTGCGGTGGTGGAAGCAACGCCAATGTGTATCAGATGCGAGGCATAAATGCAGTGAATCTATCCACGAACATGAAAAATATTCATTCGGTGGATGAAAGTATTGCTGCAGCTGATTTGGATAAGCTGTTGGAGGTTCTGCTTTCGTTGGTTGAGGAGTTTACCGGCTGAACAATAAGTTTAAGAAGCATCGATTCGCGGAGTTCGGGAATCGATGCTTCTTTTTGGTTTCAATTTTACTTAGGAAGAGTTTTTACTGCATCATCCGATCCAACAACCAGTCCACACCATAGGTACAGGTCTTTTGCGCTTCGTTATTGCCGCAGTGGACGTTGCCGGGAACTTCGTAGTATTCTTTGTCTTCACTGGAAGCATTGCGATAGATGGTCTTCGCGCCTTCTACGCCGATCACCGGATCTTCTTCGGTATGCTCCACCAGCAATGGACAAGTAATATTTTTAATCACTTCATCCAAATTCATTTTATGAGAAATTTCCGCCGCTTCATCCAAGGTTTCCACATTAAATTTGGTTAGGAAGTTATACATATAGAAACGCTCAATCCCAGCGAAGGTATGCATCGTCAACTGATCCAGCTGGGAACAACCGCCGCGAACCACTAAGCCGGCAAATTTATCCGGGTATTTGCAGACGGCACTAGTAGCTAGGTAACCGCCAAAGCTTACCCCCATGATACCGATGTTGTCGCCAACGTTTGGATTTTCTAAAATGTAATCCACCACCGCCAAGACTGCCTCGTCGTAATTGCTTTCGGTTAAGTACAGCTCGCGGTTCAAGTTGCATTCCCCTTGACCTGGACCATCAAAGATCAGCGCCGCACAGCCGCGATCCACCACCGTTTTTGCAATGACGAAGTTTTCTTCCTTAAAGCCGGTGGCACCAACCACACAAATCACCACTGGTACATCTTTGGTAGCATTGTTGGGTAAAGCCAGATAAGCCGGCATCATTTTGCCTTCAAAGGGAATCTCAATGTAGTGAACGTTTTCATTTTGTGCTAATTTTTTATGCAGCTTAAAGCTGTCTACCAATTTGCCGTAAATGCGATGCTTTTCTTCACCAAAATCCTTGATCCCGTAATCGCCTAAACGATACATGGCATTGGCATTGAAATAGTACTCGCTGGCCGTCTCAGTGTGGCCGGCTTCCTCGTTCTTCTTGGCATAAGCATAGGCTTCGTCACCTAAACGCTCACAAACCTCCACGAAATCTTTGGCATCCTCTGGGGCAACCGCTTTGAAGGTCTCCAGGTTCAACTCAGTTTCCGCCATCATTTTGATGAAATCCTCTGGCGACATGCCGCCACCTAAAATACGTCCAACATCCTGTGCAGGGGGTCTTTTTCTAATTTCCATGTAAATCGCTCCTTTTCTTTAGTACGCTGTACTGTTTACGCTTTCATAGTACACTGTACTGGAAAGGATGTCAATACTTATTTTTCTGGTGTATACTGAATTAGAAGAAAACTTGCGATGACTAAAGCCAGCGATAAAAGAAAAAAAGAGGTGTTTTACATGACCGATACAAAAACCAAAATCTATTTAAGTGCCAAAGAATTATTCAAGGAACGAGGCTACAGCGAGGTTTCCTTACGGGATATCGCCGAACATGCCGGCACCACTATCGGCAATCTAACCTATCATTTTCCTAAGAAGGAGGATCTGATGCTGCGGCTGCAGGAAGAGCTGTACAGCACCTTCTTTCATTTCGTCGATGCCGAAATCACCGATGACAATGCCTGTGACCTGTTAAAGTCCTCTATCAAAGAAATCCAGGAAATCCGCAGCACCAATATGTTCTACTACAAATACATCGTGAACATTCACGAAGAATTCCCTTCAATGAAGACCGAACTGCTGGAATTCCGAAAGCGCCTGGTCGCTTTCTACCGTAAAATCTTTTTGACCTTAAAAAAGACCGGCATCATGCGCAGCGATCTTGCCGACGCAGACTATGAAAACTTAGCAACGCTGGTCTCCCATCTGACCTACAGCTGGTACCAGGTGACCAGTCCTTATTATGATAGTGAGGATGAGGTGGAGTTGGAGGAGGCGCTGTTGGGGTTGGTTAGAAGTTATTTGGTGGGGGATAATCGTTCACGATGTAAGGAATCTCAATTTTCTTAAATACACACAAGCGATTAACTATTCAGATTGATATAATTAGGTATGAGATAAATGGACGGAGGGGAACTAACTTGGAAAATTCACAGAAACCAGAGTTTATGGACGTTCCTTCAATGGAACGAGAAAATCTATTAATGCCAGAAGTTATTCGCTGCCTAAGAAACTTGGGCGGTATCGCTTCAAGAAATCAAGTAGTAAATGAGTTAAAAGAGGCAGCGGATATTATTCCTGAAGACTATATTGATTTCTATAGAGAGTCCAAACACACAGGAAACAGTTATAAACCATTCAATTTTCAATATAACTACGCAGTAAAACACTTGGCTTACGCTGGATTTGTCGAGCTCCCGAAACGCGGAACGATCAAATTAACTGAAAAAGGCAGAAGTGTTGATTTGGAAAGTTTCGATAGTGAGGAGATGGTTCGAAAAATATCTGAGCCTATCTTTCAAGAAAAATCTCAAAAGAAATCAAAAAAGGTTTCAACAAGCTCAGAACTAGAAGAAATTAATGAAGATGATGACTCAGTGTCTCAAGAAGATCAGTGGAAAGAAAAATTGATTAATGCATTGAAAGGGTTCTCGCCTCAGAAATTTGAACTCTTTGCTAGAAGTCTAGTCAATGCTATGGGTGTCGATATTGATGAGAAGATTGGCATTAAATATATTGCGGATGGTGGATTAGATGGTTTTGGCTATATTACATCGGATGATTTTAGAACAACCCGAGTAGCTATCCAAGCCAAACGATGGGAAGGGAAAGTTTCCTCACCTGAGATAGACAAATTCCGCGGAGCGATGGATAAGTTCAATGCAGAATTTGGCATCTTTATTACAACTTCTGCTTTTACTAGAGACGCAATTGCTGCTTCTCGGGAAGGTACAAGAGTTATCACACTGATTAATGGAGATAAGATAGCCGATCTTGTTGCACAACATGAGCTATATGTGACACCTGTTACTACTTATGTGCTGGATGATGATTTTTATTTTGAGAAAAATTAAGTTTAGTAATAGAATAGGTCGGGTAAGTCACTTGTATTTTTTATGAAGTGTATTTAGTTGAAAAAGAAGGAGAATGATCGTGACAGTTAATTCCTATTTAGGAAGCGTTGATGAAGAGCATAAAGTAAATATTCTGCGCAATCATCCTGAGTTATTAAAAATTTTGTTGAAAGATCAAACAACAGGGAAAAATATAATATGGGCCACAACAAATAAAGAACTTAGCGGCAGTACTTTTGTCGACAACGAGAGACTAATTAAAAAGCCAATCGAGCTGGCTGAAGCACAGTTCATCAAACCGAGAATTAAAAAGATGATAGAGGAACAAAAAGAGCGAACCAAAGGGCGTGCCGAAGTATTTACACCGACTTGGATTGTAAAGAAAATGGTCGACACTGTCGATTCTGAATTTCAAGAATTGTCTTTGACTAGGTATGTTGAAAAAATGTGGATTGAAATAACTTGTGGTGAAGCCCCGTATATTGTCAGTCGCTATGATGCGGTAACTGGTAAAAGTATTCCCGTAATGGAACGTGTGGGATTTCTCGATAAAAAATTACAACGTATTACTCGTGAGATTGACGATCCAAAAAAATGGCTTCGTTTTGCAAAAAAAGCCTATAAAGCCACTTACGGATATGAATTTCAAGGTGACTCGCTGCTGATTGCCAGAGAAAATCTACTGTACAGTTTTATTGAATATTATGAATATAAGTTTAACGAAAAACCGAAAGCGAAGAGTTTAAAAGAATTTGCGAATATTATCAGCTTTAATATCTTTCAGATGGATGGTCTAAAATATACAATTCCGCTAACTGGAGATGTAACAAAAGTAGAAGAGCCTACGGTTGAACAGATTGCTCTCTTTGATTTTGAAGATGAAATAGAGGAAGAAACTAAAGAAATTAGCATTGGTATACCAGTATTAATAAAGGACTGGAAAAAAAAGAAAATGATTGAATTTCAATCGTTGCAAGAAAATTAATCACTTGTGGGAGGTGATGCATCAATATGTTACACGACACAGCGGTGCTAGATGAAATAATTCACGGGTATTTACCCCATTCAATCTATGCTTTTGAAACTAACACGCATCCTAACTATTTAAAAGTTGGAGATACAAACAGAAGCGTAGAAGTACGACTAAATGAATGGCGACGAGTTTATGAGGATCTAAAAAAGATTTATGAAGCATCTGCTATGCTGGAAGATAAAGCAGATACACTGAAAAGAAAAACAATATTTTTCCGAGATTATGCCTTGCATAAATTTCTTGAAGAAGATCGCAGCAAGCAAAGACTGTCGGATAATTTGTACGAGCACGAATTTTTCAAGAATGCTTCAAAGAATGATCTAATCGATGGGACTCAAGATATTGAAGCTGAATACCATCGTGAGAGTAGCGAAAAGTATAACTTCTATAAAGCTAACGAACATAACTCCCAGTATGAGCAGCATTATAAAAGAGATAAAAATTACTTACCTCGACCAAACCAAGAAGAAGCGCTTAAAAATATAGAAGAAGCGGTAAAAAACGGTCGTAAAAATTTATTATTATATGCAGTTATGCGTTTTGGAAAATCTAATGTGGCGATGTGGGCGGCGAAAAGACTAAAGAGTAAATTAACTGTAATAGTTACTGGCAAAGCTGATGTTTTAGATGAATGGAAAAAAACAGTTGAATCACATGAGGACTTCGAAGATTTTAAGTTTTTCAAAATTAGCGAGTTTAATGAAGTAGCCGTAAAAAAATCTCCAAATAAAAACTGTGTTGTTTTTACAACTCTTCAAGATTTAGCAGGTAGTTTAGTTGAAGTAAAAGCCAAACATGAATATCTCTTTTCTCAAATAGTTGATTTTTTAATTGTTGATGAAACTCATTTCGCGGCAAGGGCCAAAATTTACGGTCAAACATTCGAGTTGGCTCCTAATGAAGACCCAGATTTTGAGATACCTGAAGTGGATGAGGCAAATGAATCAATTGAAAATGTGTCAAAGCTAAAATCTAAAATACAGCTACATTTATCGGGTACTCCTTATAGAATTTTATTAAGTAATGAATTTGATAAAGAGGATATTGTCGGACAAATTCAGTTTTCTGATATCCTAGCAGAAAAACAAAAATGGATTGATGATAATCCTGTCACAGAGGATAAAGAGCCTTGGGAAAATGATTATTTTGGATTCCCAGAAATGATCCGTTTCGCTTTCACTCCTAACAAGTCCTCACTTAAAACACTAGAGAAATTAAAACTTGAAGGTAAATCAGCAGAATTAAATGAATTATTTCGAACCAAAAGTAAGGCTAAGAGTTATGCTAGAACAACTAATTTTGTTCATGAAAATGAAGTCCTAGAACTATTAAAAGCCATTGATGGTTCTAAAGAAGATGAAAATATTTTTCCTTTTTTAAATTACGACAAGATTAAACAGGGGAATTTAGCGCAGCATATGGTATTTGTTCTACCATTTAAAAACTCGACAGACGCGCTGGAACGATTAATCCGTCGTGAGAAAGAGAGTTTTAAAAATCTAAACACGTATGAAATATTAAATGTAGCGAGTCATAGGTCCAAGTTAACCCCTCTTGATATTAAAAACAAAATCAGCGATGCTGCTAAAGAAAATCGCAAAACTATTACGTTAACAGTGAATAAAATGCTGACAGGATCAACAGTTCCACAATGGGATACGATGGTGTTTATGAAAGATACAAGTAGTCCTCAAGAATATGATCAGGCTATTTACCGATTGCAGTCACCGTGGATTAAAGAGATTAAGGAAGTTAATACTGAAAAAGTTTACGGGAAAGAAGATATGAAGCCGCAGACGCTATTAATAGATTTTTCACCGAGTCGAATGTTCAAAATTGAATCTGACCGAGCACTTGTTGTTAATGCTTCTAAAGGAAAGTCTGGTAATGATGAACAGGAAAAAGCAATAGGAAGAAATTTCCAGTACTCACCAATCATTTATATAAACAAAGATAAACTGACACAAGCAACCCCAACAGATATTATTGCGCAAATCCGTGAATATGCAGCAAATCGAAGTATTGTTGATGAGGCCAAAAGCTTATTAATAGATTACGAAGTGCTAGATATTCCAGAGATATTTAATGTGATTTCTAAACAGCCGATATTGGGAGGGAAAAAAGGGTTCAATATACCTCCTAACAATGAAGAGGATACTGACTTAAAAGTAAATGGAGGGGGAACTTCGCAACCGAATCAATCAAATGATCAAGATACTTCTGATAATGATTCAGATGAGGAGAATGAACGAAAAGACATTGAGAAGAAGATGCAGACGTATTATGCACGCATTTTATTATATGCATTCCTTTCAGCAACCAATGAACGTAATTTAACTGAGGTTATTGAATCTCTTGATAAGAACAAGCGGTTAGCACGCCACCTTGAAATAGAGAAAGATTTTCTAGAGTTAATGAAAGAGAAAATGAACTTTGCTGTTCGATCTACCTTAGATAATAAAATTGAAAATATTGGAGATTTACGAAGTGAAACGCAAAGTGAAGAAATTACTGAAAAATTGGCAAGATTAGGGAATATATCGGCAAATGAAGTAATTACACCAGTATGGATTGCTCAAAAAATGGTAGATAGTCTCGTTACAAAAGATTTTATTGAAGATTATAAAAAGCAGCCTAAAAGAATTCTTGATATGACTTCTAAGTCAGGAGTGCTCTTAATTTGTGTGTATCGTAAATTGAAACAAGCAGGAATAACAGAAGAAGTACTGAAAGAGAACCTCTTTGCTATTGCTACTTCGCCAATGACATACGAATTCACTCGTGTAGTATTTGAAGAATTTGGATGGAATTTAGATCACTTAGCTGGCATTGATAAACTAACAAGTTACCAAATAATTAAGGATAAGGATAGCTCGATAGAAGAAAAATTAAAAGGTGTATATGGAGATGATGAAATGAAATTTGACGTAGTAATTGGAAATCCGCCGTATCAGGAGGAGGGGAAGTCTAGAGATGAACCCATCTATCATTTGTTCATGGATGAATCCTACAGAATCGCTGACAAAGTGTTACTAATAACACCAGCTAGATTTTTATTTAATGCTGGACAAACCCCTAAACAATGGAATCGAAAAATGCTTAGTGACGAATATTTTAAAGTTGAATCTTTTTATAAAAAAAGTTCAGAAGTATTTCCCAATACTGTCATAAAAGGTGGTGTAGCGATTACTTATCGAGACACTGATAAAAAATTTGGTAGTGTTGGAGTATTTACAGATTATGAATTATTGAATTCGATTATTCATAAGGTAGTAAAACTTAACCCCGATTCTCTTTCATCAGTAGTGTATCCAACGGGAAATTATAGATTTTCAAAAGACTTCTTTGATATTTTTCCGCAAGCTGAGTCAATGCAAGGAAAAGGAACAAAAAGTAAAATCATTTCGAAGTCTTTTGCTTTGATGGACTTTGCTTTTTCTACAGAAAAGCAAAGTGAGGACGATGTTCGGTTTTTAGGACGAGTAGATGGGAAACGAGAGTTTAAATGGATAAATAAAAAATTAGTTAGTCCACCAGAAGCTTTTGAAAATTGGACCGTATTCGTGCCTAAAGCAAATCAAAATGGTATTTTTGGGGAAGTTTTAACTTCGCCACTAGTTGGAGAGCCTTTTGTAGGACATACCGATACATTCATGGACATTGGGAATTTTTCTGATGAATATCAAGCTAATAGTCTACTAAAGTATTTAAAAACTAAATTTTCTAGAGCCATGTTGGGAGTTTTAAAAGTTACTCAAGATAACCCTAGAGGTGTTTGGAAATATGTTCCACTCCAAGATTTCACCGAATCTTCCGATATTGACTGGTCAAAATCTATTCCAGAAATTGATCAACAACTATATGCTAAGTATGGCTTGTCAGAAGAAGAAATTAACTTCATTGAAACAAAAGTGAAGGAGATGGAGTAGTATGGATATCCAAACAAAAATCGCACCGAAACGTGAGATTAAACCTACCATCTATGCATATATCACACCAACCAATACGGCTTTAAATGGTTGGATTAAAATTGGTTATACCGACCGTGATGCAGATAAACGAATCTATGAGCAAACTCATACAGCAGGAGTTGAGCCAGAGAAATTGTGGGACCATGAAGCTCGTTTTAATGGTGGTGGATATTTTTCAGATAGAGACTTCCATGCTTATTTATCTAAAAATGGAATTCGTAGAAATAAAGGGACGGAATGGTTTTATTTTAATGGTGAACCAGAAAAAGCAGAAGCTTTGTATCGAGAATTTGTTTTTAAAGACTATTCAAAAGTTCAAAAAGAACAAAAACTGAGTTACCAGTTACGTTCAGAACAGCAAAAAGCCGTTGAAAAAACATTAGAATATGTGACGCAAAATCCTAGTGGGGAATTTTTGTGGAATGCTAAGCCTCGATTTGGAAAAACCCTAACATCTTATGATCTAGTTCGAAAGCTAGACGCAATTAATGTATTGATTGTTACAAATCGCCCGGCAATTGCGAATTCATGGTTTGATGATTTCACGAAGTTTATTGCTTGGCAAACAACCTATAAATTTGTCAGTGAGTCAGACTCATTAAAAACTAGAGAACCTTTGTCACGTGATGAGTTTGTTGAATATGTGATTAAACATGATGATGCAAAACAAATTTCATTTTTAAGCTTGCAGGACTTAAAGGGGTCAATGTATTTTGGTGGAGGTTACGACAAGTTAAAATGGGTGGCTGATACGGATTGGGATATTCTAATTATTGATGAAGCTCATGAAGGCGTAGATACGTTAAAAACAGACGTGGCTTTTGACAAAATCAAGCGTAAATTCACTTTACATTTATCTGGAACACCTTTCAAAGCGATTGCAAAAGGATCTTTCAGCGAAAATCAAATTTTTAACTGGTCCTATGAAGATGAGCAAGAGGCGAAAGAAAATTGGAATGGTGAAGAAAGCAATCCTTATGAAAATCTACCGCAACTAAATATGTTTACTTATCAAATGTCTAAAATGATTACTGACGAAGTTAATCAAGGTCTTGAGCTTGAGAATGAAACGAATGTGGATTTCGCTTTTGATCTAAATGAATTTTTTGCCACAAAAGATGATGGCAGGTTTATTCATGAAGCGGACATAGTAAAGTGGCTAAACATGTTGACCTGCAATGAAAAATACCCGTTTTCTACACCTAAGTTGAGGAATGAGTTAAAACATACTTTTTGGATTTTGAATCGTGTTGCCAGCGCGAAGGCATTACAGAGACTATTAAAGCAACATCCTGTTTTTGAAAACTACGAGGTGATTTTAGCTGCAGGGGATGGAAAAAATGAAGCAGTCGACGAAATTAAAAATGATAGTTCCTACAAACGCGTAAAAGATGCAATCAAGAATCACGATAAAACGATCACCTTATCTGTTGGACAATTAACGACTGGCGTCACTATTCCTGAATGGACTGCAGTGATGATGTTAAGCAATATGAAATCTCCAGCACTATACATGCAGGCAGCATTTCGTGCTCAAAATCCTTACGTATGGACTGATAAAACAAATGGTGAAGAAATCCGTTATCAAAAACAAAATGCTTATGTATTTGATTTTGCACCTGAACGTACCTTGATTATATTTGATGAATTTGCCAACAACTTGTCTACTCGTACTGCTTCTGGCGGCGGGACAACAGAAGTTCGTAAAGATAATATTGAACGTTTGTTAAACTTCTTCCCAGTTATTGGGGAAGATAGTGAAGGCAGAATGACAGAACTTGATGCAACAGAAGTATTGACGATACCAAAAGCGATTAAAGCAAGCGAAGTTGTCAAACGTGGTTTTATGAGCAATTTGTTATTTGCTAACATCTCAGGTATTTTCCAAGCACCACAAGCTGCATTAGATATTTTAGACAATATGGACTATGTTGCACCTGGGAAGAAAGTGACTGCAGATAATACTAAAAAAATCGATACACAAGAGATCGAAACAGATGAAGATGGTACTGTTAGGGTAGATTCAGAAATTGTGATTAATAAAACCGATGCAATTTTCGGAGAAAAAGTATACGCGCCGGAATTCACTGATGTCATAGACGGAGTATTTCCACCAACAGAAGAAATGCTTGAAAAACCAAAAGAAGTCGAAAAATTAGCAACAAGCATTGGTAAAGCTGTTGTAGAAAGTTTTAAACCAGAATTAGACAAAGTAAAATCTGAATATAAGTTGACGTCTTCTATGAGTAAGCGGAACGAGAAAAAAATGGAGGATGAAGTTAAGGAAACGGTTGAACGAGCAAATATAGATTATACAATTGCAAAATCCCGTTTAGAAAAGGAACTCAAAGAAAAAGTCATAATAGCTGAAACAAACGAGGAAAAAGAAGAAATTCAAGAAACGTATGAGCAAAAAATCAAGGATGCAGTCGAGACACATACGAAAGAAATCCAAGAAAAAGTAATAAAAAAAGTCGCAGAGATTGGAAAAGAAATCGTCGAAACCCAAGAGAAGAAGCTTAAAGAACGGGTTAAAACACAAGTTGAAGAAGATGTGCGAGGAAGATTACGAGGATTCGCACGTACGATTCCAAGTTTTATTATGGCCTACGGCGACAATAATTTAGCGTTAGCCAACTTTGATCATTATACACCTGAACATGTATTCCAAGAGGTGACAGGTATTACTGTAGATCAATTCATTTTCTTGCGGGATGGTGGAGAGTACGAAGAAAACGGGCAAACACATCATTTTGCTGGACAACTCTTTGATGAAGTAGTGTTCGATGAATCTGTGCAAGAATTTCTGCGTAAGAAAGAAGATTTATCGGATTACTTTGTAGAAGATGAAAAAGGCGAAGATATTTTTGACTACATCCCACCCCAAAAAACCAATCAAATTTATACACCAAAATGGGTTGTAAAAATGATGGTGGAAGACTTAGAAAAAGAAAATCCAGGAATTTATGATGATGCTACGAAAACCTTTGCTGACTTATATATGAAATCAGGGCTATATATCACAGAAGTTGTTAAGAAGTTGTACAATAGTCCGAAAATCAAATCTCAATTTCCTGACGACAAAATCCGTATTAAACATATCTTGGAAAACCAAGTTTATGGATTTGCTCCAACAGAAATAATCTATAAAATCGCAACAAACTTTATTTTCGGGAATCTTGATGAAGAAATTAGTAGGAAGAACTTCGTCCAAGAAGATACGGTGCCTTACGCCAAGGACGGAACCATGCAAGAGTTGATTAATGAGAAATTTGAGATGTAAAATGTTAAGGGAATAGGAGGTGAGAGCACTGTGGACAAGTACACTGTGACGAATATCAAGGTTGGTAATCTTCTGAGTGACGCACAAATAGGAAATATTGCAATTCCTGAGATTCAGCGCCCCTTTGTTTGGAAAAAATCAAAAGTTCGCGATTTGATTGACTCGCTATATAAAAATTATCCTGTCGGATATATCATTACATGGAAATCTCCAGATGTGAAAATAAAGGACGGGATAAGCTCAAACGGGCGTCTGATTTTGATTGATGGACAACAGAGGATTACTGCTTTATCAACTTCTCTAAATAAGATTGAAATCGTTAATAGTAAATATAAGAAAGAACGAATTGTCATTTCGTTTAATCCTAAAACTGAAGAGTTTAAAGTTCGTGATAGAGGAACCGAACGTGGGAAAGAATGGATAACTGATATTGCGGATGCTATGGATGCTGGTCGAAAATTTATAAATAAATACTTGGATAATAATGGAATTGAAACGGATGAAGAGGCAGATTTGATTAGCGATCGAATTGAAAAGCTTAAACAAATCAAGAATTCAGATGTCGGAAATATTACTTTAGATGCGAGTTTACCAATAGATGTTGTAACAGAAATATTTATTCGTATTAATGACGCAGGTGTTAAACTGTCTCAAGCAGACTTTACGATGAGTAAAATTGCTATTTATGAAAAAACTTCTGGTGATGAATATGGGATGTATCTCCGTAAATTTATTGATTATTTTTGTGAATTAGCTACCTCATCAGATAGGCTAACTCAAATCAAAAAAAATGACAAAGCTTTTTCCTCATCTCCTTACTGGAAGAAAGTTGAGTGGATAGCTTCGGATAATAACGAATCATATATTCCTACGTACAATGATATTTTGAGAGTAGTTTCTTTAGTTGAGTTTAATCGTGGGAAGCTAGGAGATTTAGTGGCATTACTTTCTGGTCGAGATTTTGAAGAGCGCAATTACAAAGCTTCGATTGCTGAGGACTCTTTTGCAAAGCTAGAAGTTGGTATTGACAAATATACTAAAAAAATAAATTTTGAACATTTTGTACAGGATATTCTTTGGAATCTTGGATTTAAAGATTCCGGTATATCTATCTCTCAAAATGCTATCAACTATGCATATGCAATGTACCTGCGTGGTAAAGATGTTGGTGTTGAAGATGGAAATTTAAAAAGTTTAATTCGTCGGTTGCTGGTTATTAGTTTGCTGACGCAACGTCACAGTGGTAGTTTCGAAAGTCGTTGGACAGCCGACTTTCAAAGGATTAGAGCAACAGAAGACTTAGTTGATTTTGTTGCAACACTTGAGCGACAGAACTTAACTGATGTATTTTGGACAGATACATTACCAAGTAGGTTTGACAATACAGTATTGACAAGCCCGGATTGGGCACTTTACACACTTGCTCAAAAATATCTTGGCAATCAAAGCTTCTTATCTAAGACACTTGTTCGAGATATGAAAACAGCTCAGATTCATCATGTGTTCCCAAAAGCATACTTAGTTAAGCATGGCTATAGCCATAAGAGCATGTATAATAAATTGGCAAATTATGTTTATTTACATGATCAGATCAATAATAAGATTAGTGATCGTTCACCAAGAGAGTATTTTAGCGAGATTCAAAAATACGATAATGCTTATAGTAATGAAATGAAGTCAGCTGAAGAATTGGGAAATAATCTGATGGAAAATGATATTCCTTTAGATTTGACTGAAGGTGAAGTAGCTTTTTATCCTAATTTCTTAAAAGAACGGCAGAATTTGATGGCTTTGAAGATTAGACAATACTATAAAAAATTGTGAGAAATCAATACTAGTTAGTTCTTTAAGTTTTCAATACTGAGAATAGGTATCTTTTGATTGTACTTTTATGTGAATCCTCGTGGGTAATGATTTTTGGGTACAGGAGAAGAGCTCAATTTTAAATCGTGTTGTTAAGCGAGATTAGTAGAATTATACAAGCGGCTAGGAAAGTTTTATTTTCTAGCTGCTTGTTCGTCTGTAGTGGTATTTTGTGGGTTTCTAATTTTGAACTTTTAGAAGATGCATCTCTGTACAAGTATATCTGCTCTCTAGAGCCATAGAAATTTTTAAATGAATAACCGATGTGCTCTAAGATTTAACCGTAACTATGGTTTCTTATTTAATGAAATAAAGAGCTTTTGATCCGTTTATACTAAAAGAAAAAAACTAAAAAGGCGGTGATAAAATTGAAACAATGGATCAAAAAAAATTACTCATGGATACTGTTTGGTATTTTTGGATTCCAAGTATATATGTGGTATGCAGTCAGTAACAATTTGATGTCACCTATTGTTAATAAGTCATTTGGATTATTCTTGACTCTAGCTTTACCGATAATTTGCTTAGTCTTATTCTTTGTAAATCGTAAAAAATTATCGAGCATTCAACTTCCTGTCTCTTTAATGCTTTTATGTATTGAGAGTTCCTTATTTATCGGACAAATTCTTCAATTGGCAGAAATACCAAATGTTAGTTCTATTTTGACACTGTGGTTGTCTTTTACAGGATTAGCTATAATGTTTTATGGATTCATGCAGATGGTTCAAAAGAATATATTGGGGACAGTAATAACATTTATAAATACAGGTATACTTATAATTATTATTGGATTATTTGAGCAGTCATGGTGGACGCTTATTCCTTTAGCAGCAGCAGTGTTATCATTCGTGTTTTCAAAAGAATGGTTTATGATTATTTCAAATATTGAAATCATGGATGAAGATATTCCATTTTACTTGAAGAAAAAATGGGTGAATGCAAGATTTATGATATTAATGACGTCCTTGCTACTTTATCCTGCAATTACTTTTTCAGATATTTTAGAAGATTTCGGTGCCCTTGGTTGGATAAGTAAAATATTCTTCAATAAAGCAGTTACTGGGGATATATCTCCACTTGAACGATTCTTTTTTAAAGGATTCATTCGAATAATAGTTTTCGGAGTCTTCTTTTTAGTAATCTTTCTTGTTTATATCATGCGCAATAAGAGTAAGTACTATAATGAATTCTCAAACGACTATGAACAAGTCATTAAGAAAAAGATTGCTAAAACAATGTTGATGGAAAATTCACAAGAAAATGAATAAGATTTATGATTTGTTTATACCAGTTTCTGGTCAATTCGCACATAGAATGGAATAACTAGAGTAATAGCTACAATCTTATTCGAAATAAGTTACCTCCTAAGTAAAAACTACTAGGAAGTTTGCAGAAAGTTGAGAAGCTGCTACTAAAAAAGTTCGTGATATTTTAAGAAGGCCACAGAAAAGGGGGATTTTCTAATGAGAATGAGAATATACTTCTTTTCATTTAAAACACCAATATTTTCTATGTGTAGCAAACTCTCAGCTGACTAACTTCCACAGTTTAGTTGACAACCCATAATCATCCCAAACAAAAAAGAGCAAAATCATCCCTGATTTTGCTCTCTTCTTTTCCCCCGACTCACCCAAACCACAATCACAACCATCAAAATCCCCAACAACGAGAAAAAGAAAGCTTGATTAGTCTCACCAGTCTTAGGATAAGTCTGTTGTTGCTCCACCGTATACCGAGGCACCAACTGCCCCGCCGTCGTTTCTTCAGAAGGAGCAGCTGGTTCGGTCGGCGTATTTTGCGGGGTGTCGTCAGCCGGGATTCCTAAGCGGCCGTAGATTTGAATTTCATTATCCATCTTGTAACCTCACACTTCGTTAAGATGGTTTAGTTCCATTGCACGGCATCGAATTTAAGGTTCAAGGTGTAGTTCAATTGCAGCTGTGAGTCCGTTGTTGCGCTACCGGTATAAGTGAAGGTTGCTTTGTTGTTCACGGGTGCTGCGGTTGAATCGCCAGCTTGGATTTGGTTATCTTTGTTAGCCAGTGTAATCAATGGTGAATTGACAGAGGCTGCCAAAGCACCGTTCGTCACCAAGCTGGTAGTAGCCGTAGTTGCGGCATTGCCTTGAGTACCAGTTACTGCCAGGTTCAAGTTGAAGTCGCTTGGCAGTGTTGGGTTTGAGCTGCCGGCAGTGAAGCCGTTAGCCGTCACATTCACTGGACGACCTGAGTTATTGACGATGTTATAGGTTGGTGCTTTGATATCTTGCGCATCTGCTGTGTTATAGAAAATAGTGCTGGTTGGTACGGTGACGTTGACCCAGTTTACGTCGCCTTCAGGGATTTTTGCTTCTGGATCGGTATTGTCTGCACCAAGAGTTCCGTTGATTTGGATATCGGCAGATGATTCGCCGTTAATGGTTTGTTGGCTGCCTGCTTCGGTTCCGTCTGCTGCTAGGGCGAAAGGTGCGGCACCTAGGGCCACGCCTGCTGTTAACAAAATAGCTAATAATTTTTTCATGTGTGTTTCCTCCTATATATAAACATAAAATGTGTTACCAAAATTAGTTGACTGAAATCGTGACGCCTGCGGATACTTCCCCTTGTTTTTTCTTGGTTTGCGGATCGTACAGGCTAAATAGCGCGGTGGTTTTATGGGTCCCTTTTTCCAGCGGTTGATCCAGCTGAATTTGGTCGATTTCTTCTCCCGGCAAAATGGCTCCGGAGGTGTAAATGATCTCGCCGCTTTCGTCGTCTTTGATTTCGACGTTGATGGGATAAACATTGCTTTCAGGATTTTTAATCGGCAGCTGGCCTTGCTGGGTGCTGCCGCTGATGGTGGCTTCTGAGGCAATCATCATATTAAAATTACTGGCGTCAGCTTTTTGCTGGGCCAGATCAGCAATTTCTTCCTCCGACATTTGCTTGGCATCTTTTCCTTCCGGTAAAAAATCCCCGCTGATCACCGACATTGCCTGCGGCTCAGTTGCGAAAAAGTAATGATAGACACTGTAGCCGCCGATAAGTAAGAGTAAAAGGGCTAAAAGCAGCAGCCACTTTTTACGTTTCTTTTTTTCTTCCATGAGGTGCCTCCTTTTAATTTGTTGCTGCGACAGAAAAGGTTGATTGATAGCTGACCTTTTGCGGACCGATCATGGGTCCGGAATAGTTGCCGGTCAGATATAAATTCGCCTGGGCATCACTTTGCCAAAATGGGTTCAATGACACAGCGTCTCCGCTGACTGGTTCGTTTTCTGTCAGTGGACCTAGCTTGGTTTGTTGTCCGCTGTCGCTTTTTTCAGCCACCAGAGACAGGATCAGCTCCTGATCGTTGGTGATAAATTGATTTACTAGCGAAATCTTCGCTGAACTTTCTGGATTCAGGCTAAGCTTATCCAGCGTTACTGCCACCGGAACATTTCCCGAGTTGCGCATCGTATAGGCCTCGGCGTTTTGCGACTTGCCAAATTCCCCCGGGATCGGACTGTCGAAGGCTAGGTCGCTGCTATTGAACTGTACCTGAATAAACCGGGGAACCTCAGCGCTGGTTTCCTGCCACGGACTTTGCAAGGTATAGCCGGTGATTTGCTGGTCATCCAGCTTGGCATACAAATAGTAATTTCCGGCCGGCAAGTGTTGAAAGGCATATTGCGTCACCTCACCCGTCGCTCCGGCATTTTCCGGCAATGTCACAGTCGTTGCTTCCACGACGCCGTTTGTAGTTCCGGATTGTTCAATGCTGCTTTGCGCTGCAGTTGTAGTAATATCTGTGCCGGAGTACAAAGGCTGCGTCGCCAATTTGTACTGAACGTTGCGGCTTAAAGTTGTTGCCGGCGCCACGTTTGCGATTTGTCCGGTGATACTGCTGACATCGGTATCGGTGGCCGGCGTTGCCGAAAGGTCGGTAATACTAGGATAGCGAGCATAAACTACGGAATAACCGTTGCTAATATTGCCTGACGAAACTGTCCAGCTGGCATTGGGACTAACATTCGACTGATAAACGTTCTGACCGCTAGCGGTTAAGTATTCAATGCCATAAGTAAACGCATCGGCATCTGTTCGTCGAAAGATCGGGTTCATGGTGCCTAGTACCCGTTTTGACGAATCCGTGGCATCGAAAATCACATAATCTGGCGAATTTAGATTGATGGCAGGGTTGCTGCCGCTAAAGCTGTTTACATCCGTCGTGAAATGCCCGATGGAATCCTGGGCGAAATTCAAGGTTACCCCCACGTTGCCGAAAGAAGCGGTGTTGGATTTAACGTTTGGGCCATAAATCGCCTTGTAAGAAAAATTCCCCTGCTCCTGAATATTCATCGTGCCCCCACCGTAAAAAAGATACTGTTTGCTGGCTTCGATTGAGAGCGCCGCGCCTTTTTCCATCGAAACGACTAGATTAGTCCCCCAGAAAACAGCCGTCGCTCCGGTTGTGTCATTGTAAACCGTCGTATCACTATCCTCAGCAAAGATGATGTTTTGATATCCTTCCACAAATTCCCCACCGTAGGAGCTGCCAGAGGAGGAAAAATTATTTGTTCCCTTAAAGGTCAAAGTGTTGCCTGCATAGTTGTTTCCCCAAAAGGGCTGGCTGCCGGTTTGGATCGTGTAGTTCACATTTTCTACCGTAAAATTGACATTGGTGTTTTGCACAAACAAAATCCCGTAATAGGTGCTGTTGGGATAGGCGTCGTTGCCAAAGGTCAGGTTTTTATAGGTAACGCTGATGTTATTGGCATTGGTACTGAAATGAGCCGTTCCATAAGAGGCACCGCTATACAAAAGAGCATGACCATTTCCATCAATCACCGTACTTTGAGTAATGTAGGTGTAGGTCGTGTTATAGACAATATCGTTTTGCAGCTGAATATATTTGGTAGTCTGACCGCTGGCTAAAGGCGCGCTGAGAGCATCCTTCAATTCTTGAAAGGTGGTTACCGGATAGGGATTCTCTTCGGTGCCAATATCGGCCGCCCGCTCAATCAGAACGGCTGCTGGTGGTTCATTTTCGCTAAGGGATTCGCTGGATTCTGTAGTGGGTTCATCAGTTGCAGCTATCGTCGATTCCTCGCTGCTAGCGGAAGTGGATGCTTCTTGAGATAGTGCAGGAATTTCGCTGGTGCTTTCGGTTTCGGCAAGGGCGCTCTGGCTGGAAGAAGTTTCGGTGGCTGAAGAAGTGCTGCTGGTGGTCGTTTCCTCCGCCCATGCTGGAACATAAAAAGTATGAAACAGTAAAAAAGTAGCAATGAACAATTTTGTAGCTTTTTTCACACCGCACCCCCTTAAATCACACAGTGGAATAGTTTTTAAATGAGTATGATTTTTTGATAGGTTTGATTCTATCTGAAATACTCAGCAAAATAAAACATTTTGTGTTAGTTTAAAGAAAAAATTAACTTTTATCTCGCTTTAAATAACTGTGTTATTTTTATTTGAATCAGTTAAATCATCGACGAGAGGAGGGAGGAAGATTTTTTGTATATAAATAGATTATTTTCATCTAGTAAATAATGTTTTCGCAAGCTGCCAGCAGCGGATGTAAAAGAGGCTAAAAAAAATTGTAGATTTATTCAAAAAACTGTTTACAAATATTTCTCTTATGTTACAATTACATTACGCTAAATTACTAATAAGACAGGAGCAAGGAAAGATGAAAAAATTCGCGAAGGTTGCAGTTATTCTATCAATGGTGGTTGTTTTAGGAGCATGTCAGAACAAAGAGAAGGAAACAGCTAAAAACACAGAGAAAAAAGTTGAACAAACAACAAAGACGAAAAAGAAAACAGAAACCAGCAAAACATCTGAAACCCAATCAAGCCAGGCTGCAGCAGTTACACAGCCTAGTGCCCAAGCACAACCAAATCAAAATCAAACGGCTGGCAATCCACAGCAGCCTGTAAATAATCAGCAAGCCGTCAATACGCCAACAAATGCTGGGACCACTCCGGTTCAACCGGCACCGGCAGTGACTGAACCAGTTGCTGAACCAGCGGCACCAGCAGAAGATCAATCACAAGTCGGCGTGTACTCCCGTGAAGAGTGTGCCCACATTGCCAGAATGACCATCAGCATGAGTGGAGCAGATGAGTCACAATTTACCGAAGATCAATTGTACAATTACTACGATCAATGCGCCCAATTAGGTGCGGACTATTCTTACTTGTTAGGCTTAGTCGCTCAGGATACCGGTCTTAACAAAGAAGAACTAGTTGCCAATTACGATCGCGTCCAAGCAGCGTCGGATGATGGGTCAGGGAATCAATAGGTTATAAACGTAAATAAAGATGAGGCTGTGACATAAGTCACGTCTCAAAACAGCATTAAATAGCCCGAGCGTCAGAAATCTAGTAGAGATTTTTGGCGCTCGGGTTATTTTTCTATGTAGGTAGGGCTCCTGCTCGCTTCAT
>NZ_JAFREM010000016.1 GCF_017377575.1 Candidatus Enterococcus moelleringii
ACAAAAAAAGCAAGTACATCCGTACCTGCTTTTTTGTGCTGTAACCAAACTTGAGAAAGAACCTACTCAACGCGAGTGAACTAGTCCTTTTTAATTTTTTCACCATAATCAACCGGTTTGTCGAATTCTCCAGGGGCGTCATCATAAGCGTGCCCATAAACAAAAACCGGCATACCAATATAGCTGTAGTCATAGATTTCTGCGACTTTATCTAGGGGCGTGTTAATGCAACCGTAGCTTCCCAGATTTGTTTTGAAGGCCTGATCATCTCCGAAGGCCTCTTTTTTATGTTCAGTGTCATGAATACCAATCTCAGTGATGGTTTGGCCATAGCTTAAAAATGGCATCCAGTATTTAACCGGTACACGATAACTGCCGTCCCCGTTAACGATCTCACCGCTCAAAAAAGTATCCTTTTGCTTATCCATAATGGTATGGAAACCTGGGACAGTTGCGGTCCCCTTGGTAAACTGTCCAGTGATGATATCCGTAGAAACAGCTTTTTTCCCTTGCTGGAAGCAATACATTTTCTGGTTATCCAAATCGATTTCAATATAATTTTTCTTCACATGCAGCGGCTGTTTAGCTGGATCACCTGCTAAAGGAAGTTTGATTGTAGTTTTTTTATCGTTAGGCAGCTGTTTGGCTAATACATTGACCGCTTTTTCCGTATTGATATACCAGCCGTAATTGCCAACGTTTTTGAAACGCAAATGCTCACCATGGACATTTGTAAAATCAACCGGCCGATCAACTGTAGAATATTCTCGGTTTAATTTCTGGACCAATTGCGTAATCAGTATAGGATCAAACTCGCCTGCTTCATTCACAGAAGCGAAAAGCATCTCTTTTGAAACGGGCACCTTGCGTTTTGAAATCAGCAAAGTTTTGTCTGTTTTTAGCAGCTGGTTCAATTCCTTGGTGGTTTTATCAAGATCATCACCGGTAACTTCTGGCAGCAGATAAAAGTCACTTAATTGATACGTTTCCTTTAACGTACCTTGAGCTAAATCATTATGCAGCGTTTCAGCAAGCTGTTCTCGATCAATCGTCGTTCCTAATTTTTCCGATTCAAGCAGGAATTTTTGCTTATCATGACTGATAACCGCATTTTGGCTGGCTACTTCTGTTCCGAAATCAGCAGCTTCAATTTTAGCTTGCATTTGTGCGTTAATTACGTCGGTTAATGGTAGTTGAAAAGATGATCGGTGCAAATTAGTCTTTAAGATATTTTCTGACAGCTGGTAAGGCTGCTCGATTGTTAGTGTAATAGAAGTGCCGTCTTGTTCCAGTTGAGTCGTAAGGGTGTTATAGTTGTTCGACAGTTCCTTTTGAGCCTGTTGAACCGTCATACCGCCAACTGAAAGATCATTGACCTTTGCCCAAGGGAGAAAATGACTTTTAAAATAGAGAACAAGTAAGATAGCAGCAACCAATAGCAATACAAAAACGGCGGTAATGCTTTTCTTGGATATACGCATAGACTCCTCCTTACTGATGCAATTTTTAAAAATTAAAAAGAAACAATAGCAATCTAATTTTAACATTAGAGTTTGTTTTGTAAATAGGCCCGTCAGAAAAAAACAATAAGAAAACTTTCTGAGAATCATGGTTCTCATTTCTTAATAGGTATGAAGATTCTTTGTAAAAATCGTTTTCAACTTCCCTATTTTAGGCCATCCATGCTATACTAATTGGGTTGAAATTTGTTAAAGGGAGTAAATAGATGAACAATCCAAAATTAAAAGAACAAGTCGACAGCCGTCGAACTTTTGCGATCATTTCCCATCCGGATGCGGGGAAAACGACGATTACTGAACAGCTTTTACTATTTGGCGGAGCGATTCGTCAAGCAGGAACGGTAAAAGGGAAAAAAACCGGAAACTTTGCCAAATCAGACTGGATGGATATCGAGAAGCAGCGGGGGATTTCGGTAACGAGCTCCGTTATGCAGTTCGATTATGAAGGCAAACGAGTGAATATTTTAGATACACCAGGACACGAGGATTTCTCAGAAGATACGTATCGGACATTGATGGCCGTCGATAGTGCCGTGATGGTTATTGACAGCGCCAAAGGGATCGAAGCACAAACAAAGAAACTATTCCAAGTAGTTAAGCGCCGCGGCATTCCAATTTTTACTTTCATTAATAAATTGGACCGTGATGGTCGGGAACCGTTAGATCTGTTAGAAGAATTAGAAGAGCTGCTGAATATTGAATCTTACCCAATGAATTGGCCAATTGGTATGGGAAAAGGTTTAGAAGGGCTTTACGACATTCACAATAAACGCATCGAGCTTTATCGTCCTGAACGGTATGATGGCGAACGTTTTATTTCACTAACCGATGGAGAGATCGTCGAAGATCATCCTTTGAAAGAGCAATCAATTTATGAAGATGTTTTAGGCGAAGTTGAATTAGTCCAAGAAGCTGGTGATGCCTTTGATTTAGACAAAATCGCTAAAGGGGAACAAACACCTGTATTCTTCGGATCGGCCTTAACTAACTTTGGTGTCCAAACCTTTTTAGAAACCTTTGTTAACTTGGCACCTAAACCATATGCCCATAAAACAGAACAGGGCACAGAAGTTTCACCTTATGAAGAAGAATTTTCTGGTTTTGTCTTCAAAATTCAAGCTAACATGAATCCGAACCATCGCGATAGAATTGCTTTTGTTCGTGTTTGTTCAGGTACCTTTGAACGGGGAATGGACGTTACTCTTAACCGAACAGATAAAAAGATGAAGCTCAGCAACGTTACTCAGTTTATGGCGGATGCTCGCGAAAATGTTGAAGAAGCAGTAGCCGGGGATATTATCGGTGTCTATGATACAGGAAATTATCAAATTGGCGATACCTTATTTGAAGGGAAATTGAAAGTTTCTTATGAAGAGCTGCCTTCATTTACACCAGAATTATTTATGAAAGTCACAGCTAAAAATGTTATGAAGCAAAAATCTTTCCACAAAGGAATCAACCAGCTGGTTCAAGAAGGTGCGATTCAGTTGTACAAAACGTATCTTACCGATGATTACATTATCGGTGCGGTAGGTCAGTTGCAGTTTGAAGTCTTCCAATATCGGATGCTAAATGAATACAACGCCGAAGTGGTTATGACACCAATGGGAAATAAAATTGCTCGATGGATCAAACCCGAAGACTTAGATGAGCGCATGAGCTCTAGCCGGAATATTTTGGCTAAGGATCGTTTTGATCAACCGCTGTTCTTGTTTGAAAATCAATTTGCGATGCGCTGGTTTGCGGACAAATATCCAGACGTAGAATTGAAGAGTTTGATGTAGGACAACTGTGAATACATCTGTAAAAGGAGATGCACAATGGTAAAGCAGCTCAGTAAGTATAATCATTTGCTGATTTTAATAATTTTGAGCATCTTTTATATGATGCCGATGTTTTTATATTCAGGTGTCATTCATTTCAGTATGCAAGATACTTACTTTCATTTTTCTCGGATAACAAGTATGAGCAATGTATGGACTAGTCCAGTAAACTACGCTTCGTATCATCATAACGGGTCTATGATCAATCAATTTTATCCGTGGTTGACGATTTATCCAGCGTATCTATTTACTAAAATAACTGGCAGTATGGTTTGGGGCTACAAACTCTACTGCTGGTTTATCACATTAGTTACATTGCTGATTTCTTACTATTCTATTTTCAAAATGAAGAAAAGTACCAATATTGCATTGGTATTTTCTGCCGTCTACACGTTTGCGGCGTATCGAGCTACGGATTTGTTTTATAGAGGTTCACTAGGTGAAGCAGTAGCAATGACCTTCTTTCCTTTAGTTTTAGCCGGTGCCTATGAAATTTTTGTCGGTGACGAGAAAAATTGGCGTGTTTTAGCTTTCGGAATGACTTTGGTGCTGTACACTCACTTGCTCTCGGTAGCGATGCTCTCCGTACTAATTGCGATTTTCTTGATTATTTCTATTCCGTTTTGGGACAAACGCTTGCAACGTTTAAAAGCTTTAACTAAAGCAACATTTCTTACCCTATTATTATCGTTAGCTTTTATTGTTCCGTTCTTAGAACAAATGCTTCAACTGGATTTATATACTCCAAGGGGCGTATCATTAGAAGGATTCACTTATCGCTCCTTGTTGAGCAACCTCCTTTGGAATCGACTTAATGGCTTTTCCATCGGTTTGTTCATATTCATTGCAATCTTTATGACCATAATAGGACGAAAAAAATTAAAAAAACCAGATATGGTTATCTTTATTATGGGCGTCCTTTTGTTTGTTTCTACAACTAGATTGTTACCGTGGGATAAACTTAGTGCCACCCCTTTGCTGACGATTCAATTTGTATGGCGTCTAAACGCCTTGGTCACTTTATTGCTCGCCTACAGCTTTAGTGTTTCATTTGACTCGAAAAAAGTAGTTGTTAGAATTAATCGGCAGATACTGTTGCTGCCGATTATTGCGCTGCTTCATATTATTGCGGTTTTTAATCTGTATAATTCGGAAAAGGTTTATAATTTAGTGGCCCGAAATGATGATATAAGAACTGTAATACAGGATAGTGATATGACCGCACTTGATAATTCGTTAAACAATATTGACTATGCGAACCAGCGAGTAGTAGAGAATATGGACGTGGTCGCTAATTATAAGTTTTTACTAGATGGGAAAGAGATTACCCCTCAGTTCAATTTAACTGATAGTACAATTAGAATTGAGCTAAAGGACATAAAAAATCCTGGTAACTTGATAACCCCTATCTACAGATATATCGGGCAAAACGTTTCGATCAATGACAAAGAAACGACAAGCAAATTATCTGATTCTGGCACAACAGAAATTCAAGTACCTAAAGGTGACTCTGAAATTACTATTTCATCCAGCTATACCCGGTTAGCTATCAGTGCTAGATTAGCTAGTTTGATTACTTTGTTAGTCATTGTTTTACCTAAAAAAAGAATAAAAGCTATAATAAAAAAGGTGAACCCGCGAAGCGGTGAGTAATACTCACTGCTTCGTCAGTTCAGCCTCTTTTTTTGTGATTGAAATTTCCACCAGTCCTGGTGTTTCAATCGTCGTCACATTCTCAAAATCGTAACTGTCTTCGCTTAATTTCCTTCTAAAGTATTTATGTATAAAGTCCAGCTCTTTTTGTTGTATGTTTCGTTTATCATTTTTGATTACGATCTCTGCATGCTTGTAAGCATCGGTGAATATAACGGTTGTATTGCCGATAGTGTAAACTTTGATCATGTTCGCATCTGTATTTTCCAATTGACTGTAAACTAGACGCGAATGGCTATTTGTAACGTTGACTAATTTCATAACCAAGCTCCTTCCTTGAAGATTACATTTCTATGATAATTATATAAAAAAATTCCCAAAAAATGAAGGGTAAAGCTCAAAAAAACTGAGATAGATTTTCTACCTCAGTTTTTTTGCTTACTCTTTACTGTCTTCCTTTGCTAAACGTTCTGGTTTTGAGGTTATAACGATTGTATCATCTTTGTCCAGTTTTGCTTTAAGCTCATGAATTGTTGGATGATCCAAGTAAAATTCAGCAATGCCATCTTCAATTGTTTCTTGAATGGTTCGACGAAGTGGGCGAGCACCCATTGATGGGTCGTAACCAAGATCTACCAATTTTTCTTTAACATTTGCAGGGACATCAATATGCAGTTTTTGATCTGCCAGCATGCTGTTCACGTCATCGATCATCAAGGTGACAATTTCCATCAAGCCTTCTTTAGACAATGAGCCAAACTCAACGATTCCGTCAAAACGGTTCAAGAATTCTGGTGCAAAGTAATCCTTCAATTGTCCCAAGACCGAACGAGTCGTTCCTTCGCGAGCGGCACCAAAACCAACATTGGCTTCGATTTTACCAGTTCCTGCATTACTTGTCATAATGATCAAGGTATCCTTGAAGCTGACCGTGCGTCCTTGTGCATCAGTTAGGCGACCATCATCAAGAATTTGCAAGAACATGTGCAATACATCGGGATGAGCTTTTTCAATTTCATCCAATAAAATTAAGCTGTATGGATTGCGGCGTACACGTTCAGTTAATTGACCGGCTTCTTCATAACCTACATAGCCTGGAGGAGAACCAATCAATTTAGAGACACTGTGTTTTTCCATGTATTCAGACATATCAAAGCGAATCATCGATTCTTCAGAACCAAACATTTCATAAGCCAATTGTTTAGCTAATTCAGTTTTACCCACACCAGTTGGTCCAACAAATAGGAAAGAACCAATTGGGCGTTTTTTCTTATTCAAGCCTACGCGATTCCGACGAATGGCTTTGGAAACTTTTTCTACTGCTTCATCTTGACCAATCACATGTTTCTTCAAATCATCAGCAAGATTTTTCAATTGTGTTTGTTCTTTTTCTTTTAATTCACCAACTGGAATTCCTGTACTGTTTTCAACGATGATTTCCATGTCTTTTTCAGTAATAACAGGTGTTTCTTCGTCAGTGATTTGACGTTCCTTCATTCGTTGCAATTTATTGATTTGGTCACGATAGTAAGCAGCTTTTTCAAAATCTTCTTCTTGAGAAGCTATTTTTTTCTGTTCCTCAGCTTCAGCCAATTTTTTATCGATAACCTTTGGATCAACAATTTGAATGGTCAAATTCTTTTTAGAACCTGATTCATCCAGCAAGTCGATTGCTTTGTCAGGTAAGAAACGATCTTGAATGTAGCGGTTAGAAAGTTCAGCTGCTGCCTTAATCGCTTCATCGGTGTATTTAACATGATGATAGTCTTCGTAGCGAGGCTGCAAACCTTTCAAAATTTCAATCGTTTCTTCAACACTAGGTTCTTCAACTCGAACCGGCTGCATCCGACGTTCTAACGCGGCATCCTTTTCAATGATCCGGTACTCATTTAAAGTAGTCGCACCGACCATTTGCATTTCACCACGAGCAAGTGCTGGTTTCAAAATATTACCAGCATCCATATTGCCATCGCCAGCAGAGCCAGCACCAACAATTTCGTGCACTTCATCGATAAACAAGATGATGTTTTCAGCTTGGCGGATTTCTTCAATTAGTTTTTGCATCCGTTCTTCAAATTGACCGCGGATACCCGTACCTTGAACCAAGGAAGCAACATCTAAACGAATCACTTCTTTGTCCATCAGTTTTTGCGGTACATCGCCATTGACAATTTTTTGCGCTAAACCTTCCACCACGGCTGTTTTACCAACACCAGGTTCACCGATCAGCACCGGATTGTTTTTTGTTCGACGGTTTAAAATTTCAATGACACGTTGGATTTCATCATCGCGGCCCACTACAGGGTCAATGTTTCCATCACGTGCTAGCTTCGTAATATTAATTCCAAATTCATCAAGGAGTCCACCGCCGCTATTTCCGCGTGGGGGTTGTTGGCCGTTAAAACCATTTCCACCACCAAATTGGGTAGGAGGAGTTTGGTCCGGGGCACCTTGCTGCTGCATTTGTTGTGACATGGATCTAAATAAGTCATCAAGACTTCCAAATCCAAATGGATCGTTTGCTGCCATTTGCGGAGCACCTCCAGTTGCTTGATTTTTAAGTTTTTGATAGCAACTTTGACAATAGTCCAACTGTTTTCGTTGACCATTGACATTTGCATACAAATGAATCGTTGCTTCATTCTTGTGGCAATTTTGGCAAAGCATTCTATTCACCCTTTCACCTTTTCTCTATTGTACATCTAGGAGGGGATTCTCGTAAAAAGATACGCTGGTCAAAACTCTGACTATCTTTGACCTTAATCAATATTATACTGACTTTTATCAAAAAATCAAGCGTTAGGCTCGAAAATATTAGCACTCGATCTCAGAGAGTGCTAATAAGAAAATTTTCTCATGAAATTCTATTTGAATGAAAGTGGTTGTTATGAAAAAAAGGATGAAAACTGAAAATTTCAGCGATTGTTTCGTGTAAATTGGGTATTTTAAGAAAGGGGATACATTTTATTGAAAGAATTCGTCTAAAATTGTTGTATCAATAACCAAAAAATGGTAATCTTTAGAAATGAAGGGCTTGAAGGAACAAGGTATGTTGCGAAAGCCCTAACATAAAATAATACTTTCTTATATAAAGGAGAATGGTCAATATGGAAAAAAAAGATTTTCACGTAGTAGCAGAAACAGGTATTCACGCACGTCCAGCAACATTATTAGTGCAAACTGCAAGCAAATTTAACTCTGATATCAATTTGGAGTATAAAGGAAAATCAGTAAACCTTAAATCAATTATGGGCGTTATGTCTTTAGGTGTTGGCCAAGGTTCTGACGTTACTATCTCTGCTGAAGGTGCTGACGAAAAAGAAGCAATGGAAGCAATCGTAGAAACTATGAAGAAGGAAGGACTATCTGAATAATGGTTGAAATGCTAAAAGGTATTGCCGCTAGTGACGGAGTTGCCGTTGCGAAAGCTTACTTGCTAGTTCAACCGGATTTGTCTTTTCAAAAGCAAACTATTGAAGATGCAGCTGCTGAAGAAAGCCGTCTAGACGACGCTTTAGCAGCTTCTTCTTCAGAATTGCAAAAAATTCGGGATAAAGCTGCAACAAGCTTAGGTGAAGAAGAAGCTCAAGTGTTTGATGCCCATTTAATGGTTCTTTCAGATCCAGAAATGATCGGTCAAATCAAAACACATATTCAAGATAATAAAGTAAATGCTGAATCAGCATTAAAAGAAGTTACAGACATGTATATTGGTATGTTTGAAGCAATGGACGATAATGCGTACATGCAAGAACGTGCAGCGGATATTCGTGATGTTACTAAACGTGTAATGGCACACCTATTAGGAGTGAAATTACCAAACCCTTCAATGATTGATGAAGAAGTTGTCGTAGTTGCTCATGACTTGACTCCAAGTGATACAGCTCAATTGGACAAAAACTTCGTTAAAGCCTTTGTTACTGACATTGGTGGACGTACTTCGCATTCAGCTATCATGGCACGTTCATTGGAAATCCCAGCAATCGTTGGTACAATGGAAATTACTTCAAAAGTAAAAGAAGGCGATATTTTAGCAGTTAACGGTATTGTTGGTGAAACAATCATCAATCCTACTGATGAACAAGCTGCTGAATTTGTTAAAGCAGGGGAAGCCTTCGCAGCTCAAAAAGCTGAGTGGGACAAACTAAAAGATGCTGAAACAGTAACCGCCGATGGCAAACACTTTGAATTAGCTGCTAACATTGGTACGCCAAAAGATTTAACTGGTGTTCACAACAATGGCGCTGAAGCAATTGGTTTGTATCGTACAGAATTCTTATACATGGATTCACCTGACTTCCCAACTGAAGAAGATCAGTTTAAAGCTTACAAAGCAGTTCTAGAAGGTATGGGCGAAAAACCTGTTGTTGTTCGTACAATGGACATCGGTGGGGACAAAGAGCTTCCATATTTGAAATTACCGCATGAAATGAATCCGTTCTTAGGATACCGGGCATTACGTATCAGCTTGTCTGAACTTGGTGAAGACATGTTCCGCACTCAGTTGCGTGCATTGTTGCGTGCTTCTGCTTATGGCAACTTGCGTATTATGTTCCCAATGGTAGCGACTCTTAAAGAGTTCCGTGCTGCTAAGAAAATGTACGAAGAAGAACGTGAAAAACTTGTAAATGAAGGCGTTGAAGTATCAGATACTATTCAAGTTGGTATCATGATCGAAATTCCTGCAGCAGCTGTATTAGCTGACAAATTTGCAAAAGAAGTCGACTTCTTTAGTGTAGGAACGAATGACTTGATTCAATACACTATGGCAGCTGACCGTATGAACGAACGCGTTTCTTACTTGTATCAACCTTACAACCCTTCAATCTTACGTTTAATTAAAAACGTTATTGATGCAGCGCATGCTGAAGGTAAATGGGCTGGTATGTGTGGAGAAATGGCTGGCGATCAAACAGCTGTACCTTTATTAATGGGTATGGGTCTTGATGAGTTCTCTATGAGCGCAACATCTATCCTTAAAACTCGCAGCTTGATGAAACGTCTAACTACTTCAGAAATGGCTGAATTAGCAGACAAAGCATTGAATGACTGCGACACAATGGAAGAAGTTGTTGAGTTAGTTGAGTCTTACGTAAAATAATCAATCTTGAGTCACTGTCTTTTATTAGGCAGTGGCTTTTTTTATTACTTAAATTAAGACTTTCGATTGATAGAAAAAGAATGACCCTATGGTATAATAGATTTGCTGTCGAATAGGAGGGAAACGATTGAAAATCTTATTATACTTTGAAGGACTATCTGTTATAGGCAAATCAGGAATCGGTCGTGCCTTAGCCCATCAAAAAAGAGCATTATCTTCAGTGGGAATTCAATATACGCTAGATCCCTCCAGTGAAGATTACGACATTTTACATGTAAATACATATGGACCTAATAGTGCGAGAATGGTAGCGAAAGCGAAAAGGCTCGGTAAGAAAATCATTTATCATGCTCATTCTACAGAAGAAGATTTCCGTAATTCTTTTGTTGGGTCAAATAAATTAGCTCCCATTGTAAAGAAATGGCTGGTTCATCTATATAGTCAGGCCGACTGTTTGATTACACCAACTCCTTATTCAAGAGAGTTGTTGAAAAGCTACGGACTGACTCAACCAATTGCAGCAATTTCAAATGGTATCGATTTACAGCGGTATTATCCCAATAAAGAAAAAGAAGCTGCTTTTCGCGAGTATTTTTCTTTGCCTGAAGAACAAAAGGTGATCATTAGTGTAGGTCTTTTTTTTGAGCGCAAAGGGATCATTGATTTTGTTGAGATTGCTAGACAAATGCCTGAGTACACATTTATTTGGTTCGGTGATGTACCGATGTATTCAATCCCGCGAAACATACGAAAAATTGTAAAACACGATCATCCCAAGAATGTTATTTTCCCTGGCTATATTGAAGGGGAAGTAATCGAAGGCGGCTATTCAGCTGCTGATTTGTTTTTCTTTCCGTCCTATGAAGAAACGGAAGGCATTGTGGTACTTGAGGCCTTAGCTAGTCGACAAAAAGTCCTGTTAAGAGACATTCCCGTTTATTCTGGCTGGATGAAGGATGGATGTAATTGCTATATGGGAAGATCGAATCAAGAATTTATAACGTTGATTAAACAAATGACTAGTGAACAATTGCCAGATGTTACAGAAGCCGGATTTAAGACTGCACAAGGCAAAAGTATAATGGAAATTGGACGAGAGCTGAAATCTGTTTATCAGGACATGTTGGATGAGCCTGTGTAAGCAATCAAGCAATTGATTGTCGAATAGTTTGGAGGAGTAAGTGTGCGTATTGGTTTCTTTACAGATACCTATTTTCCGCAAGTCAGCGGAGTAGCGACATCAATCAAAACGTTGAAGGATGAGTTGGAAAAAAAAGGTCATGAAGTCTATATATTCACCACGACTGACCCGGATGCTGAAGACTTTGAAAAGGATATTGTGCGAATGCCTAGCGTTCCTTTTGTTTCATTTAAGGATCGGCGAATTGTTGTGCGGGGAATGTGGTTTGCTTATCAAATTGCCAAAGAGTTAGAGCTGGAGCTAATCCACACCCATACGGAATTTGGAGCTGGGCTGTTAGGTAAAATGGTGGGCAGCCGGTTGAAAATCCCGGTCATTCATACGTATCATACGATGTATGAAGATTATCTTCATTACATCGCCAACGGAAAAGTTGTGCGGCCAACGCATGTGAAGCATTTTGTTCGGATGTTTGTCAATCGCTCGACGGGGGTAGTTTGCCCAAGTCAGCGAGTGGTTAACACCATGAAACGCTATGAAGTAGATATTCCAATGCGAATTATTCCGACAGGGATTAAGACCGAGGGTTTCGTGCGACCTGATATTACCGATCAAATGCTGCTGGATTTGCGCAGTCAACTAGGAATTACCAAAGATCATTTAATGATTTTATCATTGAGTCGAGTGGCTTACGAAAAAAACATTCAAGTGATCGTCCAACAATTTCCTAAAGTGTTGGAAAGCTTTCCTAATGCTCGTTTGGTTATTGTCGGTAAAGGCCCTCACCGGGAAGCGCTGGAGGAATTAGTTGCTGAGCTGGACTTACAAGCCTATGTTCAGTTTACTGGCGAGGTTCCACATGATCAGGTGGCGCTTTACTATCGAGCTGCTGACTATTTCGTCAGTGCCTCAACGTCAGAAACGCAGGGGTTAACCTATGCTGAAGCCTTAGCATCTGGAACACAATGTGTTGTAGAAGGCAATGACTACTTGGAGGCTCTGTTAGATGACGAGCGCTTAGGCGTAACTTTTGCGAAGGATGAAGAGTTTTCTGATGCTTTCATCAACTATGTCCATAAAGGCCTGGTGCTAGACGATACTTTGCGAGAAAGAAAGCTGATCGAAATATCTGCTGAAAAATTTGGCAATGAAATATTTGATTTTTATCAGGAGATGGTTGAGTATTATCAAGAAAATCATCAGAAAGTTCCACTGAGTCAAAAACGTCCGGTGGAGAAAGTTCGAGTAAAGATTGCGTCACTTAAAAATTCAGTCGATAAATAAGGTATAAATCCATCTCTTAAGGTATACTAGAGATGGATTTAGTCATTTTAGGAGGGATTAGAGTATGGAACTAGGCTTTATCGGTACAGGCGTGATGGGAAAAGCGATTGTTGGACATCTATTAAGTTCAGGACATGCAGTCCACGTTTACAACCGAACAAAAAGCAAGACCGATGAATTGGTAGAAAAAGGTGCTGTCTGGCAAGATTCTCCTGCAAAGGTTGCCGAAAATGCAGAAGTCACTTTTACAATGGTAGGATACCCAAATGATGTAGAAGAAATTTACTATAAAGAAAACGGCATTTTTACCGTTTCGGTTCAAGATAAAGTTTTTGTGGATTTAACGACTTCGACGCCTACTTTGGCTAAACGTATTCAACAAACGGCTGAAGAAAAAGGCGCAGATGCATTAGATGCGCCCGTATCTGGCGGGGATCTTGGAGCTAAAAATGCGACCTTAACCCTTATGGTGGGCGGCAATAAGTCCACCTACGAAAAAGTTGTTCCTTTATTTGGAATTATGGGTAAAACTTTTTCACTCCATGGTGAAGCCGGAAGTGGTCAGCATACGAAAATGGCTAATCAGATTATGGTTGCTGGTACAATGATCGGAATGAGTGAAATGCTAGCCTACGCACAAAAAGCAGGATTAGATCTCCAGCAAGTCCTCAAGACGCTAGGTGGCGGTGCAGCTGAAAATTGGTCAATGATGAACTATGTTCCAAGGATACTAAACGAAGACTATTCACCAGGCTTTTTTGTCAAGCATTTCATCAAGGACTTGAAAATAGTCTTAGATGAAGCCAAAAAGATGGATTTAGAGCTTCCCGGAACTAAGTTGGCAGAGCAGTTGTACCAGCAGCTTGCTAAGGCCGGTTATGAGAATGACGGCACTCAAGCCTTGATTAAATTGTGGTGGCCTGAGGGTAAAGCAGACTTTGACAAAAATTAATAATTATTTTGGTAAAAACAATGCAAGATAGAGTCTGATTTGATACAATAATACAGAATGATTGGAAGGGAGGCACCTAGATGAAACACTCGCAATTAGTTGCCATTATTAAACGCTTGGAAGCTATGACAGAATCAACCGATAACGAAGTTCAAGTTCGCCGTTTTGAAAAAGATGGAGTCGAAAAATGCACGGTAACTTACGATAGCACAACCGAAACATTCGAATTAACCGAAAGCGACACCAAACAAACATATCAATTCGATAATATCGACATCGTAGCAATGGAAATTTATGACTTGATTCAATAAAACGGGGAAACCCGTTTTTTTGATTAGATAAACAGCCAACAAATTATGTACTCAACTAAGCTTTATAAGCAAGTCTATTCACTATCCGAATAGACTCGTTTATAAGGCTTTTTTTGAAGGAAACGGATGTTTTTCTCAATGGGCAAGCCGTTATGGCAAGCTAGTTCTTTCGAAAAAGATGAAACTTTAGAGTCACATTATCTAAAATCCAGTCTTACTATTTTAAAGCAGAAAGCATCTGCAAAACTTTTCTCATTTACTCTACGTTGCATATTATTTGAACTTATTTCACTTTTGGATAATTATAGAGGATGTAACTAGAAGTGGAGGAAATAAAATGTTAGACAAAGAAGTTTACAATCAGTTATTTAAGCCATCTTTTTCTAAAAAGACCCAGGTGATTTTTTGGGATGGCAGTGTGAAAGAATACGGCGAAACTTCGGGTGAACCAGCATTTAAAATTACTTTTCATGAAAAAATTCCGGTAAAGGATTTAATGAATAATGCTTCATTAGCCCTTGGCGAGGCCTATATGGAAAAACGAATCGAAATTGAAGGAAACCTGCAAGAGCTTATTTATGATGTCTATAATCAAGCAGAAGGCTTCTTCCATAATAACAACTTCAAAAAATGGCTGCCTAAAGAAAAGCATACGAAAAAGCAATCGCAAACGGATATTCACAGTCACTACGATCTAGGAAACGATTTTTACGAGCTATGGTTAGATCCAACGCTTACGTACTCTTGTGCTTATTTTGCTACACCAGAAGATACGTTAGAACAGGCTCAAATCAATAAGGTCCACCATATTTTGGATAAATTATTTATTCAACCAGGAGAAACACTGTTGGATATTGGCTGTGGCTGGGGTACGTTAATCTTGATTGCTGCTAAAGAGTATGGTGTTAAGGCCAGCGGAATCACCTTAAGTGAAGAGCAATACCATCATATTCAAGCAGTTATTAAAAAGGAAAACCTGGAAGATCAGGTGTCAGTTCGCTTAATGGACTATCGTGACCTAAAAGGTGAAGCTTATGACCACATTACTAGTGTGGGGATGTTTGAACACGTGGGTGCCGAGAATCTGCAAGAATACTTTAATGTAGTAGAAAAAAATCTAGCTGCTAACGGAACTGCCTTAATCCATGGGATCAGTCGTCAGCAAGGCGGGGCTAAAAATGGTTGGATCAACAAGTACATTTTTCCAGGCGGCTATGTTCCTGGCGTGACTGAGCTTGTCGGTCACATGACGGAAAATGATTTGCAGCTAATTGATTTAGAAAGCTTACGTCGCGATTATCAGCTTACTTTAGAGCATTGGACCAAAAACTTCCATGATGTTAAAGAGCAAGTATTAGCGCAAAAGGATGAAGCCTTCTATCGAATGTGGGATTTGTATTTACAAGCCTGTGCAGCTTCGTTCCAAGCCAGCAACATTGATGTCATTCAATACCTATTGGTTCATCCTAACAACAATAATATCCCAATGCACCGCAAAGGATAGCTTCGTGAGTAATCAGCTAACGCTGGTTGCTCTTTTTTTGTTGTTCTTGTTAAGAAAATCTTATAAAATGGGAAACAGGCGTTTTTGATTGAAGTGAAATACAGGAAATTCCCTTAGCAAAGCAAATAAACTTTGATTGCCAAAGTATTTTGGTTCTTAGTTTGATTAGGTCTTTGCTAGGACTGAAGATCAATTTTCTGTAAAAGACTAAAATCATCTTGCAATGAAAATAAAAATAAGATATAGTTTGATCATCAAATGATTTGAATGTCAAACTAATTGGGTGAGGAAAAATGGAACACAATTGGGAAGAAATGAATACTTACTTAGTAACAATCTTTAATGACGTTCTGTCGATTGAAGAAAATGAACTAAAAAAATCGCGCTTTGGTGATTTAACCATTACCGAAATGCATACTATTGATGCGATTGGCATGTACAAGAAGAAAACCACGACTGAGGTTGCAAGAGAACTGTTAGTTACTGTGGGAACTTTAACAACGTCGATTAATCGTTTAGTCAAAAAAGGGTATGTAGAGCGAATCCGCAGTGAAGATGACCGGAGAGTAGTTAAATTATCCCTGACTAAAAAGGGAAAATTAGTTTTCCGTGTCCATCAGCATTTCCATCGCGAAATGGTTCGTCGTGCAACACAAGGGTTAAACACTGATGAACAGCAAGCCTTCTTGCGGGCATTGAAAAATCTAAACGGATACTTAGAGGAAATCAAATGAGCATCAACCAATATGGAAGAATTGCGGCAACAGCTCGCTACCTTCCCAAAAAAATTGTTACAAACGATGAATTAGCGCAATTGATGGATACATCGGATGAATGGATTCAATCACGAACGGGAATCAAACAGCGTCACATTGCTGAAGAAGAGAATACTTCGGACCTATGTACTGAAGTAGCACGTAAGTTGCTGGATAAGACCAAGCTTGATGCATCTTCCTTAGACTTTATTATAGTAGCAACCATGTCACCAGATTACTCTTCGCCCTCCGTTGCCTGTCAGGTACAAGGACGAATTGGTGCACATCGTGCCATGGCCTTTGATCTTGCGGCTGCCTGTGCCGGTTTTGTTTACGCACTAGCAACAGCCGAAAATTTTATCCGCAGCGGATTAAAACGGGGGATCGTTATTGGCGGCGAGAAAACTTCTAAGCTGCTGGACTGGAATGATCGTTCAACTGCAGTTCTTTTCGGAGATGGAGCGGCAGGCGTGTTGCTAGAGGCTGGTGATCAGCCAACGATTCTGCGTCAGATGCTGCGAGCAGATGGACAGCGAGCGGATTCATTAGTAGCCGGCTTTCGTCCTACTCAGACACGTTATTATCAAGAAGAGGATCAAGCAGGTTTAACGATGGACGGACGCGGTATTTGGAGCTTTGCGCTAAATGACGTCGTAAAGGATTTGCGAACATTCACCGAAGAGGAACCAATCGATCTCTATTTATTTCATCAAGCCAATCGCCGCATCATTGAAAAGATGGCGAAGAAGCTGAAGGAACCGATTGATAAATTTCCGATGAACTTAGCTAATTACGGCAACACTTCGGCAGCTAGTATTCCAATATTATTGGATGAGTTAGTTGAAGATGGCATTATTCATTTGGACGGTACACAAAAAGTGGTATTAACAGGTTATGGCGGCGGGCTCGCCTGGGGCAATTTATTGCTGGAGCTATAACTGTTTACAAATAATTTAAAAACAATAAATGGAGGAAACAACTCATGACTTTTGAAAAAATCCAAGACATTATCGTAGAAGAACTAGGGGTAGAAAAAGAAAAGGTTGAACTAACAACCAACATTCAAGAAGATTTGGAAGCAGACAGCTTAGACTTGTTCCAAATCATTAACGAAATCGAAGATGAATTCGATGTGAAAATCGAAACTGAAGACGGCATTACAACAGTAAAAGATTTAGTTGAATACGTAGAAAAACAACAAAACGCATAAAGGACTAAGGGCGAGGCGAAAGCCTGGCCTTTCCTTATATTAGGAGAAAAATTTATGAAGACAGCATTCTTATTTAGCGGCCAAGGGGCACAATATGTCGGGATGGGCAAGGAACTCTACCAACAAGAGGAAATTGTTCGTCAAACCTTTGAAGAGGCCAGTGACTTATTAGGCTATTCTATGAGTCAGCTTTGTTTTGAAGAAAACCAAAATATTCATGAAACTGAGTATACTCAGCCAGCTATTTTAACCGTAAGTACGGCTTTTTTACGGGTCGTAGAGAAAATGGGGTTAACCAAAGATGCAGTTGCCGGACTAAGCTTGGGGGAATACACGGCCTTAGTCGCAGCGGGAGCCTTAGATTTTGGTGATGCCGTTCAACTGGTTCAAAAACGTGGTCAATTTATGAGTACCGCTGCACCAAGCGGCAGTGGAAAAATGGTAGCTGTGTTAAATACTTCAGCTGAAGTAATTGAAGACTGCTGCAAACAAGCCTCAGAAATCGGGATCGTTTCGCCAGCCAACTACAATACTCCACAACAAATCGTGATTGGTGGAGAAGCAGCTGCCGTAGAAAAAGCTGAGGAGTTGTTGAAAGCTGCTGGCGTTAAACGAATGATTCCTTTAAACGTTAGCGGACCTTTTCATACCGCCTTATTGGAACCGGCCAGTCGTCAACTAAATAAGGAATTGCAAAAAGTTACCTTCCATTCCTTGCAGTGTCCAGTGATTTCAAATACGACGGCTAAAGAAATGCCAGCCTCAGAAATTATTTCTTTATTAACCGCACAAGTCATGTCTCCAGTACGTTTTAGCGATAGCATTATTCAATTAAAAGAGCTGGGCATTGAACGAATGATTGAAATTGGACCTGGTAAAACCTTAAGCGGCTTTATCAAGAAAATTGATCGCTCGATTCAAACTAGCCGTGTGGAAGATAGCAAAACATTGCAGGAAACAATCCAATTAATGGGAGGAACCAATGGAATTAACGAATAAAAATGTCTTTATTACTGGCAGCAGTCGTGGAATTGGCTGGGGAATTGCCCAAGCCTTTGCAAAACTGGGTGCTAATATTGTACTAAATGGCCGCAAAGAAATTGCAGCTGAAAAAGTAGCTGAAATTGAGTCAAACGGTGTGAAGTGTATTTGTGTCAGCGGGGATATCAGCTCCTTTGAAGATGCTGGCCGAATGATTGCTGAGGTCAATGAAATTTTTGGTTCCATCGACATCTTAGTAAACAACGCTGGTATTACTCAAGATAAGCTGTTGTTGCGTATGAAGCCGGAAGAGTTTGATGCTTGTATTGATATCAATCTTAAAGGAACCTTCAATATGACTCAACAAGTGTTGAAGCAAATGATGAAGCAGCGCAGCGGAGCAATTATCAATATGGCTAGTGTGATTGGTCAGATTGGTAATGTAGGCCAAAGTAATTATGCGGCTAGTAAAGCAGGCGTCATCGGTTTTACTAAATCGGTAGCTCGTGAAGTAGCTCCTAGAGGGATTACCTGCAATGCATTAGCTCCTGGTTTTATTGCTACCGAAATGACGGATCAGCTAAGTGACAAAATCAAAGAGCAAATCGAAGGACAAATTCCTTTGAAGCGCTATGGAAGTGTCGAAGATGTAGCACAAGCTGCAGTATTTTTAGCGCAAAGTCCGTATCTCACAGGTCAAGTGATCAATGTCGATGGCGGCATGGTCATGTAAAGAAAGGATGAAAAAAATGAATCGCGTCGTAATTACCGGATATGGTGTTGTATCGCCAATTGGCAATGACAGAGAAACATTTTTAACAAATTTGAAGCAAGGAAATCACGGCATTGGTCCGATTCAGCAGTTTGATGCTTCTGAAACAGGGATAACCATGGCTGCTGAAGTAAAAGATTTTCCTTTAGATAAATATTTCGTTAAAAAAGACACAAAACGTATGGAGCGTTATTCACTATACGCTATTTATGCGGCTTTGGAAGCTTTGGAAATGAGCGGAATTAATACCGAAGATGAAGACATGGAACGTATGGGTGTCATGATTGGTTCTGGAATCGGCGGACTTGGAACCATTCAAGACCAAGTAACCCGGATGGATGCTAAAGGCCCTGGCCGAGTATCACCAATGTTTGTTCCCTTAGCGATTGTTAATATGGCTGCTGGAAACGTGGCACTAAGAATTGGTGCTAAAGGAATTTGTACCTGTACAGTTACTGCATGTGCCAGCGGAACCCATTCGATCGGAGAAGCTTTCCGTAATATTAAACACGGTTATGCTGATGTAATGGTAGCTGGTGGTGCGGAATCATGCATTAACAAGATTGGTATTTCCGGTTTTGCGGCATTAACTGCCCTAAGCAATTCATCAGATGCAGCTCGTGCTTCGATTCCTTTTGATAAAGACCGTAATGGCTTTGTCATGGGTGAAGGTGCCGGCGTCCTGATTTTAGAATCACTTGAGCATGCTCAAAAACGCGGAGCAACTATTTTAGGCGAAGTTGTTGGCTATGGTGCTACTTGCGATGCGTACCATATGACGGCACCAGATCCTGAAGGCGACGGAGCAGCTCGTGCAATCACTCTGGCTGTCCAAGAAGCACAGATCGATCCAGCGGAAGTTAATTATGTCAATGCTCACGGAACAAGTACTCAAGCAAATGATAAAGCTGAAAGTAAAGCAATTGCACAAGCATTAACTGACAATGCGTATGTCAGCAGTACAAAATCTTTAACAGGTCACCTGTTAGGTGGAGCTGGTGGTGTTGAAGCAGTAGCTACTTTATTAGCTTTGCAAGAGCAATTTATTCCACCAACTGCAAACATCCAAGAAGTTGATCCTGAAATTGAAGCCAATATTGTTGTAAATGAAGCGAAAGAAACTCCTGTGAATTATGCCGTAAGCAATTCATTAGGCTTTGGCGGACACAATGCAGTGATTTGTCTGAAGCGCTGGGAGGCTTAGTCAAAATGGATATCAAAGAAGTCAAAGAATTGATGGAGCAGTTTGACCGCTCCTCTTTAACTGAATTTGACCTTCATGAAGGCAGTTTTGAGTTATATATGAATAAGAATCAAACTAGTCGACAAGCAGCACCGGCTATTGAAAGCAAAAGCGTTTCAACCCCTCAATCAAATGAGATTGAAACACCGGCAGCTGCTTTGAAAGAAACAGCTAGTCCAGCCAAGCAAGCAATGGGTCAAATCATTTCTTCACCGATTGTTGGTGTGGTTTATTTGCAGCCTTCACCAGAGCAGCCGGCTTTTAAACAAGCCGGTGATGCAGTGAAAAAAGGTGAGACCGTTTGTATCATCGAAGCAATGAAGCTTCTCAATGAAGTAGTCAGCGACTTTGATGGAACAATTGCCGAAATACTTGTTGAAAATGAAGACGTCGTGGAATATGGACAGCCATTGTTCCGCATTAACTAGATTGCTTATTAGAATGAAATAGGAGTGAAAACATATGATGACAATTGAAGAGATTAAAGAAATCATCCCTCACCGTTACCCTATGCTGTTAATTGACCGCGTAGAGAGCGTAGAACCTGGGAAATCGATTGTAGCAAAAAAGAATGTGTCTATTAACGAACCATTTTTCCAAGGACATTTCCCCCACGAACCAGTAATGCCAGGGGTATTAATCGTTGAAGCATTGGCGCAAGCCGGAGCAGTAGCCTTATTATCTATGGATGAATTCAAAGGAAAGACCGCCTATTTTGGTGGAATTGACAAAGCAAAATTCCGTAAAAAAGTTGTTCCTGGCGACACCTTAGAATTAGAAATTGAATTAACAAAAGTCCGTTCTTCTGCTGGCTGCGGTAAAGGAATTGCACGAGTTGACGGCAAAAAGGTAGCCGAAGCAGAACTGACCTTTATGATTGGATAGATGTCTATGTTTTCAAAAATATTGATTGCCAATCGTGGCGAGATTGCGGTACGAATTATCCGTGCTTGCCGCGAATTGGGCATCCAAACAGTTGCTGTGTATTCTGAAGCAGACAAAGAAGCACTGCATACTGAAATGGCTGACGAAGCAATTTGTATCGGACCTGCACGCTCAACGGATTCTTATTTGAACATGCAGGCGATTTTGAGCGCTGCGATTGTCACTAATTCAGAAGCAATTCATCCTGGTTTCGGTTTTTTATCTGAAAACAGTTTATTTGCGACGATGTGCCGTGAATGCAGCATTAAGTTCATCGGTCCTACTGAAACAACAATTGATGCTATGGGTAATAAAATCCATGCCCGTCAATTGATGAAAGATGCGGGAGTTCCCGTTATTCCGGGGAGCGACGGCGCTATCCATACGCTGGAAGAGGCCGAAAAAATTGCTGACGCGGTAGGTTATCCGGTAATGCTTAAAGCAGCGGCCGGCGGTGGCGGCAAGGGAATTCGTAAGGTTCTGAAAAAATCAGAACTGGAAAAGAATTTTACTTCTGCTAAATCAGAGGCGAAAGCAGCCTTCGGTGATGATTCTATGTACTTAGAAAAAATCATTTATCCGGCTCGTCATATTGAAGTTCAAATTTTAGGGGATCAAAAAGGCAATGTCATTCACTTAGGTGAGCGGGATTGTTCTTTGCAGCGCAATAACCAAAAAGTGCTGGAAGAAGCTCCTTCAATTGTGATCGATCAAGAACAGCGTGATATGTTGGGATCAATCGCGGTTAAGGCAGGCGAAGCGGTCAACTATGAGAGTGCTGGAACGATTGAATTTCTAAGAGATGAAACGGGAAATTTCTATTTTATGGAGATGAATACCCGGATTCAGGTGGAACATCCGATTACGGAAATGATTACAGGTATTGACATTGTTAAAAAACAGATTAGAATTGCATCAGGGGAACCAATTGGTTTGAAGCAAGAGGATGTAACCTTTAATGGACATTCAATTGAGTGTCGAATCAATGCCGAAAACCCTGCCTTTAATTTTGCACCTTCCCCAGGTAAGATAAAAACCTTGCTGCTTCCTAGCGGCGGCTTAGGTTTACGTGTAGATAGTGCAATGTACAGCGGCGTAACAATCCCGCCTTACTATGACTCAATGATTGCAAAAATCATCGTTCATGGCGAGGACCGTTTGGATGCATTAATGAAAATGCAGCGAGCGCTGGGAGAATTTGTTTCTGAAGGAGTAACAACCAACGTAGAATTTCAGATGGATCTAATCAGCCATCCAAATGTATTATTTGGCGATTATGATACCAGCTTTTTACAGACTACTTTCTTACCAGAATGGCAAGAAAGCGAGTAGGAGGAAGATAGATGGGACTTTTCAATAAAAAGAAAAATTATATTCGTATCAATCCCAATCGCGACCTGGCTCCCACAAGCAAACCTTCTGTTCCAGACAATATGTGGGCGAAGTGCCCCAATTGCAAACGGACTTTATACAAGAAGGAGATGGGTGACGAGAAAGTTTGTCCTCATTGCGGATACAGCTTCCGTATTAGCGCGTGGGAAAGATTAGCGATCACCATTGATGAAAAGAGCTTAGAGGAGTGGGACAACCAGCTTCCTGCTAAGAACCCCATCAACTTTCCTGATTACGAAGAAAAATTAGCGAAAACCAAAGAAAAAACCGGCTTAGATGAAGCTGTCATAACAGGGAAAGCCTTGATTGAAGGTCGGCCCATCGCAATCGGTGTCATGGACACCAATTTTATCATGGGCAGCATGGGAACGATTGTCGGCGAGAAAATTACTCGCTTGTTTGAGCGGGCAACGAAAGAAAAACTGCCAGTCGTTTTATTTACCGCTTCTGGCGGCGCTCGTATGCAAGAAGGGATTTTCTCCTTGATGCAGATGGCAAAAGTTTCGGCTGCGGTCAAACGCCACAGCAACGCCGGTCTTTTGTACATTACTGTCCTGACGGATCCAACCACTGGCGGTGTAACTGCCAGCTTTGCGATGGAGGGCGATTTGATCTTAGCTGAACCGCAAACCTTAGTAGGCTTTGCTGGTCGACGCGTGATCGAGCAGACGATTCGCCAAAAGCTGCCTGACGATTTTCAAAAGGCTGAGTTTTTACTGGATCATGGCTTCATCGATCAAATTGTTCCGCGAACAGTGTTAAAAGAGCGATTAGCCGAATTATTGGATCTGCATCAAAGTAAAGGGTGGTGTCATGAATGAGTCTGACAGCAGGTGAGGTTGTTAAACTGGCCCGGTCAACGGAGCGGTTAACCAGCCTCGACTTTTTTGAGCAATTATTTGAAGGATTTCAAGAAGTTCATGGCGACCGCTTGTATGGAGATGATCCGGCTATCGTTGGTGGTATTGCCTATTTACAAGGAAAGCCGGTAACGGTTATCGGCATTCAAAAAGGTGCCAACTTGAAAGAGAATATGGAACGCAACTTTGGACAACCTAATCCTGAAGGCTATCGCAAGGCACTGCGCTTGATGAAACAAGCGGAGAAGTTTGGGCGTCCAGTGATTTGTTTTGTCAACACGCCGGGTGCTTTTTGCGGCGTTGAAGCCGAAGAACGTGGTGAAGGGGAAGCAATTGCCCGCAATTTGCTGGAAATGTCCGATCTGAAAGTACCGATTATTTCTATTATTACTGGTGAAGGCGGAAGCGGTGGTGCTTTAGCTTTAGCTGTGGCTGATGAAGTTTGGATGATGGAACATAGCATCTATGCAATTTTATCACCGGAAGGCTTTGCTTCGATTTTATGGAAAGATGGCAAACGTTCAGAAGAGGCCGCGGAATTGATGAAGATCACAGCTGCTGAATTATTAGAACTAGATGTCATAGATAAAATTATTCCTGAAACCTTCAGAGGTGAGAATCTATCACAGGAAAAAATCCTGCGAATGATGAAGAAATCTTTGATTGAAGCTTTAGAAAAATTATGCAAATATTCAACTGAAGAGTTGGTAGAACAACGCTATCAACGCTTCCGTAAATTTTAACAGCAGAGCTCCTGCTGTTTTTTTATGCCCTAATTTACTATTTTGTAAATAAATATGCATAAAAGACTCGACTTTATGTAAAAATATGCTATACTAATTTCAATCAAGAAATGAAATTAGGGGGAAATAAAACATGAAAAAGAGTTTATTAGTGGGAGTATTAGGTCTGGCAGCAATCACATTAACCGCGTGTGGCGGATCAGGTGAACAAGAGGATAAGTATGATGCTATTCAGGAGGCTGGAGTGATTAAAGTAGCCACTTCGCCAGATTATGCACCTTTTGGATTTCACACAACCATTGACGGCAAGGACAAAATTGTCGGAGCTGATATTGATTTAGTTAATGCAATTGCCGACGAAATGGGCGTAGAAGTTGAATTGATGGATATGAGCTTTAATAATGTTCTTGCCACAACGAAAGAAGGACAAGCAGATATCGCAGTGTCCGCAATTTCTGTAACGGATGAGCGGGAAGAAAGCTTCGACTTTACTACGGATTACTATACATCACCGCAAGTAATCGTCATCAACAAAAATAATGCAGAAACACTAAACTCTATTGAAAGCTTAGCTGATAAAAATGTCGGAGCACAGAAAGGGACGATTCAAGAAAATATTGTCAAAAACCAACTAGAAGGAGCGCAGTTGGTCTCGATTGAAAAGCTGCCAAATATCTTTATCGAAGTCAGCAGCGGCTCATTGGATGCCTTAGTAGTCGAACAGATGGTAGCAACTTCTTATGTAGAACAAAATCCTGAATTGATGATTGCTGATATTCCGTTAGAAAGTATGAAAGAAGATTCCTTCTCAATTGCGGTTCCTAAGGGTAATCCTAAATTGGTAGAGGAATTGGATAAGCTGATTAACGAAATGAAAGAAAATGACGAAATTGATGAAATGGTTAATAAAAACAGCGAATTGATGAAATCAGCTAGCGAATAAATCTTTATACAGCGGAATGATTTAAAATGCGTTATATGAATAAAAAGGGACTTCGATTTTATAAATATGCATTAAGGTTCTGGATTTTTCGTGATTTAATGCTATAATGAGGACATTCGTTTAATACAAATTTTAGGGGGAACTAGGATGAAAAAAATTACCGGCTTAGCAGTATCACTTTTCGCATTAGTAACATTGGCAGCTTGCGGCGGCGGGGGCAACAATACCAGCAGCTCAAGCGACAACAATGCACCAGCAGAAAACCAATTGGCAGCAATTAAAGAAGCAGGCGTTTTGAAAGTCGCAACTTCTGCCGATTTTGCACCATTTGAATTCCACACAATGGTTGACGGCAAGGACCAAGTTGTAGGGGCAGATATCGATCTAGTAAATGAAATTGCAAAGGAACTTGGCGTAGAGCTTGAAGTTTCAGATATGAGTTATAATACCGTTTTAGCTACATTAAAAGACGGCAGTGCTGACATTGCAGTTGCGGGATTATCTGCAACAGAAGAACGTAGGGAACAGTTTGACTTTTCTGATGATTACTACAATCCACCACAAGTAATGGTGATTAATAAAGCAAATGAAAGTACATTAAACAGTCTTGATGCTTTCGATGGCAAACAAGTAGGTGGACAACGCGGTTCAATCCAAGAAGATGTTGTTAAAGAACAGTTGCCTTCTGCTCGTTTAGTTTCGATTGATAAAGTACCAAGCATGATTGTAGAAGTAAATGAAGGTTCTTTAGATGGTGTAGTATTAGAGGAAACAACTGCTGAATCTTATGTTCAACAAAATCCTGAGTTGATGATCGCTAACGTTGAGTTGAAAACAAACGAAGATGAAGCTTACGCGATTGCTTTGCAAAAAGAAGGAAGCAGCGAGCTAAAAGAAGAAATCAATAAAGTTATTAAAAAATTGAATGATGAAGGCAAGATTGAGGAATTCGTTAAGAAGAACAATGAACTTGCTAATTCATCAGCAACTGAAGAATAGAGGGCATTAAATTGAAATTTTCGTTTTTAGATCAATATTATCCATACTTTGTTTCTGGTGCAGGCGTTACAATTATTATTTCGTTTGTAACTGTCCTATTTGGAACGATCATCGGTCTAATTATGGCCTTAATGAAATTATCTAAGAACAAACCGCTGAATTGGTTGGCTAACATTTACATTGAAATTTTACGCGGGACACCCATGCTGCTTCAAATCACTATTGGATTCATCCTGTTACAAAGACTCTTTCCTTCAGTCGATCTGCCTGTAGGTGTGTTAACAATTGATCTTGGGCGACTGATTCCTGGGATGATTGTTTTATCGTTAAATTCTGGAGCATACGTAGCAGAAATTATCCGTGGTGGTATCAATGCAATTGACTATGGACAAAGAGAAGCATCTTTCTCATTAGGGCTGCGTCCAGCACAGACGATGCGCTACGTGGTTTTACCACAAGCATTAAGAAATATTTTACCTCCTTTAGGAAATGAATTCGTTACGTTAATCAAGGATTCTTCTTTATTAACAGCGATTGGGATTAATGAATTGATGGGGTCATCACAAATTGTTATCTCGAATTCATTTATCCCGCTAGAACCATATTTTGTTGCTGCTGCTCTTTACTTTGTGATGACGTTTGCCACTTCCCGTTTGTTAAACTTATGGGAGAAGAAGCTTGGCAAAGGTTACCAACGATAGGAGGAGAAGGCAATGAAAGAAGCTTTAATTAAAATTGAACATTTAAATAAGAAGTTTGGCGACAATGAGGTTTTAAAAGACATTTCAGCTGAAATCAATCCAGGTGAAGTAGTTGTAATTATCGGACCTTCAGGCTCTGGTAAAAGTACTATGTTGCGTTGTATCAACTTATTAGAGGTGCCTACCTCAGGAACCATTACTTTCGAAGGTACGGACATTACCGATAAGAACAATGATATTTTTAAAACCCGTGAAAAAATGGGGATGGTGTTCCAGCAATTCAACCTGTTCCCTAATATGACGGTTCTTGACAATATTACACTTTCACCAATCAAGGTGAAGAAGATGAGTAAATCAGAAGCTGAAGCAGTAGCTCATGAATTACTGAAAAAAGTTGGACTTTCTGAAAAAGCCGAAGCTTATCCGCAATCTTTATCAGGTGGACAGCAACAGCGGATTGCGATTGCTAGAGCGTTAGCAATGCAGCCAGACGTTATGCTGTTTGATGAGCCTACTTCTGCCTTAGACCCGGAGATGGTGGGAGACGTGCTGGAAGTAATGCAGCAGCTGGCTAAAGAAGGGATGACAATGGCAATCGTTACTCATGAAATGGGATTTGCCAAAGAAGTTGGTGATCGGATTCTTTTCATGGATGGCGGCGTAATTGTCGAAGAAGGTTCGCCAATCGAAGTGTTTGAGCAAACCAAAAATCCAAGAACTATCGATTTTCTATCAAAAGTACTCTAAACGATTGGGTGATTTCATCCAATCGTTTTCTTTTGGTGTGAAAAGTGGAGTTTTCAAGGTTTTTGCGTTATAATCATCTTTTGTAGAAGTAGAAAATGGAAAATCATAGGAGTGGCCATGTTAGATAAATATAAACCGACCTGGATGGTAGATGCCATCTATCAAATTACCCCTGAACAGTTGAAAAAACAGGGCGTGAAAGCTGTGCTGACAGATTTGGATAATACCTTGATCGCTTGGGACAACCCAGATGGCACAAAAGAATTATTGGATTGGCTGAAAGTCATGGATGAAGCTAATATTCCTGTTGTAGTGGTCTCTAACAATAAGGCGAGCCGAGTAGCTCGAGCTGTTCAGCAATTTCGCCTCGACTTTGTTTCAAGAGCGATGAAGCCTTTTTCAGCTGGAATTAAGAGTGCGCAACGTAAGCTGGGTCTCACAAGTGACGAGATTATTATGATCGGTGATCAAATTATGACAGATATCCGTGGGGCAAATGCGGCAGGCATTCGCAGTGTCTTAGTGCGGCCAATTGTCGATACGGATGGGGCAAGTACCCAAATTAACCGCTTCTTTGAACGGAAAATTATGCGCTATTTACTAAAAAAACATCCTGAAATGAAATGGAAGAGTGGATTATAATGGAAGAAGAAATTTATTGTATTGGTTGCGGCGCAAAAATTCAAACCGAAAATCCTAAAGAATTAGGTTATACACCGCAATCAGCGTTAGAAAAAGGTTTGGAAAATGGTGAAGTTTATTGCCAACGCTGCTTCCGCTTACGACACTATAATGAAATTCAAGATGTCGCATTAACGGATGACGATTTTTTGCGCCTGCTGAATGAGTTAGGCAAAACAGATGCATTAATTGTTAATGTCGTGGATATCTTTGATTTTAACGGCTCAATCATTCCTGGTTTGCATCGCTTTATTGGCGACAATCCAGTTTTAATGGTCGGGAACAAAGTGGATATTCTACCAAAATCATTGAAAAAAGGCCGCTTGATTCAGTGGATGAGAGAGCGTGCTCATGAAGAAGGTTTGAGACCTGTAGACGTGTTGTTGACTAGTGCTCGCAAGCCGAATCAAATGCAAGAGCTGCTGGCTAAAATTGAAGAATATCGTGAGGGTCGGGACGTTTATGTGGTTGGTGTGACCAACGTTGGTAAATCAACCTTGATTAATCAAATCATTAAGCAGACTTCCGGTGTACAGGACTTGATAACGACTTCGCAATTTCCAGGAACAACCTTGGATAAGATTGAAATTCCTTTAGACGATGGTCATTTCTTGATTGACACTCCAGGGATTATTCATCGTCATCAAATGGCTCATTATTTAGGCAAAAAAGACTTGAAGATTATTGCTCCTCATAAAGAGATCAAGCCTAAAATATATCAGTTAAATGCTGGACAAACATTGTTCTTAGGCGGTTTGGCTCGTTTTGACTTTATCCAAGGGGATCGAGCTTCATTTATTGCTTATGTCGCGAATGACTTGATGATTCACCGGACGAAACTGGAAAAGGCCGATGATTTTTATCAAAAACATGCAGGTGGCCTGTTACAGCCGCCGCGTCCTGATGAAGTAGACGAATTTCCTGAGCTGGTTCGTTTTGAATTTTCAATTAAGGAAAAAACGGATATTGTATTTGCCGGTTTAGGTTGGGTAACAATTTCCAAACCAGCTGTAATCGCTGGCTGGGCACCTAAAGGCGTAGACGTCTTGACGCGCAAAGCGTTAATATAAAGGAGAATACTATGACATTACGAGGAAAACAAAAGCGCTACTTACGCAGTGAAGCACATCATTTACAACCAATTTTTCAAATCGGTAAAAATGGCGTGAATCCGGCGATGATCACACAAATTAATGAAGCATTGGAAAAACGTGAGCTGATTAAAGTCAGCTTATTACAAAATACCGATGAGGTTGCTGAAGAAGTAGCACACATGTTGGAAAAAGAAATTAAATGCGAGATTGTTCAAATTATCGGACGTGTATTGGTTTTATACAAAGCATCAACGAAAGAAAAATTCCAAAAAATATCCCGTGAAGTAAAAGCAATCGGTTAGGAGGCGCAAACGTTGTATCAGCGAAGTGTAGGAACGATTCCGGAAGTCGTCGCAGTGATGGATGTAAAAGAACCGCAAAAGCAAGTAGGTTTATTAGGTGGAAATTTTAACCCCATTCATTTAGCACATTTAATGATTGGAGAGCAAGTAGGACAAAAATTGGGCTTTGATCGAGTAGAGCTTTTACCCTCCTATTTACCTCCGCATATTGATGAAAAGAAGACGATCGATAGTCAACACCGGTTGAACATGGTAGAATTAGCCGTTGAAGACAATCCGCATTTGTCGGTCAATATGGCTGAATTGACACGAAAAGGAAAAAGTTATACGTATGATACAATTAAGCAGCTGACGATGGAACATCCTGATACTGAATACTATTTCATTATTGGTGGCGATCAAGTGGAGTATTTACCTACTTGGCACAAAATCGATGAATTAGTACAAATCGTTCATTTTGTTGGCGTAAAACGGCCTGGCTACGAGGTAGACAGTCCTTACCCGATTATTTGGGTAGATGTGCCGCAGATTCAGCTGTCTTCCAGCTACATTCGTCAGCAGGTCAGACAAGGCTGTTCGATTCGTTACCTTGTCCCAGAAAAGGTTCGTGAGTACATCGAAGAAGAGGGGCTGTATCTAGATGAACTATAGCAGACATTATTCACAATTGGATCGAGAAGCTTTGATGCAGACGGTTCAAATGCGCATGAGTGAGCGCAGATTTAAGCACGTATTAGGTGTAGAGGAAACCGCGATTGCTTTGGCCGATCGTTATGGTGCTTCCACTGAAAAAGCCAGTATAGCAGCATTGGCTCACGATTATGCTAAGGAACGTTCTGATGAGGAATTTCAATTAGCAATTGAGCAGGGGGATTATCCTAATAAAAAAGAATTGCTGAAGTTTGGCAATGCGATTTGGCATGGCTTAGTGGGAGCCGATTTTGTTAAACGTGAATTAGGGATTGAAGATGAAGAAATCCTTCAGGCGATTCGGCTTCATACCACAGGCGCCGCAGATATGACTTTGCTGGATAAAATTATTTATGTAGCCGATTATATTGAACCTGGTCGTAATTTTCCAGGGGTGAAAGATGCTCGAACCATTGCTTTAAGAGACTTAGATGAAGCAGTGGCGTTTGAAACGAAACATACGTTAAGTCATTTAATTGAAGAAGAACAGCTGGTTTATCCTAAAACGCTTGAGACTTATAATCGTTGGGTAACTGGCACACGTTAAGGAGGAGAATTATCATAGATAGTAAACAAATGTTAGAAATCGCAGTAAAGGCAGCTGATTCAAAACGTGCTGTTGACATCGTCGCATTGGATGTTTCAGAAGTGTCGTTGTTAGCTGACTACTTTTTGATTTGTTCAGCAAATTCCGATCGTCAAATTAACGCCGTGGTTGAAGCAATCATGGAAGAAGAAGAAAAGAACCAAGTAGAGGTTAAACGAGTGGAAGGTAAAAGCGGCGGAAAATGGGTGCTAATTGACTTAGGCGATTTAATTGTTCATGTCTTTAGTAATTCAGAACGCGAATTTTACAACTTAGAAAAACTTTGGTCAGATGCTCCGTTAGTGAACATTGAGGCTTGGTTGGACTGATGGCTTACGAAACTTTTGCGCTGGTTTATGACGAAGTGATGGATGACAGCCTTTATCAAAAATGGTTGGATTTCTCACTGCGCCATTTACCAGCGAATGATCTGAACTTGCTGGAGTTAGCCTGTGGAACAGGTGCTTTGGCAGTTGCTTTTGCTAACGCTGGGTTTTCAGTAACCGGATTGGATTTGTCCGAAGAAATGCTGATGCTGGCTCAAGATCGGGCAATCAGTGAAGAGACTGAAATTCAATTTGTAGCAGGGGATATGCTGGATTTGCAAGACATTGGTACATATCAAGCAGTGACTTGTTTTTCTGATTCCCTGTGCTATATGAAAAATGAAGAGCAGGTACAGCAGGTTTTTCAAGGGGTCTATGACCTATTAGAAGAAAAAGGTACCTTCATTTTTGATGTTCATTCATTGTATCAAATGGACAAGCTTTTCCCGGATTATAGTTTCCATGATCAAACAGAAGACTTTGCTTTTCTGTGGGATAGTTATGCCGGAGAGGTTCCTCATAGTATTGAGCATTTTCTGACTTTTTTTGTAAAAGAGGGCGAGTACTTTGAACGGATTGATGAGCTGCATCAAGAGCGGACCTATCCTTTAGAGACCTATATGGAAATGCTGAATAAGGTCGGCTTCCAATGCAATGTCTATGCCGATTTTGAAGATGAAGCACCAACTGAAACAAGCAAGCGTTGGTTTTTCGTTTGCCATAAGTAAGATGAGACAGTTATTGTCTCATCTTTTTTTGAAGGGAGGAAGATGAATGCGCAGTTGCGGCATTATTGTAGAGTATAATCCATTTCATAATGGTCATCGCTATCATGCTGAAATGGCTAGAAAGTTGAGCGGCGCTGATGTAGTAATCGCCGTTATGAGCGGCAATTTTCTGCAGCGGGGAGAACCGGCAATTATAGATAAATGGATGCGGGCGGAAGCAGCGCTGCATAATGGCGTTGACTTAGTCATTGAACTGCCTTTTTCATGGGCAGTTCAATCAGCGGATTATTTTGCCAAAGGCGGGATAAAATTGCTGCAGGCATTGAATTGCGATGCGTTGTGCTTCGGAACCGACAGCCAGGAGACAATTAACTACCAGGAATATGGCCAGCTTTTTGTTGAGAAGGAAGTCGAAATAGATCGCCTGTTCCATCAGCTGCCAATCGGCATGAGTTATCCGGAAAAAATGGCTGAAGTCGTACGGCAGGTTTTTCCGACAATTCAGGAATTTCCTCCCAATCATATTTTAGGCTTAAGCTATGCAAAAGAAAATGCTAAATATCCAAAGCCAATGGAGATTTATCCGCTAACAAGAAAAGATCAAGGCTACCATGATGCTGAAATGGTGAAAGAGCAGTTTGCCAGCGCAACTGGGATTCGAAAAGCTTTCATAAGCGGACAGGAAATTAATTCTTTTGTACCTAGTGAAACTAGCGACCAGTTGAAGAAGGCTATATCTTGGGATAATTTTTGGTCGTATCTCAATTATCAGTTAACGGTCAACACACCACAGCAAATGTTGACTATCTATCAGATGAATGAAGGAATTGAACACCGACTGAAAAATAGTCAAGGTGAGAATTTCGCTGATTACTTGCTGAAGGTAAAAACAAAACGATATACAGGCACACGTTTGCAGCGTTTGCTTACTTACTTTCTACTGCAAATTCGTCCAGAAGAAATAGAAAATGAGCAGGAACAGAGCATGCTGCATGTTTTGGGTTTCACCAAACAAGGGCAAGAATACCTAAGCCAAAATAAAAAAGAATTCACGTTACCTTTGGCTGCCAAAATGGGCCAAATAGAAAAAGAGCGGCATTTCTTAACTTATCGGGCAGACCAGCTCTATCAGCTGATTCATCCAATCGAACAAAATATCGGACGTACACCGATTCGAGTGTAAAAAAGACTTTCAAAACCTCAGACTTGTGGGTATAATGGGAAAGTATGAAAATAACGAAAGTGAAGTGAAATTATGGGTCGTAAATGGGCAAACATCGTTGCGAAGAAAACTGCAAAGGATGCAAACAACAGCCGAGTTTATGCAAAATTTGGAATTGAGATTTATGCTGCAGCAAAATCAGGAGATCCAGATCCACACGCGAACCAAAAGCTGCGTTTTGTCATTGAACGGGCAAAAACTTACAATGTACCAAAACATATTATTGATCGTGCGATTGAAAAGGCTAAAGGATCAGGCGACGAAAATTACCAAGAGCTGCGTTATGAAGGCTTCGGACCAAATGGTTCAATGGTTATCGTAGATGCTTTGACTAACAACGTAAACCGCACAGCTGCTGATGTACGGGCTGCCTTTGGTAAAAACGGTGGGAACATGGGTGTTTCCGGTGCAGTGTCTTACATGTTCGATAATACTGCTTTATTTGGATTTGCGGGGGAAGATGCGGATGAAATCCTGGAATACTTGATGGAGCAGGATATTGATGTAAGAGATGTCGTTGATGAAGAAGGGCAAGTCATTGTTTACGGGGAGCCTGAAGACTTCAACAACATTCAAGAAGCCTTGAAGGCAAAAGGGATTACTGAATTCTCAGTAGCTGAAATGCAAATGATTGCACAAAACGAAATTACCTTAAGCGGCGACGATTTAGAGAAATTTGAAAAAATGATCGACGTGCTGGAAGATTTAGAAGATGTGCAGCAAGTCTATCATAATGTAGAATTTGAAGATTAAAAAAAGCGCGTTGTGCCTGGGCACAGCGCGTTTTCGATTTCTTAATGAATAAGACTAAGGAAGACTTCCATCATGAATAGAACGCCAGAGACTAATGCTCGCCAAAAGCGATTTTTAATCTCCAATTCGCGATAATAAACGGCAAAAGCACCGCATACTAACAGGATCACAATAATCCCAATTAAAATAAGACCTGCAAGTATCCAACCGTCCATACAAAATCCCTCCTTGAAATCTATTATATAGGTTTTCCTTAAGAATTTATATAGACTAAAGTCCTATTTTCTGGAAAAACGAAAAAATACAGCCTTCTCAGAATTACTGAGGAAGGCTGCATGGATAATTAAACATGTTTTACTTGATAAAGTTCTTCCGGAATTTTCTCCAGCAATGGACTCTTTTGTCCAATGGTCAGTAAATTCAATTCGTGCATCGCGCGAGTACATAACGTGTACAAAATCAGCTTGTCTTGTTCGGTATGATAATTTTCCGGCGAGATATTCCAGCCGTACACGCGATCAAATTCCAACCCTTTGGCTAAATAAGTTGGGATGATAATCAACGATTTGCGCATGAAATCTTCTTCATCCGTTAGCAATTGAATTTGTTCTTGCTGTTCAGGTGCGAGCTGTTGATACAAATCTTCGCAGTCTTCAACGGTTTTGCCGATAATTGCAGTGCGCCAGTATTTGGCTTTTTCGGCGGTTGCCTTCAACTCATCGACTAAATGAGTCAGCATCGCTTCCTTTTCTAGTGCATAATAAATTGCTGGTCGATCGCCTACTCGGGCGGTCAGCTGTACGCGATTTTCCTGAGTTAGGAACTGATTAGCAAAATGAGTGATTTCCTCTGTCGAACGGTAGCTGGTTGTTAATTGGTGATGAGTAATCGGCTGCTCAGGGAAGATTGCTCCCAAAGCTTCCACCATACTCTCATTCCCAAAGACTTTTTGATTTAAATCGCCAGAAAAAGTATAAGTTGCTTTCGGATACAGCTGTTTTAATAAAGCAACTTGAGCAGGAGAAAAGTCCTGCATCTCGTCAATAAAAATAAAACGAGCTTTTTGCTGCACATGTAATGGATACATCGACTTCATCAATAGGAACATCAAGGTACCATCTTCTAAACTCAGATCGCGCCGTTGGAAATCTTTACGCAGTTCTACCAGCATGTCTTGCCAATCTGCGGTGGTCAACTGATACTGCTCCAGCAAGTCTTCTGAAATAGTTTGTAGAAAATGCAGATACTGCTTGCTGTAATTAATAAAAGTAAAACGGGTAATCTTCCGTTTGATTGGCCGCATTTTTTTGCGAACCACTTTTTTACTGAATTGTCGGCGCATCCGACGTTCAATTTGTTCAGAGTCTTCTAAGTCAGGATTATCAGTGTAGGCTTGCTGCAGCAAATCTTCAGCTGCTTGTTTTACCCAGTCTTTTTTCATCTCGTCTTTTTCTAATCCGCCGAGTTTTTTGAGAAGCTTAGTTTGCAAAAGCTGCATCCGTTGATACATTGGTAGACCTGGATTGGCCTCTTGGTACCAAGCCCGAATCTGTTCTTTCTTGATTAAAGGTTTGCCTTCTAAAGTCAAATCACGAAATAAAGGTCCGAACGGCGTTATTTTTTCGCAATAACGATTTAACGCCTCAACGATTAACCAGCTGCTTTTTGCCCGCAATACACGATCGTCTTGTCCCGATAAAAAGACTTCTTCATGGCTGTCTTCGGTATGAATCTGATAAAGCGGCAAAAGCTTAGCCAAAAAGCTTTTAAAGGTTTCAGTTGGAATGCCACTTTCTCCTAAAGAAGGTAATACGGTAGAAATATAATCAGAAAAAATATGGTTTGGCGAGAACAAAAGAACTTGGTCATTGTCCAGCCAGTTTCGGTTACGATACAAAAGATAGGCTACCCGTTGCAGTAAAGCCGAGGTTTTACCACTGCCGGCAATCCCTTCGACTACCAACAGCTTGCTGTGGGTATCGCGAATAATTTGATTTTGCGCTTTTTGAATAGTCGCGACGATATTTTTCATGTGATTGGATGAGGCTTCATCTAAAATTTCTAAAAGAAAATCATCGTTAATTGCTTCGGATGTATCTACCATTGAAAGAATTTGAGCATCGCGAATTTTGAATTGCCGTTTTAACAACAACTCAATATCAACCGTCGTGTCGTAAGCCTCATAAGTAGTGGCACCCAGCTCGCCTTCATAATAAAGATTGGCAATTGGTGCACGCCAGTCGATAATGAGGGTTTCTTCAGCAGTATCTCGCAATGAAGCAATTCCTAAGTATAAGGTCTCAACACCTTGATCTTCCTTGAAGTCAATACGAGCAAAGTAAGGATTTCCTTTCATTAGGCGAAGTACTTTTTGTCTTTTTTCTTGAGCAGCCATGGTTTGGTAGCGAACCAATAAATCTTGTTCGTGCTGACGGGTGTCCGCCATCGTTTCCGCTAAGGCTTCAAAAGAACCAGATTGAACTCTTTGACCGGCATTTTCTTGCAGATTTTCCTGAAATTGAGATTGGTTTTTTTGTTTTTGCTTGTCCAATAATTGTTTTTCTTGATCTATCAGGGCAACAGTCTGTTCCAGATGCTGTTGTTCTTCTTGTCTAGCATTCATGCGTGTTCCTCCTTGCTGATAACAGCATACAAGTATAGCACAAAAAGCGTTAAAAGTAATCTTTGTCGAAAAAGGGACGTTCACTCAGCAAGCCAACCTTTGATCAGCGGAAAAATCGTTGCGGCAAAATGAATCAGTAGTATAATGGTAAGGTAGCAATTACAAAGAGGAGGAAGAATTATGCCATTTGTTCATATTGAATTAGTCGAAGGTAGAAGCGAGGAACAATTGACCAAAATGATGGAAGAGGTAACCGAGGTTATTTCTAAAAACACGGGCGCTCCAAAAGAACACGTTCATGTTATTTTAAATGAATTGAAAAAAGGAACGTATGCTGTAAACGGCCAGTGGAAATAAAATATTTTGTGTATGGGTTGCTTTTTTAGAGACTAAGTGTTTTAATGTGAGTATAAATTGATTGATGAAGAAAGACACCTGAACTTGAGGGCTGTTTACCAGAGAGGGAAAGCAAGGCTGAGACTTTTCCAAACAAGCACAAGGGATGACCACTTTCGAAAGACCTCTGTTAAATGCAGAGGCGGTCTAAAGCGCCGTTATCGCATGTGAGGAGCAGTTTTTGCTCAAAGATTAGGTGGAACCACGTTTATTCGTCCTAGTACCAATTACGGTACTAGGACTTTTTTATTTTCAATCAAGATCAAGGAGGAGATTGTACATGTCAGTAAATATTTCATTTCCAGACGGTTCAGTGAAGGAGTTTCACGATGGCGTGACTGGATTAGAGATTGCCGAAAGTATTTCAAAATCATTAGCAAAAAAAGCATTGGCCGTGGTGGTAAACGGAGAGTTGGAAGATTTGGCTCGTCCAATTGAACAAGATGCTGAGCTAAAGATTGTTACCGATAAAGATGAAGAGGCTTTGCAGTTGATGCGTCACTCAACCGCCCATTTAATGGCACAAGCGATGCGTCGTTTGTTCCCAAATGTTCATTTTGGAGTAGGGCCAGCGATTGATTCAGGCTTTTACTATGATACCGACAATGATGAAGGCCAAGTATCAGAAGAAGATTTTCCAAAAATCGAAAAAGAAATGAAAAGAATTGTGAAGGAAAACTTGCCGATTGTACGCAAAGTCATGAGTCGTGCCGAAGCATTGGAATTCTTCAGCTATGATCCTTACAAAGTAGAATTGATTCAAGACTTGCCAGAAGACGAAGTGATTACAGCTTATACGCAAGGCGAATTCACTGATTTATGTCGCGGACCCCATGTTCCGTCAACTGGTAAAATCAAAGTCTTCAAATTATTGTCAGTAGCGGGTGCTTACTGGCGCGGTAATTCTGACAACAAGATGATGCAACGGGTATACGGAACAGCCTTCTTCAACCAAGCAGACCTAGATGAGTTTTTACGGATTCGCGAAGAAGCAAAAGAACGTGATCATCGTAAACTAGGCCGCGAATTAGATTTGTTCATGATTTCTCCAGAGGTTGGTTCAGGATTGCCATTCTGGTTGCCAAAAGGTGCAACAATCCGTCGCGAAATCGAGCGTTATATTGTTGATAAGGAATTATCAATGGGCTACGAACACGTATATACTCCGGTATTAGCTAATACTGGTCTTTATAAAACTTCTGGTCACTGGGATCACTACCAAGAAGACATGTTCCCAATTATGGATATGGGAGACGGCGATGATTTAGTTCTTCGTCCAATGAACTGCCCGCATCACATGATGGTTTATAAAGATCGGATTCATTCTTATCGTGAATTGCCAATTCGTTTAGCTGAACTTGGAATGGATCACCGCTATGAAAAATCTGGTGCTTTGTCCGGCTTGCAGCGGGTTCGTGAAATGACGATGAATGATGCCCATATCTTTGTTCGCCCTGACCAAATCAAAGAAGAATTCCGTCGTACATTAGATTTGATTTTGGAAGTTTACAAAGACTTTGGCTTTGAAGATTATCGTTTCCGTTTAAGCTATCGTGACCCTAACAACACTGAAAAATATTTTGACGATGACCAAATGTGGGAAACTTCTCAAGGCTTGTTAAAAGAAGTTATGGATGAATCTGGTTTTGACTACTTTGAAGCCGATGGTGAAGCAGCTTTCTATGGTCCTAAATTGGACGTTCAAGTACAAACTGCCTTGGGAACAGAAGAAACTTTGTCAACGATCCAATTTGACTTTTTATTACCTGAACGTTTTGATTTAACTTACGTGGGCGAAGATGGTAAAGATCATCGTCCAGTCGTTGTTCACCGTAGTGTAGTATCAACGATGGAACGTTTCACTGCCTACTTGATCGAGCAATACAAAGGAGCTTTCCCAACTTGGTTGGCACCTGAACAAGTGGTGATTATTCCAGTTTCAGTTGAACATCATGGCGACTACGCTTATGAAGTTAAGAACCGTTTGAAGGTCGAAGGTGTGCGTGTCGAAGTCGACGAGCGTAACGAGAAAATGGGTTATAAGATTCGTCAGGCACAAACGCAAAAAATTCCTTATATCTTAGTGGTAGGGGACAAAGAAGCAGATAGTGCCAGTGTCAATGTTCGTCGTTACGGCAGTGAAGAGCAAGAAGCGCAAGAGTTGAATATCTTTGTTGAGTCCATCAAAGATGAAATCAAAAACTTCAGCCGGAACCGTTAATTTTTACTAACAGGAAGAATTCTCTTAAGCAAAGCGATTTCGTGTTTTGCTTAAGGGAATTTTTATTTTTCAGAGTGGCTGCTCATTGTGGATAACTTTTATAAGACAACCTTGAGGCCATCCGCTTTTGGGTGGAATCTGTCCATTCAGAGTTTTCCACAATTTTTAGAATAGAAAAATGTTTCACGAAATAGAAAAGGTACAATGCTCTTTTCTGCTTATACAAAGCCTTTTTCAGTGAGATCTGAAAATCTAAAAATCTTTCTGTGAAACAGAGCGGACAACTACTAAAAAAAGCTTAAACTAAAGAGTAATTTAACCGATTCTTCTTTTTAATCAAAATAATTTCGGCTACAATAGGAAAAGCAGACAAAACGAAAGGAATTTCCTATGAAACAAACAAATCCATTCAAAAAAGGATTCGACAAATTAAAGGCGGCCGATGAAGTAGGCCGCAATCAAAATAAAAGCCATGTACCGTTTCGCTTAAACTTTCTATTCTTTGTTATTTTCTTCTTATTTATTTTATTAGTGGGACGTCTAGGCTACCTGCAGATCGTTAATGGGGAGCAGATGCAGGAGCAGTTGAAAGCTTCGACAACAATCAAGGTCACCGGAAGCACGCCACGCGGAACAATTTACGACGCTAAAGGTGTAGCGTTGGTGGATAATCAAGCTAACTCGGCGATTACTTTTACTCGCGGAAATACCATGGAAGGCAAAGATATATTTGCGTTGGCAAACACTTTGAATGCCTTAATTGATGTACCTGCAGACGATAAATTGACTGAACGCGATAAGAAGGATTACTGGTTAGGCGATCCGGAACACTTGCAAGCAGCCGAAGATCGGCTTTCATTTAAGGAAAAAAATCTGGATACAACCAACGAATACCAAAAACTGGTAGACAAGGTGACAGATGAAGAAATTCAATTTGACGAAAATCAATTAAAGGCTGCGACGATCTTCAAACGGATGAACAGCGCGTCAGCATTAAGTACGGTTTTCATAAAAAATGAAGGAGTAACCAACGAAGAGTTGGCAGTTGTTGCCGAACGTGCTGCTGAATTGCCTGGTGTCTCCACCGGTAAGGATTGGCAGCGCAGCTATAACAATGAGGTAGATGATTCTTTACGCAGTATTTTAGGAACAGTCTCTTCGGTTCCAGCTGAAGAATTGAAGGAATATTTGAAAAAAGGATATGCCCGCAATGACCGTGTCGGTACCAGCTATTTAGAAAAACAATATGAAGATGTACTGCAAGGTAAAAAGAGTGAATACGAGGTTTCTTTAAGCCAGGAAGGCAATGTGACTGGTCAAACAGAAATCAGTCCAGGTGAGAAGGGCTCTAACCTGATGCTGACCATTGACACTGAATTCCAAAAGAAAGTAGAAGAAATTGTTAAAAACCATTATCAAACATTAGTGGATAATGGGCAGGCGCAATATTCACCTGGAGTTTATGCTGTTGCACTAGACCCTAACAATGGACAAGTCCTGGCAATGTCGGGTTTCCAGCACAAGGTTGGCAGTAAAGATCTTGAAGAGTTTTCATTAGGAACGATTTTGAATAACTTCGAACCGGGTTCCGTAGTTAAAGCTGGAACCGTAACAGCTGGTTACGAAACTGGTGCAATTAGCGGGAACGATGTATTAATTGATGAACCGATCAAGTTAGCCGGGACAGCGTTGAAGGGTTCGATTTACAACAAAGTAATTGGCTATCAGATACCGTTGGATACCGTTAAAGCATTAGAAATATCTTCCAATGCTTATATGATGCAAATCGTATTAAGAATGCTGGGTGTTAATTACAGTTACAACATGACGTTACCGGAAAGTGCCAGTTCAGAAGAAATGTACAATAAACTGCGGGGTGCTCTAGCTGAGTATGGTATGGGTGTTAAAACCGGAATTGATTTACCCGGTGAATCCTCCGGTATTGTAAACACCAATTTCGGTGAAGCTAATGCCCCAGGCGGCGGGAATTTATTGGACTTATCCTTTGGTCAGTATGATACTTATACTGCCATGCAGCTGGCTCAATACGCTGCAACTGTGGCTAATGGCGGTACACGAATTGCCCCACATGTTGTTAAAGGAATTTACAGCAATAATGAGAGCGGCGGTTTAGGTGATTTGCAAAAAGAAATCAGCGGCCAAGAGCTGGAGAAAGTCAATATTACACCTGAACAAATGGGAATCATCAAGCAAGGTTTCTATCAAGCTGTTCACGGTAATGATGGATATACAACCGCTCGCGACTTGCAAACTGCAGCTTTGGATACATCCGCAAAAACTGGTACAGCGGAAACTTCGGTAACCGTGAATGGGGAAGTTGTTCAAACCATTAATAGTAATTTAGTCGCTTATGCACCGTCTGACGCACCAAAAATTGCGATTAGTGTGATGCTGCCAAACTTATCAGTGGACCATGATGACACCAATAAAGCAATTGCTAAAGATATTATCAATGCCTATGCTGAAATGTATGGAGCAAATTAGAGAAAAGGTCAATTGATCTTTTCTCTTTTTTTGATCAAAATTTGAATAAGATTGGTAATTATCGAAACAAACCAGTAGGTGAAAGTGAATAACAACAGGTATACTCGTAGAAGACCACAAAAATAGGGAGGAATTATTTATGGGGATTTATGATTTTACGATTGAGCAGACAGACGGCTCAACCAAAGCAATGACGGATTATCAAGATACGGTTTTATTGATTGTAAATACAGCAACTGGCTGTGGGTTCACCCCTCAGTATGAAGGATTGCAAAAACTATACGAGGCATACCAAGAAAAAGGCTTTGAGGTTTTAGATTTCCCATGTAATCAATTTGGGAATCAAGCCCCTGGCAGTAATGAAGACGTAGCGACTTTTTGCCAGCTGAATTATCAAACCACTTTTCAAACATTTGGTAAAATTGACGTGAATGGTGAAAACGAAAATCCGTTGTATACGTATTTGAAGACGGCGCAAGGTGGTTTACTTAACAAAGACATCAAATGGAATTTCACCAAATTTTTGATTGACCGTCAAGGAAAAGTTGTAAAGCGCTACGCACCGCAGACAAAGCCAGAAGAAATTGCAGAAGATATCGAAGCGCTGTTGAGCTAACGTCAAGTAGAACTACTTAACAAAATTGACAAAAATACTAGTCAAACCTAACGAAACATGGTATGATATTCAAGTCTGAGAGTCATCTTGGAAGATTGCTATGTATGGGAGGGAAAAACATGCGCGTAAACATTACTCTACAATGTACTTCTTGTAAAGAACGTAACTACCTAACGAATAAAAACAAACGTAACAACCCTGATCGTTTGGAAAAGAAAAAATACTGCCCACGCGAACGCAAAGTTACTTTGCACCGTGAAGTTAAATAAGCTTTTTAGATGTGAGCTAGAACCCTTGTCGTATAAGGATTCTAGCTTTTTTATTTTGCCTAAAATTCGGACTGATTACAAAATTGATTACAATAAGCTAAAAATTGGCGAATTTTATCAGCTTTTCTACTGTTTCAGCTTTCACCTTATCTGTGACATGTGTGTACACGTTCATAGTCATTTCAATAGAACTATGGCCAAGACGTACTTGTGCTTCTTTCATGGTCGCTCCAGCTTCAAAAAGCATTGAAGCATGTGAGTGTCGATAGCCATGGACGCCTACTCGGTGAAGTTTGTTTGCATCTGCCAGTCGATTCGCTCGCTGATAGATATCTTGCCGTATCATTCTTTCACCATATACATCCGTGAACACACCATCAATAGCTTTTACTCTATTGGAGAAAAGCATTTTCCGCTGCAGCAATTGCCAGCGTTTGATTATCTGCATAGTCTTTTCATCCATAGGAATAACTCTATTAGAACTCGGAGTTTTAGGTGGTGAGATAGTGTATCCAGTTCTTGTGTTAGTTATTGTCTTGGTGATAGACAAAAGTTTATCTTCGAAATTGAAATCAGAATATTCCAGGGCTAATGCTTCTCCCGATCTCATACCAGAGAAAGCTAGCAAGCGAAACAGTGCTCGATCAAACTCAGAAAAATACTTTTTGTACAAAGAAGAATTTTTGTTTGCGACAGCCTTATTGTCTAAATGAGCCATGATTGTCTGAATTTGATCTTTAGTATAGAATTTCAGCTTCTTTTCTCTAGGTCCCTTCTTTTTCGGCCGGATAATATGCAGGAATGGATTTTTTACAATCAATTCCAGGTGAACAGCATAGTCCATAACTTTAGAAGCATACTGCAGCATGATATTATAATGCTCGAATTCTTCAGCCCACTGATTCACGGTTTTCTGGCAAAGTTTCATATCGATTTTACTGATGGATATTTCTCCAAAAGTTGGCAAAATGTGTAGCCGGAATGTTCGCTCAGTAGCTACATAGGTTGTTTCTTTGACAGTCTTTTTGTAGCTGTCAAACCATAGTTCGTAAATCTCCTGAAATGAATTATCAGGAGTCTTTTTGTTGAACTCACCTCTATCAAAGGCCGCCTTCAGTTTAGTTGCTTCAAGCTTGGCAGCTTTCTGGGTAGGGAATCCTCGGCGAGTAACACGAACTTGCTTGCCTTGATCGTCCATCCCTAGATATAAGGAATTGAACATCCAAGCTTTGGTTCCATTCTGTTTTTGGTATTGTTTAAAAGTTTTTGACATTTTAATTCTCCTATCTGACCTGGGGCAAGGGGATAGGTGTTTTATCGATGCAAATAAATTATCATTTGCTAAAAATTAAAAAGTGAAGATTGTAATTCCAATGAGAAGAATTCGAACAAGGACTCAGGATCGTCTGAATCAAGTGCACAATATTTACAGATTTCCGTAACTCTCGTAATGAGTGTTTTTTTTAAGTCAGCAATCAATACGGCATTTATTTCTTTCTTCAAGTCAGTCTGAAATGGAGTTGGTATTGCTTCCCAAAATTTCGCAAATTCGGTATCCAGGTTACTTTTTATATGAAGCTTTCTAATATCGTATGGGTCGCAAAGATCCCATTCAGTTTCTTGGGAGCATTCGAAATCAAAAGTATTAGTTACACTATTCTTCTCTAAAACCTGAACGAACAAATCTAAATCCAAATCGGAAACAATGATTTTATCGACTCTATTTTTATCATTTTTATACCCGTTAACTTTAACGTTGCTCAAAATCGTGCTGAATTTTAAGTCATATGGTAAATATGAAAAAAACATATCTGGCGTGACATCGAGAACTTGGCAAATTTTGTTAATTGTTTCTAGCTGAATCATTTTCCCATCATTTTGTGCAGTTGAGGAAATTGTATTTTTAGAAATACCGGTTTTGAATGAGAGAGTACTGTTTTTAACACCGCGCTCGCTCATCAAAATAGATAAATTATTCCTGATCATATAGCTACCTCTTTTCTTAGACTTATAAACAGAGTTTACAACGAAATGTATTATTTCACAAGGTAATTATCATTTATACAAATATACTTGTACAAATCACTACATCGTGGTATAGTTCTTTTTGTACAAGAATACTTGTACGAATTTAAGGAGGGTTGGTTGTGAAGAATAATCTATCTAAATTGCTTGGTGAGCGATTGATAAAAGTTTCGGATGTATACAGAGAAACGGGGATTAGTAAAACAACTTTAACTAATTTGTATTATCAACGTTCAACAAATGTTCAGCTGGAAACATTGCAAAAGATTTGTGACTTCTTACAAGTTCCATTGAGCGAATTGATTGAGTATTTGCCGGAAAAAAGTGAGGTGAAGTAAATGACTTATACACCACGAGAAGAACAGGAAGTTATTATCAGCTATGACAGGGAACTGGACGAATGGCACTATTATGGTGATTGTCCCCCGTTAAATAGAAAATGGCGTGCTCGTGTGCAGGCTACCCTGGAAATGGTGGAGGGAAATGGGCAGATCACATTACTGGAAGGAGTGATTAGTGGCAATGTAATTATTAAGGCAAAGCAAAAGCTGAGTGAAGAACAAAAAGCGATTAATGCAGAGCGACTCAAACAAGCCAATCAAGCCAGAATCAAATCTTAGTCCATAGAGTCCAGAGTAAGCTGTAAGAAATTACCATGAAATATCTTTCTAAGGTATTTATGCCCGAAGCAAATAAGTCTCGTATTTACCAGTAAAGAAGGTGAGAAAATGGCAGAAGTGAAAATATTACTTGCTGATGATCAAGAAAGGGAACTAAAAAAATATTTTTATCAAGTAGCAGTAGACACACTGCAGCAAGCGAAGAAAGATTTTAATCTCGATCGAGATCTAGTAAACAGGACAGAAATTCAAGAATGGTTGGATGTAAGCCCCCAATTTCTAGATGAATTACTAGTCCAAGGGCTACCGGTGACGTTGATTGGAACGAAGAAATACTTTTTTTCTAAGCAAGAAGTTCGAAAATGGATTATTAACTACAACAAAAAATAAAATGACCTGGGGCGAAAGGTTTTAATCGAAAGTTGTAATCACCAAAATGGTGAACCAGAAAAAGTTAATCGTGTAATTGAGCGATATGAACTTAAGAGAGTTATTGGAAGAAACGAAAGGAGAATTATTGTGGATCAAGAGACAATAAGAGCAATTGAATTGGACAGGAAGAAAAATCGAATTCTAAGCAATCTGACTATCGCATTTTATGATTCAAATTTGGAAGATGGTAAAGACTTAGTACTGGAAGCTTCGGGAGAACTTGAAGAGCTAAAAGCACAGTATTATGGAGACAAATCGACAGTAGTAGAAGACATTGAGTAGGAGAATAGACATGAAGGAGGACAAAAGAAAACCCTTATCCCAAATAGTCTTGGCGGACAGGGATAAAGGCACATCAAATAGGAACAGATCCTATATTCTTTTGTCCATTCTATCACAGAGAGGACAAAAAATCATGAACAAGAAAAAGAATTTATTTATTTTAGTATTTCTAATAGGGAGTGCAGCCACTTTGCTACCAACCCTAGGGAAAATCTTGTTATTTACTACAGCAGCTGTTTATCTATTTATGGTATTCGACGAATGGGATTATAACAAAAGAAATGGGGATGCTAAGTAAATGACGAAAGCAAAAACTTCTAAAGAATTGATAGATGCTATTTTTTTAGCCACTAACGATGCTGGAGAAATAGAAAGTGCACTACATGGATTATCTCAGTTCGTTTTTCACAGTATCGAAGGGGGATCTGCAACTAGTGCTGATTTGGGAGCATTGAGAGGGCTTGTTGCCGCAATATCAGCTTTAGCACAAGATCACTTGAGCAATTTAGATAAAATTTATTCAGATTTGGATTAATTGGAGGTGTTTGATGGTGGAGCCTATTATTCCAGGAGGAGCCATACTTGTTGCAAGAAAATTGAATAATAGTGCTATTTTCGAAAAGCCACTATTGTACCTGAAGGTATGGATTTATCTTTTGACGCAATCACAGCACAAAGATTTCAAGGAACTAAAACGTGGACAGATTTTTACATCGATTCCACAGATTCAAAAAGCTGTTTCTTGGAAAGTCGGATTCAGAACTGAAAGCGCGAGTAGAAATCAAATATTGAATATTTTAAATTGGTTACAGAAGCCAAGCGCTGGTAATAATCAGTCTCCGTTGATTGTCGTGGAAAAGGCAGCAACTGAGATGCTTATCACTATTTGTAACTACGATTCTTATCAAATAGATCAGTAGTAGGGTGGTGATATTAAGATGGTTAAAGGTGCATTTCAGACCAGCAGAGAGATTTTTGAAAATCCGATTTGGACGGATGTAGTTAAATTCCGAATATTTTTCTACATCTACGGAAATGCTGTCTTCGCTGATGATGGTGCCATGGTTGCGGGTGTTCATTTGAAAAGAGGTCAGTTTCTAAGGTCGTATAGGAACCTGCAAAATGACTTGGCATACAGGGAAAAAAGAGGGTATAAGCAATACTCGCTTAATACTATAAAACAGAAAATTGATCAACTTGTAAAGGAAGGACGAATCAAAATTGAAGTCACCGATTACGGAACACTGTTTACCGTAGTGAATTATGAGGAATACCAAGGGTTTGGACGTTACGAAAAACCGTTAAGTGAACGCCAAAAGAACGGCAAGAGAACGCAAAGTGAACGACAAGTGAACAATAATAAGAATGATAAGAATGTTAAGAAAGATAATATACCGTCAAATCTTGCTCTGAAAGATCGCTTCGAATTACTTTGGAAAGTCTATCCAAATAAAAAAGGGAAAGACAAGGCGTTCAAAGCCTATTGCAAAGCAATCAAGGAAGGTGAAACCGATGATATTATTATCAAGGGTATCAACAGTTACACAAAGGAAATTCAAATTAAGCAGACGGAAAAAAGATTTATTGCCCATGGATCAACCTGGTTTTCTCAAAGAAGATGGCAGGATGAATATATTACGCAATCAAGCGATAACTTTAACCCACTGCCTGAAAAGCGGGCAGCTGCAATTGAAGATATAGATAGTCTGAGGTGGGATGACTGATGAATCAAGAGTTTAATTATGAAATGCGTTTAGCCGGTGATCTGCTTTGCCACCCTAAAAGGATTATTGATCTGGATGTTAACCTTTCTTGGTTCAAGATGGAATCAATTAAAGAAATCATCCGAGCGATCAAAGAGACTAACGGCAGTGAAAAGGCAGTTGAAGATATTATGAGAAGAATCAAGGCTAACAATCCACTGTCTACGATGGACACTGATCAATTGCTAATTCTAAAAGATCCTGCAGAGAACTTGAGGGAAGATATAAGCCAATTTTTCGCTGACCAAATCCATAAGCAATACGTTCAGCAGAAATTGATAGAGACAGCCGAACGATATGCAAAAGAACCTAAGCAGTCTCTGCTAGACTATATTGCCGAATTGAAGGAAGAGCAAGAGGAGCTGCTAAGCGAACAAGATGATGGGGATATTCTCAAAGGATTAAACGAGTTTATTTCCCGGATGGAAGAATCTACCTCACCATTCGTTGAAACCTTTGGAGGTGATCTAGACAAATATTTAGGTGGAGGACTCGTAGGAGGATCATTATACGTGATTGGTGCTAGGCCTGCCGTGGGCAAGACAGCAATGGCTTTGAACTTAGCTGATAACATTGTCTCAAAAAACGAAGGCGTGACTGTCGGGTATTTTTCTTTGGAAATGCCACTGGACCAAATGATGAACAGATATGTTGCTAAGCGAAGCCGTATAAACTCATACCATCTAAGAAATCCGATGCGGTTCCGAGAAGCATTTCCTAAAGAGGATAGAGTGAAAGCAATTGAAACCTACAAACGAATTGCTCAGCTGCCGATTAAAATCTACACAGCCCAAAGTTATCGCAATCTAAACAAAATTATCCGGACGATAAAAAGAAATGCATCAAGTGGCGAGTACGTGCCTATTATAGATCATGCCTTATTGATTGATGCTGGATTAGCTAAGAATGACCGTAGGCTAAACATGATAGAGATCACTAAGCGACTCAAAGGGCTTTCCAATGAATTGAATATCCCCATCGTCTTACTTACACAATTGAATCGTGAAGTTGATAAGGTTACTAAAAAACCGGTGCTTGCGGATCTCCAGGAAAGCGCAAGCTTCGAACAAGATGCCAATGTAGTTATGCTGCTTTATCTAGAAGACTTAGCGGATCGCTCAAAACTATGGGTAAACATAGCCAAGAATAGAGATGGAAATGTAGGTGAGCTGCCATTCAAGTTAATTGGTCGATATGCTGATTTTAGTTTTGATTATGATCGATACAGGTCAAAGGGAGGAGCTAAACGATGATATTAGGAACTGAAACGTGGAAGGAAAAGCGGGAACAAGCCAAAGAGCGTTTAAAATTTGCAAAGCAGCAAAATGAGGTTGCGAAATGTAAAGCTGCAGCTTGGGAAATAGAGTTTTGGGGAAGAGTGAGTATTTTGAGCAGTAGGATGCAGGATTATTGCTACTCAGATGAATGGCTAGTTAGCCAAATTCAAAATACCTTGTTTGCAGACGAAAGATATTTCGTGGAGTTGGCCGCAAAAAATCGGGAGTATGGTTTAATTCCAAAAAGAATTAGAGAGTTGCTAAATGACCAATGCTGAGTATCTAGAGATTTTCCGATGCGAGCAACTTATTAGGACTCCCACAGTTAGGTTGTTGGAGGAACAAATCCGGATCTTATCTAGATTGAGTGGATTCTTCAGGAGTATCAACGAGATAGAGTTAAGCCGATATTGTAATCGAGTAGCAGAAGAAACAAAGTGGGAATCAATAAGTTTAGCAGAATACGAAAAAGCTCATGGAACAATATCTTTAAATTTAGGAGGATAGAAAAATGGAAGAACAATCAAAACTGAATGTAGCAACTAAAGAAGAACTTGAAAGCTTATCAGTAAGCCTGAGTACATCGATTTGCCAAATTGATATGCTTAAGAATTACCTTGATTTATTAAGCCTTAATTTTCAAATGAAGAAGGATCATGAGAGCTTAGTCGAGTTGCACATGACATTATTTGACGAAAGAGCGTTAGGTAATATGAGTGAGATACTTTCCAATCTCAATGATGTAATATATGGTGTTTCTTGCGCTTTAGATGGTAATAATGAGTAGATAAATCACTCGTGAGATAAAGATTAATGCTCTAGTATTAACACAGAAAAAATAGCCAAATTGAAGGCAGCAGAAGGAGATTTGACTCATGAAAAATGATACACTATATTTAGATACCAACAGTAAGACGGAAACTATCGAGCTCCCAAAATTTGGTGAGATTCGTTTAATTGTTCAAAATGGCAAAGTGATTCGTACGGAGACAACAATTTCTCAAAAAATTGAATAGTCTGACTGGAAAACCAGAGGACATAAGAGGTTAGTCGAATTTTCGGCGGACCCCTTATGTTCTCTTTTTTTGTTTAGTGATTTGGAGGTTGAATAGATTGGGATTTGATATAGCAGAATTTTTATGTCCGGAGATAAAAGATGTCGATATCCGTAGTACCAAAAAGAATGTTGGTATCTTCCTAAGTGCATACCTGGCTTATAGACAGCGTGTTGGCCAGCCAAGAGAGCCAAAAGTAACAGCTTCTTTATCACTTACTCCAATTTCATCAAATCAGGTAAGTAAACAAGCTGAAGAAATACTAATCTATAACGAAGAAATAAAAGAAAAATTTCTCGAATTACATGAGCAATTCGTTTTAGGTTTTTCTGCTATTGAACATCCTTTTAAACCTGAAATAAGCAAAAGGAAAAAGAAAATATTTTATGATCGCTACATTTTAGGGTACTCAGTATATGTAACAGCAGAACGAAACCATGTAAGCGAAGATCTTGTTTCTCAGGAGTCAACAAAATGTATTGTTCAGTTTGCTCACGCAATTGGGATGATTATTGCCAAGAAATAAAATGGGAAGGGTGAATCTCTTGAAATTTAATATAGCCAAATATCAGAAGCCTGACCCAGATGAAATAGATTGGGAAGTCACCAGAAAAAATTTTTCTGTATTTGTTAATGCCTATCAAATTTCAAGGGAACGTGTTGGTCAAACAAGAATGCCTAGAGTTACACAATCGTTTAGCTTAATTCCTCCATCAACAATCAATCAGGGCTGCGGGCAATCTGAGGTTTTACTTATTCAACATGAAGATGCCTTAGAAGAGTTCAATGAACTACATAATTTATTTGTCCAAGGCTATTCGGCTATATCCCATGTCAAACCGGATAAGTCAGAAAGAAGAAGGAAAATATTCTTCTTGAGATACTTTAATAACCTGACTCTTAAAGAAATATCAGAACGAATTTTTTTTGGGAGAGACGTAATCATCAAAGAATCAAAAGAAGCAATGCTGCAATTTTGCACTGAACTTGAGCTGGTTGTTTATAAATCTGAAATAAGAAAGGGGTGATCGCATGAAAGTTTATGAAGATATTATTTACCAGCATTTGCTGAGAGAATTTATTGAGAAAGCCAAAGCTTTGAAAAAGGATGAATTACTAAACAGGCGAAACTTATCGGTAGCTAGAGTCGTTCTCAAATTGGCAGCTCAGAAATATGTTTTAGATCCAATATCAATTAATGATTTTATTAAAATCTTCGAAAGGCAAGTTGCTAAAGAGGATTAAAGCACTAAGCGGAATTGTAGAAACAAACTTAACCCAAAACAAGAAACAAAACTCAATTATGCTGCTTAGATGGATATTTAGGTTCCAGGTATATCAAAGTATGGTTGCAACCTTTAGGGGTGCAAAAAAGATGCAACCAAAAGTAACGTTCGAATAGTAACGCTAAATTTGCACCATGTTTTTTGTTCAGAAGTATGTTGAACAGAGAAATGTAGTACTACAAAAAGTACTCCAAATGATTAAAAGTACTACAAAAGAATCAAATCCTGTTCTGACAACGATAAAAACCTGTTCATTGCAGTACTCACTGAGGTAAATGCTAGTAAATTAATGGGGCTCATGATGGTACACTATGGCGATCAATTAACGAAAAAAGAAAGAAGGAAACAATTATGACTGAAGAAAGCAAAATGATTTCTCAAACAAACGGCACAGACGTTCAGAGAATGGCTAAAGTCTTAGGTAATGAATACGGGCTCACTCCATCACAGATTGCCCGATTAGAAGTAGAACAATTAGAGGATCAAGAATTATTAGCTAGAGAATTTAGAGCAGAGAATACCAATACCGCTAAACCTGGTGAAATGGGAAAAAGAATCGCAAAACGAGCCTTTGGAAATCGTAGCAAAAGTAAATATTTTAAAGACTAGGAGCTGAAACAGATGGCAGACAATTACAAAAAAATAAATGAAATTACTGAATCAATCAAACTCATGCAGCAGCAGTATCACTCTATGCGCCAAGAAATGAGTGAAGCCCAAAAAGAAATCGATGCATTAAATAAAGAACTTGAGATTTCACCAAGCTTCGGAAAGACTAAGGAACTGAGCATTTTAGAAGATGGATATCTAAAGTATAAAAAAATGTGCGAAGCTTTACACGAAAAAATTACAGCGGAAAAGGCAAATAAGTCTGAAGAATTATCTCGATTAACCCGCGAGATTATTCTATCACAAGTTAAGCATAATTTTGATGAAAAGCAAAATGAAGTTACCAACAAGATTTATGAATCAGCGAAATTGATTTTGGCAGCAGCTGTTGAAGTTTATGACTATAAAGAAACAGCGATTGCACAAGCTGTTGAAGAAATAGAAAGTAAAACTGGTATTAGCCAGTACTTATCTGAAGGTGAAAGCACAAATGCTGTAGGCGCTGAGTGTGCAAGGGAACTTGAAGCTAAAGTACTGACAATGCCTGCCAGAGATGTGCTTGAGAATATTGAGAAGAACTACATTTAGAGTACTATCTAAAAAAATAAATAAGTTCTTCAAATCGAAGACGTAAGTTTTAGAAAGGAGGAAGAACATGGAATTAGAAACTCTAGAAATAATTTTCGATGCTAACATTGAACAAATTGAGAAGAAAATGAGCCCCTTCCTAAATCAAATGCAGGACACTATGGATCGCTTGTCCTCTATCTCTAATAACGGCATTGGAAAAATTGAGAAAAATCTTTCTTCTACAGCTGGATTCGATAAGGCTACTAAGAATTTTGAGAGAATGTCGGCAGTAGCTGACAAGCACTTTAACAAGACCGAGCAAAAAGCAGGCGAAGCCGGGAAAAATTCTGCTGCTGCAATGACTAAAGGATTTTCAAAAGGAACTGCAAAAATGACTCAAGATATTCAGACTGCCGTTGATAAAGCGAATCTGAAAATGCAACAAGCTCGTGCAGCTCAACAGAAGATTGCAAACTTAACTGGTGACAGGAATGGTGCTGCTATTTCTGGTGACGGGAAAGCCGTTAGTAAGTATGACGAAAAAATAGCTAATGCTCAAATTCAGATGAACAGGGCACAAAGTGATGCGCAAGCTATTGTGCGTAAACTGAAAACTGAATATGACGCAATTCCTCAATCAATCAAACGCGGCGAGACGCAAATGCAGCAGAACGAAGCTCAAATAGAGCGAATGCGGCAGAAGGTCAAAGCGCTGAATGAACAAATGCGTAACCAGCAAATTGAGAAGGGCAGCTTCGGCAAGAACGGCTGGCAGACTAAAGGCTTCGAGGATACTAAGTCTTCCGCTAAAACTTCTAGTGAGATCGCCAAGATTGAAGCTAAGATGCAGAAGCTTATTGCTGAGAATGACAAGCTCATGCAACAACTCGGGACCATGGATGATCGATCCGGTATGTTAAAGGGCGCTTTAGCTGGATTGAATACCGAACTCGGTGAGACCGGAGCAAAGACTGCCATGGCCACTAACGGCATGAGAAACCTTGCTGGTCAGAGTAAAACCACTCAAGGGATTTTCTCCCGGTTAAAGGGTGTGTTCACTAGTGCAGGCAATTCCTTCAAGAATGGCGTTGGCCGGATGGGTTCTATCTTCAGTAGGCAATCTAACCAGGTATCTAGCGGAGCTAACCGGATGTCGAAGTCCATGGGTGGCTTCGGCCGTTCAATGAAAATGCTATGGTCTCAATTGTTCCTTTTCACATTTCTTTATCAAGGAATTATGAAATTAGCCGGCGGTTTATGGTCGGCAATGAAGACCAACGAACAATTTGCTAGTTCGCTCAATCAGATCAAAGTTAATCTACTCACAGCCTTTTATCCAATCTACACCGCAATAATGCCGGCGATTAATACGCTGATGGCAGGAATTGCTAAGTTAACAGGGTACCTTGCTAGTTTCATAGCAACGATATTCGGAACGACCTATTCAGCTGCCAAAAAAGGTGCTGAGGGGCTCCAGTCTAACATTGATGCTATGAAAGAGACGGGCAAGTCTTCCGATAAGGCGAAAGAAAAAGTGAAAAAGCTTCAACAAGTCCTGATGGGATTTGATGAGATCAACACACTTAAGTTTGATACGGATGACGATAGCGATGATTCGCTTGATGAACCGAGCACACCAGGAGGTTTGGATTGGTCGGGTGCCGAACCAGAGACTCCAGCATGGCTGACCAATTTTGCTAACAAGTTCAAAGAAATTATGTCGAAATTATTCGACCCGATTAAGTCTGCTTGGGATGCACAAGGTCAGAAAGTAATCGATGCTTGGAAATACGCTTTAGGCGAAGTGATGGGCTTGATTAAGGCAATCGGCCGCTCGTTCATGGAAGTGTGGACCAACGGGACCGGGCAGAGATTTGTCGAGAATCTGCTGATACTGCTAGCTGATGTACTCTCCATCATTGGGGATATTGCTGGAGCATTTAGGCGTGCATGGGAAGATGGCGGCCGCGGTACAGCGCTCATTCAATCTATCTTCGATATGTTCAATGCAATCTTGGTAATGCTGCATGAAATCGCAGTAGCTTTCCGAAATGCGTGGAATGATGATGGATTAGGGCAGAGAATCGCTGCTCACCTTTTAGAGATTTTCACAAACATCAATAACACTATTGCCAACTTGGCTACTCGCTTTACTGAAGCATGGAAGCAAGGTGCTGTTGGTGAATCGATCTTCAAGACTATACTGCGGATGATCGAGGGTATTCTCGGCAACATCAACAATATTACTAGAGCAACAGCAGAGTGGGCTAAAACGCTCGATTTCACACCGCTGCTGCAGTCTATTGATAAGTTGCTGAAAGCAATTGAACCTTTGACTAAAAACATTGGCAATGGGCTTGAGTGGTTCTACAAGAATGTGCTGCTGCCGCTGGCGAGCTACTCGATTCAAGATTTGATTCCGGCGTTTCTGAATATGCTTTCGGGTGCATTAAAATTAATCAACAGCGTGATCGAAGCTTTAAAACCAACATTCCAATGGTTGTGGGACTCCTTTTTACAACCCATAGCAAAATGGACTGGGGGTGCAATAGTAAAAATCCTTGAAGGCATAGGGAAAGCTCTAACCAAACTGGGCGAATTTATAGACGAACATCAGGAAGGATTTGCGAATTTCGTGACCTTAGTTGGCGCTTTTGCAGCAGTTATCGCAGGAGCTAAACTCCTTTCCGGTATCGCTGGTTTCGTAACTGGAATATTCAATATTATTTCGTCAATCAAATCACTGGCTGGATTATTCTCTTTAGTTAAGCTCGGATTGACTACGCTTGTTGGATTACTTGGAGGTCCGGTTACAGCGGCGATTGCTGCTGTTGTCGCAGTTGGAGTTCTTCTTTATAAAAATTGGGACACGATGAAAGAAAAAGCTGGACAGTTGGCCGACTGGATCGGCGAAAAGTGGCAAGCAATTAAGGACTTCACTTCGGAAACTTGGGAAAATATCAAGAATTTCATTTCGGAAAAATGGACCCAGATGAAAGAAGCGGTCGTGACAATAGCCTCAGAATTATGGACCGGAATCACGGAAACATTCTCTAATATTGCAAACTCAGTATCTGAAAAAGCTGGCCAAGCGAAGGATTGGGTCTCAGAAAAATGGGAAGGACTAAAAACTACTGTTTCTGAAACTGCATCATCAATCGCTCAGACTACAAGTGAAAAGTTTAGTGAAATCGCTAGTACTGTCAGTGAAAAAGCTGGTAATGCAAAGGACTGGGCATCAGAGAAGTTCACAACAATGAAAGATACCTTTGTTACTGTCAATAAAGAAATGGTCAAGGCTGCCATTGAAAAAGGCACGGAAATGGCCAACACTGTTAGTGAGAAAGCCGGTAATGCAAAAGACTGGGCTACATCGAATTGGGAAAATTTGAGGAGCAACACAGTTAACAAATTTGAACAGGTGAGATCAGCGGCAAGTAGTAAAATGTCTAGCGCTGCTGACGCTGTGAGGAACGGAGCAAATAATGCACGTTCCCGGGCTGTTGAAGCATTCACCTCTCTCAAAGATGGAGTCTCTAATAGACTACAATCCGTAAGAAACACAGCCTCCGATGTATTTGGAAAGATTGGGAGCTGGGCTGCTGAACTTCCAGGGAAAATCGCAAATGGATTGAGTAACGGAATCAATGCTATTGGTAACACGATCCGTAACATAGCAAACACGATAGCTCAACCGATAGCTCGGGCCGTTAACAACGTTATTGGCGGTATTAACAGGGTTCTCGGCGCTGTCAACGCTGGCTGGAGCATTAATAGATGGGAAGTTCCTTACTATGCTCAAGGGACTAGCTACCATCCAGGAGGCCCCGCTTTGGTCAACGATGGTCCGGGGTCACGTTGGCAGGAGATGTTCAGGTTACCAACTGGTGAGTTAGGCATGTTCCCACGCAAGAAAAACATGCTAGTTGATCTCCCACGTGGGACTCAAGTGCTACCTGGTGATATGGTTCCTAGCTACGCTGGCGGAATATTCAGCACGTTCAAGAAGTTCTTTTCCGGGGGATTTGACTCGGATGAGCTAGGTGGTATATGGGGAATTATCTCAAATCCGTCAAATCTGGTTAATGAAGCTATCTCCAAGTTTGCTGATCTATCAGGAATGTCAGACCCAATGTTTTCGATTGCAAAAGGCTTTGTGAAAACTGCTAAAGACGCAGTAGTCAGCATGGTAGTGGATATGATCAATCGGTTCACTGGTTTTGAAAATGGAGGAATGATCACCCAGCATGGATTTTTCGAAGGTGCTGAAGGCAATAAGGCTGAAATGATTCTACCTTTGACTAAACCTGCCAGGGCCTTGGAGCTGATGAACGATGCATTCGATTTTATGAGCATGGACGGTGTTCCTGAATTGACAATGCCAGAAGTATTTCGTTCAACACAACCGTCCTCAATGTCAGCAACTGGCGGCAGCGGCCGAAGGGGATCACTAGAAAGTTTCAAAGGAGCGGATTTATCCGATCTTGGAAACCAGATGGCCAGCTCGATCGGCAATAAGGTTACTGAAGCTGTTATGCAGCTAGTTAGCGTTCTAGGTGTCACCAACAGTAGTGGTAACAATGAAGACACCACGCTGGAAGTTGTCCTCCAAGTGGATAGCACTAGATTAGGCGAAGTTGCTGTTAAGGGTATCAATAGATACCACAAGAAAACTGGAAGAATTGAATTGATTTACTAATATAAAATATCAAGAGGTCCATATTTAGTTCGGGGACCTCTTGATTAACTGGAGGAATAGAGTTGACTATACAAATAAACGGAGTAACTCTTGAAGCTCAATTGTCTCAGATTAATGACAAATATCTAATCAAGAAAAAAATTAGATGCAGCTTAGATCGTGAACAAATTGAACAATCTTTCTTTGATCAAAAGATTGTCGAAGTTGTTGCAGGAAACAAGGTTTATCATCTAAGAGTTTTGAGATGCATTGAGCAACATCAAGGCAAACATAAATATTTGTTTGCTTATATGGAGCCCGTAAAACAGGACGAAACTTTTCAAGAATGCGTCAATGCAGCACTGTCTACTGAGCTGTTCAAGTTAAAATTACAGAATGAATTATTGGTAAGTATACTAGTAGATAATGGATTAATACCTTCAACAGATGAAGCTAATCCGCTACAGGCTTTAACCGCTGAAGAGATTCAAGAGAAATCAAAAGACTTTCGAATTGCTTTTTCTAATGAGGTGCAAGAAACGTACTTTTCGTAAAAATATTCTAGAGATTAAAGAAGATGGAAGACAGTCATAAAAGGCTGTCTTTTCTTGTAGGAGAAAGACTACTTTTACTTCAAGAAACAATTCCATAATATGAAAATAACTTGCCGGTCTGCAGGCCAGAGAAAATAGAGTTGAACTCGGTTAGTGATTTAATGGCTTTGATTTTGGTAGATTTATTGTTGATAAACCGCAAATGAATCTATTCTACTCTGGTATAATGAAAATAAAAAAAGGGGTGGTTTTAGTGAATTTTTTGATTTTATTAACCTCATTTGCCGGCGCTGCTGTTGGAGGCGTGGTTAGTGCAATTTTGGGTCTTCAACTACAAAAAAACAACCATAGCTTTGAAGAGATACAGGGAGAAAAAAATGAAGCTTTTCTCAATAAACAGAATGAGCGGGATAATAATTTTAAAAAAGAACTTCAGAAACAAAATGATGCCTTAACACTTTCTATACAACAGAAAACCAGGGCCTTAACCCGCGAAATGAAGCAGGTAGATATCGATGCTAACCTAAAAGCGAAAGCAAGGATTGAATGGATTACAAATGTTAGGGATTTATCCTCAAACTATATAGCTTGTCTTTTCTGTTTTAATGATTCGATGGAAAAAATATATAACCTGGATAATGCGATTCATATTTATGAGACTTCACCATTATGGCAAACAAGTGACAAGTTGCCGGAGGCAGTTTCGAATAGGAAGCTAGAGCTAGAGGAAATGCATAGCTTAAAAAATGAGATAATAAGTTTATCCGAAAGAATTTTGATGCAGTTTAGTGTGCAGAAAGAGCATGAGGAGATTGAAAATACTATTACTTCATCAGTCGATCTGGTAATTGATGTTTATCGTACTGCTAGAGATAAACTGGGTTACAAATACGTTGAAAAAACAGAAAAAGATATGACTGGTTTCGCAAAGAGTATTAGAAAGATTTTTAGAGACTATTTAAAAAAGGAATGGGATAAAGCTAAAGAAGGAAAGTAATAAAATCGAACACATATTGTTCCAATGTATCCAAAGGAGGGGAGCTCATTATGAAATTATGGGAATTAGTTGGTAAGCATGCTAGATTGACTTTTAATAATGGTGAAATAATTGAAGGAGAGATCCTCGATTGGACGGACGACTATACATCTATTTCTGGAGAGGAAGAAATTGTGATAGGCACTTGCATCTATGCTGAATCTGATTATAAAACTATTGAAATTATTGAAAAATAGTACTCAATTGCATGAAGTGATTGAGTACTGTTTTTATGCTCAAAAACGAGGTGGAGGTATGTATTCAAGGTGACAATGAAGCTTGTGTGAGGAAGGTGGCACGATTTCACCTTTGTCACTGCTGCGACTACAGAACAAGCAATCATTCAGGCACTGAAAGAAATTAAGGTCCCCGATAAGTTCAACGATAAGGTGACCATCACCGTTGATGTCGAGGGGCCAGCGTTTAAGATTAATAAGAAAAGAGGAAAAAAGAATGGGAAACATTGATATCAAGTGGCAAGAAGGTCCAGTGAAAGAAGCTGGTGTAAATAGTGTTCAGATCGTAGATGTTTTACAGGTTTGTCGTGATCGTTTAGCAGCATTGGACGCTGAGTTCCCACGCCGAGAAAACTCCATCACTTTAACAAAGCTTGATGAAGCTATAATGTGGCAGGATAAGCGGGCTGCCGATCGTGAAATTCGTGGAGTTGAAGGAATGAATAAAGCTTAATAACACTCGTAACTGTCCTTATTCTTTGCTATTATTTTAGTAAAGGGGATTAATATGACAATTACTTGTGCTTGGATACGCGAATTTTGTGAAAGTGAGGAGTTATATGTTGTTTCAGATAGTAGGCTCTCAGGAAATGGGACTGTTTGGGATGAATGTAGGAAACTAAGTATTTTACCAAGAGACGATGCGTTCATTTCCTTTGCCGGAAATACTGATGTAGCATTCCCGTTGATTAGTCAATTAGAAACAACTATCATGGCACACAACAGTTCAAAAAATAGATTTATGGATATTGCGGATTTGAAAGGTCATCTATTGCATGTGGTAAACTCGCTAATACGATCAATAAATTTTGATGGATTTCCTGAAAAAATAAGGAACGAAATAAAAATTGATACTTTTAAAAATATTGAATTTCTCTTTGGCGGATATAGTTGGAAGCAGAAAAAATTCCAAGTATGGAGAATTCGTTACAATAAACCTATTAACAGATTTTCTGCCGAATCAATGTACAATACCAAACCAACTGGTAACATAATATTCGCAGGGGACAGAAAGCGTGATGCAATTAAAAAGTATTACGAATTAGGAAGATTACGCGAGGGATTGGACTTTTTCAAAAATGAAAAGCATTTTGATATGGAACCTCTTGAAGTTATAGTGCAAATGTTGATAGAGGATAGTGGGCTAGATTCGACTATTGGTGGTGCTCCTCAAATTATAAAGATATACCAACATATGAATGCAAGAGTGATAGGTGTCATGTGGCCACCCGATAATCCACAACCTACAGTTTTAGGAAGGAAGATTTTAGGTTATGAGAACACTGATAATATATATATTGACCCTATAACTAACAAAACTGTTCTAGTGCCTTATCAAAAAAATTCAACCAACAACAAATTAACAGCCAAAGGTTTTAAAGACGAAAAAAGCTAAGTAGTAAAATCGTATATGGGTTTAAAACTATCTGAATGTAATTATTCAACAGTAATGAAAGGTGTGAACGATATAAGTGAAGTAGAAGTAACAACAAAGGTTGCGATCCCAGACGAAATATTGGAGCAGATAGCTGAGATGGTCGTTCCGTTAGTCGTTGAAAAGTTAAAAGACGAAATGGAAGTTTGGACTAAATTTATCGATCTGCCTCCTTGTCCAAGTAAGAGCCAGATCAAAAAGACTCTTAGAATAGGTGATGCAACATTAGACTATTTAATAGCCAATGGAGCAACTCCAATGGTCTGGGGTGAGAATACGATACGTATACAAAGAAGTGACTTGGTGAAAGCATTTGACAATACAAAAATTAAGTTGTAAAAATTTTCCTCAATTTGGACAGCTTTGTATAGACCAGGAGTGCTTTCTTTTTCATTGGATCAATTAAGATGGAGAACTTTATCTTTTTAGTCAAATAACTGCGAATTTTTGTTATGCTCAAGTAGAAATGAAGGAAGGTTTAACATGAATATTTTCTATGACTCTTATGGAGTGTTCCAATGGGCTAGTATAGCAGCAATCGTAGCAGGGTTTGGTGCGATGGTATCTTTTATATTTTCCTTACTGAGTTATTTTAACTCTAAAAAGACTATGGAGGTTCAGAAGGAAATGGACCAAAAGAAAATTGATGCTGACATCATTTCAAAGTCTAGAATGCATTGGATTGACAATACTAAAATATTAACAACTACATTCCTTACAGATTCAGTGACCTTAGCTTCGAACTATAAAATGTTCGTTCAGAAGATTGTTCAATTGAACGGGATAAAAATAGATGCAGGAGTAAACCTTGAAAGAAGTAAAAACGCTAAATTATCTCGAGAAGAGAGAGACTTTGCTAGGAGCGAGTACACTTATTGGATGGAAAAGGGTTCAAAAGTATTTAATCAAGATATGGAAAAAAGAGCTGAAAACATCAATGAACTATTGAAGAGTGTAACAAACAACTTTATGTTAATTAAACTGAACTTTAGTGATAATGAGGAAAACAATAGAATTGTTAATCTAGCGTTTGAGATAAGTGAAGAGTTGAGAAATTATTCACTAAATTCTGGATGGGATCAGTTCGCAAGCGAAAATCAACTTATTGAGCATCTGAGAATAACAGATAGAATTTGGAGGGAGAATTCAAAAAAAGCGGATCAACTTACTGTTATTCTGCGTGATTACTATAAAAAAGAGTGGGAGAAAGTAAAAAAAGGTGAATAAAAAGCCGCTCAAAATTAGAGCGGCAGCTTGCCCCAGATCAATTGAAAATTGATTACAACTTTTGATTACAAAACTGATTGTATTAAGCTGTTTTCAGTTAGGTAGCTGATGCACAACTAAGCAGTTTATCAGTCAATTTTGTAGTAGTTTATGTTGGTTGCTTATACGTCAGCCAACACCGTGAAGTAAAATAATAGTAAAATGGCCGAAATCTTTTGAAAGAAGGATTTTGGTCTTTTTTTTCGCAAAAAAACCTGGAATCCCGTTTAACCGAGATTCCAGGTTTTAGTCTAATTAAGATAGCTTTCTTCGTTCTCTTCGTGCCCACATTGGCAAAATCATCCCTAATAGAATCAGTACAAATGGCGTCAAGATATTAGAAACCAGTTGGAAGATCCAAGAAGAAGGATCAGCTGCATAATCGGCTTTCGGAATCATCCCTAAGATACAGGCAAAAGCTGTAAAGGCAAAGCACCACAAGCCTACAATGAAACCGAGCTTGGGATTTTTAATGAATTTGTATTCCGAATGGAACTTTTTGTATTGACGATTCAACATCATGTAAGCGAAGAATACCCAAACGTAACGCATCGGCATAACAACTGAATTTAGGTTGGTTAGCCATTTAACCAGTTCGCTCATATTCTTAATCCCGAAAATCGGCAGGATAATAATCAGGCTGACTAAAACCCCAGTTAACAAGTAACCATTGATCAAGGTTCCTTTAGAAGTCCGTTTTCGCAGCCAGCTGGGAACAAATTCTGGATCCGCTTCGGAAAGTAAGATTTTCAATGGTGCATCAATTGAAAAGGCCAAGGCGGAAGCTTGAACTGCTGCTTGAGCAAAGCCATAAACTACCATAAAGAAGTCACCCACACCGAAATGATTACCTAAAATTTGAAAAGCACTATAGGCACCATTTGCCATCAAATCCTCTGGGATACGGTTACTGTTGAATAATAACCCCATAGCGACTGAACCTAAAACAGCGCTCAAACCAACCATTACCGCCATGAAAATCATCGCTTTAGGGAAATTCTTGGTAGGACGGTCAATTGAATTTACATAAGGAGAGATTTTTTCTGCTCCACCAACGGCAAAAACCAGCATCGAAATCGTTGCAAAATAGCTTAAATTAAAATCTGGAACATAAGTGCTAAGCTGATCCATTTGCGGCGTAGCTGCTGTAAAGGAAGAATCCATAAAAGGAATGGCTACTGCCAAGATAATAAATAGAATAGACATGACCAGCATCCCGGAACCTGCGACACTCCCGATTACTTTTAAGGTAGTTAACCCTTTCGTTGATAAGAACAGGAATACCAGAAAGATGAGCAGCGAAATAATTGCGACGGTTTGTACACTCATACTAGTTGCAACATCGCCATTACGCTTAAATACCCAACCTAAGGCAATCAGTACCGATTGCGGTTTTTGCGCTAAGTAAGTGATGTGCACCACCCAATAAGTCCAAGCAGCGTAATAAGCCAGACGACGGCTGTTGGTAGTTTCTTGAATCCACGAACTTACACCGCCAGAGTTGCTTTTAAAGGTAGAGCCCAACTGACCAACAATTAGTGCATAAGGAATAAAATATAAAGCCATAATAAGAATCCATGAGGTAACTACGGATAGTCCCTGTTGAGCATAGTTGTTAACTACATTACCAAACCCCCAGACCATACTAAAGGCTATCATTGATACCGTGAACCAGCGGATCTTTTTCTCGTCCATCATTTTTCTCCAATCTTTTTATTTGAAAAATGTCACCCCGTCGAACTAAACCAACGTATTCAACAAGATTACCCTTTCATAATAAGTATAAAACGTTTTCTATTAGTCAAATGAAAAGGTTAAAACTTTTTCATTTATATCTCGAAAGAATTTTTCGTAGGAAGAAAAATCGCTTAATGACGGTAATAGTAAATAACATTTTACTAATAACTCTCACGCTTAGCTCATTTAAGCTTTTGGAGCGAGCCCCTGGAATTGGATTGCGAACTTTATTCTTTACAAATGAAAGAAATAGTTGAAAAATATTCATAGTTTCATAAGGAAAACCTAAACTTCAAATGGTAAAACAAGAGATAACCCAAAAAGTGATTTGGTTACTTGATCGAAAGTTCATTTAAGAAAAGGAGTGATTTTTTTGCGGAAAGTACCACCAATTTTAAAGCCGATCGCTCTGATGACGATATCAATTTTAGTAGCTACAGCTACAGGGGTGGCGAATGGAGCAAGTTATCGTCAGCCGAGATCGGACAGTTCAACTACTTCTGAAACAACAATTAGCGAGACGCCGACAACCTCTACAACTTCCAGCGAGAGTGTTGTGGTTCCAGATACGAGTTCGTCTGAAATGGTTCCTCAAACAAGTGTGCCTAGCTCTAGCGAGGACGACCAGCAACAAAGTGTACCTGATAGTTCTGCACCAAGCAATTACGAAAACCAGACAGTGCCTTCGTCCAGCGAGTCTACAGAAACTGAGACTACACAAGAACAAAATGCACCTGTGCAACAGCAGCAACCGGCAAATGCACCAGAAACGAGGGATGCACCATGACCTTTTTATTAGATATTATTAATGGGCTGAATAAATTCTTAGGCTATTTGGATATCAGCCCCAAGTATTTGAATCGCGGCTATACAATTTTGAGCATTTTTCCCACCGTCTATATTTTGCGAATCATTTACGGCTTATGGTTAAACCAAAACTATGTTCAATTTTTCTTATATAGTGTCGTGTTTATTGTTTTAGTCTACTTTTTAGTACTGAATGTCTTCTACTATTTCTTAGACAAAAATACGAAATTAGATGTAACTCAGTTGTTCGTCAAGTATTTACCGGATGATGCCTTCAATATTCAAGGAGATATGAAGCAGTCAAAAGCTATTCCAACAGCTGACGCCAAAGAAATCAAAGTCAATTTTATGGAAGATTATCAATTGAAGTTAGCCGAAAACATTCAAGCCATGATCGACAGTCGAGAATTATCGGTTCGAAATGTTGAAAAAGAGGAAGGTTTTTTGATTAGTGAAAATACCTTATATCCGTATTATTATTTGAAGCAGGAGCATGTGGGAACTTATTCATTACAAATCGGTACCAGTTATCATAACCTTGAAAAAATTGGACAGATTCACCAAACAAGCGAATTGCATCCATTAGGCCTGTTTATTGTAGGGGGCGATTTTGTTAGAGGCGGTATTCGTTACCATGAACCTTATCGTTTGAAGCTATTAGCCCGTCCTGAAGCTCCGCTGAATGTTGAAACGCGAAGTCGCAGCCGTCGCAAAAAATAGACAATAGCAAAAAATCCGAACAGTCGCAGCAGTACTCTTAATGAGTAGCTGCTGACTATCGTTCGGATTTTTTTAGTCTGGTTAGTTTATTGCTTATTTCAAGACTTCGTTGATGTTTTCTACCATTTTAGTGTAAGCAATCGGTCCGTTGTACAACCAGCTGGTTTCCGGTCCAAATTCATGCAGCTGCTCATTTTTAACAGCGGGAATATTTTGCCATAATGGATCTTCAAACATAGCAGCTCCTTGATCGCTGTTTACTAAGAAAAGATAATCAGCATCTAACTGTGACAGACTTTCTAAGGAAACAGCCGACCAGTCAGAAGTGGCTTGTTCGCTGACTTCTTTGGTCAACTCTGGAACTTCAAAGCCTAGGTCGCCATACAATAGTCGTCCGCTGGAACGATCTTCCGCTACCATAAAGGCGGAATTGTTGGTTACCCAAAGAACAGCAGCCGATTTTCCTTTGATTTTGTCGCCTAAGTCTTCTTTTGTTTGCGTAATCAAAGTTTTATAATCTTCTTCAACTTGCTTCGCTTGGTCTTCTTTGTTGAAGACTTTTCCAATTTCGTTCAGCTGATCTTCCCAGGTGACCCCATCGCCATTTTTTACCACATAGGTGGGCGCAATTTTCGCGTATTCGTCGTATTTTCCGCCTTCAACTGTGGCGCTGGAACCGATTAACAACAGATCCGGTTCATATTTCAACACTTCTTCGTAAGGCAAATCGTAGCTGATTGTTGGAACATCTTCAAGTTCATCCTGTAAGTAGTCTTGAATACTGCCTTGACCAACCGTCCATTGAGCGACGGGTTTTTCATCTAAAGCCACCAAATAATCTTCCAAATAAGAAGCAATCACCCGATTTGGTTTATTGGGAATCTCGACGGTGTGATCTTGAGCATCAGTGAGTGATCTTGTTTCTGCTGCACTAGAAGAACTAGAATCGGTGGTATTGCCAGGATTACCGCAGGCTGCCAACCCTAACAAAGCAACCAATGCAGCTGCAGCTAAAATACTTTTTCTATTTTTAAACATGGATAAACCCCTTTATATTTAATTGAGAATCCTTCTCAATAGCCATTATTACTGAAATTTAAAGCACTGTCAACAACGAATTTCTTTAGGAACAGTTGACGTGTTGGAAAAATAAGGCGATAATTGAGAACGGTTATCAAAGAAATGGAGAAAAGTTATGACCCGATTGACAACGACAGAGCTTTCTGTCGGCTATGATAAAAAAATAATTTTAAACGATGTAAGTATCGATATTCCGGACGGGAAAATAACTAGTTTGATTGGACCGAACGGTAGTGGGAAATCTACTTTATTAAAGGCTTTGGCCCGCATACTTTTGCCTAAAAAGGGTGAAGTACTGATTGATGGGAAAAATATTCATCAACTGGAGACAAAAGCAGTCGCCCAGAAAATTGCCTCGCTGTCTCAAAGCAGTGACCAAATTAGCGGATTAAGTGTAGAAGAGATCGTGGCATATGGGCGCTTTCCTTACCAGAGCGGATTTTCTGGTCTGAAAAAAAGTGATCACGAGTGGATTAAATGGGCGCTGGAGGCAACCGACTTAATGGATTTGAAGGATCGCCCGTTAACGTCACTTTCAGGCGGTCAGCAGCAAAGGGTCTGGATAGCAATGGCATTAGCTCAAAATACCGACATCCTTATTCTAGATGAACCGATAACTTTTTTGGACCCGGCGCATCAATTAGAGATTTTGGAATTACTGCAGGATATTAACCGCCAAGGGAAAACGATTTTAATGACGATCCACGATTTGAATCATGCTTCGCGATTTTCTGATTATATTTTAGGCATGAAAGAAGGCCAGCTGATTTTTCAAGGCTCGCCTCAAGAAGTGTTTACGACGGAGAATATGGCGGAGCTGTTCGACATACAGGCGGTTTTCTATTCTTCTGTTAGTCAGCAAAAGCCGATGATTATGTCCTATGAGTTATTGAAGCGGAGGACAAGTGATGAAACGTAAAAGCTTTTTTATTGTCGGCGCTTTTTTGCTCGTCTTAGCCATGATTGCTTCCTTGAAATATGGCGCTGTTGCAATTACTTGGCAGGAGATAGTGAAGGCGTTAACGGCCTTCGATGCCAATGAACAAGGACAGCAGCTGGTTCGTATTTTGCGCGTACCTCGTATGCTGGGATCAGTGGCAGTCGGGGCAGGTCTGGCGACAGCTGGCGGATTGATGCAAGGGATTACCAATAATCCAATTGCTGATTCCGGCTTGTTAGGAATCAATGCGGGAGCAGGTCTCGGTTTGGCTTTAGTTTTTGCTATAACTGCCAGCCCTAATCCAGTTTTGGCAATAGCTGCTTCTTTTCTAGGAGCTTTTGTTGCTTTGGCAATCATTTATATGGCTTCAGCGAAAATTTCTCTAGGCATGAATCCCATCCGGATTGTTTTGCTGGGCTCTGCTTTGAGTGCTTTTTTTGCAGCAATCAGCCAGAGTATCAGCTTAGTTTTCCAGCTGAATCAAGATATGACTTTTTGGTATGTTGGTGGGACGGCCAATATCTCATGGCAGCAGCTTCAATTGGGGTTTCCGCTGATTCTTTTAGGGTTAATCGGAGCCGTCTTTTTAGCACCGCAAATTACGTTACTTAGCATGGGGGACGAAACCGCCATTACACTAGGGAAAAAACCTGCCACCATTAGAAAGTGGAGCATGGCTTTTGTCTTGTTGTTGGCTGGAACTTCGGTTTCTTTAGTTGGAGCGGTTAGCTTTATTGGCTTAATTGTTCCTCACGTAGTCCGCTATTTTGTTGGTCAAGACTATCGTATGGTGTTGCCGGCCTCAGCCTTGTTAGGTGCTTTATTTTTTGTAGTGGCTGATATCGCTTCCCGCTTGATCGCACCACCACTAGAAACACCGGTGGGAGTATTAGTTACCATCATCGGTGTGCCTATGCTGCTTCTGCAAATACGAAGGGGGAGCGTGTCATGAGGAAAAGACTTAGTTGGGTTATTTTAGCTGGTTTATTAGTCATCGGTTGCTTGTTAAGCTTAACGCTGGGAACACTGCCTTTGAGTTTAGGTGATTTATTCAAGGTTTTAACGGGAGAGTCAACAGCTGCACAGCAATTAATCGTGTTTGATTTCCGGATGCCGCGTTTGCTGGTTTCAATTCTTGCCGGAATGGGACTGGCATTATCCGGCTATCTGTTTCAGACCATTACACATAATGACTTGGCCGACCCGGGAATTCTAGGAATCAATGCTGGAGCTGGACTGACTGTTTTGGTCTACCTCGGTTTTTTTGCCAATAATCGGGCAAGCTGGCTGCTTCCGTTAGTTGCCTGTGTTGGAAGTTTCATGGCTGCGCTGTTGGTTTACTTCTGCGGGCGGCAAGCTGAAAAAATTGTTCCTAATCGATTATTGCTTTCCGGTGTAGCAGTCAATGCCGGGATCTCTGCACTAACGCTAGTCGGTACGATTCGTGCATCAGAAGAGAGCTATACTTTTGTTACCAGCTGGTTGGCAGGAACGATTTGGGGAACAACCTGGAATCATGTATTCTTGCTGCTTCCTTGGCTAATCCTACTGTTGCCGTTCATTTTGCTGCAAGGGAGAACCTTAAAGGTTTTGGGATTAGGTGATGAGATCGCAATTGGACTAGGCGTTCGTTTGAAAGCTTCTCAGCTGATGTTTTTAATGATTGCATTATGTTTGGCCGCAGTAAGTGTTTCTGTTGCCGGAAGTATCAGCTTCATTGGCTTGATTGCTCCCCATATTGCCAGCAATTTAGTCGGGAAAAAGAACAATTACAGCATAGTAATGACGGCGGTAATCGGCAGTTTATTACTATTATATAGTGACATCGCTGGACGTTTGATTTTAGAGAATGGTGAAATAGCTGCTGGGATTATTGTATCCGTCATTGGTGCGCCTTATTTTGTTTTTCAACTGCTTAGAAACAAACAATAGAGAAAAGGTGAATCAAATCTTTGTGCTGTATTAAAAATTTTAGCTTCTGCGATAGTATTACAACGTGGGAATTTTAGAAATATTGATTTAGAATTGTTAAAGGGGAACAAACCCCCTTTTTATTTATCTTCTTTTTTGGTAGTATCGTTGAATAGGAGGCGGATAAATGGAAAAACAAAAAATGCGCCAACTGATGATTCAAAGGTTAGAGAAAATCGCTGTGGATAAAAGACGTCAACCGCAAGTTGAGTCAATTTATCGTGAATTTTTTCAAAGTGATCTTTGGCAGGCAGCAAAAAGTGTTGGTGTGACGATAGCTACGGATTTCGAATTTCCAACGGCCCCTTTAATCCAGCAAGCATTAGCTGAAGGGAAAAAGGTGGCAGTGCCTAAATCCTTGCCAAAACGGCAGCTGGTATTTTATTGGATTAACGAAAGTACTACCTTTGTTGCCTCGAAATTTGGAGTAGAAGAACCCGTCAGTGAAGCCGTCGCTGACCCAACAGAATTGGATTTAATAATTGTTCCAGGCTTGATCTTTAAAAACAATGGGTACCGCATTGGTTTTGGCGGAGGGTTTTATGACCGCTTCTTAAGCAGCTATTCTGGAAAAACGGCAAGTTTTGTTTTTAGTGAACAGCTGATGGAATCCTGGCAGCCTGAACCGTTTGATCTGCCGGTACAACAGTTATTTATCGGAAAAATGGAGGAATAATGAAGAGAAATCAACCATATGCAACATATACTTTTTTAGGCATTAATACCGTATTCTTCTTGCTGGAATATTTAATTCCCAGCTTGCGGGTTAATGAAAGACTGGGGATGTTTGTTCCTTCAGTTATTTTGGGCCATGAATATTGGCGCTTTTTGACACCAATGGTGATTCATTTTGGTTTGATGCACTTTGCGTTGAACTCGATTGTTTTGTATTTCATGGGACAGCAATGTGAAGCTATATTTGGACATTGGCGTTTTACGCTGGTTTATTTGTTGAGTGGACTCATGGGTAATATGGGCAGTTTTGCCTTTAATGGCTTAGGTGTTTTGTCTGGGGGAGCCAGTACGGCAATTTTTGGTTTATTTGGCGCCTTTTTAGTGGTGGGCTATCACTACAAAGATAATCCAGCCATTCAAGGATTGACCCGGCAGTTTGGACTATTTATTTTGATGAATTTAGCTTTTGGTTTGTTTGATTCCTCGATTGATATGTGGGGTCATATAGGTGGTCTCTTAGGTGGGGCACTTTCAGGATTGATTTTGGGGGTTCCTCACGGAGAAGATCGTTTTTCTGTTCGGGGACGGATAACAGGCGGTTTATTCTTTGTCTTCTTTGTTGTTATCGCAGTATTACTGGCTTTTCGCGGAGTCGGTATGCCAATTATATAAAAATCGGGATATTTCCCGATTTTTTACTGGTTATTTAGAAAAATGAACGTACATAAGAATTTAGTTGGTTGAATGGCTTAATTTTCTACATGAGGATAATTAAAGTTGCAGCTTTTCGAAAACGTGCCAATTTACTCTGTAAAAATAGTACATTTACCTGTATAATGTTTGAGGATGTGGTTTATGTGGAAAGTCTATATGATGTACAGCAGCTGCTTAAGCAATTTGGTATCTATGTATATGTAGGAAAGCGGATTTATGACATTGAATTAATGCAAATTGAATTAAAAAATTTGTATGACGGACGCTTGATCGATCGCGATACCTATTTGAACGGCTGGCGCATCTTAAAAAGAGAGCATCACATTGAAGAAAGTCGGGAAGGTGAATAATGATGGATAAAAAATTACTAGGAATTGATTTAGGTGGTACAACTGTCAAATTTGCTATTTTAACGCAAGAGGGCGACATTCAACAAAAATGGAGTATCGATACCAATATTTTGGATGAAGGACAGCATATCGTACCGGATATCATCGAATCAATTAATCATCATTTAGCTTTATATAATATGAAGCCAGAACAATTTATTGGCATTGGTATGGGAACTCCCGGAAGTGTCAATATTGTTGAAGGAACCGTTATTGGTGCCTACAATTTGAACTGGAAAACTTTGCAGCCAGTCAAAGAAATGATTGAAAAAGGCACGGGTATTCCATTCTTCATCGATAACGATGCAAATGTTGCGGCGTTAGGCGAACGTTGGAAAGGTGCCGGAGAAAACGATCCAGATGTGGTCTTCGTCACATTGGGCACAGGCGTTGGCGGTGGAATTGTTATGAATGGTCAATTGCTTCACGGAGCAGCTGGCTGTGCCGGAGAAATCGGACATATCACAGTCGATCCTGAAGGCTTTGAATGTACCTGCGGCAAACGCGGCTGTTTAGAAACTGTTGCTAGTGCAACAGGTGTTGTACGAGTGGCTCGTCAATTGGCAGAAGAATACGCTGGTGGGTCAGAATTGAAGGCGCGCTTAGACAATGGGGAAGACATCACAAGTAAAGACGTATTTGAATTAGCAGCTGCTAACGACGATCTTGCTTTACGAGTGGTTGACAAAGTTACTTTCTATTTGGGATTAGCGTGTGGAAATATTGGAAACACTTTGAATCCTTCAGCGATTATTATCGGCGGCGGAGTATCCGCAGCGGGTGAATTTTTACGTAGTCGTGTAGAGAAGTACTTCCAGCAGTTTACGTTCCCACAAGTTAGAAATAGTACAAAAATTAAATTAGCTGAATTAGGAAATGAAGCTGGAGTGATTGGTGCAGCATCTTTAGCACAATAATCTTGAATTAAGAAGGGAAGTTTCGTATGTCATTTTGGTGGACATTAAATATTATTTTATTAGGGGTTATTCTCCTATTCGTTGGGTACGAAGGATACGTTCGAATTATGGTGAAGCGTTCAGCAAAAATGCTGACTCAAGAGGAGTTTCAGGCAGGGATGCGCAAGGCGCAAGTCATTGACGTAAGAGAGCGGGATGAATTCAACGCGAAGCACATTTTAGGTGCCCGCAGCTTCCCTTATCCTATGTTGAAAGAAACGATGAGTTCGTTACGTAAGGATCAACCAATTTACATTTATGACTACAATAAATCAGTGAGTGCTCGAGCTGCTAATTTATTGCGTAAAAATGGATATACTGATCTGTTCATTCTAAAAGGCGGTATTGAAGAATGGCAAGGTAAGATCAAAAAGAAAAATATAGATTAGTTAATGAAGCATGTTGCATTGTTGCAGCGTGCTTTTTTTGACTTTTTCTTCAATTATTATTCCCAATAGATTGTTTTAAGTTGCACTTTCCGCTTTTTTTCTTTACTCTGGAATTGAGGTGAAGGCTATGCTGGAAATCAAACGAGTATATGATGCTGCGCAAACAGAGGATGGTTATCGAGTGCTGGTGGATCGAATTTGGCCTAGGGGTGTGTCAAAGGAAAAAGCAGCAATCGATGAGTGGCTAAAAGAGGTGGCTCCCAGTACTGAACTTAGAAAGTGGTTTGGTCATGAGCCGGCAAAATATCCTGAGTTTGTTAAGTTTTATTTGCAGGAATTAACGGATGAAGCTCACTTAGCAGCCTTCCAACGTTTAGAAAATTTAGTTAAGGATAATAAGCAGCTCACTTTGGTTTATAGTGCAAAGGATACTGAGCATAACCAAGCAGTTGTATTAAAGGAAAGATTGGAGCGGGAAAATGGGTAAAATAGCGGTAGTGGGTACAGGACCTTATGGGTTAATTATGTTGGATCATTTAGTTCAAAAGTACACAAATGCAGAAGAGTTGGAGATCTTAGCTTTTGATCCCGCTGGACCAGGTGGACAGGTTTGGAGCACAAAGCAAGATGGAGCTGTTTTAATGAACAGTGTGATGGAACATGTCACATTGTTTGCAGAACATCCTCTAATTAAGAGTAGTGAAAGACCTAGTTTATATGAATGGAGTAAGCAGCAGGCACCTGATTTTATCAAACAATATGTTGAAGAAAATCAAGAGGAGTTCTTAACACAGGCAGCTTCGCTTAAACGAAACGATTGCTGCCAACGTCGTTTTTATGGACTGTACCAACAATGGTTTATCTTGAATCTTAAATCGAACTTACCAGAAAATATTTCGCTGACTTTTTATCAGGAAGAGGTAGAGGACTTAATTGTTGAGGAACAAATTACCATAATTGCCAAAGAAAATCATCTAGTAGATCGAGTGATTTTGGCTACAGGGCATGCCGACAACGAATTAACCGAAACGGAACAGCAGTTACAGACTTTTGCCAAAGAGCAGCAGCTGACTTATCAACCGCCTAAAAATCCGGCTAAGGTTTCTTTGGAGAATATTTTGCCGCAAGAGGACGTCATTTTGCGGGGATTAGGCTTAAGTTTTTTTGATTATGTGGCGCTATTGACGAAGCATTGGGGTGGAACATTTATTGAAGAAGCTGGCGAGCTTCTTTATCAGCCTTCTGGCAAAGAAGGAAAGATGATTTTAGGATCGGGTCGGGGGCTACCTTATCATGCCCGTCCGGTGAATGAGAAATTAGCTGGTGAAGATGCCCAGCCGCAAATTTTGACAGATGAACGAATCCAACAATTCCAACCGGGAGAAGCAGCCGAATTTTTCGATTTACTGAAAAAAGAAGCAGAGCTTGTTTACTATGAGAAAAAGCTAGCAGATACTTCCATCGATATTGCTGAATTTTTAACAGCCTATCGCAAGGAAGATCGAAATGACGTTCTGGATCGTTTTCAAGTTCCCGAAGAATTACGTTGGAATTGGGATGCACTTGTAAATCCAGGAAAAGAAGTAGAAGCGCAGGATTTTCCGGCTTTTGTTCCAAGCTATATGGACAATGATATTAAGGAAGCAGAAAAAGGGAATTTATCGGGGGCAGTTGCCGCAGCTTTAGACGCGATGAAGGAGCTGCAAATGCCGGTACACAAAATGATTGACCAGCGTGCCTTTACGGCGAAAGAATATTGGGAGGAATTGTGGGGAGATTACGATCCAACTTATGGCTTTTTAACTGTGGGGCCGCCGGTTCTTCGCATGAAGCAGCTGGCAGCTTTAACGAAAGCAGGTATCGCTATCTTTTTAGCTCCTAATATGGAAGTTGAAGGTGTGGAGGACTGCTTTGTTGCCTTCAGCAAACAAAACAATCAGGTAACATATAAAGCGAAGCATTTAATCGAAGCTCGATTACCGACAACCAGTTACCGTCGAACGCTGAATCCATTGATTCGCGCATTAAAAGACCGAGGGTATTTAGCCCCGGATATAGTTGAGTTTGATGGAGAAAAACATGAAAGCGGCGCGTTGCGGGTGGAGCGCAGTACCCACCGCATCATTGATCAGCAAAATCAAACACTGGATAACTTGTATTGTTACGGTGCGCCATTGGCTGGATTCGACTGGTTGAATGCTTCATCACCAAGGCCGAAGAATGCGGATCGGATTTTCCAAGTGGCAAATCAAATTGTTCAAACGATTTATCAACAATAAGCAGCTAACTCAGGAGTGGATTATCATTTTTCCAAGCCCAGGAAAAATGAGTCTGATTTTCATACGCATACCATCATGCTAAACATGATAATTCTCTGTATAGACGCCATTTGTAGAACTTCTCTTGCGCCAAGTTAACTGCGAAAAGCATGAATGGCAAAAAAAAAAGAAAGCGAAAACTCGCTTTCTTTTTTAACGTGCAATCCGTTTTCTACGGGCTTTTTTACGATTTTCGTCGATTTTTGACTCTTTTTCTTCTAAGGGTTCAATTACTTTTTTCTTTACACCCATTAAAAGTCCTGCAACAACGGCTGCTGTTGCTAAAGTTCCGGTAAAAAATCCTGATGTAAATTTACGCATATGATTGGCCTCCCTTTTCTTGTTACTTTTATTATGGAGGAAAACGGCAAAAATAGAAAGCTAAAAGATTGTTCCTGACGAAATTTTCAACAATTCTTGGATGTTTCGGGGGAATTAGGTATAATGAAGCTAGCAAAAAGAATGACAAAGGAGAGACATACATGCAACGATTAAATTCTGAACAAGCACCAAAAGCCTTAGGACCTTATTCTCAAGGGATGATGACCGGCGGAAACATCGTTTTCTTATCGGGACAATTAGGTATTGATCCTGCCACCAACCAGCTGCAAGAAGGGGTGGAAGCACAAGCGAAACAATCGTTAGAAAATATCCAAAACATCTTAGGAACAATCGGTTTGACTTTAGAGAACGCCTTAAAAGTAACGGTTTTCTTAAAGGACCTGGATAATTTTTCGGTAGTCAACGATATTTATGCCAGCTATTTCCAAGAGCCTTATCCTGCAAGAAGCTGTGTTCAAGTAGCTAAACTTCCAGCAGATGCGCTAGTTGAAATTGAAGTAATCGCAGAAAAAGCGTAAAGTATAAAACAAGAAAAGATAAAGCCGGACCGGTTTTATCTTTTTTTGCTTGCTCTCGTTTAGTAAATGTTTTATAATTTGTTTAGTAAATATTTTTCGAGGAGTGGAGATATGTCAATTTTAGTTCTAGGTGGAGCAGGGTATATTGGTTCACATACAGTTGATCGTTTAATTAATCAAGGATACTCAGTGGTGGTTGTAGATAATTTGTTAACGGGACACCGCCAGGCCGTTCATTCAGAAGCAACCTTTTATGAAGGAGACTGTCGTGACCAAACGTTCATGCGAGAAGTTTTTCAAAAAGAAACGATTGAAGGTGTGGTTCATTTTGCGGCTAGCTCTTTAGTGGGAGAGTCTGTGGAAAAACCTTTAAAATACTTCAATAACAATGTTGTCGGCATGGAAATGCTGCTGGAGGTAATGGAAGAGTTTGAGGTAAAACATATTGTCTTTTCTTCCACCGCAGCGACCTACGGCGAACCGGAAGTGTCGCCGATTACGGAAGATACACCAACCAATCCTAAAAATCCTTATGGTGAAAGCAAGCTGATGATGGAAAAAATGATGCATTGGTGTGACAACGCCTATGGTATGCGCTATGTTGCATTGCGCTACTTTAATGTTGCTGGTGCTAAGTCTGATGCTTCTATTGGAGAAGACCACACGCCGGAAACGCATTTAGTTCCATTGATTTTACAAGTTGTCTTAGGACAGCGGGATCACCTAACTATTTTTGGCGATGATTACAATACACCTGACGGCACTTGTATTCGGGATTATGTGCAAGTAGAAGATTTAGCGATGGCCCACATCTTGGCTTTGGAATACTTGAAAGCTGGAAATGAAAGCAATGTCTTTAACCTGGGTTCAAACAATGGCTATTCCGTTAAAGAAATGCTAGATGCTGCTCGCGAAGTAACCCAAAAAGAAATCCCAGCTGAGATTGGACCTCGTCGTGCAGGAGATCCTAGCACCTTAGTAGCATCCAGCGAAAAAGCGAAAACTATTTTAGGCTGGCAGCCAGAGTATACCGATATCCTAGCAATTATTGAAACGGCCTGGAATTGGCACGTTAGCCACCCTAATGGATATGAAGACTAGGAGGAGTACTCAATGTTGATCAGTCAAGTTGTTAGAGATTTTGTCAGTGCAGCCATTCATTCAGGGGGCTGGATGGATATGGATCGGATTTATTTAGAAAACCAAGTGATCGGACTTATCGGTGAAGATGGTTTAGCGTCAGCTGAGGTTCGTCCAGTCGAAGCCGATGCTGCTGAATTGGCTCAGCTGCTAGTCGAGCAAGGGGTTAAAAATCAGGTGATTAGTGAACTTCCAGCAGAAAAAGATATTTTGGAGTCTCAACTGATGGATTTATTGACGCCGCCGCCTTCAGTAGTAAATGCTTATTTTGCGCAATATTATGCTAAAAGCCCGAAAGAGGCCACCGACTATTTCTTTCACTTGAGTCAAACCAACAATTATATTAAGACCAAGGATATTGCTAAAAATATTGTGTTTCCAGCTGAAACGGACTATGGAACGCTGGAAATTACGATCAATTTGTCCAAGCCGGAAAAAGATCCGAAACAAATCGCAGCAGAACGAGAAGCGGTGCAGGTGGATTATCCTAAATGTCTTTTGTGTATGGAAAACGAAGGCTATAAGGGTCGTCTAAACTACCCGGCCCGTACCAATCATCGGATTATTCGCATGAACTTGGAGGGCGAAAGCTGGGGGTTGCAGTATTCACCATACGCTTATTACAATGAGCACTGTATTGTGCTTTCTGAAGAACACCGTCCCATGAAGATCAACCGTGATACCTTCCAGCGTTTACTGAAGATTACGGAAGTTTTACCGCATTATTTTGTAGGCTCTAATGCAGACTTGCCAATTGTTGGCGGGTCGATTCTTTCACATGATCATTATCAGGGTGGTCGGCATACATTTCCGATGGCAGTGGCTGAAATCGAACGTCCGATTGACTTGAAGCTGTTTCCGACTGTGACTGCGGGGATTGTTAAATGGCCGATGTCAGTGATTCGTTTACAAGGTCAGCAGCTGAAGGATTTAGTTGCGGCGGCGGAATATATTTTCGAATCTTGGAAACAGTATAGTGATGAAACGGTTAATGTTGTGGCTTTCTCTGCTGATGGCACACCCCATCACACTATTACGCCAATTGCTCGACGCAATGGTGAGCTGTTTGAATTGGATTTAGTTTTGCGAGATAACAATGTCTCTGAAGAATTTCCTGAAGGGATTTTTCATCCGCATCCAGATGTCCAACACATCAAAAAAGAGAATATTGGCTTAATTGAAGTAATGGGACTGGCCGTTTTGCCACCACGTTTGAAAGAAGAAATGCAAGAAGTTGAACAATTTCTGTTGGGGAATTCTCATCAAATGAAGAACTATCATCAAGCGTGGGCTGAGGAAATTAAGTCAGCTCAGACCATTACTGCTGAGAATGTCCAAACAATTTTGCAGCAGGAAGTGGGCAAAGTTTTTGCTCGGGTGTTAGAAGATGCTGGTGTATTCAAGCGTGACGAAGCCGGACAAGCAGCTTTTGACCGCTTCATCGCAACGTTGTAGGGCGGGAGGAATTTAAAATGGCAACTATTCGCGACATAGCGGAGTTAGCTGGCGTTTCTCCGGCGACGGTTTCAAGGGTGTTGAACTATGATCCGCAAATATCCGTCAGTCTAGCAACGAAGCATAAAATATTTCAAGCTGCTGAAGAGCTGAATTACACGAAGCATAAAAAGAATAATAAGACCGAAACGACAGTACTGCGCCTCGTTCAGTGGTACGATGCCGAAGAAGAATTGGCCGATCTTTATTATTTGGCGATTCGTTTAGGCATTGAAAAAAAGGCCGAAGAATTAAATATCCAAATTAAACGAGAATCGTTGGCGGATTTGACCACCCTGAAAACGGCTGGTACTATCGCATTAGGTAAGTTCGACACCGAACAGATCAAGAAAATCAGCGAAGTAGATGAGAATCTGCTCTTTGTCGATTATGACGCCACATCCAACGGTTTTGATTCGTTAGTGGTTGATTTTAATCAAAGTGTTGATTCTGTGATTGATCACTTTGTAGGAGCTGGTCACGATAAGATTGCGATTTTATCTGGGCTGGAATTCACTAAGCAAACGCACCAGCCGATCGATGATCCGCGTTTGACTGCTTTTGAACAAAAAATGCGGCGCTTGAAGTTGTATAATCATGCGTTTGTCATACAAGCTGAGTTTAGTGTGGAAGCAGGGAAGACGGCTACAACCACTTTTTTACAGCAGCAAACCGAACTGCCGACTGCTTTATTCGCTTCCAGTGATGCATTGGCTATTGGTGCAATGCAGGCAATTCAGGATTATGGTTTGAAAATCCCGGAAGATATTGCAATCATTGGTTTTAATGATGTGAGTGTAGCTAAATATGTTTCGCCCACTCTATCGACTGTAAAGGTTGAAACGGAATGGATGGGAGAATTAGCTGTCACAACTATTTTAGAATTAGCAAAAGAGCGTGCGCCGGTTCCTAGAAAAATCATGCTGGGAACGAAGCTGGTTCTGCGGGACTCAACTAAATAAGACAAAAAACCTGAGTATCCGCATTATAAGCAGATGCTCAGGTTTGTTTTTGTTGACGAGGCAAGTCTAAGAAGAAGATGCAGGATGTAATTTTCTACTTACTCTATCAGAGAGAAAAGAATGAAATATTTTTTGCTTGCCTCAATTCTATAGTAAAATTTATTTAATAAGGATACAAGCTAATTCGTCAAATATGTTATTCAAAATATTTAATAAAACTAATTAAAAATTAGTTGTTTGCAAGGTGGGATCGTTGCTTTGAAGAAAAACAAAGCAAGTGATTCTTTAAATTAGTCCAGTCTAACTATATTGAAAAAAGTTTTTATGGTAAAATGTGGCTATCTGAAAGCGAGGAATAGAGCAAGGATGAAAATTTTAGCCTTCGATACATCGAATCAAACATTGGCAGCAGCTATTTTAGAGGACGATCAGACAATTGCCTCTTTTCAATTAAATCAAAAAATGAATCATAGTCTGACCTTGATGCCAGCGATTGAACATATCATGAAAATCAGCAGCTTAACACCAAAGGACTTGGATCGCATTGTTGTCGCCCAAGGTCCCGGATCGTATACTGGGATTCGAATTGCAGTAACCACTGCAAAGACGTTAGCTGATACATTGAAAATAGAGTTAGCAGGAATTTCCAGCTTAAAGGCATTAGCTGCTAACGTTAGCGACCAAAGATTGATCGTTCCGATTATGGACGCTCGCCGCAACAACGTGTATGCCGGGGTCTATCAATGGGAAGATCAGCAGTTGAAGACGGTTATTCCTGATCAGCACATTCCTTTGGCCGAATTGTTGGAACAGCTGCAAGAGGACGCTGTATTTGTGGGAGAAACGGCTAAGTTTGCTGAAATGATCCGTGAAAAGCTGCCGAATGCCAAGATTGAAACAGACGATCGCATCAATTTGCCTAATGGGGTAACTTTAGGGCAGCTGGGGTATCTGGAAACACCTGTGGCAGATATCCAAAGTTTTGTTCCAGCCTATTTGAAGCGGGTAGAGGCGGAGGAGAAATGGCTGCAAACGCATCAGCCAGGGGACGAAAATTATGTTGAAAAAATTTAGCGGACTGCTTCGTACATTTTTCGGCGGTAAGCAAGAACCCTTTGAAGCCCGGAGTGTTCTGATAAAAGAACAGGAATATCTGCTGCGGGGAATAACCGACGACGATATCAAGGAATTGATTGCGCTGGAAAAGGATGTATATCAAGGAGAAGTACCTTGGACAAGAAGTGCCTTTTTGGCGGAAATCCATTCTCCCGTTCCCCATCTGTATATCTGTATGACGCATCGCGAAGAGCTGGTAGCTTTTATCGGCAGTCGTATTATGGGCAATGATGCTCATATTACCAATGTTGCTGTTAAGCGGGCTTTTCAAGGCAGTGGATTGGGATCCTTTTTGATTGACGAGGTAGAAAGATTCGCTATAATGAAGAGCTGTATCACGTTGTCGTTAGAGGTGCGGATGGGTAATATAAATGCGCAGCGTTTGTACCGTCGAATTGGCTTTGAAGGTCGGAAGGTTCGCAGGAATTATTATACCGAGAATAATGAGGATGCTTTAGAGATGATTAAACATTTAGAGGGACCCAAATGAGTGAGGATGTTGAATTAAAACAACTAGCACATCAATTGTGGCAGATTAATCATGCGGCTTATGGTACATTGTCTCCCTGGTCAGAAAAAGAATTTTATGATGATTTGCAGCAGAAGCATAGTCACTATTTATTGTCAGATGTAAGAGAGCCGCTAGCCTTTATCGGATTTCATCAAGTATTGGATGAAATTGAGATTACCAACGTGGCTACCTTTCCAGAGTATAAACGTCAAGGACTGGCTGAAAAGCTGTTCCAGCGATTGCTGGAGCATGCTCATAAGCAGGAAGTAAACCAAATATTTTTAGAGGTACGTGCTTCCAATACGGCAGCGCGTCATCTTTACGAGAAAATGCATTTTCAAGAGATCGGCAAAAGAAAAAATTATTACCAAACACCGGTAGAAGATGCGATTATTATGAATTTGAAAGTAGGGAACAGCCACGGAAACGAATGAATATATTTTAGCAATTGAAAGCAGCTGTGATGAAACCAGTGTGGCCGTGATTCTAAATGGCGAAACGGTGCTGTCTAATATCGTGGCTTCGCAAATTAAAAGTCATCAACGGTTTGGCGGAGTGGTTCCAGAGGTGGCTAGTCGTCATCATGTGGAGCAGATTACACTCTGTTTAGAAGAAGCTTTAGCCGAAGCCGAAGTTACTCCTGATCAACTGCAAGCAGTGGCCGTAACTTATGGACCGGGTTTAGTTGGTGCCTTGTTGATCGGCTTAAGTGCTGCGAAGGCTTTTGCTTGGGCTCATGGATTGCCATTAATTCCAGTTAATCACATGGCCGGGCATATTTACGCGGCGCGTTTAGTCCAACCGCTGGAATTTCCTTTAATGGCCTTACTGGTCAGCGGTGGTCATACTGAATTGGTTTATATGGCTGAAGATGGTTCGTATGAAATCATTGGTGAAACGAGAGATGACGCAGCAGGTGAAGCTTACGATAAAGTTGGCCGCGTTTTAGGATTACCTTACCCAAGCGGTAAAGAATTGGACCAATTGGCTCATCAAGGAAAAGACGTCTACGATTTTCCAAGGGCAATGCTGAAAGAAGACAACCTAGACTTCAGCTTTAGCGGTTTGAAAAGTGCCTTTATCAATTTAGTCCATAATGCGGAACAACGCGGGGAAGAGTTGGATACTGCTGATTTAGCTGCCAGCTTCCAAGCCAGTGTGGTGGAAGTTCTAGTAACTAAAACAATACGGGCTTGTCAGGCTTATCCAGTGAAACAATTAGTAATTGCTGGTGGGGTAGCAGCCAACCAAGGCTTGCGCAAAGGGATGGAACAAGCATTAGCTGCTGAATTGCCAGACGTTAAGCTAGTTATTCCACCATTGAAGCTTTGCGGGGACAATGCCGCAATGATTGGAGCAGCCGCTCACGTAGAATTAGCAAAGCAGCACGTAGCTGCAATGGATTTAAATGCAATTCCAAGCTTGGCTTTTCAACACATTTAATAGTACAAATAGACCAGATATCTTCTATCAGCTACGATAAAGATATCTGGTCTTTTTTTAAGCAAAATTCAATCTATGAAACAATTTGACGGTAACGAGGTAAAGCCTTAATTGCGCTGATCACTATACTGATAGCCAAAAATTTGTCTAAATAGTCGGTACCGATTTGGACTAGAAAAACACTTAAGGTCTGATTTAAGCCTAGGCCGTGAAGTACTTGAACCAGCATGCTGGAGCCGGAAGAAGTAATCCCGCCAAACAGCAGCACAGTAATCAATGAAGCGACTAAGGTTCCTGGTAAAGTAACCAGCAGTGCCTTTAACGGTAATGACCAGGCAGTCCGCTTATTATGGAGTAAAATTCCTGCCATCAAACCCACACATAATTGAACTGGAGCAAAATACAGTGAAAATAAATCAGAGGTCACTCCGGTAAAAATGGCGCTGCATAAACCCGTGATGATACCAGCAACTGGACCTAACAGAGTCGCTGCTAAAATGGTTCCAACAGTATCTAAATAAATCGGCAGTCGCAGAAACAGGGCCAAATTTCCTAGAACAATGTTTAGTGCGACCGCTAAAGCAATAATCGTTAATCGTGATGTTTGTTTTTTCATTCGTCTCATCCTAACTTTAATAGGTTTAGATCAGAAGCAATGGTTGCTTCTGGTGCATCTAAAAGGACGGTTAAAAACTGAGTGAAAAATTCTTTTGTATCAACGGTTTCCAGTATTCTGGCATTGGGCTCTTTTTGCCAAAAGTCATAACGGTCCACCAAGGTCTGGCCGATACTGATGCCTTGGGTTTCTACCTCAACATAACTGTCAAAACCGTTGCAAATTTCTGACGAAATGTAACAAGCTACAGCCAATGGGTCGTTGATGACACAACCTAGCAGATGCTCATATTGCCAGTGAAAATCAAAATAAAAGCGAGTCAGCTTTCGCAAATACTCATAGGCCTCAGGATTAATACGGCGGCAATATTCCAAGATTGCCGGGCTGAAAACAATTTCCCGCGTAACATCTAAGCCGACCATTTCAATCGTGCTGCCCAGTGACTCATAAACCATTTTCGCTGCATCGGGATCGCACCAATAATTGTACTCGGCTACCGGTGAACAGTTGCCGTGACTTTTGTAGGTTCCTCCCATGGTAACAAAGCGTTGGATATTTTGACCTAATTTTGGGTTGAGCTGTATAGCAAGAGCAATATTGGTCAGTGGGCCTAATGCTAAAATCCCTACATCACGCTTTTCAGAGAAAAAGTTTGTCAGGAATTCCTCAGCGGTTTCCTTTTGGGGTTGCACCTTGGATTGTCGAACAATCCCGCTTTCGCCAAAGCCGTCCATGCCGTGAGTATCTTGGGCCGATACATTGGGCCTTTCTAGGGGTATTTCAGCTCCGCGATATACTGGAATATCCAAACGATCGCAGCGCTCTAACACCTTAAAAGTATTTTCCACGCCAATATCGACCGGGGCATTTCCTGCAACCACGGTAATGGCTAAGACTTCTAATTCCTTCGATTTGATTGCGAATTCCAAAGCCAGGGCGTCATCAATCCCTGGATCGCAGTCAATAATCACTTGTTGCATTTTTTCCTACCTCCTTTGTTGAGATTCTTAGTTTTTTATTCTGGGAAGTTTCCGAACCAGTCCGAGCAATGCTCGATTTTAAATGCACCTTATTATAATAGAGGAAAATGAGAAGAATGAAAAGAGGGATTGCTATTTTAGTAATTATCCGGTATTATGTATAAAAATGAGTATATTTGATAAAAATACGTTTAAATATACAGAGGAGGAACAACATGAATTCAGTGTTTCAAGGGAAAAGCCTGCTAGCAGAAAAAGATTTTACTAAGGAAGAATTGATTTATCTGATTGATTTTGCTGCTCATTTAAAGGACATGAAAAAGCAAAACATCAGTCATCGTTATTTAGAGGGAAAAAATATTGCCCTGTTGTTTGAAAAAGCTTCAACTAGAACTCGTGCGGCTTTCACAACAGCGGCGATTGATTTAGGAGCTCATCCTGAATATTTAGGCAAAGGCGATATCCAATTAGGAAAAAAAGAATCAGTCGAGGATACGGCAAAAGTGTTGGGAAGCATGTTTGACGGCATTGAGTACCGCGGTTTTTCGCAAGAAGCAGTAGAAGCATTGGCAGAATACTCTGGCGTACCGGTTTGGAATGGTCTGACGGATCAATGGCATCCAACCCAAATGCTGGCGGATTTTCTAACTGTGAAGGAACAGTTCGGCAAAATTGAAGGTCTGACCTTGGCTTATGCTGGTGACGGCCGAAACAATGTAGCTAACTCTTTATTGATTACCGGAGCCATTTTAGGGGTGAACACCCATATTGTGACGCCAAAAGAATTGTTCCCAGATGCAAAATTAGTTGATTTAGCAAATGAATACGCTGAAAAATCAGGAGCAAAAATTCTAATTACTGCTGATATCGATGAAGGGGTAAAAGGAGCCGATGTTCTTTATACCGATGTTTGGGTATCGATGGGTGAAGAAGCGGAATTCAAAAAACGGATTGATCTGCTATTGCCTTACCAAGTGAATCAAGCGATGGTAGACAAAACTGGTAAAGCCGATACAATTTTCTTGCATTGCTTGCCAGCCTTTCACGATGTACAGACGGAAGTAGCGCAAGAAATCAAGGATACCTATGGTCTTTCGGAAATGGAAGTTACCGATGAAGTCTTCCGTGCGCCTTATGCTCATCAGTTTGAACAGGCGGAAAATCGCATGCATACTATCAAAGCTGTAATGGCTGCGACTTTAGGAAATCTTTTCATCCCTACAGTTTAGTCTTGACTTCTCGCTAGTATCTGGTACTATGAAAGCCAGATAAATTATTTTCATCGAGGAAAAAGAGAAGTCTATTGGCTGTTTTTTAGCGAGTCTGGGAGGGTGTGAGCCAGATAAATCAAGATAGAGGGCGCACTTTGGAGATGAAACGGCAGCTACCGTTATAGTAGAGCTGGTCGTATAGACAAAAAGAGTGGTACCGCGGGAAAATCTCGTCTCTGATGAAGAATATTCATCAGAGGCTTTTTTTATTGCTTAAGGAGGAAAAAAGGATGAACAACAAAGAGATCGTAGCACAGGCAGTGTATGAAGTAGTCAAAGAAGATTTAACGTTAGAAGATGTCGCACGTTTACTAGAAAACCCTAAATCAGCAGATCATGGTGATGTCGCTTTTCCAGCATTTTCATTAGCAAAAATTTATCGTAAAGCGCCACAGCAAATTGCGGCGGATTTGGCTGAAAAGATCAACCCAGAACTTTTTGAAAAAGTCGAAGTGGTGGGACCTTACTTGAATTTCTTTATGAACAAAGAAGTCGTTTCCAGCAATGTATTGAAGGAAATTACCAAAGCCGGCAGTGAATTCGGCGCCAGCAACATCGGCAACAATGGTAATGTAACGATTGATATGTCTTCACCTAATATTGCAAAACCTATTTCGATGGGTCATTTGCGTTCAACTGTGATCGGTAATTCCATCAGCTTGATTTTAAGTAAAGTGGGCTATCAGCCAATTAAGATCAATCACTTAGGTGACTGGGGAACCCAATTTGGTAAACTAATTGTTGCTTATAAAAAATGGGGCTCTGAAGAAAAAGTTAAGGCTGAACCAATCAGCGAATTATTGCGCTTATATGTCCAATTCCACGAAGAAGCTGAAACAGATGCTTCATTGGAAGATGAAGCTCGGGCTTGGTTTAAGAAATTGGAACAAGATGATCCAGAAGCGGTTGAATTATGGACCTGGTTCCGCAGTGAATCCTTGAAAGAGTTCAACAAAATCTACGAAATGCTGGAAATCAGCTTTGATTCATACAACGGGGAAGCCTTCTACAACGATAAAATGGATGAAGTTGTGACTATGCTGGAAGAAAAACATCTATTAAAAGAAAACCAAGGGGCAGAGATTGTTGATTTGTCAGCCTATGATTTAAATCCAGCCTTAATTAAAAAATCTGATGGGGCTACTCTGTACATTACTCGTGACTTAGCAGCAGCTGTTTATCGCAAACGGACTTACAACTTCGTTAAATCACTATACGTAGTAGGAAACGAACAAAGCATTCACTTCAGACAGTTAAAAGCTGTGTTGAAGGAAATGGGCTTTGACTGGTTTGAAGACATGAAACACATCCCGTTTGGCTTGATTACTCAAGGTGGGAAAAAACTGTCTACCCGTAAAGGAAAGATTATTCTGTTAGAGGAAGTCTTAAATGAAGCGACTGAATCTGCTTTGGCTCAAATTGTTGAGAAAAATCCTGATTTGCCAAATAAAGAAGAAGTCGCTCACCAAGTCGGTGTTGGTGCGGTTGTTTTCCATGATTTGAAAAATGATCGTTTGAACAACTTTGATTTTGAAATTGAAGAAGTGGTTCGTTTTGAAGGGGAAACCGGCCCTTATGTTCAATACACTCATGCGCGGGCGATGACTATTTTAGACAAAGCTGGTTTTACGCCAAATGCTGATACTGCTTATGCACTAAACGATGCGGACAGCTGGGAAATCATCAAGCTATTGCAGGCTTTCCCTGAAGTGGTGGCACAAGCCGCTGAACAATATGAACCTTCGGTGATTGCGAAGCATTCACTAAGATTAGCTCAAGCTTTTAACAAGTACTACGCGCATACAAAAATCTTGGTAGACGACGAACAAAAAGATGCTCGTCTAGCATTGGTTTATGCGGTAACGACTATCTTGAAAGAAGATTTACGATTACTAGGCGTTCACGCACCAAATAAAATGTAAGATACTTGACCATCTCTAAAATAAATGAGATGGTCTTTTTTGAAAGAAAGGTTGGGAAAAAGATGAAGTTGATTTTGGATTTAGATACAGGGATCGATGATGCTCTTGCTTTAACCTATGCATTGGGTCAGCCAGAAGCTGAATTAATAGGAGTTACTACAACCTTCGGCAATGTAACCATTGATAAAGCAGTAAAGAATACCCTGGACTTACTAGCTTTATTGAACCGGGAAGATGTACCTGTATTCCGAGGCTCTGTTTTTCCATGGGGCTCAAACAGTTATCAAACGACAGATGATTTGCATCGAGTTCATGGACTGAATGGGATCGGGAATGTAGTGTTGCTGGAAAGTTCTAAAGCAGTTCAGTCACAAAGCGCAGTAGATTTTTTGATAGAGTCTGCTGAAAATTTTGGTGAGGACTTAACCATCGTTACTGCTGGACCATTGACCAATTTAGCTGAGGCGATCAAAAAGAATTCGACTGCTATGAGCAAAGTTGGCAGAATTGTTATGATGGCGGGTGCTTTGACAATTCCGGGGAATTTAAGCCCATTTGCAGAAGCGAATGTCCTAAATGATCCGCTGGCTGCTAAGTTTGTTTTAGAAAGCGGCATTTCATTTACCATGATAGGGTTAGATGTCACGTTGCAGACGATGATTGACCAGAAGGATATCAAGCAGTGGCAGACAATTCCTACAAATGCCGCCAAAGCAATTACGGAAATGACCACCTACTATTATACAAATGAATACAGTGGTGAAGAATTTGGCGGCGCGCTGCACGATCCGTTAGCCGTTGCTGCGGCTATTGATCCTGCGATTTTAACTCAGGTGCTTCCGATTAATTTAACTGTTGAAACAACTGGGCCTTCGATTGGCAGAACGATTGGTGACTTAACTGGATTGAATAATCCAATAAAAAGTGCAGCGGTTGGTTTAGCTGTGGACAGTACCGCCTTTTTGGAGGATTTTTTCACTATTACTAATAATTTTTTAATGAACGTAAAATCAATATAGAATATGATAAGCTATTAGGACAGCCGGGAAGCTTCTTTCCGGCTGTTTTTTTCTTTTATTTTGCTAATACTAAATAAAATGAACTTCCCTTTGACTTAGTGCAAGTAGTAAATTAAGTAAGGGCAACTTAGTGAATAATTTCATTAGTGCTGTGCTGATATAGCAAGGTTTTTCGACGTTTATTTTAAAAAGAAAATTTTTGAAACGGCAATTCACAAACAAAAAGGGCATGTGATTGCACTTATCAAAGTGCAACAGGTTTGTATTGCGAGTTATTACGAATGAACTTATAGTTACAAATGTAAGGAGCTAATGCGGGATGCAATTATCGAAAAGAGAAATCAAGGTTTTACTGAAGCTGCTGGACAGCGAAGAAAGTTTAACGACTAAAGAGCTGGCGGAGCATTTCCAAGTAAGCGTGCGCACAATTAAATATGACTTGGACAATATTCGACTTTGGCTAAATGATCGTGAGATTGAACTTCATGCCCAACGCAGTAAGGGACTTTGGTTTGAGCTAACTAAGACGCAGCGCTTGACGCTGAAAAATGAATTATTGGAAGAAGAACGTTTTGAAATTTTTCCAGATCAAAAATTACGGGTTGAACAAATTGTGTTGAAGCTGCTGTTCACTGACGCAGCGATCACGGCAAATCAATTAGCTGATTGGCTGGGAGTTTCCAAAAACACGATTGTCACTGACTTAGAAAAGGTGGAGCTGTTCCTTACTTCTTACCAGCTTCAGCTGAAACGACAAAGTGGTCAGGGAATGTGGCTTGAGGGAACGGAAGAGAATGGTCGTTCGCTGATAGATTATTTGTTGCATCACAACCTTACAGAATACGATATCTATCAAATTATGAACCGACTAACCAATCATGATCAGCCTAAGCAGCCAATTCACATTGGAAAAGGCCTACCTTTTTACGATGTTTACCAAGAAGTGGTACAGCAGACTGCTGAATTGCTGGATCCGATTAACACAAATGAGTTCGACTATGCTGAATTGTTAGCGATTACCTTTCGCGTTGCAATTGCAGTTTGCCGCCTGCAAATGAATCGTTCTATCGGCTCCTTTACCATGATGAGCGATGTGCAGGAATTGATAAAGAAACAAGATATCCCAATGCTGTTGATGCAGGCTGTCTTTGGTGTTTATGATTTACCGCTGTTTAAGGACGAATATGACTACATATGCAGCGATCGTGTACAGGATAGTGACCATCAAGATATTTTGCAGCTGACTGTTCGACTAGTCCAGCGTATTTCTGAAGATCTGAAGGTAGATTTCGGTGAAGATGCTCAATTAGTAACCAATCTTTTCGCTCATTTGTCTTTGCGGTTAGGGAAAAAACATCTTTATCCTAATGAGTACAATCCCTTTGTGGAGGATATTCAATCGATGCATCCTCAATTGTTTGTGGCAATTGAAAAGGCCTGCGAACAAGAAATGTCTTGTGCAACCAAACAATTGATCAACGATTCTTTTATTGCTTATATTGCCTTGCACTTCTTAGTTTATTTGGAAAAGGAAAAGTCAGAGCAGGGAATTGTTCGAGTGGTTTATGTTTGTTCTACAGGCCTTGGAGTAACTAATCTAATTCAGCAAAAAATGGAGGAAGAGATTCCGAACGTTGAGATTGTCTGCTTCGCGTCGGTACTAAATGCGGCTAGTGTCATCAAAACTCATAAACCGGATTTGGTGATCAGTATTTTCCCGATGGAAGATCTGAATTGTCCGACGATTAAGGTAAGTGCAATTCCTTCAAAGGAAGATATTCAAACAATTAAACGTTTTATGCAGCAAACGTGGGGAGACCATCGTTCCATGACCGCCCATAATCCGCGCCTTCCAGAGCTCAATTCTGAGGAGACGACCCGGGAAGTTATTTTGAAGGGGTACATTTTATATGATGGGCTGAAAAAAATCTTCGGCTCTCGTTTGAAAAAAGAAACGGAAGAGGCTTTCCTGCTGCATGTTTTCTTAATGGTCCACCGCATTCAGTTTAAACGGCAATATCAACTGGAAGGCAATGTGAATCCAGATATTCTTTTATTGAATCAAGTTTTATTTAAACAAGCGGAGCAGCTGTTTTCCGAAAATGATTTAGCTGTCAACGAAGCAGAACTGACCGCATTATTCAATTACGTCGACAACCGATAGAAAGGAGGCACATGATGCAATTAACAGAAGAAAGTCAAAAAATTTTACAAAGTAATCCTTATACTGAGGAATTGCAGGAAGTTGTTGACTATACAAACCAACTATTACAAGACCGGCAAATTGCACCAACTGATATTCAATGGACGATTTTAATTAACCACTTGAGCGAAATGCTGATGAGAGAACGTGAGGAACGCAGTATTCCTGCGGTTGATCCGGAAATGTTTGCGGAGATCTCTGAAGAAGCTATTGAGATTGCTCAGCTGGTAGTTGATAAAGTAGGCAAGTTACCGAAGGATGAAACATTTGTATTATCGATTCACTTTGAAAGTGCAAAACAAAACGAGGAGGAAACAAAATGATTACAGTAGTTATTGCAGATCGCTTAGGTAAAGGACAAAACGTAGCAAAAGGGGTAGAGGCAGCAGGCGGCAGAGCCGTAGTTGTTCCAGGTATGGGTGCAGACATGCGTTTAGGTGATGTCATGCAGCAAGAAAATGCGGATATGGGCATTTCATTTTGCGGAAGCGGTGGCGCGGGTGCGTTAACAGCGGCAACGAAATATGGTTATTCTGAACGTCACGGTATGCGCTCTGTAGAAGAAGGCGTAACGGCGATTCAAGATGGCAATACCGTTTTAGGATTTGGATTTATGGATCAAGAAGAATTAGGCAAACGATTAACGGAAGCTTATATCAAAAAATACGGGGAATAAAAAAGGAGCAGGTACAGTGAACACGACAGAGAAAAAACTACAAAAAATTATCGTTAGCGGAAAAGGTGAAACAAAAGCAGCAGCTTTTTCTGACGGATTGAGCCAAGTGCAAAAAAAGGTATTAAAAGAGACCTCTGATGTGATTCTGCGGATTGAGCCAAAGTCGGTCGCTGTACTTGCTGCTGAGGAACAACGCTATACTGAACGCTTTCTGTTTTTCTTCTTTCCAAGAGAACGAGTGGATTACGAGGTGAAATTGGAGATCGAAGTGGAGCTGCTAATGATTAACATGGGGGATATACCATTTGAACAAGTTAATCAGGCGGCGCCAGATGCAGTGAGCGTACCATTTTTATCTAAAAAAATGTAAGAGGGTGAGACGAAGTGGAATTTGTTATTATTTTATTGAAATCGTTGATTATCGGCGGCTTGCTGGGCTTCGCTGCAGGTGCAGGGGCTGCTCGAATGTTCCATGCGCCAAGTACGCAGGGGCTAGGAGCGTTCCGGACTTTAGGGGAAATGAATGCTTGTGAAGGGGATCCGGCTTCCCATTTCTCTTTTGGACTAGGCTTCTTCTTTAATGCCTGGGCTTCAGCAGTAGGTGCGGGTGCGTTTACGCAGGATGTTACCCACCGGGTTATTCCTAACTGGGCAACGGCTGCTTTATTAGTCAAAAATAAAAATGTAGAAGAAACAATGCATAACCCTAAAAAAATGGGGATTGCTGGAGCAGTTGTGGGTATGGTTCTAGTGGCGTTCTTAAACACTACCGCCGCAGCGATTCCGGAAGCTTTACAAGTTACAGCGGTAGCCGTATTAGTACCAGCTGCTACAACTTTGATCAATATTGTTATGCCAGTGTTGTTCTGGTTAGCAGCAATTGATGCCGGTAAACGTTCTGGTTTCTGGGGAACTCTATTCGGTGCCTTAGCACAAATGATCATGGGCAATGCCGTACCAGGTGTGGTTCTAGGGATTTTAGTTGGTAAAGGGGTCGATGAACAAGGCTGGACTAAGATTACTAAAATTATCTTAACTGCAGCGATCTTGTTGTTCGTCTTCAGTGGATTCTTCCGTGGATTCGACTTGCAATTATTGGAAAGCTTTAGACTAGATGCACCAAACTGGTTAAATAATTTACACGATGTCTTTACAGTAGAATAGGGGGCTTTTAAAAAATGGAACTTTCAGGATTAACAGAAGAACAAAAAAAGAAAAGCTTTTGGTTTGGTGATTGGGCCTTTCCGATTTTAGTTGGTTTAATGTCTTCGGCTGTTTTTACCGGGACACATATGTATATTCAATATGGTGTGGGAGCCTTTAACGAAGTATCAATTGTTGCGATGTTGAAAGCTGGATTAGATGGTGGTTCATACGGAGCGGCGGCAGCATTTGGTGCCAGCTTCCTATTTGCCCGAATCTTAGAAGGTTCATTAGTTGGGATCTTGGACTTAGGTGGTTCAATTCTAACTGGGCTTGGGATTGGTATTCCGGCGATTTTCTTATCAATGGGCATCGACGCGCCTCTTAAGAGCTTCCCGTTAGCCTTACTTACGGGTGCAGTTTTAGGTCTTTTGGTGGGTGGAATCATTATTTTGATTCGTAAATTCACCATTAATCAGTCTAACTCTACGTTTGGTGCGGACATTATGATGGGGGCTGGGAACCAGTCTGGTCGCTTCTTAGGCCCACTAATTATTTTGAGCGCTGCTTCTGCTTCTATTCCAATCGGGATCGGTTCAACGATTGGCGCAATCATTTTCTACAAATGGAAAAAACCAATCGCCGGTGGTGCCATCTTAGGTGCGATGATTTTAGGCGCATTGTTCCCTGTAACCTTGGAACAATAAGAAAAGGGGAAAAAGAATGTCTGAAGTAGTATTGAAAAACGGTCGTTTGATTACAGGTGAAGCTTGTGAAGTCGTTTTTGCGGATGGCAAAATCACAGAAGTTGCTAAGGTAATTGAAGCCGGCGATCGCCAAGTTGTTGATTTGGCAGGCAATTACTTTTCAGCTGGCTGGATCGACAGCCACGTGCATTGTTACCAAGAAATGAATTTGTACTATGATTATCCAGACCAAATTGGTGTGGATAAAGGGGTAACTACCGTTATCGATGCCGGCACAACTGGTGCTGAAAATATTGGTCGCTTTTATGAATTAGCTAAAGAAGCCAAAACAAATGTCTACGCCTTGTTGAACATTTCTAAATTCGGCATCGTTGAGCAAGATGAGTTAGCTGATTTGACGAAGGTGCAGGCGGATTTGGTGAAACAAGCTTTAGCAGAGCTGCCGGAATTCGTGATTGGGATCAAAGCCCGCATGAGTAAAACGGTGATTGGCAGCAATGGCATTACACCTTTAAATCTGGCAAAAGAGATTCAAGCAGAAAACAAAAACCTACCTTTGATGGTGCATATTGGTTCTGCGCCGCCTGAATTGGAAGAAATCTTAACTGTGATGGGGCCTGGAGATATCTTAACACATTGTTTTAATGGCAAGCCTAACGGTATAATAGACCAATCAACTGGAAAAATTAAAGAATTCGTTTGGCAGGCGTATCGTGATGGAATTTTATTCGATATTGGTCATGGAACTGACAGCTTCAACTTTGATGTTGCGGAGACGGCATTTAAGGCGAACATGTTAGCAAATACCATCAGTACCGATATTTATATTCGCAATCGCACAAATGGTCCGGTTTATGACTTAGCCACTACTTTGGAAAAATTGCACACAGTCGGCTATGAATGGCCTGCGATCGTAGAAAAGATCACGAAAGCGGCAGCTGATCAATATCATTTGTCCCAAAAAGGACAGATCGAAGTCGGCAAAGATGCAGACTTTACGATTTTCAAGATTACTGATGAAGAAAAAGAATTGGTGGATTCAAATGGCAATACCCGTCAAGCGAAGCAGCAAATTATTCCAGTCCAGACAATTATTGGAGGCGTAATGTATGACAATCAGCTATGAGAAGTTTGATCTGAAGAAAGTGATCAATGCTTCTGGGCGCATGACCATTTTAGGTGTTTCAAAGGTTTCAGAATCAGTGATGGCAGCACAGCGCTTCGGCGGCGAACATTTTTTTGAAATGAGTGAGCTGGCGGTTCAAACTGGCAAATATTTGGCGGACTTGTTGAAGGTGGAGGATGCGCAAGTCGTATCTTCTGCTTCGGCTGGGATTGCTCAATCCGTAGCAGGTATGATCGGTCGCGGAGATATGTATCATGTGTATCATCCGTATACTGATCGTGGGGAAAAAAGAGAGATTGTTTTGCCTAAGGGACACAATGTTGACTATGGTACGCCAGTGGAAACTATGATCGCTTTAGGTGGCGGTCAATTAGTAGAAGCAGGGTATGCCAACATGTGCTCGCCGGAACATCTGGAAATGACGATCACGGAAAACACTGCGGCAATTCTTTACATTAAGAGTCACCATACCGTTCAAAAAAGTATGCTGACAGTGGAAGAGGCTGCGGAGGTTGCTGGACGTCATCAATTACCTTTGATCGTTGATGCTGCAGCGGAAGAAGATTTGTTCCGTTACACCGAAGCGGGAGCTGATTTAGTCATTTATTCTGGTGCCAAGGCGATTGAAGGCCCAAGTGCTGGTTTAGTGATTGGCAAAAAGGAATATGTCGAGTGGGTTAGACTGCAAAGCAAAGGAATTGGCCGGGCCATGAAAATCGGCAAAGACAACATCTTGGGCTTTACACAAGCGGTGGAAGACTATTTGACCAATGGTAGTGAATCGGGCGAATCGATGCAAAAACGGATGGTTCCGTTTATTGAAGCAGTCAACCAGATTTCTGACTTGAAAGCGACCGTTGTTCAAGACGGAGCCGGCCGCGATATCTACCGTGCCAGCATCAAAGTCTCAGGAGACAAAACTGCCAAACAAGTAATCGAAGCCTTAAAATCCGCTGATCCAGCGGTTTATACTCGCGAGTATCAGGCGAATAACGGGATTATCGAATTTGATGTACGGTCTGTTAATCAAGAAGAGATGGAAATCATCGCAGACCGACTAAAACAAATTATGGAAGAGGAATAAAAAATGTCATTAACTCCAAATTATTTAGAAGATCGTATTTGCTTAAATGTATTGGCAAATTCTGTTGAAAATGCTGAAGCTTGTTATGAAGCTGCCGAAGGACACGTGGTACTAGGTGTGCTGTCTAAGAATTACGATAGCGATGAAGCAGCAATTGAAGATATGAAAAAATATCAAGCAGCAACTAACAATGCTTTATCTGTCGGTTTAGGTGCTGGTGATCCAAACCAGAGTCAAATGGTTTCCCGGATTTCGGCAAAATTGCAGCCGCAGCACGTGAACCAAGTATTCACTGGCGTAGGAACTTCTCGGGCGCTTCTAGGTCAAAGTGATACCGTCATTAACGGTTTAGTTTCACCGACTGGCAAGGTGGGCTACGTGAATGTTGCTACCGGTCCTTTAAGTTCGCAAGCACCAAGCGGTGAAGTACCGATCGAAACAGCGATTCAATTGTTAAAGGATATGGGAGGCAGCTCAATTAAATACTTCCCAATGAAAGGCTTGGCTCATAAAGAAGAATATCAAGCGGTTGCGAAAGCTTGCGCCGAAAATGACTTCTACTTGGAACCAACTGGCGGTATTGATTTAAGCAACTTTGAAGAAATTGTTCAAATTGCGGTGGATGCCGGCGTGAAAAAAATCATTCCTCATGTCTACAGCTCAATTATCGACAAAGAAACTGGCGATACGAAACCAGAAGACGTGAAGACGTTGCTGGACATGATGAAAAAGACCTTGAAATAAAACTAAGACCCGCGCTTCTTTTAAAGAGAAGTGCGGGTCTTTTCTTATGCGTTGATTTGTGGAAAATTACTGGTATGTTTGGTTAACTCTTTGCCGTGAATAAAGTAATCCAGCAGCTCTGTTAAGTTTAAAATGCATAAGTCTGCTCCGGCTTCGTAAAAGCGGCGGGTCACTTTTTCGATCAGCTGCTCTTTGTTGATTGTGGACAAAGCGTTGTATTCTGCTAAAGACAAGCCTACTTCTGAACTTCCTTCTACTACGCCGATCGTGAAGACTCCGGCGTTCTTTCCCTCTAAAATATCTGATACCGTGTCACCTACCTTAACAACCTCGGAAACAGACGTGTTTTTGAAGTGTTTCATGTTTTGATAAATCATGTAAGGGTAAGGTCGTCCTAAGTTACCAACAGTATCTGGTGTAACAAAATAATCTGGTACATAGCCGGCTTCTTTAGCCACACTGGTAACGACTTCCATCATTTCACTAGTATAGCCAGTTGTTGAGCCGATTTTGAATCCTTTTGCTTGAAGCTGACTAACTACCTCGGCAGTATCAGGTTTCAGTGTTGAATTTTCCGCCAGTTTTTCGAATAATAAAGCTTCGAAGCGTTCATAAAGTGCATCGATGTCGCTTGCTTGTGAGGGTTGGCCAAATGCTGCCAACCATTGTTCTTGAACAGAAGGAAGTTCTAATAAAATCGCGATGTGGTCGCGTTTTAGTCGGCCCATTGGTTCACGAATTTCATCAAAGGTTAGCTCGATGCCTTTCTCTGCAAAAGCATTTTTAAAAGCCATCACTGGTGCCATACAACCGTAATCAACGGTTGTTCCGGCCCAGTCAAAAATAATTGTTTTAATTGACATATGCTACCTCCGAATATTTTTCAATGATTTCTGCTAAGCGGTGAATATCTTCTGGATAGATTTCACCAATGTTGCCGATCCGGAAGCAATCGCGGGCGCTGATTTTTCCGGGATAAATGACAAACCCATTGTGTTTTAAATGATAATAAAAATTGTTGAAGCTGAAGGGCCGATCCTTCAGGTACAAGAAAGAAGTAATGAATGGGCCCTGATTTTTTTCGATGAAAGTTTCGTAGCCTAATTCCTCCATTTTTTGCCGTAAAAGATGGTTATTAGTTAAGTAGCGCAAATAGCGCTGCTCGATCCCGCCTTCTAATTCCAATTCCTTCAAGGCCTGCAAGAAGGCTAAAACAGTATGAGTCGGCGAGGTGAAGCGCCATTTGCCGTCTTTTTCCATCACTTGGTATTGATCATACAAATCTAATGACAAAGTTCGGGCATGGCCTTTACGCTTCTCCAGCTCATCTCGTTTAGCAATGATAAAGGAAAAGCCGGGAACCCCTTGGATACATTTGTTGGAGCTGGATACTAAGAAGTCGATATTCAACTCTGCTACATTCATGGGAATGCCGCCAAAGCTGGACATGGCATCAACGATAAAGAGCAGTTCATTGGCTTTCGCCAGAGCTGAGATTTCAGTCAGATCATTCAGAATGCCGGAGGTTGTTTCGCTGTGAACCATGGCAATGGCCGAAATTGTTGGCTGATCATTTAGCAGCTGCTGAACCTTGGCTGCTTTAGGAATTTCATTTTCCGGCACTTCATAAACAGTATGGGTCAGGCCATGACGTTGGCACATCTCCACCATTCGCTTGCCGTAAGCGCCGTTTGCACAGACTAGTAAGTGATCCTCTGGTGTAATCATGGAGCTTAAGACAGATTCCACCCCGAAAGAGCCGCTTCCTTGCATGAGTACGGTTGTATAGTCTTCTTCTGATACCTCCGCCAAGGAAAGCAAGCGTTGGCGGATTTCTTGCGTGATTTCTTTATAATCTTGATCCCAGGTACATTGATCGGTCATCATCGCTTTTTTTACCGTTGTCGTAGTGGTCAAGGGACCTGGGGTTAATAGTTTGTATCTCATGTTACGCCTCTCAGTCTACCAATTTTTGGTGTTGTTCTAATAATTCTGCGGTTAATTCTTCTGGGAAGATCTTTTGATTTTGGGCTACTTGCACACTGTCCGCTTCTTCGCCGTCGTAAATAGGGCTAGGGTAGATGGCTAAAAGATCTTTCCGGCCATTTTCCATGATCGTGTTCAGCATTTTTTCTGCTTCAGGATTGGTATCTTCGCCTTTATCAATGACTGCCAATGATTCAGTTAAGGTATAAGTACCTTCCGCTGGTTCGATGAACTCAATTGGCAGGTCTTCGTTTTTGTCTTTGACTGCCTGATGCCGTAAACCAAAGCCAAGAGCTACTTCGCCTAAACGGACTTTTTTAATTGGACCTGATCCTGAGCTTTCCAGGTGGTCACCGGTATTTTTGTAAATATCGGCCAAAATTGTTTTAGCTTTATCCTCACCGTAGTTGTCGATTAAGGCTTGGAACAGTAACCAGGCAGTCGAGGACTGCTTAATATCAGAAATGGACAAGACACCTTCATATTGGGGATCAGCTAAATCCTTCAAGCTTTCAGGAACCGGTAAATCTAGTTCTTTCATCATGTCAGTATTGTAGAAAATCGTTCCCTCTTGGACTGTAAATGGCGCAGCATAAGCCGGGATTTTGGATAATGGGTCAACTGTCAATTCCAAGTCTTTAAACATCGGCTCTTTTTGTTGGGCGCTAGATAGGTAGAAGGTACTCATGGTCACCAAATCGGCTTCGATGTTTGTGCCTTCAGCTAGTAATTTCCCACCCAGCTCGGAGGTTCCAAAAGATTGCAGGGTATATTTGCCTTCATAGCCGTTTTCATCTAAAACATTTTGGATAACTTCCATCGGCTCCTCGTCAGCATTGGTGTAGATGATGACTTTTTCGTCCGCGGCACTACCGCTGCTGCAGGCGCCGAATAATAGGGTTAAGGCTGTGCATCCCAGTAAAGCGAGTATTTTCTTTTTCATTTGTTAGTCTCCTTTTAATTAAGTGGGTAATCAGCTGCATGACCAAGTTGATCAATAGTAAAAATAGGGAAAGCATGAATATATCGTTAAACCGGCCAAAATGCTGAAGCTCTTTTAATTTGGCGGTAATAACCATGGTATTGGCGCTGGTTAGGAAAACTACGGCGCTGATGGTAACCATTGAGTTGAAAAAATAGTAAGAAAACATATCGACAATGGTCACTTTGGAATTGGGGATCAGGATGCGCCAAACGGTCGCAATCCAGCGATCACCCATTAATTTGGCGGTGTTCTCCCAATTCAAATTCATTTTCTGCAGGGCTTCTTTCGCCATTTGGTATGGTGTGGCAAAATAGTGAACCACAGTTACAATCACTAAAATCATCAAGGTATTATGCAACCCAGTGCTAGTAAATATCAACAGGTAAGCCACGCCTAAAACCATTCCCGGGATTGAATTAGTAATGGTAGAAACACTATCGATCAGTTGATTCACTTTATACACCTTACGCTCCCGGGAAGTCATAATAGCGGCAAAGTAAGCAAAAATCGTTCCCACTAGGGCAGTCAACAAAGCCATTAACAGCGAATTCTTCAAGGTCATCAGCAAACTGTCATCCTGCAGGAAGGTGGTAAAGTTTTGCAGAGTGGGTTGCAAATTAAAGGGCCAGTTGGTTAAGAAAGGAATAACCAATAGGACTAGAAAGACCCCAAGGATAAAACCAGAAGTCAAAATGAATAAGCAGCGAAAGGCCCAGTCGCGAACCGAGTTATTCTTTAATAGTAGGTTTTGTGGTTTTTCGTAACGAACCACTTTTTTCTGCAAATAATTTAAGACTAAAATGCTAATGATGGAAGGCAGCAGCATCGTCAAAGCAACTACTGAACCGTATTGGAAATCAGGAATAGTTCCCATGAATCCATCGTAGAGCAGTGTCGTAATAAAAGGCGTCTGTCCACCCACTGCGCTGGGAATCCCAAAATCAGTGAAGGACATGAAGAAACCTTGTAAAAAAGCTACCGCCAATACCCGATAAAGGGGGCTGATAATCGTTCGATACAAAGACTGCCACCAGGAATCTCCCATTAAACGGGAAACAACAAACAAGCGATTATCCAAATAGTTCATAGAATTATTGATCAAAATAAAAATTGGCGGCAAGGTATAAATGATGAAGCCTAACAGAATGCCAATCTTGCCGTAAATGTTGAACCATTCCTGTTGCAGCATCCGCGTCCAAAGCCCTTGTTTACCGAAAGCGTAAATTAGTACGAAACCGTACGTAATGGTAGGCAAAAGCATCGGGAATTGTAAGATGCCGGTATTCACTTTTAAAAACCGTGGGCCAAGATTGGTAAAATTATTGCCGTAAGCTAGGAAAAAACCCAATAAAGTTGAACAGCTGGCGGCAATCAGCGAAAATTTTAAACTGTTGAGAAATGAGATTTGCCATTTTTGATCCAGCACCTGCAATACGTTGCTGGCAAATCCGCCATTTTCCACCGTTAAAGCAGTAAGCAGTACTTTGCCGATAGGCAGCGCCAGGAATAAGGCGAAAAAGAGTAGGATCGTCCAACTGGTTACCCGCTTTAGCGTTAGTACGTCTCTCATATTTCCACTTGCCTCAGGGCTTGTTGGAAAATTTGCTGGATGTTTTGCTGCTTAATCGCCAATTGGTTAATGATAAACTCTTGAACAAAATGGCAAGAAGCTTGGGTCATGATCTCAACCGGTGAACTGCACTGAGCAATTTTTCCATTATCCAAAACGACAATTTTGTCTGACATGGTTAGGGCCTCTTCCGGATCATGAGTCACGATGATAATCGTTAATGACAGCTTTTGAGCAATTTCTTGGATTTTCGCTTTAATCGATTCTTTAATTACTCCGTCCAAGGCACTTAATGGTTCATCTAACAGCAGCAGCTCCGGCTTCATTACCAGCGTACGACCTAAAGCTACCCGCTGTTTTTGTCCGCCGGATAATTGATGGATTGGTCTGTCCAAATGGGCTTCCAGATTTAGCAGATGAATCAGCTCCTGGACTTCTTCATCAGTAGAACAGTTTTTATTGTTCTTCAGGCCATAGGTTAAGTTTTGATACGCGGTCAAATTAGGGAACAGTGCGTAATCTTGAAACACAATATTGAAGGGTCGTTTTTCCATAGGAGTGCGGGTGATGTCTTTTTCCCTGAAATAAATGGTTCCTTCACTGGCTTCTTCTAGGCCTAAGATAATATTTAGCAAAGTCGTTTTTCCTGATCCCGACTGTCCTAAGATGGAAACAATCTCGCCGGTTTGGATTTCCAAACTAACATCTTCTAAAACAGTTGTTTGATTGAAATTCTTTGAGATATTTTCTAGCTTTAGCATGCTGATTCGCTCCTTTTACTGTAATAATTATTTTCCTGTTGATTGAAGTATAGCGAAGCTTTGTAAAGGTATGACCAAGGTTGTGAAAAGATAAAATAAAGTTTGTTATGGTTGTGTAAATAATGTTAAGGATTATTTTAGTATAAGTGGAAGGCTGAAAAGGATTAGCAGAGCAAAAATAAGTGAGGAGCTAAAAAATGCGGCAAAATTATCTATTTAGTATAGGAATAAACGTTCGGATAGAGGGGATAAAAAAGTAAGTAAAGCAAATGTCTGTTAAAGCAAGGCTAGTTTCATCAGAAAAACAAGCCATGAATTTAGTAACGAAAAAAAGCTGTGAAACTTCCATCGAAGTTCACAGCTTACTATTTAGATAATCGTGTTTGAATGAGGGTCTTTCAAGTAGGCTTCGACTAGCTGAGCATCTTCATCCGTTCTTGAGATGATGATAATGGTATCGAAGCTGGCCATAGTTGCCACAATTGATTGGAAGGATAAGTCATCCAATACAGCAGCAAAGAGATTCGCATTGTCTGGCAGGGTTTGGATGACGGTCATAAACTGAACCCGTTCTACCTTGACAATGACTTCTTCGATCATGCGAACCAAACGTTTTGCATCTTCATCATCGGAAGGCTGGTTAGGCTCGTGGAACAACTCAAAGCGGGGGCTGCCATCTTCATCGATGGTTTTGACAATTTTTAAATCTCGAATATCGCGAGAAATCGTTGCTTGAGTGGCAGTAACGCCTTGTTCTTCTAAATAAGTCATTAACTCGCTTTGGTTGCGAATTGAATGGTTGGCTATGATTTGTTTGATTAATTCGTGCCGATCTTTTTTGCGCATAAAAATTCTCCTAATCGATTTTTATGCAATAATTATAACAGATATAGGGGGATTTAGCAGGTTGATTCAATAAATATTAATCAGATTCTTTTCCTAGGTAAAGTGGAGAAAAATCATTGCTTTCTTTTAGGTCCTCCTGTATAATTACTAATTGTGTGTGGGCGACCACAGACAAATCCACATTCTAATCCCATTAGTTGCGGGGTGCTTCATTGGAAGTCTGCTGCTGAGTTTAAAGGGTTAGGAGAGGGAACAAAAAAACCAAATTGGAGGAAACAAACATGTCAGTATTGTCTATGAAACAATTACTAGAAGCCGGCGTACATTTCGGTCACCAAACTCGTCGCTGGAACCCAAAAATGAAGAAATACATCTTCACAGAAAGAAACGGTATCTACATCATTGATTTGCAAAAAACAGTGAAATTAGTAGACGTTGCTTACGATTACATGAAAAATGTTGCTGAAGACGGCGGCGTTGCATTGTTCGTAGGTACTAAAAAACAAGCACAAGATGCAATTAAAGAAGAAGCAACTCGCGCTGGTCAATTTTACGTTAACCACCGTTGGTTAGGCGGAACTTTGACTAACTGGGATACAATCCAAAAACGTATTGCACGTCTGAAAAGCATCAACGCTATGGAAGCTGACGGAACTTTCGAAGTCCTTCCTAAAAAAGAAGTTGTTGGTTTGAACAAAGAACGTGAACGTTTAGAAAAATTCTTAGGCGGTATCGCTGATATGCCTAGAATTCCAGATGTAATGTACATCGTGGACCCTCGTAAAGAACGTATTGCTGTTCAAGAAGCACATAAATTAAACATTCCAATCGTAGCTATGGTTGATACAAACTGCGATCCTGATGAAATCGACGTAGTAATCCCTTCAAATGACGATGCTATCCGTGCCGTGAAATTAATCACTGCTAAAATGGCTGACGCATTCATCGAAGGAAACCAAGGTGAAGACCAAGTAGCTGAAGACGACTTCGTAACTGAAGATGGCGGACAAGCAACTTCAATCGAAGAAATCGTTGATGTTGTAGAAGGCGGCAACGCTTCTACTGAATCAGCAGAATAATTTCGTAGCTTAAGCTGCTTCAAAGAGAATATATGCCTTTGAAGCAGCTTTTTTAAAAAATTTGAGGAGGCCCATAAAGAATGGCACAGGTAACAGCTAAATTAGTAAAAGAACTGCGCGACATGACTGGCGTAGGTATGATGGATGCGAAAAGAGCATTAGTAGAAGTAGAAGGCGACATTGAAAAAGCTGTTGATCTTTTACGTGAAAAAGGTATGGCTAAGGCTGCTAAGAAAAACGACCGTATCGCTGCTGAAGGTTTAGCTTCAGTTGCAATCAGCGGAAACACTGCAGCAATCGTTGAAGTAAACTCAGAAACTGACTTTGTTTCTAAAAACGAAATGTTCCAAAACCTAGTAAAAGAAATCGCTACTTTAGTTGCTGAACACAAACCTGCTGACATGGATGCAGCTATGGAAATCAAAACTTCAAAAGGCACAATTGCTGAAGAATTGGTTGAAGCAACACAAGTTATCGGTGAAAAAATCAGCTTCCGTCGTTTCAAAGTATTGGAAAAAGGCGACAATGCTGCATTTGGCGGATACTTGCATATGGGCGGACGTATCGCTGTATTGACTCTTTTAGAAGGCACAACTGAAGAAGAAGTAGCTAAAGACGTTGCAATGCACGTTGCTGCTATCAACCCTCGTTATGTAAATGAGTCTCAAATTCCTCAAGAAGAATTAGAACATGAAAGAACTGTTCTAACTGAACAAGCTTTAAACGAAGGCAAACCTGAAAAAATCGTTGCTAAAATGGTTGAAGGCCGCCTAAATAAATTCAAAGCAGAAATTGCTTTAGTTGACCAACCATTCGTTAAAGATCCTGATATGACCGTTGAAAAATACGTTTCTTCAAAAGGCGCTACTGTTGAAGGATTCGTACGTTTCGAAGTCGGCGAAGGTATCGAAAAACGTGAAGATAACTTTGTTGAAGAAGTTATGAACCAAGTGAAAAAATAATTCTGTTTTTTAACAGTCGGGAACGCATGTCAGATGCGCTCCCTTTTTTTAAGCAAATCCAGATAAAAATAGCTTCATACTAAGCAGAATATGCTAAAATAGCTATATAGTGACAGTGGGGGAATCGAAATGAAAGAACCAAAATACAAACGAGTAGTACTTAAATTGAGCGGGGAAGCATTAGCCGGAGAAGAGAAGTTTGGCATTAACCCGCCAGTTATTCAAGACATTGTTGAAGAAATCAAAGAAGTACATGAATTAGGGATCGAAATGGCAATCATCGTCGGCGGCGGCAACATCTGGCGCGGACAAATCGGTGCACAAATGGGCATGGAGCGGGCGCAAGCTGACTACATGGGCATGCTGGCTACTGTGATGAATGCTTTGGCATTGCAAGATGCTTTAGAAAACATCGAGGTACCGACTCGTGTACAAACATCCATCGAAATGCGCCAAATTGCGGAGCCTTATATTCGCCGCAAAGCAGAGCGTCATTTGGAAAAAGGCCGTATCGTAATTTTTGCCGGTGGCACAGGGAATCCATACTTCTCAACTGACACTACAGCAGCATTACGGGCAGCTGAAATTAATGCCGATGTTATTTTGATGGCGAAAAACAATGTTGATGGCGTGTACTCTGCCGATCCTAAATTGGATCAAAATGCAATTAAGTTCGACGAATTGACGCATTTGGATGTAATCTCTAAAGGATTACAAGTAATGGATTCAACCGCAAGTTCACTAAGTATGGACAATGATATTCCGCTAGTTGTCTTCAATTTAAACGAACAAGGAAATATTAAACGCGTTGTTTTAGGTGAAAACATTGGAACAACCGTGAGGGGGAAATAACATGGCAGATACAGTAATGAACGAAGCAAAACAAAAAATGAAAAAAGCTGAAGATGCTTTACAGCGTCAACTTGGCCAAATTCGTGCTGGACGGGCGAATGCCAGCTTGTTGGATCGTATCACCGTAAATTATTATGGTGCGCCAACTCCAGTTAACCAATTAGCTTCTATCACAGTACCAGAAGCACGGGTATTAATGATCACACCTTTTGATAAAAGCACGATTGAAGATGTAGAAAAAGCGATCTTAGCTAGTGATATCGGCTTGAACCCAGCCAATGACGGCAATGTGATTCGCTTGGTAATTCCGCAATTGACAGAAGAACGTCGTAAGGAATTAGCTAAAGAAGTGAAAAAAGAAGCTGAAGGCGCTAAAGTTGTTGTACGTAATGTACGTCGTGATGCAATGGACGACTACAAAAAACAACAAAAAAATGGCGACATCACTGAAGATGATCTACGCAACATGGAAAAAGAAATCCAACAATTAACTGACAACAGCGTCAAAGAAATCGACAAAATTGTCAGCGAAAAAGAAAAAGAACTATTAGACGTTTAAACTGAAGACAAGACAGCTGTCGTATTTTTTTACGGCAGCTGTCTTTTTGTCACTCCTACTTTTCGCAGTTTATAAAGACAGAAGACAATCCCCATTATTCCGACTACAAAATAGTAAGAAATGTCTAGTAGGATGATATGCGTACGACGGTCAGACTGATTTTTCGTGTTCTTTGAAAAATCAATCCATTAAGACGAGTTAGCTGCCATTCATGCTTTTCGCAGTTTATAAAGATAGAAGAAAAGATAATATTTAATCCTCTACAAGTAGACACGAGAAGTTTAGCATGATGGTATGCGCGCGAAAATAAAACTGATTTTTCCCGGTCTTGGAAAAATCAATTCATTAAGACGAGTTAGCTGCCAGTTCCACTTTTCGCAGTGTATATAGTGAGGAAAGTTTTAACAAATAATCAGTTAACTATGATTCGTGCTGTCTAGTGGAATGGTAAGCGTATGACGATCAGACTAATTTTTCCCGGTCTTGGAAAAATGAATTCATTGAAAAGGGCTAGCTGTCAGACGTACTTCTCAGTAATTGATGATTTTATCTCTACATAAAAGACACCTCAGTTTTGCGCAACGGTATCATACGAAAATCAATTCCTTATACTTTTCATCAGCTAAAATAAGTAAAAAGATCATAGGCAATTTGTTTAAAATTTGCAAATTGTATCAACTGAAATGTTTGAAAAAAGCTAAATACCTACAGTTATCCATAGGCAATTACTAGGATTATTGCTATAATGGCATTTGAGTTGCCAGTCTGGCTTGCTATTTGATGTTAATTAATCTAGTTAGCGGCAGGGAATCTGGCAAAAATTCGTTTTGATAAAATAGGAACCTGATTAATTGAGGAGGAAAATTAATGGTATTACGTTTTTTTCCACAAAAAGAGAAATATACACCGGAAGAAAGTCAGCTGACTTTTGATACAGAGGGTGCTATTCCTAAACATGTGGCAATTATTATGGACGGCAACGGACGCTGGGCGCAAAACAGACGGCTTCCGCGCGTGGCTGGACATAAAGAAGGTATGGAAACGGTAAAAAAAATCACTAAGTATGCTAATAAACTTGGTATCAAAGTATTGACCTTGTATGCTTTTTCGACTGAGAATTGGAAACGGCCGGAAGATGAAGTGAAATTCCTGATGCAGCTGCCGGTGGATTTTTTTGATACTTTTGTTCCTGAATTGATTGAAGAGAATGTTCAAGTGAAGGTGATGGGCTATGAGCAATATCTGCCGGCTCATACCCAAGATGCGGTGAAGCGGGCGATTGAGCAAACTGCAGCTAACGATGGCTTGGTGTTGAACTTTGCGTTGAACTACGGCAGTCGGGCGGAAATCGTCAGTGCGGTTCAAGACATTGCTAAAGAAGTGAAGGATCAAGAGCTGGAGCCTGAGGATATTAATGAAGAAATGATTTCCAGCCATTTGATGACCGGCTTTTTGCCTAAGGAGCTGCGAGATCCTGAATTGGTGATTCGGACCAGTGGAGAAGAGCGGATTAGTAATTTCCTATTGTGGCAATTAGCCTACAGCGAGTTATTCTTTACTAAAGCCTTATGGCCTGATTTCGATGGCGCCCATTTAGAAACAGCCATTGCCTCTTTCCAAAGTCGTAATCGCCGATTTGGCGGATTGAACAAGGAGGACAAAAAATGAGACAACGAGTAATTACGGCAGCGGTGGCTTTAGCCATCTTCTTGCCGATTTTATATGTAGGCGGGATCGCGATTGAACTAGCGGCGGCAGCTTTAGCCGGTGTTGGAGTGTATGAGCTGTTCCGTATGAAAGGTCTAGCAATTTTAAGCTTTGAAGGAGTTCTTTCTATTTTAGGAGCAGTCTTCCTGGTGCTGCCGGCTGAACGCTGGTTCCCTTTTTTAAATGAAGCTTCAGGCAATTTTTTATTGTTTTATTTGACAGTGATGATCATTTTAGGCTTTTCGGTGGTATCTAAGAATACTTACACGATTGATGAAGCAGGCTTTCCAGTAATTGCCAGTTTGTATGCTGGTGTGGGCTTCCAAAATTTAGTGGTTGCTCGTTCTGAAGGAATGGCTATGATTATTTTTGCTTTCTTTATTGTCTGGTCCACTGATATTGGGGCTTACATGGTAGGTCGCAAGTTTGGGAAACGCAAACTGTGGCCAGAAATTTCTCCTAACAAGACGATTGAAGGTGCTTTAGGGGGAATTGCCAGTGCTTTAGTCGTGGCGTTGGTATTCTTGATTGTTCAGCCTAATTTGACGCAACATAATATAGTAGTGATGCTGTTGTTTACCATTATCTTTTCGGTGGTGGGACAATTTGGCGATTTGGTGGAATCTGCCATCAAACGTCATTTCGATGTGAAGGACTCAGGTACTATTTTACCTGGTCACGGCGGGATTTTGGATCGCTTTGACAGTATGCTTTTTGTCTTTCCAATGATGCATTTATTAGGTGTTTTTTAAAAAGCTCGCTTCCAGAGCTTTTTTTCGTAATAATTATGCTACACTAATTCTAAGAAAAAGCTAAAGGCAGGTAAGCTCATGCGCACAATCATTACATTTTTAATTGTTTTTGGGGTATTAGTTATCGTTCACGAATTTGGCCATTTTTTCTTTGCCAAACGGTCCGGTATTTTAGTTAGAGAATTTGCCATTGGGATGGGGCCCAAGGTCTACGCCCATATGGGAAAAGACGGGACCACCTATACCTTGCGCTTGCTGCCGATTGGCGGGTACGTGCGGATGGCTGGGTTGGAAGATGAAGAAACTGAATTAAGTCCGGGAATGCCGATGTCATTGGAATTAGATGGGCAGGGGCAGGTTCAGCGGATTAACGTTAGTAAAAAGGTTCAGTTGCCTAATAGTATTCCTTTAGAGCTGATCGCCGCTGATTTAGTGGATGATCTGACAATCAAGGGATATGAAAACGGCGATGAAAGTCGCGAAGTCGTTTATACAGTGAACCATGATGCGACAGTAATTGAAGACAACGGTACAGAAGTACGAATTGCGCCGCGGGATGTTCAATTCCAGTCAGCGAAGATTGGTGCCCGGATGTTAACTAACTTTGCCGGTCCATTGAATAACTTTATTTTAACAGTTGTTTTGTTTATTGTTTTGGCTTTCATGCAAGGCGGGGTTCCAGTTCTCGATACCAATCAAATTGGTACGGTGCAGCCAGGCGGTCCAGCTGCAGAAGCAGGGATTAAGGACAATGCTCGTATTTTAGCAATTGACGACAAAGAGATTTCTGATTGGAATGATCTGACAGCGGAAATCCAAGCCAATCCTGGTAAAGAAGTAACCATGCGGATTGCTGAAGATGGCAAAGAAAAGACAGTCAAACTAACACCAGAGACTTCTGAGAACGGCGGCCAAAAGATTGGAATGATCGGTATCAGCCAGTATATGACGAAGACTAGCTTTATGGATAAAGTTGTTGGTGGCTTTACTCAGGCTTGGGATTTGGTAATAGAAATCTTTAAGGCTTTAGGTTCGTTATTCACTGGTTTCAGCTTAAACAAATTAGGCGGACCGGTAATGATGTATGAAATGTCTTCTCAGGCGGCTAGTCAAGGGATTCGTACCGTCATTTATTTGATGGCCTTTCTGTCAGTCAACCTAGGAATTGTCAATCTGTTGCCGATTCCGGCTTTCGATGGTGGGAAGATTCTATTGAACATTATTGAAGCGTTACGGGGCAAACCAATGGACCCAGAAAAAGAAGGCATGATTACGATGGCCGGCTTTGTGTTCATTATGGTATTGATGATTCTAGTGACGTGGAACGATATCTCACGATTCTTCTTTTAACAAACAGTAAACTCGCTTCGGCGGGTTTTTTATTTGCCGGATTTTCGACTTCAGGCAAATTTTTTACTGAAAAAGCAAAAAAGGTCGTTTCAAGAGGCGGTTGCTTTGAAATCGGCTCGTGGCATAATGGGATTATTTTAATGCAATCGGCAAAAAAAACAGTTATACTAGATAATACTTGAAAAAAAGTGAAGGAGATGTTCTTTTGTCTCAAAATCGGGAATTATTCGAAAATTTATTGCGTCAAATTGAGCTGAGTGATGAGGACCAGCAGCATTCATTGATTCAGGGAGCTGAAATCAAGCAAGTGGTGGTTCATGAAAAATCACGGGTTTGGGAATTCTTTATCCAAACACCGCAAATTTTGCCGGCTAAACTCTATTATGCCTTCCACCAAAAGCTGGTGCTGGCCTTCCAATCGATTGCGCAAATCAAATTACATATTGAAGCAGTGGATGGACAGTTTGACGAAGAATTGCTGCAGCATTATTGGCGTTTGGCGCTTACTGAGCAAGATTGCGATACGCCTTTAGTGAAGCAGGTGCTAAGCAAGCCGTTGCCTGTTTTGCAGGACAAACGGATTGTGTTGTTAATTGATAATCAAACGGTGATTCCGTTTCTGAAGCAGCAATACTTGCCATTGATTGAAGAAAAATTAGTTTCTTACGGGTTCCCTAGCTTGCGAATCGATCCAGAAGTGGACGAAGAGCAGCAGGAACGGGTTTTGAAGCTGTTTGAAGAACGGAAGCTGGAACAGGATGCGGCTTTCCAAGAAAAAGCAGCTGAAACGATGGCCCAGCATGAAGCGAAGAAAAAAGAAAAAGCGGAAGCTGGCTTTGATGGTCCAATTCAAATGGGCCGCAACATTCCCGCAGATGAAGTAATCATGCCGATGGGTAATATTCTGGAAGAAGAACGTCGCGTAACGATTGAAGGGTTTATTTTTGCCAAAGAAGTTCGCGAATTGCGTTCAAAACGGAAAATCTTGATTTTAAAGATGACCGACTACACTTCCTCTTTCGTGGTGAAGAAATTCTCTAACGGTGAGAAGGATGAACAGATTTTTGATGCGATTGCCGAAAAAAGCTGGATTCGTGTGCGGGGAAGTATTCAAGAAGATACCTTCATGCGGGACTTAGTAATGAACGCGCAGGATATTCAAGAAGTGAAGCATCCTGATCGCAAGGATTACGGCAAGGAAAAACGGGTGGAACTGCATCTGCATTCCAACATGAGTACCATGGATGCTACCAATCATATCGGTGATTTAGTTGCTCAGGCTGGTAAATGGGGGCATAAAGCCATCGCGATTACCGATCATGCTGGGGCGCAGGCTTTTCCGGATGCCCATGCGGCAGGAAAAAAAGCGGGCGTGAAGATTCTTTATGGCGTGGAAGCCAACGTGGTCGATGATGGCGTCTTAGTTGCCTACAATGATCAGCACATCGAGTTAACCGATGCGACTTATGTGGTATTTGACGTGGAAACCACCGGATTGTCAGCTGTTTACGATACGATTATCGAGCTGGCAGCGGTGAAGATGCATAAAGGAAACGTGATTGATACCTTTGAACAATTTATTAATCCGGGGCATCCGTTGTCGGAAACCACAATTAATTTGACCGGGATTACCGACGAAATGGTGCGAGGCTCGAAGTCGGAAAAAGAAGTTTTGGAATTGTTCGAGGCTTTCAGTGAAGGAACGATTCTAGTAGCTCACAATGCGGCCTTCGATATTGGCTTCTTGAATACCAGTTATGTCCGTCACGGGATTGCGGAAACAAAAAATCCGGTCATTGATACGCTGGAGTTGGCTCGTTACTTGTATCCCGACTTTAAACGTTTTGGTTTAGGGGTACTAACGAAGAAATTCGGCGTTGGCTTGGAACAGCATCACCGGGCGGTTTATGATGCGGAAGCTACCGGGCATTTGGCATGGATTTTTGTCAAAGAAGCGATGGAAAAACATGAGATGTTCTACCATGATCAGTTGAACGATCATGTGGGTGAAGGAGACTCCTACAAGCGGGCGCGGCCGTTTCATGCTACGCTGCTGGCGAAAAACCAGGATGGCTTGAAGGACTTGTTCAAATTAATTTCCATGTCTAACGTGGACTATTATGAACGGGTACCACGGATTCCGCGTTCTCAGCTGAAAAAGCTGCGGGAAAATATTTTAGTCGGCTCTGCCTGTGCCCAGGGTGAAATGTTTGAAGCCATGATGCAAAAAGGGGTAGAGGAAGCTAAAAATCGGGCGGCCTTTTATGACTATATCGAAGTCATGCCTAAAGCAGTTTATGCGCCGTTGCTGGAACAAGAGCTGGTAAAAAATGAGTCTGATTTAGAAGACATCATTCGCAACCTGGTTCAAATCGGCAAAGAGCTGAACAAACCAGTGGTTGCAACCGGTGATGTTCATTACTTGAATAAAGAAGATGCGATTTACCGCAAGATTTTGGTGAGTTCAATGGGAGGCGCCAATCCGCTGAACCGTCACAGCTTGCCGGATGTGCACTTTAGAGCCACCGATGAAATGCTGCAGGCTTTTTCTTTCCTAGGGGAAGATGTCGCTAAGGAAATCGTAGTGGATAATACCAATTTGATTGCTGATACCTGTGAAGAAATTGTACCGGTGAAGGATGATTTGTATACACCGAAGATTCCTGGTTCAGAAGAAGAGATTAAACAGCTAAGTTACAGTCGCGCCAAGGAATTGTATGGTGATCCATTACCAGAAGTCATTGAGAAGCGCTTGAAGAAGGAATTGGATTCAATTATCGGGAACGGCTTCTCGGTTATTTACTTGATTTCGCAAAAATTGGTACACAAGAGTAATGCGGATGGTTATTTAGTTGGTTCCCGGGGTTCGGTTGGATCGAGTTTCGTGGCGACTATGACGGGGATTACCGAGGTAAATCCTTTGCCGCCTCATTATTATTGTCCAGAGTGTCAATACTCGGAGTTCTTCGAAGACGGTTCTTACGGTTCCGGCTTTGATATGCCAGAGAAGGCTTGTCCGAAATGCGGCGCGCGTTTGCATAAAGATGGACACGATATTCCCTTTGAAACCTTCCTAGGCTTCCACGGGGATAAAGTACCCGATATCGATTTGAACTTCTCGGGGGATTATCAAGCCAAGGCTCATGACTATACGAAGCAGTTGTTCGGTGAGGATTATGTTTTCCGGGCGGGGACAATCGGTACGGTAGCGGATAAAACTGCCTATGGGTATGTGAAGGGCTACGAGCGGGATCACAACCTGCATTTTCGCGGGGCGGAAATTGATCGCTTGGCCAAGGGCTCAACCGGAGTGAAGCGGACGACTGGTCAGCATCCGGGGGGGATTATTGTTATCCCCGATTACATGGATGTTTACGACTTTACGCCGATTCAATATCCGGCGGACGATCAGAATTCTGAATGGAAAACGACTCACTTTGATTTCCACTCGATTCATGATAACGTGTTGAAGCTGGATATTCTGGGACACGATGATCCGACGGTGATTCGGATGCTGCAGGATTTGTCAGGGATTGATCCGAAAACTATTCCGACAGATGATCCAGAAGTAATGAAGATTTTTGCTGGACCGCAAGTATTAGGTGTGGAGCCGGATCAAATTAATTCTAAAACTGGAACACTGGGGATTCCCGAATTTGGGACTCGTTTTGTACGGGGGATGCTGGAAGAAACCCATCCGTCAACCTTTGCGGAATTGCTGCAAATTTCCGGACTTTCCCACGGTACCGATGTATGGCTGGGGAATGCGGAAGAGTTGATTCGCCGCGGTGACGCTACGCTGGCTAACGTTATCGGCTGTCGGGATGATATCATGGTTTACTTAATGCATGCCGGTTTAGACAGCGGGATGGCCTTTAAGATTATGGAAACCGTGCGTAAAGGATTATGGAACAAGATTCCTGAGGAGCTGCGGGAAACTTACTTGGCAGCGATGCGGGAAAACAACGTGCCGGAATGGTACATTGATTCTTGTTCTAAGATTAAATACATGTTCCCGAAAGCCCATGCGGCAGCTTACGTATTGATGGCGCTGCGGGTGGCTTACTTTAAAGTGTACTACCCAGTTCTTTACTACTGTGCGTACTTCTCTGTGCGTGCGGATGATTTTGATTTGGTGGCGATGGCTAAAGGCAAGGATGCTGTGAAGGCATCAATGAAGGCCATCACTGACAAGGGAATGGATGCTTCTACTAAAGAGAAGAACCAGCTGACCGTATTGGAATTATGTAATGAAATGCTGGAACGTGGCTACAACTTTGGCATGATTGATTTGTACAAATCGGATGCTACGGATTTTGTGATTGATGGCGATACGTTGATCGCACCATTTAGAGCTGTACCGGGACTAGGAATGAACGTGGCGAATCAAATTTGTGAAGCTCGTAAGAACGGAATTTTCTTATCTAAAGAAGATTTAGCTAGTCGCGGAAAAGTATCGAAAACCTTGATTGAGTACATGGATGCACAAGGGGTCTTGAAGGATTTACCAGATGAAAATCAGCTTTCATTGTTCGACATGTAAAGATTTTTATAAGGACTGTGAAACGTTGTCTACAGCCGGCCTATATGAAAATGGGCCGGTTGAATTTTCATTGCATTTGTGGTATTATTACAAAGTAATCAGACACTGAAGGTGAGTGAGCGGAATTTTCGCTCACTCTTTTTAATGGATTGAAAGCTAGAAGGAGGCTGACAGCTTGAGCAGCGTAGTCGAAACCATCACTGAGTTAGTAATGCCGATCTTAGATGAGCAACACTTTGAATTGGTAGAGGTGGAATTTGTAAAAGAAGGAAAAAATTGGTTTTTGAGAGTGTTCATTGATAAAGAGGGTGGCATTGATATTGAAGAATGTGCCTTTGTCAGTGAAAAATTGAGTGAAAAGCTGGATCAAATCGATCCGGATCCGATTCCTCAAGCATACTTTCTTGAAGTATCCTCACCGGGAGCGGAACGTCCATTGAAAAAAGAGCAGGACTATCAAAATGCTTTAGGGCAATATGTGCATGTCTCGCTTTACCAAAACGTGGATGGGCAGAAACAATATGAAGGTCACTTGAAAGAATTAGACAAAGAACAGTTGACACTAACAGTCAAAATCAAGACGCGCACCAAAAACATCACTTTTGACAGAAGCAATATTGCAAAAGCACGTCTTGCAATCGAGTTTTAGGAGGAAGAATAATGAGTAAAGAAATGCTGAATGCATTGAATACTTTAGAAGCAGAGAAGGGCATTTCTAAAGAAATCGTCATTGATGCCTTAGAAGCGGCTTTGGTTTCTGCGTACAAACGTCATTACGGCCAAGCACAAAATGTGGAAGTTGAATTTGACGAGAAAAAAGGCAACATCCATGTTTACGCAGTTAAAGAAGTCACTGAAGAGGTAATGGATTCTCAGTTAGAGGTTTCTTTAAAAGAAGCAATGACGATTAATCCCGCTTACGAAATCGGCGATACGATTCGCTTTGAAGTTACACCGAAGGATTTCGGACGGATTGCTGCTCAAACAGCTAAGCAAGTTATTTTGCAGCGGGTTCGTGAAGCGGAACGCAATATCATTTATAATGAATATAGTGCTTATGAAAAAGACATCATGCAAGGTGTGGTGGAACGTCAAGACAATCGCTATATTTATGTAAACTTAGGTAAAATTGAAGCTGTTCTTTCTAAGCAAGACCAAATGCCAAATGAGTTTTATCAGCCTCATGACCGCATCAAAGTCTATGTTTCCCGGGTAGAAAACACCTCAAAAGGACCACAAGTATTTGTTAGCCGCAGTCATCCGGATTTGTTGCGCCGACTGTTTGAACAAGAAGTTCCTGAAGTTTATGATGGAATCGTTGAAATTGTCAGCATTGCCAGAGAAGCCGGCGATCGTGCGAAAGTTGCTGTTCGTTCCAATGATCCCAACATTGACCCAGTCGGAACTTGTGTAGGACCGAAAGGCCAACGGGTTCAAGCAATCGTGAATGAACTAAAAGGCGAAAACATGGATATCGTGGAATGGAATGAAGATCCGGCAGTCTTTATCGCCAACTCTTTAAATCCAGCCCAAGTGGAAGATGTTATTTTCGACACGGAAAATCCTAAAGTTTGTACCGTAGTTGTACCTGATTACCAATTATCTTTGGCGATCGGCAAACGTGGTCAAAACGCGCGTTTAGCAGCGAAATTGACCAGCCACAAGATTGATATCAAAGCTGAGTCTGACATGGAAGAGTTTTATGCGATGTATGATGATGGCGACTATGACGAATCACCAGAAGGTCTGCAAGACAATCTGTTTGGGGAAGTTCCAGCAGAATTTACGGTAGACGCTGATGAAGTTGTTGAAGAAGTGCCAGCCGAAGAAGCGGAAGCTGCAGAAGAAGTTGTTGCAGAAGATGAAGCTTCGGAAGAAGAATTGACCATTACTCCTGATATGACAGACGACGATATTGAAAATGTTGCGTTCGATCAAGAAGAAGAATAGGCGCGTAGGAGGCATTTTATGAAAAAGAGAAAAGTCCCTTTACGTAAATCCGTCGTATCCGGCGAAATGAAACCGAAAAAAGAATTGATTCGGATCGCAAAGTCGAAAGAAGGGGAAGTGTCCATTGATCCCACTGGTAAAAAGCCAGGTCGGGGAGCCTATGTGGCCATTGAACCGGAAGAAGTAGAAAAAGCTTGGAAGAAAAAAATCTTGGATCGGGTGTTAGAAACCGAACTGACGGATGACTTTTACCAAGAGCTTTTAGACTATGTGACCCATCAAAAAGCAAGAAGAGAGCTCTTTAGTAATGAATAGACAAAAGGCCTTAAACTTATTGGGCCTGGCAATGCGTGCAGGCAAACTGATTACTGGGGAAGAACTGACGATTAACGAAATCCGTAAACAAAAGGTTTCGTTGGTGCTAGTTGCTTCTGACGCCAGTGAAAACACAAGAAAAAAAGTAACAGATAAAAGCAATTTTTATCAAACGACCTGTCTAGTTGAATTCACAGAGAGTGAGTTAGCACATGCCATAGGCAAACCGCGAAAAGTAATCGGGGTGATGGACCAAGGCTTTGCTAAGAAGATGGTGTCGTTAATACAAGGTTAGGAAGGTGATTGCATGGGAAAAAAACGAGTATACGAATTTGCCAAAGAAGTTAATCAATCAAGTAAGGATGTTGTAGAAAAGGCCAACACAATGGGAATCGATGTGACGAATCACATGGGCGCGTTATCGAATGAGGATGAGTCAAAATTGAAGAAGGCTTTTACTGGAAATGAACAACAACCAAAACCAGCAAATACTCAAGCAAAACCAGCAGCTAACCAGCACGAAAAACCAAAATTTAAGAGCTCAAAAAATAACCCAAATTTCCAAAATAGAAAAGGAAATCAAGACAGCGTGAGAAATTCAAACGATAAACCACAAAATCGCCCGAATCAGGGCAACCGCCAAGGACAAGGCCAACAAGGTCAACGTCCGGCAAACCAAGGACAAAATCGTCCAGCTCAAGGCCAGGGTCAGCAACAACGCCCTCAAGGTCAAGGCGGACAGCAGCGTCCAGCTAACAACCAAGGACAACGCCCAAATCAACAACAAGGTCAGCGTCCAGCTCAAGGTCAGGGACAACAACGTCCACAAGGTCAAGGCGGACAACAGCGTCCAGCTAACAACCAGGGACAACGCCCTAACCAAAATCAAGGTCAACGTCCAAACCAAGGCCAAGGCGGACAAAATCGCCCGAACCAAAACCAAGGACAGCGTCCGGCCAATAATCAAGGCCAAAGACCAAATCAAAGCCAAGGCCAACGTCCAGCTCAAGGTCAAGGCGGACAAAATCGTCCAAACCAAAACCAAGGACAGCGTCCAGCAAATACACAGGGCCAACGCCCAGCACAAAGCCAAGGTCAAAGACCAGCGGCTCAAGGCGGACAAGGCCAAAGACCAGCAGCTCAAGGTGGCGGCGGACAAGGTGGAACAAGCCAAAACCGCAACCGTAACAATAACTACGGCAACCAAAACCGCAACAATAATTTTGGCGGCAACCGCAATAAGAACAAATTCAATAAAAAAGGTAAAAAAGGCAAGTATCAACCAAGCCAAAAACCGCCAGTACCAGCACGTAAATTCCGTGAATTGCCTGAAGTACTAGAATATACTGTGGGCATGAACGTGGCAGACATTGCTAAGAAAATTTATCGTGAACCAGCGGAAATCATTAAGAAATTATTCTTGATGGGGGTTGCAGTTAACCAAAACCAACCGTTGGATAAAGATACGATTGAATTATTAGCAACAGACTACGGCATCGAAGCGCAAGAAAAGGTTCAGATTGATATTGCTGATATCGACCGGTTCTTTGAAGCAGAAGATGTGAATGAAGAAAACTTGGTACCGCGTCCTCCAGTTGTTACAATTATGGGACACGTCGATCATGGTAAAACAACCTTGCTGGATACTTTACGTCATTCTCGCGTTACAAGCGGTGAAGCCGGCGGAATCACTCAGCATATCGGGGCTTACCAAATCGATATTAACGGCAAACCAATCACTTTCTTGGATACACCAGGACACGCGGCCTTCACCAGCATGCGTGCTCGGGGAGCAAGTATCACCGATATTACGATTTTAGTGGTAGCTGCTGATGACGGTGTTATGCCGCAAACAGTGGAAGCTATCAACCATGCGAAAGCGGCGAAAGTGCCGATTATCGTAGCGGTAAACAAAATCGACAAACCAGGTGCCAATCCTGACCGTGTAATGCAAGAACTAAGTGAACATCAATTAGTTTCTGAAGCATGGGGCGGCGACACTATCTTTGTACAAATTTCCGCGAAATTCAATCAAAACATTGAAGAATTGCTGGAAATGATTCTGTTAGTGGCTGAAGTGGAAGATTTGAAAGCAGATCCTACCCAACCAGCGATCGGTACAGTCATCGAAGCACGCCTAGACAAAGGTAAAGGACCAGTTGCGACATTGCTTGTTCAACAAGGTACCTTAAAAGTAGGAGATCCAATCGTGGTTGGTGATTCTTACGGCCGGGTTCGGGTTATGACCAATGATATTGGTCGTCGTGATAAAACCGCTGGACCAGCAACACCAGTGGAAATTACTGGTCTAAATGATGTTCCTCAAGCCGGAGACCGCTTTGCTGTCTTTGCAGATGAAAAAACTGCACGGGCTGCCGGAGAAGAACGGGCGAAACGTTCATTGCAAGAGCACCGTACTTCAAATGCTCGGGTAACTTTGGACAACTTGTTCGAATCACTTAAAGAAGGCGAATTGAAGGACGTTAACGTGATTATTAAAGCGGACGTTCAAGGTTCGGCGGAAGCATTGGCTGCCTCATTGAAAAAAATCGACGTTGAAGGTGTACGAGTAAACATCGTCCATTCAGCGGTTGGTGCCATCAATGAAAGTGACGTAACCCTTGCTGCGGCAAGTAATGCGATCATTATCGGCTTTAACGTACGACCTACACCTCAAGCGAAACAACAAGCTGACGGTGAAGAAGTAGATATTCGTTTACACCGGATTATTTACCAAGCCATCGATGAAATTGAAACAGCGATGAATGGTATGCTTGATCCTGAGTACGAAGAAAAAATTACTGGTCAAATGACCGTTCGTGAAACCTACAAAGTTTCTAAAATCGGTACAATTGCCGGCTGTTATGTTAATGAAGGCAGCATCTCTCGCGACAGCGGAGTGCGGGTTATTCGCGACAGCATCGTTATTTTTGAAGGCAAGCTAGCTAGCTTGAAACGCTTCAAGGATGATGTGAAGGAAGTCAAAATGGGCTACGAATGTGGTGCCATGGTTGAAAACTTCAATGACCTTAAGGTTGATGATGTGATCGAAGCCTTCATCATGCAAGAAATCAAGAAAGCCTAAAAAAAGGAGGCAGTTTTTATGCCTAACTATCGAGATCGTCGCGTCGCTCAAGAAATTTTGAAGGAAGTCAATGACATCCTGCGCAAACGGGTACGTGATCCACGAGTTCAAGACGTGAATATCACTGACGTGCGTGTGACAGGAGATTTGCAGCAGGCCACCATTTTTTACAGCCTGCTGTCAGACAAAGCTTCTGACAAACAAAAAGCGCAAGCTGGATTGGATAAGGCAACAGGCTTAATTCGCCGAGAATTAGGTCAGGCCCTTTCAATTTATAAGACGCCTGAATTGATCTTTCAATTGGATGAATCCGTCGAGTACGGTTCAAAAATTGATCAGATGATTCGCGATCTAAATAAAGAGTAAAGAAGGACCTGAGTGAGCACGTTTCACTCAGGTTTTTTTTGCAAAATTTAGTATTTCCTGTTAAAGTGTAGGAAGTTTTAAGCGGTAGCTTAAGGAGGAAGTTGGAGAAAATGACAACAGAATTTGATGAACGCATGCGCAGTCTGCATGCTCAATACCTAGATTGTTCTCCTGAAGAAAGAAAATTCATCAAACAATATATGAAGAAGAATAATTTACTTTTGTATCGTAAAACAGAGCGTATGAAGCATGACCTCTTGCGGATGGAAGCCAAGCGGGCGCAGCTTTCTTTAGACGGCGAGTCGAAGGAATTAACGGAATTGGAAAAACGGATTGTTGACAAGAAAACGGAATTTTTGAAGATTTTAGCGAAGGTTAGAGAGAAGCAGTTTTTAGCTAAGCGATGATCTTAATTGAGATTATTATTTTTCTTGCCATTACCATCACGCTATCCAATGTTTTAGCGAAGGTATTCCCATCCATTCCGATGTTTATGATTCAGATTGTCCTGGGGATTTTGTTGGGGCTGACAGAAATTGGTCGTTCCATTAATTTTGAACCAGAAGTATTTTTAGTAATGATTATTGCGCCGCTGCTTTTCCGCGAGGGAGAAACGGCGGACATTCCCGCTATTTTAAAGCATAGCGGGACGATTTTGTTTCTGGCCTTTGGCGGAGTGATTCTGACGTTGGTGAGTCTCGGCTTTGCATTGCATGGCCTGCTGCCGACGATTCCGCTAGCTGCTTGTTTGGCTTTTGGGGCAGCGTTAGGTCCAACTGATGCGGTGGCGGTGAATTCGCTGGCGAAACGTTTGAAGATGCCGGATTCGGTGATGCACATCTTGGAAGGTGAAGGCCTTTTGAATGATGCATCTGGCGTTACGGCCTTTCAGTTTGCCGTGGCGGCCTTAATGACTGGGCATTTTTCAGCAACGGAGGCGTCGTTGACTTTGCTGCTTTCTACCTTAGGGGGCGTTTTGGCCGGAGTCGTCGTCGTTTATCTGAAGCGTCAATCGATTCAATTGATCGAACGGATTTCCGCTCGCGACATTACCGGCTATTTATTGATTGAGCTGACTTTGCCCTTTTTGGCCTATTTAGTGGCGGAAATTTTCCACTCTTCCGGGATTATTGCGGCAGTGGTTTGTGGTGTTTTGGAGTCGCGGGGCTTTCGTAAAATCAGCCTGTTTGATGCCGAGCTGTCCAATGTGACGGAAACTAGCTGGCAAACCATCAGCTTTACCTTGAATGCGCTGGTGTTTTTGTTTTTAGGGATTGAATTATCCCAGGTGTTTTCACCGATTTGGAACAGCGAAACCTATTCTAACCTGCATTTGTTTTTCATTGTGGTACTTTTGACGGCGCTGCTTTTCTTGATTCGCTTTTTATTTATTACCTTGTTTTACACAATTACCAAAGGGTTGAAGCAAACCCATCGGCATTTGCATGAGCGTTTGTTGTTGACCGTTGGCGGGGTAAAAGGAACCGTCAGTATTGCGACGATTTTCATTTTACCAGCGGTGATTGGCGGGGTAGATTTCCCTGAGCGTTCGCTGCTGCTGTTTATTACGGCTTGTGTGACGTTTTTGAGTTTGATTATGGGAATGATTTTACTGCCGATTCTCTCCGATGGCGAAGTCACGCCGGTGGCTAATCCACGGCAAATGGAGATTTATCGGGAAGTGATTGCTTGTCTGGAAGAGGATCTGGAAACGCGGGAGCTGTCGGAAAAAGAAAATTTTGCGATTCAGGCGGTGATTACCAATTATCAGGACCATATTCAAGAGCTCTTCACCGATACTATGTCTGACAGCAGTCAGCAGGAGTTTCAAGAGGTACAGGCTTTGATGCTGTCGATTGAGCGGGATGGTTTGGATGAGAGCTATCGCAAGCGGAAAATCAATATGGATTCTTATCGTTTGTATTCGCTGTTTATTTCCCGTTTTCAAAATTCGATTCCTCATCAAATTTTATCCTTTCTCAGCTTTTGGATCATTGTGGTTCAACGAATTATTCGCGTGATTTTGCATCCGAGGCTGTTTTGGCAGCGGCGGCAGGCACGAGGTCTACGCCGGGTGATTGACCGTCAGGATGTTTCGGCGGTACGAGAAGTTTTCTTGAAAAACAGTCAGACGATTTTGGCTAGTTTGGAAAATTTGCGGGATGTGTATGACGAAGACTTGATTGATTTCTTCGTGGAGGAGCGCAGAAACTTAATGGAGCAGGTGGACAAGCGGGGCTTGTTCGGCACCATTTTGATTCAGCAGGATCCCATGTACACCAAGGAATTGCTGCGGGGCTATTATTTGGAACGGAAAATTATTGACGAGCATGAGAGTCGGGATGAAATTTCCACCTTTGAAGCCAATGATTATCGGCATCGGGTCAATATGCTGGAATCCTACGCGATGCGTCAGCCGGCTGATCCGCCGTTTCGTTTTATTATGCGGAAGAAAAAACCAGAAAAACCGAAAGAAGAATAAACGGTCCCTGTCCAGCACTTGATGCTGGGCGGGGATTTTCTTTTTTAGAGACATTTTTCAAAAGTTTAGGTAAAGTTTAGATGGATTTATTGAGGCCGGGGAGTTTGTGCGGCCTTTCTTGTCTTTTATCCATTTAGCTATGGTATAATGGCAACGTTGAAATTTTTAGAAAATGGAGCGATAAAATGGACGGGATCTTACCTTTATGGAAGGAACGTGGCATGACTAGTCACGATTGCGTGTTTAAGCTGCGCAAGATTTTAAAAATGAAAAAAATTGGTCATGGCGGTACCCTCGATCCGGATGTAGATGGCGTCCTGCCGATTTGTGTCGGTAAAGGCACCAAGGTGATTGAATACCTGCAGGACAGCGGGAAGATCTACGAGGGCGAGATTACGTTGGGTTATTCTACCACGACGGAAGATGCCAGCGGGGATACGGTTGAGCAGAAAACTGTGACGGAACCTTTGACTGAAGCTCAGATCGATGAAGCGATGGCAGCATTTGTTGGAACGATTACGCAAATTCCGCCGATGTATTCAGCGGTGAAGGTGAATGGGAAAAGATTGTATGAATACGCGCGGGCTGGTGAGGAAGTTGAACGGCCGAAACGTCAGGCGGAGATTTATTCTTTCCAGCGTGTGAGTGAGCCGACTTTTAACCAAGAAGCGGGTACCCAGACTTGGCGCTTTCAAGTATCCTGCGGCAAGGGGACCTATGTGCGGACATTAGCGGTGGATTTAGGCGCGGCTTTAGGCTATCCGGCTCATATGTCGGATTTGACTCGCTTAGCCAGCGGCGGCTTTTCGGCCGGGCAAGCAACGACCTTGGCTCAGGTGCAGCAGCTGATGGAAGAGGATCGGATGGCGGAGATTTTGCAGCCGATTGAGACGGCGGTGAAGGACTTTCCGCGAATTGATTTGTCGGATGCGTTGTGGCTAAAGGTGAAAAATGGTCAACTGATGCCAACGAAGGAATTGGGCTTGGCGGCTATGCCAGACGAGTTGGTTGCGTTATTTTATCAAGATAAACTAGTAAGTTTATATGCTGAGCACCCGCAGCGAAATGGCTGGCTGAAGCCCAGCAAAGTCATTCGGAATGAATAAGATATTTTAGTCAATTAGCATAATGAATATGAGGGGGATATGATGGAAATAATTAAATTACGCCACCCCTATCAGACGGCGGAAATTCCGGCTGCTGATGTGGTGCTGGTTTTAGGCTTTTTTGATGGCGTTCATCGCGGCCACCAGGAAGTGATTGAAACAGGACGGAAAATTGCGGACGAGAAGAATTTGAAGCTGGCGGTAATGACCTTCAACCAGCATCCGGCGGTGGTTTTCCAAAAAGTGGATCGTAATCCGGTGAAATATTTGTCGAATTTGACCCAAAAGGAAGAATTGATGGCTCGCTTGGGAGTAGATTTCTTGTATGAAGTGGCCTTTACCTCGGCCTTTGCCGCGCAGCCGCCTCAAGAATTTGTGGATCAGTATATTGTTGGTCTGCACGCGAAAGTTGCGGTGTCTGGCTTTGATTATACTTTTGGCAAGGGCGCCAAAGCGGCGGTTTCTCATTTGCCTGAGTATGCCAAAGGACGCTTTGAAGTGGTGACGGTGCCTAAACAAGTGGATCAGGATGAAAAAATCAGCTCTTCCCGAATTCGTCAGCTGTTGACAGATGGCAATTTAGAAGAAGCGAATCGCTTGTTAGGGTATGCTTATGAAACTAGCGGAACCGTGATCCATGGTGATGCTCGGGGTCGCGAATTAGGCTATCCAACGGCCAACATTCAATCGGATGATCAGATGGTGCTGCCTAAAGTGGGCGTTTACGTTAACGAAATTCTGGTAGGCGGACACTGGTATCCAGCGATGGGTTCGATTGGACACAACGACACCTTTGGCCCTCATCGCAGAAAAACCGTGGAGTTGAACATCATAGATTTCGATCAAGATATTTACGGTGAAGAGGTTCGAGTTCGCTGGCTGCATTTCATTCGCGGACAAGTGAAGTTCAATTCAGCCGAAGAGCTAATTGCCCAGCTGGATGCCGACGAAAAAGAGACGAGAGACTATTTTGCTTAAATTGCACAGAAGAGAAGATCATTATGCCCAAGGGTGTGGTGGTCTTCTCTTTTTTTCGTTGTGCAGTAACTTGCAAAAAAAAATTTCCATTTTTTAACCGTTTTCGGTGCATAAAATGGAAATTTTAAAATCGAGGTCCTTTAATGACGCGGAAAAGTAGTGTTTTTTATGTTAAAAATCCTTATTTTGGAGCATTTGACATTGTCGATTATTTTGCATATTCTATAAGCGGTGATAATATGAAACGGTTACAAAAATAGCGTAAATGAGTTGGATTAGAATGGAAAAAGCGCTTTTAAGAACAAAGTGACTAACAAGAGATAACGAATGTAGTCACTTTGTTTCTTGGGTGAATGTAAAACATTGATGAAATAGTTATTTTTTGCTTGTTGTTGGTATCTTAAAACATAGTCGATAATAATTTGGATAGTTACGTATTACTTTACTTCCCGCTAGTAAATGTTGTTATAACGGAGTTTTTGCTGTCTGTCGGATTTTTATATTCTTCGATAGTATCTAGAGTTCTATCGACAGGACTAGCTTCGAAAAAAATGCTAATAAAAATGCCGTATTCATGGTCTTTTGAAAAAGAACGTGAAAAAATAATTAAAATCACTATTGACAATTCTCATATTATGATTTAGCCTATAGTCGTCGACACTCATAAAAAATGTAAAAAAAGAAGGAGGTTTGCAAATTGCAAAGAAATACTTTACCCACCGCGAAATTGTTCCAGCTTCAGCGAAATACTTTAGAAAAACGTATTGGTGACTATTACGACGAGACGAGCGATGCAAAGACTACCATCAAATATTTAGTCGCTCTGCAAATTCGCGATGAATTAAGCACGGAGGATTTCAGCTTCGTCTTAAGCGAGCTGGTCCGTCATATTTTCTTAAAAACCAAGACAACCCGCGCCCTGCGCCGCTATTATTATTTATTTTTAGATTATTTTACCGCCAAGGAATGGAAGCACTTAACTTCCCGTCTGTTTACTGTCAAACGCTTTGTCACAGAAAAAATCACCAAATTGATGGACCTAATTGAAGAAGTCCGTCCCGAAGCTTTTGCTGTACCTTGAAGAGATAAAAGTGAAACCGGAAACAAACTGACTAAATTGACATAGATACCCTAAAACGAAAGGAATGATTGGATAAATGTTAAGCTTAAATGCAACCTTTGAAAACGGCATTGGCCGTCGTCACAGCTTTAATATAAAAGACCCTGATCGCAATAAACCTGCCGAAGAAATTCGTGCCAGTCTGGAAAAATTAGCCAACCTGAATCTGTTTGAAAAAGACGGCATCAGCATGTTCACGAAAGTCATCAGCGCTAAATTTGTCGAAACATTCGAAACACCGATTTTTGATACTCGCAATGAGGAAGAGGTTGAACCTGCTACGCCAGTAGCGGACGTTCAACCAGAACCCGTTCAAGCAATTGAAGTACAAGCAGCATCAACAATCGAAGTACAGCCGGAGTCTGCCCAAATGCAGGAAGCTCCTGTATCATTCAACATCCCTCAGCCCGGATTGATTGCATCACAATCAGCAGCAGCACTAATGCAGGCAGCACCAGTGGAACCAGCAATGGACAAGCCTAGATCCCAAGGTGGAACCCAATGCATAAGAATCACTGTCCCGCAGGATTATCAACCGAACCAGATGTCAGACGACGAGCTGATAGCACTGCTGAGTACCGGTTTGCCAGAAGGGGCGAAATTAGAGGACTTTAGTCTGGATGATATAGTCATGACGTTGGAGGAGCCAGGCGAAGTGGCCACGCCGCCCGCACCCCTCACAGAACAAACGACCGACGCACCGATAGGGCAATCCGTCGAAATGATTGAAGAAGCCGAGGAAGAACCAGTAGAAGAAAAACGCTCAGGCTGGTTCCCAAAACGCAAAAAAGGCACCAATCCGCTAGCCGGTTTTTCCGCAGATAAACGGCGAAACAAAAAAGCCATCAATCGTTGGAAACGGGAAAAGAATAAAACGAAATAGCAGATTGATGTAACGTAGAAATTCAACCGCTTTACCGGATTAAGATAATTTCAGCTATCAGCTAAGTGAATAACGTCTATGCTAATCGCAGCAAAGGAAATACGATCGATTCCTTTGACCTTAGCGAGAATTAGCAGCAACAGCACTGGTTCTGTCATCAAATGATCTTGCTAGTTTTGGAAAATGGGTCTCAACCCTTTATTTCACTGTGCCTTCAGGTAGCAGAAAAATCATCTTAGTTGCGCCAAGAATGAAACAGCTCTTTTGTTTTGTGGAGGATAATAAGCAATTTGAGTTTGAACTATCTAACGAGGAAAAGAAACAAAATTCCTTACACAGCTTAGCCATAGGCGCCTAGTATGAGTTGTAATGAAGGGTTTAGTTAGAGTGTTCACAAACAACATAAAAAAGGTTGCTTTTTTAACTTTAGATTGATACCATCTAATTAGGTAAAGCGTTTACATTTAAATGACAATTGCGGGAGAGCGCAGCGTTTTTTTCGACTGCCACCGAAGGTATAAGCTGCAGGCTATGCAGATAGCCGCGGCGAAAATCTCAGGTAACCGGACCGTAATTTGATGAAACTCTGGAGAGCATAGGATGCGCCGAAGGAGCAACCCTCGCAAGAGGTGAATCTCTCAGGCTTTTAACAGAGGACGACTGCACATGGGTGTTGTTGTCCTCTTTTTTACGTGTAAAGACACCCTTGTATGTGAACGAAAACACAAAAAGGCAGGTGGTTTTATGATAATTGTAACCAATAACCCGATGGTTCAGGAAATGGCTCTGCCGGCTGAACTAGATTTTGTGGAGGGTTCTTATGGGGAAGTGTTGGCTAGGGTAAAGCAGCTGATTATAGAGGAGCACATGAAGCTTTTGACTCATCCTTTAAGCGGCAGTCTGAAGCCTAATGAAACCTATTATAAGAGTATTTTTGTTTCCGATTCTAAGGCTCAGTATATTGACATGGAGAGCTTGGAATATATAGAAGCAGCGCTGGAGGTCTACGAAAAGTTCATCAAAATGAAGGCGACGCCTAACTGGACCGCCAAAGTTTTGCAGGACTTTGCTTTTGTTGATTTCCATCTGGTGAAAAGCACGTTAATGCGAATGGGGGTATGCCAATGATCTATCAGTGACTAAGAAGCAAAAAAATAGAATTGAGGTGAACGTATGAAGTTAGAAGTTGGAAGGATTGATATCCAGCAGGTGGTATTAGGTGATCAGGAAAAAATCGACAACCACACGCTGTATCTGAATCCGCAAAAGATTATTGATTTAGTGTTGTCAGATGATCGGCTGTTGTCCTGTGAATTGGAAATTGCCAGTCCTGGTGAGAGCACCCGCATTACACCGGTGAAGGATGTCATTGAACCGAGATGCAAGGTTGATTCAGAGCGGGGGATTTTTCCAGGGGTAATTAACAAGGTGGATGTTGTCGGAAGCGGCCGGACCCATGTGTTAAAAGGCTGTGCAGTGATGACGGTAGGGAAAATTGTCGGCTTCCAGGAAGGGATCGTGGATATGCAAGGTCCTGGAGCAGAATTGACGCCTTTTTCTCAACTAGTGGAAATTTGTTTGGTGCTGAAACCGCAAGAAGAGCTTGACCCGCATCTTTATGAAGAAGCGGCCCGGTTTGCTGGCTTGAAGGCGGCGGACTACATTGGACGTCTGGGTGAGGAAGTTGAACCGGACGAAGTAACTACCTATGAAACGAAACCGTTACTGGAACAAATTCAAGAATTTCCTGATTTGCCAAAGGTGGGCTATGTGTACATGCTTCAGACTCAAGGGCTCTTGCATGATACTTATGTGTATGGAACTGATGCGAAGCATATTGTGCCGACGATTTTATACCCGACAGAAGTGATGGACGGGGCAATTATCAGTGGAAACTGTGTGTCGGCCTGTGACAAGAACACCACTTACCATCATTTGAACAATCCCGTGATTGAGGATTTGTACCAAAAGCATGGCAAGGAAGTCAATTTTGTCGGAGTAATCGTTACAAATGAAACCGTTTACTTGAAAGACAAGCATCGCTCTAGCGATTTTGTGGCAAAGCTAACCGAATATTTAGGGCTGGATGGGGTAATTATTTCCCAAGAAGGCTTTGGTAATCCTGATACAGATTTAATTATGAATTGTAAAAAAGTCGAAGAAAAAGGCATCAAAACGGTGATTGTAACCGATGAGTACGCGGGCAGAGACGGGGCGAGCCAGTCGTTGGCAGATGCAGATAAATTAGCCACGGCAGTCGTGACCGGCGGAAATGCCAATGAAGTGATCCAGTTGCCAAAAATGGATCGATTGATCGGAGAATCAGGTTATGTAGATGTCATCGCAGGCGGCTTTGACGGCAGCTTGAAAGAAGATGGCACAATTGAAGTTGAAATCCAGGCAATTACCGGTGCAACAAACGAACTAGGTTTTAATAAAATGTCTGCAAAAGGCGTTTAATACAAAATAGGGAGGAATAACTAATGACTTTAGAACTGAAAAATAAAAAAGTCTTAGTGATTGGCGACCGTGACGGTATCCCGGGACAAGCAATTGAAGCTTGTATCGCAGGTACCGGAGCCGAAGTAGTATTCTCTTCAACTGAATGCTTCGTCTGAACGGCCGCTGGTGCAATGGACTTAGAGAATCAACGTAGAGTAAATGAAGCCGCTGAAAACTTCGGCGCGGAAAATGTTGTCATTTTGATTGGTGCCGCAGAAGGAGAAGCAGCTGGTTTAGCTGCTGAAACGGTAACCAACGGCGACCCTACGTATGCTGGTCCATTAACCAATAAACAGCTAGGTTTAGCTGTATATCACGCTGTCGAGCCTGAATTCAAAGAAATTGTTGACCCAGATGTTTTTGAAGAGCAAATCGGTATGATGGAAATGGTGTTAGATGTTGATGACATCGTGGATGAGGTCTCAACCATGAGGAATCAATACTCCAAGTACAAATAAGGACTGAAAGGAGCGTCTTATGACTAAGTATAAAGTTGTTCACTACATTAACCAGTTTTACGCTGGTATTGGCGGTGAAGAAAAGGCGGATATCCAACCATTCTCTAAAGGTGAAGTAGTCGGACCGGGCTTGGCTTTCATGAATTCATTTGGTGACGAAGCAGAAATCGTCGGCACCGTTGTGTGCGGGGACAGTTTCTTTAATGAGCATTTGGATAGTGCCAAAAAAGATGTTCTTGAGATGATCAAACAATTTGAGCCGGACATGGTTGTTGCCGGGCCTGCTTTTAATGCCGGCAGATACGGCATTGCCTGCGGAGAAGTTGCCCAAGCAGTGATGGAGGAGCTGAAAATTCCAGCAGTCACCGGGATGTATGAAGAAAATCCTGGGGTGGAGATGTACAAAAAAGGCGCCTATATCGTGCCTGCCAAAAAAAGTGCGGCTGGAATGCGCAAGGTGGTGCCGGTGATGGCAGCCTTGGCTTTGAAATTAGTGAAGCAGGAAGCTGTCTCTCCAGAGGCTGACAATTATTTTGTTCGTTATCGTAAGAATTTCCAAGATGAAAAGCGGGGATCGCAACGTGCGGTGGAAATGCTGGTGCGTAAATTAAAGGACGAAGAATTTACCACTGAATATCCTATGCCTGAATTTGACAATGTTGCTCCGGCAGCAGCTATTACTGACATAACGAAAGCCAGAATAGGGATTGTCACTTCCGGCGGGATTGTTCCTAAGGGCAATCCAGACCGCATTGAATCCAGCAGTGCATCAAAATTTGGCAGCTATTCGATTGAAAACGTGGAGACGCTGAGTGAAGCGAACTACGAAACGGCTCACGGCGGGTATGACCCTGTGTATGCAAACCAAGATCCTAACCGAGTAGTGCCATTAGATATATTAAGAGATATGGAAAATGAAGGCGTGATCGGCAGCCTGCATAATTATTTCTACACAACCGTAGGAAATGGAACGGCGGTTGCCAACGCTAAAAAATATGCCGCAGAGATTGCGCAAGCATTATTAGCAGATGGTGTCGAGGCTGTTATTTTAACCTCCACCTGAGGAACCTGTACGCGTTGCGGTGCAACGATGGTAAAAGAAATTGAAAAAACCGGTCTCCCGGTGGTTCACATTTGTACAGTGGTTCCCATCTCACAAACAGTCGGGGCAAATCGAATTGTTCCGGCAGTAGCGATTCCTCATCCATTGGGGAATCCAAGCTTAAGTCAACAGGAGGAGAAAAAGCTTCGCCGCGGAATCGTTGAAAAAGCGCTGGAAGCACTCACTACGCCAGTTGATGAACAAACTGTTTTTGAATAAGCTTGTCTGCCTGAGTGATTGGATCACTCGGGCAGTTCATTGAGAGGAGCATGGCAATGTACGATGTTGTTATTATTGGCGGTGGCCCGGCTGGGTTAACCGCTGCTTTATATAACGCCCGGGCCCGACTGAAGGTCTTAGTTTTAGAGAAAACCAAATTGGGGGGACAAATTGTTTCCACCCACGAAATTGCCAACTTTCCTGGTTCGATTAAAGGAACTGACAAGGAAACCTCAGGACCGGAGCTGATCGTCCGGATGGCGGATCAGGTTCGTGAATTTGGGGCAGAGATTGAAATCGGCAAGGAAGTAACCCAGCTGGATTTGGCGGGAAAAGTTAAAAAGATTACCTGCAAGGATGGAACGACTTATGAAACCCATGCGTTGATATGTGCTAACGGCGCCTATCCGCGGGAAATCGGCTGTGCCGGTGAAAGAGAGCTGCGAGGCAAAGGGGTTTCCTATTGTGCCACCTGTGACGGCGCCTTTTTTGAAGATTTAGAGGTCTTTGTAATTGGCGGCGGCAATTCGGCGGTGGAGGAAGCGATGTTTATCACCAGCTTCGCCCGCAAAGTCACAATTATTCAAAACTTGAGCGATTTGACGGCGGATGCGATTGCCGTTGAACAAGCCAGGTCCAACGATAAGATTGATTATATTTTCAATTCAGTGGTGGAAAGTATTGAAGGCGACGGCATGGTGGAAGCCATGACCATAAAAAATACCGAAACCGGTGAAACCACGCGCTTTGAAGCCGACGAAGAGGACGGTCTATTTGGGATTTTTGTCTTTATCGGTACTGTGCCAAATACCAATCTGTACGAAGGCGTACTGCCGTTAAACGAGTATGGTTATTTGCTGACAGATGAAGCCATGTGTACGGAAGTGCCAGGTGTCTTTGCGGCGGGAGATATTCGGCCGAAAGTGCTGCGGCAAGTGGTAACGGCGACTGGTGATGGCGCGATTGCGGCCTTTTCGGCCCAAAAATATGTGGAAAGAATGAAACGGGAGGCGACTTAAATGATTGAATTAACGGTAGATAATTTTGATACGGAAGTAACGGAGCAAGCCCAGCCGGTTCTAGTGGATTGGTGGGGAGAAACCTGTGAAAACTGCCTGGCCTTGATGCCGGCGATTGAAGAACTGCATGAGGCATACGGGGATAAAATTCGTTTTACCAAATTTAATACCTCTCAAAAAAAGGTACGCCGTTTCTGCATCAAGCATCGGATTATGGGGCTGCCAGTTGTCGCGATTTACAAAGATGGCGAAAAGGTGGATGAAGTCAGCCAAGAAGACTGCACCAAGGAAAACGTTGAAGCGCTGATTAAGAAATATATTTAAGGCTTTTGACGGACAATCGCAACTACGACGAATAATAAGGAGAGAGTCTATGAATTATTCGACATTACGGGGAGCTAGTTATGTTCTGGTGCACACACCGGATATGATTGAGCATAACGGCACTACGCAAACCACTGAAAAAATCACCACCCCTGACAGCGACTACTTGAAGCATCTTTATGAGCATATGCGCTCGTTTGAAGAGGTGGTAAATTATGCCCCCAACCAAACTTTTATTGGCAATATGGGGTATGAGCAGTTAAAAGAAATTCCCCAACCGTGGACCAACCAGGCGGTGGAGGGGCAGCGGGACGGCCGCTTCGGAGAAATTATGCCGGAGCTGGAATTTTACGGCCTGCTGCAAATCGCCGATGTCTTTGAGCTGGTGCATCTTGAAGAAAACTTTGCCAAAGAAGTCCGGGCTGCCTTGGAAAAACATCCCTTGTTTGCTGCGGATTTGGAGAAGCTGAAGGGTGAAAAGGACCTGGCTTGGATTGAAAATGAATTGGCAGAAAATGCGGCAGAAGGCCTGTATTATAATCAAAAATTAGTCGGCTGTGTTAGTCCGGCTCACCAAATTGATGTGAATTTGAACGCGCATGTGATGCTGGAAAACTTGGTGGTGAAGGCCAGCGGTGTGTTAGCCCTGCGCCATTTGATTGCCAAGCATCAGCTGGATCCGAAGACGATTGATTATGTGATCGAATGCAGCGAAGAAGCCTGCGGCGATATGAATCAGCGGGGCGGCGGCAATTTTGCCAAATCCATCGCTGAGCTGTGCGGCTGTGAACACGCCACCGGCAGCGACATTCGCAGCTTTTGTGCGGGACCTACTCATGCCTTGATCACGGCAGCCTCTTTAGTAGCAGCCGGCACCCACAAAAATGTGGTGATTGTGGCTGGCGGTGCGGCAGCCAAGCTGGGGATGAACGGTAAATCCCATGTCAACAAAGGTTTGCCGATTTTAGAGGATGTGTTAGGGGGCTTTGCGGCCTTAATTAGTGAAAATGACGGCGTGCACCCGGTTTTGCGTCATGACCTGAACGGCAAGCACGAAGTCGGTAGCGGCTCTAGTCCGCAGGCAGTCACCACCGCTTTAGTGGGGAACGTCTTGGAAAAAGCGGGTATCACCATTAAGGACGTAGATGTGTATTCTGTAGAAATGCAAAATCCAGACATTACCAAACCGGCGGGGGCCGGCGATGTTCCGCTGGCCAATCTGAAAATGATCGGAGCCATCGGCGTGCTGCATAAAGACATAGAGAAAAAGGACCTGATGAATTTCGTTAACGAGAAGGCTTTGGTCGGCTGGGCGCCAACTCAAGGACATATCCCAAGCGGTGTGCCTTATCTCGGGTTCGCCACTGAGGATTTGACGACGGGGGCTAAAAAGCGGGCTATGATTGTGGGCAAAGGTTCGTTGTTCCTGGGGCGGATGACCAATTTGTTTGATGGTGTTTCAATGATGATCGAAAGAAACAGCGGAAAAATCGAGGATCAGCAGCAGGCTGATCTGGAAGAATTAGTGAAAAAGGAAGTTGCGCAGGCGTTACGCCAATTCGCCGCCAGCTTCTCGACGGATTAGAGGTGGATGGACATGTCTGATCAAGTGAAGGAAACGGTAAAAAAGGTCTTTGAAGAGTTAGCTGACAGTCTGGAAACCGGTCAAATGGGTAAACGGCTGAAAATCGGTCTGACAATTGACGGAAGTGAACTGGGAACAGAAGTCATGAAGGAAGCTGCCTATCAAATCAAAAGGAAAAACTTGTTTGATGTAGTCGTGATCGGCAGCGAAACGGATTGGACGCAGGATTTTGAGCATATTTCCACAACGGATTGTCAAAAGGAAGCTCATGAGCTGATGACTGAGTTGTTGGATAGCGGCGAACTGGCGGGCTGTGTGACGCTGCATTACAATTTTCCTATCGGGGTTTCAACCGTCGGGAAAGTGGTTACGCCGGCTTTGGGTCGGGAACTATTTATTGCGACGACGACCGGAACCGCTAGTGCTGCCAGAAATGAAGCCATGGTGTTAAACACGGTACACGGCATTGCGGCAGCCAAGGCCAGCGGAATTGCTAATCCATCAGTGGGTATTTTGAATATTGAAGGCGCCAAGGCCGTTGAACGGGCAGTGCTTACGCTGCAAAAAGGCGGCTATGAAGTCAATTTTGGCGCAAGTCAACGGGCTGATGGTGGTTTAGTGCTTAGAGGAAACGATTTATTAATGGGCAGTGTGGATGTCGTGGTTTGCGACAGCTTAACCGGAAATATTCTCATGAAGCTGTTCTCCGCATACAACAGCGGTGGGAATTACGAGGTTTCAGGTTCAGGTTATGGTCCCGGAATCGGGAAAAATTATGAGCGGAACATTTGTATCATTTCCCGGGCCAGCGGTGCACCAGTCATCGCCAATGCCCTGGAATACGCTTATCAATTAGCCAAAGGTCAACTAGCCAAAATCAGCCGCGAGGAATATGGCAAAGCCGAAGCAGCAGGTTTGCAGGAGATTTGCCAAGAGCTAACTAAGCAAGGCGCTCCTGCCTCAGCCGCTTTGGCACCGGTGACGCCCCCTGAAAAGGAAATCGTAACGAGTGAAATTGCCGGGATTGAGATTATGGAGCTAGAAGAGGCGGTTCAGCTATTGTGGCAAAAAAACATCTATGCCGAAAGCGGCATGGGCTGTACTGGACCAGTTATTCTAGTCAACGATGATAATGATCAATCAGCTAAGCAAGCCTTGACGGAAGCCAACTATTTATAAATCTTTCAGCTGCAGATGGAAAATTAGTTTCTGTCTGCAGTTTTTTTTCGCTAAAAATTCAGCAATTTTACAATCACTAAACTAATCCAATTTGTTTACGAAGCGGTAATACTTAGATTTGTGCTGAGGTTAACGGCATTTTATGATTAAAGTAACAGGTCCAGTCAGAAAGCATTTGCTAATTTGTGGAGGTCAAAACATCATTCGCTTTTTCGCAGTAACAATTAGATTGGAGGAGGGGGAAATGAAGAAGGCTGTTAGGCTCCTTGGCAGCTCTGTGCTGATTGTCGGTCTCTATTTCATTTTTGAGTATCTCACTTTGCAACTTTCTCAGCTGCTATACGGCGAAATCAGAGGGAGTGAAGTGCTGGTCCATAGCGTTGTTGCATTATCGGTGGCGTTGGCTGCCTATCTCGTCTATATCTTGGAGTTTAGAGATTTTCATGCCCAGACTCTTAAACGAAGCAGCCGGACGACTTCCACGAATTTTCTGCTGGTATTTTCAGCCTTGCTGATGGGAAAACTATCGATTATCTTGATGAACCTCTTTAGCCAAGCTGCCGGTGTTCAGTGGTTTCTGGTGGATTGTTCACGGATTCAAGGGGAACTGACGATGAATCCGATCCCGATTTCTACTATTATATTCATCGGATTGCTGACGCCGATCACAGAAGAAATCCTTTTTAGAAAGCTGCTGACTGAATATTTGTTAAGCAGGAAAATCCCCAAAAACTCGGTCTACTTGATGGTGGCCATCGGTTTTGCGCTGATCCATTTCAGCAGTTTCTCTCAATTAATCAAAGGACTTGCTTGCGGCCTGTTGTATGGAGCCATCTATTTCTTCACCGGCAACTTATTTTATTCGATCCTGGCGCATTGTCTAGAGGGCCTATTTTCGCCAATTCTTTTCAACTTAGTAATCAACACCTCCTTCAGCAACCCTTATTTATTTCAAGTGCTGAACATTGGTGTATTGTTAATTATTTGGCTAGTGCTTCTGTATCAAGTGAAAAAGGAAAATCCCCAAAAGACGCTGCTTCTTCATTTAAAGGAGGCTGCAGCTTTTTAGCAGAAGGTAATTTAATAAAACATCAGAATGTTTAGTTGTGAAACGGCGTAGCTTCGGTTAGGTCGTTTTGTTTTTGGATCTGCTCCTTGACTCTCCCCTTACGTCAGACTTTAGACTAAAGGGGAAAGGAAGGTTGTACATGAAACCATTAATCTTAAAAGAAGTCGCCCACAATAATTTGAAAGATATCAGCCTGGAAATTACCAAAAATCAGCTGGTGGTGTTTACCGGGGTGTCCGGCTCAGGCAAGTCCAGCCTAGTTTTTGATACGATTGCCGCCGAAGCCCAGCGGCAAATGAATGCCAACTATCCCGCTTTTGTCCGCAACCGGATGCCGAAATACCGCAAGCCGAAAGTTTCCCGCATCGAGAATTTGAACCCGGCTATTGTGATCGATCAGACGCCTTTAGGGGGCAATCAGCGCTCAACGGTAGGCACTATCACCGAAATTTATTCCCTGCTGCGGCTGTTGTTCTCGCGGGTAGGGACGCCGCGGATGCCGTCAGCGGGACATTTTTCCTTTAATAATCCGCAGGGGATGTGCCCGAAGTGCTCGGGGCTAGGCTACGTGAACCAGGTGGATTTTGACAAGATCGTCGACGTGGAAAAGTCCTGGCAGGAAGGGGCGATGCTGGATACTAAGTATGCCATCGGCAGCTGGTACTGGAAGCAATATAATCAAGCAGACTTTTTTGACAGCAGAATTCCTTTGAAGGATTTGACGGAGGCTCAGTGGAATCAGCTGATGTATGGTCATCCTGAGAAAGCGGCGGAGCCAGTCAACCCCAAGCTGGAAGGCATCTATCGCAACTACGAACGAATCTTGATGAAGCGGGATTTGTCAGCTTACGGAAAACACTATGAAAAGCGGCAGCAGGATTTGCTGATTCAAGGTCTGTGCCCTGACTGTCAGGGGAAGCGGTTGAATCCAGAATCTTTGTCCGTCAAGGTGGCGGAGCGCTCGATTGCCGATTGTGTGCAGATGGATATGGGGCAGTTGCTGGACTATTTGCTGAGCCTGGAGTTTCCAGAGATTTCTGATGTGATTGAGGAGCTGCGGCGTCAGGTTCAGCGCTTGATTGATATCGGCCTAGACTATCTGCATCTGGATCGCCAGACACCGACGCTATCTGGTGGTGAGGCCCAGCGGGTGAAGCTGGTGAAGCACATGGGCAGCTCGCTAAATGGAATGTTTTATATTTTCGATGAGCCCAGTACCGGGATGCATGCCCGGGATGTTTCCCGAATCAATCAGCTGCTGCTGGACTTGCGGGATAAGGAGAACACGGTTTTTGTGGTGGAGCATGATCCGGATGTGATTGCCGTGGCGGACGAAATTATCGATATCGGACCTTTGGCCGGCAAAGGGGGAGGGGAAGTCGTTTTTCGCGGCAGCTATCAAGGACTGTTAGCCTCTGACAGCCTGACTGGTCAGGAGATTTTACAAGCGCCGCCCATCAATCAACAGCCTAGACCCTGGCAGGAAAAATTAACCATCAAGAATGCCAGCCTCCACAATTTGAAAAATGTGACGGTAGATATTCCTAAGCACATTTTAACAGTGGTAACCGGAGTCGCCGGATCAGGGAAATCTACCTTAATCACTAAAGTCCTGCCGCAGCAATTCCCGGAAGAACTGTCACTGATTAATCAGTCACCGATTAACGCCACGCCGCGGGCAACACCGGCCACTTTCATGGGCATTTATGATGAAATCCGGCGCTTGTTTGCTCGGGAAAACCAGGTAGATGTGGGCATGTTCAGCTTTAATTCCAAAGGGGCTTGCCCAAATTGCCAGGGAAAAGGAGAAACCACAGTGGAGCTGGTCTTCATGGACCCAGTGGTGAACGAATGCGAGCTGTGCAAGGGCAAACGATTTTCGGCGGAAGCGGTCAGCTACACATACCATGACCAGACAATTTTGGACGTACTGGAAATGACACCGGTGGAAGCTCAAGACTTCTTCCAAAAACGGGGCAGTAAACGGATGCGAGAAAAATTGCAGTCGCTGATTGATACCGGCTTGACCTATTTACCGATAGGACGGTCCCTTACCACTTTATCTGGAGGGGAGCGGCAGCGTCTGAAGCTGGCGAAGGCCATCAATCAAAAGGAAGCGATTTTCGTGTTGGATGAGCCCACCACCGGCCTCCATCTTTCAGACATTCGCAGCCTGAATGAACTGTTTCAGCGGATGGTCAACAAAGGGAATACCTTGATCATCATTGAACACCATAGCGAAATCATCAAGCAAGCCGATTGGATCATTGATATCGGACCCGATGGCGGCATCAAAGGCGGGGAAGTGGTTTTCAGCGGCACGCCGGAGGACTTGCTGGCGAGTGGAACAACCACTGGCGAGTATTTGAAGAAAAGTCTGGCTAATGGGAAATAAAAAAGTGCTTCTGCAAAATCTGCAGGAGCACTTTTCCTAGTGTGCCAGGCATGGCACTTATCTAGCTGGTGAAAGTCCAGTCGCGGGTAGTTACCGCCAAGCGTAGTGAACCACAAGCCGAAATCAGTAATGATGGGGTGAAGGAAGTGGTGTAGCGAATCTTTGAGCCTACGAACAGAAACTTGATGAGGCTAAATGGTGGATGAGGTTGCTAGACAAACCGAAGTCCAAAAGGTAAACGTAAAACCAAGACAGTAAATCAAGAGGTTGTAAAGAGAAAGATAAGTGTCTTACCCTGGGAGATCCTGCGGACGGATAAGTACGAGAAGCTTTAAAATCAGCAATCGTTAAGGCCGGTCGAAAAAGGTTTATCGCAGGAAGTCAGCTGAGGTCATAGTAGTTATCTTGCCTAGATAATGAAGGACTTAATGTTTGTATAGTGCGAATCACTATAAGCAAATGTTCAAGTAGTCCGAAAACGAGGATACCCTAGCTCAGTGGAACGTAACCATTTATGGGAAAAGTAGTGGGGATGGTCTT